>CAXTLR010000063.1:0-2580 GCA_964245195.1 uncultured Acidobacteriaceae bacterium | reverse complement strand
CCTGCGTCACGTGGAAGCACATGCCGTTGTAGTCCGTATCCAGCAGCCAGGCCGGCACGTCGTCACCCTTGGCATGGTGGTTTTCCATGGTGATCGGATCGAACACGTCCAGGCCCTTCAACTCCACCTGGTACCGGCCATCCGTCTGTTTGGTCACCGCCACATCCGGCAGCCCGCAAACGGAGAAGATCTGGCTTGACCGCATGTTCTTCAGCAAGTCACCCATGTTCAAGTCCATCGTCGCCTGCACATACGTCGCCGGCACACCCATCACTTCATCACAGCTCTGGATGAACTGCCGCGCGTTCGGCTCGATGGCAAAGCCCATGCAGTACAGGTGCGTGTAGTCCTTGGCTGCCGCTTCCTTCGCCGCGCCGTACACCAACCCTTCGGAGATGCTGCCGTTCTCCGGCCCAAACACGATGGCGACCGGCTTGCGCGTGATCCCGGTCAATAAGGAGCCGTTGCGCTCCGCCGCCTCGTCTACGGCATCGGTCAGCGTAGGCGTCTGGCCTTCGGCTGTCGCGTCTACTGTTGCCTCCAGCAGGCCAGCCAGGGTGCGCGTCAGCGGGCGGATGTTGTGCAACTGCACCGTCCGGTTCCCTTCCAGCCGCAGCAGCGGACTCCGCCGCAGAATATCGAGCATCCGGCCCACATAGCTGCCAGCCTGCTCGCTCGGCGACTCCTCTGCCGCACGCTCCGTCTCCGGCTTCTCTGCCCCATCCACGTCGAGCGGCGTCGGGATCGTCGCCTCAAACACGAACGGCCCGGTGATGCGAGTGACGTTCTTATCCTCTTCGGGCCGGTCCACCAGGACCTCTTCTTCCGGTGGCTCATTGTTGGCAATGGACTTCAGCGTGACGTGTGGAACGATGCCACCAACTTCTTCGCCCTTGCGGTTCTGCCGCCGCTGGTACTCGAACCCGGAGGACGGGTGCTCGCTGCCGTCCTTGACCTTGTACCAGGGAAACGTCGCAGTCAGAAGCCGCTGGCGAGCGAGAGCCAGCGGGACGCGGGAGGTATCGCAGGTGAGCCAGCGCCGACCCCATTGCTCGGCGACGTAGGCGGTAGTGCCAGAGCCGCAGGTGGGGTCCAAGACGAGATCGCCAGGGTCTGTGCACATCAATAGGCAGCGAGCTATGACTTTGGAGTTCGTCTGGACTACATAGAACTTCTCTTCTACGAAGCCCCCGGTAGCAGTATCGCTCCACAAATTCTGGAGCGGTTGGAAACCAAAATCCTCCGCATAGCGAACGTAATAGAGACCGTTACCCACAGCGCGGAGGCGATTGTTCTTGGCAAGCGCCGCTAAGCCCTCCGGCGTTGTCCCCCACCAACGTTTTCCAGGACTGTATACCCTGCCCTCAAAATCGAAATCAAATCGACTCCCAGGCCCAGGTTTTGTGAGGTTGTCAATTCGAAATACTCGTGCACGGTTTGGAAGAGGCGTCATTCCCTCCCTCTCCTCAGGAGTAAGACTTCGCCTTTCACCGCTAGCCAGCTCTATTGAAGAGTAGGGGCTGTTCTGCTTCTTAGCTTCATCTCTTGATTGGAAAAGCTGTCTGTACTTTAGGTTTACACGCTCTTTGGAATACCAAATAAGGTAGTCGCACGTCGTTGCCAAACTATCCACGCTGGCAAGCCCAGAAGTCTTGGTGAACATGATTACAGAGACGAATTGATCTTCGCCAAACACCTCATCCATCACCTCTCGCACGTGATGCAAATTTTCATCGCTAATCTGTACAAACACACTGCCGCTTGGATTCAGCAAGTCTCGCGCAATCATCAACCGATCACGCAGGTATGTCAGATAGCTGTGTAGTCCAAGCTCCCAGGTGTCCCGATACGCCTGTACCATCTCCGGTTCGCGCGTCAAGTCCGCGTCGTCATTGTTCTTGACATCCCGCTTGCGCACGAAGGGCTGGAAGTTGGAGCCAAACCTTACCCCGTACGGCGGATCCATGTAGATCATCTGGACCTGGCCGCCCATGCCCTCGTACTCCAGCAGCGAGTTCATCACCACCAGTGAGTCGCCCAGCACCATGCGGTTCACCCACTTGTCGCGATGCTCATAAGGCCGCATCCGCTCCACCAGCGGGCGCTGCGGATCGCCGAAGAGGCTTAGGTTCTGGTCCACTCCCTCGCGCTTGTGTCCCTTCAGCGTGGCCAGGATGGCTTGCGTCGAAAGCCGCTCATGAATGAACAGCGGCAGCGTCGGCACCTCCATTGACAGCCGCTCCGCCTTCCCTGCCCAGTCCAGGAACGGCTTGCCGAGGTCCTCCAGCGACTTGACCGAGTCGGCCAGGCCACCCACGGTCAACAGCACCGCATTTCCTGCGCCAAGGAACTGCTTCGGTTCGGCAAACCGGTGCGGACTCGGCAGCTTCGAGGCTTCCACAATTAGACTCAACAGCCACTCGCCCATGGCGCGCGAGGCACCGTCGTCCCAGCTCAGCGCCGGGTCGAGCGAACTGTCGTAGCGGTACGTCTTCGGGGCCTTGCGCTTCCGGAACTGAGCCTGCGTCCCAACCTCGGGCCGCATGGGCGTCTGCTGCGTGTGCTGGTACGGCTCGGCGA
>CAXTLR010000062.1:0-2931 GCA_964245195.1 uncultured Acidobacteriaceae bacterium | reverse complement strand
TCCGACCATCACGGCCATACAAGCTACCGGAGCGAGCTCGCTCCGCGCGATCGCCTCAGAACTCAATGCTCGTGAGATCCCAACGCCTCGAAGACTTGGCGACTGGTCTGCAGTCCAGGTTCAGAGAGTGATGGAATAACCTTGATCGCATGAGCACAGGTCTCAAAGTCACCTACCTTTGGCACGACAATGATGTGATCGAGGTTCGGGTCATTGCTGAAAATGCGGCGTTTCGGGGTACAGCCAACGTATACGTCGGCACTGATGGATTACTCGAAGCAGCCGCCTCACTAGCGGGCTTCCCCATGAATGCACAAGACAAACGAGAAGTGATTTTTGGTGCAATGGGAAGGAAGTTCGCTGGTGGTGCCGTTCGCTTGGATTTTTACTGCTCAGACCTCGCTGGACACGCAACGTTTCGCGCGATGATCGAGGGCGACTATGGAGAGCAGGAAGTCGCAGAGAGCGCAACGGTCTGCGTCGATTTTGAACCAGCAGCTCTCGATGCATTCCTTGTGGAGCTTCAGCAGGTGGAGAAAGACCATCGGGGCGCTGCATCTTTTCTGACCGTGCCATAGCGACACTGACGCACTCGACTGAAACGTCCGTTTCAGGAGTAACAAGCCGACCGGCCACGCTTAAAGCAAAACGGCACGCCTTTGTTTTAGGATCCAGCTATGTTCAAGACCCGATGGCTATCGTCAAAGACAGTCTCGGATGATGAGAGTTTTTCGATCACGCTGACGTCGAGAACCACACTCCTGTACGAAGTAGATGGCAAATCGATGATCGTCACGACCGAAGGGGCCGGACGATACATCGATCTCTTCCACAGCTCGATGGACCATTGGGACAACGACTCTTCCCCGATAGACGGTAAGACGGACGAGCAAAACGTCGACAACATTACTCGTGCTCTTGAATCCCGTGGGCTCACCGTGCGAGTGGTCACGTGACAGCGCCGATACTGCTCGAAGCCTCTCGGTTTTCGGCAACGTCGAAGCTTTCTGAATCGGCAAAAACTGATGTAAACGTGCTGGCTCGATGCAGATGGTTTGCGTGGAGACGGTGAGGAAGCTCTCCATCCGCTGACCCCAGTCAAGTCCGGTTTTCGGCAAAAGCAAAGTTCCGGGTAGCCGGCCGTAAACAGAAGAGCGCCGGCTGGTCGCCGGCGCTCCCTGCTTCGATGGACTACTTCCTGGGTGGCACGACCGCATCCTTCATGGCTTTCGTAACCCGGAACTTCACGGTTGTTTTGGCCGCGATCTTGATAGATTCCCCTGTTGCCGGGTTGCGGCCCACGCGAGCCGCACGTTGAGCCTTTACGAGTTTCCCGAGACTAGGCACCGTAAACTCGCCGGTCTTCCGTGTCTGAGTCGTTGCCGTCTCGATCAACAGATCGAGGAAGGCTGTGATCTGTTTCGGTGCAACCTCCAGCTGCTCGGCCATCGACCGGATCACCTGCGTCTTGGTCATCTTCGGCGCAGCCGCCTTTGAGCTGGCTGAGGTCTTATCGGGTGCGGTCTCCTTTGCCACCGTCTCCTTCGCTGCTGCCTTCTTCGTTGCCAATGGTCTTCTCCAGATCTCCGATTAAGCTTCTGTTGTCGGTACTGACTTCGGGCGTCCGCGCCTGCCGGGTACCTTCGTCTCTGTTCCGTTCTTCCCTGCACTCTTCTTCGCCGCTCGTTTGCGGGGTGCTTCTGGTTCAGACTGTTCCAGAGCCTCTTCGCTCTGAATCATCGTCTGCACCTGCTCGCGAAGCTGCTGTAAACGCTCGATTTCGGCGTTGATTTGACCGACGTACTCTTCCGACTGCTTGTTGAACATGGTTGGCATTTCTTCAGTTTAGCGGCTACCCCGATCGTCAATCCATTCCGGCCTGCTCAACTGAGCGGCAACGGCGTTAATGAGATGGTCCGCCGCTTGATTCTCCTGTGTCACCGGGAGGATTGTAGAAGCAGGTTCGGCAAGGAGGATCATCGCTATGCAGATACAGTCCATTGGCATCGACCTGGGGAAGACGACCTTTCACCTTGTGGCTCTGGGAGCAGCCGGCAAGCTGCTGGTGAAGAAGAAGTTTTCGAAGAAGCAGCTGCTGGCCTACACGGCCAACCTGCAGACTTCGCTGATTGGTTTGGAAGCCTGCTCAGGAGCCCATTTTCTCGGCCGTGCCTTGCGGAGCCAGGGCCACGATGTTCGGCTCATTGCGGCGCAGTTTGTGAAGCCTTTCGTGAAGTCGAACAAGAACGACTTCGTCGATGCTGAAGCGATCGCTGAGGCAGTCGATCGCAAGAACATGCGCTTTGTCCCGATCAAGACCGACGACCAGTTGGACCTGCAAGCTATCCACCGTGTTCGCGACCGGCTGATCTCTCGACGGCAATCTCACGGCGACCATTGATACTCCGGTAATTGCCAGCAAGCCTTCACAGGCCGATCTTTCGGGCCACACCACGGTGTTTCTCGAAGACACTAGTTACGCTGTCGCCGCGCTTACCGTTATAGCGAACAACATCTTCTTCCTCGGCTCGTAGGACCGCCGCACAGACAGGGCGCGGCTCTAGCCCTTTTAGAGGGCCGCGTGGCTTGAAAGGGTTCCGTCACCACGTCACACGCGGCTTCCAGCGGCAGCTAATTGCCGATAACACCGACTTTGCGGCAATCAACGCTTTCGGTTGGTGTCTGGAGTTTGGACTTTCGCGTTCTTCTGTTTCCGCGCTCCTCGCTTGCACTCGCAGGGTGCCTTGCCACAGGCACCACATAAGCCGGCTTCCCGCCTCTTCTGGACCTTCGTCACTGCGATGCTCTTACGTTCCATCCGCATATCGTAGTTGAAGTTTCCGACAACACGACTTGAACGAAGCCGCTGTGCGGCGGACGCGTTCGCGTGTGGCTGAGTGGAAGTTGGTGGTGTTGAGTTAGCGTGTGTCG
>CAXTLR010000061.1:0-3027 GCA_964245195.1 uncultured Acidobacteriaceae bacterium | reverse complement strand
GTTAGTTTTAAGTGGACACTTAAACCGTCTATGGTTCAGACCACACGCTTACCTTCTATCCAACACCCCATCGTTATCTTCTCGGTTCCGAATCATACATTCGGTGATCCTTCTTTTACCGTGAGTGCCAGCTTGAATTCACCTGGTTCATTCACACTTCCGTGGTGGGCGGTCCTGTGACTGTTCTTGGCTCGACGGTAACCCTCACGGGAGCTCGTCTGGAAAGCTCCCTGAGTTGTGTCCGTGAATGACGTGCCACAACGCGTTCCGGCACCCTTCCCATTGTGCGGTTTGGCAACAGACTGCTCGGAGTCCTGATTGCTTTACTGAGAACGCAGAAAACCTTTGATCGAGCGAGACGAGACGGTACCTTTGCTAAACCCTCTAGCCATCACTTCAGCATAAAGGCGAGTGTTTTGTTGATTTGTCATAGAGCAGAAACACTTGTGACGGGAAAGGCGTTTACCGGTACCGCTCCGCAGAAACCGACCTATCGTCCCTTTAGGAAATTCATCCCTCGTTCAGGTCTGAGGAGAAGCGATCCGTGATCTGGCCGGGGATCAGGTCGAAAGCGTGAAACACGCCTCGGTATACGTGCAGCTCTACCGGGACACCAGCGCGAGTGAGGAAAGACAGTCTCCGGCACCAGACGGTAATCCACGGAAAGCACCATGACACCATGCCGCGCTGCGAGGTCGGCGCAAAAAGAGGCCATCATATCGGCTGTTCCTCCGATCCATCCTCCACCGTGGATGTGCAGTATGGCGGGTACAAGCCCCTCGATTGCCTTCGGTCGATACAACAGGCCACGTACTTGCGGGTCGCCCTCCGCCCCTGCAAAGAACGTCTCTTCTTTTTCGACCAGGTCGGGGGAACCATACTTCGTTCCATACGCCTGCAGAAGTACAGCACGGATTTCAGCCAGTGGCTGGGTGTCGTAGTCGAATACGGTGATCACGCCGGCGGTCTCGCGATAGTTGGGTGCAACAAGGGAGAGGGTACTCATGTGAGTCCTTCACAGAGCTCCATTTGATGGACGGAGTGATTACTCATAAATATGTGAGAGTGCCTGAATTCAAGAGGGTACACTACGATTATTGCTGAAGCAATACCTAGAGGTCGTGGCCGCCCACGAAGCTTCGATACCGTAGAAGCCGTGCAAAAGGCGGCCCTGGTGTTCTGGGAGCGCGGCTACGAGGGCACATCGGTTGATGATCTCACCGTCGCGATGGGGATCACGACACAAAGCTTGTACGCCGCCTTCGGGTCTAAAGCAGAGTTGTACCGGCAAGCTCTGGCCTGGTATGAGCAGGCGGTCGGTTTACCCGCTCGCCGTTTCTTCGCAGAGGAGCCGGACGTGTCCAGGGCCATCAAGCGAACTCTTCAGGGTTTGGCTCGCCAATTCACCAGTGGGGGTCTTCCACGTGGTTGTATGCGCTCCACAGCCATGCTCCGTTGTGCCGTGCAACACGACGAGATTGCAGCACATGCAGTATTGTTACGAGCGCAGACCGCTGAGGCGATCAAGATTCGGCTAGATCAAGCAGTGAAGGAACGGCAGCTTGCGAGGGGAACAAAGACTGCCGTGCTCGCCGGCTTTATCAACGCGCTGGTGATCGGTATGTCCGTTGCCGCACAGGACGGTGCAACAGAAGCAGATTTGCTCCTCTATGCCACGTTGGCTGTTTCCGCAATCGACAAACTGCGAGCAGATCGCTAGTATTTACCGGCAACTGATCCCGGGATGCCGCATCGCTCGGAAGCGATCCGCCCGGGTAGTCTTAGCTGACGAGAACAGGCCGATGCACTCTTTGAACTTCGCCTTGCTGTTATGTCACCAATCCTTGACATCTTGCGTGGACCCTATCTCTTAACGTGCGGCTCTTGTCATGATGTAATGACCCGCGTCGGCTCAGCGGGATAGTCTCCTATCTCGCGGCGTCAAGAACCCACAGCGGGATTGCTTTTGTCTTTGTCTTCAGGTGAAGCAGTGGCTGCTGCTTGTTCTTCTTAACTCATCTCGTCGTCGGCTGTGCGAAGCGTGAAAAACGGTTCCATCGTTTTCCATGCTTTGCATAGCCGCGTCATTTCCATGACCACTTGCTTGTCTAAAGCGTGGGTAGTCCCCATGTACAACAATTTCTTCTGCTCGCTCCGCGCGCTTGAGGCGTGGAAACCAAACCTCTCTAAGCAGCTTTGCTCCTGGCGCGCGTAAGGAGCATCCTCATCTTCCGCGCTTTGCCATCCCAGCTCGCTTGTGCAGACCTCCGCTCCGCTTCGCCCTCCGTTGCAATCCGGGGAGGGAACCCTCCCCTTGCACTTGCCACCCTCGCTGGCGTGGGCCAGAGCCAAGGCGTGTATGTGAGCAAACACAGCACAGCCATTCAAAACGGAGGAATCACCTAATGAACAGCACCCAGCCCACGCAACCGGAACCAGCAACATCGCCACACTCCCCGCTACCCCCAAGCCTCAGACTTGCCGTGAAGTCATTCAGACGAATGTGCAGCTTCTCATCGAGCAGTTGGAGGCCGGACACTCGGAAGGCCTCACCGCCTACTCACCGCTATGGGCCGATTCCATAACTACAGCTTCGAACTACATCCACCTGTACCACGGCAACGCAGCACTTCTCACAAAGAGCCTTGAGGTTGTCCAGCGCGCCGCCGCCCTCATCCTCTTCGCAACCGAAGCCCCGCAACTAGAAGCAGAGGAGCAGACCGAAGTCCTCTTCCGCCAACACCACCGAGCAGCGCAGCACCACCAAGTCCGGCCCCAAGGGTTTACCCGCCCTTTCCGTCGCGCACTACGGCGATGTCATGCGCGACCCGGAGATGTGTTAGAGCTTGGCCTGTATGGGGGGGACACACCTAGTTCCGTTCTACTGGCCCAACGATTACGCCCGTGCCGAAGAGTGGAGCCGCAACGTCATGGCGAACACTCCGTGCAGACTCCCCCCTGACTTTCCGCTGTTGCGACTAAGGAGATGGTCCGCCGCTTGCTTTCTTTGCTGTTGCGGAGGGTTGT
>CAXTLR010000060.1:0-3397 GCA_964245195.1 uncultured Acidobacteriaceae bacterium | reverse complement strand
GCCTGGGCGGTTCTGTCCAGCGGCAACGACTATCGATCAGCCGCCGTGGCCGCATAACAGGCGCGGAAAAGACGCCTACGCTCGGAAGCGCTAGAGCGCTCCCACTTTCCCGCACCACGACGACGATTCGTAAAGCTCCCCCCCCCCCACCGAGGTCTGCACAGGGCAACAAGGACGAAAGACCAGTCACAACGGCGTGTCTGCAGCCTGGTACCGAGATTGAGCGTCATTGACCGAGCGACTTATAAGGACCGACACGCGCACATCTCATCCTGGCCAGGAGAACTAGTCTCCACCCAAAGGCCGAATACATTTGTGCAGACTTGTCTTCTCGACCAAACTTCCCCTTGCAGTCGTGCGGCGGACCATACATTCTCGGTACTGATCGGCCGGTGAGTGCATTGGCGATGACGCGCCAAGTGACGCGGGGATGCCGCAGGAACATCTGATCTAGAGGCACCGATCGACGGCAAGTTAGAACACCCAGGTGCTTTCGGTCTCTAAGTCAGGGCAGGAAGATTGTGGTCCTCAGAGTCAAGCTTGTTCGTTATGCTCACATATCAAGCGACGTGACGTAAGAGAAATGCGCATCGAAACAAGCATGAAGTCTCATGCAGTTCGCCGCGGATCAGGTAAACCGCTTTTAGTCGTACATGGCATTGGCGGAAATTGGCGTCCTGGGAGCTTGTCGTCGACCGCCTCACGAAGGGCGGTCGTGAGGTCATAGCTATAGACCTCCCCGGACATGGCCAAACGCCACCAGTATCCGGCTCCGTATGTGGTTCCACGCTCGCCGATGTAGTCACGGAGTTCTTAAAAGAAGAGGATCTGCTTGGTATCGATGCGGTTGGAAGTTCGATGGGAGCACGCCTTGTTTTTGAACTTGTCCGGCGTGGCGGTGTACTCGGGGCTGTTGTTTCACTGGATCCGGGAGGTTTCTGGGAAGGCTGGGAGGTTCCCCTCTTTTACTACTCCGTGGCGGCGTCAGTGCGGCTCGTGCGAGCGCTGCAGCCCGTGATGCCCGCCGTCACGAGCAAATCCGGTAGGTCGCACCGCACTGTTTGCTCAATTTTCTGCCCATCCCTGGTCGTCTGATCTTGCGCTTACAGAGATGCGGTCCTTCGCAGCGTCTCCTTCATTCGACGAGTTCCTCAACAACCTAGCCCATGGTGAGGAGCAGCGCGGTTGCCCCAAAAGCTCGGTTGTTGCTCCTCTCGTGATCGGTTGGACGACCACGTATGTCTGTCGCGCCAAGCCGCCCGGGCGAAGTCCAAGTTTCCGGACGCGCAACTCTACTGGTTCCCGAACTGCGGCCATTTTCCGCAGTGGGACAGCCCAGAACTAGCCGCGCGTCTGATAACTGCCGCGATTTCCGGGAATCCATTGCCTCAGCCTAAGCGAAGATACAATCAATGTCATCTACTCGGGTGAAATGGGCTATATCAGTCTCGCTAGCAGTCGCAGCCGTTATCTTATTTAGAAACTCAGAGGCACTGACGAAGCTTCAGTCCTGTAACGCTCCTCACAGACGTTGGCGGGCTATGCTGTGATAAACCTCTGTTGCGAAAAGCTTGAGATGTCGAGAGCATTCATCCTGATCACGGCAAACAATCTCCATCCTGCGGCAGGTCGTCCTGAGTCTTTCTAACTAATCGCACATAGGATCGTTCATACGCCGCAGCTAGGAGTGGCCGTGGCTTAGACCATCTGATGGAAGACGGGTTATCAGGCCTTTAGAATGGATGTAATCTCCAGGGCTGTTCATATTTAGAAAGCGGCTGTTCGGATAAAGCACGCCGCTGGCGTCGCGTGTGCCTTGCCAGGTGTTATCCACATCCACATAGACACAGCCTGCGTCGCGCATGCCAGTGCTTACCAGTGATCTACGGGAGAACGTACATCGGCGTCGGTTACATGGTCAGCAAAGTGGTTCCAGCTGTTCCATTCCATGGGAGGCGTGGAAGTCAGGCCGGCCCGGGCCACAAGCGAGCCGGACATACGAACAAACATGCAGCGAGCAGTGTTTTGGGTTCATCGGGCTTCCTTCTGTTCGCTCAGTGCTCGGCACTCTTCCATGCTCCATTGCGGTGTGGCGCCAGGCCGGCTTGCTACCAGCGTGCCCAGGGCATTAGAAAACGGGCGCATCGCACAATGGACCAGCACCGGTGGTTAGCCTTTGCAGAAAGGCCGCGGCAAACGCATCGCCCGCTCCCCTGGATCGCCTGGGGCAACCGGGTATCCTGGGGCTTGATGAGCCTCGTCTTTCGTGTGGATATAGCATCCCCGGAAGCCAAGGGTCATGCAAATGTAGCTCTGCCGGCATTTACGTAGACCAGAAGGTGAGCGGCGTCTCTTTTGCCCCGCTCGAGTTCACACCGCATCGTGAACAAAGAGCTGACGCTTCGAACGACGCCTACAAAAGATGTTGCTGCCAGGTAATTTATGTCTATGTTGCCAAGTAGAAGTGCTGACTTCCTGACCCGCCCTGATTGATTCTCCTATTCTTGAGCAGCCTGCTGCTCCGGCGGGCAGCGAAGTTTATAGCGGCTCTGTGTGACGAAATCACGATTGCATCTCGCTCCAGCCAAGAGGATCTATGAGCCACCTGCCACTCTCCGTCATCCTGCTTTTCCTTGTGACGGCAGTTCTCGCGTTCGTACTTTTCGCTTTTGCGGTCCGGGGCTGCAGCCGTGCCATCTTCCTAAGCTTGCTTTGGATCGGTGCGCAGTGTGCCGTCGCGTTGTCGGGCTTCTATCTTGGCACAAGGACACTTCCGCCACATCTTCTTCTGGCAATCGCACCGCCGCTGATCGTGATCGCAGCTCTCTTCCTCACGGTTGGTGGCCGCCGCTTCATCCGTCAAATGAGCTTGAAGTGGTCGGTCCTGATTCACTCTATCCGCGTCCTGGTAGAAATCAATCTGTACATCCTCTTTCTTTACAAGCAGGTCCCGGCGCTGATGACCTTCGAAGCTGGTAACCTCGACATCGTGGCTGGCGTGACTGCGCCTCTCGTTTGGTGGGCCTATCGCAGAGGAGAGGTTGGCCGAAAGGGGTTACTGATCTGGAATATCTTCGCTCTGTTAAGCGTTCTGAATGCTCTCGGCCGAGCCATGCTTTCCGCGCCATTTTGCTTTCAGCGCTTCGCCCTCGATCAGCCAACCATCGCAATCCTGGTCTTCCCCTTCGTGCTGCTTCCAGCATTTGTGGTTCCAGCGGTCCTACTTTGTCACTTTGCCATCATCTACAACATCACCTCACCACATCAAGGCTTGAAGCAAGCAAAGTCGGTAAACGCAAACTGAGAAGTCTTTTCAGAAAGCACAAACCGACATCCGCACCGACAAGTCTTAGTGCTGTATCTGGACCGTCCCTTGTTGATTGCTGACATCGGCGCA
>CAXTLR010000059.1:0-3877 GCA_964245195.1 uncultured Acidobacteriaceae bacterium | reverse complement strand
CTCCTTGTCCAGTGTCTCTCTTATCCACTGGCACATTTCAAGCCGGGCACTCCAACCCGAACGAAGACATGCCATCACCACCATTGCAGCTAAAAGCCATGTTCTCAATCGCACAATCCTCTAAAGCCTTGCGAGAAGGCTACAGCCAACTTGCTCGGGTTGGTAACGATAACAGGAAACAAGCACTACCCTCACGTTCGACAGCCTAACCAGTCCGGACGATTCAGCCCTGAAAGTGCTGGCATCGTGGAACGATCCGGCCCGGCCGAAGCTCACCAACAACCAGTTGGTCAGTTACAAGGTGGATCTTGCCCAGGGCCACATCGTCGAGCGCACAGTCCTGCAAGCAGGACAGGAATTTCCCCGATTCGATGAACGCTTTGCCGGCCGTCGTGCGGCTTACCTCTACACGTTGGAACGCGATCGTGCGGATGACTTTTCCTATCCAACGCTGATAAGACAAAACGTGATCAGCGGTCGTCGGGAAAGTGTCCGGTCCGGCACCGGGCGCACGCTGGAAAAGGTGGTCTTCGTGCCTCGCGACACGGACGCCATGGAAGGCGATGGCTGGTTAATGGGGCAGGGTTACGACGCAAACCGGAACGAGAATTTTCTGGAAGTCCGCGATGCTTCCACACTCGATCTGGCTGCCCGCGTGTGGACCGGACAGCACTTCCCCCTTGGATTTCACGGCAACTTCTACGCCCACGCGTAAACCCCTCCGGAGATTGAAATGAAGAACGATACCCCGCAGAATTCCAATGTCCGCGCTTTTATCGTGGATACGCTTGTCAGCACAATCATTCCGCTGGCCGTCTACCATCTCAGCCGAAAGTATCTTGGATCGTCCGAGTTCACCGCACTCATTTATGCCAGCGTCTACCCTGTAGCGAAGAGCCTGTTCGACCTGACACGCCATAAGCAGGTCAATCCAGTCATGGTGCTGGTCGTGCTCGGTATCCTAGTCAGCGTCGGAGCCCTTTTCCTAGGCGGGAGCCCACGCATTCTGCTCATTCGCGAACCGCTGCTCACCGCGGCGTTCGGCCTCGCGTGCTTCGTTTCCTTTCTGCTTCCGCGCCCGCTGATGTTTTACTTCGGGCGGTACTTCATTGCAGGCAACGACCCAGCCAAAGTAGAGGCTTTCAACCGCAACTGGAATCTTGCAAAGGTTCGCAGAACCCATCGTCTCATCACCGCAGTGTGGGGATCCGCGTTGCTCGGTGAGTTCACGGTGCGCACATGGATGGTCCTGAAGCTTCCCACTGCTACCGTTCTCTCCGTCGCGCCTGTCCTTTTCAACGTCACGATTCTGCTTACCTTTATTTGGACCATGCGCTATGCAAAAACGGTCCAGAAAAGCATTACCGCCTGACGGGAATTCATGCGGGATTCACAGCAAGGCGAGTCTTGGTCCGCCTCGCCGTTTTTCTCACGAGAAGAAGCTGATCACAACGCTTGCGGTATAACGCATCGCTACGTTGCATAATTATTTCGGCCCTACCACAAACGTTCATTTGTGATGCTGTCGAGCATGCGACGATCTGATAAGAGCCGACCAAGGGGTGAAGCCATAGTCCGTGTATGCGAGCCGAAAGACTTTCAAGCGATCTGGACCATCATCAACGATGGTGCGGAGGCTTATAGAGGTGTGATCCCAGCAGACCGCTGGCATGAGCCCTATATGACTCAAGATCAGCTCCGCGCAGAAATCGGTGCAGGCGTTACATTCTGGGTCGCTGAGAATGAAGGCGTGCTTCAGGGCGTGATGGGCATTCAGAATGTCCAGGATGTCACCCTCATCCGCCACGCCTATGTCCGAACGAGCGAGCGTCGTAACGGCATTGGAGGGTCGCTCCTCTCTCATCTCGAGAACCTTACGGATCGGACTATCCTGATCGGAACCTGGACCGACGCGAGCTGGGCTGTTCACTTCTACGAGAAGAATGGATACAAACCGGTTTCAGGAGACCTCAAGGACAAGCTCCTGCAGAGATACTGGAATGGCCTACGAGGCAGATCGAAGCGTCAACAGTCCTGGCGCGCGGTCCTATACCTCTCCAACCTGAGTAGGTCATTGGATCGGACCAGCAATGAATGTGACCCTCATCGAAAACGTTCGTTTGTGGCGGCAAGTTTAAGCAGGAACTTTCGCTTACATCCCATCGTATGTACCTTCGATAATGAACTGAACTTTGGGGAGAAACGTTGGGAACAGTAGCGAAAAATGCTGAGCAACCCTTAGCGGGCCAGAAAACGAAACAGCGTGACCTCTCCATAGACTATCTGAGGACCAGCCTCACTCTTGCAGTCATAGCGCATCATTGCACCCTGGCATACACCAGGTTTGCCGTTTTCAATGCGCAACACGTGCTCCGCTCCACGGCACCCGTGGTCGATTCTTCCAGATGGATCTTTTTCGATTACGCAGAGAACTTCAACGATGTGTATTTTATGTCGCTGATGTTCTTTGTCTCCGGTTTGTTCGTCTTCCCAGCCCTTATGCGCCACGGAGTTCCAAGCTTCCTGCGTGACCGGCTTCTGCGCCTCGGTGTGCCATTCATCATCGCTGTCTGCGGCTTCATGCCGATTGCCTTTTATGCTTCATGGCAACTCGGTCCGGGTAATTATGGCTTCATTGATTTTTATTCCAGAATTGCGAAAGCCGGATTTCTGGTCGGTCCACCATGGTTCATTTGGGTTCTGTTGCTGTTTGATGTCATTCTGGCAATCCTCTTGGCACCTGTGTTGACGCGGCTTCAGGGCACGCGCACATTTTGGGAGGCTCTTCGTAACCACCCCATCCTTACCTTTGTCGCGATGATTTTCTTGTCTGGCTTGGTTTACCTGCCGATGCTCGCACGGTACGGCTTCGACGCTTGGACAGTGCTGTTCACGCCCCCGTTTGCTTTCCAACAAGCACGAATCGGTCTGTATGCCCTTTGGTTCACGTTTGGGGTTCTGGTCGGCATAGCCAAGCTTGGCAATGGGCTGCTCTCAAAGGAAGGTGGCTTAGCCCGATCCTGGAAGATGTGGATGACTACCTGCATCGTCCTCTATAACGCCCTCTACTTCGTTCCACACCTACTTGCGAGTCATGGGATGACCGTCCACTCGGCGCAGGTGATCGAGGCCTTTCTATGGGTTCTGAGCTGTGCGGCCAGTTGCTTCGGCCTACTCGCGCTGTTCCGTGGCCTCGAATTTCGTCCGCGTCCCTGGATGGACTCTCTGAGCCGAAGTGCGTACGTGATGTACTTGGTCCACTACGTTTTCGTTCTCTGGAGCCAGCGTCTCATGCTCCACTTTCCAATTCATGCGGGGTGGAAGTTCTTGGCGGTGTTTGCCATTTCGCTGTCGTGTAGCTGGCTTTCAGCTCAAGTGCTCATTCGCATACCTGGCCTGAAAAGCATCGTATAACGCCCTATACGAGCGAGAAAGGATAAGCCCGATGGCTGAAGGAGTAAACGGAGGCCCAGCGCGGTTCTACCGACGCCGTTCGTTGGCCGAGCAGCGGGAGGCTTTCCAGATCGCCACTGTCCAGGTTGCGGTTCTCGAAGCCAAGGCAGAGCGAGTCACAGCCGAGGCTGAGGTCCGCATCAATAAGCTCGATCTACAAATTCTGAAACTGAAGCAGCAGGAGGCTAAAGCCGCTGCCCGGAGGCGTTCTCGATCGCAGAGTGTAGCGATAGACTCAGAGCCCTGAGTTCCCCCGTGTGGGAGAACCCGGAACACGGCCCTAATGCGACATCTTTAGCCCTGCTCTGCAAGATGGAGTTGAGGTATACCTCAGCAAAAGCGCTGGTCGTTACTGGTGAGAACGGCGTTTGTCAGGACTAATGCTCGGAGTACCCAAGCCGTGCTTGCAAGGATCGTGAGGCGA
>CAXTLR010000058.1:0-4329 GCA_964245195.1 uncultured Acidobacteriaceae bacterium | reverse complement strand
GTCGCCTCGCTTGCCTCGCGCTGCAGCTCACCGAAGGTCTCTATCTCCGTCTTTGCTTCAGTCGCTCTTCCGAGGGCCTTGTACGCTTTCGCAAGTAGAAAATGAATGGATGGCTCTCGTGGGCTGTCCTTTTCGGCGGGCAGCAGGTCGTCCATGGCCTTCGCAGGCTGATTCAGTTTGATCAATGCGCTGGCTCGATCCACCCGGGCCTGCATTAGGTTGGGGCAAGCCGCCACGGCTCGGTCGAGCGGCGTTAGCGCATCCGCCGGCGCTCCGTTTTCCGCAAGGAGACTGTTGCCCAGCTTCCACTGCGTTGTACAGTTTGCAGGATCGTTGCGCAGCTCTGCTTGGAACTGCTTCTGCGCCGATTGCCAGTTGCCTTGCAGCCAGAACGCATTGCCAAGGTGATAGTGCGTGCCCGGTTGATCCGGCGCAAGCTGAACCGCCTTGTTGTACTCCGCCAGCGCACCATCGTAGTTGTGCATGCTCTCATCGACTTCACCGGCGATCTCATGCGCCGTCACCGAGTTTGGGTCGATGGCATTGATTTGAGCCAGTGACTGCTCTGACAGCCTCAGATACGTTTTGCCGAGCAGATACCAGGCCTGTTGATCCTTGGGGTTGCGCATCAGGTAACTGCGCAAACGCTGCGTACCTTCCTCATCGTTGCCAATAGCGATGAGAAGATGGGCCAGCGCGAACTCCACGCGATCGTCAGCCGGATTGGCAGCGAGGGCAGTTTCGAGCTCTTTCTTCGCCTCTTCGTTCCGGCCCAGCTTGGCATCGCTCAAACCCAGCAGTGCCTGCGCGGTGGTCATGCCTGGATCAAGCGCCAACCCCGCCCGCAGTGTGTCGGCGGCTTGCGCATACGCACGATCGTTGAAGTACAACATGCCGAGATTGTTATAAGCCGGCGCCAGGTGCGGTGCCAGCTTCAGCATGGTCTGATACTTTGCAACGGAGCCCTGTGTGTCCCCGCGTTGTTGTGCCGCCTTGGCTTCGGCGTAGAGCTGTTGCACCTGCGGCGTCACCTCGCGCACTCCAGTCCTGGCCCCTGGCTGTGCCACAAGCAACGCCTGAAACAACGAAGATCAAGGCAACGATGGAGTGCGTGCGAAGGCGTTGTGGTAAGCGCATGGAAGGATTATAAAAGGCGGGCTTTGAAACACCCTGCGGGCTGCCGTGGCAGCCCGCAGGGTTAGAAGAAACGAGAGAGCATTAGAACTCTAATCGGAATTGAGCCTCTCCCTGCCGGTTTGGTAGATAACCAGGCATGACGCCCTGGCTGACCACCTGACCAAACGTTCCGTCAAGTATGTTGGTGTCCGGGCCGTTGAACTGTGTCCGATTCAAGAGGTTGAAGTAATCGACCTGCAAGACGCCCTGAAAGCGATCCCCGAAAAAGAAGTGCTTCCGAATGTTCGCATTCTCGCTGTAAAGGGCGGGATTTCTTAGCGCCCCATAGTTCCTCAGCGCGTCGCCAAGCATATACTGCGTGGTTGTCTGGGCAAAAGCTCCAGGGTTGAAGATTTGGGCGGCGCTGGCTCTACCTGTGAAGTACGCATCTGCGTTCGCGTAAGAAGCCGTCTTCAACGCGACCGACTGAACCCTGTTAGGCCGGTTGTTATTGCCGTTTGTGCCAGCCAGTGGGACTTCGTTCTCAGTCACACCTATCGCCGTACCGGATTCATAATCGAGAATCCATCCGATCTGCCACCCGCCCAGCAACTGCCCAGTCACGCCGCGATTGTTGAAGAATGGTTTGTTCGGGCCGATTGGCAATTCATATACGCCGCTCACCTTTACGGTATTGGGTTCGTCCGCGTTCGACACCACGTACTCCGGCTTCTGGTTGTACTTATTTAGCGCGCTCGCCGCAAAACTGGAGAAACCGCTACCGCTGTTGTCCAGCAGATGCGACAATGTGTAGCCCACCAGAAAAGACAGGCCGTTGCTCAGGCGTTTGTCCAGCTCAACCTGCAGGCTCTGGTAATACGTTGTGCCGGAACCTTCAAAGTTGTCAAACACATAGGAGTACTGCGGGAAGGGCAGGAGGGCCTGCGCCACGGTGGCGGAGCCACCAAAATCGTTCACGAAGTTTGCGTAGGGCAGGTTCACCCCATCCAGCTGTGTCTGCCCCGGCGCGAAGACGTCGGACAGCTTCGAACCCAGCGACAGATACTGCGGATTCAGCTGGTCGGGGGTGTTGAGCTTGCTGGGCAGGTGGATCACACGGTTGCCTACCCACGCGGCCGTTAGGAAGGTGTTGAAGGGCAGCTGGCGCTGCATGTTCAGCACCCACTGCTGGCTATAGGGGGCATACCCATCATGGACGGGGTCGAAGGCCTCTATTTGCTGGCCGCCTCCGAGCCCGGGACTGAAGGGAGTGGCCTGGGGAAGCGGCAGCTGCTGAGTATCCCAGCTGCCATAGGAGGAGACGTTGCTGCCGGTACTGCTGCGAACAAATGTGCCTGCCAGCAACTGGCCGTTGTTGATCGCCACCTTGTTCGTACCGTACTCATAGGCGCCGCCATCAAGGAAGGCGACCGAGAAGCCGCCCTGGACGACCGTCTTCTTATTCAACTCGTACGCAAAGCCCACCCGCGGGCCAAAGTGACCGAAGTGGGTCTGCGCCCGGTTATAGCCGGCAGCACCTGGGAACCCACTGCCGAACTGGCTGGCAGCACCCGCGATGGGCTGCCCCGCCAGATTGACCGCTGCTGGATCCGTGGCGTTTGGGTTCAAGAACACGATCTGGTTATTATTCTCGGTGAACGGCACCATGATGTCCCATCGAAGACCGAGATTGACCGTCAGACGCGGCGTGAACTTGATGTCGTCCTGAACGTAAGGCGACAAATCTACGTTCCGCAGGCGCTCCTCCTGATTGCCACCCCTGTTCACACTGTCCGGAATCCCCAGCAGATAACTCGCAAACGCGCTGCCGTAGTTGCCGAAGTTTGGATCGCTTGGGTTCGGCGTGGAGGTCGTCCGCGGGCTGAAGTTGAAAGCACCATTTGTGTTGTTGAAGCCATTGTCCTGATAGGTGCGGCGGAACTCCCCACCTAAATTGAAGGTGTGTTTGCCCTTCGACCAAAGCCAATTGTTCACCACCGAAATCCCAAGCTTGCGATTCACGGAAGACACGGAACCTCCGCCCCAGTTTGTAGGTGCGTGCTGTCCGCTAAACGCGACGGTGGGGAAAACTGTGCTCTGGGCCTCGGCGGGGAAATTAATCCCGGTCAAGGCGTTGATCTGGTCGTTGATCTCTCCGACCCAGCCAAATCCGGCCGTGACCGCGAGATGGTTTGTAAGCGCGTTGCTGTAGTTCAGCAGATAGACGCTGCCAAGGGTCGGTTCTGACTCCAGACTGCTCAGGGGATTAGGCCCGACCACGAAAGGATTGTTAATGAAGGTCGAAGAGTCGTAACTATTCCTCCACTCGGTGTAATGGAGGCTTTGCCGGTCGGTAAGCTTCTGATCGATTGTGAAACCGAAGACATGCTGGATATTGGGAATGGCGTTGGGGGCATATGACTTGTTGCTGTTCAAGCCGCCTACGCCAGTGCCGGTGTGATCCGGGTTGGGGAGATCGGCAAGCACGGAGGCCGAGGTCTTGCTGATGCAACTCGCAGGAATGATGTTCCCCGGGAACTGTTGCCCAGGCAGGGCGCCAGGATTACAACCGGCAATCAGTCCGCTCGATGGGACATAGATGGGAAGGACCCTGCCGGTATTACCATCGACAAAGTCGCTGAAGTTGCCAGTCTTTTCGAGGGCCGTCGGTACCGTCGAGATGCTTGTGTCTTCCTGGTTCTGTTTGTACCACTCCTGGCTGTACTGGAAGAACGTTCGGTCCCTGCCGTTGTACAGATGCGGAATACTGATCGGCCCACTGACGGTGAAGCCATAATTATTCTCGTGATCCGTAGGCGGCCGGTTTGACCCGCCGTATGCAGGACCATTGAAGAAGCCGACGGAATCGAAGAGGTTATTACGGTTGATCTCGAACAGATCCCCGTGGTACCGGTTGCCGCCGGATTTGGTCTGGTACGTCAACGCTCCCTGGCCCAGACCGAACTGGGCCGCAAACGTGGACCGCTCTACGCGCACCTCCTGGATCAGCTCGTAGGGGGGATTGAAGTTGCCCGTGTTGCCTTCCGTCTCCGGTTGTGGCGCGGGGATGCCGTTGTACAGGATCTCCTGTTCGAAATCGACCCCGCCGCTGGCCCGGTGAGAGAATGTATTGCCCGTCGTGCCGGGCGACAGAAACTGCAGCGTGTCGACCTGCCGGCCCCGTCCTGCCACCTCCACCGGCACGCCCGCGAT
>CAXTLR010000057.1:0-5087 GCA_964245195.1 uncultured Acidobacteriaceae bacterium | reverse complement strand
TCCTCTAATCTTGAAGGCGGATGTAAAAAGGGCTAAGGGGGAGAGCATGATTTCAATAGAGCGATTTACTCCTACATTTTCTTCCGATCAGTGGGAAGATTTGCGTTTCCGTCTTGGACGGACGCGCTGGCCCGATCAGATTCGAGAGTCCGATTGGGACAACGGGTTCGAGCTTCAATTTCTGAAGGATCTCTGCCGGTTTTGGAGCGAAGATTTTGATTGGCAAAAGCACATCGGCCTGCTTTCGCAATTTCCCCATTATCACTTCGACTCAGATCAAGGAAATATCCATTTCGTGCATGTTAAAGGCAGAGGAGCGGCTGCGATTCCTCTGATCATGACGCATGGCTGGCCCGGGTCGTTTCTCGAAATGCTGGAGATAATTCCTCTCCTCACAAATCCGGCGGACCATGGCCTGTCTGCTGACATCTCGTTCGACTTGGTGATCCCTTCGTTGCCTGGTTTCGGCTTCTCCGATCGACCTCAGATCGAAGGGGTAAATTCATTCCGCGTCGCCGAGATCTGGGTCCAGTTAATGCAGGCGCTAGGCTATGACCGCTTCGCCGCACAGGGTGGAGACATCGGCGCCGGCGTCAGCACCGCCCTGGGCTTACGCCACGGGGAGCATCTCATCGGAATTCACCTCAACTACATTCCAGGCTCCTATAAGCCTTATTTAGCTCCTGGAACCGAGATCACGGCCGCGGAACGACAGTTCCAGGCCGACGCCGCCCGGTGGTATGACGAGAACGGCGCGTATGCCCACCTGCAGGCTACAAGGCCTCAAACCCCTGCCTACGCCTTGAATGATTCTCCGGCAGGTTTGGCGGCCTGGATTCTTGAGAAATTTAGGGAGTGGTCCGACTGCGGAGGTGATCTCTACAGCAGCTTTTCTAGAGACACGCTTCTGGCAAACGTCACGCTGTACTGGATGACACAGACAATTGTTTCGTCGTTCGGCATGTATCGTGAGGGACGCCAAACTCCTCTTCACTTCTCATCGACCGACTACGTTTCAACGCCGTGCGCAATCGCATGCTTTCCGAAGGAGATTATGGTGCCTCCCCGGAGTTGGGTAGAGCGAGGTTATAACGTAACTCGATGGACAATCATGCCGAGGGGCGGTCACTTCGCGGCGTCCGAGGAACCGGAGCTACTTGCCTCGGACCTTCAGGCATTCTTCAGCAGCCTGCGCACGTGAGTCTTTAATGGGCTTAGAAATGTGATCTGTTTGCGGCGCCTGACGATCACAGGCCAATGCACGCATTGAGGTACGTCCCTGCGCCTTGATTGAATTAGTAACGAGAAACGCCGCTCCCGCCAGTCACCCATCCCGTCCATGCTCGAAACGCGTTTGGGGCGGCAAACTTCCGCTATTGCGACATAACAGAACCAATCCGGAGGACACTTCTGGGTCTCACCTAAAGACAGCGGGCGTTTGGAGACGTTCTTCTGATGGTTTAGCTTGGCTGAGGAGCAACTCATTCGAATGACACCTCGCACTGTTTCCCCGCCCAGTGACACCGCCGCCCAGCAGGCACGCGAACTTGATGAAACGATACGAGTCAACCAGCAGAAACTAAGTTCAATCCTTAAGCAGCAGTACGACTTCATTGTGTGTGGTGCCGGTTCTTCAGGGTCCGTTGTGGCGGCGCGGCTGGCCGGCAATCGTGAAGTAAGCGTTCTTCTACTTGAGGCAGGCGGAACGGACGAGGTGCCGAGCATTATGGATCCAGCGCAGTGGCTCAGCAATCTTGGCTCGGAACGGGATTGGGCGTTCGCATCGGGCCCGGAAGCGCACCTGAACCACCGCTCCATTCCGCTCGCCATGGGCAAGGTTCTTGGCGGCGGCTCCAGCATCAATGTGGGTGTTTGGGCCTGCGGTCACAAGGCCGATTGGGATTATTACGCTGCTGAGACGAACGATTCGGCATGGAACCACGACTCAATCCTAAAGATCTACAAGCGCATCGAGAACCTGCAAGGCACCGTCAATGCGTCACCTAGAGGGATCGGTGGACCTGTCTCGCTGGAGCAGAATCAGACACCTCATCCTCTGACCGTGGCCCAGCTTGAGGCTGCCCGGTCGATCGGCATTCCAGTCTTCGACAGGCCGAACGGCGAGATGATGGAAGGTGCCGGTGGCGCCTCGCGTTTTGAATGCCTCGTCAAGGACGGCAAACGGCAGTCGATCTTTCGCTCGTATACCTATCCGATCATGGGCCAGCCCAATCTCACCGTGCTTACGGGGACACTGGTCACTCGACTTGTGATTGAGGGATCGAAGGTGACTGGCGTTGAACTCCTGCGCAAGGGGCGGCGGCTCCGCATCGAAGCAGGTAAGGAAGTGGTTCTTTGCCTCGGTGCTATGCAAACGCCGAAACTGCTGATGCAGTCTGGGATCGGAGATCATGCTCACCTGTCGAACTTCGGCATTCCCATTGCCCAGCATCTACCGGGTGTCGGCCAAAACTTACAGGACCATGTCAACTTCGGCTGTATCTGGGAGTACAAGCAGCCGATCCCGCTGCAGGGCTGCGGCGCGGAAGTTACTTTCTACTGGAAAAGCGAGACCTCCATGGAGGTGCCAAACCTGCTGCTGACCGACGCACAGTTTACGGCTCCCAGTCCCCAGACTTCAGAACTCGGCGTTCCCGAACACGGATGGACGATGTTTTCCGGACTTTCGCAGCCGCATAGCCGCGGCAGTGTTTCGTTGAGCGGGCCCAATCCTAACGATCCATTGCACATCGTCACCAATGGCCTCAGTGAGCCTGCCGACGTCGAAGCGGGGCTGGCCAGCGTTGCGCTGGCTCGCGAGATTGGCAATGCCCCTGCTCTTGCTTCCTTGAACCGGCGCGAAGTGATGCCTGGCAAACTGCGCGGTCCCGATCTACTGAATTTTCTTCGCAATGCCGCCGTAACCTTTTGGCATGAGACCTGCACGGCGAAAATGGGCCGTGACGCTATGTCGGTTGTAGACAGTGAGCTTCGCGTTCATGGGATACAAAACCTCCGAATCGCTGATGGTTCGGTGTTTCCGCGTATTCCCAGAAGTAACACCATGGCTCCCTGCGTGGTTGTCGGTGAGCGCGCGTCTGAGCTGCTGCAGAAGGCACATAGCGCCTGAGCTCCACCTCCACCACAGCTGCACCTCCCGCCGGTTGACCGTCACTGGAAAGTGATCTAACGACACGGAGCCAGCCAACCTCATCTCTGGCTGGCTCCCTCATGTGCTCGGTCACAAGCGCCTTAGACCGTTTGTTTGGCGCGCCACAGAATACAGGTAACGACAAATGCCGCTCACGCCAGTCAGGAGCCGACCACGGTACGCTGGGGGTGAGGAATCGCAAGCTTCCGCCATTGCGACATACGAGGATAATTTGGCTTAGCTCCTGTGGTGCGAACCATCTTGAAGATTTCGGCGAGAGTTTCCCTTGTTCTATGTGTTCAAATCGGAAGGAAGGCTCGACACGCATCCATGAAAACGGGTCCTTCGCCCGCGCATCGGCGGAGACATTCGCCCTGAAACAATGCTCTATAGAGTTGTAAGTCTGGAGGTTTCACTGCATGATCTTGCGCCCGTTCGCGCACAAGCTCGCTTATGCCGTTCTTCTCACCGACATCACCACCGGAACGCTGCTCTGTCAGCAATCCCGGCAGCCTCCAGTTGACACGCAGCATGTGCTTTTCGTGGGAGACAGCTTCACGCATGGTCGCTACCTCCCGGTACGAACCTACAACAACACGCCTGCCACCGGTGGAATAGGCTCGACCGAGCCGTCACAGCGCGTCGTCGACGAGAACTACGAAACATCCGTAGAAGGACGCAAGGAAGACACGGCAGGGGAATACGGCCCGTGGGGCGGCATCCCAGGAATCTTCGCTGAACTCGCACACGAAGCAAATCTCCCTTATGACGTACACATCGAAGCAATCTCAGCCACGAGCCTGATCGAAAACTACAAGGTGGCGAGCAGTGTGATCGATCGCTCCTTGTGGAATGCCGTTGTTCTGCAAGAGGTGAGCTTCGAACCGATACCCAGTACTCTCACGCAAAACTCGAAGAGCGATCCCCAGGCCTTCATCAATGCGGTACAGAGCATCGAGAAGGGCGTTCACGCCGCGGCACCTGATGCAGGTGTGTACCTGTATGCGACAGGGGCGCCTGCGGACACCGCCTATCTCGACGCGACCGCCAACGGTGCATCGTTTTCTTCTGAACGGTACCTCAAGTCTCTCGGGGAACTCACCGTAGCCTACCGCAATGCGTATCAAACAGCGGCTGATAGAGACGGTCACATCCGCGCCATTGCGCCAGTGGGAGACGCCTGGGCGCTAGCCTGGCTTCAAGGCATAGCGAACCCAGATCCATACGCAGGATCTGCTCCAGGGGTCTCCCTTAGTTTCAACTACCAGCCCGGCAGCGAGCCCTCGACGAAGGATGTGCCCACAGATGCTGGTTATCACCACCCCAGCATCTATGGGGCCTATCTCAGTGGCCTGGTGTTGTTCCAAACGATTACTAAAGTGGATGTGCGTACCTTTGGAGCTCCGGAACGGGCAGCGGCAGAGCTGGACATCCCTGGCAAGGTAGCCGAACAACTGCAACGCGTAGCCTGGGAAACAGTGACTAGCCGCGAGCTGTTGGCGAGGCAGACGAAACAATAGTCGTCTTGGCCCGGGGCCGCTCTTCGAGCTTTACAGCCCGAGAGCGGACTTCGGTGCAATCACTTTCCGCCAGTGACTATAAGCTCGTTGCGAGTCTTCCAAAGATGCGCGGCTCCGATTGGCACCCATAAATAGGATGAGCAGGTCGCTTGAAGGAGGAGACTATTTCCATGAAGAAGTCGGCGCTCCACCTCATCACGGAAATCCCACGCAGACGAACCAAGGTCGAGACTACGATTGGCGTTGACCTTGGCGTAAGCGTCCGGTGTGTACCGTTCCTATGAGTGTGTAGGGACTTACGTGTCCACATGATTTTATGTGGACACTTATTCGGGAGTGATGGTGTGGGTGCTGTTGATCTTTACGTTCCAGGGCAGGAGCTCATGGATGCGATTGATGGGGTGGTCTGCGATGCG
>CAXTLR010000056.1:0-5156 GCA_964245195.1 uncultured Acidobacteriaceae bacterium | reverse complement strand
CTCCTTGTCCAGTGTCTCTCTTATCCACTGGCACATTTCAAGCCGGGCACTCCAGTGTGCTGTCCGCAGATACGTCCCATAAACGAGCCCTCATCCTGAGTGCATTCAGACGGACTAAAAAGCGCCCACGCACACGCCAGCAACTTTCTGCAACTCGGAAGTAGTCGACCACGACGAAAGCCTAGGAGAGAATCAGGACGGTGATCGGATGCTTGGTAGGCGCTTTTGTGAACTGTCGGGCTCTGTTGCAAAGCATCGGTGTCAGTGCGCTCTCGGAAGCTATCGCGGTCTTTGGTGAAAAGCTTAACGTTCAGCCTGCTTGACGTCTGCGGCAGGGCAACGACTCGGACGCCCCTGTCCGGGCCTGATTGTTGCAACAGAGCCGCAACGTGCCGCGCAGCTTGCGGAGATGTTCAGCCTTCCCGCCCGCATCGTCGACATCACCGATGCTCAGGCGCTCGAATGGCAGTTGGTCGAGTTATCTATAGTTGTCATGCGATTCTTCTTTGTTTATGCGGTTCGGCACGTCGTTGTCATGTAAACGACGTACTTCCGGAGGCTGGCAAGCAAGGCGGCCGTAGACGATTTCGAGTTTTGCCTGCAGCTCGCGGTTAAGCTCTTCCAGGCTGCGGATGCGGAGGCGCAAGGCAGCTACGATCCGTTCGTTCGAGAGTTGCCGGCGGGCCGGTGCGGTTTCGCGGCTGTTCTTCTGCGGACGCTGGCGCAGCTTCAGGATGCGTTCGCGCAGAGCCTGGTTTCCATACAGCCATGCAGTTGAGACCTTCGCGTGCGCGTCCACGCTGCGGAAGTTGATCTCTATTTCTTCCGCTTGCAGTTTGCGGATGGCGACGAGTGCGCGTTCTGTGGACGCCTCGCTCCGGGTGCGGGCATTCTGCTTGAGACCTTCTGTATTCCTAACCATAAGCTGCCTCCAGAGCCGTCACGATGTTGACCAGGCTCGTCTGCTTGCGCTGGTTCATCTCCAGTTGCCGCGTCCAGCCGTTTGCTTCGGCCTTGGCGAGGATTTCTTCGGTGTCCCGCAGCTCCGTGCGATGCACTTCCAGGAAGGTGGCGTCGGTTCGGAAGTGGGCGCAGTTCAGGCAGGCGTTCGGATGCGGGCAGGGGCCGGCAACTGTCGGGATCGCACAGTAGCCGTTGGTCAGTGCCTGCGCCATGATGTTGCGCGTGAACCACTGGAGATCGCTGCTGTCGTTGGCTCCCTCCTGCGCAACCGTCTTGCCGGTGACGTCCACAAGCGAGCTCTTCAGGTAGTCGGCAAGCTTGTCCCGCATCGTGGCATCGTGGATATGCGCATAGCGGCTCGTCATCTCCGGTCCGCTGTGGCCGAGGTAGCGCTGGATGATGTGGTGTGGGACGCCGAGGTTCACCATGCGCGTCCCGACCGTGTGCCGGAACTGGTGCGATTGGAAGCGGAAGAGCTTGCCGGCACTGTCCCGGATGTCATGATCGTACGCCAGGCGATTGATGCGGTGCGCGAAGGTCGCTTGTTTGAGCACGCCGCCCTTGGAGTTCGGGAACAGTAGCTCCGATGGTTTACCACGGGCCCGCAGCTCTGCGTGCTGCTCCTGCACCAGGCACGCGACCTCGCGCGAGACGGGGATGGCGTTCTCGCGTCGGACCTTTCCCTGCATGTAGCGCAGATACGGAATGCCACGGGCATCTTGCGTCAGGCAGTCGGCCCGGAGCTCAAGCAGCTCGCTGATGCGCATGCCGCACTCCTGAAGGATTAGGACCATGCGCCGCCATGGAGCGCTCAGTTCGTCAAGGTGGCTGTTCAGTTGATCCAGAACCGCAGACGGAAGATAGCGCGGCTGCGGTCTCGGCGGTCGGGAAAACTCTTCGTCATAGAGCATCCGCTCAGAACAGGTTGTCAGCCAGCCTTCCCGGTGCGACATCTCCAGGAAGTTGCGCAGGTTCAGAACGTGGTTCTTCGCGGTGGCCGGGCTGATCTTCGCCTGCAGGGAGCCAAGATACTCCAGCAACAGTGTGCGAGTGATCGCACGCGCTTTCGCGCTTGGATATCTGCCGGCCAGGAACTCCGAGAAGCATGCCATCGATTGCACGCGCGTGCGACATGTGCTCGCCGTAAACAGCGGCAGGCAGTAGCTGAGATACGACTTCACTGCCTTCCGAAGCCACTCCTGCCCGATCACCAGGAAGCTCAGCTTGATGTTCGACTGCGACAGGTTCGTCGCTACGCCCATACGTCGCAGGTCCCAGACATCTTTCTCCCGCTCCGGCCGGACGTCGTACGCCTCCTCCAGAAGCAACCATATCTGCCGCAGGGTGCTCATGTAGGGGCTGTCCCGCGGTGTCATACACGGTCGCTGTGTTCCAGTCATTCGGTTCGTGACACCGGGTTTATACATGCCGAGTTCTGTGAGGTATCTGCGGTACAGCTCGCGCCATTCATCGTAGCTGTAGCTCAGCAGCGAAGGAGGCAGCTCCTCCAGGCTGTTGAGCCACCGGATCAGCAGGTGCACCTTGGTTAACTCCTGCGTGCTCCGCCATTGGCCTTCGAGGAACTTCCTTGAGCAGACATACTTCAGCTCACCATTGATCGACGAAGACTTGCAGCCGAACCGCAGACGTCGCTGACTGGCATTGGGTGTCAGCGTTCCGGCCGGGCTTTGATGCATGTCCCATAGATCGGCGGCCCAGAAGCCCTGAAGTTGCGCGAGCAGATTCAGCTGAGCGGCATGGCTCCATACAGGAGCGCTCATCGTGCACGCTCCTGCTGATAGCGCTCGAGCATCTCGCTCATGTCTTCATCGGTCAGGTGGGCATATGTGTTCATGGTGGTCTGAACCTGCGCGTGCCCAAGCCGGCGCTGCACGTAAGCCGCATCCCAGCCGGCTCGCAGCAGATCCGTCGCATGCGTGTGCCGGAACATGTGCGGTGTCGCGTGCAGACCTGCCTTGCGGCTCAACCTCCGGAACAGATCCACGACCGTGCTATAGGTCATCGGAGTTCCCAGGCGGCCTCCCCAGGAGTTCACGAAGACGAAGTCTTGGTCGGCTTCGACATACTCATGCACCAGGTAGTCGGCGTAGAGCGCCATCGCCTGCTTCGACACATGGACTTCGTAGTGTGACCGCGTCTTCGCAAGTGCGCCGTTGCTGTTGACCCGCGGCACGATCTCGATCACGCCATCGTAGGACCGGACATCCGCATGGCGTAGTCCCAGAGCCTGCCCGATGCGCATCCCGCTTTCGTGCAGCAGGCAGACCAGCAGCCGGTCCCGAAGCCGCGCACACGCATCCAGCAGAGCCTGCACTTCCGCAGCCGAGAAGACTCGCGGCATACGCTTGACCTCACGCATTCGAAGCAGCGCCTGCGGTCCCAACTGCGGCCGGCTGATGCCGTGCAGGAAGGGCTTGTAAGGACTCTTCGCTCCCAGGTGCCGCGCGTGAGCGATCGCGGTCTCCACACCCAGCCGGTCCTGATACACGTAAAAAGAACCCACTGCCGCCAGGATCAGGTTGATCGTCCGGTCCGAGCGGTGCACACCTCCACCCCTCTTCGCATGACGCACCCACCCGACGAACTCCGCCAGTTCGCTCAGCTTCGACGTCTTCCAGTCGCGTCCCTGCTCCTGAAGAAACGACCAGAAGGCCTGCAGGTGATGAGCATAGGCCCGCACCGTGTTCGGCGACCGGCCGATCCGGTGCAGGTACAACAGAAATTCACCGACATCTGCCACCGGCAGATGCTCGGCATCCACCACAACCCAGCTCACAGACCCCGTGTCCGGGACTCGTATTCTCTGTACCGTCAGCATGCCTGCTACCCCTCGGGCCAGGCACGAGCCAGCATGGGCGCAGTTCGCTACGCTCACCGCGCCCATGCTGGCTCATCTACGTCGTAGACAACTACAGATAAAGATTCGATGACGTGCCGCAATCCCTCGTCGTGGACGTCATAGACAGCTTCTGAAGGACTGAAGATAAGTCGAAAACTCGCAGCGCGTCGACGTTCACCCCTACGAGGAAGCGCAGGGCTTTCAACGCTTGCTCGACATGCCCGGTTACGACGTGGCCACGTTGGTAGAGAAATCCGGCAAGAGCGCTGCCCACGTGTACGCGCGTTTGTCTCTCCTGCAGTTGATTCCGGCAGTTGCGGAGGCGTTCAGCAAGGACCTCATCACCGCATCCCATGCCAACCTCTTAGCCCGTCTCCACAGGACGCACAGGCCAACGCCTACGAGCAGTGCTGGCGTAAGGACTGGCAGGACAAAGAGCCGCACCTACTTCCCGCGAAACACCTGAGCGCGTGGATTCAGAATAGCCTCTATCTCTCCCTCGCCGACGCACCAATCAGCAAGGAAGACACCACCCTCATCCCACCCGCAGGAGCTTGCGTCATCTGCCCCCGCCGCAGCGGATTCAACACGACTCTGTTTGCCGACGTGCAGGGTGACCAGTGCCTAGACGCCCCTTGCTTTCACACCAAGGTAGACGCCCACATCGATCGCGAGATTGCCGCCCGTCCCGAGCTTGTCCAGGTCGAGAACGGATACCGCAACCTCAAGGAGAAGAGACCCGGAGCCGTACAGCGCGGCCACTTTCGCGAAGTCGAGCACACCGACAACCCCGACGCCGAGCCGGTAACACCGTGCGAGGCAGCTAAACCCGCCATCATCGTCTACGGCAAGCGCGTAGGAACTACGCTCACCGTTTGCACCGACAACAACTGCCCCGTCCACGATCCCCGCGCCGCCGCACGGAAAGCCGAACAGGAGCGGGAGAACCCAACCCCTGTCATGGCTTCCCTAGCCGAGGAGGAGACCCCTGAAGAAGCCGCACAGCGCGAAGCCCTGTATGAGCAGCGCAGAAAGGAGCATCAAGCGGAAGAAGACTGCCGAACCAAAGAACGCCGCCAGCAGTTCGAGCGCGAACAGCAAGGGAGGAAGCCGAGCACGAACGCAGGGACCAGCTGCGCAAGCAGCGGGAGGCGACCTTCGAGCGCATCCTTGAGAACGCCCCGGAGACCTTCACAGCAGCCCAACTCCGCGCTTTGCTCCGCGCCATCGTCAACCTTGACCCCTACCCTTCGCCGACGATCTGGCCGAGAACATCGGCGACGAGAACGAACAGCGCAGCGCCGAAGAGGTTCTGCTTTCCACCATCGACAAC
>CAXTLR010000055.1:0-6616 GCA_964245195.1 uncultured Acidobacteriaceae bacterium | reverse complement strand
ATGCGGCCACGGCGGCTGATCGATAGTCGTTGCCGCTGGACAGAACCGCCCAGGCAATGCGGGCAAGCTTGTTGGCCATGGCCACCACGACGACGTTCTTGGGAGATCGGGCATCCAGTCGATCCAGCCATGCACCGAAGGGCGCACTATCCCGCAGAGCCCGGCCGAGAAAGTGAGCTCCGGCGCAGGCTTCCAGACCGATGAGCGATGTCTGCAGGTTGGCCGTGTACGTCAGCAACTGCTTCTGTGTGAACTTCCGCTTCACCAGCACCTTGCCGGCTGCTCCGAGCGCCACAAGGTGAAACGTCGTCTTGCCCAGGTCAATGCCAACGGAACGAATTGCAGGATGATCCTCCTGAAAACCTGCCATCTACAACCCTCCGCAACAGCAAAGAAAGCAAGCGGCGGACCATCTCCTTAGTCGGCTTGTCGGAAGCGACCCGCTGTCGTTACAGACAAAGAATGATGTTGAAAAACTCCCTATTTAGCGAGTGCCCCAAAATAGGGGGATGCCCAAGGCTCACCTGAATAGCAGATGTCGCGTGTAGGGCATTCTCGCGTGACGCGTTTTACAAAGTAGCGGAGTGCGGAGTTTTCAACACCATTGAAGGGCGCTCGACAAGGAAGGAACACAATCGATTTCTATCTCTCGCCACACGGAACGCCAGAGCGGCTAAGCGGTTCATCGGCAAGACGCTGAGCGGGTTGAAGGACTGGGAAAAGCTGGAGGTCATCAACATGGACAAGGCGCCGACCTTGGTCTCGCGACTGCAGAACTGAAGGCTAAGGGAAATATCCTCACAACAGAGCCCTTCCACCGGCACTCACCCTCACATAGGTCTCGTCCACTCGCCAAGAGGTCGCTCGGTAGCCTTGATACCAGCGCATCCGCTTCTCCAACTCAGGCGCAAACCGATGTACCCAGCGCACGATCGTTGACGGGTTCACTTCCACGCCGCGCTCCCGCATCATCTCCACCAACTCGCGATAGCTGATGCCGTACTTGCAGTACCAGCGAACACAAAGCAAAATGATCTCAATGGGAAAGCGCCGACCCTTGAAGATGACCTATCCTAACCGCCAGGATCCTGCCTGAGGTTCGGTCAGGCGGTTAGTGCAACAGAGCCCTTTATGTTGGTACCCTTTGAAGTGCGACCTGGGGCCTGCTGAGACTAAGCTCGCTTGGTAACGGAGTATGTTTTTACGCCAAGGATCTGCCCGATGGGAAGCCACGTCGGCAAGAGGAAGGCATCTGTCGACAGGAGAGGACAATGGGGTCCATAATGCAGCTATTAATTCTCATCGCGGCGGTGCTTGCCGCCCTCGGCGCCCCAGCGGCGATCGCGCAGCAGGCAAGCGGGCAAGCGAATGCCTCTGCAAACCGACCGGAAGGCCCTTGTGATATCTACGCGGCCGCCGGAAACGCCTGCGTTGCCGCTTACAGCACCACACGGGCAATGTACGCCGCATATGTTGGCCCGCTCTACCAGGTTCTGCGCCAGTCAGACGGCAAGACACTCGATATTGGCGTCGTTCCGCCCTTTGCTGCCGTGGGCGGCTACGCCGACTCTGACGCCCAGGATATCTTCTGTGCAAACACGTACTGCTGGATCAGCGTCATCTATGACCAGTCGCCAAAGCACAATGCCCTTACCCAAGCTCCGCGCGGCGGCTGGAGCGGGCCCGCCATGGGCGGATTCGATAATCTCCCGCTCGCCGATGCAGCGCCGATCATGGTGATGGGCCACAAGGTTTACGGTGTCTATATCGCACCCGGCATGGGTCTGCGGAACAACAATCCTAGTGGCATTGCGGTCGATGATCAGGCAGAGGGGATGTACTGGGTCATTGACGGCAAACGCTTCAACTCCGGCTGCTGCTTTGACTTCGGCAACGCTGAAACGGACAGCTTTGATGACGGCAATGGCACTATGGAAACGGCCTACTTCGGAGCCAATGCCGGTTCCCGCTATCACGGCAGTGGCGCCGGCCCCTGGATCATGATCGACGTGGAAAATAATCTGCTTGGTTGCGTCAATGACCCCGGACCGAATGACTGCGCAAAACTCCCAAGCAGTACGTCGCGATTCCTGACCGCGATTGCAAAAGGCGAACGGCACCATTCCGTGTCCATGGGCGGCAACGCACAAGATGGCCCGCTTACCGTCCTGTTCGATGGGCCTCGCATCAACGCGACCTACGATCCAATGCGGAAGCAGGGGGGAATCGTTTTAGGCAGAGGTGGCGATAACAGCACCGCCTCGCAAGGCACCTTCTACGAAGGTGCGATGACAGCCGCAGGCACCTTCCCGGCCGACGCCACCGACCAACGCGTGCAGGCCAACGTCGTAAGAGCCGGGTATCGCGAGTTGCCGTTGAGTCTGTCACCGGCCTCTGCCACCGCCATTGCCCCTGGTCTGCAGACGTTTTCACCCGGCTTCTCGCAGAACACCACCCTGACCTTCACCAATACCACCGGCGTTCCCGTGAAGGACGTTGATTTGCGCCTCTCTGTGCCCAATCCGCATTGGACCTCCCTCGTCGTAGGCACAACCAAAACCTCAAAGACCTTCGCCGGCACCATCGCTCCGAACGCAAGCGTAAGCGCGACGTTTAAGCTCACTTCAGGGCCAGCTCTCTTCAACGGCGACCTTGTCGGCAAGCTGCAATGGACCAATGCCATCGACGGCACAAGACATTTCCAGACACTCGTCGAAAAAGTAAGAAATGTCAGTCCGGTTCGAATCAATGAGTTTCGCATCAGCTCAGGCCCGCCGGCAAACTCGACCGACTCGTTCATTGAACTCTACAACGCCGGCCCCCGCAGCGTAGACGTCTCCAACTGGACGCTGACCCTTCGCCCCACCAAGCAGGCCGTCTTCTCGGCGCTGAAGATTCCAGCCAAAACAGAACTCGCAAGCGGCGGCTTTTATCTCTTCGGTCTTGCTAACTCCGGGCTGGCTGTTCCCGCTGCTGCTGGGGATAGCACACTCCATGTCACGAGCACGGCCGGCATGTCCGTAGGCGACGCCCTCATCCTCGGCAACGGCTCCGCCGCTGAAAAAGGCATCATCGCAGCGATCGGAACGGCAACAGCAACCAACACCACTCTTTGGCAACCTCTTCCCGACGGGCCCGTCATCACCATTCCCACCGGTTCCACCAACATGCCTGTCACGAGCACCTCCGGCTTTGTCGTCGGCCAGAAGATTGCCCTCGGCCACGGCGCCACTTATCCCGTGGTGGCCAACGCCGTTGAGCAATATGAGATCGCCACAGTAACAGCGGTTGGCAAGCCGGGCACCCAGGCTCACCTGGAGACAGACGCAAAGGTCGGTGACACCAACATCAAAGTAACATCCGTGGCGAACATCTCAGCCGGCGATACGATCAGGTTGGACATTGACAGTGTGGCACACGGCGTTGAGACCGTCACGATTGCCCATGTTGGTTCTGCTATGACCAGCACAACCCTCCAGGCCAAAGCGGATGTGGGAGCTGCCAGTATCAAGGTCGGTTCCGCGAACAGCCTTGCTGTAGGCAGTAAGCTGCTCATCGGCGATCCCGCACACCAGGAGGTAGCGACCGTCACCGCAGTCAGAGCCAACAGCGTTGACTTCACTCCGGCTCTCGCCCATGCGCATGCCGAAGGCCAAGAGGTGAAGGCCGTCGGCACCGGTCTTGACCTGGCCACTCCGCTGCGCTTTAATCATGCGGCAAATCTTCCCTTCAGTGATCGTGGCACGGGGATAAGCTTCCAACCCGCTACGGCCTTCGCACATTCGAGCAACGAGCCCATCCAGGCACTCGGCTCCGGCATTCGGCTTAAGAGCCCGCTTAGAAATGACCAGCCCATTTACACAGCAGTGCGAGACTCCTCCGTAAAAACCGCAGGCTACCAAGGCAAGCAGGAACCCGACCAGTGGTTCGGGGGGCCTGCTCTGACTATCCGTGACGCGCTTCTCGGCCGGGTCGATGTCTCGGTAAGAGCAGGGAGCATGGTTCTGCGCAGCGCCTCCGGTCTCGTAGTTGACAGCTTGAACTACGGCGGACTCATCGACCCATGGGCGGCCAAAGGCTACCAAGCCGCCTCCGGCCAAGACCAGGGTGGTTGCTACGTGGTTGCGCCAGGTTATGCCGAAGGTTTTCAGGCGGCAGCCTCGGCGGCAGCCGCTACGAATACCAGTGTGGGGCGCTATCCTGACGGCGCTGATACGGACAGCAACTGCACTGATTTCCGCACTCAAAGCTCCGCCCCCCTCTCAGCCGCGGCAAGCGCTGGCGCTACCGACATTAAGGTCGAAACGGTAGAAGGTTTTTACATTGGACAAAAAATTACGATTGACACAGGCGGGGAGAGCGAAACGCGGGTCATCGCGGCGGTCGGCACGCCGGGCGCAACGGCTGTCGGTACCGGCACGAGCGTAGGCGCGACCATCCTTAAGGTCGCCGATGCAATCTCTTTCAAGGACGGCCAGCTCATCACCATCGGTGCCGGCGCAAACTCTGAAAAGGCCATCGTCGCCACGACAGATCTCATCCCCGTCTGGAGGTCTGGTGCTGATACGATCACCGTCTCTGCGCCGCTTACGCATGCGTACGAAGCCGGTGCACCGGTATCCGGCTCCGGCATCACCGTAACAACGGCGTTGACCAAGCCCCACGCTAAAGGAACGCAGGTCTACGGCGAAGCTCCTACGCCCGGCGCGCCTAACCAGTACTCCAACCATCTAACCAAGAGGCCAAAAGAGTTTATTGAGTAGAGAAAGAACTCGGTCAGACCTGCTCTCATTTGTACAATGGCGGCTAGTGGTACCGGTGAGATCTATCAAGGCATCGGCAATGGTGCCAGGCCATGTAAGGGCATCATGCCCTCCCACAAATAGGTGAAGTAAACTTTGTTCCCCTTCGCTAGAAGCACATCCCGCAACTCGCGGCTGGCTTCCAGGATGTCACCTCCCTGTCCTACCAGGTCGATCTCAAATAGTCCAGCTTCGATGTAAAACCTGACTGGCAGCTTGACGTTCGCTGCAAATTGTCTCGCCATCTAATCGGAGTCGTAGAGGGTATCGCGGGTGTAGATGCCTTGCTCTGGTGACCACCAAACCGCTCCGGATTTACTGATCACGTTACCGAAAATGTTCGGATATCGGAACGCCTGGTAGTTCGCTGCCAACCCACCCGCACTATAGCCACCAACCGTGGTCTGGGTTGCATTGTGCTTCACGTTGTACCGGCTCCAAACCCACGGAATGATCTCCTTGGCCATAGAATCAGAAAAATCGGGATTGGCGACGAGGTCTTTGAGTCGCCTTGCATCAGGGTTGAAGACCAGCACAGCCACGTGCGGAGATGAGGTTATCGAGAGTTGTTGGTAGCTTCATGATGGAACTCAGGTATTCGTCACCGTCAAAGAGCATCAGTAAATGAGCTGAAGGAGTGTCGGAGCCATACCCCGGCGGTAAAGGCGTAGTGCGTGTCAACACCCTCGGATGGTTCCCAGAGCCGCCGCATAATAGAACCATCGGGATACAGAACTGTGAGCTTCAAGTTGCCGTTTCGCTGCAGAGTGATAGGGACGAAATCCTCATCTTTTAGCAACAGCGAGTACATCTGGTCTGCACTAGAACGGAGCGAACGCACTCAGGCATTCCTGGACGCAGCACAGTCTGAGCACTAACGTTGCAGGCTGATACCACAAGCGCGTTACAGAGGTAGAAAGCTGTCCTACGATTCCTCGTGATCAATTGGGAGACCGTCACGCACCTCACTAGATCAGCCGAGCCTGTACTCTACAGGTGCTATGGGTTCTAGTCTATGGAGGTACAGACACAAATGTCTGTTACAAGATCAGTCTTTGTGCTCGCTTAAGAGGCGTAATCGTGCACCAGAGCCTTTGATGACGAGAGTTGATCTACGGTTGATGCGGCAGGGTCAACACCGGATTTTCATAGAAAAAATTCATGGGACGAATCAAAAAATCGTGCCACATAGTCGGCATTACCGGCCAGTCCTCCAGCCGCACTACATGGTGGAAGCCCAGTGTGTACCAGCCGACAATGTCTGTGTTTTCGATCGAGCGATTCGCTGCGGTCCAGCGCAGCAATCCTTCCAGGCCCGCGCTGCTGGTCACGTAGACACCCGCGGCGTAGAGCTCGTCCGGTTTGTAGGGTGTGACCCAGAACTGGTGCTCGCTAAACGCGCCGATCTTCTGCGCAGGATCATCCGGCGCTACATTCGGGATGGCCGTCATGCCCAGCATGATCTCGTAACCCACCAGGTGCCCTACTTTGCCGTGCACGCGGGATTGACAAAGGTCCACATGGCCGGGCGCTTAACGTCAAGATCGAGGATGCTGTCCTTCTCCGTCTTCGCCACGCTCGAATGCATGGCCCATATGCTCGTGCGGGTGCGCGCCTTCACCGTCTCTGGTAGAAGCCGGTCCACCATTAGGCTGTTCTGCTGCCCATCCACGTCCATATCCAGCCGATAGCTGAAGTAGTGGTCGTGATCCACCGCCACCAGGTTCGGAGAGACCAGAGTGCCGTAGTGACTCATGGTGGCTCTGTTGCAAACCTTTCGCCACGGCCTCAGGCATTCGAGACATTCCTCTGGC
>CAXTLR010000054.1:0-6919 GCA_964245195.1 uncultured Acidobacteriaceae bacterium | reverse complement strand
AACATCGTCAGCCAGGATCACGAACCTGTACACCCGGCCAAGACAACACGCTTACCCTGAAACGATGGAACAGACACATTTGAAAGCACGACGATTCCAAGATCGTCATCTGGAAAAGATCGTGTTGAAGCAATACCAGCCCGTCCGTAGAGTATAGCCAAGGCGATAGGCAAGAACGGGGCAGGGAAGGCCGCATTACCTTAGGCAGGCAGCGTCGAAATAGTAAATTAGCAAGTGACTATCGGCACAGTTGTTGTTTCCATCCGCGATAAAAGGTTTGGCCGTGCTGCGTAAACAGTGAAGCAGTTTGCCGTCCAGGTATCCGCCGCGTGCTTGCATAAAGGGGGTCTCCAGGACCTCGGAAAAATCGGCAATGGTAGTGATGTTTCGGCGTGCCAGGTAAGAGGTCAGCTGGCCGTGGGAGGAATAAGGCAGGATGCTGTCATTTACCAGGCCATCCAGATTGACCACGGGTGATGTGTCGAAAAAGGCGATGATGCCAGCGCTGAACGCGCCGACGGGTCCCAGTCCTGGACGATCGCGCAGATACAAGCCGGTGCGATACATGCACTCCTGCCACGGATAGCTTGGAAACAGGCTGAAGGTGGTACCGGCGATGGCGAAGCCGACGACCGCACCTTTGACAATGAGCGGAAATCGGCGGATATACCACGAGGTAGCGGCGGCGGCGAGCAAGGCCGTCGGAGCGACAAAGTTGCTAACGTACCAATCCTGAACATCGCCGTCATATCGGTACAGCAGACAGTACGCGGCAACCATGGAGACGAGTGTGACGCATAGTGGGACACACAGGGAGCGGCCGCTCCGGCTCGTTTTCCGTGCCATCAGGAATGCGCCGAGCAGCACCACGGCAAACGTCGCGAATCCCAGCCATCGTTCAGCTCGATCGAGCTGGTGAAATAATGCTGGATGACGGCTGAACGGAGGTAGTGCGTTGTGCAGGGGCTGCAGAAGAGACAGCGGTTTGTCGGCGATCATTCGAGAGGAAATCTTGCCTGAAACTTTAGTCCAGAAGAATTTTTGCTGGGCGCTCGCCTGAACCCACTGACCGGATGCCCAGTGAGTGTGGAGCATGGTTGTTGCTAACCCAAGTACGGCACCGACCAACAGCAGGGTCGCCATCGCAGGCATGATGCGATCCACTGCCTTACGGCGCCAAAGCACAAGGTGCATGAGGAAAAAAGAAAAGGCGAGCAAACCGGCGTCGCTGCGCGCCAGCTCAAGTAACCAGCCAAGCAGCAGGCAGCCCGCAGGCAGCAGGTGGCCTGGGCGAAGGGTCGAGCGTGCGAGAAGTTCAACCACGCCTGCGGCAAGCGCAATGAGGCAAGCGCTTTCCATAAGCCAACCGCCCTGCACAAGAACGGCGGCGGAAAGAAAGATCAGGACGATGCCCCAACCTGCGTTCGGACCAAAGAGTCGGACGCTGGTGCGGGTGAGCAGGTAGCTGGCGGCAATAAGGCTGCCCACCTGGACGATGCCGGCGACGAGGAGGATGAGATGCAGCGAACTGTGAGGCGATATGGCGAACAGCACCGCAAGCAGATAACCCCAGAGAAGATGAAATCCAGTGGCAGGCTCCACCCCATCAAAAGTCCATCGTCCCAGTTGGGCAAAGTTGCGCGCAGGCACAAGATAGTAGAAGGCGTCGTCGGGGATGTAGGACACCAGCTGGGCATCACGTTTGAGAAGCAGAAAAAGCAGGCGAGCGACGCCGATGAGGGTGACAAGAGTCGACACAAGGCGCGGCTCGTTCCCGGTAGGCTGTGTTGTTTCCATGCGGGTCGGAAAGTCTGTCATTGGAGGCAACGATCCTTTGATCGATCTTGCACTTATGTTGCATAAGAAGAGACCGGCGCGATGCTCTCGGGAGCGTTATGAAAGCGAACGGTGCAAGATAACGCGAACAGCATCAACAGGACCACCGCTTTGAATTGGCCATAAAAAAGAACGCCATTCCAATTAAGGAACAGTTCGGGGGAGAACAACAGGGCGAAGCAGACGATGGTTGGAAGCAGCCACTGAGGTGTACGCCCGGCAACCTCTCCTGCGATGCCGTCGAGAAGAATCCAGGCGAACGGTACGTACAGGAGTTGCAGCGTGTAGTCGAACGAGATCGAGGGCAGTGTGACCGCGCTGAGCGCGAGGAAAAGAACCTGGTTGACTACCGGTAGTTTACGGATTCTGCCGAAGAACAACAACAGAAACAAGAGTGTCACGACAGACATATACCAGCGGATCAGAAGCGCTAGGGCAGCGGGGCTGGTGCTAAGGACGCGATGGAGCAGGCCATCAAGCGAGTGATCGAACGGCTTTGAATCAGGAACGATACCTGGCAAGGAAAGGCCGACGCTGTTGAACAGCGCGATGCCCGCGCGGACTCTTTTGAGCGCGACGATGAAGGTGGGACCGATATACAGCAGGGAACCGGCAGTCACTGCAACGAACGCCAGAACTCCACCGGCGACGGCACGCCATTGCTTTACAGGAAAAAGTAGAAGCAAAAACACAAGCGGATAAATTTTAAATGATCCGGCGACGCCGATGGTAAGAGCACACGCCCACCATTGACCTTGTCGATACAGCCAGATGCCGATTGCAGCAAGCATCCACAGGAGGGCTTCGATATTGCCTTGATGGACGGCGTAAAGAATGGGCCAACTCAGTAGAAGCGTGCCCCAGGAGAAAAGGCGGGCATGGGCAGGGAGAATGCCCCGATGCTGCAGCGCGAGAGCGAGCCGGTGTCTTAGAAAGAGCAACCCGGCGAGCACAAGCGCAAGATAGATCAGAATGCTGCCGACCACGGCGTGACGAATGGGTAGAAATTTAAACAATGAAAAGAACTTAAAGACAATAACACAGGGTGCGGGATAGACATACGGCCAATTGTCATTAAAAAAGCTGGACTGGTGAACGTTCGGCATCTTCTGGACGTAGCCGACGAGATCGAACAAAGGAAGGCGTGTATAGATGTCAACGGGTAATCCATGATGAGGCCTCGTGTTGGTTGCAATCTGAACGGCAAGATAGACAGTAGATGCAAGAAAGAAGAGTGCACTGAGCCTGAGGAATGTGTTCAGGATTACCGGCATGCTGGTCCGCGTAAGGGGGGCCGAGTCTACGAGATCCGTCCTGGATATAGACACGCGGTGGGGATCGCTGCCGGCAAGTATGCGGGAATTCATAGTCGCAGAGTTTACCATCAGCGATTCAAGCAGAGCGCCTTGGCCGCACTAAAGAAGATCGCGCTCGGTTACCCGCTCTTCGGCTAGAACCCCCCCCACCGACCTAATCGTTCATCCTTCGCCAACTGCGATTCAGCCAAGGTTTGGACATGCGGAACAGACTGGCTGCGTTTTAGGAAGTCCGGCTCGTGATCCAGGAGAACGGACGATTCAGGTTCGTGCACGAGGCAGTGGTCCGGCAATGGTCGTTGGCGGTGAAATGGCAGAAGCGTACCGCTCCTTTCATCGCGATCATGCATTGTTTCTGGCTCAGGCCAATTGGTGGCACGCCGGTAGAGAAGCGCTATCCGACCTGCCCGTGGCGAGGCAGACGTCGATATGGCCCTCCCTAAAGCGACTTTTAGCACAATACAGAAACGTGGCCGATGCAGGGGAAACGTCCGGCGCTGTTCGGCAAAAGCTCCCAGCCGTCTCTCGGCTTTTCCCGCATGATAATGTGCCCTTATCATGCGGGTGAGAGGCTTCTAAATGAATGTTCCTCAGCTCGCTACTGGAGCCGCGCACATCTGGTGGGTCGCCACGGCTGTCTGCGCCTTGGCAGCACTGGTGGTCGCTGGCTATGCCAAGACCCGAAAGCAGGATTTGCTCGCAACCTATCTCGGCGACCTCCTTGTCCTCTTCATTGTGTTCGACATTGCCAATCCAAACCCCAGAGCACTCGGATTCAGCATCCTTGGCGCTGCGGTCAAAGCGATCATGACGCTTCTGCGTGCCCGTAAGGAGAAGACGTGAGCCTCATTGCTCCGCTCTCCGGAACCGTTACTTCCCCGCCCTCCGTTTTCACGGCACGACCGGAAACCCGCGACCGGATGCGCGACTTCTTCAGCTCCCATATCCGCAATCCCAACACCCGCCGCGCCTACATGGAGGCAGTCCGTCAGTTCTCCACCTTCTGTGCCGAGATTGGCATTGTGGATCTCGCCCGGGTCGAGCCGGTGCACGTTGCAGCCTTCGTGGAGATGCAGTTGAAGACGCAATCGAAACCCACGGTGAAGCTCCGGCTGGCCGCGTTGCGGATGCTGTTCGATTGGATGGTGGTCGGCCAAGTCCTTCCCCTCAATCCCGCCCACGCGGTGCGCGGCCCGAAGCACACCCAGAGGCGCGGCAAGACGCCGGTCCTGCAGGCCGATGAGGCTCGCACGCTGATTGACGCGATCAACGCCACTTCCCTGCCCGGCCTGCGCGATCGCGCCCTGATCGGCCTGATGGTCTACACCTTCGCCCGCGTCGGCGCGGCGGTCTCGATGCGGGTCGAGGACTTCTATGTGCAGGGGCGCCGGGGATGGGTGCGGCTGCACGAGAAGGGCGGCAAGGAACACGAGATGCCCACTCACCACAATCTTGACCGGTATCTCGAGGAGTACATCGCCGCCGCCGGCATCGCCGAGGACCGGAAAGGCCCGCTGTTCCGAACGACCCGCGGCCGATCGGGCGAGCTAACCGGCAATTCCCTACTTCAGTCCGATGTCTGGCGCATGATCCGCCGGCGCGCGCTGGCGGCCGGGATCAAGACTGAGATTGGCTGCCACACCTTCCGCGCGACGGGCAGCACAGCGTATCTCAAGAACGGCGGCCGGCTGGAGATCGCGCAGCAGATGGCCGCGCATGAATCGGCCCGCACGACCGGGCTCTACGACCGGCGCAGTGATGAGGTTTCCCTTGATGAGGTTGAACGGATCGGGATCTAACAAAACCCTAAGCCCTATGTTTTCAACATCCAATTACCCTCGTCGTCAAAGGCGGGCGAGTGTGGTTCTCCTAGGCTCTGGTGTATGAGATCGCACAAAGGACGTATCTAGCGCTCAACATTCTGTTCAATGGTCTGAATAATGACGCTAGGATAGATCCTCGAAAATGGCTTTATGTGATTCGTTTGCAGATCAAAATCGTCATAGGTAGCGAACATCTCTGACCCGATCTGTAGTGCAGCCCCCAGCAGCACGGGCGCTCCCAAACCGAACGATGAGAAAACGGGTTGGCAGTTCAGTGCGAGTCCACGCAGGAAGTAATCAATGCCCGTCGGAAAGAAAGCCTTTGTGTGCTTTTCAACTCGTCCGAGCAAGGGTACTGTCATGTGCAGCAGGCCTTTGTGGCTAAGAGTCAGCGTCTTCGCCGCAGTTGGAGAGATCCGCGTGCTTCGGCTTATCCCATATGGAGTGTACGTGGGGTTGACCAAATCTTTGCCGCGCTGCGCCAACAGGTTTAAAGCAGAGAATGTGTCGATTACGTTTCGCGAACGAAAGTCTACAGCAAAGTTTCTAGTGAATGCGGGGATTGCGGCGACGGTCAGAACGGGAAAGTCTGAGCGATGCTCTCACGGGTAAGTGAATCCGAGATGTCCTTCTCGCCTCGTCGAGACGACTTGTTGTTTTCATGACCATGTCTCTAATTTCTGAAGCGTTTAGCTCATAGATCCGCCATTCGCGGCGCGCGGGAAACCATGTTCTCCCTTGATGGAAGACCCGATGGGGCTTTTCAAGGCTATTAGGGAGGCGAAAGGCCAAGACTTTTCTGCCAGACTGCAGGTTGATCGAGTGACTCTCAACCGTTAATCTGGGATCGATGCCATCCAGGACTTTAGCTTCGCATCCCAACAGCACTTGCTCTGGATTCTCACACTCAATGCCTAAAGGTGCCTCAATGTCTGGCTCGCCTGTGGGCTTTCCGAGCGCATCTCTACGCTCAGCTATTCCCACCAGAAGGAGTCCGCCTTCAGAATTAGCCATACTACAGACATCCCGCAGAAAGTCCTTACTGCCCCTATCACCGTTATCCCAAAGCTCCTGCTTGAACTCTAAAGAGCGCCCTTCAGTGCGCCCAGCGTTCACCAGGTTGGCTATGTCGGATTCAATCCAGTCTCTGAGTGGTTTGTCCATGTTCGGCATGATGCCAATGCCGATGATCCGTGAAAGCCAGGTTTTCGGCAACTCCGCGGCGTCATAGAGGGTTCCCATCACCGTCAAAACTTGCATGGCCTACAACATAACGGCCTTTATGTTGTAGTACGCTTGCCCGGAATCACTGGCATGAGCGTCTCAATACGATCAATCAGCCATTTGCCATCGTTCGTCCTTTTGCCATCGATCATCCCTTTGTCATTAGGCTTCCAAATGCAATAAAGCCTCCGCGCACGGTGCATCACATAAGGATGAGGATCTGGCGGGCAGGCCGCTGCCATTGTTGTAGAGGGGATACCAACAAGGAACGGAATCGCAATTAACGCGTCTGCTTCAAAAATCGTCGGATTGGAATTTCATCTAGGTTGTCTTGATTGGCACCTAATTCAACCAGAGCTTCCCGGATGCCTGCAATTTTCGCAGCCACCAGGTCTACATTTTTGACAGAAAGATGGCTCAATTCCTGTAGGGCAGTCACTTGTGGCGGGAACTGGTCTTCTTCGTAAAACACGTCAATTTTCGCCGACCCTTCTGTCGACTCGACAACTGCTTTCTGGAAGAAGCGGTGGCCGTGGTAGGTTTTATAGCCCGGTTCGAATCCCTTGTCGAATCCTTCTGGCCAAACTCTATTTTGAAAATCTGGCGAGAGTAATCCCCAGGCTTCGAGATAGCGATGCCCTCGAATAGCGTCGTAGAAGGTATCCACTAGGCTGTATCGACATATTGCTCAAGGTGTAGCCAGGCGCATGCGATTGTGAC
>CAXTLR010000053.1:0-7979 GCA_964245195.1 uncultured Acidobacteriaceae bacterium | reverse complement strand
CGAGAACGAACAGCGCAGCGCCGAAGAGGTTCTGCTTTCCACCATCGACAACACCGCCGACGACAAGCTGACGCGCTTTGCGCTTCGCCTTGCCCTCTCCGGACACGTCGGCATCCCGCGCGAGAACGAGTTCGACTTCCTTACCGAAGCCGAGTCCGTCTTCGCCCCACCTCGGCTCAAGAAGAGCAGCAAAGCAAAGAGGCCGACGCCCATTAAGGCGACGACACCGAAGCCAAAGAAAGCAGTAGCCAAGAAGCAGATTGCAGCCTAACCCCGGGCGGGGGTTGTCACAGACCCCCGTTTCTCTTCGTTATAGGTGAATGCGAATGGACAGAACAGAACAAACCGTGCGCAAGACCCTCGCCGCCATCGGCGCGCCTGGCTATGACATTGGCATTCTCACGGACCGAGGCATGTTTCCAAGAATGGAAGCTCTTACTGCCTCGCAAGTCATGACCCGGTTGCGCTATCTCAAGTACCGCAATGCCAACGGAGCCCACATCTATGTTCGCCCGTCAGGAGAGCGCCGCTTCACCCTGCTGGACGACCTCAACCAAAACGCAATCAGCACGTTGACCGCCGATGGATGCGAGCCGTGCGCCGTCATCGAGACCAGTCCCGGTAACTTTCAGGCATGGCTGAAACACACGCACGTCCTTCCCAAAGCACTCGGAACACTTGCCGCTCAAACTCTCGCTCAACGTTTCGGGGCCGATCCGAGCGCAGCCGACTGGAGGCGGTTTGGCCGACTCCCCGGACTTACCAACCGAAAGCCAGAGCATCGAAATGCCAAAGGGCTCTTCCGTTCGTCCGGCTTCACAGCCATACCGGACAGCAGTTCACCGATGCCGAGACCTTCGAGAATGAAGTCGTGAGCTTGCATCGGTCTCGCGAGATGGAACGGATGAAGCAGCGCCAGAGCTTCAGACCGTGGACAGGAAGAGCAGTAAACCTTTCCCTGTTCCGGTTCCGTACGTCACCGCGATACCAGGGAAGACCCGCTGCCGCGGACATCGCTCTCTCGATTGCAGCCCTTGCCAACGGATGGTCAGAGGTCCAGGTTTCGGATGCCCTCGCATCCGAATACCTCTCGCGCGACCCCAGCCACTCCCGGCGAGCGGCCTACGTGCGCAGAACAATAGCGAAAGGCCTTCTTTGGTCGATGAGATAACCCCACCAACGCACGAGCACGCTGCTGATCCTGCGGCGCGGGAAATCCGCTTCGTTTCTTCAAAACCCTCATCCCGCCTTACTCGACACGCTCCTTGAAGAGCGTGTGCCGGAGCCGTTCCCTCCCCGAACCTTTCCCTTGACTCGCACTGCGCATGGATTCAGCTCCGGCGGTTCCGGCTTGCTGATGCTCAGTTCGACTGACGGCAACCGCGTTATGGGGCCAGTTTCGGCTTATCCGACGCTCGATGAGTGCATTGGCCTGTAGTCACCAACTCAGAACACCTTCGTCAAGGCTTTGCCTAATAACGTGATCCTTCGCGGAAAAGTAAGGCGCGTGGTGATGCGACAAGACAAAGGAGTCCTCTTCAGCGAACCTTATAAAGGTTTATAATATAAACCAGTTTGTGGTGATTTATTTGCGTCGGAGGTGAAGATGCAAGCAGCAACGATCAATGACGTCTCAAGCCAGGGTCAGTATCTTCGTTACCTAACAGCACACTTCCGCGATCTGCAGGGACTTCGCATGGTCCCTCTCTGGGCCTCACTTCTAGTGCTCACGAGCCTCGCAAAGACCGGTTCGTTCTCAAGAGGTCATCTAGCCTGGGCCGCCTTTGCATGTGTAGCCGCGGAGTTTGGCTGGCTTCATCTGATCGGCGGCTGGTACGGGCGACGCTATGGCATCGTTGAAGAACCGGATGTTGCAGTTCCTTCTGGGTTGATATCGATCCTCAATCCGCAAGTTACACCGCGGCGCGCTGATAATCGTCGTTACGGGTACCTCAGTGACGCATCTGCGGTTCTGTCTCTGATTTATGCGTTGGCGCTCGTTCCAGAGATCTTCCTCGGCCACAACGCCCAGCCCGGAACACTGGCATTGCTGGTCATGGTCTATCACGTCCTTCCTAGATGTCTTTATCCAGTACCTAGGGACGGGTCTGTTCTTCTACGTCGCCTCTTCGCGATGACTGCGGTGATAGCTATGATCGGAACCTTCATCTGCTATCGTTTTGATCAAATGGTGTTAAGGACATGCGTGACTGTGCTGCTCAGCTTGCTTCTACTCCTCGACCTCTATGATCACTGGCTGCTCAACCACCTTCTTGATCGTGATTTTACGGGTCAAAGCTATGAAGAGTAACGAAGACGGCTTCCAGATGCCGGAGATTGATCGCGTTGTCCACGAACCGGCACGGCTTGCAATCCTCACCGTTCTCTCGACGTGCGAAGAGGCCGACTTCCTTTTCCTGGAGCGTGCCACAAAACTCTCGCGAGGAAATCTTTCTGTGCAACTTACTCGTCTTGAGGAAACCAACGTTATTGAAATTGAAAAGAGGATCGAACACAAGCGAACCCTGACGACCGCGAGACTCACCGATCGCGGCCGACACATACTCAGCGCCTACTGGGAAAGCATGCACGTTCTCCGTAAAGCCGCTGAGGGTAGCTTATACACGACTGCACGAAGCCCCAATACCGATCGCCCACGCAGGCGCCCCATATCTGTGGGAGGCTTGCCGTCGTTTCAGTGAGTGCGAAATAGCCGATGCATGTTTCCAGATGGGGCCGTTTTGGAAACGTTCATTGGCCTGTCTCGCCAATCGTGGGTTGTTTCCGATTGGCGGCCATCCTCCCGGATATTTGATCGATTGCGGAACACTCAGAGAAAGCCGCTTGCCGGAGTATGTTTACTGATGAGTTGGGAAACAAAGTGATCGAATGCAGAGCTGCGACGAAGAACTATGCCGCTAGACCCGTTCTCCGAGGCATAGACCTCGTTGTAGAACCTGGCATTTGTGCCCTGTTAGGGGCCAACGGTGCCGGCAAGTCCACGCTGCTACGCCTGCTCTCAGGATTAGAGAAGCCAGACAGTGGTTCCGTCTTCATCGGCGGACTGGATTTCCGGGATCATGGAGTTGAAATTCGGAGGAATCTGGGTGTATTACCCGAGGGGCTCGGGTTGTTCGAGTCTTTGACGGTCATCGAGAACCTAATGGCAGTTGGACCCATATATGGGCTCACGAAGAGCGAAACGGCAGATCGAGCAGCGGACCTGCTAGGGCTGCTCGATCTTACACAAGGACGCCACACCGTTACACGCAATTGTTCCTTCGGCATGCGGAAGAAGACCGCCTTGGCCATGGCCCTCCTGCACAAGCCCAAGGTTCTGCTGCTCGATGAGCCGTTTGAAGGGATAGATCCCGCTTCGTCCGCGATGATTGAGATGCTGCTTGGCCAACTCTCCCGCGGTGGCACTACGATCTTGTTCACCTCTCACATTCTGTCGGTCGTGCAGAAGATAGCCACCCGCGTAGTCATTCTTCACCAGGGTTAGGTTGAATCAGATTTCAACCCGTCCACGACAGAAAGAGTAGAGGAGGTCTATTTCAGTATCGTTGGCAAACCACAGCCGGAGGTGGCGGATTGGCTCAGATCCTAGTCCTTCTGTCCCTGCTCAAGGAACTGATGTTGAAGGAACTGAGCAGCTCTTCTTCCGTGCGTTTCAACAACTTCCCGTTCTGCATCATCCTTATCATGTCAGCGGGCGGGGGCCTGAAAACACAGTTCTGGAGTACGTTCTTCTTTCAGATTGTCCTCCTTGCGCCTATGCTGGTTACTTTTTCCGTGGATACCCAGCATAGACTGCCTCCCGAGCGGGTCGCTACGTAGCCACTGACAAGTAGACAAAGACTCTTGCTCAGTTCAGTGAGTTTTGCGTTGAATCCATTATTTATAGTGTTGTTTTTTGGCTACCTGTTCTGGAATGGGCTTAGCCGCAGCTCTATTTTTCGTTCTACTGGCACTCATCGTCCATACGACGGTGTACGCCGTTAGCCGTCTCCCATTCAAAGTACAAATACATGCAAACCTCGGCATCGCAAGGGCGCCCTTCAAGGTCGGTGGAATCGCGCAAGTGATGTGGCGAGGATTGCAAGGAACCCTCGACTTTTGGGTCGCGCTACTCATCGCCGTTACCGGAACCTTGTATCGGCTGTTCGGGCGGGCACCAGAGCCCGAAGCATTTCCTATGCTGTCGTTATTTGTGGGTATTGCATGAGCACGGTTGCGCAACGCATGCTGCGTCTGGATGAAGGGCGAGCGTTGCTGCGCTATCGCCTCCTACCGATACCAGGTTGGCAGCTATTGGTCACGCAGGATATGACGTTCTTGATCCCGCTAGCCGTCATGGTTTCACTCCTAAGCCTGAGAACAGGTGTTGCCTTTGGCTTGGTCGCTATCGCAGTCGGACGATACCCGTCGCTGAGACAGCGGGCAAACCAGCGTAGATGGCGCTTCGTCGGAGGAGATCCACGTTTCGGAGTAGCACAGGTTCTCTTGAGAGGATTAGCTGGAATCGGAGCAGCGAGTACGGGAGTTTGGGCCTTGACCGTTGCCTTCGCCATCTATCTGGTTTCCATATTCTGGGGCGAAACGCTCTGGAAGCGCTCCCTGGCTGCTTAGTCTAATTCTGAATGATGCGAAATCGCCAATGCGCTCACGGACAAGGATTAGTCCCGATATGTCACCTACCACCAGCGGTTCCGCGCGGCTAGCAGCAGCGCGGACATCTGGGAGGGTACGAATCGCAACATCGCGTTCAGGCCTGGAACGCGGAGGAGAAGCTGTGCTGCCAAGTACCGATTCGACAGCTCTTACAGACCGAGTGAGTCGTTAACCGCGACGGCGATGTCCTGCTCCGAGCCGAGATAACATTCGGTGGTCTGGATCGAAGAGTGCCCCAACAGAAATTTAATCTGTTCGAGATCTCCGCCTGCCTTGCGGCACAACTTTGCGCAGGTTCGCCGCAGGTCATGTGCGCCGAAGCGCTCGATGCCGATTTCTTTGGCTGACTGCTCGACGATGGCCCATACAGCCCAGTCACCCAGGCTTTCCCCGATCTTCTTGCCACCCTTCTTTACCGACCGGAAAAGCCGGCCTTCTTCAATTCGTGCCGCCGTCAGCCAGATGTTAATCCCGTTCTTCACCCAGACGGGAACCGCGACGGTCCGGATGCGGCCGCCTTTGCCGCGGAGGTCGGCGATCACCCAACGGTTTTCGCGCAGCTGGATGTCTTCGACATCAAGCCCGGCCAGTTCCCTTCGTCTCAGGCCGCAGCCGACCAGGAGCGCGAGGATGGCGTAGTCGCGCTTGCCCTTCAGCGTGTTGCGGGCAGGAACCATCAGCAGTTCCCTTGCCTGCTCCTTGGTGAGCCAGTTTCCCAACCGTGTTCCTTGCTGCCGGATATTGGGAATGTCCGTCAGGTGTGCCGCTTCTTCCGCGCCAAGCATCCCGTTCCTTTGGGCCTCGGACACCATCTTGCGTACCGCTGAGAGGCGCACGTTGACCGTCGAAGGTGCCTGGTTTTCCATCGTCGCCCGCCACTCCATCAGGAGCGCTCGCGTGAGCGGCCGGCCCCTGGAGAAGAGAAACAAGCCGTCAAGCGCCTGGGCGTAGTTCCGCTTCGAGTTGGTCGAGACTACCGAGTCGAGAACCATCCGCTTCAGTTCCAGCAGTCGGGGATCGACCGGGAGGGAAGATGGCGCCTGAGCGATTGGAACGAGCACCGTGGGACTCATGCGTCTTCCTCTAGGCCGTTCTCATTCGTACGCTTGCGGATGGTGTCGAGAGAACTCCATGGACTAGGGCCGTGGGGAGTTCTTCGAGCTAGCTTGAGAGCGGCAGCGCTTCTGCGGGGAGTGATAGAGGAACGAGCGCGGCTCACAGGCTCCCATCCTCGAGTTCCCTATTTTCGAAACGCGCCCGAGCTGTCGTGATCGCCTCCTCAAGCTTGAGCTCAAGTACGTCGCGCGACGGCAGCACAGTCAGATACTCGGCCACATGGATCCCGGTTCCGTCCAGTTCCAGCAGCTCGATCTGCTTCGAGCTCGCTCCGGCACAGAGGATGATGCCCAGCGGTGGACCTTCCTCCCCTTCCCTCTCGTATTTGGCGAGCCAGCGGAGATAGAGCTCCATCTGCCCCTTGTACTCGGCCTTGAACGCGCCCTGCTTGAGCTCGACCGCGACCAGGCGCCGGAGCTTGCGGTTATAGAAGAGCAGATCGATGAAGAAGTCTTCGCCGTCGAGCTGGATGCGCTTCTGCCGAGCGATGAAGGAAAAGCCGGCGCCGAGTTCGAGCAGGAAGAGCTCCAGCTCGCGCAGGATCGCGTCTTCAAAGTCCCGTTCCAGGTAGCGATCCTTAAGATCGAGGAAGTCCAGAATGTAGGGGTCCTTCAGGACCAAGGCCGGGCCGACCTCCCCTCGTGCATGCAGAAGAGCCAGCTCCTGCTCGGCGAGCTCGTCCGGCTTGCGCGACAGTGCAGTCCGCTCGTAGAGCATGGAGTCTATCCGTCCGCGGAGGGTCCGGACGCTCCAGCCCTCGACGCGGCACATCTCGGCGTAGAACTCGCGCTGGAAGGGCTTCGCAAGCGGCAACAGCTCGCGAAAGTGCGACCAGCTCAATTGGTGCGACAGCGTGGCAACAATCTCGGGGTCTGGAAAGGCCTCGGAGAACTTCATCATCCGGGTCAGGTTGGTGCGCTCGTAACCGCGGCCAAACTCGGCCACCAACCGGTGCGACAGTGTCGCAACAATCTGTTCCCCGTACCCGGCCCGTTCCGGGCCGACCACCTCGCGGCGAATCCGGTCGCCTACCTTCCAGTAGAGCAGCGTCAGGCCAGCGTTGACGGCGATCGCGGCCTGGAGCCGGGCGAGCGCGATCAGCCGGCGCAGGTCTTCGACCAGGACCGCGGGAACCAGGCTGTCGGGCGGATTCGGGGCTGGGGTAAGCTCGCTCATGTGTGTTCAAGGGTGAATCTCAGGCAGTTGCGCAACAGCGTGTTGCACAATCAGACGCTCGCACCCCAACGACCATTTCAGCGTAGCACGCGCTTACCCCGACAATGTCTCTTGTCGTTGTCTATGGGATTTTGCTGGCGTGGAAGCTGGTGTCTGCGATGCCGTGCTGCTCGCTTCGTCACGGATCTTGTTACTGCGTAATATCTTCCGTACCTCCAGCACAATAGGGCTTCGAGGTCAGAGTCGGAACCAATCCTTCCTCTAAGCGGCGGTTCTGCGCTGCACGTCATAGACGATATCGCCAAAATTCGGGAGCTTGCCATCCGGGTCGGTCGCTACGATGCCTTCTAGGGAGCTCAGATCCTCTCTCGCACCCCAGTACCGAACCAAGGTAGACGCGACGCGGACGCGCCCTTGGTCTCCCTGCTTCCACCAACGTGAAAGAAATTTCGAAAGGTCGGGGACCTCTTCCTCGTGCCGACCAAATCCCTCTATCCAATGCTCTAGCGCGTAGTCGGTTCTCCAGTCATCCGTCGCGGCTTCGTCCAGCACCCGAAAATGATCTTCGTCGTTTGGAAACCATTCCGTCAGCGAATGCGACATGATGCGTAAATCATTCTCATCCAGCTTGGTGCTGTCAGCCAGGAGCTGATGAGCTCGAGGAAGCAGATTGGTAATTGCGAAATTCCTGTGGCCGGATCTGCCGCAGAACTCAATCATGTGCTCCAGGACCCGTGGAGGCAGGCGGTCGACGAACGGGAGAAGGCTTTCCAAGTGCTTCAGCGTGAGGCGATCAGACAGACCGTACGTAAAGAATCCAAACGTGTGGTCTACATACTTGAAAGGGTCTTTGTCTCCAGTCCACTCTCGGAGGGCTTCTGCTGCTAAGCTCCGAGTACGCGCAGTTGCAACATAGAGTGCTACCTGGACGAAGTGGTAACGCCTCTTCAGGTAGTGCCAGTGGAGTGCCCGATCTTTTGTGCCGCTGGATGAGTTAGTGTAGCGCAGCTATT
>CAXTLR010000052.1:0-8103 GCA_964245195.1 uncultured Acidobacteriaceae bacterium | reverse complement strand
CGAATCGCCAAGGCTCCGATGGCTAGTGCACCAACAGCAGCGGCTCCAATGGCAAATGCGCCGGTGGCCCTAGCACACTGAGCCAGAGCGGCAACAGAAAACGCGGACTTTGCATATCGGCCTATCGCTTGCATTCTCATTCAACATGGTATGCCAAACCGGGGAGAAGATTACACTCCATAGACGCCGTTCTCGGAAAACGACGTGCATATGCTGTCACAAACCTTCGTTTGTGACGAGGGTCTGCGTCACTTCCGCTATGCGACTTGCCGGTAGTTGATTAGTGATGTCCTGCGTGTCACGCACTAACGCTACCGCACGCTGCCAAAGCGCCATGGACCTTGGGTGCAGAAGAGCACGAGAAACACCGCCACTGTAGTCGCAAACGTGGCCGGCCTTTGAAGGAGATCAGCGACGAGAGTGCAGCACGTCAGCAACTGGGCCGACATGACAGACGAAAGCTGAGGGGATCGCCATGCCGAAACGAAGGCCCCTAAAAGGGCGATCAAAACAACGACGCTCCCGACTATCCCAGGTACGGCTCGTTTCCAAGGGAAGGGTATGGCGGGAAGAGCAGAAGCCTCGCCTTGCACCGCAGCCATTACAGAATCCAGGAAACCTGACGATGGAAGGATGTTGTCATCCCTTCCGCGCAAAGCGACGTTCATCTCTTGATCTGTCATTTCGGCTCCTTCTGGAGAGGTGTAGAAGGGTTTGAAGATAGAACAGCAGTCGCACGCCTTTTGGACATCTTCTTCCGAAGGAGCTCGCGACCACGGTGTAAGCGTACCTTCAGGGTACCCTCAGGAACGCCAAGAGACAGAGCTGCAGTCGGCACACTCTCTTCGTGAAAATAGTACAGCGTAACCGCGTTGCGGTATTTGCCTGGAAGAGCGAGCACGGCGCGACGAAGCACCTCAGCCTGCTGGGCGTCTTCCAGACCTGTCTGGGGCATGCGCGAGTCGGGAGGTTCGGCGATCTCATCCAGGGAGAGCATTGTTGCTGGAATGCGCTTGAGCTCCGACCGGTACAGATTCGTTGCGAGCGCGAAAAGCCATGTCGAAAACGCAGCGTCTCGACGCCACTGGCCGAGGTTACGGTACGCCCTCAGAAACGCTTCCTGAGCCATGTCCTCTGAACGTTCACGATCTCGGCAGAAACGCCAGGCCATGTTGATCAATGGACCTTGCCAACGCCGTACCAGCCTGGCGAAGGCTGCTGTGTCGCCAGCAAGAACGAGGTCTACGTTTCTTCTGTCCTCGCCGGCATCGTGACTACGATCCAAATTGCTCACCTGATGGTCCGACAAGCTTTGGTCGCACCCGGTTTCACTTTTATCTCGGGACACTTGCAAGATTTCGAAACCACTTTGCCAAGAGGGTGGTCGCACCTAGTGAAGGCTAGAACCGCAACAAGCGGTGGGCCAGAGGAGATGAATACAATGGGACCATTTACAGGGCCACTTTCGGTTTTTTTATTTCTCAGCGCAGCCGTCGTTTCGATGTTCTCGTTCTTGGCCGTTGCATCCTGGTCGAACGCACGCCTGAAGGAGCGTGAGAGCTTCTACAAGAGTGAAACCTTGAAAAGGTTGAGTGAGAACTCCGGCCCGGGTGCGACGGCGGCCCTGGAGCTGCTGCGCGAAGAGAATCGAGTCCTCGGCATCCGCCGTCAAGCATCTCTCCGGGAAGGGGGACTCGTGACCTCATCTGTGGGATTGGGGCTGCTCATCTTCCTGCGAGCCCTCATTCCACAGCAGGCGGCAATCTCCCTTTGTAGCTTGATTGTTCTGCTTCCTGGACTCGCCCTGGTCGTTAGTTCATACATGTTGAGACGTGTGGAGTGACCTGGATTGCCCGCTCAGTGTGGGCGGGTCGCAGTCCTCATTAGGCCTCATAAACGCGCTTCTCGTCAGTAACGCTCCCGCTCCCGCCGCTTTCCGGAAGCGTTCAGGTCCTCAAACAGGGGCACAGGTTCCGACGCGGGACCCTCTTTGCGAAGTCGAGCCGGGTCTGTTCATGACCCTCGGGGTGTTCCCGCCACAGCTCTCGCAGGAGTGGCAGCCAGTCGTCCTCCACAAAGAGCGTGCGGGTCACCTTGGCGAGGCAGAGCGTCAGCATGAGCTTCGGATCGCTGTTTCCAGGAACGCGATGATGCACCGCGACCGAACGCTTTCCTCGCTTGAGGGTCGTGCACTCCGGCACGCGGCAACGGTAGCCAGCCCGCGTCAACACCGTCTCCCGATGCCGCCGAAGTACTCCGCATCCTGCCGCTTCAGGGTGTAACAGGTCGCACAGAGGCCCAGAGCGAGCACCTTTTCCGCTCCGCATGGGCAATGCATGACGGTTTGCTTCGGGATCTTCACTGGACCACATCCCGCGCCCGAGTTGCGTTCGAAACCGGCTCCGCCGACCTCGCGACATAGCGGTAGATGGTGCGCCGGTCCACGCCAAACTCCCGCGCCAGGGCTGACTTGCCTGCCCCAGCGTTTAGCCGGCGAACCAGCTCCGCCGCCTGAACCGTTGTGAGCGTTTTTCGCCGGCCGGTGTACACCCCAGCCTTCTTCGCCAGCTCGATTCCCTCCCGCTGGCGCTCGCGAATCAACTCCCGTTCAAACTGCGCGAAAGCTCCCATTACGCTCAGCAGCAGATTCGCCATCGGGGAGTCCTCGCCGGTGAAGGTCAGGCTCTCTTTCACGAACTGCACCTGAATACCCCGCTCCGTCAACCCCAGAACCGTCTTCCGCAGATCATCGAGGTTGCGGCCCAACCGATCCATCGAGTGGCAGATCACCGTGTCGCCCTCGCGGACGAACTTCAGCATCGCGCTTAGCTCAGGTCGACCCAGGCTCTTCCCGCTCACCTTGGCATTCGGCTTGATCAATCAAGCCAACGCTCTCAGTAGGTCGGCGCGGGAGACCCAGCAAGCCTTGGCCGATCAGATCGAGGAGCTCACGCAGCTGAAGCAGTGGGCCGCAAACGCAGCCGTGGAACTGCAAAAGCGGTCCGACGCTGTTGTGCTCAACCTCAGGCAGCAGACGGCCACCGCCGTGCAGCATCTCGAGTCGGAGCGGGTGGCGTTCTCGCGGGTTCGTGCCGACCTCCAGACCACCGCCTCGGAAGCCATCCGGTTTGCCGTGCGGATGGAGACCGGAGCGATCGGCGAGCAGGCAAAGCACACCTTTGCCGAGGTGTTGCCGCAGCTCCTGCGTGCCGGCACGGCGGTGCGACAGAACGTCAGGGATACGAGCCGGATTCTGCTGCTGACCGTCTTCTCGCTCGGCATGGTGGCCGGGTTGCTTTCTGAATACCGGCTGGTCGTTCAGGCCCAGAACCGGATGGACGATCGGCTCGACCTGATCGAGCACTACCTCGCCGGGCAGGCTCAGAAAACGCCTGCAGCGATCACGCCGCAGACGCCCACGCATCCTGGGAAAGGGAAGTAGCCTGCCCGAGAACAGGCAACGGCAACGGCGCTATGAGGAAGGGAATGTTGAGCGGAAGGATGGCGTCAGCGGCGGTCGTCTCCACCGAGGTCTAGTGGAAGCCTCCCAAGAACGTCGGCAACAAAGAAGCCAACCCTTTCTAGGATGTCTCGCGATGCGAGACAATGTTTTCAAGGCGGCGGTTGGCCGATGGCATGCCTTGGTACCGGGACGCTAAGACACAAAGGGTGCGTATCGTATGTAGAGCTGTGGAGCCAGTCTAAGGCCGCAAAGGGGATGTGCTGAAGGACGCGATCACGCGACCGAAAAGTTTTTACCTGCCGCAGCTGGACGCGATGCGGTTTGGAGCGTTCTTGGCAGTGTTTTTTATTCACGGTCTACCAAGTGTGGACCCCCAGACGCATGCGGCTGGGGCGGGACGCATGCTGGCGGTGGCGGAGTCGGTGATGCAGCAAGCCGGTGCGGACGGCGTGGGACTGTTCTTTTTGCTAAGCGCATTTTTGATCACGGAGCTTTTGCGGCGCGAGCGCGAAACGACCGGAGCGATTCACCTGAAGAAGTTTTATGTGCGACGTGTGCTGCGGATCTGGCCGCTGTACTTCCTAATCCTGCTGATTGGGCTCTTGGTTCAGCCGCTTGCGGAGGACTTTCACCTGCCGGCGGTGACGGTGGCTTCGGCGCTGGTGTTTCTGATGAACTGGGATGTGGCACTGCACGGATTCCATTGGAATCCGATCTTTGTGCTATGGACGATCTCGAGCGAGGAGCAGTTCTACGCCGTGTGGCCCTTGATGATAAAGACGCTGCGCCGGCACTGGATGGTGTGGGTGTGCATGGCGCAGGTGGTGCTTGCGATGGTGGTGGCGTTCTGGCCGGGAGGGTGGTTTGTGGCATGGGGCACGACCGAGGTGGTAGCGAACTTTGCGTGCTTTCCGCTGGGCGGGCTGCTCGCGATAGGCGTGGGAAGCGTGCGGGAGGCGAAGCCGCGGGGGTGGTGTGCGGGGATGGTCGCTGCCGGCCTGGGTGGCTGGTTCTGCGGAGGCCTGCTAGGCATGCGGCCGGAGTGGGTGAGGGAAAGCGTGGCCGGGGCGCTGCTGATGGGCAAGATGGTGGTGCTGGCTGGGACGGTGCTGATCTTTCTGGGGTTTTTGCGCAGCGACCCGGAGCGCTGGCCGGCGTGGACGGTGTACCTGGGAAAAGTGTCCTACGGCCTGTATGTCTTTCATGTGATGGCGATTGATCTGGTGCTGGCTATGATGAACCGGATGGGTCTGACGCTGCGGACCGGGGCGGGGCACTCTGGGGCCAACCTGCTGCTAGTGTTTGGGGTGAAGTTGCCGGTGGCGATGCTGCTGACGATCGGGGTGGCGGCGGTGTCGTATAGCTGGTTTGAGACGCCGTTTTTGCGCATCAAGGATCGGTTTGCGTTGGTGCATTCGCGCGCGTTGTAGCGGGCTTGACTTAGTAGGCTACAAGGACTTCATCTGCCTATCTCGGGGGCGTTACTTGGTGCCGTCGTTGACCGGTTCAGAGCGATCTTCGCGTCTTCTTTGTCGAAGTCGTATTCCAACTGCCACATTTTGAGCTTCATAGCCGTTTCAATCGTAACTCCCAAAAGCCGGTATTTTCTGGGGTGACTCCTTCGCCCGCTACATGCTAGTCTTTCATCAAGAGATCGTTGAACGGTGCAACAGCTCCGTTCCTTTCATCCCATCACGCAATGCCACACATCAGTCGCTCTCTCCCCTCCGAGAGCCTTCAAGACCTCAATTTACCCGGTAATCCAAGAGCCCGGAAAAGGTCGTGTGCGCGTGAGAATCACTCACCATCTCTCATCTCTCATCTTTCATTTCATTCCTCTTACACCAGCATCATTCGGCGTGGTTCGTGGTTATTCGGTTGACGTACCTCTTTGCTTTGAGTTGGTTGCAGCGTTCGCGACCCACTAGAGCAGGGCAAATCATGCCAACACGCAAGAAAAGACCAGCAACCACGACCACCACAGCCGTAGCGCCGACCCGCACAGGGGACGTTCTCGACGTGGCAGGTACGGCCCGACTTCTCACCGTTTCGGTGGATAAGGTCTATGACCTGTTCGCGTCGGGAGAACTTCCTGGCCGGAAGGTTGGCCGCAAGTGGATCACCACCAGGGCGGCGGTTCTGCGGTGGATTGAGGGCGGCTTCGCGGGCGACGCCGCCGAGCGAGCGATAGCCACCGGCGATACGCAAGCACTCGTGAAAGCCCTGCAATCGGGCAAGGTGAAGGTGAAGGGCGGTGCAGCATGATAAGGTGGAATCCCCCTGTAACTGTCACGCTCACTTGGAACGAATGGGCCCCGCTGCATGAGGCGGCAAGCGAGATGGTGAGCGGCAACGCTCGCGACTTCACATCTTAGAACGAGCAGACCCACGGCACTCGCACCACATGGAACGCGTTGGTGCGAGCCTATGACACTCTTGGGGCCGCTCTAAACGAGAAGGTAGACCAGCGAACGAGATAGCCTTGTCCTCTCTGGAAACGTCGGCCCTTATTCAATCCGAATCTTGTCTTCTTTGATATCCGTGATGTGGAACCGCTCCCTGAGATGACGACGGAATACTTCCCTCACCCGTTCATCGGTCAGCGCCACGTTGGAACTGATGTGAAGGTTGATCGTGTGGGTAACGACAGTCCCTTCCTCGCTTGTGCCGTCGTCGTCCCACGGGTCTTTATAGATCGCGGTGTAAATCATGGACCCCATGATAGGGGTTTGCCCGCTTGCCGCCTCTGAAACGTTCGTCTGAGCGTCCGGCAAAGCCTCCCGCCGGCTTCTTTTCCCTATTGTCCAGTCTGAAACGTTGGTTTTAGGTCGGCGGCAGCAGGAAAACAGTCCTTGTGCCCTCTGAAACGACCCTTTCAGAGGTTTTGAAGGCATGGAAAGATGTGAGGCCCGCGTGCGAGCATCAGGCATGGCAGAGTTTGCAGATGATTGGGGGTTTCTGCATCGCTGGAGAAGGACATTTGTGCTTCTCATGATTTTGTATGTGCCCGTCATCGGAGTCGCGGATCGGTCCCTGCAGCCGCGATTTAACAGCGTTGTCCCGACGGTCGTTCTGGCACTTACGTGGTTGCTGATGATCCATCTCACATCACAACGCCTTGCAAAGTTCAGGTGCCCACGCTGTGGAGATTTTTTGCGCGCCCCGAGGACTCAATAACAAACACGTGGACCCTAGCCCGCACGTGTAAACATTGTGGACTGCCTAAGTATTCAGGGGCCGCTTAGCCGACTGAATGGACCTCACTCTTGGAACATAGGGGGTTGGTGGAATTCCGCGTCGATCAGCTTGTTACTCCTGAAACGGACGTTTCAGCCGGGTACATGCTGCCCGCGTCTACGATAGAATTGCGGGCATGATCAGGCGATGGCAGCCCTTTTACGTTGTCATTCTTGTAGCTGCATCCTTGCCGCATTCCCTCAACGGAGCCTGGCAAGCAAACTCCCCTGCGTCGTCTCTGCGTTTTGATTCGAATTGGTGGGAGCGAGCCGACAGCGACGAACAGCAGGGCTTCGTCTACGGGTACATGGACTGTCGCCAGCCGCCGAAGACTTCTAACGCTTCAATAGTTGAGTATCAGACTGCTGTATCCGAGATGGTGCAATCTCAAAAGGCTATGGGAGGGAATGCTGTCACAAAGGCTATCGAGCAAGCCTGGACGACGCTTCCGTCAAGGGACATTCGAGGTGGAGAGCGCTATATCGGGCTCCACGGTTTCCTAGATGGTGAGTGGTGGGGCAGCTTTGAGGGAAGGCCCAGGCCTTTGAATGTGGCGGATGCAGACCAAGGGTATATAGAGGGATATCTTGCGTGCGGCTCCGGTCGTACCACTCACCCGTGAGGTGCAACGCTATCAGGTGGAGCTCAATCGGCATTACGCTTCGGGTCGGCACCAGCACGACAAGATCGCCGATGTGTTGCTAGGACTTCTACACTCCCCCGCAAGTCTCCGGTGATGTCAGCTAAAGTGATCCGGTCTTTGTCTGTACTCTGCGCGTGACCTTGGTCTCTTCTACATACGATAAAGAACGTTATCCTACAAGCCTTGTCGCCTTGCGCAGCCTGAGAGTAGCGGGCGCAAATTGCTGGGGAGCGTGTATGCGTTCGAAGAGTCTTTTGCTTCTCCTTCCCTTATTAGCTACTGGTTGCCGAGATGTTCCAACGATCTGGCGCACCGAACTCCCGTCCCCGGATGGAGCTTGGGTCGCTGTAGCGCACACAGAACAGGACGGCGGCTTTGGCTCAGCTTGGATTGGCACGTCTGTTGATCTCAAGAGATCGGACGGAACCGTGCGAAGAGGCAAGCCATTCACTATCTTGGAATTCGATTGCCCAGGCCCTGCAGCGCACGCGTATGTTCTCGACGACGCCAACGCAGGCGGGACGATTCACCTTCACATGGCATGGTTGACCCCCTCGACCTTAGAAGTGACGTACGACGGCACGGCTACCGTAAATCTCCAAGTGGCCCGCTTCGCTGGCGTCAATATCTCTCTTCAGGACCTATCACAGCGTCTGTCGGCACCAAAGTGAAGGTGCTGTTGCCCTCTACTGAACACCAGCGAGTACGTAAATCAATGACGCGCGAGAGCGTCGCCGGTGTTGAGTTCACCACAATGTTG
>CAXTLR010000051.1:0-8358 GCA_964245195.1 uncultured Acidobacteriaceae bacterium | reverse complement strand
GCCTACTCGCCCGACCGCAGGGGCGAGAACCCACGCCAGCATCTCAAGCTCTACCGCACGACCACGAACCGTTTCTGCCCAGACGCTCTTGCGATTCGTTGTTATCCTTCCGAATGGGACTGGGCAGCCGGTTTGTTGGTGAGTGTGCCCTTGATCTGTTGCCCGGGACTCCATCGCAGTTGGCTGAAAAGCACTATGAGCCTGCCCCAAACAGAGAAGTCTGCGGATTCGCCTCTGTCCACTCCTCAAAGGAGGGCAAGTCCGACTCTCTGACGATCTCTTGCTGTAATTCCCGCATTAGCTCCCGTCGGCGTTGATCTGAAGACATCCTCTCCAGCATCGCTGCATACTGGGGATCTTTCCGCAGTTGACTGGAAAGGTCCCGCAGCCGCTTGGAAAGAAGATCGCCTGAAAGCTGGTTTGCTATGAGCTCTTCGGCTTGCGTGATACACCATTCCCGGTACTCCTGCCGAAGCTGCATCTCTGCAAACTGGCGTTCATTTTCAGCCGCACGCGCCTGATCTATTCTCAGACGACGTTCTTCCTCGACCTGCCTCTCACGTTTTGTTACAAAGGAGGACGGGATCTGCTGCTCGCCCTCGATAAAACTAATAAGGAAACCCGCTGGATTCTTAATTTTTTTCATGCGATCAGATTCGATCTGGCAGGCCACATATTCTATTCGATCAAGCAAACCATTAGGCTCGTACTTCCTCATCAATTCAGTGGCCTTCGCGGGACTAACGCCCTGCTCGACAAGAGCTAGTTTTGCGAGTTCACAAGGTTTTGACAGCGGAGCATCGTGTGGAGTGATGGCGAACGCCAGCTGCTTTCGCTGAGTAAGAGAGAGAACCTCCTTGATGGCGGAGCCGGGAGTCAAAATGAGCTTATAGCCAGCTTTAGAGGACATGGGTTTGATGTCCCAACTCTTCAGGTAACCAATACCGACGAGGTCCGTCAGCGAAAGCCCCATGGTCTCGCGAATCTTGGATACGTGATCGTAGGAGCGAACATTGAGGAGCGCGCAGAGTTCTGAATAGTCCTTTTCGACTTCTTTTCCCTTGCTGGCGAAGAACCAAAGATAGAGGTAAACGAAAATCCCCTTGGCGGTAGGACGGACCAGCTTGCGGTACATGTTGAAGTCTTCCGGCACCACAAACGACTCGTTGAGGTTCTCGAGTAACCAGTCCTCCAGTTCAACCTCAAAAGTGTCAATCTTATCGGAGTTGTCCAGCTTGCTAGATCCGACCCGCATGAAACTGCGGAAAACGTGAACTGTTTTGTTCATGTACCGCTTCCGGACTGATGAATAGATCACCTGTTCCGAGGTGATCGTGGTGTCGGCCATACGCTGGCCCCAATTGTTCAGGGCTTCATAGTTCTCTCCTGAATCACATTGTCCGAGCACCCTGAGGAGACTGTAGCCCGAGAAACGAATGGGGTTTTGAATTAGACCCGTTTTTAATTTCATCTCCATGAGCAGTTTCATAAAGCCCATGTACTTGTCACGATCCGCTGTCGACGGTAGCCCTAGTACATCAGAGGAACGAAACTCGGCCGAAACTCTAATTTTCCTCCCGTCCCGGTTGACCCATTGCTCAATACGCCGACTCGAAGTCAGTTGCTTGCCGCGCCTTTCGTGCGCACCAAAAAAGCCGATTTGAAGCAGGTTCTTCTCGAATCGAATTAGGTCAACAGCATCAGGCTGCGTGAGGAGGGTTGGTTCAAGTGATGTTTTTCTCTCCGCCATTTGTACTCCGTCCCGGGTGGTGTCTGATGCATGTAATAGTGCTCTGATAAGCAAGACCTGTAAAGCAGATTAAAAACCTATAGCATCGCCCAAATGCTTCAAAACCAGCTAGTTATAGTATCTTCTTTTCCAGACGACTGCGGATATATTTCCAATCTGCTGCGGACGCCGTACCAATTGACTGCGGGTGGTTCCTTCCAGCCAGCTACGGAGGTTCTTCCAGCCCACCACGGGCATATTTCCAATCTGCTGCGGGCTTTTCTTCCAGCCCGCTGCGGGGCGAAGTTTACGAGGATGTTCTACGGGGTTCGAATGCAACAGGAGCGGGGCATCTTTCGTCTTAGAGGGCTCCAAAACAACGAACTTCCGCAGCTGAATGGAAATGTCCCTGACTGAAAAGGTGCGGTCCGCAGCCGGGTGGAAATATTAGTGCTCCTACGGTTCACTTCCGCAGCTGACTGGAAATCACCGGCTCTGCAAAGTAGACAGACGGTGCCACCAGCCAGAAAAGACTCAGGGGCAAGGTGAGAGTTTCCAGTCGGCTGCGGACCTAGCCCTTCGACGGCGTATCCGCAGTCGGTTGGAAGTAGCTGATTACCTCGGCCCCTGTTCAGGGTGATGCGAACGGAAGTACGCGACAGCGAGCACGACAAACTCGCCGATGTTCTTGATCGGACTGTTAGGATCCTGAATTAGCCGAGATGCGTCACGCAGGATCTGGCTCTTTTCTTCCTCAGTGACTTTCAGGTTCAGCTGCGTGTTCGCTCCGCGGCTCCTGAGGCGTCGGCCGTCGATCTTCTCCTGATTGCGACCCTCGAATCCGAACTCGCGTCCAGCGACCACCGATGCCTGCGTCGTTGCAGCGTCCATCTTTGGCCGTGGAGGCAATTTGTCCAGCCCACTCGTAAAGTCCAGTTTTACGGCCGGGCGCGCCTCAGGCATAGGAATGCACCTCACCCTTTGTTCCGGCTCCGATAAGGATGTCGCGGATCTCCTGAGCGAAGGTCTCCGCATTGGCAATGGCGGCAGAGGGATTCTTCGCCTCGCGTTCGTTTAGGTCGTAAATGCTGCCTCCTAATGCAAACGGGACCTTGAAGGCTGACCGCTCCACTAGGCTGGCTCTAAGCATCGGGATGTCGTTCTCTCTCATCTGCGTGCAGACGTCCCTCATTCCCCTGTCAACGATTACTGGAGAAATTTGAGAGAGGAACACTCGAAACGGAATGGCACGTCGGAAGATCGATTCCTGCTTGCGTATGACCTTTATGACATTGACCGCCTCATCTGCGTCTAGCCGATTGCCTTTCATTGGAATGAGCACGAGGTCGGCTCGCCCGATCGCAACTGAGACCTCTTCATTTCGACTGCCCTCGAGATCCACAATGACGTAGGGGTCAGTAGCTGAATCGATGATGTCGGCTACGTCTGTCCTGAAAGCGGTTTTAACGGATAGTCCGCTCGGCACACTCTCTGGAAACCGCCGTGACCATACAGCGAGCGGAGCATTCGGATCCGCATCAATCAGGGTGGTTGGAGCACCATGATGCGTCAGTACGGATGAAAGTGTTAGGGCGGATGTGGTCTTACCAACCCCGCCTTTGCTCGAAGCAAATACGATGACCTGCATAACCCTCTTTCCGTTCACAATGCCCCAGTTGCAGGGCGCGTAGGGCATACTCCGCTGCTTTCTAATTCTGCAGAAAGCGAGTAGCTACCTGGTAGATCACTCACCTAGAGGGTAGCGCGCAGCTACCCTCTATTTGCAGGCTACCAAGTAAACTACTTGATAGGACTGACTGTACGATAACCTTTCCTTGATGTTGTGGGTAGATACTAGCTAGGTACTAGGTATGCAGTAGCTACCGACTAGATACCGTATAGAGGTTGATTCCGGGAAGCTTTCCAGAGTATCATCGACCTGGCTTAGAGCTACATATGCCAGCGTCAAATTCAGCGCCTGTATCGCCTCAGCACACGCAAAGCAGCCATGATGGTAGCCGATTGTATCTGCTAAGTACTCGGTACCCAAATGGTACCGTCAATTGGCGACAGCCAACAATCCTGCCGTTAGCTCGTGCTCTGCGTGCGTTATGGTTCGAATCCGATCAACGAACTGCGTAGCTCTGATACGCGCTTCTTGGTTAGGCGCCAGAAACCGAGAGCATCCACAGCTCGAGGTCGCTTGGAGTAGCAGACCATCAGGCTCCATCGATGGCTGAAACCCGATGCCGCGAGCTTCTCTGCCACAGCCGCGCCGTCCACCCCGGGCGACCATTGTGGTTGTGAGCAGATAACACGACCTGCTGCCCTTCCTGCGATGATAGCTACTGAGTAGCTACCTGCTAGGTATTGCCCCGTAATACGAGAGTTGACGGCGCGTGTCTGGACTCGAACCTTGCTTTCACGCAGGTGCACAATGAGATCTTGGATTTCACAATCCTGAAACTCAGGTGCGGGTGCAGGAGGATCGACAGTCGCTTCGAAGCGGTCGAGGTCATTCTGCATGATCAGAGCCAGTGTCATGAGGCTCTCCACCATCGCGATCGCGGTAGGGGCTTCGATCTCAAGCCTGCCGGGTGACAACTTCATACTGCCGGGAAAACAGGGTATCATAGCGCTGCGGAGATCCTGGGGCAGCGAAACGCGCAAGGGCTTCGGTTTAGGCGGAGGTTCGGCTTCGAGCCTCCGGCTCCGCAGGCCCTCCTCGACCGAGGGCGTTGCGATCATCGTGTCCAGGAAGGAGAGCAGGGCAGGGCGCTCGACGAAGTGTGCGCCATCTACGGTCTGGATCTCTCCGATTGCCTCCATCAGCATCTGTGCGGTAGCCCGGCCTGTGCCGAAGAGGTCTTCGATGTCCTTGCGACTCCAGGTTTCGGTTCTCGCAAGCCTGGCCCGCTCCAGTATGGGATAGAGGTCGCGGGACCATTTGACGGGTCTGGCCAATGAAAACGCCTCCTTGAGGCCAACCTTCAGCATACCGGGATTATTGGCACACCTGCTAGTTATTGCGGGGTGGCATGCTTAGGATTACCCACGACAATGTTGCTTGTCGTTGGTAGAATAGCAAATGCCGCCACAAGCTCAAGCATTCGAACAGACCGGTCCTTTGCTTGTTTCAAGCTCGTGCTTTGCGAGCGTCGGCTTTAGAATCACTGCACTATGGACGAGCGAGCCGTTTTTGATCCGGATGAGATAAGGGCTGTTTGCCAGGCAAATCTTGCCGCGCGGGGCTTCGGGCCATTGCCGATGCGCTCGACGCTGGAAAACTAACAGGAACGCTATACGGAGTCACGGGGAATGGCTTTGTGAACTGGCGAGACACCAGGGCGCATGTCACTCTGAAAGTAAATTCGAGGAGATGTGGTCCAGAGGCACGAACACGGTCGCAGCACAGGATAGACCCTGATTCAAAACGTTTCGCTTTTTCCTTCGCTATCCCTGATATATCTCGGGGGAGGGCTGAGGATGGGGTTACAAGTTGTGGACTGGGCCGCAAGCTGGCCGATGGTGTTGCCGTACTTCGACGGAAAAGTGCCTGCCGGCTTTCCGAGCCCGGCAGAGGATTACCTCGAAACGCCGCTCGACCTTACCGAATACCTGATCGAGAACAAGGCCGCGACGTTCATGATGCGGGTAGATGGCGACTCCATGCGGGACGCCGGCATCCTCGACGGCGATCTGCTGGTGGTGGACCGGGCTGCGAAGCCGGTCAACGGTTCGGTCGTCGTGGTGGCCGTCAATGGCGAGTACACCGTGAAGCGGCTGCGCCGCTGCCCTGACTGCGTGTGGCTTGAGCCGGCCAATCCACGCTACCAACCGGTCCGCGTCGGCATTCGGCGAAGAGTTGCATGTCTTCGGCGTTGTGAAACACGCCATCCATAGCTTGCGATGAACCGGTATCCCCTCACGCCGGACGGCCGGTATTTCGTTGTGCGCGGCCGCTTGTGGCGCTGCTCGAACCCTCAGCTTCCTGAGGAAGAGAGAAAGCGCCTGACCACTATGCTGATGGCGGCGCGGCGTGCAAAGGGGGTTGCGATGCGAACGGGAGACGAATGCGGCCGGGAACTGGCCAGGCAACAGGTCGATGTTGCGAAGATCGCTCTGGGTGAGCGTGGACCCGTTTGGTGGACGGACGGCGCGCCGGATGTGAACCGCCACATGGTGAAGAACACGCCCTATGCCGAGTGGTTCGGCTTATTGGCGGGTGGCTGATCCATGGGCGAGGTCTTCGGCCTGATCGATTGCAACAACTTCTACGTGAGCTGCGAACGTGTCTTTAGGCCGGACCTCGAAGGCAAGCCGGTCATTGTGCTCTCGAATAATGACGGGTGCGCCGTAGCTCGGAGTGCGGATTATGTGGAATCTGCGCGTTCGTCAATTTTGGTCGACTCTTCAAATCAGACTTGCACGAAGTGCTCTTCCTCTTGCTTTCGTTGGCTGTTCTGCTCAGGTTAGCGACGGCGCTGGAGTCGTCTCGATCGGCCGATCTGCAATGAAATCGTCTTTTCGGTATCGAAGCCCTATATAACCAAGGCCTGCGATCATCGCCCCTATAGGGACAGCCAGCCAAACCCCAAAAGGTCGTGCGTCGAGTGAATCACGCCAGCCGGCATTCTCTCCGCTTACGATTTCGATCTGAACCGCCTCATTGCTCACGTCCCGCGAAGGATCATCAAGGTACGTCACGCGCAAGGTGCGCTGCTGGAAGATCTCCGTATCTCCCCAATGAGGCACGATGATATGCGTCTCAAGAGCAATAGCCTTGCCGCTAACAGGAACGAACGTAAAGACGAATTTGCCCTCTCTCCCGACTCTCTTCTCAGTGAGAGCTGACGAGGTGCCAACAACTGTGACTCGAGGAGCGAAGGACGGTGAAGTCGAATGCGAAAGGCCATAGATACAGGTCACTGCACCTGCTGTGAGGAGCAACCACAGGACGTATCTCGGAACGCGAGAGCGGCGAGTGGGGCCAATCGCCATCACAATTGCAAACGCGAGACCAAGTCCAAGCAGGCACCACAGCATGAAAGTAGCTTTATCCATGTCTCTCCTGTGAATCCTTTCACTCTTTGAGAGCTACAAGCGATCTTTCAGGAACGCAGTACTTAGGATAATGCTGCTCTTCAGGCGGTGCTAGACGACTCAGCCTGTGCAGTGATGATCGTTAGGTTAGGGGTCGGGCAAGACACCAGCTTTTGAACTAGCCGCTCATGGCCGGCGATCCCATCCTCGACAGCCCGTAACTCGTCTTCGTTCAGCGGAATCTCCTGTGTCAACCGAAGCAGGTTCTCTTTGGCTTCGATGCTTTGCGCTTTGCTGGACTGCTTTGGCATGTAGAAGTCGCAACGAGCGCAGGCCATGCGATGCGGGCACTGATCGAAGAAGTCGTAGGAGCAGTAGCCGTGACCAAGGTCGTACAGCTTCCATGGCTCGTCCGGTGGGCTTCCGCGTCGAAAGGCATCCTGGTCGATAAGAACCTCAACGGCTCGGATGTTCCGGGCGAAGTAGCCCGCATCCTGGTAGGACTTTGCCAGCTTCGTCGGCGTGATCTTTGCGTAGTGACGGGTTGATTCCGGCGAGCTGTGTCCAAGCCACTCCTGCAGTTCGAAGAGGCTGAGCGGTTCCTTTGCGTTGTAGAGCTGGGAAGCTATCGTGGCCCTGGCTCGGTGGCTGCAGATGCGACCGCGAGCATCTTCAAGGGGTACCGCTGCTTTTCGGCAGAGTAAGGGGATGACGACGTGGTTGATATACTGGGGTGACAATCCCCGTCCACGATGCGAGAAGAGCCGATGCACCTGCTCGCCCGTCTTTAGATCGAGCGAAGCAGGTTGAGGTGGACGCATCTGCTCCCAGAGCTCGGCGGCTCGTCCCACCACGCCATCGACAGGTTTGGAGAATGCCGTTCCGGTCTTGTTGACCGGGACGTGCAGAAAGCACACTGGCTGGCTGGCGTGATGGCTTCCGCTATGCGAAATGTGGCGTGATGATTACTGAACTCCTGCCCGAAACGATTCGGCAACCGGCCTTGTGGGGCGAGCTGGATCGCGAGAAGAGAGAACGGGCTTGGAGAGCGATGGACAAGCTCAACGCGACCCTCGGGCGCGACACTGTCCGAATCCTCGGTGCCGGTCCAAAGAATGCCGCCTGGAAGCTCAGGGCAGAGCATCGCTCGCCTCGTTGGACAACGCGGTGGGATGAACTGCCTAGGGTCCGTTCAAACTGATACACCGTTATGCTGCTATCCGTTTAGGCTGATAAGCGTCAACCCTCCGTTTCATGGGAAAACATGAGGCGCGGCTGGTCATTTGAAGAGCGTCTGTGAGGACCTCATTTCATGCTCGTTGCACAGTTTCAACCTTCTTGGTCTTGTGGATCACTCGGGCGGGCGGTCTCATGAGGGCCGCCCTTATCCGTTGTGCCTGCGTTTCCTGAGACTGCGCGGATGAAGCTCACCCCGTAATGCGTCAGCGCATATTCAGCATTCGAGCCTGTTTTACTACCCATCGTGGGCTCTGCGGGCGAGATGATGCCGAGCCTGATAAGGTCTCCAATTACTAGGCTGTATCGACATATTGCTCAAGGTGTAGCCAGGCGCATGCGATTGTGAC
>CAXTLR010000050.1:0-8568 GCA_964245195.1 uncultured Acidobacteriaceae bacterium | reverse complement strand
TGAGTTCCACTGAAATGTACAGAGTTGACAGGAAGTCCAAACAGCACTCCTTTGGGATCTGGAACTCCGGTCCTCGTTCCCTCTCCAGGCACATTCGTGTTTTCCACACTGCTATGGACTACGCTTGGATCAGAAGCGAAAAAAAGGCGAAGATAGATGCAGGCGCAAACGGCACTGCTAAAACGCGAGATCGAGGCGAAGCTGGCCAACCGCATCCCAGCGGCGCTGTCACCCCTCGCCCAGCAGGCACCACGGCTGCATTCCCTCGGCAACTCGCGGCTAGACGCCATGCTCGGCGGAGGCCTGCCGCTCGGATCGGTGTGCGAGTTGACCGGCCCGGATGGCTCCGGCCGTGCTTCGCTTGCGCTTGCGCTCCTCGCAAGCGCATCGCGTAAAGGCGCGTGCGCCTACATCGACGTGAGCGATATGCTCTCTCCACAAAGTGCAGCATCCGCCGGCATCGAACGTGCGAACCTGCTCTGGGTTCGGTTCGCAGTGACTCAGGCTATGAAGGCCTGCGCGCTATCGGCGGACCCCAAATCATTCCAGCCAGATGGCAAATCACACCGGCCCATCCATGGCGGATGCGGCAACTCGCACCCGCGCGGCGAGACGAAGGGCTTGGCGCCGGCGTTGGAGCAGATACTTTCTACAAGGAAGAACGCCGCAGGCGGAAGCAGGAGGGCACACCCGGTCACCCCAATCAGCCGCTCGGCCTGCATACGGCATCGCAGGCTCAGGTGGAGTGGGAGCGCTGGAATCTGCGTAAAGTCGACGACACAGACCCGCTCCGGATGATGGACCGGAAGGCAGCGGAAGCGGCAAGAGAACGCGCAACTTCGAGACCGCCTTCGATTCCTACACGAGCACGCGAAAGAAAGCCGTGGGACCCGCTGGGCCGTGCGCTACGGGCTACCGATCAGATGTTGCAGTCCGGCGGCTTCGCGTGGTCGTGTTCGACCTCGCCTCGGTAGATCCGAAGGAGGCGCTGCGCATCCCGTCCGCAACATGGTTCCGTTTCCGGCGCGCGGCGCAGGAAAGCGACGCCGCTCTTCCAGGAACAGCTCCTGCGCATGGCCATGGTGATCGCCAATTTCACCGGCGGCGAAGCCGAGGAACTGCGCCGGGCGTTAGGTAGCCGTCGTTCTCAGGACAAGATGAAAGCGCTAGAGGCCAAGCTCCGTGCCGGTATGGGTACCAACGGGGTTGGTGTAAAGGCGCAGGAGGAGATCATCCTCGCGATCAGTTCCTTCGCGCTCTACGGATTCCCGGAAAGCCACGCGGCTAGCTTCGCCCTGATTGCCTACGCGTCGGCATGGCTGAAGTTCCACTACCTGCCTGTTTTCACTGCCGCGATCCTGAATACCCTGCATGGGGTTCTACTCGGCCGCGGTGCTGGTCAAAGACGCCCAGCGCCACGGCCTCCGGATCAAGCCGGTCGATGTGCTGCGTTCCGAGTGGAACTGTATTCTGGAGCGTGAGTCGGATGGGAGCTACTCGCTCCGGCTCGGCTTCCGGTATATGCGTGGCCTCCGCGTTTCTGTCGCGGCGGAAATCGAGCGTACCCGGGCGTTGCAGCCCTTTGTTTCTATCGAGGAGCTTGCAAGGCGCGTCCCGGCGCTCTCGCAAGGCGAGCTCTCCACGCTTGCGGAAACAGGTGCTCTCAATGCGCTTGGAGACAGGACGCATCGCCGCGATGCGCTTTGGCAGGTTGAGCGTGCCGGCCGGCAAGCCGGGCCCCTGCTTTCGGAACTGAACGGCGATCAGGACGAGAGCTCTCCGCTGGAGGCCATGAGACCGGAAGAGCGTATGGTGGCTGACTACGCTGGGACCGGCGTCACCGTTGGAAGGCACCCCATGGCGCACTGTCGTGCCCGGATGCGGGTGCTGCAAGTCTTCCGCGCCGGAGATCTCAAGCTGGTGCGCCACGGCGTTCAGATCCGCATCGCCGGCCAGGTGATCGCGCGGCAGCGCCCCGGCACCGCGCACGGCTTTATCTTCCTCTCGCTTGAAGACGAGACCGGCATCGCTAACGTTATCGTTGACCCGGACCTCTATGAGGCCAACCGCTCGCTCGTCACTTATGCGAAGTTCCTGTTGATCGAAGGTTCGCTCCAGAATGTCGACAAAGTCATTCACCTTCGAGCCAAACATATCGAGGAACTCGACGTCACCGCCGCACCCATAGAGTTTCATGACTTCCACTAGCGTGACGCCATGAACGAACCCATGACCTCACCCCGCGAGAAGCAGCCGCCGAAGGATTGGGTGGCTGGAGAATGCCTGCCGCATCGCTGCTTCCCCTTGCGGCAGCAGCGACTTCCAACGTCAACACTGGAAACGTGTGGGAACAGGTGCGAGATGCGATCGAGTTCGTCCGCATCGTGTGGGAAGAGATCGAACGACGCCTGCAGGAGAAGCATTCATGTTGAGCGCCAATCGCGGCGACCGGCTCAGCAGCGCATGGTGATGCCGCATTGCCAGACCGGAGAGACGCGCGTACCTTCCGGCTGGATCCAAAGGACTCCGTCAAGCTCGTCTGCCCCGAACTGGTGCCCGGAGCTTTGATTGAAAACGGCAAAACAAAGGCAAGCTCTGGCCGGAACAGCGGGCCTACAGCGTCCTGCGTTGAGCAAACTCGCCCAAAGGGCAGCTCCCCTCCTCGATGGCCCTCTCCGCAGTCCGCATCAACTTCGGTCCGTTGTTCACCTTGGCTTCGTACATTTCGGTGACGTTGGTGTGGGGCTGCTCGGCTGCGATTTCGGTTTGCTCGGCTTCGACCTGCTCCGTCTCGATTGCGGAGAGGATGCGGGCGGAGGTCTTCTAAATTACTTCCAAGCTCTCGGCCAGCAAAGCGGCGTTGCCGTGATGATTGGGGCCATGCGGCTTCCTGTCTTATCAGTCGTGCACTACGGACCAGAGAATGGCGACGCCATGCGTGATCCCGAGATGGTCTTCTACGGATTCCCGAGCAGGTACTGCGTGATTCGCGTAGCTATTCCCCTCCTCCAAAATCATCCGAACGCGCGCTCCAGAGTTCCATTTCTCTCCTTCCGAGGTACTGCTCTATGCCGCGGCCCATCACCTGGCTCCCACGCTCAGAAGCCTCTTTGCCTTCGAAACCATGGCAGGCGGCTTAGGAGAGACTGTCGTTCTGGCTCTCGCCGTTCAGTTTCGGCTAGCTGGACGGACGCGTCCGCGAGTAGGCCGATGGCTTCGCGGTTCGCTTGGACAGGAACACGCCGGCCAGCAAGCTGCTCGGTTACCAGGTAGTCAACCGCATGGGCCACGGTCAGCGCAGCCGAGCTCAGCTCAGATATTCCGCGACGACGATCGCGGAACGAAGGTATCGGGTATCGGCTTACGAGCACAGGCATCGCTTCTGTTCAATGGCGTAACTCAGACCCTCAAGCCAGGTCAGGCCTTTGGCTTTGCCTGCTCCATATGACGGTGCAGACCAGCGTAGTCATCATGGCAGGCGCGCTGCGCATCGTCGAGCATGCGATTTACGTGACGGCTGTACTCAGCAGGGGATCCCATATCCTGAAGCGTACGCTCGGGAACCGGTGGATCGAGTACCACTTTCGGGTCATGCCTCACACCAGCGGCGATCAGCATTGAGAGACCAGCGCAACATGTTGCGCGAACACGGGTCATTCTGTTTATGAAGAAGATCTCCCGTACCCTGCTCGCCCTTGCCGCCCTGATGCTCGTCGCCGGAGCCCTAAAGCCCGCCTCGGCAGAGGGTCCCCACCATCACCACCACCATCACACGCGCTAGCCAGCAAACCATGGGAGGAAGGCCGGGAGAGCTTAGCTCCCCAGGCCTTCTCTCGTTTCATCCATCACTAACGATCCTTTGTGATGACGGGTTGGTTCACTCCCACAATGCAATTTCTTGTTCCAAACGCGGCATCCAGGACCGAAATGGACGTTTCAGAGGCGGCAAGCTGGGCTGATACCAACTTTTCAGACTGGACAAGTCGGAGAAGCGAGCGATAGCGCGGAAGGCAAGGTCAGAAAGACCTCTCTAGGCCGTCGCTCTTCCGCTGGCTCGGTTCATCTGTGATTTGGGTAATGCTTGGCAGCATGGACCATGGAACGTTCTCGCGCCCAGGAATGTCCGTGTCTCGTTCAATGCACAGGCAGAAAGTCATTCCGGTCTCCAGCTAAGAAGATGAGCGCGACAGTATTGGAAGTGCTAAAGGTCGCAACTGAAGTGACAGACAGAGAACAGGCAATCAACCACTCTCTTTTCTTGATCGGGTTTGATATTGGCCGAACTATGGAGCTGTACGGAAGCCACTTCTGGGACTGATTTCAGCACTAGCCCCTAGCCTACCGCGAGGTCTTACCCCCACAACGTTTGAGACGCTTGCAGCTTGGGGGAGCACGGAGAGTAGAGCCCGGTCCCGACCTGCCGCAGAGCAGAAACGGACGAAGAAAGTCACCTGCAACGCAACAGCATCTCAGATGCGAAGAACTTCCAAGACCTAGACCGTGAGCTTCCGCTTGATAATCCCGCAGGCCGCAAGCGCTCCTGTTCCGAGCAGGAGCAGCGAAGACGGTTCCGGCGTTGCCGCGACCTGTGAGATGGACAAGGTGTAGTCGTCGGTGCTTAGGTCGGGACTGTCGGATAGCTGGAAGGTGCCCAGGAGAAACATGGGGTTAGCGTCGGTGCCGCTAAACAGTTGCGGTCCGTAGGGAAGGCCGGAACCGTCCGCGGTCAAGCCACCACCATTGCTCGCGTCAAAGAACAGAAAGTCGCAAGGTCCGACGCTGGTGGCGACATCATCCAACTCGAATCCCCCATAGTCATCGATCACCGTGGTCGGGGCTTCCGCAAGCTGAAAGGTGAGCACGCTGCCGTCACTATTGTTGGTCAGGGTAAAGTTATCTATGGTCGAGGCGTGAGCTGCGGGGGACGCAAAGAGAGAAATAGCCGCAAGTAAAGAGAGCAAGGACTTCATAGAGACATACCTCGTGGCAAATTTGGTCTGGTAGTAGAGCGAATCGAAGAACCGACATTTTTGACGAGTAAGAAGCTTGATCGCATAAGGAGCAATCGCCTGCTTCTTGGTTTTTGGGCGCCCCTTGGCGATTCGAACAGCTTCGTTGCAGGTTCAGTATCGGTGAGCCTGCCCAAGCCCCGACATACCTCCTGCAGTGGAGCGTTATACGACTTTCGTGGCAGTGGGAAGTGCCACCGTCATGCTCTAGAAGCACAAGCCCTTGCGATAAGTAACTATTCCGAAAGTCGCAGGGTTGCCCGAAAGACTAGGCCGAGTCCTGACGCTCAACGGGCGTTCTAAGCTTCAGAAGCAGTACACCGTCACCTCAAAGTCAGCAATATTTCGGGTCACAGCGGTCATGCTGTGCACTACGGTCATCGCCCAACCAAGTATCGGATTCGAGAAGCCGAATACGTGTGTAGTTACTCAGGCGGTCTCTTCTAGATGCGACATTCATAGCTATCCTTCCAGAGCGCAAGCACAGCGACGAAGGCAGTGCCGCTCAGCAGAGTAGACAGAGGCAATCCAACATGCAGTACCTTGCTTTCTTCAAGCCAATCGCCGATATCTGTTCCAGCAGTACGCGCAACCGCGACCGCTATCCAGTACACCGCTACCCACCTGACCGTGCAGCGGTATCTGAAGAACAGTACAGATAAGAATAAGGCGGTTAGTACAAGAGCCGCGGCTTCCTTGCCCCAAAACCATCTTCGGAGAAGCCGCCGGCCACGGCTCCAAAGACGCCAGGCCCCAACATTGGGGACCAGTATGCCGCACCCGTGCTGGGCAGAACTTTCAGCGTCATGGTGGACGTCCGGTTTACTCGCCTAGCTCAGCCGAGCAGCGCGATCAGCGTCACCAATTCCGTAATCAGCAGCACGCCGTGGACGCGCATCCGATACACCTAGTAGTCCGCGATGTTTGTCGCACTGGTGCGAATGATGATTACCAGCCTGTAGTAAACCTCGTCGCCGGCGTCGACGAGACGCTCGGTGATGAAAACCATAGCCGCTAACAACGCGAGCACCATCAAGCCTTTGACAATGCCCAGGTGTGCTTTGTGCGCGAAGAAGTCACCAAGGTTCGTACCAATAACGCTGGCAAGTAGGATTGCTGTCCAATAACGGCCGTTGATGTGCGGAGTGTATAGCCTTCATGGATTCCACCTGTCACAGCTTAACGGCTAAAGGATCGCCGGTCTGGTCAGCGTACACGCAGCTAAATATAAGGATCACCCGAGTGGGCTCGGTTTACCTCACTCTTTTTCCCTGGACAAACAAATTCGGATTTGAGTCGCGATCGAACAGGACACCACTATCGATGTATCAGTTTCTGCTTTGCAGTTTGACGTATACGGAGTGCTTCTATCGTCTACCTAATACGACGAGAGATGCAGAATGTGGTGGGCCGGACCTAACGGTTAGGGCGTGACGTTCGACCGTCGCCAAACACCATGACGACGCGGAGCCAGATGTTCTTGGCTCGCTTGGCCGTTATCGGTTCATTCTCGAAATCGCCCACCAACCCAAAGCCAGTACGCTCGATGGAAGCAAACACAGCTTTAGAACGAGTTCCACGCAAAGATCCCTTTTGCTCACCACGTTCGGCATCCTTCCCTGTAAATTGCAGACGCTATAAGGATAGACAAATACGTTGCACGGAGGCAATCACCCAAAAGTTGTAGCCCATCCAGTAAAGCGGAAGATCCCGCAGACCAGGCTTTTGAGATTGCATACTGCTGCATGTCTAGGAACGGTGCCGCCGCACCCTCCACGGCAGTCCAGACTCAGGGCGCGCGGGCCAACAGGGGTCCCGTCAGGAAACGGACGATAGAGCAACGCTAAAGAATGTGTGAGAAAGTTGGAATTCATCGGTAGAGTGTGGGGCGGAGACGCCGAAGTTTGCGGTCACGTCTCGTGTAAACACCGCTGGCAAGCAGCTTTCTGGCTGATTTGATCTTGCTGCGGTCATCTGCCGTTTGGATCCGCCGGAACGGCCGAGTTGGCGGGCTACTTTGAGGCCCGCTTGGGTCTGTTTGATGGTAAGCTCTCCTTCCCATTTCGGCTGGCGATGATATGGAAGAAGAAGCTTTCCGAGACGTTGCCGGTATTATCGCGGCTGTGGGGCTCAAAGTTGTATACCCCGCCTATGCAATTCGCCGACAAGGTCCGCAAGATGCTTGACGCTTCAGCCTAGCCGGTCGAGTTTCCAGACGACCAGGGCGTTGCCTTCATGGAAGGTTTGCTGCACTTTGGCGAGCCTTTGCCTCTTGGCGTGATTTCCCATAATCTTGTCATCGAAGGTCTTCTTGCAACCGGCTTTGGCAAGCGCCTCGGTTTGCTTATCGAGAGCACTCGACCGCGTATGCCTGGCTCAGTCGAACGACTCAATCTGCTGCTCATGCGTTTTTGCCGCGGCCCATCATCTGGCTCCCACGCTTAGAAGTCTTTTGGCTTCGGAACCACGGCAGGCGGCTCAGAAGAGACCGTCGTTCTGGCTCTCGCCGTTCAGTTTTGGCCAGCTGGACGAACCTATCCGCAAGTAGGTCGATGGCTTCACGGTTCGCTTGGACAGGAAGACCTCGTCCAGCAAGCTGCTCGGTTACCAGGTAGTCAACCGCATGGGCCACGGTCAGCGCAGCCGAGCTCAGCTCAGATATTCCGCGACGACGATCGCGGAACGAAGGTATCGGGTATCGGCTTACGAGCACAGGCATCGCTTCTGTTCAATGGCGTAACTCAGACCCTCAAGCCAGGTCAGGCCTTTGGCTTCTACCTGCTCCATACGACGGTGCAGAATGGCGTAGTCATCATGGCAGGCGCGCTGCGCATCGTCGAGCATGCGGTTTACGTGACGGCTGTACTCAGCAGGGGATCCCATACCCTGAAGCGTACGCTCGGGAACCGGTGGATCAAGTACCACTTTCGGGTCACAATGCGCTGTTAACGTTGAAGGCCTGCTAGAGCTGGAGCACAAAGGTTGGTGGTGCTACACCCTGAGTTCCGAGTTTGCCGTATGAAGTGCTCGAGTCTTCAGTATGCAGGTTCAAAACGGTCAACAACGCCCCCCAAGGCGTTCCCGAAGGGAACAACCAATGCTTGTTATCCAGCCGGTGTAAATCAGAATGCTGTTTACAAAGATGCATGCTGTGAGCGGGGGTAGCAGCATCAGGACTATACCTTGTCTCATCCGACTATGCTCCCAGTCTTTCAAGAGGGACGCAAGAGCTTATTTAGGCAGCTTCACCAGCCTAGCAAAAAGCTGTTTTGATCCTGGAGATCACCATATATTGGGTTGGACAATAGGTAGGAAAGTACTCGTAATTCGACGAGTCCTCTCTCACAATGCCCGACACCATCGAACCAAACAGCTCAAGTCGATCCGAAAGAGTCGGCAGGGCAGCCGGCCCGTCTTGCCCGATGTAGATCGACCGTCGAGCAGCAGAAGACGGGAACGAGGCGTCCCAGTGGCATGGCGATCAAGCTCTATGCAACGTGGCGGTAGGGTAATGGGATGGTCCGTCGTCTTCAACTTAGATGTGGCAGGATGAAGGCGA
>CAXTLR010000049.1:0-8742 GCA_964245195.1 uncultured Acidobacteriaceae bacterium | reverse complement strand
GCCCGCATGCCTTGGTGAGACCGCGCACGGCGTTCACTGCCGCGGTGCGGAGCCGGACCAGCACGTTGCGGGCGCGAATCAGGGTGAGGGCTTGCTGCTGTTCGACGGTTCGGTGTGTGATCGGACGCAGGATCTCGGGATCCAGCCGCGCGTACCGTGCCAGCTTCTCGGCATCGACCTTGTCGCTTTTCCGATCGCTGTGCGAAATGGCTCGCAGCTCGCCCACGTTCGCGACGATCACTTCATGACCGAGTTCCTCAAGCTGTTGGCTGATCCAGATCGAGTGCGTTCCGGCCTACATGGCGACCCGTGCCGAAGGCACATCGGTGAACCATTTCTCGATCGCCTTCGGCGTGGTCCGGAAGCAGCCCCTGTTGACCACCTCGCCAGCCTGGTTGAGGGTGCAGTAATGACTCCAAACGTCGCCAAGGTCAATGCCAATTGTTGTCTCGACCTTGGTTCGCCTGCGTGGGACTTCCGCGATGAGGTAAGGCGCTGCTTTCTTCATGGGAATAGTTTCCTCCTTCGAAGCGACCTGCTCATCCCATTTAGCAGGACCTATCCGGATTCGGTTGATTTTGGCCGATTCAATTGGAACTGTGGTTCACGGAAGTACGTACTCTGAATAGATATCTGGAGGTCACGCGATGGCATCAACAAGCAGTGTTCCACCTCCCCCTCACGTCACCGCCGATGGACGAGTGAAAGCTCTGGCCGTAGTGGCACTTGGGACTGTTCTCTTTCTCGCGATTGTCGGCATCATCTCAAAAGGGCTCCGTCTGCTTCTTCAAGGCCATATCGTGGAGACTCTACGAAGCCGTACCGCGCTTACGATCAGCGGTTCTGCGTTAGGTTAATCAGCTGTTCTTGTCCTGCTTATCTTGTTCCTTCACCTGCGCGGGCGATCACTTCGTGATCTTGGGATTTGGCAGAAATCACCATTGCGCGGCTGGCTTCTTGCCGGGTTGATGACTGCACTCTATGTTGCGGTCGTGTTCACATCTGTCTTGCGGAATCAAAGCGGCATGGGCGAGGTAAGTCTTTTTCGCATCTCTACTTCGCTCGCTGCAGGACTGAGTGCCGGTATTGTCGAGGAGGTCTTCTTCCGTGGTTTCATCATGAATCAGCTAAAGTGGTCCGGTTTCGGGTCCACGGTGCAAGTAGTCCTCTCAGGCGTTTGCTTCGGTGTAGCCCATGTGGGTTGGGGCCTGCTGGCAGCTAAACCCCAGGTCGGCATGGCAGTTGGAGCCATGGTGACTACCAGCATCCTTGGCGTCCTTTACGCGCTTGTCTACCTGAGCAGTCGCCGTAGCTTACTCCCAGTGATCTTAGGGCACAGTGTGATGGATCTCTTGATCGAACCCTGGTTGGTTATGGTCACCCTTGGCGCTACTACATCTCACCTGCACTAGCCTTCTATAGCTTAGAAAGCTAAAGCAACAGGGCGTCGCCTCATCAAAATAAGCCGTTTAGCCAAACAGGGGCATGATCCAGCGAAAGCGAGTTTGTACAAGCGCGGAATCCATTGGCTTGAGGGCGTAAAGAATCTCGGTTCCGTTGCGCAGGATGATCTGGTAGGGCTGATGAAGCACCTGCGTCAGGTAATAACACGCGACCAGTTCCGCAATGTCGTCATACCAGTTGCTGCTTCCATAAAGGGAAACGAAGGGGGTTCGAGCAAGCATCTGATATGTCGCCTCCGCGTTGACGATGCTTACCGGCTTACGTGTTCGGAACCAGCTACCTTCCAGCGACGGCGACCGGTATGCGGCTACCGTGGTCGTAGCATCGATCCAGATGCCCTGTATGAGCTGAGATGGATCGGCCCCTGCCAGCAGGTGTGGAGATCCGTCCTGCCCATGACGGTTCGAGATGTCGACTACATGAACGATCTCATGTAGCAACACGTAAAGAAGCGCCGAGAGCGACCCGGCTTCAACAGACATCGTCTCAGCTGAGTTTCCACTAACGTAGCAGGCCCGCTCCTTGCGTGTCAGGAAGTCAGAGATGTTCTCATGCAGGATACTGGCACGTATCACCACGTTGAAAATTGATTCCTTCGAGTCAGTCTCCAGCATGGTAGTCCCGTTGCCAGCGATTCCATCTAGAAAGCTGATCGTACGGACGTGCTCTCTGAAAGCCTGGCGCGCGAAGGACGGCAGCTGCTCAATGACTTTCACCACCAACTGGCGCTCGGCATTATTGGGTTCGTGCACCGTAAGGGAAGACGTTGGCCCAATGTGAAATTGTCGAATCACAGCGTCTGGCGGGAGGGTTACCCGCGAAGCTAGCGGCGTAGAAGAGTCAAAAACGGCTTGTTGGGCCTGCGATTCTCCTGCGACGGGCTTCTCGACAGACAACGCTGGGATCGTCTGTGCTCCCACGGAGAGCGTGAGCAGAATGACGGGAAGAACAAGCGCGTAGCTCTTGGAAAAGTTCATCATCGCGCTGCTTTCTAAATCGAGCTGTGTCGCTGGATCAAGGCTACAGAACCGGATCGCTCTCGGGAAATCACATTCTCGCCAGTTATGCCCGGAACGCCTGCTACGAGGAGGTCGATGCGGGAACCCATCTATATAAGGTAGGGACAGAAACGCCCAGGTTGCTGGCCACATCACGCGCTGGGACCCCGCTAGCGAGCAGCTTCCTCGCCGCCTTGACCTTGGTATCGGTCATTTGCCGTTTGCGACCGCCTGTGCGGCCGAGCTGGCGCGCTACTTCGAGACCGGCTCGGGTCCGCTCGACAATCAGTTCCCTTTCCATCTCAGCCAGGCTGGCCATGACGTGGAAGAAGAACCGGCCGGAAGCGGTTCCGGTGTCGATGGAATCGGTCAGGCTCTTGAACTGAATTCCCTGCTGCTGCAGCTCGCCGACCAGATCGACGAGGTGCTTGACGCTCCGGCCCAGCCGATCCAGTTTCCAAACCACAAGCGTGTCGCCGGCACGAAGACCTTCCCTCGCCTGAGTGAGACCCGGGCGCTCGGCCCGGATCCCGCTCACCCGATCTTCGAAGATCTTCTTACAGCCCGCCTTGTGGAGAGCTTCAGTCTGCAACTCCAGATTCTGATCCTGCGTTGAGACTCGCGCATAGCCGATCAACAGGCCGCTGGCTTGCAATTTCCTTGCAGCCGGTTTCTTAGAAGGCGTTTTCTTCTCGGAACTCGTTACAGGAGGCATAAATCGAGCATAGCATTTGAGAGTACGTTTCAAGAATGCAAAAAGCCAGTGATCGCTCCATTCGCTTTCTCGATTCAAGCCGCTCTCGTTAATCACCGTTTGCGAGAGAACACGACAATGCCGGCACAATGAGTGCATCGGCGATTTGTCACCAACTGAACTGCATTACTGACAAGAAACGCGTTTCAGGCTATCGTTTTGAACAGCTGTTGTGATGGCTGCTCGGCAGCAGCGTAGTTTACTCTCTTCGCATGCACATCGATTATGGCTAGCTAGTTCTTCAGAATGAAGCAGATGTTGAGATGCGAATCATCATCCCGCTCCTACAGGGCTCGCCGTATCTCGATATTCCCGAGCGATTCATTAAACCCAAGAAGTACCTCGCGCCGACCCCGTTCAATCGGAAGGCAGGTCTAACCTCTGGTGGCTTTCCAGACTTCAGCGTCTGGATACGGATCTTCCCGGTCCTGATTGTTGAGGCGAAGCCGCCCGACGTTCCCGTTGAAGTGGGCTACCACGAAGCACAGATGTATGCCGCTTACCTCTATCAGAACTATCCGACCGAGATCAACCCCGCACGTTTCGTTTTCGCCACGAACGGCGTTGATTTTATGGCCGGGTATTGGGACAGTAAGCCATCCATTTCCGAGAAGGTGATGGAGCTTCTGCCACAGAGTACAGTGACTGTCGAGTTCCAGAAGCTTTGTGTCCGTCCGATTCTAGAAGGTCACGCTCATAGTTGTCTCCTGGCCGCGAAAGCAAAACGATTTCTCTTTCCTTACAGCCTTGCAGGCGGCCAAGCCCTTCTTCGGGCAACGGTCAACTTGAACCAGTTTGCTGCGCCTTTGGCACCCCTTCTGCAGCGCTACTTTTCGTCTTCCAAGCAGTCCAGCATTAAGGAGATCGTCGAACGGGCCTACGTCAGTTCCGACGAGGTCACTGAGTATGACCGCATCCTAGAATCACTCTTGAAGGAACGTGTCTCGGCACGACGAGGCAACACCGTTGAATACCTGCATCCAGAAAGAAGCGGGGAGGAGAACTTCCAGCGATCCATCTCTATCTTCGCAAACGACGAAAAATCTTTCGCGATTGGATCGGCGCGAAGGTCATCTACAACTCATACAGGGTGCGGTCGGCAGCGGCAAATCTCTGTTCATGGAGCGTTATAAACAGACGCTGCAGCCAAAGGCCGCGAAGGAAAAGACAAAGTGGGCGACCGTTGACTTCTTGAGTGCGCCAGTGAGCCTCATTGGGGCCGAAGGCTGGCTCTGTCGGACCTTCATCGACTCATTCCAAACTGATAACCGCGATATCGACTTTTCAGAGATTTCTGTGCTTCGTGAAAGTTATTCGAGGAAGCTCCAGCAGAAGAAGCCTATCTATGCCGAGTTGGAGAAGGCCTCGGCTGAGAAAGCAGCGATCCGCCGAGCGGAAGACATGCTGGAATGGCAGGATAATGCCGAGGACACCACCCGCGGTATAGCCGAATACATCATGGGCAGCAGACAAGAAGCGCTAGTCGTGGTGATGGACAATGTAGATCGGCTTGATCGTGACAACCAGCTTGCGGCCTTCCAGCTCACACTATGGTTCATGAACTTGACCCGCGCTTTCGTCGTCCTGCAGATGCGCGATGAGACATATGAACGGTACAAGGATAGACCACCCCTTGACACCTACAGGACGGGGGTCGTCTTCCACATCAGCCCGCCTCGCTTCATTGATGTCGTAAAGCGCAGACTTGAACTCAGCATTGAGTACCTTTCTAAGGACGCGGGCGGGGACAAAACCTACGAGATCGAGAGCGGAATGCGTATTCGCTACTCGGCCGAAGAGCTTCAGACGTTCCTGACCCGGCTCTACAATGCGCTTTTTGACCGAAACCGCAACATCTCTCGCGTACTTGAGGCTTTAGCTGGTAAAGACGTGCGGCGTGCATTGGAAATCTTTGGTGCAATCATCACATCTGGCTACCTGAGTACCACTACAATCGCGTCAAACACGCTTGGCGGTGGTGACGTGTGGCTTAAGGAGCACACGATCCTACGCATACTGATGCGCACGAATCGGCGGCTATTCAGTAAGGATAGTGGCTTCGTGCAAAACATATTCGCCTACGATGAGACTTGCGAAAAACCAGACAACTTCCTCCTAATCGAGCTACTCTTCTACCTCTTCAGAAACAAAAAGACCGTCGGTCTGATCAATGTAGAAGGCTACTTCACCTGCACTCAGATAGCAGACGCGATGCAGAAGATGGGGTATGTTCCAGATGATGTATTCCTGACGCTCAAACATCTCGTGCGCACGGAGCTCGTGGTCACGGATCGCATGAACACTACTGACCTCATCTGGCAGGACTCTATCCGCATCCTTGCGGCTGGATGGGTTCACCTACGTTTGTTGAGCGGGCGCTTCGAATATTTGTTTGGCTGCATACCAACGAGCCCGATTCACGATCAGAAGACCGCGCAACAGTTGGCCGATCTCGTAAAGATCGAGGCTGAGCGCGGTGAACTTCTATTTCATCAGAAGGTACGCGCAGTTGAGATCTTCTTTGAATATCTTTGGCGTGAACGTCAGGCAGCCGTAACGCCATTCAATGATGGCCCTGAGTCTGGTGCCGAATATGTTCTTGGTCACATCCAACAAGCTATCGAAACCACAAAGAACCCCTCTCAAAGCTCGTAGTAAGGAACGCGGCGAAGACATCCTCGATTTATAACATTCACCTCCCTCTAACACGGGAGAATCAGTCTTCATAAGACGGCTTCTCACCAGCGAGCCGCCTGGCGATCTCGGTTGACGCCAACACGGCGATGCATTCGGTCATACCTCGCGAGCGCATTAGCGATCTGTCATGATTCGGAGCTGGAGTGGAGTTGGGCCTCGTGCTACTCACTATCTTTGAGCGGGTTTACCGGCGACGTCATTTGCTTGATCCAGACAGGTCACGCGTCTCAGATAGGCAATGGGCTGCTTGGTAGGCCGTCATGATGCGCGAACTCGAGCCGCCCTACCGATCGGCTTGGCGAGAGAGTGCCTCTACGATCTACGAACCGGACGGAGCGGACTCAGTAACAGTGTTGAAAGAGTGTAGGACCGCAGCCTCAAAGCCTTCGGAGCGGCTGCTCAGTTCTTGTCATCGAGGTACTGAGAGTCAGCGATTACGTTCTCGTGTATGCCCCTGATGATCTGGGTCGCCTCCCAGATGGGGAGACTCCGTAAGATACGATCCCGAACGTCGCCCGTCTTTGATGTTGACCGGCTCTCCGCCATACCTTGGAACCAGCGCGTGCGAAACTCGATTATCTCCGTGAACATTCGCTGATGTTTGGGATCGGGAGGTGCTGCAAGCTTCGCAAGTTGTGCCGTACGATTAGCGCAAAGCGGATGCGTCTCTCCGACATCGCGCCCGAAAGCCTCCAGGAGAGAAAACGGACCGAGGAAGTTTGACAGGCCTGGAAAGAACCAGTGACGTGCTTCTGGTCGCAGAGACTCTATGGCAGTCGCGTCCGCTGCGAGTTCTCGGGTCCGATAAATGGTCGAAGCCTCCGATATCGGCAGTCCGGACACCATGCGCTCCGACAAATGTCGGGTAGCTGCGTCGAAGTGACCTAGCTGCAAATGCGCAGCCTCGTGAGCGATGATGAAGTAAACACCACATTTCCAGGCTACGTCCGTCCGCATCTTGACTTCGGGGCCAAGAATGTCGCCGAAATTGACTGTCGCGGTGCCGGTCTCAACGTAGTTGAGAATGACAGAGATTGCGGCCACCACATACGCAGAGAGCTCGGTTTCTCGCTTTCCCTGAACGTAGATCGCAGGACCTTTTCGGCCCCTCGCGAGCAGTGTAAGGACCGACAACAGCTCACCGTACATTCTGATCATCTGAACGAGCCCTGAAAACACAATGATCTGCTGTCGTCCCGCTTCGCAACGTGCAACAGCATCACACGCGTTGATGTCGACTCCGTACAGTTCGGGACCGGTGATCCAACCGAAGTCTTCATCAGAGATAAATTCTCGGCAGTTCTCGATTACTTCCTGCAAGAAAATAGAAGGCGCACTGTCCAGCGTGGCTGTTAGGTTAGTTTGTTCGATCGTGTCAATGACAGTGCGGAGATGCCTTTGCTCACGTGGTAGTGCTCCCGATAGAGTGCCTTGAAGGATCTCGACGAGTTCATGGCTCTCTATTGACATGTCGCAATGCTTTCTCGAGAGCCTCGCGGGTCCGGTCGTAATTCTCTGGATCGATGTCTACGTCGGCAAACGCTTCTCCTTGCCGGAGTATGACCTTAAACTGTCGCTTCCTATCTGGAGTCTGCCTGTTTTCAAATACTCTCCAAAGCCAGCTGGCGATGAGATTGCCCAAAGTGCTAAGCGGCAATCCCACAACTCCCCAATCGACCAAGAGTTCAAACCAGCCATGTGTGGCTCCGGGAACACTGTGGACGTGAGAAACCTCTGGCTGCCCGGTCGTAGAAAGGCCAGTCCCGGCAAATGGCGTACCAGCGAGCCTTTCAAGTTCTGAGTGAGAGTCCGACATCAGGCGCATCTGCATACTGAGGTTCATAGCACAACCTGCATTGATTCGCACGCGATGTTGCTGATCTGGCTCAATTCACTTCTTCTGAGCCATCTAGCGAGCTCTCGTCGAAAGCGACGGAGAGAATCGATCGGTCTCTATTTACTTTGAGTACTGATCGGAAGATCGGGGATCTCAAGTGGCGATATCAGGCCAATGCACTCACTGAAACGGTCCGCTTCGCCGCTTTCCAAGTAGCCAGCCAACGAGCCGCTCCACTCGCCGTTTCTCGGATATCAGGGTTTGCGAGAATGACGTTGCTGTTCCAGGATGGATGTGAAAGCATCGTGTTTGCGGGCACTTTGGCGTGTGCCACGTAGCATTGGGGTATACCCTATGTTCCCAGTACTCACAGTGCAAGATCAGGCTGCGATCACGGAAAGCGAATCTATCGCTCACCTTCCGTAACAGGACGACTCAGCACAACACAACAACTTGCCCTGGCTTAATGGCGAAAACGCATAAAGAGGAAATGATGCTTAGCTGGGACAAATTTGAGGTTGAACTGAGACGTATTCATGAACTAGCGTCCAACGCCGGAGTAGAAGCCGTGAGGGGAGCGGGCTATCGATTTGACAAGCTTGGCGATATGGAACGCCTCCCGCACAAAGCACACAGGATCTTCATCCGGGGCTGTCACTATGGTTTTTCACTTGCCCAGGCCGACGTGGGCCGGATGGTCCTTGAGATCGATGCCGAAGGAACCTTACTGCGATCTCGCCTGGTTGAAGTAAGACGGGGGCGGGATGCCCATGCGCAGCATCACTACGAGTCGCTCCTTGCAGACCTGAAGCGGCAGAAGCAGCTACTTCGGCGTGTTTTAGACGAGGTTCTCCGACAGATCGTGGGTACAGACACTTGGGGTTCTGCGACGACTAAAGCTCTATAACGATGAGAGAACTGTCGATGCCTCCGTACTGTAAGCGTGTTGTCTTGGCCGGGTGTACAGGTTCGTGATCCTGGCTGACGATGTT
>CAXTLR010000048.1:0-8783 GCA_964245195.1 uncultured Acidobacteriaceae bacterium | reverse complement strand
TCGCCTCACGATCCTTGCAAGCACGGCTTGGGTACTCCGAGCATTAGTCCTGACAGACGCTTCTCACACCAGCTACCGTGCCGAGTTGCCCCACCGCGGGTCTGCGGAGGCAAACTTCCGCCTTTGCGACATAGCGGTACCAACGCGGCTGAAGGAACAGACGGGTAGCTATACTTTGATCACGCCCAGATGTCCGTGCGATCTAAAGTTTCTCCCGAGGTCATTGATTGATACCCGTGGCAACGGCATTCGAAGCGAGGTCGAAATCGTTTCTAGCAATCCTCCTGTTCCTCGTGGTGGTGCTAACCAGCCTTGCCTGGATTTGCGAAAATCCGCCAGCTCCAGACTCCTCCGCTAGTGCGTTCTCTGCGACCCAGGCGATCGCGCAGATAAGAGACATTCTGGGCAGTGAAGTCCCGCATCCCACGGGTTCGGCCAAGAATGCAGAGGTGCTCCGGGGGATTACACAAGCAGTGGAACGCCTGGGTTATGCAGCGGAACGGCAATCTGCGTTTCTGTGTAACGACACCAACGACTGCATGTATTTGGAAAATCTTGTAGTGCGTATTCCCGGACAGACTGACGGGCCCGCGGTGCTCCTGGACGCTCATTACGACTCGGTTTCGGCTGGACCCGGTGTAGCGGACAATCTAAGCGGCGTGGCAATTGCTCTCGAAATCGCGCGGCAAATCCATGCGCGAGCGCCACTGAAGTACCCTGTCGTTCTTCTCTTCGACGACGCGGAAGAACATGGCCTGCTAGGCTCACAGGCCTTCGTGAACAGCCCCGATGCACGGGATGTGCGTTGGGCGATCAACCTGGATGCCCGTGGAGTGCGCGGCCCCAGCCTGATGTATCAGACGAGTCCGCACAACGCTGCCCTGATGAAGCTCTATGGCCGCGCAACCCATGTGCCCGTGGCCAATTCGCTCATGTCTGCGGTGTACGAGCACCTTCCCAGTGACACCGATTTCACCAACCTGCGTGCCCATGGAATCCAAGGCTTCAACCTGGCATTTCTGGGTGGGACGGCGTTCTACCACCGGATGGGCGACAACTTCGCCCACCTTGATCCGAAGAGTGTGCAACACCAGGGTGAGGAAGCGCTGGCGCTGGTGCGTGCGCTTGCAACTGACCCTCCTTCAACCAACGCAGCAGGGGACGTGGTGTACTTCGACCTCTTCCGGCACGAGGTCATTTGGCCCCGACGTCTGTGCCTTCCCCTGGTGGCGCTTGCACTGGCCCTGCTCGCGTTTGCCGCCGTCTACCGTGTGCCCAGGCTGCGAGCTGGCGCTCTTCTTCGAGGCGCGGCAACGTTGACGGTAACAGTGCTCCTCAGCGCCGCCTGCGCCTCTGCACTGCTCTGGGCGCTGTTTCCCATGGCGCTGCTTGGACCACAGTTTCCGGCGCATCCGGTACCGTCGCTCGTTGCCTTCTCGGCTCTCGCCTGCGCCGTAGCGGCGCTGGTATTTGCATGGCTGCCGGCCAGGCAAGCGACGGTGGAATACCTCGTCGGCTACTGGGCAATGCTGGCTCTGGTTGGAGCGATCCTGTCTTTCCTGCTGTTTGGTGCCAGTTACATCGTCATTGCCCCGGCGCTGGTTGCGGCGGTCTCGCTGGCGGCAGCGGTTCTCTGGGGCATCGACAGACCGGGTGCGGCGGAGTTCGCGGTTGCGATTTCGGTGTGCGGCGCCGGCGTGCTCTGGATTCCACTTCTAAGGCTTCTCTATCTCGGGGAAGGCGAGACGGCTCTCCCGCTTGTTTGCTGCGTACTCAGCGCAATCACCGTACTTGCTCTTCCATCATTGTGGCCGAAGAGGGCTTTCCTCCATCGGTCGGCAATAAGTGCTCTGGCGGTGGCAGCCCTCGCCGTACTCCTTGCAGCCGTGTTGCCGGATTACTCAGCGGCCGCGCCCTTGCCGGTCAATCTGCTCTGCGTGCAGAACGGGACCGGCCCCGTGCACTGGGTGACCGGCGTGTTGAAAAAGGACGTGTCACTGATTCCAGAGATGATGCGTGTCGGCGAGTTCAGTTCCGAACCCCATCCGGAACTGCTGGTCCCCTGGGTTTCGAATCAAGCCGTTGTGTACTCGTCGCCAGCCGGCATTGAAACTCTTCCAGGTGTCGCGATGCAGACTCTCGAGCGATCCATGGTGGGCCCGAACCTATGCGTTCACGCACGTCTGGATGCGCCGCCAAAGGTCGACCGAATCTTACTCGAGTTTCCCCCGGCCGCTTCCGTGCAAAGCATGGTCATCGGCGCGCAGGTACTTCCCCCTGCACCTCCAGCGGGATGGAAACGCTTCTCGACGACTTCCGCCCATGGTGGAGGCGACGTGTCCTTCTGCCTCGACGCAAGGAGAAGCACCGACTTGTACCTGGGTGCCCTGACCTACGGATTACCCTCTGAGGGACACAAGTTGATCGATGCAAGGGGTGTTGCAGCGTCCGAGTCTCAGGATGGTGACCTCACCGAGCACATCCAACACGTCGAACTGTCACCCCGCTGAAGCGAATGTCTAGACAGTGTGCACTGACTCCTCTTGTGCCATCAGTCCTACAAACGCCCCTCACGCCAGTCAGCGGGCCGAACTGCTGAGGTCAGCCACGCGGAGTGCAAACTTCCGCCTATGCGACTTCGCGGTACCAACCCGGCATCGATGAGAGCGTTGGCGGTATTCCACTCGCGGAGCAGTTGCGGTCCGGTACGGGCTACTAGAAACACAAACCGGATGATCAGTCTACGAAGCGCCCCTGGGACGAGAAGCGACGCGTCCCCACGGAGCGTGCTCCGCTCTCCTCCGTTGAATGAAACCAGACCAGTGAGCCCACGATGAGGGGGGAGAATTTTCACCGCAATTTGACCTTCAGGAGTCGCACGCAACGGTGGAACGTGAAGGGATTGCGGGTAGCGTCGTCCGTTCCATGGGACTCTACAAAGATGGTCCATATGGTCCGCAGCTTGCCCTGGACTGGAGCACGGGGCCAACTCCACCATCTTGCTGATCGCTGGCGCGGGAAAACTGTCATCGTGTTCGCCACCTGCATTCGCGCGAGAAACTGCGCAGATGCTTCAATCGTTATCGAATCTTTCCGCGCGTCCAAGAATCTGAAAGCCAAGCAGCACGGGGGCAAATGCATGGCGAAGGTAGTTCTGGTAACGGGCGCTAACAAGGGCATTGGGTTTGAGGTTTCACGGGCACTTGCTAAAGCCGGCTTCACGGTATTGTTGGGTGCACGTGATGCAGCCCGTGGCGAAGAGGCAGCGGCAAAGCTGCGCGCCGAAGCGCTGGACGTTCGATTTGTTCACGCCGATCTGGAGCATGCGCACGAAACTGCGACCGCGCTTGCCGATCAAATTTCGAAGGAGTTTGGCCACCTGGATGTGCTGGTCAACAACGCCGGCGTTGCCGACCTGACAGGGGCCGATGCGCCTGCTAGCACGGCCTCGATCGACGCCATCAAGCGCATCTTCAACACAAACTTCTTCGGGACGGTGGAGTTCACGCAGCCGCTGCTACCACTACTAAAGGTAGCGCCGGCAGCGCGCATCGTGAATGTTTCCAGCGGTCTCGGCTCTCTCGAGATCAACACGAACCCGGAGTCGCCATTCTACGGGGTAAAGCCGCTCGGTTATAACGCTTCAAAGGCAGCGCTGAACATGTTCACTGTAAACCTGGCGTGGGAACTGCGGGACACAAAGACAAAGGTCAACTCCGTTTGTCCCGGCTACGTCGCCACGGACCTGAACAACCACAGCGGTCCGGGCACGGCAGCCGACGCCGCCATCGCGATCGTGAAGTATGCGCAGATCGGCGAAGACGGCCCGACCGCGGGCTTCTTCCACAAGGACGGCACGTACGGTTGGTAGTTTGCAATTGTTGCGAATGTGCGGAGTCCTATGGGCTCCGCACATTCGTTGCGTCGCACCCGCAAGATGGATATCGTGAGCGACTGTCAATGAGTGCACTAGAGATTTGCATCGTTCCAGAATTACGCTAAACAGCCAGGGAGCGTTTCCAGAGCATCTCGCCCCAGGATAGAGAAATTAGATAGATGGCGAAGGCGATGGCCACGACCCAGAGTCCCGTCCTCGCTGCTCCGATTCCAGCGAGTCCACCTAAGAGAACCTGTGCTACCCCAAAACGGGGATCCCCTCCGACAAAACGCCATCTACGCTGGTTTGCCCGCTGTCTCAGCGACGGGTATCGTCCGACTGCGATAGCAACCAAGCCAAATGCAACACCTGTTCGTAGACTTAGGAGTGAAACCATGACGGCGAACGGGATCAAGAATGTCACATCCTGCGTGACCAGTAGCTGCCAACCTGGCATCGGTATGAGACGATAACGCAGCAACGCTCGCCCTTCATCCAGACGCAGCATGCGTTGCGCAATCGTGCTCATTGCAATACCCACAAATAACGACAGCATAGGAAATGCTTCGGGCTCCGGTTCCCGCCCGAACAGCCGATACAAGGTTCCGATAACAGCGATGAGCAGCGCGACCCAAAAGTCTAGGGTTCCTTGCATTCCTCGCAACGTCTCTTGCGCGACTCCGCCGACCTTGAAGGGCGCCCTTGAGATGCCGAGGCTTGCATGTATTCGTATTTTGAATGGGAGACGGCTGACGGCGTACACCGTCGTATGGACGAGGAGTGCCAGTAAAACAAAAAACAAAGCTGTGGCTAATCCCATCCACAACAGGTAGCCAACAAACAACACTATAAATAATGGATTCAATGCAAAACTTACTGAACTGAGCAAGAATCTTTGTCTACCTGTCAGTGGCCACGTAGAGACCCGCTCGGGAGGCAATCTATGCTGGGTATCCACGGAAAAGGTAACCAGCAGGGGCGCAAGGAGGACAATCTGAAAGAAGAACGTACTCCAGAACTCCACTTTCAGTCCCCCGCGTGCAGAAATAATAAGGAGGATGCAGAACAGGAAGTTGTTGAAACGCACGGAAGAAGAGCTACTCAGTTCCTTCAACATCAGTTTCTTGAGCAGGGACAGAAGGGCTAGGATCTGAGCCAATCCGCCACCTCCGGCTGTGGTTTGCCAACGATGCTGAAATAGATCTCTTCAACCCCTTTTTCTGTCGTGGCCGGGTTGAAATCTGATTCAGCTCGACCTTGGTGAAGAATGACTACGCGGCTGGCTATCTTCTGCACGACCGACAGAATGTGCGAGGTGAGCAAGATCGTAGTGCCACCGCGGGAGAGTTGGCCAAGCAGCATCTCAATGACCGCGGACGAAGCGGGATCAATACCTTCAAACGGCTCATCCAGCAGCAGAACCTTCGGCTTGTGCAGGAGGGCCATGGCCAAGGCGGTCTTCTTCCGCATGCCGAATGAACAATTGCGTGCAACGGTGTGGCGTCCTTGTGTAAGATCGAGCAGCCCTAGCAGGTCCGCTGCTCGATCTACCGTTTCGCTCTTCGTGAGCTCATAAATCGGTCCAACTGCCATCAGGTTCTCGATGACCGTCAAAGACTCGAACAGCCCGAGCCCCTCGGGTAGTACACCCGAATTCCGCCGAATTCTAACTCCATGATGCCGGAAACCCAGTCCGCCGATGAACACGGAACCACTGTCTGGCTCCTCTAATCCTGAAAGCAGGCGCAGCAGCGTGGACTTGCCGGCACCGTTGGCCCCTAATAGTGCACTAATGCCAGGTTCTACAACGAGGTTTATGCCTCGGAGAACGGGCTTAGAGGCATAGTTCTTCGTGGCAGCTCTGCATTCGATCACTCTGTTTCCCCACTCATCAGTAACATACTCCGGCGACGGCTTTCTCTGAGTGTTCAGCAATCGACCGAATATCCGGGAGGATGGCCGCCAATCCGGAGGCAGATTTCGTCTGACGCTAACAGGCCAATGCACTCATCGACTTGGTGTGAGCCGCCCCGCAACATAGATCCTGTGAAACGCGGCTGTGGCCAATTGAGCAGGCCTGAATGGATTGACGCTCGGGGTAGCCGCTAAACTGAAGAGATGCCAACCATGTTCATCAAGCAGTCAGAAGAGTACGTCGGTCAGATCGACGCCGAAATTGAGCGTTTACAGCAGCTTCGCGAGCAGGTGCAGACGATGGTCCAGAACGAAGAGGCTCTGGAACAGTCTGAACCAGAAGCACCCCGCAAACGAGCGGCGAAGAAGAGTGCAGGGAAGAACGGAACAGAGACGAAGGTACCCGGCAAGCGCGGACGCCCGAAGTCAGTACCGACAACAGAAGCTTAATCAGAGATCTGGAGAAGACCATTGGCGACGAAGAAGGCGGCAGCAAAGAAGGCGGTGGCAAAGAAGACCGCACCCGTTAAGACCTCAGCCAGCGCAAAGGCGACTGAGCCGAAGATGACCAAGACGCAGTTGATCCGGTCGATGGCCGAGCAGCTGCAGGTTGCACCGAAACAGATCACAGCCTTCCTCGATCTGCTGATCGAGACGGCAACGACCCAGACGCGGAAGACCGGCGAGTTTACGGTGCCTGGTCTCGGGAAACTCGTGAAGGCTCAACGTGCGGCTCGCGTGGGCCGCAACCCGGCAACAGGGGAATCTATCAAGATCGCGGCCAAGACAACCGTGAAGTTCCGGGTTTCGAAAGCCATGAAGGATGCGGTCGTGCCACCCAGGAAGTAGTCCATCGGAACAGGAAGCGCCGGGGACCAGCCGGCGCTCTTCTGTTTACGGCTTGGCCACCCGGAACTTGCCTTTGCCGAAAACAACGACTTTGCGGCAGTCCTGCGACATGGAATGATGTTGCCAACATGCGTTCCAAGATCGATGGGCTGGCTAACGAAAACCCGCAAACCTCTTGTGTTCGCAAATGACGAACAGATGATGTCGCGGGAGGCGCTGGCATGTTCGCGCGGACGACTACCGTCGCACGGTGGTGAAGACCGGGGCGGCCGACGTTAGAACGTCCAGGCATGCCCATCCTGTAATGACTAATAGTGCTTTACAGGCGCGTTCACTTCTTTCCAAGCCCAGGATTGCAGACGGGCGAAAGCAGCGCCCTCAAGGAGATAAGCAAAATGCCCGGGCACCAATCCCTTCGTTCGGAGTGTCGTCTTGTTCCGTGCTAAGAGGCATTTCATCCAGGACCCTAATGATGGATGGCCTATCGAACGAAATGCGCAATAGGTGAGCCTCGTCATCGGGTAAATAGAACTCAGCTGTAATGCCGTTCGTTTCCCAGTGTAAGGCGGCCAGATCGCTTCGGCTTGCTTGTAGCGGGACACCGGCATCGATGGGACTGTACCTTGGCATCAGCTCAAATATTACATGTTCGTAGAGGCGGTGGTTTCTTATTCCTACAAATGGAGCGTGTTCGGAAATGGCCACCTGTCAAGCGGTGTCATTCGTCCATCTTGTCTCGGAGAAGAGGAACGGCTTTGGCCGCAGGTCTCTTCGAACTGAAGTCGAGCTGCACCTGTTCATGACCTTTGGGATGCTGCTCTCGCCATAGCTTCAGCAGAAGCGGCGGCATGGCGGATAGCACTGCCTTTGTCCGGTGGATCCTGGCACGACAGCCAGGGCAAAGCGAAATCATCAGAGCGAGGACCGACTTGCCCGGCACCCGATGATGCACAATCATCTCCCACTTGCGTCTGCCAGGAGCATCGCAGACCCGGCAGCGATAGCCGTCACGCTCAAGAACCGCCTCCCGCAGCCCGCCAAAGTATTCTGCGTCTTGCCGCTTCAGGGTGTAGCAGCTCGCACAGAGACCGTTGGCGAGGATCTTTTCTCGCCCGCACGGACAGTGCAGCGCTCTCTGAACCGCTTTCGTCATGTCTACATCACCCACCGGTGCTTTTCTGCCACCACGGTTACGTCCACCAGCCAGCCGTGGACCTCAAAGATCATGCCGTCATCGCGCCGAACGGTAAAGGTGTCTTCCAGGTCGCATTGCCCGGTGTAAGGATCGTAGAATTCTCCGCCGATCACCTCTCCCTCAAAGTCGCTCCCATCCAACCCGCTCAAAAGGACACGCATCACTTCCCTCCTCTGCTTGGGACTACGCTTCTGGCTGCTCGTAGAATCCGGTCGATGGTGGCGACCGATACGCTGAAGTTTGCCGCGATCTCATGCCGGGTATGTTCGTGGCTGTCCCACATTGTGTTGACCACCTTCACCTGCTGCGCCGTAAGCAGCTTCTTTCGACCACCCATCCGGCCTCGCGCCCGAGCCGAAGACAATCCAGCCATCGTGCGCTCTCGAATCAGCTCCTTCTCAAACTGGGTCAGGGCCGCAAAGAAGTGGAAGACGAGTCGCCCAGCGGCGGTGCTGGTGTCGAACCGCTCCTTGAGCGAAATGAAGTTGATACCGCCTTTGTCCAGCCGGTCAACGATCTGGAGCAGGTCGCGGATCGAGCGGCCCAGCCGGTCCAGCCGCCACACCACCAGGGTGTCTCCCTGATCGAGGCGTTCCAGGCACTTCTCCAGCTCGGGCCGGTCCATCGTTCCGCCTCCCAGCGTCTCCTGGTAGACCCGCTTGCATCCAGCCTTCCGAAGATCGGGCAACTGCGCCTCGATCCCCTGCTGTTCTGTTGAGACTCTGGCGTAGCCAATCACCATACGAACACGCTAGCACAAACGTCACTGCGCGACTGTATGTTTCTGACGAGGGTTATGCTACTGTTTTGGCAGCTAGAGACCAATTGCTTTGCGGAGCTACGGAAGCCGTCTTAAACGTTCGTTTGTGGCGACGGTGCCGGATTACTGACGTTATTGCGACTTGAACGAAGCCGCTGTGCGGCAGACGCGTTCGCGTGTGGCTGAGT
>CAXTLR010000047.1:0-9629 GCA_964245195.1 uncultured Acidobacteriaceae bacterium | reverse complement strand
GATGACCGAGCAGCAGTTGAACCTCTTCGAGAGCCTGGGGCCGCGTGAAGGTCTGCTGATGCGCCGCGACGGGATCACCAAGGTTGTGACCCTGAACCTCGACCCTCGCAGCTACGCGATCTTCTCCAGCAAGCCCAAGGATCGAGCCCGCCGCGGTCGCCTCATCCAGAGGTGGGGGTTGGAGGACGGCATTACTCGCTTTGTCGCAGGCGAAGACGCCTAGAACCGTCCGCGCAACCACCAACGCAAAACCATCAGGGAGACCGACCTTAGGAAAACGCCTCATATTATTGCCGCAAGTGCCGTCTTCGCGGTTTCCGTCTACACCACACCGACTGCCCGCGCTCAGCAGAAGGCCCCGCGGACCGTTCAGGTGAGCCCAACCGCCGTACCCCCGGTGATCCGCACCAGCCTCAACGAATCGACGCTGTTGGAGTTGCCGGCCGAGGAGAAGGTCGCCACGGTGTTCGGCGGCAACACGGACGACTGGATCTTCAACGCCGGTCACGTCGCCAGCCGCTTTATCTCCGTAAAGCCCAAGGCCGCGGCGGCGAAGAGCAGCACCAACGTCCACATCATCTCCGACCACGGCAACGACTACACCCTTGAGCTCAGAGAGGTATCCGCCGAGGGGGGAGGCTTTGATTCGACCGTATTCCTGGAGCAGACCGACAAGGACGCCCAGAAAAAGATGGCCGACGCTCCGGTATTTATCCCAGCCGCCGAGGTGAAGGAGAAGGAAGACCGGCTCGAGAGGGAAGTAGCGGAGGCTCAGGCGACTGCCGCAGCCGACAAAAAGACGGCCGAGGTCGCCCAGGAGAAGTACCAGAGCACCTACCCCAGCAACCTTCATTTCGACTATCGCTGGGATGAGTCGAAGGCCAGGGCGCTGGGTGTGCGGCAGATCTGGGATGACGGCAAGTTCACCTACATCCAGGGCAAGTTCGAAGAGCCGCCCGTGGTCTACGAGCTGAAAGACAAGAAGGGCTCGCTCATCAATTTCGAGTTCGCAAACGGACTCTACACCGTTCCAAAACTCCTCCAGAACGGCTACGTCGCCATCGGCAAGTCCAAGGTCGAGTTCCACCGTCAGGAGGCCAACTAATGGGAACCGTCCCCGTCGTCCCCCCGGCCAAGCCGCCCATCGGCAAGACCCTGCCCATCGTGCTCGTTCTGACCGGTGCCATAGTCCTGATCGGAGCCTCCACCGCGTACAACACCCTAACCGGCAGCCACAAGAAGGAAGCGGCCAAGAGCACCATGCAATCCCGACCGTCTACCGCCGATGCCCAGCAGGTGACCGGCTTCCAGAAGCAGCAGGAGCTTATTCAGAAGGGTGACGCCGAGCACGCTCAGCTCCAGCAAGCGGTCGCATCTTTGGAGGTTCAGGAGAAGGGAATGCAGGCCCAGGAACAAGCCGCCCTCCCACCCCCTGAGTCGGACGGTACCGTGCCCATGACGCCCGCGCAGAGCGCGGCCATCTACGGCACCAGCGCCAACGCCCCGAAACAGACTTCGGGGCAGTCGGAGGCTCGCGCACAGGCCAAGCAGAAGGCCGCGGAGCGTGAAAAGCGCCGCGTGGACGCCCTCAACAGCGACACCGTAGCCGTTGACTTCCAGACCCACGAAGCGAAGAACGAAGCATCGTCACCCTCGGTCGCAGGTCCAAGCGTCACCGGACCGGCCGTACTCGCCAGCCAGTCGATCACCGAAGGGCCGGATACCCCGGAAGAAGGTCCAAAGACCGCCGAAAAGAAAGACGCCAACCCGATGGGCGCGGACGACTTCGATCAGTACGGCGGGAAACTCTACCGCGTCTTCGAGGGAACAGTTCTTGAAGGGGTCGTCACCAACCATGTGGACGGCGGCATGGCCGGCCCGGTCCTCATCATGCTCACGACGGACTACTACTCGCATGATCGCCAGAACCTTCTTCTTCCCCAGGGAACGCGGCTTATCGGCTCCGTGACGGCGGTTGGGAACCAGCAGCAGCACCGGTTGGCCGTCGTTTTCCACCGGGCCGTCTGCCCGGATGGCTTCTCCCTCGACATCGACAAATACGCGGGTCTGGATCAGATCGGCACCACCGGGCTCGCCACCAAGGTTGACCACGGCTATTTACAAGCGTTCGCTGCCGCCGCCGCAATCGGGGGCCTGGGAGGGCTCGCGCAGATCGGCAACGACGGCAGCGTTCTAAACACCAATAGCCAGATCCGCAACGGCATCTCCGCGCAAACCAGCCAGGAGGGCGAACAGGTACTGAATCACTTCCTCAACCGGCTGCCGATTATCACGCTCAAGGAAGGCACGCGAGCGCGGGTCTACATCGGCAAAGACATCCTCATCCCCTCCTACGCGGAACATCGCGTCAACCCGACGCTCTAAGGGAGTTCGCTCATGAAAAAAGTCCTCACCAACCCATACCTGATGATCGCCGGCGGCCTCGCCGCGCTCGCGACATCGGTACCGGCGCACGCGCAGTTCGGCGGCGTTGTCTTCGATCCAACCCAATCCAGTCACGCGGTCGAACAAATCATCCACGAGGAGAAAGGCCTCGCATATCAGGTTGAACAGATCGCGGACGGAAAAGAAGCCAACCTCACCTTGACGCAGCAGCTCATCCAGGACGTCCAGATGGCGGGAACTGCGCTGAAGATCTACCAACAGTCGATGACGACGTACAACACGATCTTCAACAACCTCAAGTACTTCAACACCAAGCAAATCTGGCGTACGGCGGAGAACGCACTGATGAATTCGTCGGTGCAGAACAGCTACGGCGAAACCGCCGGTCTCCAGGGACAACTCAACGGCCAGTCTCAGAACGCAAGCACGGTCTGGAAGATCATGAACCTCGCGATCTCCGGTACATCGTCCGCCTATTGGGGCCGGGAGATCGTCGGCCAAAGCGACAGGCTTTCCACCCTCGCCCACATCGAGGCCATGGACGCGGCTTCGAGCCAGTGCCTTACATCGGTCGGAGCCTACCAAGCCAACAGAACCAGCAATCTGCCGGCGAACACCGCTCTGAATACTTCCATCTACGACACCACCAACCTCACCAACAGCGAAGTGGAACAGCTCAACTTGATCAACATGTCGGACTCGCAGCGCATGCAGGAGGAACACGCTCAGGGGCAACTCCACGCGTGCCTGGCGGCGCAAGCGGCCGTCGAGAACATGGACAAGCGCAATGCGGCTTCAGTGGCGATCAACGACGCCAATTTCAAGGTGACCCAACAAGCGGACAATCCGACGTACGCGGCGAACGAGTCAACGACCTGGACGACCTACTACTGAGCAGCCGGCAACCCCTTCGGTGGCGTTGAGATGCTTCAGCGCCCCGGCTTTTCCCCACCAGCACAGCGTTTCGTGAGAGTGATCCTATGAACACCACCCCCGGTGGCATCAACTATCTCGGGCAATTGACCGACAGCATCACCAATCTCACGACGCAAAACGGCGCAGCTCTATCGAATTTCGGCATGATCCTGCTCACCTTCATTGCCACCATCATCCTCATCGGCATTGCTGTTCGCATGTCGTCCTGGTCCGCGCACTTCGGTGGCAACAGACCCGTCAGCATGGACGAACTGAAGACCTTCCTGTTTCGTTTCCTGTTCTGCCTGGTGATCGAACACTACTGGATCAACAACCTGCCGGGCTCCAGCTTCGGTTTCAATCGCATGTTTGCGTACGTTGCGGCGCAGATCTCGCAGATCCTCGATCAAAAATCACTCGATCAGTTGCTGACGCAACTAAGAATCGCAGCTCATGACACGCAGGTGCCCACCGGGATCAACATCCTCGAACAGCTCTGCTATTACGGTGTCGAAGGGATCATGGGCATCGCGTCCGCGATCCTGTTTCTGGTCAACGCGAGTGCCTTCATCTTCTATGCGGTGGCCGCGCTGTTCGGTCCGATCATGATCCCGCTCTACCTTACGGAGACGTTCCGTGGGAAGTTCATTCATTTCATTGAAGTACTGGTAAGTCTGGCCATGATCCGCGCCGTCGGCGCAGCCTTCGTCTTCGTTTGGTCACAGTTCCTGATTGGCTTTCTGAACCAGACATTCCAGGGCAATTACAGCATCGGGAACTGGATCGCGAACCTGGTGCCTTTCATGATGGTCTTCGTCGCCTTCATCCTCAATCTGATCATGGTCCCGAGCCTCACCCAGATGATCTTCGGCGGCGGTGCCGGACTGGTAGGCAAGATCGGCGAAATGGCAGAGCGAGCAGCTTTCTACAAATAGCGCGGCTATCCCCTGAACGGAAGTTGGACCCACATGCTTGCACTCTGGCAAATCTATCGGCTCATGCCACGCCCACTCAAGATCGTAATGCGACTCGCATGCCTTGCCGTCGTCATCATGAGCTTCGTTCACGCGTACTACGCGCTTCACAACCACATGGAGGAGCCAAAGCATGTCCACACACGTCGCAGCACCCGGTAGCGCACTCACCGCGCACGAGCACGTCGAGGCTGACAAGATCGCAAATCAGGTCTACTCGGCTCATTACAGCGAACGTGCAATGGCGAAGCTGGCGATTAGTTCGCTTGCCGGCCTGTCACTCATCCTGAGCGCGGGCCTCGTGATCGTGTCGCACCGTCCCGCCATCACCCGGTACGTTCGCATCGACGACGCCGGCAGGGCGCAGGCCATCCAGTACAGCGACCTCAATTACTCCCCCCGCGAGGGTGAGATCCGCACCTATTTGACCGACTGGACAGGGTACCGGCACACCATCAACCGGCAGACGATGGCGAAGAAGTACCCCATGAACTACTACTTCCTCTCCGCGCCGCTCGCCTCCCAGCTCATCGGCCAGGACAACGCCAATCACCTCATCACTCAGGTGACCAGTGGCCAGATCGAGCAGAGCGAGGTTCAGGTCAACAACGTGACCATCACTTCGATGACGCAGGAGAAGATCGGCGATGCGATCGTGTCGCGAGGAACGGCACTTGAAACCTTCGACTTGATCTACTCACCAAGCACCTCCAACAAGCCGCGCACCGAACATTGGATGGCTTCGGTCACGTACTACCTGAACCCAGCCCAGGTGAGCGATCAGGCGAAGACAAACCCACAGTACGAGACCATCAACCCCCTCGGTCTCACGATTACGGAATTCCACGAAAACCGTGTCTCGGTCGACCAGACCCCGGCCGATGGTTCGACGTACCGCCCGGAGGTGAAGCGGTGAGTGTCGAGAGCGCATGGGAGAAGGTGTTGCCGTTCTTCACCGAAGACCTTCAGGCGTTGATTCTGGACCCCACTATCAGCGATTTGATGATCAATGGGACGACCGGTGTGTATGCCGACCGCGGCGGCGTGATCGAGCATATTCCGCTCCAGAAGGAGTACAGCGTCGAGCGCCTTGAGGCAGCCATCCAGCGCGTTGCTCGCATGATGGGCCAGGACCTCACGCATCAGAACCCGATCCTGAATACCCGCATGCCCGACGGCTCGCGTGTCGCGGTGGTCGGAGCACCATCGGCAATCGGCGGCGCAACGCTCACCATCCGCAAATTCAATCAGTGGTTCACGACCGACCAGCTCATAGAGAAGGGAAGCATGCCGAGGGAGGTGCGCGATCACGTCGTAGCGCTCCTGTTGAAGAAGAAGAACGGAATCATCGCAGGCGGCACCGGCTCCGGCAAAACAACGCTTATGAAGGCCATTCTCGATCATGTTCCATTGACGGACAGGCTCATCGTGATCGAGCAGGTCGCCGAGCTGCAGATCCTTCAGCCGAACGCTGTGCGATGGGAAGCGGTCGACGCTATTCCCGGACAGGTTGCGGTACTCCCAAGCGCATTGCTGGCCGCTGCGCTTCGGCACCGTCCCGACCGCATCATTTTCGGCGAGATACGTGACGAGTGTGCAAACGATCTGTTGCAGGCGATGAACACCGGGCACGGCGGCACACTCACCACCTTGCACGCAAAATCGGCCTGGGATGCGCTCAGCCGGTTGTCTAATCTCGCGCTCAGTGCGCGACCGAACATCAATCACAGCTTTATTCGCTCGGAGACCGCCGAGGCCATCGACTTCGTTCTGTATTGCGAACGCGAACAGAGCGGCAGGCGGCGCGTGCGTGAGCTTATCTCTGTCAGCGGTTACGACTTCGATGCACAGAAGTTCGTGACCAAAGACCTTTACCGGGCAGACGGCGGGTCATCAAACGCCGCGTGAGAAGCCCACCCGGCTCCGCTTTCACACCCAGTAACCCCCATCCACGCAGCCCAACCAGCAGTCAGGAGGAACGCACACCATGCCCTTGCTAGAGATCAAACAGACCCGCAAAGTCACCGTAACCTGCACACTTGAAGAGTCAACCGCGACCCAGGTGAACCAGTATGCGACCTTCGCTCAATGCCAGCCGGATGATGTGGTGAACAAGGCACTGGAATACACCTTCGGCAAGGACACTGAGTTCCAGAAATATCGCGCGACGGAACCGAAGATCACCGCTCAACTTCGCCTCAAGAAGCCGGCCGTTGTTCCCACCGGTACGCGTCGGGGACCAAAGGCCTCAAGCTTCGCTGCTGCGGACTGAAGCATTCCTACGAGGGCTTGCACCCCCGCAGGAAGTGACGCCCAGCGTCACCGAACAGCAACAACAACAGCAACAACAACAGCAAGGACAAATGCGATGTGCTCCGCACATGAAGAAAGTTGACACTCCACCCCTTCCAGGGTGGTGTTTTTAGACAGAAACGGTTCCGGCCGGAAACATCAACAAAACGGAGCACTTAGAACGAATCCGTTTCCGGCCGGAAACACCTTGGTTCCGGCCGGAAACACAGTGAGAGAGCTTGGTAAGGGAGTTCCAGATGACCGAGGGTGAGGTTGATTTTGCAGAGCGGTTGAAGCAGAGGATTGGCCGTGCTTCCCGTACCGAGAGCGTCGCAATCCGCTTTACCGAAGCCGAGTTAGCGACTCTGGCAGGGGCAGCCAACGCAGGGGGAGACACCCTTCGGGAGTGGTCTCGGGAGGTGCTTCTGAAGGCAGCCCGAGGCTCAGTTGCAGACCCGACGTTCACCGAACTTATCGCCATGCGACGGCTACTGAATAGCGTGCTGCGATACGTGGCTTGCGGCGAAATCATGACGGCGAGCAAATTCAACGCGGAGATGCAAGAGATACGAACGACGAAGCATAAAGCAGCCGATGAAATCTTCCAGCAATACGCAATGAGGGAGACGACGCGATGAGTACGAAAACGCATTGGGGACGTAACGAAACTGTTCTTTGGCCACCTCAACTACCGATCTACACCGTGTGCACGGCAGTCCTCGTGTTGCCGATTCTCATGATGCTGCTGGTTGGCATGTACCTCAACAAGCCATTTCTTGCTCGCAACTACACCGGCGATTACATCAAGAGTTCGGCTGGCGCGCTGTTCAAGATGCACAATTCCTTCCGTTTGATCCTCCTGACGGGTGGCAAACGCCCTGCCCGAGTCGCTTTACCCGGCGACTTCATTCCGGGGGAAACCCTTATGCCGAACGGAAAGACAGTGGGTGTCACGCTGGCTCCTGAAGCGCAGGCGCAGGGGTACACCGGCTTCACTCGCGGACCGGAACGGAAGGTGGCGGACGAACCGCTGTCCGCGTGGTTTCAGGCGGCGATCTTCGGTGGAGACGACCTGCTCGGGGCGTACGGCCCCGCCCTCATCGAGACCGGGATCGTCACCATCTTTCTTCTCTGCTTTGCCTTCCCGTGGGATTTCAAACGGACCAAGCGGATGAAGTACGGACGGCTTCTGCGCGGTCCGGTAATGCTCACTCCGAAGGAGTTCAACGCGACGCTCAAAGGCCAGGGCATAGGCATTCGGACGGAGGAGAAGGGAGCCATTCTTCGCATACCGCAGACCGAAGAGGCCAAGCACATCCAGATCATGGGGGACACCGGGGCGGGCAAGTCCACCCTGCTGAAACAGATCCTCCAACAGATCTCCGACAGGGGGGAGGTGGCGATTGTGTACGACCCGGCCGGTGAGTTCACCCAGAACTTTTTCAAGAAGAAACGTGGAGATTGGATTCTGAATCCGCTGGACCTTCGCTGCCCATATTGGACCCCGGCGAGTGAGCTGCGCAACCAGGCGGAAGCCCGAACCATCGCCGCTTCCTTGTATCAATCGACCGAAGAGAAGAAGGGGGAATTCTTCACCCAGACGCCGCAGAAGATTTTCGCTCACCTGCTCAAATACCGTCCTTCTCCCGAGCAGTTGGTTGAGTGGATGGCGAATGAAGACGAGATCGACCGACGCGTCGCGGGGACCGAACTTGCTTCGATCATCGCCAAGGGAGCCCAGCAGCAAAGGAGCGGCGTGCTGGCTTCTCTGGGGTTGGTCGCCGATAGCCTTCGGCTGCTTCCGACCAAGGAACAGGCGAACAATCGGGAGTGGAGCGCAACCGAGTGGGCCGAGAAAAGGAAGGGCTGGATCTTTCTCACCTCGACCGAAGCCGAGCAGGAAGCGCTCCGGCCGTTGCACTCCCTTTGGATCGACTTGCTCATCCTTCGCCTGCTCACGATCCCAAAGCCGGGGCAGAAACGGGCGTGGCTCGTCATCGACGAGCTGGCGAGTTTACAGCGCCTGCCCCAGTTCCATACGGCGCTCACCAAGGGGCGAAAAAGCAACAATCCAATCGTCTACGGCTATCAGGGCAAGGCGCAGCTTGAAGTGATCTACGGACACTACGCCGAGGTGATGCTGTCCCAGCCGGCGACGAAGTTCGTCATGAAGACTTCCGAACCGAAGGCAGCGAAGTGGGCTTCGGAGCTGCTGGGCGAGATCGAGATCGAGCGCGCCCGGGAGACGGTCGCCGATGGGAGGCGGGCAGGGAAGAGCTTCACCCTCGACCGGCAGATCGAGCCCCTGGTGATGAGTTCCGAGATCGAGGGCCTGGCCGACCTCCATACCTTCGTCAAGCTCGGCAACTACGTTTCGCGGTTCGCGTTTCCCCACATCAGCATGAAGATCATCGCTCCCGCGCTGATTCCACGCACAGTTCCAGAAGACAAGATGTGGCTCGATCCTTTGGAGCCTAAAACACCCCCCGCTGATCCAACACCGCTGGCTCCGCCGCCGCCAGCTCCATCAAAGGCCCCGGCCCCAGCCGCCCCGGTTTCCCCCGTCCAGAGCCAAGGAACACCGCATAGACCGCAGGCCAGCCTTGCTCCGAAACCGCTTCCCGAACCTCTGCTCATTCCGCCTGTGACGGAGACACAACCCGATAGCTCCCCTGACCACATCTAGCGCCCCAACCACCCTGAAAGGAGAACAGCAATGGCATTGATCGATCGTTTTCGTGAAGCATCGGAGGAACTCAGAGGCGCACGCAAAGAGGAGCAGGAGACAACTTTGGTAGGGCAGTCAGCCACAGACGCTCCGGTGCAGGCAGCCAGAGACTATGGGCCTCCAACGACCTCCACTGAAAACGTGAACGTTGACCGTCCTTCTGGTCAGAACCCCTCTCCCACCGCCCAGGATCGTCCTCAAACCATTCTGGATGACTACTATTACGACGGGTTCCATGACGATCCCCGGAACAGACGGTTTGAAAATTCGGTCGGTCCAAAACATGAGCAGGAGTTCTTCTTCCAGAAGGAGAC
>CAXTLR010000046.1:0-10744 GCA_964245195.1 uncultured Acidobacteriaceae bacterium | reverse complement strand
AGAAGCCCTGATCGCTAGGGTGTCGCCAGATCCTAACGAGTATCGTGAAGTCGCAATAGCGGAGTCGACGGTCTGCGGATGCCGCCCTGGGCTGCGATCCCGGAGACTGGCGAGAGCGGCGTTTCTCGAGACCTTGAAACAATGACAATAACGTTCTCCGATAGTCAGTTGGCGGAGGGCTTCTCGACGCGATCAATGACGATCACTCCGACGGGCGCTCGCGTCGCCACGAGCCTCAATCCGAGTTGTTCTTGAATCGCGGTGAAAAGATCTGGCGGAGCGTCAGAATTCTGAGTGTCTGAGGAAATGTCCGCTGGACTCCACCTCATCCTTAGATCGAACCTGCCCGCGAGGCCGGTCTGGTCCGCCACCGGACGATCCACTGCGCCTTGCTGCAAGGCTTCTGCAATCTCCGCCATTGTTGCGTTTGTCGCACCCATGTTTCCGGGGCCTAAGCCAAGCCCCGGTCCTGCGTTTGGGTCACCGTGGCTCTTTGCAAACTTTGGGCCACCCTTGGCGAGAGTCAGCGCGTATACAGACACCTCACGTTTGTCGTCATGAATCTTCAGCTGAAACCGTTTGGCCATTAGCTTCTTGACCATCGTTCGCCACTGCTGGATGCTCGGCTCAGCCTCGACTGGGCACGAAGCTTGGCCGAGGGCAACAGGCCAGAGATGACTGGAAATGAAACGACAGATAGAGCCGCCATGCCAAGAAGAAGCCGGCGTCCGGCATCGAGTCTAGTTGCAGGCTTGTTCGTCATAATCCGAAGAATCCGCTGCTTGAGCTCCGAGCCGGTTACACCCGACATGCAAATAACGGGAGACTCCATACAGGACTTGCAAACATTCAAAATGCTCTCAGCGTAAACCTCCGCATGATTGCCGAGCTGCAAGACAGCCTCACCGCACGCACGCTCACGCTCTTCAATCAGATGCCTCTCAATCCACCACACAGCAGGATGAAACCAGAAGACTGTCTCCACCAACATGTGGAACGCACCGGTAAGATTGTCGCGTCGCTGGATGTGGCATCTTTCGTGCTCCACGATGGTGCAGAACTGCATCTCTGGTAGGCGCTGAAGAATGTGGGACGGCACGAGCAGCACCGGCCGCAAGAGTCCAAAGACTCCGGGTTCGATGTTTCGAGACGTCACCAGCATCGACACACCCATCGACAATGAGCTGGGAGTAGCCTCTCGCACTATGATCCGAATCTTCCACCAAGTCCAGATCCAGCGAGACAGCAAGAGCAACGCTCCGCATAACCACATCGCCAAGAGCACTTGAGATGCATTAAGCCAGTGATGCTTAACCGGCGCAAGGGAAGCCGTTTCGGGAAGCCACATGCTGAACGACCCTGAACCTTGAGCGGGGGGGCGAAAATGGGTGCTCGACCCTGCAGACCGCGCCGGTGAGCGATGTCCTTGTGATCGCCAGTATTCCTGCTGAATGCAGGCGTTCCCCCATCGCGGCGAGCAGCAAAAACTTCAAGGAGGCCGCCATCCATACCCAGTAACGAATTCGTGCCTGATAGCGCTTCAGCATCAGCGAGAGCATCCATGCGATGAGGACAACCATCGTGGAATGCCACAAGTGATTCATCACCTCGACTAACAATGCGTTGTTCCACAATGCGTTTAGCATGGCTACTTCTCCTTCGAAGAGGACTTGCGCAACAACTTCTCCGCTTCTTTCACGTCGGCGAGTGAGAGCTTGCCACCTTTGATCAGGTGCGCCATCAAAAGCTGAGAGCGACCGCCGAAGAATCCGAGTAGCTCATCCACAAGTCGGCGTTGAGCCGCATCGCGTGTGACGGTGGCAGCAAACAGGTGGAAGTTACCCACCTTCCGCACGCGCTGCACGATGCCTTTGGCCTCCATTCGATACACCATCGTTTGAATCGTGGTGTAGGCGGGACGGATTTCGACAGGAAACGACTCCTGGATCTCGCGAAGGGAGGGTTCACCCTTCTCCCACAACGCTTCCATGATCTGGTACTCCATCTTGGTCAACTTCGGAGCGGACAAGAATGCCTCCTACATACGGCTGTATGTATGTCTACTACGTACGTGTGTCTTCGTCAACGGGCAGACTTCGTTCAGGGTCATGTGTCAAGGCCGGTTGGAATAGGACCAACTTGGTCCCTGGCGTGAGCGGCGTTTAGAGGGACTTATCCGGGTACAGGTGATCGATGATTTTTGGAAGGTACTCACCCGGAAAGTTCTTCGGAGTCGCGCTTTTAAAGAAATGAGCCGCCTTCTCTTCAAGAACCAGATTCGCAAGTCCGTGTAGTGTGGCCATGCCGCACAGCATCTCCGCAGAATCTTCGAAGCTGGCTGGATCTGGATGTGGCTTGCCGCGATAGGCGAGCACCGCATGTCCAAGACGATTCCCCGGTCCTTTACTGGCGGCGGCAAGGCGCGAGTCGCTGCGGTCTATCAGGTCCTTTCGGAACATCAGCCGGAAATGGCCGGGGAAGTCAATCGCGAAGTTCACAAAGGCGAGCATTACGGCCCGTACGTCGGTCACAGCGTTCTGCGATCGTCCAGCAGTATCGATGTACCGTCCCGCTCGTTCGTAGGCGAGGACGGCGACCTCCGTGAGGAGGCCTCTGGCACTGCCGAAATGGTGTGCGGGCGCTGCGGGCGAAACACCCGCTTTCTGGGCCGTCGCACGAAGCGAGAATCCTTCGATGCCTTTCTCGGCGATGATCTCGTCAGCGGCCTTGATCAGCGCTGCCCGAAGATCACCATGATGGTAACTGTGTCTCTCTTTCGTATCAGCAACTGGTGAATTTTGACGGCGTTTAGATAACCCGCTACTGTGAGTAAGAGTGGTCTGGACGGTCTTTGAAGGACTTGTGCGGCCCATAACTTAACAGTGTACAGATAATCGCCGGACTGGTACGCACGGCAGAAGAGGCGACATGAGCAAGGTCTGGTTCATTACAGGGGCATCGCGCGGTTTCGGACGCATATGGGCAGAGGCAGCCCTTGAACGGGGTGACAAGGTTGCAGCGACCGCGCGCAACGTGGACAGCGTTGCAGACCTTAAGAAACGGTTTGGGGACGCAGTTCTTCCGTTGCAGCTGGATGTGACCGACGCTGCTCGCGTTCCGGAGGCGGTGCAAGAGGCCTTCGAGCATTTTGGGCGAATCGACGTTCTGGTCAACAATGCCGGGTACAGTCTGATCGCTACAACGGAAGAGGCGACCGACGAGCAGATCGCGGACCTTTTCGATGCAAACTATACGGGCGTTGTGCGCGTTCTCCGGGCGGCTTTGCCCTTGATGCGACAGCAGGGCAGCGGTCACATCCTGGGCGTAACCAGCAGCCTCGGTGTGGTTCCCGCGCCTCTGATTGGTGTGTACGCCGCAACAAAGGCGGCTGCTGAATCCCTGCACGAGTCTCTGGCCAAAGAGGTTGCGCAGTTCGGGATCAAGGTCACGATGATCGAGCCTGGAGCCTACGCCACGGAGTTCGGCAAGAGCGCTACACGTGCGAATCCGCTGGAGGTTTACGACACATTCCGTAAGGACTTCATGGCAGGTCTCATGAAGCTGGAACGCGGAAATCCGCAGGCGACCTCAGAAGCGCTGTTCAAGGTCGTCGATGCAGAGCAACCGCCTCTGCGTCTCATCCTAGGCAGCACAACCTTGCCACAAATTCGCTCGACCTACGCCGACCGTCTGGCGACCTGGGAGGCCTGGCAGGTTGTTTCGGACGCTGCTCAGTAAAGCAGAATTGCAGCTCGGGAGCGCGTAGTTGCTCGTGTTCCCGAGCCGTTCTCATGGCTCCTGTGAAGTCGCACAGGCAAAAGTTGACGGGCTCAGACGCCGTTTTTAGCTGGCTCCGTCCGCTGACTGGCGTGAGCGGCGTTTCTGGGGACTTGACTTGTTGACGCCGTGGCGCAAGCCTGACAATGGAGCGAGACGATGCTCGATAATAGCTACCGAATCAGGTCGATAAACGAAGCAGATGCAGCCACGGTTTCTTTACACCGTGCGCTAATGTTCCGCGATATGGGTCCACTCGACGAGGCAGAAATAGAACAGCTCCGCGAGGCCAGCCGACCTTGGATCGAAAAGTTGCTGCTGCACCGAACGTATGTAGGCTGGTTTGTACAGTGCAATGAAGTCGTTGTCGGAGGCTGCGGTTTGCACCTGAGTACCTTCGGCCCAAAGCCGGGCTTCAGCAGTGGCGGCAACAGCGCTCACATGGCAAACGTCTATGTAGATCCCGTTCATCGTCGTCGGGGTTTGGCAGAAGAACTGATGGCCGTCGCATTGCAATGGGCCAAAACGCAAAGCATTCACGAGATGACCCTTTCAGCGTCCGAACAAGCTAAGCCGCTCTATTTACGTCTGGGCTTCACACGCGACGCTGCCCGCCATGCTCTAATGCTCTAAAAACACCTACGAGCCCCATCGTAACGTGAACGGCGTTTACCAAGACTAATCGGCTCCTGGCTGATAATCTTTAGCTGTCCAGCCGACCCGGAGGTCACTGTGAGAGTTACGCGGCGAGTGAAGCCCTTTTTCTTTTACTGTGTCTACGCTTTCGCCGCGCGAATCGCGTTAGGACAGGCGGGTGCACCTAGGTCTGAGTTAATCCCCTCCGAGCAGCGTACGACCGCACCGAATTTCTCTCTCAAGGATGTCCAAGGCAAGCCATTTACGCTGACAGTTCTCAAAGGGAAGGTTGTTCTACTCGACTTCTGGGCCATCGCATGCGGTGGCTGCAAGCTGGAACTGCCATGGTATGTAGGCTTTGATCAGCAATACGGAAGCAAGGGTCTCTCGCTTGTCGGGTTGGACATGTACGGCGAGACACCAGAGGCAGTTAGGACATTCGCCGCTGCCCACCAAATGCGGTACCAGCTTGCTATTGGTACAGACGAGATCGGCGCGCTTTACCACCTAGGCGCAATGCCTCTCACTGTTCTCATTGATCGTAAGGGCCGCATCGCTGTAAGTCATGCGGGTGTGGTTGATCCGAAACTGTTCGAAGCGGACATCAAGACGCTGCTCGCTGAGTGAGCCCCGCAAACATCCTGGAGATTAGCGTGCGCTCTGTCGCTCTTTTCATCTTGTTCTGCTGTGTTGCTCAGGCCCAACGGTTCTGCACTTCCGACTGTCCGAGCAGCCCGGTCCTAATGCTGTCGGACTCAAGATCGTCGAGCAGTACGATTACACGCGCACTTCTCACCAACCAACGGACGTTCTCGGCAAGCCATATACCGGTGAGCGCGCTCGTCCCATCCAGACCCTTGTCTGGTACCCCGCTCAGCCGACCAGGACGGCGACGATGACGGTTGCGGACTATACAAAGCTCCTTGCTTCAGAAACTGACTTCGTCAGCCCACACATGTCATCCGCTTGGCAAAGCTGGACCAAAGGTCTTGCCCCGACCCTGAAGGACAACCTTCTGGCAGTTCTGAATGCTGCACCGGTCGTTGGTCGTTTTCCCGTCGTTATCTATGCGCCTGCTAGTTTTTCGTGGGAGAATGCCGACCTCTGCGAATATCTTGTTAGCCACGGCTACATCGTTATAGCAGGCCCCGCACTCGATGCTACGAGTGACGTGGCAGGCGCAAATGTTCAAGCACGCGATATCGCATTCCTCTTGGAATATGCTCAAACGCACCCAATGCAGATGGGTCAGCGATTGCGGTAGCTGGATGGTCTTTTGGTGGCCTTTCTGGCCTTTTTGCTGCTGCCCGCGACTCTCGTGTAGACGCCCTCGTTGAGCTTGATGGGTCCATGCGCTACTATCCCGGCATCATCAAACAAGCAGGGGACATCCATCCCGACCAGATGACGATACCCCTCATCTTTTTCGCGCAAGGGGAATTCACCTTGGAGGACCAAGCGCGCTATCTGACGGATCCAGCACAAAGCACCGGTCCCAGTGCTCTAAACGCCTGGACGCATGGCGACCTGATCATGGTTCATGACCTTGCGCTGATGCATACCGAGCTTAGCTCTATGTTTCAGCGCAACGAGAACGTTTGGAAAAACGTCGCCGACCAGCAGAAAGCCGACTATGGACGCGAATACGGCTCCCCGGGCTATGCCTGGATCTGCCGATATACCTTGAACTTCCTCAATGCTTACCTCAAGCACGACTCTGGCGCTGAAGCCTTTCTCAAACGAAAGCCCGCTGAGAATGGCGTCCCGCAGCATCTGCTCGCCACCACTTTTCGCCCCGCACAGGTCGCTCCGGTGGTCCCAGCGAAATAGAAAACACCTCCAAACACATCGGAGCGCACGTAGTCCTGCTAAGTCGCACAGGCGGAAGTTTCCCGCGCAGAAGCGCCGTTTCCGAGCTGCTGACCGCTGACTGGCGTGAGCGGCGTTTATCGTTACTGATCACGCTCCTGCGACATTCGGGCCGAGTGACTTCTGCTCTTGTTTTTCCAACGAAGGATCAGAACCACTACAAGGACGCAAAGAATCAGGGCGCGAAGTGGATAAACCATTGCCAGATAGTCGTGTCGTCCGGTGACATCGACCAACAACCCTGCCAGCGCGATGATGATGTTGATTCCCCACTTTTCCATTGGTTCCGGGGGTCCCCCAGGCTTCCAGAGCCAGAGGCTTTCAAGGGTAGGCAGGTAAGCGAACGACATTACCGCCTGGAAGCCGACAAAGCCGACCCAGCCGGCCTTGGTGAACAGCCAAGCGGCAGTAGCAACTCCTGACAGCCATAAGGACAGACGCTCGCTTCGGGTGAATCTGAACTTTCTGCCTTTCTGTCCGATCAGGAGTGCAAAAAGAATGACAGTCACCTGAATGCAATCTGCCGCATTCAGAGCGGCTTTCGTGAGGCTGTGATCGGCCCCAGCAAGGTACGACGCCAGACTCATGGCGACGCCTACCTCGAAAATCAGCCATGTGACGATTCGAGGTGCAATCTCCCCGCGAAGAAGCTTCATGCAGTAGCGGATGCCTACATAGAAGACCAGAACGACTACTATGATCGCAGCAAAGTTGGTCATCCTCTCCCGTCTCAGACTCCTGCATTGCACTCGACCAATGGTAGACCGTCAGCAGTGCGAGGTTCTAAGAGCTTCTAAGCTCTCAACTTCTGCCAGATGCGTTTACGGGGTACTAATCTGCTCTGGGCACGGAGATGAGCGTCCTCCGTTTAGCAACAGACCGTAGCGAGTCAAGTACACCGGGTCATCGTCTCGCTGCGATTCGGATCCGTCCTGTTTTAATCAGAGTGATGACACAGAAGGTACGTTGTGAGATACCGGCAGCGGCACCGCGCTTTGAAACGGTGGACCTACTCCGTGGATTGTCCATAATGGCTGTGGTGCTGCTGCACTGCTGGATCCGCTTCGCCGGCAGCGACGTGCGAATGGGAACCGGATTACCAAGGTGGTTGCGCCAGTTGTTACTTCATAACGGCGGCAATGGCGTTACGGTGTTCTTCGCTATTTCCGGCTTTCTCATCACGCTGACCAGCCTACGACGATTCGGCGGCTTGCCCGATATACGGGCGGCTGTGTTCTACCGCATCCGCTTCGCTCGGATCGCGCCTCTGCTGGTGCTCGTTCTCTTGGTCCTGAGCCTCCTGCATTGGGGGAGCCTACATTCCAACGCCTTCGAGGCTTGGCATGTCAAAAGAGCCGTAGGGCTGCCCCGTGCTCTCTTTTCTGCTTTGACCTTTCACTTGAACTGGCTTGAGGCGAAGACCGGATACCTGCCTGCGAACTGGGATGTGATGTGGTCGCTCAGTGTAGAGGAAATGTTTTACCTGTTTTTCCCGCTGGTGTGCGTGGCTTTTCTTGGCCAGCACTCCCCTTTACGGCGCGTTGGTTGGCCCCTGCTGTTCCTTCTTGCTGCAACGTTGCTCGTACTGGGACCGTGGGCGCGCTCGGTTTGGATCACCAGTGATATCGGGCAAGAAAAGAGTTATCTCGGTGGAATGAACGCCATCGCGCTAGGCTGCCTGACCGCGTTGCTCTGCCACCGACTGTCGCGCTCAGCCCAAGTCCGCCGAGTTTGGCTCTATGTTACTGAGACGGTCGGCTGGATCTTGATAGCCTGGTTCGCTAGCTGGCCGACATGGGACTGGCTGCACGGTACCAATCGCTTTCTTGGAAAGCACGATCTTGACGATACGCTCCTGCCATTGGGCGTATGCCTCGTTATGCTCGCGACGGTGTTGCGTAGCGCTCGCGGCGGCGGCATCCTGACGGCTCCTTTACGATGGTTTGGAAGACATAGCTATGAGGTTTATCTAACGCACGAGTTCCTGGTCATTTTAGGCGTTGAAGCGTTTTTACGTTTGCATGGAACGCGACCTGGGCTCTGGACCTTGGCGATCACCGCCGCAACGGCTCCGTTAGGGTGGGCTGTAGCACATTGGTTTTCTGAGCCCATGAATCGCCGGTTGCGAGGGGCTCGGCCACCAGCTTCAGTGCTTACGTAAGGACTGCTCTTAGATTGGTATATTGTGTGAAGTTGCTCAGGCGGAGTTCGCCGCCCCAGACACCTTCTGAAGCACCCGGCTCGCTGACTGGTGTGAACCGCGTTTATAGGGACTTGGCTCATAGTCTTGAGAAGAAATTCCTCCCAGTGCAAAAAGGTCTTGACGGAGCTAAATCTACATATGTAGATTAGCTTCATGAAGATTCGACGTTCTACCCAATCTATTGCCGTGTTGGGCTGTTTCGCCGAGGACGTTTCTAGCTGGAAGCACGGCTACGACATCAGCCGGAGTACCAGACTCAAATCAGGGACGCTGTATCCGATCCTGATACGTCTGGCTGGGTTTGGACTGTTGGAAACGATTTGGGAGACGACCGAAGCGGGACGGCCTCCTCGGCACCTCTACAGACTTACGGATGACGGCATTCAATATGCCCGAGAGCAACTGATGGACAATGCGCCACTCGTGGCCTCGCCTTTGAAGGAGGTCACAGCTCGATGACGCTTGTCCGCAAAGTAGCGCAGAGCCTTGTGAAACTGGTGAATGGCTTGGCATCTCCCCAATTACGCGTTTGGCTGCGGGCTATGCTCGGGGAACTCAGCTATATCGAGAGTGACTGGGAGGCGGTGAGGTGGGCTTTAGGCAGCATGCACGTGCTTTTCACATCTCCAGGAGGTAACACCATGACGATGGCTCAAATCCCTGAAGCAGCAAAGGCTCTTAATAGCCGGATGACTCAAAGAACCTGGGCAGGAGGCGCTGGGGTCATCACGATGGCGTTGTTTTTTACGAGGCTGCTCTCACGTGTAACAAATACTTTGCAGCGGACGGGTTGCGCTCTCCTCGTCGTAGCCTTGCTTTATATGCTCTTTCAGCTTGTGAGCGCGAGACCGCACAAGGGCCGCGTCGGAACAAGCCTGCTCGTTCAGGCTGCGCATTACGGCTTTGAGCTGGGGAGGGAATGGAACTTTCATCGAGGATTCTCCTTCTGGTCACGCCTCATCATCACGATTCCGGGATTTCTCTTACTTGCAATCGGCGGCATCGTCGCGAATCCTGATTCTTTGACCAGGAATGCCATTCAGGTGATGTTGTTCGTGGTCTTTGCAGCTCTAGCAATCCCAAACAATCAACGGTTCGCCAACCGGTATGCTTCTCAACTGCAAGAGCTGGAGCATTTGCAGAACAAACAGTTGCCCAGGGCTTAGGGTGTTCATCGGCCTACATTGATCCTGATAGGTCGCAATATCGGAAGTTTGGGTGCTGCTGCGACCGAAAGACATTCTTTGGCTTGCACAAATGAGCGTTTGAGTAAGGAACGGCAATCAGGCCCAAAGCCCTGCAAAAGCCGTCAACGTCGTATGACCCTAGCCGCCTCAAACGGCGGCCGTCAGGAATCGCTGGTGTAGTGACCCTTATCCATTATCAGCGTATTGCCGTAATTACATACATGCACCCGCCGCCGTGGCGGTGGGCAATGTGGGAAGCGGTGCGCCGGGATAAACCGGTAAGAAGCAGAGGATGCAAGAGCCTTACGAGAAAGGAGTAGCGATCCGCTCGGCCCCGAGTCTGGCGCTGTGATCCGCGAGGGGCACAGTGAAGCAAAAGACAGGGGTACAGGTGGGCTGGGTATTGAGCTTCGAAAAACTGCAATCAGGATGCCGACGCCCTCGTTTCAGCGGAAGGCTATACGGGTTGGGACGCTATCGCGAGTCCCAGCGCGATCCTGCGTAGTCGTAGACCCCAGACACGCCTGGAAGCTTCTTACACGAGAACCGGGAGACCTCGAAGACACCTGCGGTCGATTCAGGCTGCAGGGGAGCGGGAGAAGGCGATAGCCGCAAGGCCCGCGCGCACGTCTTCGAGGAGTCGGACAGCGGCATAGTACCTATGAATCATTCGAACAAAAACAGAGAGTTGTTTGCGGAGAGTGAGGAGGGAAGGTCGCTGATCAAGGAGAACATCCTTCGATCCAGCACGCTCTCGACACAGAGCGAGGCACGCGTGTCCCACGGGTTGGCGGGTGTGCGGAAAGCAGCAAGGGGAAAGAAGGCGATGCGGTTCACCGCCTTACTCCACCATCTGACCGTTGATCGCCTACGGGAGAGTTTCTCCGCACTTAAGCGGAAAGCAGCGCCCGGTGCAGACGGTATGACATGGCAGGAGTACGAAGCCGGACTGGAAGGTCGACTTGTTGACCTGCACAACCGGGTTCATCGAGGAGCTTATCGCGCGCGGCCGTCCAGGCGCGTGTATATTCCGAAGGCCGATGGGCGGCAACGCCCATTGGGAGTTGCCGCG
>CAXTLR010000045.1:0-11083 GCA_964245195.1 uncultured Acidobacteriaceae bacterium | reverse complement strand
TCCGGTCGATGGTGGCGACCGATACGCTGAAGTTTGCCGCGATCTCATGCCGGGTATGCTCGTGGCTGTCCCACATTGTGTTGACCACCTTCACCTGTTGCGCGGTGAGCAGTTTCTTTCGGCCACCCATCCGGCCTCGCGCCCGAGCCGAAGACAGTCCAGCCATCGTGCGCTCTCGAATAAGCTCCTTTTCGAACTGCGTCAGCGCGGCAAAGAAGTGGAAGACGAGTCGCCCAGCGGCGGTGCTGGTGTCGAACCGCTCCTTGAGCGAAATGAAGTTGATACCGCCTTTGTCCAGCCGGTCAACGATCTGGAGCAGGTCGCGGATCGAGCGGCCCAGCCGGTCCAGCCGCCACACAATAAGTGTGTCTCCCTTATCGAGACGCTCCAGGCACTTCTCCAACTCGGGCCGGTCCATCGTCCCGCCACCGACCGTCTCCTGATAGACCCGCTTGCATCCAGCCTTCCGAAGATCGATCCCCTGCTGTTCTGTCGACACCCTGGCGTAGCCGATCACCATAGAAACACGCTAGCACAAACGTCAGTCCTTGGCTGTATGTTTCTGACGAGGGTTATGCTACTGTTTTGCCAGCGAAAGCCCGCTTGTTTCGCGGAGCTCCGGAAGCTGTCTTAAACGTTCGTTTGTGACGACCATCGTTCCCTTCCCAGCTTCAAGACACGTATGCCGCGCATAATAGCAACATGAGCCGTAAAACGGGCAAGGTGACTGGTGATGGCTAGGCAGGGCTTACTCCGCGGACCGAAGTTCAATATGCGTCACACCACGATTATTGAGGCGGCGCTACCCTTCGTGCAGATGCTCAAGGCTTCGCCGGCCGTAAAGAAGATCTCTCTTGGCGTGATTAAGCCTGTGAGCAGCGGTCCGTCACGCAAAGGCGGCTCACATCACATCACGGCTCTAATCTTGCCAACCGCCGTGCGGTTTAGTTTTCGAGGAGGAAGTTCTGTGCAGCAGTTCCACGTATTCGGGCCGGATCTGAACAAGATCGCCGGCCTGGGAGCCGAAGACATCTGAATCCGTAGCAGTAGGGTCTAGACCACCGGTCAGAACCGTAGCAAAATGCAAGAACTGACCCTAGGAGAACGGAAAACCAGTCCTCTGATCGCGTCTTGTTGAGGTATACCCAGGCGGTACATTTTTGCGCATAATGCAAATTGCTTCCCTGCACCTGTTTTTTGCCAGGGAGATTAGAGTCGAGGTTGAACGATGAGTAAGAAAAGCGCACTTCCAGACAGGAAGTACCATGTTGCCCTGTCGTTCGCAGGTGAAGACCGCACTTACGTTGAAGATGTTGCGAACAGGCTCGTTGCCGAAGGCGTGTTGGTGTTCTATGACAAGTTTGAGGAAGCGACTCTGTGGGGCAAGAATCTGTACACCCATTTGCGGGATGTCTATGAAAATAAAGCACTATTCACTGTAATGTTCGTGTCGGAACCCTACAGGACTAAGCTTTGGACCAATCATGAACGTGAAAGCGCTCAGAGCCGCGCCTTTGAAGAAAACCAGGAATACATCCTTCCCGCATTTTTCGACGAAGCAGTGAAGGTCCCCGGTTTGCTAAAGACCACGGGACGAATCTCTCTTGCCAAGCGTAGTCCAGAGGACTTCGCTGATCTCATCATAGCCAAACTTGCCGAAGCTGGCGTCAACCTTAATTCTTCGACTGTGTACGGCGATGACTCCAAGGCCGACATAGATTTTCCCCGAGTTAAAGGCGATCAGTTCTCTGAGCTTGTGGAAGCCATGCGTACTTATACATGGCCCGTGCAGGCCCCTGCAGTTGAAGCAGTGCTAAAACTTGACTTTGAGCGATTCACCAAGGATCAGATTTTTGTACTTGGCCGCAACCTCTACCAATGCGCTGACGGTTCAGAGCGGAACGCCCAAGGCGTACTTCTTGATCTGCGCTCTAGATTGGCACAGTTACCGCTAAATGCGTCTCTGCACCTGCTCAACGGAATGTTCTATGAAGTCTACTTCAATAGAGAGGGTTTGTTCCGTGAACGAAAGCTGAAGGGTCGCTACCTGTACAAGCTTCTTGGCCTGCAGACTGTAAAGAAATTCGCACCTTCGATAGCATTTATCAGAGGCGCCTTGCGACCATATGCGCAGTATTTGCCAATATTGCCATCGACGACACCTGAGATCGCTCGCTTCGTGATGACTGTTCGCAAAACGGCTCCCCCCACATTGAAGAGCCTCCAACTCCGCGATGCGGAACTGCTTGCGACCGCCGAGGATGCGGACTGGTCTAACGATGTTTGGAAGCTCTCGTTTGTAAAATTCACAGCAGATCGCTTAAAAAAGAAGTTCTCAGAAGCCTGGAGCATACCTTCGGATCAACTCGAAGTAGTTTGCAAACAGAACATGGATCCGAAGACGGAATACCATTTGCCTGAAGATTCCATAATTGAATGGCCCAAGCACGGGATTCCATAGCCGAGGGAACATCACACAACATCGGACACTTATGAGAAGTTAATCAATTCTGGCGTCCGCATATCGTAGAGGCTGTAACGGTAGCCGTACGCAAAGCAGCCTTCGGCGACCCTCCTGGGAGGCCCCGTTCGCCGTCGGGGTGCCGCATAGCGGTAGACTATACCTTACTGGTACGGCATGAAGTCCTGAGTTGTACATTGGAAGCGGATGCTGACATCTAATACGCGCACACGGTCTGAAGATCAGCGATTTGATGCCGACGAAGAACACACCAGCTATGCGAACTTCATCTTCGTTCGCTTGGTCGCGAAGAAGAAGACGATCCGGCAGGTGGATTACCGATACTGCATATTCGACTCTTGTTATCTACGGGATTGCACGTTCATAGCCTGCAATTTCACTGGCTGCCGTTTTCTCTCCAGCAATCTCCGCGGCTCCACGTTTGGTGGTTGCGACTTCGCCTATGCGACATTCGAGAAGACCATCATCTCGGATGACATCCTGGAACGAGAGTGCCCCCCCCCCGCGAGAACCAGAAAGCCGCTTTTGCTCGGTCCTTGAGAGTCAATTATCAGCAGCTAGGAGAAGCCAAATCAGCAAACAAGGCCATTCACGTTGAACTGCAGGCCACTAAAACGCACCTGCATAAAGCTTGGCGTTCCGAGGAGACCTACTATCGTCAGAAGTACGCCGGGTGGTCTAGATTTGCGTCGTTTCTAAGCTGGTTCTCCTTTGCCAGTCTGGACATCCTTTGGGGAAACGGTGAAAGCGTCGTTAAGCTGTTGCGCTCTCTTTTCATTCTCTTCCTCTTCATGACGATCTATCACGCGTTCCGCGTCGAGGGAGTTGGCGAGGTAATCAGCTACTTCAAGGGATTTGAAGTTGCTCCAGAAGTGTTCCTTGGGACACGAACCTTCCCGCAGTATGCTTTCTGGTACACCACGGCTGTTCTTGCGACTCGTCTGCTCCTGTTCGCTGCTTTCACTTCCATCCTTTTCAAGCGGCTCAATAGGCGGTAATGAATGCACGTTTACGCCTTTGGTTCGATCTGTCGGGGCGAGGTTGAGTTGGACTCTGATATCGATCTCCTTGCGCTTGTACAAGGGCACGATGACAGGTTCGATCGCGCCAAGTACTCGATCTATTCATATTCAAAAATGTCTCTTCTTTGGTCTCGTGGCAGTCCATTTGCTTGGCATCTGTATAAAGAAGCAAAGTTGCTCTTTGCCTCCGATAGCGTTGACTACCTCGCGTCTCGCGGTGAACCGGCCCTCTATCTTCACTATGAGGGCGACTGCTCTAAGTTCCAGACTGTGTTTCGGCAAGCGTGTACGTCTCTACGTGAGGCTCAGACTAGCCAGGTGTTCGATCTGTCTTCAATTTTTCTCAGCATGCGCAACATCGCCACCTGTTTTTCTCTTGGCGTGCTCGGGATTCCGGACTTCTCGCGGCACGCTGCTCTGAGTCTCACCGGATCCTTCAAGCTCCCGCTCTCTCCTGAGAGCTACCGCGTGACGGAACGAGCACGAATTCTCTGTACGCGTAGCGTTGGTCAGGACCTCGAACCGGAAGAGATATCTAGTCTCCTCTCTGAACTCGGAGAGGTAGAGCAGTGGATGGACAAAATAGTCCAATCAGCGAGGAAACATGGAAGAGTTCAGCAGCAGAGTTGAAGCCCAGAGACAACTTGTTCAAGCCGTAAACACACGTAAATGGAAACGCGAACAGCTGTTTGCGTTGACTGAGAAGGCCATCCAGCGATGGAGTACGGTCAATCAGATTGACGGGGCTACACGACTAGTGCAACTTCTTCGTGCCGCTTCTCTTCAGGTTTTCGTTATGGCTAACCACAGCGACGATCCGATCGCTGGCGCTTACCGGTTGTCTCGAAAACGTGTCAAGACGATCGAGGTGGAGCTCCGAGCCGAACTGGAGAGCAGCACTACGGGTTGACCTGGCTGGAGCGCAGTCGGCCACCTTAGGCTGCTTGATCTCACGCGCTTTCTAAAAGGGTGACGAGTCCTTCGACCCGCCGAAAGACCTCATCAAACGTGAGGACTCGCACTCCAGCTAGCCGTTCTCGGAAGCGCTCGAAAGAGCGGCGCTTATCGTCGCCGGAGAGCTCCCGATCAGCATTTCCAATCACAACCAGACAAGACGGCTCGGACAATGTCAGCTCTGGGTTGCTTTTGGACAAAGAGTGAAACTCGCTCATAAGCGATTCCCGATACTTCAGCACCTGCGACAGTCCTCCGCTCAAGTCGTTCGAGGGTGGATAGACGCCCTGCCTGTAAAGGTTCCCCAAAAGCTGCGTCATGGGTGTCTTAATCTCAATGAGAACGGCAGCACCAGAGGACTCCGTACGATAAAGAAAATCGACGAGATTGCCGCCAGTGTTACTGAGATCCTTGCCGCCAACGTAGGCTTTTCCCTCGATCAACACCACTGGGTAGGCGAACAGCTGTGACAGAACGAAAGAGTGGCGCGCGAAGAGCTGCTGCCAGAATTCCTCGTTAGTGTTCTCAAGGTTTGCTGACCAGGTTCTTAACAGGGATCGAAGGTTCGCAAGACCGACAAGGGCGTTGAGCGCAGGGAGTTCTTCGGACTCGTTGATCTGGTCGGAGGCTACGGCATGCTTCGCGAACCACTGCAAAACGACACGCAAGGTTCGTACCGCGTCTTTACTGTGTGCTGAAAGGAACGCAAGAAGATCCTGCTCGGTGAGCGCGAGAAGGTCAGACAAGGCCTGCTCCATCTTGAGCAACTCGACTCTGCCCTGAGGTACTCCTTCTCGCCTGTACAGGCGGTAGAGAGCACCCAGATCACGAAGCAGGTTCCGCAGCTCCCCAGACTTTAATTCGAGTTCGTAGCCCCCACCCTTCTTCAGAGTGGAGAGCGGCATGGAATCACAATCGACCCACTCCTCGTTCTTTCCCTTTTTCTGGTACAGAAACCGCCCTTTCACACACGCGGCTGGATTTGTGGGATTGTCAACGATTTCCGGTCTAAAAACCAGCTGAACTCGTTCCCCGCTTCTGAGTGGGATGTCAGAGCAAGTAGCTGAGTGTTTCGAAGTGGAGCGGATCTCTACCTTGTTCATGCGGGGAATCCTTTGTCTCGTGTCCGCCGCTAAACAGGGCTGTTTCGGCCCGGTTCGGCAGGCCTAAAAGCTCTCCTCCGGCATTGTCGCACTTCGGAACCAACTCCCTCATAATGGGAGTAGGGAGTCGTCCATGAGTGCAAGTCCCGTCCTAGCCACGATCAACAGTAGGACTTCCAAAGCCCCCGTCTTGGTTTTTAACAAAGAGGGTCATCCTCTCCCGGTTCCAGAACGGATGAAGGACTACCCAGAACTCCGTTATATGGGCTCCAAAAATCGTCTCATTCCCTGGATCCATGGGGTGCTCAGCAAATTGGATTTCGAGACAGCTGCGGACCCTTTCTCCGGTAGTGGCTGCGTCCCCTATTTGATGAAGACCATGGGTAAACGGGTCATTGCGTCAGATTTTCTGAACTTCTCCGCCACCCTCGCTAGAGCTACCGTCGAGAACAGCCATAGCACCATTGACGGACCTACCCTGAAGCAGATCTTGGCCCCTGTTAGGAACCCGCCCAACTTCATCGAGAAAACCTTTGAGAGTGTTTTCTACGCGCGCGAGGACCTCCGGTTTCTGGACCGGCTATCACACAATATCGATAAGCTTGGAAACCCGCACCATCAAGCGCTCGCGAGAGCTGCTCTAATCCGTTCTTGCCTGAAGAAGCAGCCTCGTGGAGTATTTACCGTCACCGGGAGCCGCTACGATGACGGACGCCGCGATCTCAAGCTGTCGATTGAAGAACATTTTCTGGAGCAAGTAGAGAAGTTCAATCGGGTGGTGTTTGATAACGGTCGCCGGCACACAGTCAAACAAATGGATGTCTTCAACATCAAGCCGCGTGGTGTGGATCTCGTCTACCTCGATCCCCCTTACGTTCCTAGATCCGATGACAACTGCTACGTCAAGCGTTACCACTTCCTTGAAGGCCTTTCTTGCTACTGGCGCGGGCTCGACATAATGAACGAGACGAAGGTCAAGAAGATCCGGAAGAAGTTCACCCCCTTCAGCTATCGTAGAACCGCAATAGACGCTTTCGAAAGGCTGTTCCATACCTACCGAAAGAGCACAATCGTGCTGTCTTACAGCTCAAATGGGTTTCCAGACCTGGCCGAACTCGAAGTCCTTATGGGGCGTCACAAGCAAAAAATTGAGGTGCATCAGCGACCCCATCGCTACCACTTCGGTACGCACAAGGCGGTCGAACGCGCTTTGGTGAACGAATACCTCGTGGTCGGTTCGTAATGAGAGCTTCTCCTCAGACCCTAGACGATATCCTCGCTTCGCTTCAGCCTCTCACGGTGGATTGGCAAGATGATGTCGCAAAGCGTATGATCTCTGAGATCGAGGCCATGCCTAGCAAAGAGGCGTATGCCGTTGAGGACATCAAAGCCATCCTCGACAAGCACTTCGACGATGCGCTTCTAATCCTCCGTTTGTTCATGGGGCTCTCCAAGGATCAGTTCACAGCCAGCTTGAAAAGCGAACTAGGCGCAGCAATCGGAGTAAAGGCCTACAAAGCCACGCCCACGAAGTTCCTCGACGCCCTCATTCGGATGGGGATCCTAGAGGCCATGGGGGAGCAGACCAACCGCATCCCGCGCTGGAGCGATGTCCTAGTAGAGAGGCTACGGAGCGGCCGAGGAAGTGCAATCAGCGGTCAGCGGCGAGGCCGCGAAGTTGAAGACTTTGCAGAGGCCGTTGTCAGGCGAGTGTTCGGAGAGAAGTTCGAGTCGCGATGCACATTCCGCGGCAGAAACGATCGAACTGCCAAGTGCGACTTTGCCATCCCGTCTAGAATAGACCCACGTATCGTCATCGAATCAAAAGGGTACGGAGCAACAGGTTCCAAAATGACCGACGTAATCGGCGATATCGAGAAAATTATTGCGGCAAAGAGGTCCGACACGGCGCTTCTACTTTTTACCGATGGGCTTACGTGGAAGCAAAGAGCCAACGATCTTCGCAAGCTTGTGACATCCCAAAACATTGGCGACATCACTCGGATATACACGTACGCCATGGAAGCTGAGTTCGAGGCCGACTTACGGCAGCTAAAGCAGGAACACGGTCTTTAGGGTAGAAGGCGTCACCCAAGCACACTCTACTACCCGCCTTTCTGCGCGGCTCAATCCGGTCTTCATCTCCAAGAGTGTCTTTCCAGCCGAAACTTACGGTGTGTTCTCGACCGGGCGCACCGCCTGTTCGGGTGAATGAAGAACTGAAGAAAACCGAACCCACCCTCCAAAGCCGCAGCAGCATAACCTAGGGAACGCTCTACCGCGTGCCATATACCTAAGTGAGGATGTACGGTCGAGACGATCCTAATTTTCGTAATCCACTTCCCTAGGGAGCGTCCGCGACCGGCCCAAGTGATTAAGCCGAAGAACAGAATCGGCAAAGCAACATTGGTCAGAACCTCGAACCATTCCTCGCCAAAGAACGCTAGATCCTTGTCCGTTGTAGAAAAGACTATCCGACCTGGACGTAAGTCTATGTGGCCATGAACATCGATACCGTGCCCAAGCCACTCCCGGATCTTTAAGACAAGGGCAAGGATTGCCATCAGCACCACACAGAAGCTGATCCAATCGATGAGGAAGGCCAGGGCACGTCTCCAGAACGAAGCGAGCTCCAATCCGTCGAGCCTGAGAAGTCTTTCGGATTCCTTACCAGAGAATCGGTGCATACAAGGGATCTTACGGGCGTGGAGCCGCGCATCCAAGCGCGAAACTGGTACCAACAGCAGAGCAATCGCTTCACGCCACCTCGGCCAGCCGTTCTGGCCATTCATCCACTCCCGGCTGCCTCCAGCCGGGAGTGGGACGCAAGCTTCACCGACCACCGAAATACTGACCATGGCCGGAGGATAGAAGCTGATGTTCTTTCGCATCCGCAGCCTGCAAAGACGAGTAACGACAAACGCGGCTAGCGGAAGTTGGCCGGCTCAGACCTACGATGGGCAGGTCAGGGCAGGGTTGGTCAACACTGTGCGACTTCGCAGGACCAGTGTTTCAGGCTGTTGCACGCACGCCCTTGCGGATCAGCCATATTCCAAGAGGCATCTCGTACAGCAGGATCGGGAACCAAAGCCAGTTCACCACTCTTCCCGGCAGGAGAGTGGCCATGTACAAGGGCACACAAACCAACTGCATTCCTATCGTTATGACACCGGTCCATGCCATCCAGCGAGGGATCAACCGTCCCACGAGTAGCAGGTAGGCGAAAAGGAAGCCACCTATAACAAAGCAGAACTGCCCAAAGAGGTCATCCGGCCGGTTGAAGATTTCACCCGCGACCGCGAGGCACCCGGCGCTACTCGCGCACATCGGGTTTGAGGCAGTTGCCAGCTTCATCAGCTCCAGTTTGCCCAAGAGCGGCACAAAGCCAGCGAGCCCTTCGCCGAAACGAAAGGTCATCGCAAGCAAGGCAAGGGTGGCATCGACCGCGCGGGAGAGCCGGTACAAGGTCACAGCCAGCACGACAGCACAGACAATCTGCAGCAGGTCGAGGAGGACGGTGATCTGGGCGATGGCAATCGTGCTATGCAGGGTGTACAGCATCTGCGAGGTGTCCGCCCCGGCTGCGGTCTTTCTGGAAAGTATTGCTGCGGACATTGCGAAAACGATATAAGCAAGGTACGAGTAGCCCGCCAGTTTACTCTCTGCACGTTGCGTCATGGCAGTTCCCTAGCCAGGCGTTCTGGTTCCGTAAGGCGCCATCCCCACCCGAGCAGCCAAACCATAAAGATCAGTTCCGCAGCAAAGATCACGTTGAGGAAGGACAAATGTGGCTCCGGATCAAGGTAAATTGCGACGCTGGTGACGACCCATGCCCAGCCGGCAACGAAGAGGAGCCAGCCAATCCATCGTGGTAGGTAAGACGACCGAGCGATCAACCATCCTGTGACCGCCAGATGCAAGCCAAAGAGGATCAACGAGAGGCCCCATCCGGAGTGGTAGGCTCCTAGAAGGCCGGCAATCTGCGACGGAAGTTCGGCTGCAGAGGTATATCGCGCGTAGGCAGGAACGGCTATCAAACGGTAAATCAGGCCGAGGTTCGAAAGCGCTGCTAGCCACGCCGCCGCGTACACAAGCTGCAGTACAGACCCGAGCATCGCTAGAGCACGATTGATGGGTTGCAACAATACGTAGAGAGCCCACGCCATCACCACGTCCCCAACCGCGCTGATGAGGTACGACAGCACCGCCGCTGAAAAGAGATGTGGGTGAGCCGTCAGATTCCTTACGGTCTCCACTGGGTCCGCGGATATCAACCGCGGCATGACATAGGCTTCGGCGAAGGTCACCGGATTCAGCAGGTAGGTGAGCCCCGCGACAAGAGCAGCTTGTCTTAAGCTCAACCCACTTGTCCGATTCTCGTCGTTGCAGGATGCCATTGTTGCCTCTCAGAAAGAGTTCTACGGAGCAAGTTCGGGTGGGTTGCTCAAGGCGTATACGCAATCGTGAGCGCACGAGTTCCGGGAGATTTATGCGCATGACGAACCGGTCAACATAGGTCTCGAGAAACGCCGCTCACGCCAGTTGAGCCTGCTGGTCTTCTCCACGCAGCGTCTCAGGCGGTTGGCTTCCGCCTGTGCGACTTGCCGGGATCAATGGGACACGTTGGCGAAGCCGATGAACTAACGAGTTTCTGGGACGCGCTGAAGTGTGACGGTGGGCAGCTGGGCGAGGCGGAGCTGCCGCCGCAAAAACGCGAACCGATCCACCCTCGCCTGAGAGTCCAAGGCATGGCCGGAAGCGTAAAACTTTACGATCTTCGGACCTGAAACCAGATCCAGGTAATGTTTCGCCTCAGAAACGGACACCCAATCGTCGTTCAGGGCGTATTGAAAGAGGGCTGGCGACGGTCCGAACCGAGCTGCGTACGTCGCTGGATCAGCCCAGGCGTACGTCCCGAGGTAGGAGTTGATCTTCGCGGCGGGTGTCTCCTTTCGCCACTCATCGAATCCCGGTCGGTGTGATGTCAGCGTCATCTCCCGTATAGAAACGGACCGGCCATAAAGACCAGGGCCTTCAATCGCTTGTCCACTGCGTCCAGTGCGGAACCTGCCATCGTGCCGAGGCTGTGGCCCACGAACGCGACCCGATTAGGATCGACATCTTTCCTTTGCAACAAAAGATCTATGCTCCGGCGCAGATCAATCGTTTCTTCCTGCAGAAGATGAGGCTGCTGAGACCCGAGTGGATCCTCTTCCGCGACGAAGCCCGCACGGTTCTGCGGTGCATCGATGAGTAAGGAAACCGCTCCGGACGGAGCCAGCGCGATTGCTTCGTTCAGAAACTCATTACGATTCTGGAGGGCTGAGCCAGGCATTAGCCAATGCGCCCAGACGATGCCGGCGAACCTGCCGGGCCTCTGCGGCACAACAAGGTAAGCAGGTACACGCCCCTCGTAACCGGCGTACGTTATGTCTAAGACCTGCACGCCGTTCCGTGTCTCAGCGGACAGTGGAGTGCCCGATCTTTTGTGCCGCTGGATGAGTTAGTGTAGCGCAGCTATT
>CAXTLR010000044.1:0-11187 GCA_964245195.1 uncultured Acidobacteriaceae bacterium | reverse complement strand
TTGCTCGAGATCCCGATAGCTAATGCCATAGCGGCAGTACCACCGTACCTCCCAAAGGATGATCTCGCCTTCAAAATGACGCGACTTGAACTCTGACATCACCAGCTCCGCTCGTGTTCAGCCCATCTTCACAGGCCACCACGACTTTGCAACAGAGCCGGATTGGGTACCTATTGATCTGGTACTGCGCTTCAACACTGGCGATTTCGTACGCCTGGTGCCACATGTAATCGTGCGTGCGATCCGTGATGCTGGTGGCTATGAAGGCGTGCGTACTATCCACGGTAACAAGGTAAGCACTGAGATAGCCGTTGTACATAGCATCCGCATTGGCAGGAGACGGCTGGGCGTTTGCCACGGGCGCGCAGCACATGCCAGCAGCGGCGAGCAAGGCCGTTGCCATGCTCTTGAGTAGCCAATTCTGCTTTTCATGTTGAAAATCTCTCGAGTTGAATTTGATACGGCGATTAACAACGTTGTCCGATAATGCGAGACGTTTGTACTCTCCGTGAGCTTCAAGTGTCAAACGACGCTGTCTTCATCGTCTTAAAGCCCCGTGTGGGTCGAATAACCCGCTTGACTGCTCCATGGTCCGCTTCAATACTGCTGCAGGTACTTGCACGTCCGGTGCTTTATGTTGCTCGTTAGCTTGCCTTCTCGCTGTAGCCGACGGATGGCTTTCGGGTAGGAACCGGAGTTGGTCCGTGGTGATCGAACTCGGCAGCCAATGGCGCCTGGTCGCCAACACTCTGCCCAAGGAAACGCTAGGCCGCACGGGTGTTTCGCCCATCCGACGACATGGAGTCAATCCGTCGGCCATGGTTGTCGACCGCACGGAACAGGTACTTCCACTCCGCCAACCTTTATGTAGGTCTCGTCCACTTCGCCACGAGGCCGCACAGTAGCCCTGATACCAGCGGATCCGTTTCTCCAGTTCAGGAACGTAACAATGAATCCAGCGCCTGATCGTGGACGGATCTACCTTAACATCACGCTCTTGCGTCATCTCCACAAGATTGGGATAGAAAACCTCGTACTTGCAATACCAGTGCACATAAACCAGGAATAATCTCAACAGAAAAGCGACGACGCTTGAACATGGAATCGATTCTCAAGCAACGGCTCCAGACTACGACACCCCTCGTGTAACGCAACAGAGCCGATCGATCTCTTCATGAGATAACGGCTTAAAGTGAACTGCGCTCAATAAAGTTAACGCAACAGAGCCGAGCGTCCGACATTGGGTGCTGACATCTATGACCGTTCCTGCAGCGTCGGAGGGCTGAAAAGATTCGGAGATTGAAAAAATTCACATTGACAAGCCGGTGTTGGAAAGCAGACCATCACCGACGCCACAGAAGCGTGTGGTAAATCGTTTTTTGAGTTCCTCTCGCCTTCATACCGCTTTGATCAACGTTTACTGCTGCCTCTCAGAGAGAGGCAGAAATGGAGAATATACTATGAATCGTCATCAGCTATGTGTCCGGACAGCACTTCGTCTCTCGGCAGGTCTTCTCACTATGATCAGCTTGTCGCTGAGCGCGCATGCTACATGCGTCACTGGGCAGTACACCGGCTTCACACAGGGGAGCTACCAGATCCAGAACGATGAATGGGGTCTCCTAAACGATTCGGGCGGATACCAGGAGGTCTGCCCTGGAAGTTCAAGCAGCGGCAGCTGGAATTCGATCTGGAACTGGACCACTGGGTCGGGCGGGATCAAGGCCTACCCGAGCATCTACAGAGGTTGGCAGATCGGCGGCACGTGGTCACCGGATCATGGTGGATTTCCGGCTTTGCTTTCATCGAACCCCCAACTTCCGACCTCCGTCGCCTTCAGCATGAGCGGGAATAACCAATACGACTCCTCTTACGATGTCTTCTTTACCAGCTCGGCCAGCCCGAGCGGCACGACCGAACCCTCGGCGGAGATGATGGTCTGGCTGAGCTACTCCGGCAATAGCCCGAATGGCAACTTGAAGTTTTCCAACGTCACACTCGGCAACGTGAGCGGAACGTGGAACGTCTACGAGGGAGCCAACACCTCAAACGGCGTCACCTGGAATGTGTACACGTTTGTTCGCACCAGCCAGGTCACCAGCTTCAGCGGGAAGCTTCAGCCGTTTACATATTTCCTTGACCAGACCAAGGGCCTGCTCAGCGGTAGTCTTTGGGTGGCGGACATCCAGTTCGGCACGGAGATCATTCAGAGCAACAATGCAAACGGTGGGATTTCGGTGTCGAGCTTCAGCGCTTCTGCAAACTGAGAACACCTGCCGCTGCAGAAGTGGAGTCCAGTCGAGGTCTGCGTCCTTCGACTGGATGTCACCCAAGGCTGTCGTCGATCTACATATTGCTCCGCCGAAGGGCACGGCTTCAGCCGTGCCCTTTGGTAAATCGCCAATACACAGCTTCGATGAGCATGAGTATTCGTGATGGTCTATAAACCATTTCTCTTGTTGTCACTCCCGAAAGGAATCTGCGGTCGCCTCTATGTCGCTTCCTCAAAGCATTGAGCAAATGGCGATAGCGACTAGTATGGTGGCTTATGTGGCTGTGTAAAATGTAGGGCAGATCCGGCACAGGGCGGACGCAAAAGAGCGTACACCAGGGCTAAAGCCGCTCGGTTCCGGTTCATAGTGTCGGGGAAAAGCCTTGACCTTCCGAGAAGCCACAGGATGCTTGTGTGTCATTTACTGTGGAGGGGAAGCGTCTATCTCCGAGCTAAATTGCTCTGAGGGTGAGAGTGTCCAAAAGTGAGTCCACGGACAAAGCTTTTTCTCATTAAACCGCAGCGCTCGCGGCTCCAGGCGCCACGCCTCTAGCGGCTGTGATGGCGCTTCTGACCCGAGAAGCTTCTTTGCTGGAGTTGTTTTGTTGTCCAGCATGTAAAGGTGAGCCGCTCGCTTGGATATCTGTCGTACTTGCACATACACAATGCCGATTGCGAGATATCAAGGCATTCGAACTCTACTGTGGGGGAAACATAGTTTCATATCTCATATAAACAGAGATGATAGGGTCGTCGGAAAGAAGCAGGTGCTCGCGTAAGAAGGTAGGCTCGATGCTGAGTTTCGGTGCGGAAGATCGTCTCACCACACCTTCTGTAGAGCGTGAACCGCTAGGAATGGAGGTCGGAGGCACGGAACTTGCCCTTGAGGTCTCAATCAGGCTCTTAAGCGGCACAAGAAATGCAGCCGGATTCTGTACCTCAATTGAATTCTTCGACAGATACTTGACCTCCGATGAAAGCAGCGTACGAACAAGGTTTCCTGAAGGCTGTTGCCATATGAGCGCGTCAAAAAGCCGGATGTACCCTTGAAAAAGACAGAGTTCACAATCGGTCGACACATTGTCTTTGCTAAGAATAGCCATAGCCGCAGCCACATCTTCTTCTGTAGCCGGTATAGACGTCTGAACTTTTGGAAGGGAGCTAACGTCAGCCAGCAGCTGCTTCACAGTTGCCGGGAGCTCGCTAAAGGTAAACACGCGCGGGTCCGAGGCCGGAGCACCCTGATCTGGGGTCTGAATGTCTTCAATTGATATTGGCGAGATTACGCTCTGGGACTCTTGATGATAAAGGCGAGGGAGAAACACATTAAAGTTTTCCGAGGTTTGCTTGCGGGTGTCAGGGTCGCCTTCGCAAGTGTGGTTCATAGCATTTGCGACAAGGAAAGTACGGTACCCGACCAGAAGGCTTGTCAATGAAAGTTGACGTTGCTCCGCGTAGTTCGACAGGTGTTGGAAAGCTATGTATAACTTTCTGCCAAGCGCAGTGAGTTCGCGAGCGCTGGCATTCATATGTTCTAGATTGTTAGCCGCGATTTGGAGCGCGGCTTGAGCGTCCTCCTGTTGAAGGTCAAGTTGCGGCAGCACGGTCAAAAGGGGAACGATCTGCTCCGGCGTCAGTGCCTCGTTGAAACGGTCAAGCAAGTATTGCGCACGTGGCTGCACACCGAACGTTTTAACTCTCGAGTCGGCGGAGAACACTTTCAGTGTTTCGTAGTAGGAGCTCAGATCTTGGACGAGAGGGTCAGCGCAAGTCGCACGCTGAGGGCTGAGGCGGATCTCGGTGAACCGCTGCGCGGCTGCGTCGGGAGACGTCCGAAGCATTTCTTCAACAACGCTTGACTGGATGGAGAGTGCATCCACTCTCTTCATGAACAAGCTATCAGCCTCTGGTGCTTTGCTACTGGTCTTAGAGGTATAAGCAGCATAGATAAAGCCAGTTTGGTAAGAAGCAGTATGGGCAGAATAGAAAAGGTCGTCCAAGAAATTCTTGGCAACTGCACTAGGGACGGCATCGTGAGCTTGCCGTATGACGGAGAGACCGAGGTCGGAGCGATACTCCACGCGCAGAGTAGAAATTTGGTCGAGAAAGGGCTGGAGTTCTGGCCAAGCAGGTTTAACAGGACGTACAGCCTGAACGTCTTGCTGTCCAGCAACAAAGCGAGCTGGGCAGAGTATGCTCAGCGTCCAGAGTAAAACGAGCTTCCCTTTCATGACTCTCATGGTACGCCTGGAAAGTTATACGATCATCTTCTTGAGCTGAAGACTAGACTTTGTGCAAGCTGCTGCCCAGAATAACCTAATCTTTCGTATCCCTACGCCGCCCTTTGGGCTCGGCTCGTCGAGAACACTTCAGATGCTTCTCTGATTGCAAACCTCGTCTCGCAAAGCACGCTCAAGCAGCAGTTGGGGATCGTTGGCCTGCTGAACACCAGCGCGAACGACGGAACAGTAACTCGCTTTGGCTGGAAGGCGCAGAATAAATCCTTGCTCGTCTTTGCCGGAGAAGCGTACAACGTTGAGCAGGGAGTGACGAACGAGATCTTTCCTACTGAACGCTCAGGTGTTCAGGATGCGTCTTCAATGGAACACCAGAAGACAGCACCAATGTTCTCGTCAACGGCAGTACCCTCGGCACGGCTTCGGACATGTCGTCCGATACGGTGAACTTTGCGGCTTTCTCAAGACTCTCTGCGCCTCCTACATCAACTACAGGCTCTGTCTCGGAACTTGCGGGAGCCGTTTTGTTTACAAAGATAGGCTGCGCACTCTGTCACACAGTAGCATTGACATCGGCAAGCTCCCCCTACGCAGGCATGAGCAATGTCACTTATCACCCGTTCTCTGACTTCGTCCTGCATCATATGGGCGTGGGTTTGGCGGACAATATCGTCCAGGGGAATGCCGGACCCGACCAATTTAGTACTGCTCCGTTGTGGGGTATAGGCCAGCGACTGTTCTTCCTGCACGACGGTCGTACTTCCGATCTGGTAGAAGCAATTGATGCGCACTTCAGTGCCGGTGTCGCATGCACGCCCAGCAGTCAGGCGATTAATTGTGCTTCGGAGGCGAACACGGTTATAAACAACTATCGTCAGCTCACTTCCGTAGAGAAGCAGCAACTCCTAAATTTTCTTCGATCTTTGTAAAACTCAACCCTGCGAATAGGAAGCTTGGACTCCGGTCCGTACTTGGGCAAGCAGGCTGGCGAAGGAACCATCCGGCACAAGGATGTCGCTACAAAGTAGCGGGGACGATTTCAACGTGACCGAGGCCGATGAGTTCGCGGCCGCGGAACAGAGACTGGCGGATGTGGTCCGGTCCAAGCTGATCCGGGAAAGGTGGAAATACGACGCGAACACCTTCACGGCGTGCCGATTAAGCGCGTTTGCGGTCAGTTGAACGCAAACGTGGCAGCCTTGGAGGGTCGCCCCGCCGGATCAATCCGCTATAAGCAGGGCTTCGCTCGAAAAACGGCAGCCAGACTCTTGTCACCAGCCGTTGCCTTTCCTACGCTCAAAGGATGGAAATCCAGCTAACCGCAGAACAAGAGGCCCTTTTTTCCCAGGTCGCCAGCAATGCGGGCAAGCCCGTCGGACAGCTTTTGACCGAGTGCGCCGCCTACGTCTTGCGTGAAAATAATCGTTTTCTGGCCGAGGTGGAAGAGGGCCTGACAGCAGCCGAGTGCGGGAATTTCATCGAAGAAGATGAGATGGACGCGCGCATGGAAGCGATGCTCAACCGTTGATTCGCATTCGCTGGACCCTGCCCGCAGCCGATGACCTGAAAGACATCAAGCGCTACCTTGATATGCACTACCCAAAGTTTTCCTGCTCTACCGTGCGCAAGCTGTACGACGTATCCGCTCACTCAAGGCCTTGCCCGAGCGGGGCAGAATCGGCCTCGAGCCCGGCACGCGAGAAATCATCTTTCATCCACTTCCGTGCATCGTGGTTTACCGGCTTCACTCTAAGGCCGTTGAAGTTCTGCGGATCTACCACGGAGCACAGGATAGAACCGAGCGTTAGCCCTCGGCTCGGCCCGTTTCCGGCGTCCCGGTCGCATCCTGCGTTGCCCTATCCTCCGTGACGGCTGGCGTGAAAACGCTGGCGAAAGCTTGGAAGCACTATTTCCTAGCAAACCGCTACGCAACGTGGCATTAGACTATACCTCAGAACAACTTCGATGAACACGCAGCTTACGGATAGCACGGTGCCTTGGGACGCGAATGTGGAGAGTTGAACGGCTCTGTTGCAACAATCAGCCCGGCCAGGGGCGAGGGCCGTGCGAACAGTGACTACAGCTAGAAGTCCCGCACTACGCAAGTTGGACTGGAAGGCCAATCTGCTTCCCGTGAATCAAGGATAGGTGTCGAACTTCTTGCTCCTAGGCTTGTTGCCTTCGACATCAGGTAGTCGACTCATGCCGTGACGCTCCAAACACCTATCAAGCGAAGAGCGGGTTAGATCAGGGATCGTGGACTGCGAGGCATACAGGCCATCGTCGAGCGGAAGAAGCGTGTGCTTGCGAAACGCTACGATGATGACCTCCTGCTCGACTGACAGAACAGTTGAGCAGGGAATGGTAGGGCCAGTCCGGCGATCAGCAGTGGACTCAGGCTTCTTCCACTTGGCAACCGTCTTCGGGTTGACACCATGCCTTTAAGCCAGAGTCCTCATGCTCTCTTGACTATCTTGTATCGCTCGACGAATCGCCTCTATTGTTATGGCGCTCCGGTGTAGAACCTGCCCCATAATGCCTCCTGCTCAACCTCGGAAAAGTATGCACCATCAAGTGCCGGGACTGAACAGGCGGAAGTACTCCCCTGCATATCTACCACCGTCAGGTAATTAGCCAGCCTATTTTGTTCGAGTGTCGCAATCAGTTTATTTTCGTGCCACGGCAATAAATGCGCCATCACCTCCTGGCTCCATGGAGAGGCAGTGTCGAAGATAATGCCGAGACCAAAGACGGCGGGCACCCGGCACCAGGCCAGCTTGTGACCGGCGGCGATCTGGGAGGTGAGTGAGTTTTCTACTGCGGTGAGGACCCCATTACGCGGTCCGCCTTCGGTGTCCGCATAGGCAAAGTTATTGCCGCCGCGAAACCCTCGTCCCGGGACAGTAACAGCATTGTCGAGGACCGCACCCGCATTAAACGTGAACGGCTTGCGGAACTCCTCTGGGATAGAGTACGGTGCATAGTACATATCCCTGCGGGCACAGGGCCAACAGACATCGTGCAGAAAGATAAGTGGGTGTTTGCCTGCAGCCCACGTCTTGGCGAAAATCCCCTCTAGTTCGTGAAAAACGGTATACCAGTTATGGTCGCCATCGATCAACCAAGCATCGGCCGCGCTCAGATAAGGCAGTGCCTCAAGGCTCGGAACGGCGAGATGCTGAACGTCTGGCTCGGTAGCTACCCATTCGAGAAACGCGGGTTTAGGTGATGGGTCGATGCATCTGAGACGGCCATTTCTCGATTTGAGCCACGTCGAGAGAACGGTCGACATACCGCCGTATTCTGTTCCGATCTCGACGACGTCAGCGACGGCGGCAATATCGAGCGTCGCGAGTATGAGATCACGAAACTCATTCATCGAATGAATCAGTAAATTCGACAAGACAGATTCCTCCTATTCTGGTGCGGCGGGCCGAGTTGCAGGGCACGAGGGATACTAGCAAAGTTCGGAGTCCATAAGCCAGAGGAGGGTCCGTAACGCCGCCGCTTCTGGAGTAGGAAGTGTAAGGACACCTTTCTTCCAGTTGGCGTTTGATAGGTCTTCGAGCAGATCAGCGAGCTCCGCGTTCGGGCGGAGTGTTGCGCTGACATGCTTCGAGGTCGACCCAAGATTGTCGCAGTGCATCAGACTGCCAAGCCTGAGGGCCTCCTCGCACGTCGGCCTTTCGATGACACGGAAGAACTCCTCCGAGGCAAGCTCCGGCGGAAGGGCAGGAAAGTCGAAAGCATCGGTAACGCGACGGTAGTCATCAGCGAATGCCAAGACACCGGCGTGAATCGCATCAAGCTGGGAGCACTGCTCCGGGGACTTGTCCGGCACGTGACGAACAGCATGAACCCGGCCAGGATTTGCGGTGTCCGGGGCGAAGTAGAGGGTGCTGCCCTCTGTACTACTGTAGACACTCTCGAAAAGATTGAGGAAGCTGTGAATCTTCAGGAAGACATCAAGTGGATTACCCGCGTGCGCAAGATAGGAACGCCTTTCCAACTCCGGGATGATAGTGTTTTCGGCGTCGGGGAATGTGGCCACATAAAAGCCAGTGAGATGTGTTTCCGGCGCGGTGCGATTCAGCAAAAGGTGCAGACTCTTGTGGATCGTGCCTGTCCAGCCAAGATCGACGATTGCGACCTTGGAATGGTTGGGCACGCCCTGCTGAGTGAGGTATTGAGTCAAGGCTTCGCGCTCCTGCTTGCTCTTGGCAAGAAGGGCCTGGAGCACACGCGGTTGCACGAAAAGCTGCATCAGGCGCTTAGTTTCAGTGCGACCGTCGATGCGCTCTTCAAGCGAGTGGAAGCCAGCAGCGATGGCCTCCTGCTGGTATAGCCCGGCGGAGACACCGAGTCGATCGAGATACTCTCGCACCGGACGAGGCCCAATCCCGGCGAACAGACTTGGAATTACGAAGAGGGGGAAGAACTCAAGCACCGGCAGAAGCATTGCGCGGCGGGAGGAGTCGAGGCGGGTTCCAGGGCATGCGCCCGGCATGCTCCCAAAGAGCGCCTGGTAGACCTGGAAGAAAAGCTCGCCGTCACGCATGAGGAAGAAGGCGTGCTCCATGCCCTCCGCGCGAAGACCCTGCTCCAACCATTGGCAGAAGCCAACTGTCAGCGGCCCGGCGGCGCGGTATCCAAACTTCCACCAAAAGTCGTCGCGGCGGCCACGATCCTCGGCAATCTGATTGGTCAACTGACGAATGCCACGCAGAACGGCGATTTGGCTCAGGCTGCGGTCGCCGGTGTTCGTGACCTGGGCATTCGCGAGGGGCAATAAGTTGGACGCCTCGCGGGCGGCTTTATGGGGATGAAGGATTGCGTTCATCCCCGCAGAAAGCGCCTTGCTGTAGTCCGAGATCGGGTGGTCGCCAAGGTGCAACACGCGCTTCGGAGATGTGCCGATCGCGGCGAGGACATAGGGAAAGAGTTCACCGCTCTGCTTTGACTTGCGAATGAGCGAAGAGGCGAAGATATTGCGCGGCTCTACGTCATAGCCGACGTGGTGCAATAGCTGGAGAAGGAAGTCGGAGGTGTGGTAGGTGTCGGAGACGAAGATCACACGCTTGCCTTCACCGGCGGAGTCTTTGGCGATCTGCTGGATGGCTGGGAGAGCGACGCAGAGCGCCAGCTCGATCTCCTCTTCAGCGGCGACGAACGCCTCGGCGAAGCTGCGGGAGATGCCATTCAGGTCACAGAAGACCTGGTAAATCTCCAGGAGGTTCACCTCCATGCTTCCCAGAATGCCTAGGACCATCCGGCGTGCGCTGTTCTCGGCATCGATGCGTAGTCGCGATACCGGCTTGGCAAAGTGGTGCGCCTGGAAGGCGGGATGCTGGGCCAGGTGGAAGAAGACGTCGACTGGGTGCTCGACATAGCGTACGAGCGCGGTGTCGAAGATGTCGAAGGAGACGATGTCGACTGAGGGTAGGACCTTGCGGAATGCGTCATAGAGGTGCGTGGGCGGGGTGTGCTGCGCTCGGCCTTTGTTCCGCTCGGCCTCGGCGTATTCGCGCAAGTTCTCAAACGAGAGGCGGTCTGCGATTGGTTGCGCTTGGCTTACGCTGGCCGGTCTGCGCTCGGTCTGCGCTGTTTTAGCGTGCAGGACACTCTTCGCACGAAGTTCCTCTGTTGAATCCTGTATTTCATTTCCTGTGATGACGCTCGACATCTCACTCCTCAAGGCAGCCGGATCGCCCCGTCGCCCGCATGTGAAAGGCGCACGTAGCGTCAAGCTGTTATCTCAAGTGACAAGGAACATGCCTATAGCCGCTAAGTTGTATGGTACTGACGGATTTGGAACCTCTGCTCAGCCCGTCGTAGCGGAGCGTTCGGTTAGGGATTGGGTTATGTGTCTATTCCGAGCGCGGCTTCGGGAATTCCGGCTCTGTTGCAAAGATAGGCTTGGCTGGAGCGTCCCAGACGTAATCCTACGTCCGGACGTCAAGCAGGTTGGAGTTCGATGCTTTAAGCGATGATTGCGACGACCTCCGCGAGCGCACTGGCACCAACGCCGAAAGCGCGCTCGACAATGCGCGCCTTGCCGCGGATGTCTTGCGAGAGGTTGAAGATCGCGGCCTGACCTTTTCGTAGCGCACGCATCACCTCAAATCCTATGATGGTCGCGTAGGCGGTCTTCAGCGTCTTAAAACCCCGCACGGGGCGAATCAACTGCTTCAGCTTGCCGTGATCGGCTTCGACAACATTGTTCAAATACTTGAACTGTCGATACATCGTGCTCTGAGGACATTTGCCCTCGGCCTTCAGTTCTGCAATCGCGATACCGTAGGTGGGCGCCTTGTCCGTGTTGATGATCTCCGGCTTCCCCCAATCTTTCAACCCGTTCAGCGCCTTACCGAGGAAACACTTGGCCGATTGTGCGTTCCGTGTCGGAGAGAGATAGAAGTCGATTGTGTTTCCTTCCTTGTCGAGTGCCCGGTACAGATACGTCCATCTGCCCCGCACTTTCCTCGCTAGCCTGCTCACTTCAGTAGAATTCCCTTAATCTTCTTTGGTGGCAGGCTGCCGAGAGCGGCGAAAGATGATGGTCCCAAGTTGGAGAGAGTGCGCTCGGAATCAACAGTGTATCGGCGAAGACGCTGGTCTTCGTGTTGGAGTGCCCGATCTTTTGTGCCGCTGGATGAGTTAGTGTAGCGCAGCTATTTC
>CAXTLR010000043.1:0-11215 GCA_964245195.1 uncultured Acidobacteriaceae bacterium | reverse complement strand
TCGCCTTCATCCTGCCACATCTAAGTTGAAGACGACGGACCATCCCATTACCCTATTCGAACGTGAGGACGCCCTCACCATTAAGAGGACACATGATGCAGCCTGACCTAAATACCCGCCACCTGGTGGATCCAGAGCTACTTCCGTTGGTAGACCGATACGCGGATCGCATACTCAGTGCCGAGACTCTTCACGCGAGAAGGAAAGCTGCCACGGAGGCAGCGCCCGCGAATGATGGAGCGGAGGATGGATTAGCGGTGGGCGTTCGAGGGTGTCTAGTGCCGCCGCAGAGCGGTACACGTGAGACTCCGGTGGTGGTTGTGAGACCAACGCAATGCGGGACAGACAGCGCCGCTATGCTGCATTGCCATGGCGGCGGGTTTGTAATCGGAACAGCCAGTCAGGTACTTTCGCGCTTACGAAAGCAAGCCACTGAGCTGAACTGCGTGATTATTTCGGTAGATTACACGCTTGCACCTGAAGCACCATTTCCGGTCGCCGTCGAGGAGTGCTACTCCGTTCTGAAGTGGCTCTCACAAGAAGCTTCCAGTCTCGGGATCAATAGGACACGTATCGGCGTGATGGGTGAAAGCGCGGGCGGTGGCCTCGCCGCGGCGCTTGCTTTGCTAGCCAGAGATCGCGGAGGTCCAGAAATCTGCTTTCAGAGTCTTCTCTACCCCATGTTGGACGATCGCACGGGCCTATTGGACGACCCCAACAGCTGCGCGGGTCAGTTTGTATGGACGCGAGAGAGCAACAACTTCGGCTGGGGTTCCTTGCTCGGAGCCGAGCGTGGAGGACACAATGTCTCCCCTTATGCTGCACCGGCACGCGCGACTACGTTGGCCGATCTGCCTGCAACTTACATTGCAGTGGGAGCACTCGACCTGCTCGTGGACGAGAACATCACGTACGCCCATCGCCTCGTGCGTGCGGGTGTGCCAGTCGAACTGATTATCTATCCCGGGGCAGTTCACGGTTTCAATCAGGCGCCGGAAGCTGCTATCGCGAGGGAAGCTGAAGCACATCGCACGCACGCTCTCGCGCGCGCACTGAACGCAAAACGCTAGGTACCTGGCCGGCGTTTTTCGGATTGCATCTGCTCCTTGAAGAAAGCCTCGAGGGAACGGGGTTCACGGCCCAGCACTGCGCGCAGGACGAGCGCGTTGCCACCTGGGAAGCCGTACTTTGCGTAATCGGCATACATGCGCTGCATGCCCTTGTGGAAGGAACCTTCCGGTATGTGAGCCTGTTTCACCCATTCGTCGAAGGTCACTTCGCGAGGTGTGATGGTTCGGCCAAGCGCCTGGGACATCATCTGTGTCAACTGCACCCGGTCCACCATGCCCGGAGCGCATAGCTCGAACGTTCCATAGTCGAGCTTGTCGCTTGTCAAAGCGATTGCGGCTGCTTCAGCGACGTCGCGGTAGTCCACATAGCTGGCCTGCTTGCTGTTTGGGTAGGGTAATGAGAATGTGCCCCGTTCCGTAATCTCCTTCCAACTATTGGCGATTGTCTGCATGAACATGGTTGGTTGGAGGACGGTGAAGATCAGGCCGGATTGGAAAAGCGCCTCTTCCACGGGACGCTTACCGGAGTGATTTCTCATTTGTGAGATCGAAGGATGGATGACGCTTGAGAAAGTGAACTTCTTCACACCAGCGGCGATGGCCGCATTCACCATGGCAACGCCGAGTTCTGCTTCATTCGGTTTGAAGGCGGGATTGAGGTGAAAAACACCGTCCACACCCTGAGCGGCCTTTTTCAGGCTTTCGTCGTCCTCGAGATTCCCGACAACAACTTCATCGGCACCCTGGGCCGTGGCTTCTTCCCGTTTCTCCTCACCAGTAACAAGAGCTCTCACCATCGCGCCGTGAGCTTTCAACGCGGGCAGAACATAGTGAGCGTACTTGCCGCTCGCACCTACCATCAGGATCTTCATTGTTGTCTCCATTCGGCTTCCACCGAGCTTTGGCCAGACTGCCTTCGTCGGCAATCCAGCGTCGTTGTTGGTGTCGAAGCAGGGTTCAGGCATGGTCCAGGAGTTCCGTGCGGTACCGCGGAGCGATATTCGCGGCCTTCTGTGCAAATGCCTTCTGCTTCTCCTGGTCAAGCTTGGGGGGCGGTGTCGTACGGGTGGCGACCTTTACTCCGAGTTCCATGAAGAAATTCTCTTGCCCGGCCGGGGAACACAGACAAAGCAGGCGCACCGGCGCTGACGATCTATTGTGAAACTGGTGAGGGGCGTTCGACGGAACGTTGATCGTCTGGCCGGCTTTGACGATCTGCTTGCTACCTCGGAATGTGGCTTCGATCTCCCCGTCCAGCACGATGAACGTTTCTTCAAAGTCATGCCGATGTGGTCCAGGTCCTCCGTCGGCAGGAATGTGCATGTCGAAGACGCAAAATCGTCCAGCAGTTTGCGCCCCAGATACCAGCAGGGTGTAGGTGTCGCCCACGATTCCCAGGTGCAGCAGATTCTGATCCTCATTGGGTTGAGCAACGGTCAGCACGCGTGTGAGATCGTCGGGAGGCAGGAGTGGGTATTGATACAAGGACTGGGTCATGATTGTTCCTCCGCGATGCACTACTGATTCATATGAGAGGTTTTGCTTTGTTGGCGTTACCTGCACTCGGTGCAAACAAGGTTTGCATTCAGTGCAACTCTTCACGTCTTTCTGCATTTCAAAGATCAAGGAAGAGGCAAGCATGGCACGCAAAGTCAGGCAGCACGCAGGCAATCTACGGGCCAGCGATATGGATATCTTTGTTGCGCTCGACGGGGTACGTACCCTTACGGCCGCTGCCGTCTCCCTGCAGCTTCCGCTGTTCACGGTGAGCCGCGCGGTCGGGCGCCTGGAACGTTTCGCGGGTGTAACGCTGGTCAAGCGGGGTCATGCAGGTTTGGCGCTTACCGATGTTGGCCGTGAGTATCTTCAGGCTTGCAGAGAGGTTCTCGAGGCACAGGCCAGGGCTGCGGCCGTGCTCAAGACGCATCGAGCGGTGCCGGAGGGAAGGTTACGCATCGGGGCTCCCGTAACCTTCGCCCAGAGCGTACTTTCCGTAATCCTGCCTCCGTTCCAAGCCAGATTTCCGAAGCTGTCCATCGATCTCGACTTGTATAGCTCGGAGTGGAACCAGGAGCCGACTGCCTCACATGATGTATTTCTGAAGGTTCGTACACCGCAGCAGTCGAAACGTCACCTGAAAACGTTTCCAGCGATACGCCAGGGTCTGTTTGCAAGTCCGACTTACCTCAAGGCGCACACCGCTCCAAACCACCCCGGCGGTCTGGACGATCACACCTGCGTCGGACATTCAGAAGATGGAACCTTTCCACCCTGGAACCTGACGCGGGGCAACCAACATATTCCCTTCCAGCCACATCTCGCCGTGGCGGTCGACGATCCAGAGGTTCAGGCTCGATTCGCTCTTGCGGGCAGTGGTATCGCACTTCTGCCGCTTTGGCTGGCAGAAAGCTACAGGGTTGACGGAAGGCTTGTTCCTCTTTTGGAGGACTGGGTTCCAGACTCCATCGTGTTCTGCGCCCTGCACGCTGGACGGCTTCGCATGGCGTCGAAGGAGAACAAATTTTTGGACTACCTTGCGGAAATACTCGGGACTACTAAAGATCCTCGCTGCCAAGGCAGAGACCCACGAGCATTGTTTGAGTAAATCGATTATGAAAGCGGCTTAAATCCTGAGTGCAATCTTCGGTGGATCGCGCCCGGCCCAGCCTTCCTATGGTGGACTTTGTCGAACCTCAGACGTGATCTCTCGATGAAGGATCGATTTGTAGAGGCCCATTTCGCGAGTCCCGCCAGCGGCTTTGTCAAAGACCGGCCCAATGCCGTGAGCTCGTATTCAACACGAGGCGGGATCTCGGCGAAGGCTGTCCGATCTACAAGGCCATCTCTTTCCAGGCCGCGTAAGGTCTGCGTCAGCATTCGATGGGAGATTCCTGGAACTGCTCGCTGCAATGCATTAAAGCGTGAAGAACCCAGGGAAAGTACGCCCACAACCAGAATCGTCCACTTGTCGCCAACCTGGGAGAGCACGCTGGCCAGCGCCTTACATCCCTCGTGGTCCTCGCCGTCCTGAGTTGTGGAGATCTCAGCCTTTGCTGAAAGATTTGGCAGTTTCATACAAACGCTTCTCCTTTTACGAACTGAGCTATGGATACGCACTAAAAAGTGCGTTCTTGCAGAGCAGCACGCACCATTGTATCGTCGCTCTCACATCGTTCCTACGCGGGAAGGATGGTAAGGAGCGAGATGGCAGAGATGCAGAATTTAGAAGTTGAAGGTCCGGTACACGCAAGCGCAGTTGAAGGATTGCCGGGGTTCTCCCATGGCTACAGGGTGGTCAACGAAACACGGATCCACTACGTGATCGGGGGAACGGGGCCCGCTCTCGTTCTGCTCCATGGGTGCCCGTATACCTGGGCGGTGTGGCGCAAGGTGATGCCCTTGCTGGCCATTGAGGGCTATACCGTGATCGCTCCTGATCTTCGTGGACTTGGCGACTCGGCCCTTGAGGAAACAGGGTACTCCAAAAGCAACGTTGCCGAAGATGTCCATGAGCTGATCCGCTCTCTCGGCTTTGAGCATATTCATCTGCTCGGTATGGATATCGGGATGATGGTTGCGTTTGCTTATGCTATTCAGTACGCCGAAGAGATCGAACGCCTGATCCTCACTGAATCGCTGATTCCGGGCTTTGGGCTCGAGGAGCTGATGAACTCCGCGACCGGCGGCTATTGGCATTTCGGTTTCCACATGCAGGTTCCCGTGGCCGACATGCTCACCGCTGGAAAAGAGGCAGCCTACCTGCTGCCGACCATGAGCATGATGTCACTTTCGCCCGACGCTCTACAAACAGCACAAGCCGTTTATCTGCCGAGCTACACACGTTCCGGGCGAATGCGTGCCGGATTTCAGCATTACGGAACCCTGCTCGAGGACGGAAAAGAGAACCGGGGAAGACCGAAGCAAAAGCTTGCGATGCCTGTGCTTGTCCTGAATGGCGAACGCGGCATTCCGCAAAGTCAGACCCTGGGCTGTGTCCGGCAGGTAGCGATGAATGTGCAGACGGATCTTGTGCCCAATGCAGGGCACCTCTTTGCCCAAGACAACCCTGAGTGGTTTGCAAGGAGATTGCATGCGTTCCTTTCCGAAAACCCTGCCGAGCAACGGTGATTGTGACAATCGCCTGCAACCCTGACTAGAAAAGAAGGAGAGAAATATCTATGAGAGTAGCCGTGTTCGGAGCAACGGGAGGGGTCGGAGCGCTTGTCGTGCAAGCGTTGTTGGATCGAGGCCATGAGGCAGTGAGCGTTTCCCGCTCACCCCCTGACAAGCAATATCAGGGGAAGTACGTAGCGTTTACTGGTGACATGACGGATCCAGGTTTTATTCAGTCCGTGGTGGCCGATTGCGATGGACTGATCTTCTGCGTCGGGCAGAGACTGAAATCGCCAAACAATCTGTTTTCCAAGAACCTTTCGCCCGCTGATATTCGCACTCAGATTATGAAGCCAATCATGCGCGTGCTTGGCTCAGATCACACCAAGAGATTCGTGTACCTGAGTGCCTTTGGCGTAGGAACAGATCTAAAGAAGCATGCCCTGTTGTTTCGCATGGTGCTCCGGTTGAGCAGCCTGGGGAAATCCTATGAGGACCACAATCAAGCGGAAGGTATTGTGCGCGCGTCGAAAACCAATTGGACCATTGTTCGTCCGTCCGGACTAACCGATAAGGATGAAGTAATGCCCTTGGTCGACGCGAAAGGAAACTGGACATCTTTCATGACGGTCACTAAGAAGTCGCTAGCTCATTACCTGGTACAAACGCTGGAAAACAACCACATGGATCGCCAGACACTGACGATCGTAGAACAGAAGTCTTGAACTCAGCGCTTTTTCACGGTGACATCCTGTGTTTACTGGGGTACACCTCAACTCCACGTTGCAGAGCGGGGCTAAAAGTGTCGTACTAGGGCCGTCTTCACGGTTCTCGTACACCGGTACTCGTAGTCCTGAGCCTATGGCTACACCGTCCTGTCGCGTATTTGGGTGAGGACGCTTCCTCGCGGCGGCTTTCGCCTCCTGCTGTTTCAGCTTCAGTATCTGTAGATCGAGCTTGTTGATACGGACCTCGGCGTCGGCTGTGACCTGCTCTGCTTTGGCTTCAAGAACCGCGACTTCAGCGGTGGCGATTTGGAAAGCCTCCCGCTGCTCGGCTAACGAACGGCGTCGGTAGAACCGCGCTGGGCCTCCGTTTACTCCTTCATCCATCGGCTCATCCTTTCTCGCCTGGTCAGGCGATTAGCACAAACGAACGTTTCTGCTAGCGTGTCCGGCTTCAGCTTCCGAGAACGGCGGTTCTCGTCATTAGGTTCGGTAGGCGGTCCTGCTGCTCCGATGCGTAACGCTTTGGCGACGTGCCTGAGTACCGTTTGAAGGCTGCACAAAATGCACTCTGGGATTGGTACCCCACCTGAAGTGCAACTGAGGTCAGGGTTTCCGTGCCGTCGCGAAGCTTCTGCCCCGCAAGCGTCATCCGCCAGCGTGTGAGATATGCAATCGGTGTCTCCCCAACGACACTCCGAAATGTCTGCGCGAGCGTAGTCCGCGATAGCCCTGCGGCACGCGCCAGCTCTTCCAATGTCCATGCGTGAGCGGGCCGTTCGTGCATACACGCAAGCGCCGTTCTGATCTGCGGTTCAGCAAGAGCGGCAAACCATCCCGGAGGATGATGGCTCCGCTCCTGGTACTGCCTTAACGCATCGATAAGCAGCGTATACGCCACTTGCTGCGCAACCAGCGTCCCGCCTACCTGCGGCTCGCGCATCTCGCTAAGCAGGCGCTGCACGGCCCATCTCATTGAGGCGCATTGTTCTTCACCTGCGAAGGAGACAACCGGTGGGAGGATACTAAGAAGGAAATCCGCATCACCGCCTAAATCAAAGTGGGTCCCAGCGAGGAGAAAGTCCTCGCCTGGTGTCACGGCAAGCACGCCGTTATACCTCGTTGTGCTCGAAACGACGGTGCGTGCGTCTCGTGGCGTTAAGCCCAAATCGCTAGCAAGGACAAAGGGCTTCCCGTGCGGTAGCAAGAGGCAGTCACCCTCACAGAGCCGGGCCTCAGGCTCATCCTTTACTGCCAGCCAACAGGTTCCAGCTACGACCATGTAGCACTTGATCCCGCGATAGGCAGGCAACTGCAGCGACCATGGATCACCGGCCGAAAGCAGTCCGGTGACGTAAGCGCGAGGTCTTAGAAGGGAGAGAACGTCTGAGAGTGGGTCCATCTTCTCCGTACGATGCAGACAAGATCGCGAACGTTCCAGCATTGATCGTACAGGGAACAGCGCCTAATTTGGGTAATTATATCGTTGACGAATCAAGATAGATGTCCTATTCTAGGGACATGAAAGTCCCTGTCACTCTCCAAGAAGCGATCATCCACTACTCCAATCCGGACAATTGCATCGCCTACATGGTGGCGAAACGTTGGCCGAATGGAGTGACCTGCCCAGCTTGTGGCCGGAACGATGTTAGCTGGCTTGCGAACCAAAAGAAGTGGCAGTGCAAGAGCGCTCACACCAAGCGGCAATTTACCGCTAAGGTGGGGACCATCTTTGAGGATTCGCCGCTTCCGCTTGAAAAGTGGCTTCCGGCGGTGTGGATCATTACCAGCGCGAAGAATGGGGTTAGCTCCTGCGAGATCGCACGTTCTCTCGGGGTTACTCAGAAAACCGCATGGTTCATGCTTCACCGCATTCGTCTGGCGCTTCAGAGTGGTTCGCTTCTGAAGGTTGGCGGCAATGGAGGAGAAGTCGAAGCGGATGAGACCTTCATCGGCGGCAAAGCTCGGAACATGCATATCAGCGTCCGGGCACGTCGCATTACTGGCACTGGCACAAAAGACAAAGTTGCTGTCATGGGCATCCTTGAGCGCGGCGGAGAAGTCCGTACCATCGTTGTCCCTAACCGCAAGAGGCACGCTCTTCAGGCTGAAGTTCGCAAGCACGTTGAGGCTGGCGCGGCTCTCTACACTGATGCCCTCCTCTCGTATGAAGGTCTCGCGGGAGACTATGCCCATAAGGTTGTGGATCACGCTGTCGAGTACGTCAACGGTCGCATTCACACCAACGGCCTTGAGAACTTCTGGTCGCTGCTGAAGCGCGGTATCAACGGAACCTACGTGAGCGTCGAACCGTTCCATCTTCACCGTTACCTCGACGAGCAAGCCTTCCGGTACAACAACCGGAAGAATATGAGTGACGCTGACCGCTTCGCTGCGGCCATCTCCCAGGTTGTGGGCAAACGCCTCACCTACGCCGAAGTCACCGGCAAGGTGGGAGAAACGGTCAACTAGAAAGGATCGGCTCAAGCGTGGACGGAAGTCGGCAAACCGACCTAGTGTAGGATGATGGCATGGAGTTTTAGCATGCTTTCTGAGTTTCAGCAAGGGGCACTCTGGGAATCGTGGCTCTCCGCGCAGATTAGATCTGACTACTTCGCGGCGTTGACTAACCGCTATCAGCACTGGCAGAAAATGCTGGTTTGTGGCAGTTTGGTGCTGTCGTCCGGGGCAACAATCGCCCTCTTGACCACTGTCATCCCAAACAACCTTAGCTGGATAAAACCCGCACTTACTGTGCTTGCGGCGGCACTTAGTGCGTGGTCTCTTGTAGCAAAGAACGAGAGAAATGCTATCGACTGCGCCGACCTGCACTCGCGATGGAACAGTCTGGCTTTGGATTATGAAATACTTTGGTCCAATACGCACACAAAGAACGCGCTCGCTAAGTTGGAAAGCTTGAGACGGCGCGAGATAGAAATCTCTAAGAGCAGCGCATCCATGCCTGAGGATCTCAGTTTGCTTAGCAAGTTGCAGGACAACGTAACGATGCATCATCAGCATGAGTTGGTAGCGTGACGAACCCGGACGACTTTCGATCAAGCTATCCGCGTATTCCCAAGCCGCTACCGAAGGCTCCAAAGCCTCCGCCGCCGCCGCCGCCAAAGAAACCCTAATCATTACTTTTGCTCTTCGCTTTGCGCCCTCGCTCTTCAGCACGCTCTTTCTTTTCCTGCTCCATCGCATCCTTTACGACCTGCGGTGGAACCTTAAGAAGCTTTTCCATCGCTTGATTGAAACGCTCGTACTCCCCTTCCTGCTCATCGGGCGGAACCTTCATAATTGCTCCTTCTAATCTCTTCATGAACTGGGTAATAGAGGCTCCCTTCCTCAACCTATCTCGGGTCGGGACGAAAGTTTCCATCAGCTTGGCCGCGTATCTAAGGTAGTCATCGTCCAAGTGTGTAAAAGCATGAGACGGCTTTCGCAGCATCTTTAGAGCGCGCCGCCGCTCGTGCAGGTACTGATAGTCGCGCCCACGGCGAAGGTGCCAAGCGAGACAATCAGCAGCTTGTAAAGGAATCAGTTGATCATCGCTTCTAAAGATGGGTCGGTTGCCAAGTAATTTGCGGATGTGAGACGGCAGTGTTGCGCGTAAGGTACCGTACCAAAGAGCGGCTTCGACGCCTACCCTCCCCTGTTCGTCAAACACGAAATCGACGGGAACAATAATGTTCCGATCATGAAGCTGATGGGCAACGACGTGCATCACAGCATGAAACAAAAGAGCATATGGATCTTTTATGTCAAAGTGCGCTACCGGCAACACTATATCTCGATATGCCCGTCGACTCACCCTCGCATCGAAAGACATCACATCGTAGTCGCGGACCACTTTTGCAAGCTGTAGAACCTTGAGGTCTCGGTCCGCCTCAGCCCAGCCTAGAAACTCGCCCTTTAGCCCCTGTGCATCGACAGCATGGAAACCCTTGATTGCAGGAGGCGAGTCCAGGACCAACTGCCAATCGTCAGAAAACTCTTCCCAAACTGATGCGGGAGCAACGTATCCAGCAAGACAAAGCTCCTGATCTCCCTCCTGTGCCGAGGAATCATCAACAAAAGCATTGATTACCACAATGTGCTTGTCCCCCCTGTTCTTTCGCGAGTACCCGCAGGTCAAGGATTGAATGGTGCTTCTTGACCTACTGTCAACGAATCGGCTTGATTCGTCAACGATATAATTACCCTAATTTGACTAGAGGAGTGATTAAAAACCCGAAAGGAAAATCATGGCACTCGCCACAAATGTCACTACACGTACTATCCGTTTCCACGCCTACGGTGCACCCGCTGAGGTGTTGCACTTGGAGGAAGCCACGCTTCCCGGCCCTGCCGAGCAACGGGTGCGCGTCAAGGTACAAGCGTGCGGCCTTAACCCGGCTGATTGGGCCTTATGCAGGGGGCTGTTCGCTGGCAGCCTGCCACGCGGCATCGGGTTGGAGGTTGCTGGAATTATCGATGCCGTCGGTGCGGGTGTGCAGGGCGTAGCAATCGGCAAACTTGTCTTCGGTCCAGTCGATTTCCTTGGACCCGCCAGCGCGGGGGCATCGGACTACGCCATCCTTCAGCACTGGACACCAGTACCGGAAGGTCTCAATCCAGCGAGCGCCGCAGCTCTGCCCATGGCAGTCGCCATTGCATATGGCAGCCTTGATTGCTTGGGCGTGGAAAAAGGGAAAACGGTTCTGATTAACGGCGCTGGAACGACGGTCGGCTTCGCAGCCGTCCAGATTGCGCTGTCGCGCGGCGCACACGTGATTGCAACGGCGGGCAGCACTTTTGCGGACCGGTTGCGCAGTTTTGGAGCCATTGTCACGCCCTACGGCGATGGCCTGCCGGAAAGGGTGGCAGCGCTGTCCGGCATATCGCCAGACCTGATCCTCGACACAGCTCCTGTGAGCGGCGCTCTGCCAGGGCTGGTTGAAACCGCGGGCGATCCAAAACGCGTCATGACCATCAGTGACTTTGCCGCGGCCAAAGGGCTTGGCGTCCGCTCCAACCTGGAAGAACCCGGAATGCGTATTCGCTATGACATACTTGCGCAATTCGCTGATCTGACAGCCAAGGGAGAGTTCTCCATTCCCATCGCACAGACCTTCTCCTTGGTCGACTGGATGACGGCTCTCTCTGCCAGCGAGAGCCAGCAAGCGCGAGGAAAACTCATCCTGATTCCGTGATGCCTGAAGCACTCAATACTCGGGAGTCGGCTTCCGATAGGATGACTCCTACCCTCATCACAAACGAAGGTTTGTGACAGCTTACGGGCTCAACTTCCCACAACGGCGTTTA
>CAXTLR010000042.1:0-11455 GCA_964245195.1 uncultured Acidobacteriaceae bacterium | reverse complement strand
GCAATATGCTCAACGACGGGATGCATTCGTATACTTACGACGATATCGGCAACGTTACGGACATCGACGGCGGCGCGACCGCCTCCTACGCCTACGACGCATTCAATAACCGCGTTAGGATCGACGCCGGAGGTGGCGCGACCGAATTCATGTACGACGGCGCGGGCCGTAAAGTCTCGCAGTGGGACGGGTTCGCGGAGACCCCGATCCAAGGTTTTACCTATTGGGATCGCGGGCTGATCGCGTTCCACACCGCTTCGGAAACGCTGTTTGTGTCTACCGATGCGATTGGGACAAATCGGTTTGAAGTGCACAACAACGGTAGCTCGGCTTTCACGCTCACTACGCTGCCATTTGGCGACGGAGTTCAGACCGCCGGCAGCGATACCGGGACGGCTCAGCTGTCGGGTTTGGATCGCGATGGCTTTACCTCGACTGCGCACGCAACTTTCCGGCAGTTCTCGTCGATTACAGGCAGATGGATGAGCCCCGACCCGTATGACGGAAGTTACGATACGGGCGATCCACAAAGCCTGAATCGTTACAGCTATGTCAAGAATATGCCTTTGGTTTACGCCGATCCGAGCGGGCAACTAGGCATATGCGCCGGTGCAGAAACCTTAGGAACTACTTTCGGTGGTGCTGCAGGGGCCTCGGTCGGTCTAGGTGTTTGTGTAGCAGATCTGGCGTACAACGCGATCGATACGCTTCTCAATATCCTGAGCCTCTTCGATAAGCCGCATTTCAACGGTAGTCTTCAGCCTCGGCCCGAAGGCACCGGAACACCTGATTGGAATAGCCCGGTTTGGAGTGAAACACTTGGTCTTCCAAAAGGTGGTCCCGCTTTCGGCGGAGGTGGGGGCATCGGCAGTGTTCTCGGTTTGCCCTCGAGTGGTTGTGAATTCGGTGCTTGCGGAGGGGGTCCTACTGCATTCCAGGCCGGTGCAGCCGCTCCGGCCCTTGCTGCACCTATTTGCGCAATAGCAGAACCATGCGGAGCCATCGTTCTCGGTACAGCTATCGGTCTAACTGCTATCGAAGGCGGAGTAATAGCCACTCACATTCTCCAAAAGAACACTTCAGAGTCAGGTGCAACCAGCACATTTCCGACTGCCGACTATTTATTACAAAACTGTAACGTTGGGCGCACTGTACAAGATGCGGCTACAGGTAGAGCATACAAAGGCGGAACAAGCATTGAGCAAGAAATGATTTGCGCAACTGGGGTTTTTACGGTCCACTGGATTACGGTTGGGGGAAGGATCGTGCACGGTCCTCATGTTCGCCCTGGTCCACCAAAAGGCGGTGGAGGCGAATGAGCCTGTTATCTCACGAACTACACACTCTGCTACTCGAGTCGGTAGCTAATGACTATGAGCAACTAAGCTCCATTGTAGAGCAGCTGTCAGATTGGCTAGACAAGGGTTCTGTTAGTCTCGAAGAGACTTTTGTTAGGACAATATTAAGAGAATGCATTAGCTCTGAAGAGATTGCAGCTTTCTATTTATCAGCGAATAAGCCATATTTTTCTTGGGTTAAGGAGGTAAGCGAAGAAGATCTCGGTGAAGCTTGGTTCTACATCACCCCAAAAGGGGGGGAATTGCTTCGGCGAGCGAAGTCGGAATAAGCTTCTCCCCCTCGTCGCCGGCCGGGCTGTGGGTTTGTGGGACGTGGAGCGCGGCCAAGGCCGGTCTGCCGTTCGCATCGGCAACCGTAAGCACGAGGAAGCTCACGTGTTGTTTTTCCAATTCTGTGGCGAACTCTTGTGCTGATTATTTGGCACACACCGGTCATGACGATTTGATCAGGCTTGTCCGATTGTCGCTTGCCGGATTATGTGGCCTACTTCTGTTCGAATTATTTGGCACAGATGAGAGTGGGAGCGACGGCATAGATCTAAGCCTGGCCGATGACGAGGTTCTCTCTGGCGGTCTCCACCACATCGATTGAGAACTCGCTGAGCTGGTTGATCTCGACGACCCGCTGCATTTGCGTCAGCAGACGTGCGAGCAGACGGAAGTTCCCGCGAGTGAGCCGTGTGATCGCCGTTGCGACTTCTGGACAGATCTCGCTCTTGGGCAACTGAACGCCGGTGGGCGCCCAATGACTGCGTAGGAACAGTTCGATGTCGCTGTCTGGAAGCGGCCTGAACTCATGCACGAAACCAATCCGAGAGAAGAACTGCGGATAGCGTGAGACGCGCTTTTCGATGCCGGGCATGCCGATCAGCACCATACCGAGGCCACTGTCGTCGAAGGTGGACCGCAGTTGCTCCAGGCCGTTCATGGTGAGCCTGTCCGCTTCGTCCACGATGATCAGGCTGGTGGGATCGGTGATGAGCCTCAGCTTCGCCTCGCACTCTTCGAAGACCTGGAAGTAAGTAGGGGTGAGGGGAACGGGACCGCCAGGGATGTAGCCAGAGTCATTGCGATGCTCCGCACGCCATGCTTCGTCACGCATGCGTATCGCCTCAAGGCGGGTGCGAGACTCGTCGCGCCTGGCGTTGCGCTGTGCTCGACACGATCTCACGAGCACGGCGGAGATCGTTGCGGATCTGCGACGGAGATGTGATCACATCGGGTGTATAGAAGATGGTGTCGATCGCTTGTCCGTCCGAGGTGCGAACGCTCCAGCGATCGATAGGCAAGATGCGTGCGCTTCGGCTGAAGTGGATACCGCAGAGGGTCTTGCCGACACCGGGTGGCCCGTAGCAGAGACCGATATAGCGGTCGCGCCGGCAGGCCTCGCAAAACTCGACGAACCGTCGATACTCAAGCGTCTGAACGAAAACAGGAAGTTCGCTACTCGTTGTAGTAGCGCTTGAGCCGAGGACGTTGCGGCTGGGCGGGTGCATCTGTGCGTACATGGGCTTCCTCTCGAACATCGTTCCGCTTCAGCTGAAGGAGCGTATCTACGGTCTGCCGCCGGCTCTTCACGATCGAGCGCAGCTTCTGTCGGCGCTGGTTGCGAGCGCGGACGATCTCTCGCAGCGGTACGGTCTGACCGGCCAGGTCAGCCGAAATCGCCCTGCATAGGAACTTGTCGTGGTAAAAAACCCTGATCTCGCCCATGTCTCGAGGATCGTAGCGGATGGTCACGTCTTCGCCTACATACGCGGCCAGGGTGAGCGAGAGGTAACGGAAGCTGTGGAAGTGAATGCCATCAGGTCGTACTCGACGACTGCGCAATTCATGGATGAGTAGGAGATCCAGCTGCTCCAGCGAGTCCGGCATGCGCGGCAGAAAGGCTCCTTCCTCCCACCGCTCCTTGGGAGATGGCTTGCCCTCCGAGCTCCGCTGGCGGTGATAAACCTCAAGCAAGAACGTGCGAAACTCTCGATCCAGAGCTGTGAGCGTGAGGCTTGGAGCACGGCTGGGCCTTGCACCATACCCGTCGAGGTCACAGAGGAACATCTCGTTGACCATTCGAAAGAAACGTTCGATGCGTCCACGGCCGCGAGGCTGACCTGGTGTAGAGAACACGAGCCGAATCTTGAGATCAACGGCGACCTGCTCAATATGCTTCGACGTGAAATCCGCTCCGTTATCGGTGTAGAGCGTGTCCGGAATGCCGCAGATCTCCCAATGCGGGTCGCCTTTTCTCCAGATCCCCTGTCTGAGAGCAAGGGCGGTACGCAAGGAAGACGGCGGCTCGAAGCCAAGATAGTAGCCCGCAACAGCGCGGCTGCAATCGTCGATCACGACCGTGAGCCAAGGTCGGGCTGTACTGCCGTCCTCTTGCAGTATGCGGATGTCAAGCTGTGCATGATCTACCTGCCAGATCGCGTTGGCTCTCGAGGCCTCGCGCCGGTGGACCAGATCGAAGGTCTCACCGTAAGCTCGTGCGCCGCGGTGAGCGAGGGTCGTCAGACCGCTGGGCAGAGAGCGCACGATCCGGCGAACCACAGCATAGCTCGGCCGCCCTTCGCCGAGGGTGCTTGCGATGGCAGTGGCTTGTCTGTAGATCGATGAGACCGGCACGGGCGGCCGCTCCAGAGCGAGTCCTTCGATCGCGTGGACCATACGCTCCGTCGCGAGACGGCGAGCACCCTCGTCGCTTCTGCCTTTTCGCGCGAGAGCCGCTAGGCCACTTTTGCGGTATCCGGCAACCCAGCGCGCGGCGGTCCGATAAGGGATGCCCCGATCCTTCACAACAGAGCGTAGTGAGAGCAGGCCTTCCAGGTAGGGTCTGAGCAGCTCAAAGCGCCTCAGCGCGAGCTCGCGCGACTCCGCCGGTAGGGACGCTAGCTCATCCATAGCAGAGAGTGTGCCAATAATTAGAACAAAAATGTTCCACATAATTAGAACAACGACACTTCAGCCCCTCGCGACGCCAGATACGCTCCACGCGATCCTTGCCTACCCGCCAGCCTGCTCGCTTCAGCAACGCCGTAATCCGGCGATACCCTTAACGGCCGTACTGGCTGGCAAGCTGAACGATCGCCTGCGTGAGTGCATCTTCGTCTTCCCGCCGGATCGCACGGTAGCGCTGCGTGCCGCGTGGCTGGTTGGCCAACCGGCATGCCCTGCGCTCCGTCATCCCATGCTTCTGCTGTGCATGGTCTGCTGCGAGCCGTCGTCGCTCAGGGCTTAGAAGTTTCCCGACGCGAAGTCCTTCAACACAAGGTTGTCCAGGCTCAGGTTCGCTACCAGGCGCTTCAGCTTGGAGTTCTCCTGCTCCAGCTCCTTCAGCCGCTTCTCCTGATCCACCTGCAGACCGCCATACTCCTTACGCCATCGGAAGTAGGTCTGCTCCACAATCCCGGCTTCCTTACACGCCAGAGCAGTCGTCTTCCCGTTCGCTACGGCCACTTCGATCTGCCGCAGCAGGTTCACCACCTGCTCAGGCTGGTACTTCTTGCCTCGTCCCATACGCTCTCCTTGTCCAGTTCTCTCTTATCCACTGGCACATTTCAAGCCGGGCATGGACGGTAACTCGCAGATGCCTGCTCAGAGCTGAGGAGACTTCCCCATTCGTGCCATGCTGGAAAACACAGGGCGATACAGGAATGAGAATTTTAGCGGGCTGCCCAGTCTCTCGCCTTGGCCATCGTTCGCCAGATGTAGGAAGCGCGCTTCGAAAGGCTCGGGTCGCGGGAGAGGTAGTCGTCCTCAAGGGCACGTTCGATCAGGTCTTCACTCATGCCATTTGCGTATGCGGCGACACAGAAGGCGATATCTGCCGCGGCGGGACGGTCTTGGTACTTGCTCGACGTTCTGAAGCGTTCGAGAAAAGGGCTTGGTAACCTTCGTGCCTTTTGGGGACAAAGAGAAGCATGCTGGCGTCTTGCCTCACGCTCCTGCTCCCGTGCTTCGTGGAGCTTGGTGATCTCCTCCCAAAAGCTCTCGGCCTTCGGGTACTGTGCGCCGGTGTGGCTCTTGAGACGAACGAAAGGGAACAGGCCGTCCGGTTTGCGGTACTTCGGCTTGCAGTTGGTGAAACCCGGCAATCTGCCCAAGCGCCTCCAGTCGGCAGCGCTTGGGTCGGCGTTGTAGCGAGCCGCCAGAGTCTGCGCTGCGAAGGTGCCCAAAAGCTTCGGAAAGACGGCGGGGTGCTTGAGCCATGCCTGAAAGTTGCCGGCACTCGTCTCGACGATGGCGCAGGGAATGAAGCCGTCGGCCGTGAGCCTGGCGAGCGAGGCCTCGGAGAGATCGTCGAGGGCGGTGTAGCGATGCTCACCGGATGGACGGATGTAGATGTGCGAGCCGCGGGCATTGCGGTACTTGAGTAGGGGGAGTTTCTCGAGTACGGCCGTGGCGGGAATGCCGTCGAGTCCTGGGAGCATGCCCCGGTCACTGAGAACGCCTACATCGTAGAGCGGTGCTTCGATCGCTGTGAGCATGTTGCGAACGGTTGCTTCTGTCCTGTCCATCTTCGTGGTCCTTGAGATGTCTTTGCGAAGGGGAGGGGTGCAGGGGTAGGGAACTGGACCCTGCCGCCCGCCTCGGACGGGCGATAAGGGACTGAGGAACTGCAGAACAACAATCTCGCGAGGTTGGAAGGGCGCGGGAGCCGATGGACTGACTCCCGCTTTGGGTTAGGCCGCGATTGGCTTCCTTGCTGTCTTCGGCTTCTTCGTTTGGGTCTTGGGCTTGGATAGTGCGACCGGAGCGTTTCTGCTCTTTTTGGGCTTCCGCAGGGGAGCGAAGACCGCGTCGGCTTCGGTGAGGAAGTCGGGCTCGTTCTCGCGGGGGATGCCGACGTGTCCGGAGAGAGCAAGCCGGATGGCGAAGCGGGTGAGCTTGTCATCCCCCGTTGCGTCGATAGTGGCCAGCAACACCTCTTCGGCGCTGCGGCGTTCGTTCTCGTCGGCGATGTCTTCGGCCAGATCGTCGGCGAAGGTGTAGGGGGCAAGATTGACGATCGCGCGTAGCAGGACGCGTAACTGAGCGGAGTTCAGGGTTTCGGGGGCGTTCTCAACGATGCGCTCGAAGGTAGCGACGCGTAGCTTGCGCTGCTCGTCTCTGCGCGCCTGTTCCGCTTGGTATTCCACTTCCTCGCGTTCCTGTTGCTGGCGAAACTCCTCGGCCCTGCGCTCCTGCTCGGCCTCATACTCCTTTCTTTGCTGTTCGTGCTGCTGCCTCCGTGCTTCGGCCTCCTCCTCGGTCTCGGCCGGGACTGCGGGTGGCATCACGGGTTCGGGGTGTTCGGCCCTGCGTGCTGCTGCACGTGGGTCGTGGATGGGGCAGTTGTTGTCGGTGCAGACAGTGAGTGTGGTTCCCACGCGCTTGCCGTAGACGATGATGGCGGGCCTGGCTGCCTCGCACGGCGCTACCGGCTCAGCGTCGGGGTTGTCGGGGTGCTCGATCTCGCGGAAGTGCCCGCGCTGAACGGCTCCGGGCCGTTGCTCTGTGGCCCTGCGCCATCCGTTCTCGATCTGGACAAGCTCGGGACGGGCGGCGATCTCACGGTCGATGTGGGCGTTGGCCTTGGAATGAAAGCAGGGAGCGTCCAGGCACTGATCGCCCTGCACATCCGGAAAGAGGGAGGTGTTGTACCCGCTGCGGCGAGGGCAGGTAACACAGGCTCCGGCAGGCGGGTTGAGGGTGGGGTCTTCCTTGCTGAACGGTGCATCGGCAAGGGAAAGATAGAGGTTGGTCTGTATCCATGCCGAGAGGTGCTTCGCGGGTAGCAGGTGCGGTTCGTTGTCCTGCCAGTCCTTCCGCCAGCACTGCTCAAAAGCCTCTGCCTGGATCTCCTGAGGCAAGCGGGCTAGCAGGTTGGCATGGCTGGCGGTAATGCGCTCGGCGCTGAAGGCCTCAGCGATGGACGGGATGAGTTGCAACAGAGACAGACGCGCATAGACATGGCTTGCGCTCTTGCCGGACTTCTCGACCAAAGTGGCAACATCATAGCCGGGCATATCGAGCAGGCGTTGAAAACCTTGTCCCTCCTCGTATGGGTGAACGTCGACCCGCTGCGAGTTCTCGACTAGCTGCCACTCAAGCGCCTGGGCGTCGGTGATATCGACGATGCGGGCGGGAAGGGAAAACAGTTCTGCAAGCTGCGCGGCACGGAAGCGCCTTGCTCCAGCAACGATCTCGAAGCCTTCCGAGTTCGGGCGTACGGTGATGGGCTGGATGAGGCCGTTGCTACGGATGCTCTCGGCCAGTTCGCCCAACTTGCATTCATCGAAGGTACGGCGGGGGTTGGTGGCGGATTCGTGAATGGTGTCGATGGCGATGTACTGGAATTCGCTGCTGTTCTGCATGGCGGGTCTCCTTGAGCGTGGTTAGGCTGGGGTTGTGGAGCGAACGCGCTATCCCGTCCGCTTCCGTGGTAGCGGAAGAGGGTTAGGTGTGCTGTGTCTGTCGCTGCCGCTCGAAAGCTTCGGCGAACCCCTGTGAACGCAGGTTGCGGTCCCACACCTTCGCGAAGGACAGGTGTTGCTGGTAGAGCGCGCGATGGAAGGCGTAGCCGGTGGCAGTGACGTACCGCGACCACTGCTCCACGCCGACGTAATCGTTGCGCCAGTAGAAGGGATTGAGGTGCAGGCCGTCAGCGCTGCCAAGCTCGAAACACATCTCCGGGTCGCGCATGAGGTCGCCGTTCTGTTCGCCGTAGTGAGCAACTGACAGGGCGGGGAGACCGCATGGGCCTGACTCGTCCATAGCCTCGATCACGAGGGGCATATAGGGCTGGTTTTCGATCTTGAGCGAGAGGCCGGGGTGCCAGCCTCCGGCTCTGTTGAGGATGTCGAGGACGGTCTGCATTTAGGCCACCTCCGCGAGGGCTGCATCGGTGGCGTTGGTGTTGGGCTGCTCGGTTGTGGGTTCGGTTTGTTCGGCTTCGACCTGCTCCGTCTCGATAGCGGAGAGGATGAGGGCGGAGGTCTTCTGAATGACTTCCAAGCTCTCGGCCAGCAAAGCGGCGTTGCCGTGGTAAAGGTGGACATAATCGGCTGATGCCCCGGCCAGAATCGAGACCGATGGTCTGGCTTACAACAAAGGCGATTGCCTCGGCTTCGGTCTCGCGTACTGTCTTGGTGGTTGCTGTCCTGCGCTCGGCTTTGTGGAGCATTTCGTGCGCGAGCTCGTGAACAAGGGTGCTGAACTCCTCGGCGGGTGCCTGTCCGGGAAGAATGGCAATCTTGCCGCCGTAGCTCATGCCCAGCGCGGGTGCAATCGATTCCTTGAACTCAAGCTCGATGCCCTCACGCGTGATGAAGTCGATCAAGCGCTCGCGGTACCCGCCGACTTCGCCGGTGGCCCGCGCGGTGAATTGCGGGAGGTCTGCGCCTTCGGTCTGTGACACATCGAAGACGTACACTGCCCGGAACCCCACCAGAACGGGTGTGTTGACGGCTGCCGGGTCTTTGCTGCGCTCGGCTTCTGTGTCTTTCTTCCTGCGGCTGCCAATCATCGGGGCAAGAATGCGGATGCCCTTCTGTCCCTTGCTGACCTTGCGTCCAAGCTGATTCCATGCATAGAGGCCAGCTACGCGGGTTGCGTTTGGTTTCTGCCGTGCGATCTCGAGGATGTTTCCGAAGGAATAGTTATGGAAGCGTCCCATTGCCGTGAGATAGGCGGTGAGACCTTCGCTGCGTCCTGCTTCCAACTGCTCGATGAGAAGCTGAACGTTGGCGGCGATGACTTCTTTGGCGGTCTGGGGTTTGGGTGCGATTGGAAGGGAAGTGACGTTGCTGTTGCTGAGGTCGATGCTGCGCATGGGGTAATTCCTCCGTTTTTGAATGGCTGCGCTGTGGCTGTTTCCCACAGACACGCCTTGGCCCTGGCCCACGCCAGCAGGGGCGGCAAGTGCAAGAGGAGGGGTTCCCCTCCCTTGCAGAGGAGCGACAGCGGAACGGAAAGGGCGGAGCGCAGCGGAGGTCTGCACAAGCGCAGCGCGGAAGATAGGGGTGCCTCTTGCATCGCGCCAGGGACGGAGTCCCTCAGGAGGTCTGGTTACCTTGCTTTGCGCGAAGCGCAAGAGCTGATTGCTTTTCTTCATTGGGGTCGGCGTGGCGGGCAGGAACAGGCCCGCGGAGGTGGGTGTCGGAGGACGGCGAAGCCGGCCGAAGCAGGGAGGAGACCTCCTCCCTCAGGGGTGTCATTCCAAATGCATCAACGGCGTCTTATGCTGCTCAGGTGCCTACATCGTCCGTTGCCGAATTCGCCGCGCGCATGAGAAGGCTCGAAACTCTTGCCTGCCCGACCGACCAAGACATCCCGGTCTTCAATGAGCAGATCCAGATCGCCAGCCGCCATGGCCTGAACTACCGGAAATGCCTGGAGTTCATCGTTCGGGAACGGCATGGGGGCGCGGATTAGGACGACGGCTCTTTGCTTTCCGCTGGCTGGCCTCAGACCTCGCATCGTCGTGTTGGTCTCGGCGGCAGCCTTGTCGCTTCTGACTGGCAGCTCCCCAACCCCCATCCTGGGGCAGAGCGCTGCAGCCACAATTTCGGAAGCGTCCAGCCCTGTTCTGCGGTACTCGCCACAGTCGAATCTCGAAGCCAGCGAAATGGAGACGCTTGGCCGAGCAAGGGTCTCGATCGACGTCGCCATGTACAGCTTCACAGACAGGGAGTTGGCCGGAGAGCTGTGCCGCCTGGCACGGAGCGGCGTAAGGGTACGGGTATATCGGGATCGGGAGCAATATCAGCAGGAGAGGCAGCGCGGACAGTCGACGACGGAGATGCTGCTGGCAGCTGGCGTCCAGGTGAAGGTCAAGGCGTCGCGAGACTTGATGCATCTGAAAAGCTACGTCATCGACGGCTCGCTGCTTCGGACCGGATCGGCGAACTGGTCGCCCACGGGTCTCAAACGGCAGGACAACGATCTGCGCTACGACACGGATTCTGCTGTTGTGACGCTCTTTGAAACGCGCTTTGCCGAGATGTGGGATCGGCCCCGAAATCTCGTCCCTCCTCCAAGCGAGAGATAACGCTCCCGTTTGGGTCCACAGGCTGTGGATTGTATTCGCCTTTCCTTCTCCTATACTGATGCTCATGGGGCATATGGCGCGGAGGGAAGCACGGGAAGAGCAGGCTCGGCTCAATACCCGATTTACCTCCACAATGGTCATCGCCGCAGCCATCATCGTTGCCGTTCGCCTCGCAGGAGACGACATCTCCGAGCCGACCCCACGTGTGCGCGCAGTAATTGGGCAGAGCATCAGCCTGGCACGCCTGATCCTGACCGAAGTTGTTCGCCGCTGCCCGGGAGCCTAGGAGATACGTGATGACGACGATCCGTCTGAACTTTGAGGACCTGAAGCAAATTGCGCTGACGGGAAAGGTCGAGAAGGGTGGCGTGATGCTGGTTGTCGGCCGGCCGCTGATTTCCGACATCACCACCGACGCGAGTGGCATGAGTGGCGAGGTGCGTTTCACGGTAGACGAACGGGAGCTGCCACGCCCCAGGTTACGATGATCGCGTAGGCGGAGGTCTGCGTAGTGATCGGGGAGCGAGTATGTGCGGGCGGTATGTACGTCGGAGCGACAAACAAAAGATCGCGGATTGGTTCCACGTCCAGAACGAAGGCGCCAGCCTGCCGATGCCGGACGCCGATTACAACGTCGCGCCGACAACCTATCAGCCGATCATCCGGCAGAGCAGGGAAACGGGCGACCGCGAGATGGTGCTGGCCCGCTGGGGTTTGGTACCGTTCTTCACCAAGGATCTTCAAGAGGTAAAAGGCCTATCGACCATTAACGCTAGAGCCGAGACCATCGCGACGGCGAAGACCTGGCGTGAACCGACGAAGAAGCGCCGGTGCCTCGTGCCCGTGAACGCGTTTTACGAGTGGCCGAAACGAGGGAGCACGCCCAAACAGCCTTATGCCTTCGAGCTCGCGAACGGAGGTTTGTTTGCCCTCGCCGGGATCTGGGACGCTTGGAAGGATCCACAGGGTCACTGGCTCCAGAGCTTCGCCATCGTGACTACCGAGGCAAACGAGCTGATGGCCATAGTTAAGTGGAATTGAGCCTAGCTTCTTCTGTGTTGTTGAGCTT
>CAXTLR010000041.1:0-12637 GCA_964245195.1 uncultured Acidobacteriaceae bacterium | reverse complement strand
CCCGAGGGTCTCTTCCACAATCAGCCGACGCTCTTCAGCACTGCGCCGTCGACGCATTGTTCGTGATTGTGACGGTTTTTGGACTGTCGCTTTGGCCGAACCCACCGGGGTTAACGCAGATGCAAGACAAGGCGATCAGCATAGTCGAATTTCACAGCATTGGCAGAAGAATTGTCGGATGCGAAGAGATTGCTGAGCGGTCCAGAGCAACGCCCGTCAGGAATTGATCGAGGTCGCCACGCTTCTGCTCGTCTGGTATCCTCCGGCGCTCAGGAAATCAGTGACGATTCCACTGCCCTGATTCGCCACGAAGATGTCTCCATTTGAGTTGACGCTGTGAAGATGCGCTAACGACTCTGACAGCCTTCGAAGTTCCGGCGCAGTCTGTCCACATCCAGATTACGACCGATTCGTACAAGCTTCGAGCTTCGATGTGAGTCTGGCCAGGAATCGAAGAAGTCGCCATCCGCGATCCTGTGCACGGATTGGCAAATGAAACGTCGCGCCTCTCCCTCAAAGGCGAGTATTCCTTTTGTCCTCAGCAGGTCCTCCCCGTCGAGAGTGAGCAGACTATTCATCCAGCGCAGGAAGCGATCCATCTCAAGCGGACGAGTGGTTTCGAGACTAATGTTTTTAATCTCCGAAAGGTGATGGTGCTGATCGCCTTCCAGAGAGATCGGCTCTCGCTGTAGAACATTGGCCAGATCGAAGGCGTGCAGATCCAGGATTGCCCTGAGAGGCACGGATGACATCATGCTTCGGTGAATGACAGAGAAGCGATTGATCGAGCGGACTTGTTCTTCCACCCGGTCGAGCTCAGAGGGAGAAAGAAGATCTGCCTTGTTGAGAAGAATTACGTTGGCAATCGCGATTTGCGACTCCACTTCCCTGCTCCGCGTGAGCTGACCTAATACATGCCTGGCGTCCACCACGGTCACTACTGCATCGAGACGGGTACGTGCGTTGATCTCTGCATCCATGAAGAAGGTCTGAATGATGGGTGCCGGTTCGGCTAGTCCTGTCGTCTCCATGATAATTCCGTCAAGCAGCCCCCCCACGTTCCAGAACCTCACGGAGAATACGAATCAGATCACCGCGCACCGTACAACATATGCAGCCGTTGTTCATCTGAAGCACTTCTTCATCGGCTCCGATTACGAGATCGCTGTCTACGCCGAGTTCTCCGAACTCATTTACGATGACCGCATAGCGCCTGCCGTGTCGTTCGGAGAGAACACGATTGAGCAGGGTGGTCTTCCCTGCACCGAGATACCCGGTCAACACCGTCACGGGAATCCCGATGGATCGTGCCAACTCAGCTCTCACGGTTGTCAACAACAACCTCGCCGCCGAGAATCGTCATTGTGAGCTTGCGAATGTTGCTGATGTTCGCAGTGGGATCGGCACCAAGCAGGATCATGCCGGCTCGCTTGCCCGCGGCCAGACTGCCCAGATCGGCGCGAACACAGTGTCTGGCAGCGGTGCTGGTGCCGGCGACAAGCGCCTGAGTAGGGGAAAGACCCGCCTCGACGAGCAGTTCCGCTTCTTCCAGGGTGTTCGCTCCAAAAAGGCCACGGCCGGAAAAAGAATCGGAACCCAGGGCGATCGTCACGCCGGCATCTGCCACCATCTTGGTATTGGTCATCGAATCCCGATGGAGCTTGCCATGAATCCAAAGGGTGGGCGTATAAAAGGCCCCTCGACTCAGCAGGAGATCAATAACGCGCTTGTCACTGATTGGTTCGATGGTGATGCCGTGTTCCAGCCCGTCAGCACCTGCTTCCAGAGCTTCAATCGCAGCTACTTGTTGCGTCGTGTGCACAGTCACCCGCAAGCCCCGTTCATGAGCTGCTTCGATGCCAGCGCGGAGAACTTTCGTCGGCAGTCTTGTAATCTCAACTGCAGCCGGAAAACAGGATTCTGCCAGATATATTTAGGCGAACTCGGGCAGTGGCACCCTCCCTCCGACAGCAGCTTGATGGCGTCCACTTTGCGGTCGGCAAGATGATGAACGAGATCGCGCATCTGCTGGGCATTATCCACTTCGCCTGTAGCCCGGGCCCGGAACCAAGAGTGTCCTCCAAAGATGGTGGAGGCGGGGTGACCATCACGGGCCGTGATGCCGCAGCCGGTCGTCAGGAAGCGAGGACCGCGAACGCCTCGCGAGGCTACTTTGGCCCGCGTCTCTAGAATCTCGGTCGTCGGGTCACCGACTGACTTGATCGTGGTCACACACCATGCTTAAGAAAAAGATCAAGCCGGCCGGGAACCTGATTCTGGACGAAGGCCTCGAGAGAATCCGGATCTCGAACGACGATAAAGTCGTAGAAATGAAGGTGCGTGTCGATGAGGCCAGGCATCAGCCACCCCTCACCCCCATCAATTCCTGCTTGCCTTTCAAAGGGATGAGGGAACAGCAGCAATCTCCCACCCACGAACGCCGACATCGTATAAACCGGGAAGCCTCCGGAGACCGTCGAAGATGTGGGTCCGGTGAACGACGAGTTCATAAGTTTCTACTTGCTCTTGTCCTGCATCCGTAACATCCACCTCAAGCTCCTGTTCGACTTCTACGCCTAATGAGTCGTCTCGAGAGATTCTCGAAGAAGGACCTGTGATCAGGCATCGGCTTGCTGAGCTTGATCACAGGTTCCAGCTTAGAAGCTAAAACGGCCTGCGAACTGGAACTGACGTCCAGCTGAGCCCGGAAGTACCTGGCTGATTTGACCGAATAAGCCGGCAGCAGTCGGAGTCGCGCCACCCGGTGCAATCTGGGCTGCAGTGAGTCCTGTGGTGTTGTAAGCGGTAATGGTGTGGTTCGGTCGGTCGAAATTCGCTGTGTTCGTAATGTTGATACACTCCGCACGCAACTCCAACTGCGTATGTTCGCGCAGTGGAATAGTTTTGAAGAGGGACAGATCCCCCCGGCGGTCGTGCGGCCCGAAAAACTGATTGCGCCTCTCGTTACCCGCTGTACCGAGCGGCTGCTGCGCAAAGGCGTTTAGGTTGAAGAATCCGGCGACAGATCCCGTGGTGTGTAACGGTCCGACGACATTGGGACGATCCGTCGTGATCGTGGGCAGGTTGATGGTAGCCAGACCGTTGGCCTGATCGACGCTGGAAGTCACAGTAAAGGGCTGACCACTCTGCCAGAACCCTAGACCATTGAAGCGAAACCCACCGAACATGGCCTGTCGGAAGAGTGAACCATGATTGCCGATAGGCAGGTCATAGCTGAAAAACCCCGCGAAGCGGTTGCGCAGATCAAGGTCTGAGTTCCCGTATTCATAGGTATTCAGTTGTGAAGGCACATCGCCAAATCCGTTGCCGGAAGTGGTGTCGCCATCGAATACGCCTAGGAGGTTATCAAGGTTGTGCGACCAGGTGTAATTCACGTTTGCCGTCAGGCCGTGAGTAATACGGCGCTCCAAAGATGCCTGTAACGAATTGTAAGAGGAAACTCCGTTATTCCGGTAGACGGTGATGGTGTTGACTCGTGGCAATTGTGCAGCGTAAAGAAGAGCCGGTGGCGGAGTTCCCGCAGCGGACGGTCCTGCCGACGCTGGGAGATCAACGTTGGGTGTGTCATTGCTGAGGTGACGTCCCACCTGTCCAACGTAGCCGACCGTGAGGACCGTACCAGTTCCTAGGGTCCGTTGTACCAGCAGGTTATATTGCTCCACGTAGTTGTCGGGCTCGTGAAGAGGCTTCGAGTTCAACGCCCCGTTGAGATTGGCCGTGGCAGTGGCAGCGACGGTCACAGCCGGAACACCGTTGACCGAAATTGGCTTGTTGAGGGTGACCACTGTACCCGAGAGGAATCCAACAGGAGGGTTGTTGAGTTGCAGACCGGTATTCGAGTCCCCATCATAAAAGCTCAGCCCGAATCCTCCGCGTACGACCGTTCCTGGAGTCAGACTGGCGTTAAAGCCAACTCTTGGTGCGATGTCGTGGTACTGGTTGGTAATTCCACCTGTCGCATTCTTGATCAGTGTCAGTGAACCAAGATCGAAGTTCGCATAGTTGCCGTTCTTCTCGTTTGGTTTCGTAAACACATCGTATCGTGCTCCCAGCGACAGGGTCAGCTTTTCATTCACTCTCCAACTGTCCTGAAAGTATACCGAAGGCTCCCACATGCGGTCGTAAGGTTTGTTGATGATTACCTGCCGATTCGTGATGTAAGGTGCGCCAAGGAAGAAGGTCACGGGGCTGGGGAAAATGTTGTACCCCTCGGGGAACAAATTGTTGTCAAGACTGAAATTGCGCCGGATGAGACTTGCACCGGTTTTGTAAGTGTGGTGTCCGTGAGTGTAGGTGACGGAACCAGCGAATTGCGTATTATGTTCTGCGACAAATGATGGCTCAGTTGCCGGATCTCCGAGTGGAGATAAACCCGTAATATTAAGCAGGGCAAGGCCTGAACAGACGGCGCACTGGTTTGCGTTCGGGATCAGGTAAGGTGCTTGATTGTTGTAATTGACGCCGTAGTTCTGGGGCAGGAGGGAGCCGCCAAAGTACGTATAGCCCGTCTTCAACTCCATAAGCAGAGAAGGCGTAAAAATATGCGTATAGCTGATCTGTCCGCCATCTACCGGAATAGTATCCGTGCCTGGCCCCTGAAGATTGCCACCTGCGACGACGCCATTCACCGTGGGAAAGGCTGTGGGGGTGAAAGATGTTGTGTGGTTGTAGGAATATCTGCCGAAAATGGTGTTGTTCTGATTGAAGTGATGGTCGATCCGCAGATCACCTGTATTCGTGTAGAGCGAGGTCGACGGATCCGAAAGATAGTTGGCCTGCCCAATGCTGACGTTGGGAATGTTGGGCGCCGGGAACAGCTTGAAGTATGCCAGAGCCGTAGGATCTATCGCCACAGCTGGGACATTAGGAAGACCGCGATCAGCAAGGAATCCCGGAGTGGCTTCTTCCGCTGCCGTTGGCACCAAGGAGAGATAGACCGTCGGGTTGGCATCAATGCGGCGAAAACTCTCTAAATCCGCAAAGAAGAAGGTTTTACCTTTAAAGATGGGACCGGAGACGCTGCCGCCGAACTGGTTCTGCCGGAGCTCGGGCTTCCGCGCCAGAATGGAGGAAGTGGCAAAGTAAGTACGAGAATCCGTGACGTCGTTGCGAATAAACTCAAACAGGGATCCGTGAAACTGGTTTGCTCCGGATCTGGTGATCACATTGATTACCGCGCCGCTGGTGCGTCCCAGTTCCGCGTTGTAAAGATTGATGTCTGTGCGGACTTCACCGATGGCTTCGACTGAAGGACGGATCAGAACGGCACCAAAAGTCCGGCCGTTGTTGTCAAGTCCATCGACCAGATTATTATTGAAGATCTCCTGCTGCCCATTCGCTGAAACTGACGAGGAGAGCCGCCGGTCAGTTTGGTTGTTACCACTTCCCAACGAGGTAGCAGTACCCTGGTTTACTCCCGCCTGAACCTGAACGATGTTGAAGTAATTGCGTCCGTTGAGCGGCGCGTCGACAAGTGTCTTTTCTGTGATGGTGCTGCCCACAGTTGGATTGTCCGTTTGGAGGGAAGTTGGCGTAGCGCTGACCTCCACCTTATCATTCACTTCACCGATTTGTAGCTGTGCGTTGATTCGGACACGGTCGGTCGCGAGAACCACAATATTCGATTCGCTGTAAGTCTTGAAGGTGGGTGAGGTGACCGTCACGACATAAGTTCCCGGCTGCAGTGAGCTGAAGACATACTCACCAGAGCTATTTGACCTGGCGTCACGCGTTTCGTGGGTTCCAGAGTTCTCCAAATGCAGGACGGCCCCTGGGATTGCCGCACCGGAACCGTCTACCACGGTGCCAAGAATGTCTCCGGTCGCTACCTGTGCTTCGGCAGAAAGACAAGCAAAACAGGTCAGGGCTGCGAAAATTATAAAGAGACCTATGCGAGAACTCGCCTGGCGCACGATCTGTTCTAAGTTAGAGAGTAAGGCAAACCCGGAAGGGTAGATTTCACTACGTGTTGTCGTCATTTCCTGAGAAGCTCCGTCTTCTTTCGATGGTCAATGTGGCTTTTGAGCGGAGGCCACGCCGCTCTCATGGTGATAGCAGACCATAGTGGACGTGCTGGCGACAGGTTGTCAACTGAAAGTTTCTGACCAGAGCGCGGTGCCTGGCCAATGCTCGTCGGGCAAACCTGGCATAACAGCAATGCACGCGAGCGTCCGGACGCTGGCTGAGCGGCTCCGCACGAGACCGCACGAGTGAGTAGCGTCTGACATGGGAGCACATATCTGGGCAGGTGAACACTCCCCAGCCTTCTCGCACACGCAACGCTGTGTGATCCATCGCGTTCTCACGTCGGCGATTACTTCGGTGGGATAGTTCCTGCTGCTTAGTAAGGCTGCGCCAAGGTTTCGAAAGCGGATTTGAAGAGTGCCATGCTTTCTGACCGTGGCGCCCTAGCCTGATCGAGACGCGACAGAGCCACACTGGTCTCTACCACCAGGCGTACTCGCTCATATCTTCGAGCCATAAAGCCGTGGAGTGCTTCTTCGAGGGTGGATGCGGCCGCAACGCACTGGCCTAGAACCGCGCCATCCTCAAGCGCCATTCCCCCACCCATGCCCATATTCGAAGTCGTTGCGTGCGCGGCATCCCCGATGAGCAGAACCCGGTCTTTGTACCAGGGTCCCGGCATAAAGATCCATTCGTAGGGGCGGCAGATCAACTTTGCGTCCGGTGTGAGTCGGCGTCTCAGTTCAACCATCGGGGGCGCTGTAAACGTGTCGAGCAGACGCGTATAGAAGCTGTAGAGCTCTTCTCCCTCCAGCCATGTTCCTTCAGGTGCCGTGAAAGCCGCTGCAACATAAACCATGCCTTGCGGCAGGTAGTAAAAGCCGACACGCCCGAGAGGACTTGCAAACCAGCCTTCATCAAGAATTGCCGGTCCAGGCGCCATCCATCGAATGCTCATCTGACCGGAGTAGGCGGGCTTCGGAGCATTCGGGAAGAACAGCGAGCGCGTGCGAGAGGCGATCCCATCCGCTCCGACAATCAGATCGTAGGTGCGTTCCGTTCTATCCGTGAACGTCACAAAAATTTTCTCACCACTCTCTTCAATCGTCTGGGTTGTCGTGCCGTTCTTGATGGTGACGCCCGCGCGTTTGGCCGCGTCCACCATGATCTGCAGGAAGACCGGACGGTAGACGCCGATCGCCGTTTTGGCGCCAGGCCACGTAGGGCGCTCGGGGCCGGGACTGATGAGTCGCCCCTCTGCGTCAGACATGGAACCAGCCTTGCTGTCAGCCGTGAACGGCATGCCGGTGTCATAGCACTCTTCATAGATGCCGAGTTCCTCGAGCGCCTCGGCGGCACGGCCGGAGAGCGCAAGCGAAGCGCCAAGTGGTGCCCCGGCCCATTCCACAACGTCGCAACGCACCCCTGCCTTGGCCAGGGAAATGGCTGCCGCTAGGCCGGCGATGCCGCCACCGACGATGAGTACCTCTGAGACGCATGCCATTTTTCTGCTCCTTCCGTCCTTTAGGTTTGAGAACCGCTCTATACGCGTATTACTCATGCTTCGTGAGTTTCGGTGTAGGTGGTTTCGGTAGTCGTTGGAAAGCGCGCCGCAGCGCCTGTCAGAGGAGCATCATGCAACACTTGCTCTACCTCTTCCAGGCTCTTATGTTCGTCGACCAGCGCCTTGATCTGGGGCGCGTCGAGCTTTCACTGTTGCAAGCCGTGCGGCGACCTCGGGATGAGAAAGCGAAACTCCGTGGCCCGAAATGTAGACGTCCGCATCAAGCCTGAACAGGGCTTTTCACCGACTCGATCCAGCCCAGCGACGAACCGTGTTTCTTAAGATTATTCCAGGCACCAAGCCGATGCCGGGTTTCTTGCGCCGGGTGTGACTGGCCCTGGAGATCAGACTATTCGCCGAGTTGATTCTTTGACTTCTGCTCGTTCTCATGGGGGTTCCCTTGCAAAGCGCCTTCACTGTGCCGACTGTGACAGTTCGCCATTTCGGCGGATCGACATGATACTCGACCTTTAGGCGACAGATTGTCAACTGCACTGTCAAAATTGACGCCGCTTCGAGAACCAGGCACTTATCCCGTCGCATCGTGCCATGTGAAATCCGTTCATGTTTGACCGATGTATCGGCCGATCCCATTGCGCGGCAAAAGGAACGCAGAGCAACCGGGGATTACGTCGGCGGCGACGAAGGCGAAGAGACCCCGGTGTAACCCACGTGCGCCGATATCATGGTGCCGGCCAAGAAGGGGGCCCGAAGCACCACCCAGGCGGCCCAATCCTGAGGCAGTTCCAACAGCAGTCGCGCGCATATGCGGCGGGTATAACGTGGCCATAAAGCTTGGCAGGACACATTGAACGCCGCCATTTGCAAATCGTCGGTTTGATAGCAGGAACGGTAGCACAGCGCTACGGTCCTTGGCACGACAAACTGTCGTCCTGGAATCACCTCTGGCTGGACAATCTTCAAGCAAAAACGATTTTCGCTAGACGGCCCGTCAAAGATCAACCCGTATGCACAGGTTCGTTAGCTAGAAAGCCACGGATCACGCCACCAGGGAAAGCAATCCGGAGCCAAACCGCGGATGTAGATCGCATTCTCCTGAACGAGATCTTTTGCGTCATCATAGGGGACCTGCAAACCTAGGAGAACCATGACCGCGAAGTGTTCGACGTATGCTCGGCTGTGCTTGTTCGGCATTGCGAGACGACCCACCCCCTCCTTGACAGAGCCGACATAGAAGTCGGTTGCCGCGTGCAGATCGTCAAAACGAATACTCTTTTCCTCTCTCGCCGAGGTAAGATCGCGCTGAACAATACCGAGCAGATAAGCGTCCTTGGAGAGGTGATAGGTGCGGGAAACAAATGCTCCCCACAAAGGATCCGTGACACTGCGAAGGAGAAATATGAGGATACCCGCGATAAGGCTATTGAGCGGGCCATGATTACGCGTGGAAAACTTTTCCATATTGAAAGACATCTCGTCGGCGAACTCCTGTCCAAGTTTGCTGACCGCGTCTTCCAATGAGGTGAAGTAAAGATAAAACGTCTGTCGGGATACCTGCGCTTCACGGGTAACATCGTCGATATTCAGTTGAACGTGGCTTTCTCGTTGAGCATAACCGGACATGATGGCTGTCAGCAGACGCTTGCGCATCTTCTCCCTACGCTCCAGACCGACTTTCGTTCGCTGGTCGAGTTTAGCCGGTACCGCGACGACTGTCTTGACGTTGGGCATTATGGCTCCCTGTTCATTAGACATCATATCAACTGCAACCATGCGAGTTACGATCAGACGGGCAGCTTGCTAGTTCACAGGAATCGTTTACCGAACCTTTGTGAATGGAATCTTTTACAGTGTGTCTTGCAGACTGTAGAACCAGCATGCTACAGTTTCGAGCGTCGGGCGCTGAAGATTGGCTCACCGGGAATGAGAGTAGGCGATGAGTCTGCAGGAGCAACTGAGCTGTGAGCAGATCGATAAAGCGGCCATTGCGGAGGTAATCCTGAAGGAGCGTCTTTCCCGCGACCGCGGACGCTTCGATGAGATGGCTTCCTGCTACGACGTCGATTCGCAGGTGGAGGTCTCCTGGTTCAGGGGCAATGGGCTTGAGTTCGTGCGTCGGTCACGGGAGCAATTCGAAGCTCAAAGCTTGACGGGCAACGACGGTCGCGTCGCCTTTCACGAGGTCGGAGCTACGATCGCTACCGTACGAAACGATCGCGCCACGGCAGATACCTTTTGCCTGCTCCACAGCTTCTTTCCTTTCGAGGGCATGGACTGCAAACTGACCGGGTATGTGCGTCTCCTCTGGCGCATGCAAAGGCGCGACGAGCGATGGTTGATTGCCGGAATGCGATGTATCTATATCCGCGATCTTCTGACGCCCTGCAATCCCGGACGATTCCCGATTCTGGATGATGCGGAACTGGCGTCTTATCGTTCCTCCTATCGGTACCTCTCGGTCTACCTTGTGCGTTCAGGTCTGGCACCAGCCAATGATCTGCCCGGCGAGGATCGACCTGAGACGGTCGCAGTCATTCGCGAAAGCGACGAACAGTGGCTAAGCCAAGCTGAAAAGAACGGCTTGAAAGCGCCAATCGTAGAAAGCTCAGATTCTGTCTCAAAGGAATACGCGCGGTGACCTCTCATCTGAAAAGCATTTCCAACCCGGACATCGGCTTGTTGCCATCGGGCGCCGGTGCGGAATGGGCAAGGAACTGGAAGATTCCGACGGTTTCCGCCATCGCAATCGCGGTTTCTATGAGCCCTCTCTATTCTCTCGGCGCATTGATGCCCGCGATTCACGCCGCCACCGGCTGGAGTCGCTCGGAAATCTCCTCTGGAACGCTGCTTCTCAGCGCCGCGGCACTCATTCTGTCGCCAGTGGTTGGAACCGCAGTCGACCGGTTTGGTTCAAGAAGGGTGGCGCTGCCCGGCTTCGTCATGTTCGCTCTCGCCGAAGCCGGACTCTCGCTCGCTCACGGCAGGATTGTCACCTGGTGGCTATGCTGGGCTGTTCTGGGCGTCTGTGCTGTCTTCGTCACCATGACCGTCTGGTTCTCCGCTGTGGTGAAGCATTTCACCCGGGCTCGTGGACTCGCTCTCGGACTGACTTTATCGGGAACAGGCCTCGGCTCGGCAACCCTGCCCTACATCACAACCGTTCTGCAGGAGCACGTGGGTTGGCAGCGCACCTACGACTACCTGGCGCTGGGCGGATTGCTGCTTGTAATTCCTTTGCTCTTCTTCTTCTTCCGTGATGGTGCAGGTGTCGGTCAACACAGGCCTGGGAACTCCGCAAAAGTCAGTGTTCCGGGCAATGCGCGGTCCTCTTTCTTTTCCCGCCAATACATTCAGCTTGTGCTGGTGTGCGTGTTTTCTGTTCCGGCAGGGGCTGCGCTTGCGGTCCACTTCGTGCCTATTCTGCGCTCGTTCGGTTACACTCCGCGTGCCGCTGCGGCGACTGCGGGAGCAGCAGGCATCGCTGCTATTATCGGCCGGCTCGTGGCCGGCTTTCTCATCGACCGCCTGAGCGGTCCTTTGGTCGGCGCGCTCTCGTGCGGCACTGCGGTTCTGGTTGCTCCTGTTCTCCTGCTTAGTCGCGGCCCGGCGGCCGGATTGACCGCGGCCATACTTCTGGGACTTTCCGTAGGTTCGGAGATGGGAGTGTTCTCCTATCTCGTATCGAGATACTTCGATATCCGCCAGTACGGGCTCTTTTTCGGCACGCTCAACGGTGTTATCACCTTTGCCACTGGCTTGGGCCCGCTCTTCGGAGGTTTGATGTTCGATAAGTTCGGTAACTACAAGGGACTCCTCTGGATCTCCGTGCCACTCTTCGCTGTCAGCACCGTGCTGCTTGCAACGCTCGGCAAACCACTTGTTCTCAGTACGGCAATGCCAACAAATCCGGGTTCGGATCAAATTGCAGACCTGACTGCCTCCGAAGCTCTCTAATTCTTCAGCGAAATTCCTCTTCTTATCAGCGACATTCCTCTTCGAAAAGGAACCACAATGCAATCCATCGTTTCTCGCGCAAGCGAAACAGGCCTTCATCGCATCTGGCAGGGACTCTCGTCCACAGTGATCGAAGGCGACGGCATGACGCTGGTTCGCTGGGTTTTTGAGCCCGGGGAAGCAATCAACGCGACTCATTCTCACGACCAGTGGGAACAGTTCACGATCATGCTGGAAGGTTCCATCGAGATGACCGTGGGAGATGAAGTAGTCACGCTGGCCAGCGGTGATGTGTGCCGTATTAGGGCGGGTGCGGTACACGGTAATTTACGCGTTCTCGGGCAGGCAAGAACTGTCCTCATCGACATCTTCCAGCCAGATCGTCCCGAGTACGTTGCAGCAATTCGGCAAACCCACGCAGGCTGAGATTCTGCAATGTCATTTGCGTCCACAAACCTATCTGTTCGTAGCTGGAGGAATCAATGGCTATACATCGCACCGATCATGCAGCGATTCGCGTGAAAGATCTCGGTCAGGCACTGGAGTGGTATGAGGGCGTGCTCGGACTCACCGTGCTGTCTCGCAACTCGGAGAGGGCGCTGCTGGCGTGTCGCGGCGAGGCCGTCGACCTGACGATTAAAACCGGCGGCACTGGCCTCGTCAGTTTCGCGTTCGGGGTCGACAGTACAGAAGACCTGGTGCTCTACGCGAAGCGCCTAAAGGAGCACGGAGTTTCCTCCCAACGGATGCGTCCGGAGGACCGGCCAGGTACCGCGGAGGTCCTTGGCTTCCAGCTTCCCTCTGGCCACGAAATGGAATTGGCTGTAGGTTCAGAGGGCCGCCGGGCAGGAATTACCGAAACCGTCTCAGACGGCACCTACCGGCCCACCGACATGGACCATGTCAATGTTATCGGTGAGATGGATCCCAAAGACATTTCACAATTCCTAAGCGAGGCTCTCGACTTCAAGCAGTCGTTAGCGCTTACGATCGGCGGAGCCTGGTTCGGCAGCTGGCTGCGCGCAACGCGCCTCGATCACGACATCGCCTATATTCGCGCCATGAATCCGGCACATCGCATGCACCACGTTGCGTTTGCCATTGAAGATGGTAATCACGGCTCTGTTGCAAACCCTTGTTGGCGGCGTGAGAATGGCTTGAACGCGAGCGGAG
>CAXTLR010000040.1:0-14003 GCA_964245195.1 uncultured Acidobacteriaceae bacterium | reverse complement strand
CGGCAGGACTGTCGGCGCGGGAACGATCTCCGAAATCATCAAGTAACTTCGAGCGAGCATACCAAAAGCGGCGAGCTTCGGCTCGCCGCTTCCATGTTTGCTGTAGGCACGGAGAGAGGGCCTTCTATTTCCCGAGCCACTGCGAGATTGCCATCCGAATCTTTGTATTCGGACTAATATGCTGCTATGGCTGCGCTGGCTGAAACTGTTGGGTTGGAGTACCTCTCGCTGGCCGGCCTGCCAACGCCTGTAGTGCTGCGACTGGCTGTGCCGTTGAGCGATGAGGAGCTTATCGGCTTTTCACGTCGCAATCGCCCGTACCGCATCGAGCGCAACAGCAACGGAGAACTGGAAGTGATGTCACCGGTCGGATTCGAAGGCGGTCAACGAGAGCTGTTCGTCATGCGTGTTTTGGGCAACTGGGCTGAAGAGCATGGTGGCGTCTGCGTCAGCTCAAACGCCGGCTTCACGCTTCCGGACAAGTCTGTGCGAAGCCCGGACGCATCCTGGATCTCCGATACCCGGGTTGCCACGCTGAGTGACGCGGAAAGACGTGGATTCGCCCCAATCTGCCCCGAGTTTCTCGTGGAAATCCTGTCGGAAAGCGATGACCGCGCGACCCTCCAGGCCAAGATGGCTATGTGGATCAGCAACGGAGCACAGCTGGCCTGGATGATCGACCCATTCGCAGCAACGGTCAGCATTTACCGTCCGGGGCGCACAGTGGAGCTGCTGGAATGCCCGAATAGGGTCGAGACCGGCGAGGTTGTGCCCGGGTTCTGCCTCTCCACTGAGAAACTTTGGAAGCGAGAGCACGCCCACCAGTAGCCGATCCGGCGGACGCGACTTCCACCGTGGCAAGTTTTCGTGGATAATAGGGGTCGGACGAGCGTGGCCTGACCGCTTCTCCCTCCGTCTACCCAAATCAGGAGCAAGGCAGCAAGGGCCATAACCCTGCGTTGCGGCGTGCGAACCGCTGCTTGCCAGCCGATGTGGCTGGCCAAACGAAAGGAAATTTACCATGCGCGAGATCATCACTCTCCAGTGCCCCGTCTGCAAGAACCGCAACTACTCGACCACGAAGAATAAAAAGACCACTACCGGCCGGCTCGAGTTTTCGAAGTTTTGCAATACCTGCCGCAAGCACACGGACCACAAGGAAACCAAGTAGCCTCGACTGCGGCGTCACACCCTGCTGACGTCGCTCTTCGGGGGAGTAAGCTCAACGGTTAAACTGTCGGTCTCCAAAACCGAACTTCTCGGTTCGAATCCGAGCTCCCCCGCCATCCCCTTCCGCGTACCCCGTGGACGCACCCGGCAGCCCGCAGCGAGATCGCACCATGGACAAGACCGTCGCAGTCGCAGATCAGCCCAGCACAGGCATTCAGCAGCTCAAAGCGCACCCGGAGCGCCTCGCAGCCTTTCTCCGCGACGTCCGCAGCGAGATGCGCAAAGTCATCACGCCCAGCCGTGAAGAGGTCCGGTCCACCACGCTCGTCGTGCTCGCCTGCGTCTTTCTCTTTGCCGCCTACTTCGCCATCGTCGACTTCCTGGTCACCCATTCGGTCGACGCGCTGTTCAAGCACTTGGCCACCCACTAACCGCTTCACGTCCCAACCACACCGTAGGAAAAAGGCAAAGCAATGGCGGCAGAAGACCTCAACCCGGAAGATCAAGCTAACCCATTCTATGGTCAGGACCTGCCTGTGCAGGACGCCTCTGCCCCGGGCGAGCCCGGTGCTTCGATCCCGGCCGACCAACTCGAGCCGCCGGTCAATCAGAACTTCAAGTGGTACATCATCCACGCCTACTCCGGCTTCGAACGCAAGGTCCGCGAGTCGCTTGAAAGCCGCATTCGGGCCTTTGGCCTAGAAAACCGCATCGGCCGCATCATGATCCCTACCGAGCCGGTCACCGAGCTGCGCAATGGCAAGAAGTACACGATCGACCGCGTCTTCCTCCCGGGCTACGTCTTGGTCGAGATGGAACTCGATAACGACCTCTGGCACGTGATCAAGAACACGCCGCGCGTCACCGGCTTTTTAGGTACAGGCGACAACCCGGTCGCGCTGTCTGAGCAGGAGGTCAGCTCCATCCTGTTCCGCTCTGACGCTGCCGCGTCGAAGCCTTCCATGAAGATCAAGTTTGTCAAGAGCGAGCAGGTCCGCATCAACGAAGGGCCCTTCGCCAACTTCTCCGGCGTCGTCGACGACGTGAACGAGGATCGCGAAACCCTCAAGGTCATGGTTTCTATTTTCGGGCGCTCCACCCCAGTTGAAATCGAGTTCTCCAAGGTCGACAAGATCGAGGCATAGCTCCACATCCATTCGCACCACCTATCTCGCGGCCGGCCCGAGCCCGCCGCCTCGAAAATGAGGACGAACCATGGCACCGAAGAAAATCACCGGACAAGTCAAACTCCAGATCACTGCCGCCAAGGCGACCCCGGCTCCCCCCGTCGGCCCAGCCCTCGGCCAGGCGCAGGTCAACATCATGGAGTTTTGCAAGCAGTTCAATGAACGGACCAAGGGACCGGAAACCGCTGGCCTTACCATCCCGGTCGTCATCACGGTCTACGCTGATCGCTCCTTCACCTTCATCACCAAGACTCCTCCCGCGCCCGTGCTCCTGCTGAAGGCTGCCGGTGTGGCCAAGGGTGCCGCCGCCCCCAACAAAGACAAGGTCGGCAAGGTGACGGAAAAGCAAATCATGGAGATCGCCACGCAAAAGATGCCGGACATGAATGCCGTTTCGGTTGAGGCTGCCGCAAAGACCATCCGCGGAACCGCCCGCTCCATGGGCATCGAAGTCGTCGCCTAACCTCTCCTTCGCACCACAAATCCCATGGCCGCGGAACTTTCCGCGGCCATGTCACGTTGGGGCTCCTCCGCGCACAATCCCCCATACGCGCCACGAACCCCGGTTGCAGATGGATTGCGACCGCACCGCTCTCGCTTCATAATCGAATCTTCTTCGACCTCCGGGAGCTTTTGTGCTCAAGATCGGTCTCATGCTGGATTCCACCACGTCCAGCGCCTGGGTTGCCCAGATCGTCCAGGACATCCAGCAGTCCAGCTTCGCCCGGGTCGCCTTCGTGATCCGCAACACGCCAGTCGCACAGCAGCCGCTCTCGCTCAAGCGGAAGATCCAGGCTCACTGGCGCCAGACCCTCTTCCATAAGTACGAGCATTGGGACTACCTCCGCAACCGTGGCCAGAACGATAGCAAGGCCCCCGTCGATCTCACCCCCACGCTCGCCGGCATCCCTTCGCTTCAGGTCCAGCCCCTCCGCAAAGGCTTCACCGATCGCTTCTCCGAGGCCGATCTCGCCACCATTCGCGAGCAACAACTCGACGTCATCTTCCGCTTCGGCTTCCGCATCATCCGCGGCAACATCCTCACGGCCGCCCGCTACGGCGTCTGGTCCTTCCACCACGACGACAACCGCGAGTACCGCGGCGGACCGCCTCTCTTCTGGGAGGTCTTCGAGGGCAACCCCGTCTCCGGCGCCATCCTCCAGGTCCTCACCGATTCGCTTGACGGCGGACACGTCCTCTACCGCGGCCTCTCCTCCACCGACCAGACCTCGCTCTACCGCAACCGCAACTCTGTCTACTGGCGCACCGCCGCCTCTGTCATCCCCATCCTTCACCTAGTCCACTGCGGCGGTCTCGCCGCCCTCAAAGCCCTGCCCACCTACACCGAGCAGATTCCCTACACCCGCGGCATCTATCGCACACCCAACGCCTGGCAGATGAGCGTGTTTGCCGGACGCCTCTTTGCCCGCTCCCTCCGCGCCCGCATCACCTCCCGGCTGCGGGGCGCTCACCCCCAATGGTTCCTTGCCCTTCGCGCGCGATCGACCAACCAGCCCTTCAGCACCGCCACCGGCTACCGCCCGTTTCGCCCGCCCATGGACCGCTTCTATGCCGATCCCTTCCTCTTTGAGCGCAACGGCACTACGTACCTCTTCTTTGAAGACCTGCCCTACCGCGAAAACCGCGCCTTCCTCTCCTGCTCGGAACTCTCCCCCACCGGTGAGCCCGGCACCCCGTTCGAAGTCCTCCGCCGCCCTTACCACCTCTCCTACCCCTTCGTCTTCGAGCATGATGGCGAAACCTACATGATCCCCGAAACCAAGGAGAACCGCGCCGTCGAGCTTTACCGCGCCACCGACTTCCCCCGTGGTTGGGAGTTCGCTGCCACCCTGCTGACCGACATCTACGCCGTCGACGCCACCATCCACCAGCACGCCGGCAAACTTTGGATGTTCGTCGGTCTGTCGAACGGCCGCTTCTCCAACTCTGACGAACTCGGCATTTTCTTCGCCGACCACCTGCTCGGCCCCTGGACGCCTCACCCTGCCAACCCCGTCCTCTCCGATGTCCGCCGTGCCCGCCCCGCCGGCAAGCTGTTCATCGAAGATGGGAAACTGATCCGCCCCTCCCAGGACTGCGGCAAAGCCTACGGTTACGCCCTTAACTTCTCCGAAGTTGTCACCCTCACCGAAACCGAATATCACGAGCAACCCATCGCCCGTATCAACCCCGATTGGCTGCCGCATAACCTTGGCACCCACACCTATAACCGCAGCACCCACTTCGAAGTCATCGATGGAAACCGCGCTGCGAAGGTCCAAACTACCTAGATCTTGCGTCGCCTGCTCTCTCGTCAACCGGCATCACGCCAGCCGCATCTGCTCCGGCATACCCACGCTGCCCGCAGACAGCCGTCGCTCCCCATCGGGGATCCGCGTCAGCAGCGCGTCCGTTGACCTCCGCCCGAGGCCGTAGCGCCGACATACCGTTTCAACCAGCCCGTCCATCCTCTCCCGGTATTCCCTGGAGACGAAATCAGCATGCCCAAACTGAGTCGCATACTTCGCCTCCAGGGCAGGGAAGTGCTCACGAACGAAACTCAGGTAGGTAGGACGTGAGCATGCCTTCAGAAACAGCGGTTCCGCAGCGAAAAAGCTCGCCCCCACTGCCGCCGCGCGCCGGGCGACCCCGTCCAGCGCGTCTTCTGTATCGGTGATTCCAGGCAGCAGCGGAGAACACAGAACCCCGGTCACCACACCCGCCTCCCGCAGTCCCCGCACCGCCCCAAACCGCAGATCCGGCCGCGGCGCCCGCGGCTCCAGCTTGCGCGCCAGCTCCACGTCCGCTGTCGTAATGGTCAGGTGCACCACCAGCGTGTTTCGCCGTGCGATCTCCGCCAGCAGATCAGCATCCCGCTCGATCAGCTGCGACTTGGTCACGATGCCCAGCCGATACCCTGACCGCGTCGCAAATACCTCCAGAATGCTTCGCGTAATCTTGGCCCACCGCTCAGCCGGTTGATACGGATCGGTCGCCGTTCCCAAAGCGATTTCCTCGTCAGACCTCACCCGGCGCAACTCCTGCTCGAGCAGCCAGGGCGCATCCTGCTTGAGAAAAATCCTCCGCTCAAACGCCTCTGGCTGCCGCAGGTCGACCTGCGGCCCACACCGCCGATCGCGCCCACCCTCCTGCTCGGACGCCGGCTCAGAACTTTCTCCAGCCGACGCCAAAAACTCATGCGTGTACCGCGCATAGCAGTACCGACAACCAAACTCGCATCCTCGGTACGGATTGATGCTGTATGCCATCGAAAGCCGCCGCTTCGACACCGACCGGTTCAGCACGCTCCGCACCCGCAACGCACGAAATTCTGTCAGGAATCCCTCCCCCACGGTCTCCGCCTTAGCCGCCATGCCCGCCAGGGAACGTACCTGCGGAAACATTGGAAAGAGAGAAGCCTGCAGCGCTTCGGTCGCCTCCACGTTCGCCATATATTCGCCTCTACAGAATCAGAGTATCGTTCTCGTCGCAATGGGTCAACTACAATCTGGAAGGCTTCAATCCTCCACCATCTTTACAGCGACGCGGGGAATACTTGACGATCCAAGCCTCATCGGTCATTCTTGTACCAGTGCCGTCTCGCATTTCGCATTAGCCCCAACAACCACGCCCGGAGACATTCTTCCGATGGGGTGGAAGACAGGAACACCTATGTCGCAGAAGGTTTCTAAGAATCTTACAAGGGCGCGCGCGCTCGTTGAGCCCCGGCCCTATCAGCTCGCCGAAGCCGTCCCGCTTCTTCAAAAAGCCAAGTACGCCAAGTTCGACGAAACTGTGGATCTTACGCTACGTCTGGGTGTCGATCCCAAGCACGCGGACCAGATGGTGCGCGGTACGGTCGTTCTTCCGCACGGCCTGGGCAAGTCCAAGACCGTAGCGGTCATCACTACCGGGGACAAGCAGCGCGAGGCGGAAGCCGCAGGTGCGGAGTTTGTCGGCGGGGAAGAGATGGTAGAGCGCATCCAGAAGGAAAACTGGACCGCCTTCGACGCCCTGATCGCCACTCCGGACATGATGCGATCAGTCGGTCGTCTGGGAAAGGTTCTCGGTCCGCGCGGCCTGATGCCCAATCCCAAGACCGGCACCGTCACCACCGATGTCGCTGCGGCAGTGCGCGAAATCAAGGCCGGCAAGGTGGAGTACCGCACCGATAAGACGGCCCTGATTCATGTCCCCGTCGGCAAGCTGTCCTTCGATCCGCAAAAGCTCGTCGACAACGCCATGACGGTCATCTCTTCGGTCGTAAAGGCGAAGCCATCGGCCGCTAAAGGCAAATACATCAAGGGCATCACGCTCTCGTCCACCATGGGGCCCGGCATCGCGCTGGACGAAGCCGCCGCCGAGCTCGCCGGCAAGGCGTAGTCTGCCCTGCCCAGTTCCCGTTCCGGCGCTTCTGCGCCCTCCGATTCAACGCCGCCACCGCATGTCGCGCAGCGAAAAAGGTTAGGTATCTCATGGCACTCACCCGATCCAAAAAGACCGAAAACGTCACCCGGCTCGCCGCCGAGCTCAGGGATTCGACCTCGGCCATCGTCGGCACCTTTGTCGGTCTCAACGCCTCAAAGGACTCTGAACTCCGCAAGACCGTACGCATCGCGGGCGGTTCCTATCATGTAGTGAAGAACAAGCTCGCAGAGCGGGCCGGCGAAGGCACTAAAATCGAAGCGGCGCTCAAGGGACTCAAGGGTGTTTCAGCCGTCGCGTACACCTCGGGCGATCCGGTCACGTTGGCCAAGGCGCTGTCCAGCTGGGTCAAGGACAACTCGGAGTTTACCTTTAAGCTCGCCATCGTCGACGGTCAGCTGCTTTCAGTGGAAGAGATTGGCGCGCTCGCCACCATGCCGGGCAAGGAGGAGCTGTTCTCGAAGCTGCTGTTCCTGATCAACTCCCCCGCGCAGCGTTTGGCGACGGTAATCAACGCCACCGGCCGTGATCTTGCGGTGGTGATCAACCAGGCTGTGGAGCAGGAGAAGTTTTCTTCGGCTGCACCGACTTCCCCGCTCGCTCCGGCGGAGCAGATCATCGCCGCCCACACCGAAGAGGCTCCAACCCCGGCCGAGCAGATTGCCGCTCACCCGGCGTCCGAAGCCGACCCGCAGGCCGAGGGGGGCGTCCATGCGGCGCAGCCCGAGAATGGCACCGCGTCGCAGGCCGGCGAGGCCGCTTCGACCGATCCGGTCGAGGGCTAGCTCATCTCAAGTTCGCCCTTCCGGGGTGGGTGCGCAGTCTGAGCGCATCGGAAACCCGATCCGGACGGGGTCAGTCGGGGCGCCACCTCGGGCCACGCACCCAAACACCGCATCACAAAGTTCACTACCTCATTGGAGAGACACATGGCAGACATCCAGCAGTTGGAAGATCAGATCGTTAGCCTGAGCCTGCTTGAAGCATCGGCTCTGGTCAAGAAACTTGAAGAGCGCCTCGGCGTGTCAGCCGCCGCAGCCGTAGCCGCTGCGGCTCCCGCCGGTGGTGGCGCCACCGCCGCTGCGCCGGTCGAAGAGAAGACGGAGTTCACCGTTGTCCTCAAAGACGCCGGTGCAAACAAGATCAACACCATCAAGGCCGTTCGCGAAGTAACTGCGCTTGGCCTGAAGGAAGCCAAGGACCTGGTCGACGGCGCGCCCAAGCCGCTCAAGGAGAACATCTCCAAGGACGACGCAGCCGCAATCGCCAAGAAGTTCGAAGGCGTGGCCACAGTCGAAATCAAGTAAGCTCCCCGGCTATATTCGCTCCGACTTGCACGTCGGCGCGGAACGCGTTATCCTCATCATATGTGAGGTGCTCGTTCCGCTTCGGCGTGCGGTTTTGCGGTCAGTAGCCTCCATCAAAGTTCAGACGTCCTCCGGCTCATCCTGCGTCATGCGGGCTATGGAGCCGGCCATTCTGTGTCGCGGGCGGCGGTCATGCAGGATGTAACCAGATGTATCGAGCGGCAGCAACCTTGAGGCACGGCGAACCTCAAAGGGCGGCAAGCATTTCGAGTCAAGGTTTCCAGTTAGAACATATCTCTGACGCACTCACGAGGGTCGCTGTCCCCGCGAGTGCTTTGCCGTCTTAACCTAAGACCTTTTCGCCGTCTACACCCGGCGACCTTCTCCCAGTTTCCTTTTGGGACCGTATAAGGGCGTACCGCTGCAGAGTGCTTCGCAGGTCCTTCCCGCGACATCCAGGCTTTACCGGCCAGATACCCTCTGGCACCCAAGCTTCTGCGCAGCGAGTCCGATAGCATCGAGGGCATCGGCTCCACTTATCCAGGCGCATTCAACCTGCAGTTCCGCGAGGCCAAGGTCCCGGCCTCCACTCCTTCGGTCGCCTGCCGTCTCTGATGCAGGTACCGGTCCCCAGGGAGGCCTCGACGGGCAAGTCTTGAGGAGAGAGCATGCCTAACGAAATGCGCGCGATCCGTAGCCGTCTCGATTTTTCGAAGATCCCCACTTCCATTCAAATCCCTAACCTCATCGAGGTCCAGCGCCGCTCGTACGAGCGCTTCCTGCAGATGGATAAGCTCCCGCAGGAGCGCGAAGACAACGGTCTGCAGTCTGTCTTTACCTCTGTGTTTCCGATCTCGGATTTCCGCAACGTTTCCGAGCTGGAGTTTGTCGACTTCTCGATCGGCAACTGGGAGTGCAAGTGCGGCTACCTCAAGGGGCTCAACCACCTGCGCACCGCCTGCACGAACTGCGGCCACATGGTCATCACCGACCCCTTCCACCCCGGCGAAGTCCTCTGTAACTTCTGCGGCACCTACAACAAGAACACCCCCGACTTCTGCACCAAGTGCGGCGATCCCGTCGGCCTTCAGCTCAAGTACGACCAGGCCGAGTGCGAAGAGCGCGGCATGACCTACTCGGCCCCGCTCAAGGTCACCATCCGCCTCAAGATCTACGACAAGGACCCTGAAACCGGCCAAAAGACCCTGCGCGACATGAAGGAGCAGGAGGTCTTCTTCGGCGACATCCCCCTTATGTCGCAAAACGGCACCTTCATCGTCAACGGCACCGAGCGCGTCATCGTGTCGCAGCTCCACCGCTCGCCTGGTGTCTTCTTCGAAACCGCCAATAACCGCACCTATTTCCTCGGCAAAATCATCCCCTACCGCGGCTCCTGGGTTGAGTTCGAGTATGACCAGAAAAACACGCTCTACGTTCGCATCGATCGCAAACGGAAGTTCCTCGGCACCATCTTCCTCCGCGCGCTCGGCCTCCGCACGGACGAAGAAATCCTCAAGACTTTCTACACCGTCGACACCATCCAGGTCCGCGACCAGTCGCTCTTCTGGAATGTCGCCCCGGAAGGCACGCCCACCAACCTGCTCGGCACACGTCCCGCCTCGGCCGTCACCGCCGGCGGCGAAGAGCTCGTTCCCGCAGGCCGCAAGATCTCACCCTCCGCTCTCCGCAACCTGCGCGGCAAGGTCGAGTTTCTCCACGTCGAAACTTCCGAGTTCGACGGCGCAATGACTGCCTCCGACGTCGTCGACATGGGGACGGGCGAGCTGCTCTACGAGGCCAACCAGGAACTCTCGGCGGATAAGCTCCATAAGATCGCGCAGTCCGGCGTCACCTCCTTTGAAATCTTCTTTCCCGAAAAGGACGATGTCGGCAACATCATCACCAACACCCTCCGCCGCGACTCCGTGCGCAAGCCCGAAGAGGCGCTGATCGAGATTTACCGCAAGCTGCGTCCGGGCGATCCACCGACGCTCGACACCGCGACCGCCCTTTTCGAAGGCATGTTCTTCGATCCGCGCAAGTATGACTTCTCCCGCGTCGGCCGTCTGAAGTTCAACATCAAGCTGTACGAGGATCAGGACCCGACGCACCTCGACAAGCGCACTCTCACCCCCGAGGACTTCTACGGCACCATCCGCTACCTGCTCAAGCTGCGCAAAAACATCGGCGTGGTCGACGACATCGATCACCTTGGCAACCGTCGCGTTCGCGCCGTCGGCGAACTCATGGAGAACCAGTTCCGCATCGGTCTGGTTCGGATGGAACGCGCGATCAAGGAAAAGATGTCCGTGTATCAGGAGATGTCGACGGCCATGCCGCACGACCTGATCAACGCCAAGCCCGTCATGGCCGCGATCCGCGAGTTCTTCGGCTCGTCCCAGCTCTCGCAGTTCATGGATCAGACCAATCCGCTGTCGGAGATCACGCACAAGCGTCGCCTCTCCGCCCTTGGGCCTGGCGGTCTGTCTCGTGAGCGTGCCGGCTTCGAAGTCCGCGACGTCCATCCGACCCACTACGGCCGCATCTGCCCGATCGAAACGCCGGAAGGCCCGAACATCGGTCTGATCTCGTCGCTCTCCTGCTTCGCGCGCATCAACGAGTACGGCTTCATCGAGTCACCGTACCGTCGGGTCAAGGACGGTCGCGTGCTCGACTTCGTCGCCGTTACCAACGCTGGCGAGTCCGGCCTGCGGCAGGGCGATTACCTCGAAGTAGACGAGTCGCGCGTCAAGAATGCTCAGCTCTCAAAGGCCGGGAAGCGCGTCATGGAGCTCGAGCCCTTCTCCTTCTACCTGTCCGCCTGGGAAGAAGACCGGCACACCATCGCGCAGGCCAACATCGATCTCGACGAGCAGCTCAACATCGTTGAAGATCTGGTCAACGCCCGTCGCACCGGCAACTTCGTCCTTGTCCCCAAGGGCGAGGTCGATTACGTCGACGTCAGCCCCAAGCAGCTCGTTTCGGTCGCCGCCTCGCTCGTCCCGTTTCTCGAGCATGACGACGCGAACCGTGCTCTGATGGGCGCCAACATGCAACGGCAGTCCGTCCCCTTGCTCGTCGCCGAAGCCCCCTTCGTCGGCACCGGCATGGAAGGCGTCACCGCCCGCGACTCCGGCGCCGTCATCCTGTCCAAGCGCAACGGCATCGTCGATTCCGTCGACTCCGAGCGCATCATCGTGCGTGTCGAAGGCGAGCACCACCCTACGCAGCTGTCGCGTGAGGTCGGCTCCGACATCTACCAGCTCACCAAGTTCAAGCGCTCCAACCAGAACACCTGCATCAATCAGAAGCCGATCGTCCGCAAGGGCGACCGCGTCCTCAAGGGGCAGGTGATCGCGGATGGTCCGTGCACCGAACAGGGCGAGCTCGGCCTCGGCCGCAACGTCCTGGTCGCCTTTATGCCATGGCGCGGCTACAACTTCGAGGACGCGATCCTGATCTCGGAAAAGCTGGTCCGCGAGGACTACTACACCTCGATCCACATCGAGGAGTTCGAGATCGAAGCCCGCGACACCAAGCTCGGGCCGGAAGAGATCACGCGCGACATCCCCAACGTCTCCGAGCACGCCCTGCGTGACCTCGACGAGTCAGGGATCATCCGCATCGGCGCCAAGATCTCGCACAACGACATCCTCGTCGGCAAGGTCACGCCCAAGGGCGAAACCCAGCTCACCCCCGAGGAAAAGCTCCTTCGAGCCATCTTCGGCGAAAAGGCTGGCGACGTTCGCGACGCCTCCCTCACCTGCCCCCCAGGCATCGAAGGCACCGTGGTCGACGTCCGCATCTTCTCCCGCAAGGGACAGGAAAAGGACGAGCGCGCCAAGCAGATCGAGCAGGAGCAGATCGAAAAGCTCGAGCGCAATCTCGCCGACGAGATCCGCATCCTCACCGACGAGCGCCTCAAGCGGCTTGAAGGCATTCTCGGCGCCAAGGAGGTCTTGATCGACCTCCACGACGAGCGCACCAACAAGAAGCTGCTCACCAAGGGCGACCTCCTCGATCGCGACACCATCGAGCTCATCTCCACCCGCAACCTCAAGCGCATTCGGTATGCCGATAAAGACCCGCGTGTGAATGAGCAGATCGATGAGATCGAGGAGATGACTTCGCGCCAGATCGATGTGCTGCGCAAGATCACCAACGAAAAAATCTCGAAGATGGGCAAGGGCGACGAGCTCGCGCCCGGCGTCATCAAGATGGTCAAGGTCTATATCGCCATGAAGCGCAAGCTCTCGGTCGGCGATAAGATGGCCGGCCGCCACGGCAACAAGGGCGTCATCGCCCGGATTCTGCCGGAAGAGGACATGCCCTACCTCCCCGATGGAACCCCGGTCGAGATCGTTCTCAACCCGCTCGGCGTCCCGTCCCGTATGAACGTTGGTCAAATCCTCGAAACGCACCTCGGCTGGGCAGCGCACGAACTCGGCCGTCAGGTCGCCGAGATCGCCGCTACCCACACGGACGCCAACGAGGTTCGTGAGCTCTTCCGCGCTCGCTTCGCTAAGACCGCCGCTCTCAACCAGCTTCTGGACCTCGACGACGAGCAGACGATGCGCGTCGCCGCCGGCATGAAGCGGGGCATCTGGTTCGGCACCGCGGTCTTTGACGGCGCTCGCGAAACGGAGATCAAGGCGCTGCTTGCAGCCGCCGGCCTCCCGTCCTCCGGCAAAACGCCGCTCTTCGACGGCATGCTCGGCGAAGAGTTCGAGCAGCCCGCCACCGTCGGCTATATCTACATGCTGAAGCTCTCGCACCTGGTCGACGACAAGATCCATGCTCGCTCGATCGGACCATACTCCCTCATCACCCAGCAGCCGCTCGGTGGCAAGGCCCAGTTCGGTGGACAGCGCTTCGGCGAGATGGAAGTCTGGGCCCTCGAAGCCTACGGCGCCGCCTACATTCTGCAGGAGCTCCTCACCGCGAAGTCCGACGATGTCTTCGGCCGTACCAAGATCTACGAAGCCATCGTCAAGGGAGAGGCGGCGATCGAACCCGGCGTGCCGGAGTCGTTCAACGTCCTGATCCGCGAGCTCCAGTCGCTCTGCCTTGATGTGGAACTCATCAAGCTGGCCGACCAGAACAAGCCGCAGCCGGCCATTGCCGCTGCTGACTAATCGCCTTTCTGGGGGCCATCCTGAGCGGAGCGAAGCATCTGCTTCTCGCTCAGGGTGGCAGCCAGGCATGAGGCTCAGCAACACCACAACCGAAAAAAGCACCTGGCACCAGAAGCAAAGGCATCGCGTGCGCCTCAAGTCACTGCGAGACAAGCACCACCAACAGCAGACTGCCCCGTCTGCAACCCGGAGAAACGAAAACTATGTTTCGCTCCAGCCCCTTTGAACTGACCGGCCCCATCGCCGACTTCGACGCAATCAAGATTCAGCTCGCCAGCCCCGAAAAGATCCGCTCCTGGTCCCACGGCGAAGTGACCAAGCCCGAGACCATCAACTACCGCACCTTTAAGCCGGAACGCGATGGCCTCTTCTGCGCCCGCATCTTTGGCCCCATCACCGACTGGGAATGCCTCTGCGGCAAGTACAAGCGCATGAAGCACCGCGGCGTCATCTGCGATAAATGCGGCGTCGAAGTCACCCTCTCGAAGGTCCGCCGCGAGCGCCTCGGCCACATCGAGCTCGCCAGCCCCTGCTCGCACGTCTGGTTCTTCAAGGGCCTGCCGTCGCGCATCGGCCACCTGCTCGACATCTCGCTGCGTGAGCTCGAAGCCGTCCTCTACTTCGAGTCCTACGTCGTCGTCGATCCAGGCGACGCGCCCGTCAAGGAGCGCGAGGTCATCAAGGACGAAACCCGCTTCCGCGAGCTTGACCAGCAGTACCGTCCCTCCGGCTTCAAGGCCATGATGGGCGCCGAGGCCATCAAGGAGCTGCTCAAGCGC
>CAXTLR010000039.1:0-14507 GCA_964245195.1 uncultured Acidobacteriaceae bacterium | reverse complement strand
GACCCAAATCACTCGCCACTGAGATTTCGCTTGCAATCTGACGGCGGACCATACATATTCCCAGCGCCGCCGATTCCATCGTCAGATGTAGGGCTTCCTGGCTTTTTCGTAGTTCCTGCTCCGCTATTACGGTAGCGGTGTCGTCAGCGCCAGGGTTCGCGACTCCCGCAATGTTCCCGTTCTCGAAGATGGGATTGAAGCCGTAGGTCCACCATCGATCTTCAAGATGGCCGTCTATGAGGATAGGGATGAAGGCGTTTCGTGCCCCCGTGGAGCCGCCTTCTTCAAAGGCAGTCCGGATCGGCTCGCCAATCGTTGACCATGCCTCTTTCCAAACGTCGGCTCCTCTGGAGCCAAGTGCTCCTGGGTGCTTCTCTCCAAGAAACTCTCGGTAGTGATCGTTATAGAGCACGAGATGGTCTTTGCCCCAAAAGATGGCAAAAGAGAAGGGTGAAAGCAACATCGCATTCACACTGGCAAGAAGCGTCTCAGACCACTGAGAAATCGACCCCAACGGGGTGTTCTGCCACGGATACTCTCGGATCAGATCAGCCATGTCCCCACTGCCTTGCACCGGCGAACGTCCACCTGGAGATACGGCAAGCGCAGCGTCAATTTGAGTGGTCATCTATCCAGAATATAGGCGGTTAGGAGAGTCTTGCGAGGCGCTTGATCGCCATGCGCGTCTGGTCGATCAACGTGCGGGACGCCCTGTAATTCGCTCTGGCAAAACCAGGACGATCCCGGCAGCAAGGATCGCAAAGCCTGACCATTCTTGCCAGTGTTGCCGAGAGACCCCAAATAACATCAGTCCGATTCCAATGAGCATGCAGCCTAGCCAGCGCTTTCCTAACGGCATAAAATCCCCCTTCAAAGATAGACTGCCCTTCAAACCCTCGACGCTGGTTTTGCGTTCGCTACGTTGACCGAAGACCTGTCGGCTGGATGGTCCGCATAGAGATTTACGGCCAGCCGTGGAAATGACCGGCCTCTGCAAAGCGTGGAACGGAGGAACTGTACCACCCTTTACACAGTCCGTTGGAAGACGCCGATGCTGCCGGCGTCTCCCACATTTCGCACCGCTGCGGCGACAGGTGTATGTATGTAATTACAGCAATACGCATAAGGCTGAGACCGATACCGTAGCCACGCTGGATCTCTCGTTGCGGGGGCTTTGGACTCTGGTCCTGCTGGGGCGTCTTCTCCCGTTCGGGTGCCTTCTGTTGCTGGACTGCCGGGGCTGTCGTGTGAACGGACACGTCCCGGGCATTCGGAGGAATGCTCCTCAGGTTCCTGGCTTCTGGGGTATCCCCAGTCACGATGAACCGTTCTGCTGAAACGCGGCGGCCGCTTTCGACGGCGTAGCCGTGCCCGATGTGCCGAGCCTGCCTAGGCATTAGTTCGATCTCCTTGCCGCTGTCCAGCCGAACTTTCAGGCTGCCCCTGTAGTCGATTCGGGTGACGATTGCAAAATCTCCTGCCCGGACGTTCAACTCTTTGTCAACCCGAGTGATGCGGATTCGCTCGCCTTGAGAGATGGGCTGCTGCTCCGGGCGGTAGACCTTGGAATCGTTGGTCGCGGTCTTCAAGCGGGATGGGCTGTAGGTAACAAGATCATCCTGGCCGGTCCTGACGACGATGAGGTTGCGGCGGGAATCTACCACTTCAACGGTAGCCTCAGTCTTCGGGAGCAGACCGTGCTTTGGACTTCCCTTGCCGTACTTGATTACGTCGCCGGGCTTGTAATCCGCCGCTCTGCCTTCCTGCCTGAAATGCTGCTCCTGTAATACAGTCCGAACTTCCTTGTTCGGCGCGAGTCGGCCTGCCTGCTGCAGCTCGGCTCGAACCTTGGCAGTGATGGCCGCTCGATCCGATTGCTTTTCGGAGAGGATCGCCGTTCTATCTCGCGTAGCGGCATACTCTTTTGCGACTGCGGAGATCCGTTCCGAGGGCTGGGCGTGCTCGTGGACCTTCCCTTGGCTTTTGAGCTTATCTGTAGATACCTCCGTTTTCCCCGCTCGGAATCCTTCCACGGCCTGGGCGCAACTCACTCCTTACCTCGGCAGGTGAAATCTCGATGGCGGCGGTCTTCGAAACATCGACGGAAAGCCGCTTACCCAGAGAGTCGGCATCGTTTGTATAAATGCGAGCGTCCTGGGAAGCACGTGATACAACCACATAAGCGAGCCTGGTATTTCACCAGCCAGCGGGCTGTTCCGGTGTCGAAGTTTGCCAGAACGCGGTCCTGGGTCAATCCCTGCGAGCTGTGCGACGTTACGGCGTAGCCGTGGTCGAACTGCCGCAGCTTGGCAGGATCGAAGGTGACGGTGCGCTCGCCTTTGCCGTCCATCCGGACTGTCATCTGGCCCGGCGCAGCGGACACGACTGTCGCAAGGTCGCGGTTCCGAATGTCGAGCTTTTTGTCGTTCGTGGTGAACTGAATCCGATCGCCTGCCGCAAATTCGCGGATGCTTTCCCGGTAGACGTTGACGCCTCGCAGACGCTTCGGATCGTAGCTAACGGTCTTCCCGTTCTCCAGCTCCACCGTGAGCCGATTCGCAGCGGTATCAATGCTGCGGACCGTAGCGAAGCTGTCTTTGGCGATACCCTCGGCCTTGCTGCCGGTGGTGTACTGGAGAATGTTTCCGACTTCGTAGCGAGCGGCCCAGGTGCGCTCCGCGCCGGTCATATCGTTACGGTTCGTGAGAGTGCGGAACGTCTCGGCGTTGCCGGAAAGGACGCCTTTCTCCTTCAGTTCCACCCGCACCGCCTCATTCAGCAGCTGACGGCTTTGTTATCCGGGGAGACGATGATGGTGCTTTCCGGCTTGCCAGCATAGTCGCGGGCTATGGCCTGAATGCATTCCGGTCCGTTTGGAATCTCTGTGACCCGGCCTTGCTCGCGAAGCAATGCGACGCCGCGTTCGGTCTCATTCCGTGCGAGATGTTCGACCGCCCGCAACAGCTCGGGGTCCTTCTGGCGCACGATCTGGTCGAGCTGCGAGGTTCGCATTCCAGCGTCCTGCATCTGCTGGAAAGGGCGGCCTGCCTCTACGCCCTGGTGCTGGCGTATGTCTCCAATGACGACGATGTGATCGTTCGGTCCTACCTTGTCGAGGAACTGCCGCATTTGTTTCGAACTGGCCAGACTCGACTCGTCTAGTAGGTAGAGATGCCGCGCGTTCGGGTCCGTTGCTGTTTTACGCTGAAGGAAACTTTGCAGCGTGTTGGCCTCGATTCCCGCGTCGCGGAGCTGGCCGCTGGCCTTCGACGTGGGCGCGAAACCTTCTACCTTGTACCCGCTCTTTTCCGCGCCTTCGCGGATGGTTTCGAGGGTGGTCGTCTTGCGCAGACCTGTCTCGCCCAACTAACCCTAGCAGTCGTGCGGCGGACTATACATTTTTCAGAACTTGCGCACGCACTACTTGGGGGATTAACGTTCCCTCGTTTGATAAGGAGACCCTGTAATGTTGGACCAACCTGTATCGCGCCGTCGCTTTTTTGGCCTAGGAACGTCTGCTGCAATGATCGCTGGTCTGCCGGTGGGATTCGCCGCGTTACCGAAGAGCGCTCAGGCTGAGCCGAACCCGGAGAAGCTGCTGTTGGATGTCGAGAATCTGCCGGCTTCCCTGAATCGTGCCCTGACCTTCACGTTCCAGATGATGGATGCGTATGCGACAGGTTCGACTGTGCGCTTGTCCCAGAGCTACAGCGATCAGGCGCTGGGAGCGACTGCGTTTACCTATGACAATGCGGTATTGATCCATGCGCTGTTAGGAAGCGAGGACCCGGACAATTTGCCGCGGGCGGAGGTACTGGGTCAAGGGCTTTTGTATGCGCAGCAAAGTAACTTTCCGATTGCAGACGGCCGATTCGCACAGGGTTACTACGTGAACGTGGCGGGCTCAGGCGGAGCATTTATCACACCGGCTGCGGCTCCATTCTACTTCTATACCAGCACCGTTGGGGACCAGGCCTGGGCTGGAATGGCACTGGCGCAGCTCTTCCTAAGGACACAGAACTCAATTTATCTGAATGGCGCACTGAAGGTGGCGAACTGGATTGTGGACAATGCGTACAGCACTCTAGGCGCGGGTGGCTACTCCTTTGGCACGACCATCAACCAGTTCAACCAATCGGTACCATCACAGAATGGGAAGTCGACTGAACACAATATCGATACCTATGCCTTCTTTACCATGCTGGAGACTCTTACCGGTTCGGGCTCGGCGAGCAATGGGCAGTCATGGAAGGCTTTGAGCCAGCACGCACTGATGTTCCTAAAATCGGTATATGACGCGAGCGGACCGTACTTCTACACCGGCACCTTGGGCGACCAGGTCACGGTCAATCCGACGCCGGTTCCAGAGGATTGCCAGACATGGTCCTACATGGCTTTGCTGGGAAGTGGGATCGACCTTCCGAATCGGAAGAAAACTATCGACTGGGCGTTGAATCACCTCAAGGCTAAGGACAGCGCAGCCGCTCCGCATACAAGCATCACGGGAACGGAGAAGTTTAAAGGATTGGTCTTCGACACGGCCAGCCTCACCACGACCGCCGCTGATCCCGATGCAGTGTGGCTCGAGGGGACTGCACACACGGCGGCAGCACTCATCGCTAGAATTCTGCGCGGCGGCGATTCCATCCCACTGCTGCTACAAGATGTGAGCCAGACCGTAGAGCTTCTTCAGGACTGTATGCATGCGCAGAAACTGCTGGGCGCAGGTCAGACGGTAGGCGGCAAAGCCATTGCAGTCGGATACGGAGTCGTTGCAGCCACCAGTGTGCTCGATACCGGCTTCGGCTACACCTACGGGCCATCTCTGCATATCGGCGCCACCGGATGGTTCCTAATTGCTGGATATGCAGGCAACCCGTTTCAGCTTGGATACCGAGTCCTCGGGTAGTGCAGGCAGGGGTTGCGCCCACCAATGCAGGCTCTCGTGTCGCCCAGCTTCCTCAATTCATTCTTGAGCAGTTGGCGACATAACAACGTCGACAGGCTTTGAGGACGCGGCGTCCTGTTCGGTAATGGAGCCACATGCATTGCATAAAGGTGTTGCCATGCGGCGGTAAGCAGGATTTGTGATGTTGAAGGCGCGGTTCAAGCACCAACGTTATCGTGCGATGAAGAAGACAGCTTGTCCTCATTTTTGACCCGGTATGTGAGGAATCCACTTGGCGTGGCGAAGCGCCGATGGCTTTGGCACTTGGGGGATCCAAGGAGCTGGGGTGGACTGCCTCGATCTCCTTTTGCGCCGTCGCTCCTGACTTCGGCCTTCAGCTTATGCAAAGGACGCATCGCAGTCGGTTGGGATTCGAGTCGGAGAACTGGCAGGGCCGCAAACCTCTGGAATGGTGATTACTGCAGGGTCAGTGATCCACCGCGTTTCTCCTGATGTAAGAGTGACAAAGAAGAGGTGCCCTACTACAAGCGGAGCGGGCCCGTCTCCTGGGTGCCAAGGAGTGCTCTTTTAGTGGAGTCCGGAAAAGTTTGTATGGCGTAATGGTCGCGCGTTTACAAACTTGTTTGGAAGGAGCCGAGACTTTGAAACAACAGCGAAGCCAAAGTAGAATGACGCCGAGCCGCAGGGTGCCGGCTTTACCCTGAAGCAGCTACCGTGCAAAGGGGCGGAAACAGAACTGAAGATTATCCAGAAGACCGAGGTAGCACTCTCACTTTCTGGCTGCAGAAGCTTGATCAAGATGAAAACGAACCCTGCTAGTTCTAGTGCCTGCAAAGAACGGCCTCTCGCCTCTGTCATAGCGTTCTTCCCCATCGTGATGTGTAGGAGACGTACGTTGAGGTGGTTGCGTTGATGAGCGCGGAGGAAACGGCACAAGGCCAAGAGTCCGCTTGGTAAAGTCATTTACGACGAGGTTGGTCTGCCAGTCAAAAGCGCGCGCAGACCATTGTTTCGGACCTTCCGCGTACGGGCTGGATCGACCGCCTGGATTCTGTTCTAGAACATTGAAGAATGCATGGTCTGAGGAGGCGGAAAATCTGTCGCAAGGTAATTTTAGGTAGGTCTTTTTATGTCAGACAGCTCAAAGCGTTCCACACGTCATACTCGGCTTAGAAGAGGCTTGCGCATTGTCGATGATCCGCTGGGTTCAAAGAAAGGGTGAGATCGTGTTCTGGGACTTACTGCAGCTGTTTGCACAAGTTCTAGGGCGAGCGCAAACTCCTGCTTTTCTGTTTGGTCTCTTATCAGGACGGTTTTCGTCTTTGTTTTTGCTTCTACTTTTTTCCGCTTTTCCGTATTCCTAAACACCTGCTAATCACATGGTCTCCTGAACACATGCTTCTCTTGCTTCCTATTAACGTGTACTAGGAAGGTCTTGTGGAAATACGCGGAGGGTCCACGATGTGTACGCGGAAGGTCCGGAAACTGTACGCGGAACATCCGATCGTGCGTACGCGAAAGGTCTACTGTTTCTGCTGGGGTTCACAGCCTTCTGTGGAAATTTATCGGGTTCACCTTTTTACGCCGTACGCGGAAGGTCCGGTCAACCCGAGCACTTGGGTTGTCTGTCAGAGTACTCTCGTCAGAGTCGTACGCGGAAGGTCCGAAAACAACCGTACGCGGAAGGTCCAATACCAGAACATCGGCAGTACAGCGAGACGGTTAATGTACAGAGCTGGTAATAAGGGTTATCTGTTGCTCCAGAGCAAGGCAAACACACATCAGAATGCAGTGCTGTACGCGGAAGGTCCGCTTGTACTGCCCGCGATCTCCTAACAACGGCATGAACCTGTACGCAGAAGGTCCGCAGTGGATGTTCAATTTGCGGCACTTAGGCGTCGAACTCGCTTCTTGGCAGGATCATCTGGAAGGAGCGGCTGCACGGCTCTATCCAACCAAACTCCCTCTTTGACGATATCGATCCGGATTTCCGGCCAGACCACCCGAAGCTGAGTGATCGCCTTCTTAACGCTGACTTTGAAGCGCCTTGGGTTGCTATCATCCTGGGGAAATTGTTCGCGCAAGCCAGCCCACGGAATCACAGTCTCACTCTGGGCGCAATAGCAACGGTAAACAAAAAAAGTGAGCAGGTCGGTGAGCTGCGGCCCGCCCTTTTGCCCTTGCAGCTGCATCCAGAGGCGCCGTGGGATAGCGACATGATGCTTTTTAATGTCTTGGAAGAACCGTTCCTCAAGTTGTATCCCAAACGGGTTCTCCATTCCAGGGATCGACTTTTGGCCGTTGCTCTCTGCTTTGAGTTGGACGGTGAGATTGCTCGGCAGGTTTGAGGAAGCAATCATCGGGAGCATCACAGTTTGCGTCGAGCCAGCGCCGCGACGTTCGATACCGATGACAAGACCCGTTAGGCGACTTAGCCGCGCCGCTAGTTCCTTGACACGGTCTCCGTTGCGACTCTTGCCCGTCTCTCGAAGGTAATCACTGGCGCTCTTAATCGTCACAAAAGCAGTATCTGAATTGATGGCCTTGTCAAACAGCCAAGCCATGAGATGTCGATCATTACCAAAAGCCATATCTATGCCGTTGATTCCGGCAGTGAACGTGACCCGCAGTGTTGATCCATCACTTAGCCGTGCAGAGCGGACGACCTGACGTTCAGCAGTCGGACGATACGGCAGCGTACAAAGAATGAGGGCCTGAGCCATCTTGATCACTTCGTCGCCGAGGGCACCGGTATCCCGATCGTCGCGCAAGGAGACCGTGCGCTCGACACTACCGTCGATCGCCGCTTGCCGTTCCTTCGCGTAATCACGAGATTTCCGAACTGTGAGCATCTCACTCATGCTTATCGCCCTTAGGGAAAATCATCATTTGGAGTTTTGTCTAGCCGCCAGCGAACAATGTAGAAGAGCTGTTCTTATTTTTGGTTGTACAAGGGTGTACTTGCTCAATCAAGTGCGGCCAAACAGAGCGCACATTCTGTACTCTGGTGTAGACATTCAGCCCATCGTCCTCTGGTCGCCACGTCTGGCAAAACGACGTCTCTTGTCGTAAATTGGTCGAGCTTCGTTCCTCTGCTGTCGAAGGTTTCAACTGCAGGATCGTACTGCTCAGCAAATTCTGTACTTCGTGAGTGAAACCGGTGGCAAGGTACAGCATGGCTTCCGCGAACTCCTCCACGATCTGAAATCTGACTCGCAGATCATCGCGCTCTATGGTCGTCATCCGCGGAGGCGAGTCGACCGATGTCGGATAATCCTGGAGCGAAAAGTCCAGCAGCTTGCGTCGGACGATCTTTCCCCACTGGGCCCGCATGCTCGCGAAGGTCTCTGCCGGGTTCTCGGAGTCATTCAGCTTGCCGAAAAACTTGCTCAGAGCCTCGCGCTTAACCAGTTTTGCCCGGCTGATCGGCGCACAAGGAAGAGCGCCCATCATTTTGTGCGTTGCCCGAGGCTGCAATTCAAAAAGTGTTTGCAGTTCTTTCCGCTCGTAATGGGAGCGGGCAGCCTCGGACACGGAGCGGGAGATCGGAACGATGCGATCCAGCCAAGAGAGGGTTCCAGGCATTGGGTGTCACCTCTAAAGATCGGTAGTCCAGTTCTCGACACCCAGGAGGTCCGGAACTTGGAGGAATGCATTGTCATGGGTCACCAGGATCGCTCCGAGCGAGATGGCGTGAGCGGCAATCTGCATGTCGAGCGGGCCGAGGGTCTTGCCCATGGCCTCCTGCCGGGCCCGGAGCCGCCCGTAGACCGCAGCCTCTTCCCTGCCCCATGGGTGGATGGCGACGAGATGCAGAAACCAATGCAGAAGCCGCATCTTCTGTTCGCCGATGGGGGATTTGGCGATGCCGTAGAGCAGTTCCGCTTCCGTTACTGAAGAGATGCACGCAACTTCAGCAGTTCGGAGAGACAGCATGCGGCTCCTCAGTGCCGGGGACCTTCCCTTCAGGAGATAGCTGGCTTGGTTGGTATCAAGCATGTAGAGCTGGCTCATAGCTCTTCGCGAGTGTCAGGCGTGCCCTGGGCACGGTCGGCCAGGAAGTCATCTGGAAACGAGCCCGCGTCGACGGCGGCGAAGAACTCGTTCCAGCCGCCGGGAGATTGTGACAGGATCAGATCGCCGCTTGCCGGGTCCCGACGCACGAAGACCTCCTCAGCAGAGAAGCGGTACTCGGCCGGGATCGTGACGTGTTGGCTGCGGCCACTCATGAAGACTCGGGCTCTGGCTATTTGGGGCATTTCGTTTACCTATGCTATACATCATTGCTGTACAGCGGACCGTCTGTCAAGAGCAACTTGGATAGAAGTTGCCCTCCTCCAACCCGCCATCTCCAGCAAAATCTGATCTGCCTTCGGTCATCCTGCGGCTGCTCGAAGGTGTGGTACGCAGCCTCACATTGCGAACACTCGCGACCTGCGTACTGCACTTCCCTGCTGCGAATCTGTCCCCTGGTGCTCGTCTGGCAAGGGCGACCGAAGATTCTTTCGTTCTGACCGTCCTTCAATATACAGACGAGTTGATAGGTGCCAGCAGGACGCTCAGGACCGGCGAGTGAAGCGACGCTTCGCGACGGCCACGGTCATCAGCGCATTGCTCGGGCACTCGTCGATACCGACCACCGAAAGACATCTCAGTCGTCGGATGGCTTCATCGGGCCATTAAGGACGCAGGCGCGCCGAAATAGAGACGCCAATTGTGATACGTAATGTACCACAGAATGTAGTACATTACGTACTACACATCTCATTGCTCTTCGAGAACATGATTGTTCTTAGGAGCTGAAAAGTGCTCGCCTTGCTCACTCTCATATGAGTGTTATGTAACGTATTACAAATACGTGTGATGTTGCATAGTCTTATTCGTGTTGCGTAACGACGGCTCTTGCAACATGCGTTGCGCGGTACCCTACTTGTAAGAGGAAGCATGCCCGTTATCGTCGCAGCAAACCCGAAAGGCGGAAGTGGGAAGTCAACGACCTGTATTGTGCTCGGAACGACCCTTGCAGCTCAGGGTGCCTCGGTCCGAATCATTGATGCAGATCCTCAGAGAACGTTGGCGAGGTGGAGCGAAGGGGAGAGCGCATTTCGCGACATTGTCGTAACACCTCCGCAATCTGAGGACCTGACGGTGTTGATTGACAGACTGCAGTCGCAATACCAATTTATCTTAATTGATGTGCAGGGAACTGCCAATCAGGAGATGGTTTCCGCGATGTCGCGTGCAGACCTGGTGCTTATACCGATGCAAGCCAAGACGGCAGATGCGGAAGTGGCGACTCGGGCAATTAGTTTGCTGCGTACTCAGGAAAACCTTTTCAAACGTAAAATCCCTCATTCCATCATTTTCATTCGCACAAGTCCTATCATCGTCACTCGAGAAGAGCGTGAAATACGGCAGAACGTCGATTCAGCTGGAGTCCCGCGGTTTCTTACAAGCCTCAATGAGCGCACTGCCTTCTCTCACCTGTTCGCGTATAAGAGATCTCTCGGTGAACTGAATACGAAAGACACCAATGGTCTGGAGGCAGCACAGCAGAACGCCGTCGAACTGACTGCAGAGATGATTCAATTGCTTCGCAAGCGACAGGCGGTTGTCGCATGAGCATTTCCAATACATTCAAGGATCTCGCGGGAGGAAGTCTAGATGATTTTGCTCCAAAGCCCAAGGCATCAGAGGTGCCGGCTCCTTCCGCTCAGTTGCTGGAGCGCGTCGCCGAGCAGCAGGGCTTTGCAATCGACAACAACCCGGTCGCCCGCAAGGCGCTCAAGAGCGGCCGCGTAGCGTCGAAAGATCGTGCACAGCCGATGACCCTGCGGATTCGCGTAGCGGATTGGAACCGCTTCTCTGCCTTTTGCGAGAGAAATGGACACACCGTAGCTGAAGGATTCGAGCGGCTTGCGGCTCTAGCAGACAATCTCTAGACGGTAAGGTGCCATTTACTGTGGCAGTCGTTTCAGTCAACGCAGCTTACTCCTGCACTTGCTCGGGAGATCGCTCGTCCTTTGCTTTGAGCTACCTGCCTCATACCCCTCGAGCGAGTCCGCGCAAAAAGCTGAAAACACTTGACGTCCGGAATATCGGCTCCTGGAGACGATTCACGGATCAGAAACACTCTCGAAGCCTGCGCCACCTCGCCTATCTGGCGCTCGAAGCGGCCGACGATTCCGAAAGTGACCGCAGGTAAATGCTCCTGGCAAAGGAGCAGATGGACTTACTTTGTGAAATAGTTTCCGAGCATTGGGCTTCGCGCGATCCTTACAAGCCTTCGCGCCTACCGAGGGCGAAGCGCTGGGTAGGGCTGCATCTCGTATCCACCAGCGCACGATCGCTTCGAAGATGATCACCTTGCCACCAAGCTTTGTCCGAACGCTACCGAACAGGTACATCCCCAGCGAACTCCTTCAGGTCTTATTCAATCTGATCGTCAACGCTTTTGATGCACTGCCGCCAGCGCACACGTTGCGATTGCACATCAGGAAGTTTGAAGACAGGGTTCACCGCGTCATTGCGGACACCGGCTCCGGCATAACGCTGGACGATAAAGAACAGATGTTTGAACCGTTTTAGTACCAAGGACACTGGCGGAGTGGCCGGGATCTCGCCCTCTCAAAGGAAATGGGAAACGGCATGGTGCCCAAATCCGCATTCGGGAAGGGAGAGCGTGACGGTCTTCCTTGTTTCTATTTCCATGGGGTGCCATCGAAAGAGGACGCAGTCTTGGAGAGCCAGGTCCGAAGGACACCCTGAGCGGAGCGATCTGCAGTTGATGTCTGGCGTGTACCTCGAAGAGCCGAGTCCGGAGGCCACGCAAACCTACTTTCTAACAGTAGGGAAGAGGGGACCGGAAACCGCAAGGTTGCTCTCCGGTGGCCGCTAGGAGCGCCAGCGTTCTTCAAGCGCCTCCATCACCGCAGGTGCAGAACGCTAGATTTGTAGCGTTACGCCGCTACCTGGGTAGAGCCAACATTTGTGTCGCCAACTGCAAAGTAGTGGGATTAGCGCGCTTGACGCTCAGCGTTCGCGCATACGTTCGATCCATCTCCGCAGCCCGTCATCCTCAACGGGGGATGTGCGTTTTGGTTCGATGAGGGCTTCAAACCGGTCGAGATCGTTCTGCATGACTGTGGCGAGTGCAACGAGGCTTTCGAGCATTCCGACTGTAGTGTCAGCTCGGATCTCAAGCTTGCCGGCGGACAGCGCGATGTTCGAAGGAAGATCAGGGAGCATGGCATGGCGGAGGTCCTGGGGAAGACTGACCTTCATGCGCTTCCGGGCAGGGACCGGCTCGGCCTCGACGAGGCGATCTCGCAATCCCTCTTCTACGCTCGGAGCGGCGATCATGGCATCGAGAAACTCAAGCAGGGAAGGCCGGTCGATGAAGTGGGTGGCGCCGATCGGCTGGATATTCCCGATGGCCTTCATCAGGGTCTGGGCCGTGGCCCGGCCGACCGAGAAGAGGTGCTCGAGGTCCTGCCGGCTCCAGGTTTCGGTGCGGGAGCTGGCAGCTCGCTCGCGCAGGAGGTGAAGATCGAGGGCCCACTTGACTGGCCGCGGCATGCCAAAATCTCCGAAGAACCTCTTTGAGGGTACGGGATTGTTGGCTGAGCTGCCAACTATTGCTAGTGCGGCTTCAGATGCTGGCATCTGAGAAGTACAGATTCTCAGATGCTGGAGGGGTAGAGTGATGCTGGAGTCGTTCTTCCAAAGCCAAAGCTAACTCCCGGGCCACCTGCGGCCGGAAAGAGAGACGAATGACCGGAGCAGGACAGGGAAGCGTGGAGGAGGCGGTCGATCAAGAGCTGGCCTTGCCGAAGGCGGTGCCGAATACAGCGCTCTGCGAAGAGCGGCTGCACGCCCAGGCCCGAGCCTTCCTCCGAGCGTCGAAAGCCCCTTCGACTCTCAAGGCCTACCGTTCGGACTGGCAGCACTTCGGCACCGCTCAGCCGGGCAAGACCCCGCTCCTGACCGCGGACCTCATCCAGGTCCTCGCCCATCTTCCCTCCTGTCTCGCCGGGGTGCGCGACCGGGCGCTTCTGCTCGTCGGCTATACCGGAGGACTGCGCTGCTCGGAGCTCGCGGCCTTTACGGTCGAAGACCTTGCCTGGGTTCCGGAAGGGGCAGTACTCACCCTGCGTCGCTCGAAGACCGATCAGGCAGGGCAGGGAAGAAAGGTCGCCCTCCCCAGGGGAGCGCATGCCGTCACCTGCCCGGTCACCGCGCTACGCTAACGGCTGGAAGAAGGCGGGATCGTAGACGGCGCGCTCCTCCGCGAGGTCAACCGGCACGGCAAGGTGGGAGAGCCAGGGATTCATCGGGATTCCATCGGAGGCATCCTCAAACGGGCCGTCGCCCGGGCGGGGTTTGATCCGGCGGGGTTTGCGGGGCACTCATTGCGGGCGGGATTTGCGACCCAGGCCGCCCGCAATGGAGCCAGCGCCTTCGACATCATGCGCCAGACCGGGCACCGCTCCATCACCACCGTGTCACGATATGTCCGGGATGCACAAATCTTTCGGGATGCGCCGGCTAGCAAGCGCGGGCTCTGAAAGGGGAACTCCGTCTGAAGAAACGGCGAATCCGGAACAATCTAGGCCTAACGCAGTTTTGGATCGCACAGACCGCCAGTTCACCCCTTGGATATTACAACTGGTTAATCGCCTACGTTTTTAGGAATGCGACAAAAATTACTTGACGTACTCCCTTCTTTACACGATAGTCAATTTGTTTCTGGATCAGTACCGGGCGTTGTTCTTTGGAGCTTCTGTCACGAGTAGATTCTCACGACCGCCGCTGAGCTTTTGTAACAAAGGACGCGGCCTAAACGCGAGCCTTAAACTCCCGTTTCACGCATTCGCAGCAGAACCCAGTTACCTGCCCGCTCTATGAACTTGCGTTGTCTGGAGATTTCCATGCTAAAGGCGTTTGTTACTGCTTTGCATAGGTTCTTATGTGGTTGTCTACCCGCGTTTCTTGTGACCGCAGCTTTACACAGTCAAAGCTCAAGTGCAAACACCATGTCTACCGTCAGTGTTCCGCAGTTTGGCACCTACGAAGGCACCATCGATACAATAAACGTGGGAGCCCTAGACGCGCTAAGCCTTCGAATCCCCCTGTTTCACGCTCATAGACGTGGCCAGAAGATAGATCAGGACATTGCATTGGTTTATAGCGATGATTTAGCCCACTATCTATCAACCAGCCTAAGTTATCGGGTTACGGGAGGATGGACCCTTACACAGGGAGAGGGCTACCAGAATGGGATTTCTATACTTGAAACTACCTATCCTTGCCAGTTGCCCAACAATCCCACCGAAGGACCCGGATCTGTGACCTCCGCCCAATACTTCTACACTGATGAGCGAGGTGTTCAATCAACATTCGGCACACTCCTGCTATCAACCAGCCTAAGTTATCGGGTTACGGGAGGATGGACCCTTACACAGGGAGAGGGCTACCAGAATGGGATTTCTATACTTGAAACTACCTATCCTTGCCAGTTGCCCAACAATCCCACCGAAGGACCCGTGGAGTGCCCGGCTTGAAATGTGCCAGTGGATAAGAGAGACACTGGACAAGG
>CAXTLR010000038.1:0-14619 GCA_964245195.1 uncultured Acidobacteriaceae bacterium | reverse complement strand
TCGCAGTGGCTGCGAGAGGCAGCGATCGCTCACCTGAAGCGCCCTGTGCGGAGCCGCAAGTCGAAGCCCGACCCAACGCTGCTGACCGAGCTGATGGGCTTGCGCCAGCTCACCGTGAATCTCTTTGCCGCTGTGGCTGGCAGCTCGATCTCGCCTGATCAGGTGAGAGACATTGTGCGGCAGGCCGACCATGTGAAGGAGGGCAAGGCCGACGAGATCCTGCGCCGGCTCCATGATGCGACGGAGGGGAAGTGATCGCTCCCTCCCAAACCTTCCAGCTCCACCACCCTTGGTGGACGGTGCTGTTTCTGACAGGGGTGGCATTTCTAGTGGTCGGGTTGGTGGTACTGCCGGGCTGGGGCTGGATCGAGCTGCGCTTCTCTCCCGTCCAGCGGCACTACCTCCCGGTCTACCTGAATGCCAACCTCGGTGTGCTGCAAAACTCCGGACCGGAGCACGTGAGTTGGATCGAGAAGCGGGCGCCCAACAAGCCGTGGGAAGTCGCGCAGCCGGAAGATCTGGAGCTGACCCAGGGAGAGGGCGCTCCGTTCCACTTGTCCCAGCAAGCCCGGTCGCAAGGCTGGACCGAGCTTGGATACGACTCCGGGGACATGTACACGCAGAGGGAGATCCGGGACTACCTGGAGACGAACTTCTATGGCGGCCACAGCTTGTTATTTTTTGTGCTGCAGCCCTTCGAGCTGGTGGCAGTTGGCTGGATGTTCTGGAAATACTTTCAGCATTGGCGCAAAGATCTAGCTCGGGAGCGAGGGCTCCACTGGGACCCGCACTACAGGCCGAACACCCTGGACCAGGACCTCCGGCTGTTCGCCAAGCAGCTCGCCCAGGAGAGCAAAGACGCTACGGCTCAGGTCCGACGATGGGTTACGCCCAAGCCGCAAAATGCCGGACGGCCAGTGATTCTTGATGTCGAGAGCGCAACCGTTTCACCGTCTCAGGTTGCGCCAACCATGCCCCCGATCCCGGCTATTTCGAGACCGAAACCAGCCTCGACGATCGTGGCGAAAGCCGCCGAAGTGACGCCTGTCCAGACCCTCAAGCCGGCTGCACCTACGAAGCAGCCAAGCCAGCCAGTCACTCCGAAACCGCAGCCCGTGGAGGCGCAAGCCGAACCGAAACCTACGCCTACGTCACCCTTCGGGAGGCCGCATGCTGACGGCGGACCGGAACGCAAATGGGATGTGTCGCAATGGATCGATTGACCCGAGGAACTGCCCGATGATGACGATGTCCAAGGCGCTTTCTGCCGGCCAGGCGAGGACATACCACGCGCGGGAATTTACGTCCGAGCAAGCCAATTACTGGAGCCAAGGTCAGCAAGGGCATACCGAGTGGCAGGGCAGACTTGCCGACGAGTGGGGCCTCAAAGGTGAGGTTGGCGCAGAGCATTTCGCTCGGCTGACGGAAGGCGAGCACCCCGTCACTCAGGAGCAGATGGTGTGGCACCAGCCGTCGCGGACCTACGAGAATCGGTACGGCAAAGAGGTCACATCCGTAGGTCACCGGGCCGGCTGGGACGCTACAATTTCCGCGCCCAAGTCGGTTTCGCTGACGGCCTTGGTAGGCGGCGACGAGCGGGTACGGGAGGCGCACCGGGAGAGTGTTCGAGTCGCCTTGGCCGAGTTCGAGCGCTACACCCAAGCGCGTATGGGGAACGTGCGTGAGCCGGAGCGGACGGGAAAGTTTGTGGCGGCAACCTTTGAGCACGACACCGCCCGGCCGGTCGATGGCTACGCTGCGCCGCAGCTTCACACCCATGTCGTTGTCTTCAACGTGGCCGAGAGCAAGGACGGCGACACCCACGCTCTGCAGGAGCGCGGCCTGTTCCAGTCGCAGGCGTTCGCAACGGCAGTCTACCGGACGGAGCTTGCCGCCCGGCTTCAGGGACTGGGTTACGAGATCGAGCGCGGCGAGCACGGCCAGCCGGAGATTAAAGGCTACAGCCGGGAGTACCTGGAGGCGTCGAGCCCGCGCCGTGCCCAAATCACTACAGAGCTCAAAGAGATCGGCCGCGAGGGCGCCGGAGCTGCCCAGGTCGCGGCGCACCGGACCCGTGACTCCAAAGAGATTCAGTCGCCGGCCGAGGTGCTGCACCGCCATCGCGAGCTGGCGACCGAGTTCGGCCACCAAGCGGATTGGGTGGTGTCCCGTTCGTTCAGCAACCAGCGTGCGCAGCAGATCGACGCGCCCAAGATCGCGCAGCAGGCTGTGACCTACGCCCGGGAGCACGTCTTCGAGCGATCGGCGGTCCAGGATGACCGGGCGATCCTACAGGCCGCGTTAGAGCGGAGCATGGGGCAGGCGAGTGCCATTCGGGTGCGGGAAGAGTTCGAGCGGCGGGCGCAGGGCCGGAGCGAGTTCCGAATCGTCGAGCACGCCCCCAAGTCGGCCGGCCGGCAGTACACCACCGCCGCCATGGTGCGCATGGAGCGCGAGATCGTCAGCCGTATGCAGGACGGCAACTTCGCCCTGGAGGGTAAGCCAGCAATCAACGAGGCGAAGGCCCGAGCCGAGGTCCTCAGTCGTCATCCGCAGTTGAATGATGCCCAGCACAAAGCAGCGGAGCAGATCCTTGCCAGTCAGGAAAAGATCCTTGGGCTGGACGGTGTGGCTGGAGCTGGAAAGACCACCACGCTGGCAGTGATCCGCGAGGGAGCCGAGGCAAACGGCTACAGGGTGGAAGGCTTTGCGCCGACCAGCCGGGCGGCCCAGAAGTTAGGTGAGGCGGGCATCGAGACCTCTACCCTGCAGCTTCACCTTGCCAAAGGTCAGAAGCCCGACACGGGCGAGAAGCGGCTTTATATCCTGGACGAGAGTTCGCTAGCCTCCACCAAGCAGATGCATGACTTCGTAACCCGCCTGCATCCGAACGAACGCGTTCTGCTGGTGGGCGACACCCGACAGCATGAGGCCGTCGAGGCGGGTAGGCCGTTTGCTCAGTTGCAGGATGCCGGCATGCGCACGGCCAAGCTGGACGAGATCGTGCGACAGCGGGACGCCGCCCTGAGGCAGGTGGTCGAGCAGCTTGCCGAAGGGAAGGCAGGCGAGGCCGTGCAAGGATTGGAGCGGCAGGGCCGGGTGCATGAGGTGGCGAACCAGGCTGACCGTATCGCCGCTATCGCCAAGGAGTATGCCCGACAGCCGGAGGACACGCTCGTCGTCTCGCCCGACAACCGCTCCCGTGCCGAGATAAACCAGGCGATTCGGGCTGAACTGCAGGGCACGGGCGTTGTCGGCAGGGAAGAGCACCGCACAAATGTTCTCGTGCCCCGGCAGGACCTCACCGGAGCAGACCGCACCTGGGCCGAGCGATACCACTTTGACGATGTGCTGCTCTACTCGCGGAACTCCAAAGAGACCGGCCTGCAGAAAGGTGAGTATGCCCGTGTGAAGAGCGTCGATGCCGCAGCCAACCAGCTTACCGTTGTACGTGCGGATGGTTCGGAGCTGACCTATGACCCACGCCGGCAGCAGGGTGTCTCGCTCTACCGCGACCAGGAGAAGGCGTTCGCCGTGGGCGACCGCATCCAGTTCACCGCGCCGGCGAACGACCTGAAGATCGCCAACCGCGAGCTGGGCACCATTCAGGGCTTCACCGATGACGGACACATGTCCCTGAAGATGGACAGCGGCCGGAGCCTCTCGCTTGACCCGCGCGACCATCCGCATCTCGACCACGGCTATGCCGTCACGAGCCACTCCAGTCAGGGCCAGACCGCCGACCGGGTTCTTATTCACATCGACACGGAGCTTGGAGCCAAGGACCTGCTCAATAACCGCATGGCCTACGTCGCGGTTTCACGCGGCGCGCAGGACGCGCAGATATTCACCAGCGACCGGCAGCAACTGCCGCAGGTGTTAAGCCGCGAAGTTTCGCACCAGAGTGCCCATGTGCCGGAAATTCAGCAGGAGCCGGAGCGGCAACAAGTACGGCTGACCGGGCGTGAGCTTGTGGAACAGCACAAGCGGCGCTGGAACCCGCTCAACGAGGCCCTTCCCGAACATGAGGCCAAGCAGTTCCACTGGCAGCAGGAAATTGGCACCATCCAGAGCTATAAGCACGTGCAGACAGGCCGCTACATCCACCTTGACGGTCAGGATGGGACGTTCCACAACCAGAACCGCGAGACGATCACGGCCAAGCAGGCATTGGACTTCGCCATGCCGGAAGGTCAGAAGCACTCACATTCGCTGGACCTCAAGCCGGAACGGGAGATCAGCATTCGTGGGTATGGGTTTGGTATTGGGATGTGATGCCACAGCTAGATTTGTTGGTAGTTCAAGGTTTGTTGGTCTACTACGACAGACACGCGAGTAACTCGGTACTGTGTCACGGTACCGCATACGGCAATATCTGGATCGAAAAGAGCAAGATTGATGCCCTCGCTAACTGAACTACGGTACACGACACCGTCGTATCCGCACTTCTTTATGAACTCGCAAAGGTATTGGCTTGGCGTGTAGTCGATGGCGGCCGCCTGTAGGAGGACCGGCCTCGTCAACTCATCGCCTAGCCGCTCAAGGAACGGCAAATCTGCCCGCAGTCTCAAAATATCTGCTGCGCCTTCCAGCAGGAAGGGAGAGACCATCTCCCTCGGAGACCGCAAGTCCACAAGCTTGATGTTTTCAGGAGTCGTAAAGTCTGCAACGCAAGCCATCTCGCCTGTATGCGGTCGAATTTCTGAGATGGCCGTGTCCGGCTGCGATCCAAGATACAGGTACGGTATGCCAGCGGGATTGGCGCGGCCATGTGATGCAATGCGGCGCGGGGGAGCGCCCATGTCTGCCAAATCTATGGGGGTTTCTCCACTTTGCATACGTGCCCTGTACCACTGCCTCGGGACTTCATCTGCGTCAAGTACGAGAGAGGAAAGCAGCAGTTCCAGTCTCTCAAGATCAATGTTCGCTGCCGGAAAATATCGGTTGTGATACATCAGCTCGTCACGCAGCTTTTCCCACTCGCTCAAACGGTTCGCAACAGGTGCAGCCAACGGTACAAAGTTGTGCCGCACGATCTCGCCATCATCAAGGATTTCAGCAAGCAAATCTTTCGCGCGGGAATCGTCCATACGCTGATGCCGAAATAGAGCCCAATCCTCGCGGAACCAGTGGACCAACAGCTGCCCGTTTTCTTCGCTCTGGTATGCGCTAATCAGCAGCCCGAAGTATTCGGACAACTGCGCGGGTCTAACGATGGAGACATTCTGTGTCTGACAATAGTCGCATGTCCCCACTTCGTTTGCTCGAAGGGGAATGATGCTTCTCCGCAATCCGCGGTCGCCAAAACATTCGGCGCAACAGTTCATAGGAGCTACGCCGTAGTTTTAAAGTAGTGGGCCAAAGTGTCTATGTGATGGTTCATCGAAAGCTTCTTGACGTAGCCAAGCCCAGGAAAATGCCCGTCACGGTAAAGCTCCCGAAACTCCTTGACCGCATCCGTCTCAAGGACTTTACATCCCCGTTTATTCAGAACAGCCACCATCTTCGCTAAGGCTTCCGCGAACTTTCCAGCCGGGTCTTTTGGCGTGTCTTGCCGATCAGATACGAAGTGATAGATCAGCATTGAATCGTCTTGGTCGGGGTCGATGAAGGTGAGATGGATCGCGATGGCGTAGGCGGGGCCGCCGCTCTCGCTATATTCGTCGCCCACGATCAGGAAGTCACCGAAGCCGTCCATGCCCTCATCGGCAAACGTGGCATGAAGATCTGAAAACGGCTCGATTAGTTTGTATTCCCGGTTTTTCTTTCGCTGAAATCCATCCTTGACAAGCACCCGTTGGCTTCCCTTGAAATGGCGCTGGTAGAGCTTGCCGCAGTATTTATCAAGGAAAATGTGGCATTGCTCCGCAAGAGGCTGGCTGAGGCGTTCCATCAGGGCTTTCGGTTCAGCAAAACCGGAATGAATAAAAACGGGCGAGTGCGCTTCATGCGCCTGATGAACCTTGATCGCGTCGGAGGGGCTCATATCCTGCTTCAGAAGGATGCCCGCGCAGATGCCTGGAAGGTCAAGGAACTTTTCCTTGAGCAGTTCACTCAGTTCTTCAGCGCCGCCAGAAAGGTCGCCGTGATGCGGATTCACGATGACGATTGCGCGCCCGTCGGCTTCGACTACTGCATCGAGGCTTTTGTGCAGGCCGCTTAAGGTCTCACGTACAGGCTCGATGATCGGGCGGAAATTGAGTTCCGCAAGAACGGGGGCCATTTCCCGGACGGTGATTAACTCGTACTGTTTCCCGCGAAAATAAGGGTGGTACATGCGCTTAGGCCCATCCCATCGCATCTTGAAGTGAAGTGTTTACGGCTGACACCAGACGTAAATGATCGATCTTGCGTAAGGGCAGTGAAAGCGCGGCTGTGTGCAGCGATGGCGGAAGCTGCGCTACCAAATTCGACAGCGGCATAAGGTTACGCGTTCTTTTCAGAACGCGCACCATCGCGTCATGGGCCGCGCACGGCTCGAGCTGCACAAAATGACTGCGCAGCATTCGGCTCAATTCAGTGTTCGGCACTGAGGGCAGGGATACGCCGTGTGCCTCCAGGATCATCCGCGCTTCATCGGTTCGGATGGAATCGAAGATCGCTGCCGGTGAGGTTTTCTCCGGCTGGTCCGTAGCTTCGCGCAGGGTCGAAATGTGATGCCTGCGATTGAGGCAGAGAATGCCCACCTCATCCGGAACGGTGCCCATGACGGCCTCTACATGGCTATCCGCAGCGATGACGTACACGCGCGCAAAGACGTTTGCATAGGCACGCACCTGCCGATCAAGCCTTGCAAGGGAGTCACGCTCTGATTTGATTTCGTAGACAGTCGCCGTACCGTTCAGGATGGCAAGGTCAGCCTTGCATTCGCCGACACGGAATTCGGTAAGCATGGCTGCGGTCTGCAGGGAGTGCTTTCCGAGGAGGACCTTGTGTGTGAGGGCGGTCTTATAGACGTATTCGTGCCGGAAGCCTTCCTGCTTCAGCATCGAAAATGCCAGCTCAAAAAGTCGGAAAACCGGGTCGGCCACTCCCATCGACGACGGTAGACCGGACTCGCGCGCCAGACGGGCGAAGATCGGCGACTTCCCCTTGCGCGCCATCTCGTGTATGACGCTTGAGGAGAAGAGCCGCGATATTGCCGCCAACTGCTCTGCCGCGATGTTCTTCATGAACGTCCCGGTCGAATGTCTCAACTCCGAATCCTCGATCCTTAAAATCCAAAGCTGAAAAACACTGGACCCATCAAAGCATTGACGACGCTGCACAAGGTCGAACGCTTCTGGAACCCGCTGAACCTATCATAAATCTGAGTGGTTTACTGCCTCACCCCCGTAAGGGACCAGAACCGCTACTAATTTCAGCACGCACATGAACCGCTATGAGCGGGTCTCAGGGTGATCTAAAATTTCAATTACCACGCATGATAATGTCCTTTATCATGCGTAGCAGGGAGACTGTTCTGGACCATCGCCGACCCACCATTCGCACCATCGCCGACGCAGAGCAGATGCACGCTCAGATTCTGGAAGGCGCTGCGCGGACGGCTGCATGGCTCCGCACCTTCGATGCTGAACCGATGACGCTGCTCCGAAAGCTGCGCTTCGAGACCGTTGGCCACGATCCGCTGACCGGTGAGCCACTGAACGTCGTCGAGCAACTCAACCAGACCTTCACCATTCTGGTGTCACTTCGGGCAGTTGAGAAGTTGATTGAGCTTCACCCTGAAGCTGGCGGATTCAGATTAGCGCTTGGAACTTCGAGCGGACGCGACATCGAGAGCGTTGAGCCTGATCTCGTTGCAGCCGAGGTCTTCTCTGCAACCCGACCAAACAGCAATGACAAGCTACGTAAGGACATTGCCCGGCTGGTGGGCGATCCTGCACGGCATCGCTACGTCTTCTTTGCTGCGCCCGCATATGCGGCAGGCAGGCAGACGCAATTGGAAAAGAATGCGTCTGGCGTCCAGGTATTCGCGATTGAGCCATGATGCTACTGGAACAGTCGGCTCAACTCTCGCCGTCCATCGACAACACGAACGATCTCGACGCTTTCGGTCGGCCCTTCATCTGTATCCGGGTGCAGTTCATACAGCATCAGGTACGGTCCTTCGACCAGCACGCGAGCAGTTGGCGCAATATCCTGCCGTCGCGGTCCGAGGCGGGGAAAGCCAGGCAGCATTTCCGCGCGGGCTTCAAGAGAAGAGTAGATGCGCTCCGCCGCATCCGGACTATCCAGCCCAATCGTGACGTAGATGTCCATCAGATCTTCGAGCGCCTGAGGACTCCACAGGAGCTTAGCCAGCATGGGCGAGCTGGCGCGAAGCGGCCTTTTCCAAGCGCTGACGCGCTTTTTGACGAACCTCTCCAAGGTCAGCTGCGACTGCAGGGCCACTCTGTTTGCCTTCGGCCCATAATTGGCGAAGGCGCTGCACGTCTTCTCCATGCAGTTCCCGCTTGCGCTGCCAATCTCGGAGTGCCTCCCGCACGATCTCGCTGGTGGTGGCGTACTCCCCAGAATCGACAGCCGTTTTGAGAGTCATAAGCTGCTGGCCTGTTAGTGCGACACTCACCTTCTGGATTTCTGACATAACCACCTCTGGTAGTAAATCTTACTACCACTTGGATACGAGTCAACGATGAACCAGCTTGCTCCAGCGGCGATTTCCCTACCGTCAATCTTTGTTGCGAGGCCCGAATCGCGAACTCGCATGCGCGATTTCTTCAGTTCGCACATCCGCAACGTGAACACCCGGCGAGCCTACATGGAAGCCGTGCGGCAGTTTTCTGCGTTCTGCACGGAGCACAACATCCTCGATCTTGCTCAGGTAGAGCCGGTGCATGTGGCGGCATTTGTGGAAGCGCAAATGAAGCTGCACTCCAAGCCCACGGTGAAGCAGAGACTGGCGGCATTGAGGATGCTCTTCGACTGGATGGTGGTCGGGCAGGTAATCCCGACGAACCCAGCGCACGCCGTCCGTGGGCCGAGACACACCCAACGACGGGGCAAAACCCCAGTCTTGCAGGCCGATGAAGCGAGAACGCTGCTCGACTCCATCGACACCAGTTCCCTTCCCGGCCTTCGTGATCGTGCCCTGATCGGCTTGATGGTCTACACGTTTGCGCGCGTCGGAGCAGCTATCTCCATGCGGGTCGAAGACTTCTATGTACAGGGCCGTCGTGGCTGGGTGCGGCTGCATGAGAAGGGCGGAAAAGAACACGAGATGCCGACCCACCACAACCTCGATCGTTACCTAGAGGAATACATCCGTGTCGCCGGTATCGTAGAGGCGCGAAAAGAACCGCTCTTCCGCACCACACGCGGCCGCTCTGGAGAACTCACAGGCAATCCCATGCTCCAGCCTGACGTATGGCGCATGATTCGTCGCAGAGCTTCGGCGGCCGGTATTGAGACTGAAATATGCTGCCACACCTTTCGCGCCACAGGCATCACAGCGTACCTGAAGAACGGTGGACGGCTGGAGATCGCTCAGCAGATGGCTGCCCATGAGTCGAGCCGAACGACTGGCCTTTACGACCGGCGGAACGATGAAGTCTCACTTGATGAAGTTGAGCGGATAGGGATATGAGCCTGGCTCCCAGAACTTTGTTCAGGGCGCCAGGCTTTCGCATGAACTGCATCACTTCCGGTGGAGCTTGAGCCAGTACCGCTGCATGAACTCGAATCTGTCCGGACCTTGGCAATCAGGGAAGACGAGGTGCTGACGGCCGTCTCGCCCCCAGCTATAGGTGTTGTTATGGGCGCACTCCAGACGATGAGGAGCCAACGCCCCGTCTATATTTTCCAGCGTGTGAAGCCACTGGTTTTGGCGACGGCGCAGACCACGGGCTGCCGTCTTCTTGTCTTCGTGAGCGCTTTTGGTGCCGGTAACGGCAGAGTAGGGCTTTCGGTAAGAACGGGACACATGTGCTCTCTCCTTTTGCGAGCTAATGTGTCATGGCGGTCCCTCCTCTTGTCAGTATCGCCCCAGCAGCTTACCGAGATCACGGCCATTCTTGATTCATGAATAGTGGATGCTCACCGCGAAGCCAGCGGAGCATGATTCGCGGCGACCCAAGCCTCTACAAATAGGTGGAACTCTTTAGCTTTGAGTACCAGCTCATTAGCCTCTGTCACCGTTGCAACAGACGAGTTCTGGTAGTCGATGGTGTTCCGCTTTCGCCGGCACGCTTCAAAGTAGTTGGTGAATCGAGCTGATTCTGGCCCGAGGACGAGAGTGGCCGCCTCAAATGTAACGGCATGGTGCCCTGCACGTGCGCTGACCCGGTAACCGGAACAGGCAATGCTGATGGTGCCTGCTTGAAGCGCAGCGTTGTAGGCCGTGGCGAAGCGTCGGTCCGCTGAAAGCGCCATCACAGAGGCATCCGCCAGGTCACGCGTGATCAGCCTGCGAATATTATCGAGTTCCTGCTTGCTGGTCCGGTGGGCTTTTACCTCACCCTTTGCCAGCAATTCTTTCCAGCTCATCCTCGCCTCCCTTTACAAACTGCTTTGCCCCTTTCAGCACTGTCGTTAGGAAGTGATCTTCAGAGCGAACTCGCTCCTGGAACTCTTCCGAAGAGTAAACAGAAGGATTCACCGGGCGTCCCAAAATACGCTCAGAGTTCCGTAGTGCAGGAATTAAGTCGGAGAGCCCCGCCTTTCCGATCACCATTAAGTCGATATCGCTGACCGAAGTCTCCTCCGAGCGGGCAACCGAACCGTAGACGAAAGCCAGGCGAATGCTCTCACCCAATGTCTCCAGCTCACTCCGCAGAACCGGAATAACTCCCGCTGTCTTCTCCAGCAAGCCCCTCAGATCAGCAAATACCGGCGAGTTCTTGTCAGGCTTCACATAGACCCGCCGCCCGTCCCGGCGCTGTTCCAAAATGCCGGCCTTGCTCAAGGCCTCCAACTCTCTTTGAAGACTCGACGGCTGCGTTTTAAGAGTTCGCGCCAGCTCTGTCAGATACCATTCCCGGTCAGGCTGTCCAAAAACGGCAGCCAGCACCTTGGCCCGGACTTCCGGGAAGAGTGCTTCGAGAATGGGAGATATACGCACAATGCGTAATTATCTACGCAATATGCGTAACAGTAAAGCTGCGTAGCTTTACTAAACTCCAGCACTAATAAAGAAAACGGCTGTTTTCTTTATTAAGCGATCTTCCGTGACGTGAGCGCGATGGGCGAACCTTTAAATAAATAACGAAATACACCTTTACGCAAAAGTGACCGAACTGAGCTTTTCCCCAACCGAGGATACATTCCGTGCGAGTTCGTACCGCCATCGTCCATGGCTTCCATCTGCGTTGACCGCATCCACCCATCGAGCCGCCGCACTTGCCTTGACGTCAGCAAGCAAGTCGAACCCTTTGGTTTCCAGAATAAAGGTGGTATCCGGCATGTCATGAAGCCGCACAAGGAAATCAGGCACGTAATCGTGCATCTGCCCATTGTGCAGGTACGGAATGCCGAACCCAAGCCCCGCATTCTTAACGAATGCCTTAACACGTGGATGAGTATCCAGGATAAACGCGGCAGCTTGTTCCCATTGTTGTGTGTCGGCGATCACGAAGTTTACATGGCTTCGTGTGACTTCCCGGACCTCTTTGCTGGTCCAGGTGTCCACATCGGCGGTGGACCCTCCGACGCGATTCTCTTCATAGCGCGGGATCTCAGGAGCTTCACCTTGCGCCAGATCCGGCCGAACATGCTCTCGCAGCACTTCGATCAGCCAACCGAAGTAGGGTGACAGAAAGGCATCCTTCAAGTCCCCACCGTGCAGGACTTCTACTCTTTCGCGCAGGTAACGCTCCACCACGGGTACAAGCTGAGGAAACAGCGCATGAGCAGGGATCGTCGCACCTGGTTGAGCGCAGTATTCCCGCGTCAGACGCTGAGCGCATTCGAAGACAAGCTGCTGTATTCGATGACGCTTCCGAAACTCTTCCAAATCGGCCTGCGATGCCTTTCCAGGGCCGCTCATGGTTAGCCGGCCGCGATCCGTCACACTCAGACCGCGCATCTCCACTTCCGTTGGAATGTGCAGCGGATCGATTCGCAGTGGAGGCACGTTCTCCCAATCGAAAACGATTTTGTTCCGTATGGCTTGTGTGTAGCCTTCCACACGCGGAAAGGTAATCTTCAAGCCTGATCGCTCAGGAAGTGCATGAACATGATGTCGCTTGACGCGGGGCTCTGGAGCCGCCTGCGTATTGGCTTTGAACGGCACCACCTCAAACGGAACACCCAACACTGTGGCGACTTCTTCCGAAAACAGGTCATTCTCTCCGAGTGCGTAACTTGCTCGGCGCAGCCCGCGACCCACAACCTGTTCGCACAGGAGCTGCGACATGAACGGCCGCAAACCGATGATGTGCGTGACCGTGTTGCAATCCCAGCCTTCCGTCAGCATGCCGACGCTCACGATGCAGCGCACGTCACGCCCTGGAGGATGCAGCGGCCGTTTCAGCTTGGTTGCCGTCTCCACAAACTTCTCTGGGTAGATCGGCTGGCCCTGGCTGTCGTGCGTCCAATCTGTCTTCCCAACCGTGTCCAGGGTGAAGCGCATCCACCGCGCTTCATCTCCCTTTGCGCCGTCGGTATTTGTCTCCTTCACCACTTTGGAATCAACGCGGATCGTCACCACACGTCCGTCTCGATTGCGTAGCTGTTCCAAGCGTGCCGGTGGAAGCCCTGCGGGCGTCTTGTCTTCCGCAATCCATTCGTGAATGACTTTCGCCAGTTTTGTGTTTTTCACCACCAGGATGTACACCGGCTCCCGGTTCCGCCCTTCACTCTTCCAGTGCTCAAACTCTGCCTGCCAGAGACTCCCGAGCATGGTGATGGGCTGCTGCGCCCACTTCAAAATTGCTTCTGGCTGAGGGTTGGCGCGGGTGCCACCGCGCTCCCGTGCCGTTAGCCGGCCCGGCTGCATGATCCATTCCCAGATGTTGCGATAGCCAGGGATTTCGGCGCCGGTGTTGTCCCGTGCCGCGAGCTGGGGAACCTTTACCAGACCGGATTCAATCGCGTCGATCAGGCCAAAGTCGCTTACCACCCAGGGAAAGGGCTTGTTTGTCTCCTGTCCCACTCTCCCTACAAAGTACGGAGTCGCGGAAAGATCGACACAAAAGTTGATTCCGCGCATCCGCTGAATGCGGTCCAGACCTTCCACCCAGACCGTCGCTTCCTTCTTATCTGTCAGCAGGTCGTCTTCTTCATCGTCGTTCTCTTCGTCGTCATCGTCCGCGACCTCTTCAGCGATGCGGTACGCATGGTGCGCTTCATCATTCAGCACCAGGATGTTCTTCTTGCCACCGATGTCACGGCCCAACACACGTTGCAGCAGCGCAGTATCGCTCTCCACGTAGCGTGCCGATTCCACAAAGACCTTCTTGAGCGCTCCGGTCTTCGGTTCCGTCTCCACATCAATTACCGTCAGCAGACCGCGCGAGACCTGCCGCTCATACTCTTCAAGGGTCAAATACCTTTTGTTCCGAGCCGTCGTAGTCTTCGGGCCGATGCGGATGGCCTCGCGCGTCCTCACCAGGACGCCGCGCTTTTCAACTTTGGCACCATCGGTTTGCACGCTCTGCGGCTCGAAGATGTGCCAGTTCGTCACCAACACCCTTCCCTGCGCGAGCTGGGGCATCAGGTGTGCCGGCACCAGGTCGCGCGTGCGATAGATGCTTGCCTCACCTCGTTCCGATTGCAGTTCCGTCAGGCGGTCCCGAATGGTGACGTTGGGGCAGACAACCACCACAACATCTGAGAATCGCTTATCGCCACGGCTCACAACCTTGTTCAGGATGCTCCAGGCTGTCAGCATCCCCATCACGGTCGTCTTGCCGGAGCCGGTAGCCATCTTGCAGGCGTACCGCAGAAAGCCTGCGTACCCGGCCTCCTTGCGTTCGTCGCTGGGCTCATCGCGAGGGACCGCAATGCCCTGACGGAAGTCCTGCCGGGCTTCCGTCAAAAAGATGATTGTCTTGGCTGCTTCCAGTTGCGCGTAAAAGAGTCGTTTCTCCCGGCCCTCATCCTGCCAATACGCCAGCAGCTCCGCCGTCGTGCGTGTGGCCCCGGTATAGCCGGACTCTTCCCATGCTCTCAGCCGCTCCCGGATCAGGTTCACCATCACCAGCTCATACGCGCCGGTGTACAGCGTTGAGGACGCGAGGATGCGCCCATCGGTGGACCATGAGGTGCGCTGGTCGCGGGGCTCAAACACAAAAGACGGCCGCCGCCCTTCCCTCTTCTGCGGCGTCTCACCCTCCCGCAGATACCAGAAGCACTCCGGTTCGCGGAACGGGCTGTTCAGGATCGGCTGGCTGACTTCATTGCCTACCCCGCTCACAGCTTCACCGCCGTCGCTTCGCTTAGAGGCTTCACCACCATCAGTTCGTTGCCACGATCATCGATGACCTTGATCGCAATCTGCGCGGTTGGGCTGGCTTCAAATGGTGCGCTCACCGCGCCGGCCAGGTGGTCCCACAGGCTGGCTTCATAATCTGCTTTTAACGCTTTCTTTAAAGCGTCCCAGGCGCTGGTGCGTGGAAAGAAAGCCTGCGTCACGTGGAAGCACATGCCGTTGTAGTCCGTATCCAGCAGCCAGGCCGG
>CAXTLR010000037.1:0-14828 GCA_964245195.1 uncultured Acidobacteriaceae bacterium | reverse complement strand
CGGGCCGTTGAAGACGGGATCGCCGGGCACGAAAAGCTGGTCGCCAAGCTTGTGTTTTGCCCGACTCCTGCTTTCAGATAATTATGCGACTTGCCGTTACCGATCGTTGGTCTGTCGCCATAAAACACATTATTGCCGGCTGTGCACTACAGCATGCCGTTGTTGCTCTTCCACTGCTCTCTCGGTGGACATCTCGGGAATACCCCAGTGCTCCACGATTTTTTCCGCTCTGCGCACGGTAGAGGTCGATGTATACACATGGCTGGCCGTCGTGAGTGCCTTTGGCGGCGATGAACACAAAATCTGCCCCAGCAACTACCCTATTCATCGACGGTCCGGTGCTGCATGAGAACCTCGATGTCACGCAGAAATGGTGCTGGGCTGGGGGCTCCGCAAGCGATCACTACTTTGTCTTCAAATCGCTTATGCATTCAGCAAGGGCCAGATGTGTGCCTAGCGCGCCAGCAGCCTCAATGAGAAGCGACATATCTTTTCGGCCAATTTTGCTGGCCGCAGGTCTACCGGCCTCAGGTTCATCCATTTGGCGTTGAGCATAGCCAGCAAAGACGCGTGGCATCAACTCGTCAATCAAGGCTTCTTTTGCGACCTTTAGGTCAACGTCACCTGCCCGCAAAATTTGGTAGGTGTCGTTCAACAGTTCGCTCATCGTCAAAATTATCTGGTTTCCGCTGAGCTTGACTAGCATTGCTTGCTCGGGCTTCGGACCGATCCACCGTGTCCTTCCCGCAGTGGAGAGGATCGGATCCACCAAGTGGAACGTATCCTGCCGACCCGCGCACATAATCGTGAGTTCTCCTTTCACAGCAGCCTCAGGCCTGCCAAACACAGGAGCGGCAAGAAATCGTTGGGACCGAGCCGCATGAGCCGCTTCCAGCTCACGCGCGAGCCGGGGAGAAATCGTCTCCATCGCGATATGCGTTGCGCCTGGTTGCATAGCCTCGACAAATCCGCCAGGTCCGAACGCGACTTCGCGCAAGGCATCGTCGTCAAATACGACGGAAATGACAGTACTTGCGGCTCCAAGCGCGGGAATCCTCTCCACGGCTCGTCCACCACTCCTTGTAAACTCTTCCAAGCTCCCGGGCCGTCTCGCCCAACCAAGCATGGGATACCCTGCGGCAAGCACATGACTCGCCACCGCGGCTCCGATCTTGCCTAAGCCGACAATACCAACCAGCGTGTTCTCTGGCATCGTTTCCCTTTCTGAATGTCAGGCCAGAGATCTACCAGCGAATGACAATTTTTCCAAAATGTGAGCCGCTACGCAGACGCTCCAACGCTTGCTGGGCGTCCTCGAATGCAAAGCTTGCGTCGATCACAGGACGAAGCGAATGCTGCTCAAAAAATCCCATAACGGTCGCCAGATGTTCGGCAGGACCGACGGTGACACCCATGATGTTGGCGTTCTCCCACATCAACCGACGAAGGTGAGGTGCAGGATCGACACCAGAGAGCACACCGACCTGAACGATCGTTCCGCCCGTGGCCACGGAGCGCACGGAGCGGTCGTAGGTATCCGGTCCTCCAAGCTCCAGGATGTGGGTCGCACCAGAATTTTGCGTAGCCTCCATCACGGAGACATCCCAGTCCGGTTTCTGGCGATAGTTGATCAGCACCGAAGCGCCCATCGTCTTTGCCTTCTCCAACTTCTCATCCGAAGACGAAAGCACGATCGCCTTCACTCCCATCGCCACGCCGATCTGGAGGCCGAACAGCGCCACTCCGCCAGTGCCTTGCACAAGCAGCGTGTCGTTCGCCTTCATGCACGCGCGTACAACCAGACCATTCCAGGCAGTTACGGCTGCGCAAGGAAAGCAGGCCGCTTCGTCGAAGGAAAGTTCGTCAGGAATCGCCACCAGAGAGGCTTCAGGCATAACGATGAAATCGGCCAAAACGCCGTCCGTAGCCAATCCGCCCAAACCGGACGGTATGTAAGCCGGGCGAAACGGGCCGGTCAGCCAGTCGCGAAGGTGAGACATCGTCACTCGCGCCCCCGGCTGCCACCGTTGCACTCCTTTCCCAACCGTGTCCACTATCCCCGCACCGTCTGATAGTGGAATGCGGTTCTTCACCTCGCCACGACCGGCTGCTGCAGAGATAAGCAGATCGCGGTAGTTGACGCTCGCGGCCTTTATCCTGACACGTACCTCGCCCGGACCAGGTTCAGGCATGTTCACTTCGTCCAGAGTGAGAGATCCGGTATTTGAGTAGTGATACGCCTTCATTCAATACTTCTCCTAAAACTTCTACACCTGAGCGCGGATGCTGATGGACGTTTTTTTGCCGTGACTCAGAGGGTGATCACAACTTTGCCGATCTGTTGGTTACTTTCGAGGTATCGGTACGCGTCTACGCTGTCGACAAAAGGAAAGACACGCGCGATTTCGGGTTTGAACGAACCGTCGGAGACATGGTCGTAGATGTAACGCTTCATTTCGTTCCATGCTGGTGTACCGTTCAGCTCTTGAAACGTATAGCCGTACATGGCGATGCTGCGGCCGAACACCGCCAGCGGAAGCGGCGTCGGTTGCCCCGACAACATTCCGTAGACGAAGATCGTTCCGCCGTTGGCTGTCGCTTGTGCCAAGGCGTTGACACCATCTCCACCGATGGGATCGAAGACAATGCGGGCTTTCTTTCCGCCAGTGATCTCGTCCACTCGGGCCACGAGGTCTTCCTCGTCCGTGACGATCACATGATCCGCGCCGAGCGCGAACAGCTTGTCTCGCTTCACTGCAGTCCGAGTTACCGCTATGGGGGTTGCACCCTCAGACTTGACCATCTGAATGGCGGCGAGTCCGACTGATGAGCTGGCGGCGGTAATGATGACGAAGTCACTGCTGGACACCTTGCCAGAATGCACAAGGGCTCCGTAAGCCGTGCAGTACTGCATCCAGACAGCTGCGCCTTCTGTTGAGGAAATCGTTTCAGGGATTGGCACGAGAACGGACGCCGGCACGACCGCCATTTCAGCGAGAACAGGATACTTGTTCATGGAGAAGCCCGGAATGGTGCCGAAGCGCCGACCCTGCAGCGAACGATCGACATCGGAACCCACGTCCGTCACGGTTCCCACGGCTTCATACCCCAGGCCGGATGGCAAGTCAGGCCTCTCAAAATAGGCGCCGTGGTAGTACATGCTTTCGGCTCGGTTAAGCCCAACTGCTTCAATCTTCAGCAGAACCTCGCCAGCTTGTGGTTGGCGATCTGCGACATCGTCGAAACGAAGCACTTCGGGACCGCCAAGCCTGTCAAAACGAACAGCACGCGACATAGAGAATCGCTCCCTTCAAAATCACATTAGGCGGTCTCGAAGTAAGCAGTAAGTTGGTTGCCCATCCTATTACCGTTGATACTAGGCAACTAAACGTTGAGGAAATCTCAGGTCTTCACGTCGTTTGTGTCGCGTAATGAACGACTTGGTTCGTATTGCTTCGAGCAGCAGGCGCGAATACTACAAGACGCTGATTGTGCGTTGCCGACAGAGTAAGCACGTTGTAGCTGTACTCCACCGCCTTACCGTTGCGGCGGAACACCTTAACACCGTCTTCCAGAGGGTGGATCAGTGGACTGTCCCACCATTGCCGGAACTCGTCGCTGACCGCCTGCAGCTCAGCAACCAAGTCGTTGAAGGACGCCCTGTTTCGATGACGCCAGAAATCCATCTTGAATTTTTCGAGACTCACTCGCGCCTGCGTTTCCCAGTCAACGAGCAACGCACGAAGCCTCGGCGAGGTGAACAGGAAGCGAATCATGTTCGGCTGAGTTTTTTGCGTCAGCGCCAAGTCTCGAAAGAGGCCCTCAGCAGCGCTGTTCCAGGCAAGCACATCCCATCTCGTGGTCGAAATGTACGCTGCGTCCACAATCCTGCTGAGCAAGGCAGACGATGATTGCGCGACCTTGTGATCTTCCAACGCCATGTTCGGGGGAGGCCGGTTGTGAGCGAGAGCAAACAAATGCTCACGCTCGGCTTGAGACAGTTGCAGTGCAGCGTACAGTCGTTCCAGGACTTCACTGGAAACGTTCACGTACCGTCCCTGCTCAAGCCACGTGTACCAAACAAACCCAATCTGAGCGAGTTGTGCGACCTCTTCGCGGCGAAGTCCCGGTACGCGGCGCTGGCCAACGGACGAAATGCCTACCGATGCGGGATGAATGCGCGCACGCATGGCGCGAAGAAAAGCTCCAAGAGCAGCATTGGCTGAGCTCGACGGACGGCCGCGGGATTTTGGGTCACCATTCATTGCGATTTGATCGATGCGCTGACCGGGCGAGTCAGGCCCTCTTCTCATCATCGCAGGTATTCTCAACTCCCCGGCAGAGGCTTGAAAACGGCAAAGAAGATCTCGCCCGTCGGCAGACCCTATTGAGGTAAGGAAAATGCGTTGAAGGACCGCTGCACGGCCCAGTGTGACTGCGCCCAGTCAACTCGGCATGTCGCGCACGGTGTTTTCTCAGAAGGAGAGGGCACAAGGTCCTGCGGAATGAATGCCCGGGTCCCAATATAAGTTTCACTAAACGCGGTTCGTCATCTATGGCTACGCACCGGATTGTCACTTGAAGAGTCGACTGAAAATTGACGAGCTTTCAGATTCCACATAATCAGCGCTGCGGGCCACGGCGCACCCGTCATTATTGGAAAGCACGATGACGGGCTTGCCTTCCAGGTCTGGACGGAAGACACGCTCACAGGAGACGTAGAAGTTGTTGCAGTCGATCAGGCCGAAGACTTCGCCCACGGCTTACCGTAGGGTGTGGATGGCGTGACGCACGACGCCAAACACATGCAGTTCCTCACCGATCGACACGCAGAGGGGCTGGTACTTCGGGTTCGCCGGTTCCAGCCACACGCAATCCGGTCCACGACGCAGCTTCTTAACCGTGTACTCGCCATTGACGGCCACCACGACCACCGAGCCGTTCGTCGGCTTCGCGGAGCGGTCCACCACCAGCAGATCGCCGTCCAGGATGCCCGCGTCTTTCATGCTGTCGCCGTCCACGCGCGTCATGAACGTCGCGGCCTTGTTCTCGATTAGGTAGTCCGAAAGATTGAGCTCGCTTTCGAGGTAGTCTTCTGCCGGGCTCGGAAAACCGGCAGGCACCTTTCCATCGAAGTACGGCAATACCAACGGCCAGCTTGCGGCCCATTCAACAATTTCCAAGCTCATGCGGATTGCCCTCTCTCGAGGTGTAACAGCTTAGAGCGAAGGAAAAGCGAATACTCCTTCGTGAAGAACGGCACGAGGCCCCAACGTGCCAGGATCAGCTCCCGGCTTCCCGTGTCTTTGCTTTGCCGGATGATCGGCTGGTGGGTCGTCGGGGCCACGTTGTAGTCCGCGTCCGGCAGCTCTGGCGGGTTCGGCTGAGCGGAAGTGTTCCGCGATCTTCTGCTTATCTGCCCTGCGAACGTAACGGCCACACATACGGAACCCTCCTGTACATAGGTTAGTCCGCGTCGATACGATGGAGAAGTGAACAGGAGGCTCACAGCTCGCAACCCAATTTTGGCGTGGGCTTTGTACGCTCGCCCAAAAGCACGATCAAGACTTCGTTAGACCTGGCGGCCGCATCAGGCGTATTCGGCTCGGCCAGCACTCTGGCGATAGTCTTCGCCCTGCAGCTCGAGCGGCACACACATCTCTTGGAGGCGAGATCTCATCCTTTCGCCGATGCGATCGCCGAGCGTCTCCTGCCGCACAGCAGTGCGAAGCATGCTGACTGAAGATGAGCCTGTTTCGATGGCAGCGGGCGGCAGGTTTGCATAGTTCGTGGTGAGGATGGTGGTCAGACAGTTGTTGTATCGGCTGTTTAGGACGTACCCGACCGTGTCTGTCACCCACTCAGTTGGCTTCATCGCCCCCACCTCATCCAGGACGAGCACCCGTGCGGTCAAGATTGGCTCGAGAATGTCAGCCTCTGAGCCATCGCCCCGCTGGCTATAGCTTTGTTGCAGCCTCTTGAGGAGCTCCCGGTAGTCGCAAAACAAACCGGTGGCTCCGCGCTCGACTATCAAGGCCTTGAGCATAGCAATCGCTAGATGTGTCTTCCCCACTCCGATCGATCCAACAAGCAGCACACCAGTGGTCCCGGTCTCTATAGGAAACTTCTTTACGAAATTCGAGACGTAGAGATGGGCCATCACCAGGCTCCGATTCGATCCGACGAAGTCCAGCCGATAATTCTCTAATGAACAGCCTTGGTAGCGAGGCGGAAGCGCAGCCTGACTCAGCACACGTTGAAGCTTTCGCTCACGTAAGCAAGAACAGGGCCGCGCAGACCGACCGCGATCATCCTCGATGATGATCTGTCCTAATCCTCCGCATTTTTCGCAGTTTTCAGGCATGAATCTTCAAAGTCCAAGGTTGTCATTTACGGCTACCGCGATGTCCTGCTCGGAACCAAGATACCGCTCCGTTGTTTGGATTGAACTGTGGCCGAGCAGGAACTTGATCTGTTCGAGGTCGCCACCATTCTTTCTACACAGCTTGGCACACGTCCGGCGAAGATCGTGGGCACCAAAGCGTTCAATGCCGATCTCCTTCGCGGAGGATTCCACAACGCTCCAGATGGCGCCGTCATTCAGGTGGTCCCGCTTGACCTTGCCGGCTTTGGTCATGGAGCGGAGCAGCTTACCTTCCTCGATAGCCGCAGCCGTCATCCAGGCATTCACTGCCTGCTTCACCCAGACCGGGATGGCAACGGTTCGTACGCGGCCGCCCTTACCTCGTAAATCGGCGATGACCCATCGGCCCTCTCGTAACTGGATCTCTTCGACATCAAGATTTGCCAACTCGCGACGCCGTAGAGCGCAACCGACAAGCAATGCCAAGATGCAGTAGTCCCGTTTCCCTTTAAGCGTAGAACGATCTGGAATAGCCAGCAGCTCCTTAGTCTGATCGCGCGTTAGCCAATTCCCCATTCTGCGGCCCTGCAGGCGAACGTTGGGCACGTCTGCCATTTTGGCCGCCTCTTCCCCATCGAGGATGCCATTTCGGCGTGCCTCACTTACTAGCTTGCGGACGGCCGCCAGTCGGACGTTGATCGTAGAAGGGCTCAGACCCTTTCCAATCATTGCGGCTCGGTACTCCATAAACAACGGACGAGAAATACCCTGTAAGCGAATCGCACACAGGGCGAAGACCTCATCCAAAGCTTTGGCGTAATTACGCTTGGAGTGTTGAGACGTGACGGCCTGCAACACCATGCCGCGCAGTCGCTGGCTGGCAACATGCCCGGGTTCCTTCCGCTGTGTCGTCCATACGGTAAGCTCCAGCGATTCACTTACAGGTCCTATATGCGATTCGCTCACAGTGGAGGCCTGAGTCATAGAGCCTCCGCACAGTAGCGGGATGCTGACCAGCTCTGCTGTCTGCAGGAAGGTACTTTGCGCCTGATGACCTTACCTATACGCGAATCGCTTACAGGTTGACTATGCTTCAGCAATTTGGCAATGGTCCGTTGCAAAATTGAGTTTGTGCGGCAGGCTGCTGCACGAATAGCGACATTACGCATCGGAACCGCCTTTCTTTTGCAGATCGTCGATCTCCTCGCGGAGCTTCCCGATTACTTCTTTCAGATCTTCCACCGTGGGAACCTGATCTCTGATCTGCGCAGGCAGTTCGCGGGTGATCCGATAGCTAGACACACCGATCGGCTGATCGATGTTCTGAAGCGTGTACTCGACAATAGTCCGGCGGTGAGACTCACAAAGCAGCAAGCCCACGCTTCGCCCATCCGAAGACGAACGCATCAGGTTGTCGACTGCAGAAAGGTAGAAACTGAGTTTGCCAGCCCACTCGGGTTGAAACCGACCGGTCTTGAGTTCGATGACGAAATAGCAGTGCAGCCGTACGTGATAGAAGAGCAGGTCGATGTAAAAGGTCTCACCGTCGACCTGGACTGGCACCTGACTGCCTATGAAGGCGAAGCCCTTGCCGAGCTCCAGGAGGAGGTCGCGCAAATGAGTCAGAAGCCCACGTTCGACCTCCCTTTCGTGAGCTCGCTCTCTGACCGTGAGGAAATCGAAGTTGTACGGATCTTTGAGGATCTGCTCGGCGAGATCGGAGTCGGCCGGCGGCAAGGCTCGCTGGAAGTTCGTGAGCGCCTTCCCTTCCCTCTCATGGAGTCGGCTCTTGATCTGGAGCACCAGCACGTCCTGGCTCCAGCCGTATTCCAAAGCGGCCTCCAGATACCACTCGCGCGTGGAACGATCCTTTATCCGGTCCAGCACGCGAAGGTTATGGCCCCAGGGCAATTTTGCAATGAGCCGTTGCAAAATCTCCTCATCAGGCCACGCCTCTGCCAACGAGCGCATGTAGCGGAGATTTCTCGGGCTATAGCCCTCCACGCCGGGAAATTCCGTCTGCAGGTCGTGCGCGAGCCGATCGATGATCTTGCCGCCCCAGTCCTCCCGCTCGAATCGCTCGCTGAGCTCGCGGCCGATCGACCAGTACAGGAGGACAAGCTCCCTGCTGACCGCCAACGCAGCCCTCACCTGGGCCGAACGGATACGAGTCTTCAGTCCCTGAAGGAGCTCTTGATAGCCGGCCGGCAATCCAAGGCTGTTTTCCACGAATCCAGCATACCAGCGGGTGACGGACGACAACTAACATTGTCGTCGGTTATCGCGGATGGTACCCGCTCGCGTTTCTGGCAGGTGTGCCAATAAACCCGATAGGCTGAGACAAGCATTTTGTGAGGGTATATGGGCCGTCCGGTGAAATGGTCGCGTGATCTCTATTCTATAAAGGAGCGCGCAGAGCGCGACCGAATCGAGACCTGGGGGCGCAAGGATATAGAGCGTCTGTTCGGTGTTGGCCGAGCAACAGCCCAGTCCCTCATGAAAGCCATCGGCGAGGTTCAGCCGGTGGCCGGCGCTCACTTTGTCGAGCGCAGCTCTATCCTCAGCTTTCTAGCAGAGATGATCGCGGCCCCGGACCTCGACCACGCTCTCCGTGAACGAGTCCTCATTGCGCCGCCGCCGCCCCGCCCAAAATCGCTACGTGTCACGCTTCCGCAAGATCTTCGAAGTGCTACCGTGAAGGATCTTCCGGACACGATTCGGCTGTCACCTGGACGCTTGGAGATCGTGGCGGCCTCGGCCGAAGGCGTTCTTGAGGGCCTTGTGCATCTGGCACAGGTGATGCAGAACGATTTGTTCGGAGTCCAAGCATTGCTTGAGCCGCCGGCAGCTCCGCCTTCTATTGAGGATGATGATTTGCTTCGGCTCTTCTCCAACCTGCGGAATTCCAACGCTGACCTATAAGCGATTCGCGTACAGGTGCAGCGAATCGCATACAGGGACTGGGTGCGGTTCGCATATAGATGTGTAAGCGGGTCGCATAGAGGGCCCGTATGCGAAACGCTTACAGAATCTGTCAGCGTTTCGCTCATAGCGTATTAAGCAGTAGCTTCTAAGCACTTCTCTAAACAAAATTCAAAGCAATTAAAAAGACAGATTTTCAACGACGACGACGCACTGATTGTCTAATCGCCGCAAAACGCTTTTCAAACCGCGAAGGGCTGAATCAACCTCGATACGCCCTTTGTCATGGGTTTGGTACTTTGGCCTTGGTTTCCACATCGTGGCCACGTATGCTTCGTTCATCATGTCTCCGCGGAAACAAGTACGGAAACCCGATTACCTGAAAACTGCCGATGTCGCAGAGATTCTCGGCATCTCGCAGCGGACGCTCTTGAGAAAGCTCGCGAGCGGAGTCTTCCCCGAACCGTTGCGTGATACCACCAACAACTATCGCCGCTGGCGCCCTCAGGACGTGCAGGCGGTACGTCAAGTCCACGAGCGAGAGACCGCATGACACGAGTCGTCATTTCCAATCAACGCGGCGGAGTTTCGAAGACCACCACGACGACCACGCTCGCCCGTGAGTTCGCGGATCGCGGTAAACGCGTTCTGGTGATCGACACGGACCCGCAGGGCTCAATTTCGAGCATTTTGAACCTCAAGCCACAGCACAATCTCTACAACTTCGTCATCGAGCGTCTGCGCTTCGAAGACTGTATCGTTCCGGTGAGTGAGAATCTCCACGTGATGTGCTCGAGCCGCGAGACAACCAAGGTCGAGGCCATTCTCATGGGCAACACCGCCCGGGAACACGCCTTTGTCCACCTCTTCTCTGCGATCGATTCAAACTACGACTTGGTCCTCATCGACGTCAGCCCCTCCATCACACTCCTACAAACCTGTGCCATGGTGTACGCCCAGCATGTGCTGATCCCGGTTGCGATGGATACCCTGTCGTTCCAGGGAGCCATGGCGTCCATTGAGGCCTCTAAATCACTCAATCAGCTGCTGAACCTACAGATACACACCGTTGGTCTCTTGCCGGTTATGGTGGATCGCCGGCTTGCGATGACGAGCACCGTCATCAAGGGGCTGGAGGGTATGTCCCAGGGGCTCAAAATCCCGCTGCTGCCAGCCATACGCACCGATCAATCCGTCACCAAAGCCGCACGGGCCGCTCAGTTCCTTGCCGACTTTGATCCGAAGTGCAAAGCGATGGAGGACTACAAGGCCGTCACAACCGAACTCGAAACAATCCTGAAGGTGTGACTCAGATGGCTGAAAGGCCACACAAGGCGAAGGCACGGAAGAGTCAGCCGATCGAGCCTCTGGATTGGTCGGTGATGGCGCACTCCCCTGCCCTGAAGGGAATGGTCTCGTTCTTGGAAGTCACCCCTGAGGACATCCGTCGCCAAAGGACCGGCCCTAATAACAAACTCACAGGGGCAAGCTATACGCTTACAGGTGGCGATGCGCATACAGGTGGCGAATCGCGTACAGGTAGCGAATCGCTAACGTCTGCACAGGAGTCTGCCGGCAGTGTCGCCAGCTTTGGCAAGGAAGCGTTTGCAGCAACTGTAAGCGATTCGCATACAGTGTCCGACTCGCGTATAGGTAGCGATCCACGTATAGGTAGCGATCCACGCATAGGTAGCGAAACACGCATAGGTAGCGAAACACCTACAGGTAGCGAATCGCACACACATCGCCGTTTATCTGGTGTTGTTACGCCGTCTCCCGTCGGACCAGAACCAGTGAGAGACCTGCACAAAGCTTCTAGTCGATCCGAAGATTCAACTAATCAATCTACTTCAGGACCAAGCCCCAATCGTTCTAGGAATGGTAGCGGAACTACTCCGCCCCTTGCGCAAGCTGTAAGTGATTCGCATACAGGTGGCGATTCGCATACAGGTAGCGAATCGCTGTCAGGGGCAGTATTGATGCACGGAGATTTCGGCGGGAACGCCGGATACGATGCAAGTACAAGTAGCGATTCGCATACAGGTGTAGGCTCGGATCGCGCTAGCCAACCTCAAGATTCGTTTCTACCTCAAGGCGGGACCGACACTCTGAAAGGGCGAAAAGCGAACATCAGTGACCAACTACCTGTTAGCGATACGCTTACAGGTAGGCTGCCGAGATCTACCTACTTCTTTCCTTCCGAGCCTTACACCAGAGCACCACGCCGAATGCCAATGCTTCAAGGCGAGGTGGTCTGGCAAAACCGCAAGATCAGGAAATGTGTTCTTGCGCAGGATGGTCATTCCCAGGGAGAAGACGCCCTGTTTTCAGCCATGTGGGGTGTAGCAAAGCCAGACCCAGGAGATCCAACCGGCTCTCGAACTCTCCGCATTGGATATGCGGAGTTAGCGCAAAAATCCAGGATGCACCGCTCCAACGTTCGGATCAACATTGGTGGACTGAGAGCCAAGCTCGCCATCGAGGTTCTGGACGAGCACGACAGTCGAGATGTCACGCCACGTACATACCGCCTTTATTCCTTCAAGGAAATATTGGAGCGCCGACGCGTCGCCGGGCTGGAGTATGTGATTCGGAAAAAAAGTGTTGTTTTTGTCACCGAAACCGGTGAGCCCGTGCCGCTTCCAGGCCTGCCCAAGGTTGGTATCCGCAGAACCAGAAATGCAGACGCATACGGATCAGGAGAAATCAGGCCGTTGACCAAGCAGGACATCAGCCCTGACCAGATGGACTTGGACGTGCGGCAGATATCCGACGCGATGTCACAGCATTGGCCCGTTGATCAAGCCGCTGCGCAACAGTTGCTTCGTCAGTGCCGTGGGGTACGGCGCGACGCGGAGATCGATGAGATCGTCTTCTTCGTGAACGAGAAACTGCAGATTGCTCTGACAAACCCAAACATCAAGAACCCGACTGGCCTCATACTGGCGACCGTACCGCAATGCTTCGAGGGCTCTACGTTCGAGGAGTTTCGTAGGCGTCGCAATGAAGGTCTTCGGCTGCGAGCGGAAGAAGAAGAACGAAAGCGGCAACAAGAACGCGAGTTGCAGCAGTGGCTCGACCGGAGACTCCAAGAACTTCGAACGATCGCAGAGGATGTCAGCCAGTCTGAAGCATCCCGTGAGAAGGCGCGCCGCGAGCTCAAGCAGTACGGCGGCTAGCCAAGCCCATCCTCCTTCCGGAGCCTTCTCGGCCCGATCTCAACGTCTCACAGCGCTCCCTAATAACCGCGACTCGGCCAAGCCGAACATCACCTCGCACTACTAATCCCGTTTGCGCACTCCCACCTGTCTCTAAACAGTTTCAGCGGGTACACAGCGAGCCGCGAAGAGCGCAACGGACGTGGCGAAAAGCCATCTTCTTTCGCAGCCTAGCCAACTCTCGGTGAGCTGCAGTATTGCGCGGACTTCAGCGGCCATGAAGCATTTGCGTGACACGGTCCGGTGGGTTCTTTCCGCCTCGTATCCCGTCCTCTGCTCGGTCACGGCTTCGGGGCCAAACCGGCGCCCTGCGGCACGGCGTCGTTCTGCTTCGCTTTCAGCGCCCCTGCGGGGTCACGGTTCCTCCCAAGAGAAGTTTGTAAACACGCGGCAAGAGCGCCGCACAAACTTCTTTCGGGCCCCTCCCAGAAAGCACTCCTTGGCACTTGGGAGCCGGGCCCACTCGCTCACGTTGTGAATGTGACCCGAGCAGGATACGGGAATTACAACGAAACGGAGATCACCACCATGTACCAGAACAAAGTCACCCTCATCGGCTTCCTCGGCAACGACGCAGAAGTTCGCTCCAACGACAACCGCAGCTTCACCACACTCTCGCTGGCAACCAAGAGTTCCTACAAGAAGGACGGCAAGTACGTTTCGCACACCGATTGGCACCGTTGCGTGGTCTTCGGCAAGAAGCTCGCAGAGTTCGCCGGGACGCTTAACAAAGGCGCTCATCTCCAGGTGGAGGGCAAGCTGCGCAGCCGAGATTACCAGCCAGCCAAAGTGGGCAAGAAGCAGCCGGAGAAGAAGACCATTTGGGAAATCCGGGTGGACTCGATCCTAAAGCTGGACCGGGCTGAGAAAGCCGACCCTGAAGGCCGAAACGCTGGATCGCTTGTATCAGGAGGCGGACGCGAAGATTACCCGGCGCGGTCTCACTATCCTTTCGTACGTTCTGGTTCGTCACGGACTGCTAAAGAAGCCTCTTGGCAGAGACGGGCAGATCGAGCGCCGAGAGAGCATTGCACACCGGCGTGTCCTCAACGGTGTTCCGGCCGTCTGGCGCGAATGGTGTGAACGCTGGTTTGCAACCACAACACTTCAACACAGCAGCCGTATCGGCGTGCTCTACCGGCTGTTCAACGCGGGTCGATGGCTCGCTCAAAGTGGCTACGGATCAGAACCTGCAGACTGGACTCGCGACATTGCCGCCGCTTACGTTGCTGCTGTTGACCGGGCCACGATCGGCCAGTGGTCGACCGGCGTGGCAACACCGGCATCACGCATCGGGCAGCCTTTTAAGCCAGCCTCCAAGGCTTCGGCACTCACTGCGGTGCGGCAGTTCTTCCGGGACTGCCAGGAGTGGGGCTGGATTCCGGTCCGGTTCAACCCTTTCCAGGCGCTTGCGACACCACGCTCCGTGCGTTGCCTCATCGGCCCAGACCCAAGGATCATCCAGGACGATGTCTGGGCAAAGCTCCTGTGGGCTGGCCTGAACCTTACCGACCAGGAACTGTCGAAGCCGAACGATCCAGAAGCGCGTGGAGACGGGCACTTCTATCCGGCAACCATGGTGAAGGCATTGGTGCTTGTATGGCTGTTCTCAGGTCTGCGCCGCAACGAGATTGCCCGGCTCCGCGTCGGCTGCATCCGCTGGCAAAGCGGAGAGGAGAAGGTCAACGAACAGCCGGTGTGCTTCCTGCACGTTCCTGTCAACAAGACAGGAATGGCGTTCTCTAAACCAGTCGACGGTGTGGTGGGCCGTGCCGTCGAGCTCTGGGAGCAGATGCGGCCGCCTCAGCCCGCCTCTCTTGACCTCAAGACCGGCGAGCAGCTGCATCGGCTCTTCTCGCATCGTGGACGAGGGATGTCGCCACAGTACATAAAGCATGTCGTCATCCCCTTGCTCTGCCGGAAAGCAGCCGTGCCGCTGGAGGATGCTCGCGGGCGCATCTCCAGCCACCGGGCCAGAGCCACGATTGCCTCCCAGCTTTACAACGCGAAAGAGCCGCTCAGCCTGTTCGAGCTGCAGGAGTGGCTTGGGCACACTTCTCCCGAATCGACCCGGCACTACACAAAGATCACGCCAACGAAACTGGCCAAGTCGTACCAAGACGCCGGCTACTTCGCTCGGAACCTCAGGGCCATCGAGGTCTTGATCGATCAGGATGTCGTCAAACGCGGAAGCCCACCCGGGCGAGCCCTGGAAACTAGACGATTTGGGTCACGGCTACTGCTCATACGACTTCTTTGACCAGTGCCCACACCGGATGGCCTGCGCTCGTTGCGACTTCTACGTGCCCAAAGAATCCAGCAAA
>CAXTLR010000036.1:0-15720 GCA_964245195.1 uncultured Acidobacteriaceae bacterium | reverse complement strand
AAGCTTTCACTCGGGCTGCCTCGGGCAGCAGTCCTGTGTGGCGTTTAGGTATACCGTATCGACACGTGGCATCGACACCTGAAAACGCGTGTCAATAGAGTCGATTGAAGGCCTATGCGACAGGGTTAAGGCCGAGCTCAAGACCCTACTGCGACACGTTTCCCTCGAGCCCAACCTGCTACTTGCTCCCACTATGGGATCACTATGCCATCTGAGAGTGAGAGTGATTGCACGCGGCACCCTGAATGGCTTTGTTCGGAACAGGGTCGATGCCAAGCACCAGAAGGCCGTTAAGGCTCAACTGGATGCCTGGTACGCCGAAGCTGCCAAGGAAGTTTCGATGCCCGCTCTGTCAACGACACAAGATGAAGAAGCCCAGCAGAAGCAAAGCTCGCTACTGACGAGAACGGCGTTTATGAGGACTAATCCTAATGCAGGAGTCACAGCAACTATGACACGAACTGGTCCCCCTGATATGCTCTGCGCACGACATCGCCACGACCTTTCGGTGGTAACAACGTATTTGATTGAGCGCCGCGCCGAAGCTGCTAAGAGCCAAAGCAAAAGCCCCGACCGAAGCCGGGGCATGTCACGTAGGGCGTCTAGCTCTTACGCGCAGCGCTTGCGCACCACGCCTACAACGCCCAGCAAACCTGTGCAGAACAGTGCAAGGGAAGAGGGTTCAGGCGTGACCGAGGAAGCGGTATTTGGGGTGAGTGTTCCATCCAGCGCATCATCATAGAAGGAACCGTTGCGTTGGGTGGTGGAGAGAAGGGCACACGCACCTCCGAAGCCATTAACCTCACTGCAGATGAGTCCGCCTTGATAGCCAACCAGGGTCGTAACGGGAAGAATGAGGCGGTAGTAGTAGCCGGAAAAGATGGAGCCATTAAAGGCTGAAAACAACGTAAGGTAATCCCCGTTATAGGGCGACTGTTGCACCGGCTCCATGAAGGTCTCGATCAGGCCGTTATAGGTATAGGTGAGGTCCGCAAAGTCGACCACCCCAGTAGTCGTATTGATGTCGACAGTGCCCTCAATGAGAGCTCCCAAGGCTTCATTGGAATGGAGGTTAAAGATCGTATCCGCACGCGCCGCAGGACAGATGGGCAGCATGGCGATCACGATAGCAAAAAGGTAAGAACGCATGGCTGTCTCCAGGATGTGGAATTTACAGTAGTGTACCGGACGCCGGCCTCGAGGCTGAGACCTTGGCATAGTTGCAACTTTCGCTCAATGGGCCGGTGCGGGTATAGCTGGCGTAATTAGTCTCTCAATCGGCTTTGGTGGGCGCGGACTCAATGAATTTTCGGGACAAGGGGTCCTTGGAACACTTGGACGGAAAGTCCGGTTAGTGAACTTGGATCTTGGCCGAGGCCAGGACTCGATAGACGGTTGCTTCGCCGCCGCCAGCTGGGCTGCAATGGCTACCCAGTTGGAACCTTTACGAGTCTTGGGAAGTCGCATTGTGGGAAGTAATCGCGCCGTGTCCCCCCCGACAAAGGCCGCCGAGGGCAGCGCTGGGCCTCACGCGTTTAGACGCAGCGGGCGAAGCATGTCTCGCATCGCGAGACATCCTAGAAGGGTTGGTTTCTTTGTGGCCGACGATCTTGGGAGGCTTCCACTGAACCCTACCGGAGGCGACCGCTGCTGACGCCGTTCTTCCCCTCACATTTCCTCCCTCATAGAGCTTTTGCCGTTGCTTGTTCCGGGGACTCTTTGAGCGGGTGTGGGCTCCTTTGGAGGGGACCGTCGAGGCCGAAAGCGCCTCTGTTGAGGCGTTGGGGACTACGCCTCGCAGCGACACGGACGTCGCCTAATCTGGGTGGGAGGAGATGCTCGTGAGGGTTGCGGCGATCAGTGGTACGCACGGGCGTCAGGGCTGGTCGGTGCCGTGCTGCGATGTCTTGGTCCATGCAGGGGACATGACGGGCGACGGCTCCTTAAGGGAGACGGCGCTGTTCGCGAAACGGCTTGAGGAGGAGATGGATTCCCCGGTGGACCGCAACACGCGATCCTCGTTCCCGGGAACCATGATGAGTGCTTTGAGCTCTTCCTTGAGCCTGCTCTGACGCTCTTTGGACCGAAGGTTCATGTGCTGCTGGACCAGTCATTCGTGCTGGATGGGGTATGTTTCTACGGCTCCCCCTGGACTCCGCCGTTCATGCGATGGTCCTTCATGGCAGACGAAGACCGGCTCGCCTTCCTCTACGAAAACATGCCGCCAGCGGTCGATGTTTTGGTGACACATGGGCCACCCCGAGGCATCCTCGACCCCGGATGGAAGACCCCGCATGCGGGGTCGAGTTCACTTGCGCAGGCAGTCAAGAAGCGTTGTGTACGGCACCACGTGTTCGGTCATTTGCATGCGGCTGGCGGCCACATGATGCGGCAGGGCGAGACCGTCTTCTACAACGTTGCCGCATGCGATGAGCAGTACAGGATCGTGAATCAGGCGCGCGTCCTTGAGGTCGAAGCGGCACCATAATTGGGACCGGGAACCGCACCCTTGAGCTCACTCGACAGGCTGCGAAACACGACGTAATTTCCCTTCTGGGCCGGATCTTTCTACCCTCTGCACGAGCAAGTAGAGAGCCGGACGCGGCTGGACGGCTGCCTTGCCGGGGGCGGCAGGATGCGCAAAGCTGGAGTCATTCCCGCACGTGCAAGGAGAACTCATGAGCTCCCGCATCCTTCGTCTTCCCACGGTCATCCTGCGTGTCGGCCTGTCTCGCAGCACCATCTATGCCTGGATCGCGGAGGGCAGATTCCCCCGCCAGGTTGCGCTCGGCGCCGGTTCCGTTGGCTGGCGCGAAGCCGAGATCGACGCTTGGATCGACGGCCTGAGACACCCGGCAACCCACTCCTCTTGGCGATAGCAACTTGCGAGCAGCGGCAGCCCCGGCATTACTTCCTCTGCTCTATCGCGGGTACTGCTGCATGATCTCTTCCGCCGCTTTGTGCTTGGTTATTCGTATCTCTTGCATCTCCGCATGGAACGCCTCCGGTGTCATGGTTTCCCCACACGCCAGGGCCCGGAGAACACTGTTCAGGAGCCGGCGCATCGCAATGACCTCGGTGAAAACCGGGGTGGCGATGGTTCTGCGAGCCGACGCCAGAAGGACCTCGCGCGACCATTCCCCCAAGGCTTTTCCTTCGGCCTTTGCCGCGGTTTCGAGCTCCTCGTGTTCCTCCCGCGTCACCTTTGCGGTGGCGCTGAAGGTGCGACCGCCCCGACCTCGGGAGCGGCGAAACCTCGTCTCAAAGTCGATCAGATTTGTTTCTTTTGTCTCGTCCATATTGCCCAAAACCTCCGGTATCTTATAAGCACCTCAAAGTATCTTATAGGAACTCTGCGGCACGTAAGTGATTTGTTTACAAGTGGGTAGCTTATTGGGGCCCTGAACCGGTTTTGCATCACCCTGGAAGGGATGGAGTGTCAACTTTCCTCATGTGCGGAGCACATCGCATTTGTTGTTGCATTTGTCATTGCAATTGCTGTGCTGTTCCGTGATGCACCAGCATCACCTGGACATGGCGCGAAGCACTATGTCTGCCGTGCAATTGTCGTGCTGTTCCGTGACGCGAGGCGCGTCGCCTGGACATGGTGCGAAGCACTATGTCTGCCGTGCAATTGCAGTTGCGTTGTTGCCTTCTGCGGGCCGACGGTTCGCCTGAATGCTGGACGGAACGTGAGTTGGGCAGCCGCTGCGCAGGGCCTAATCGGTTGAGTCTTCAAATTCGTTGCATGGAACCGCTCATCCATGGATCGCCGGGATCCTGAGTTTCAACGTTGCCTTCGATGCGTCATGCAACACCTTGATCTGATCGATTGAGGCGACGATCCAATCCGCGTGTTGGAGTTCCGTTGCAGGATGCGTGGACGCGATAGCGAGCACGCTGCATCCTGCTGCTTTGCCAGCACAAATCCCTGCAGGCGCATCCTCGATGACGAGACATTGCTCGGGTCCAAGCATCAGCAGGTCAGCACCGCGCAGATAACTTTCGGGATGAGGTTTTCCCATGCGAACGGCGTCGCCGCCGACTGCTTGCCTGGGTGCCATGATGCCGACCGCGGCGAGTCGGCTGCGCATCATCGTCTCCGATGCAGACGTCACAACGGTCCAACTGCAGGACGGAAGCATAGACAACAATTCGATCACACCTGGATAGGCGACGATGCCGGCCTGCTCCTCTTCTGCGAACAGATCGAATAGCGAGATGTGATCGGTGATTGCGTCATGCGTGAGCTCAGGGAGATGCTCTCGGATGGTATCAACGACACGCCGGCCATGTGCTCGGCGGGGATCGAACGTCTCGCTCAAACCGTGATGGGCTGCCCAACGCATCCAGCATCGTTCGTCGCCTTGAGTGGACGATAAAAGCACACCGTCCATGTCGAACAGCAGACCAGAAACAGAGATCTCGATGGCAGCGGCGATGTCATGTTCGGTCGAAACCGCGTTCATAGGGGGAGCGTACCAGTGAACGTGCCGACGTCGCTGACACCAGTCTTTCTGGCGGGTCGAAGACGGATTTTTACGCTTTCGGAACACTCAAGGCATGGCGGAGTGATTCAAACGCACTGCTCACTTCTTCTGAAGAACTTGTGACCTTGGGAACGACGTCGCGCCAGCTGTTGGAATCGAATTCCCCCACATCTCCGACCAGGTTGTCGATCGCATCCGCAAGGTTCTTCAGCGCTGATTGGATCTCGTTATTGTTCAACAGCGTCGCCGTCGCTGCTGGCCTTTGTTCGGTGTCACATCCGGTAAGCAGAGCGGAGTAGGAAGCTGCTGCAAGCGCGAATTGTCGTCGATTCATGGGACATGCTCTCAGCTAAGAGGCTTAGCGGCGATTTTGCACCGTACCCCGTGACGCCTAGAGGCTGAGTTCACTGTGCGACCCAAGTCGAACCAGCTGGAGATTCTCCGCATCGTGCAGGCGATAGATGAGCACCAGATCGGGCTTGATGTGGCAGTCTCGATGATCCTTCCACTCTCCAGCCAAGGGGTGATCGTGCAATCGCTCCGGGAGCGGTGTGTCGTTGACCAGGAGTGTGAGGACGTCCACGAGATCGGCGTTAACAGTCGAACGGTGATGCCCCTTGCTTTCGCGCTTGTAGTCCTTCTTGAACCGAGTGGTCCGGCTAATCGTCCGCATGGAGATCGGCCAGGAGGTTGTCGACGCTGCCGACCTCGACCAGCTCACCCCAACGAGCCGCCTTCATAGCGGCGATGGTCTCTTCATTCGGGGTCAGAGGATCGAATGGCAGAGCGCGCTCCGCTACGGTGCGTATCAGCATCATGCGAAAGGCATCCGAAAGCGTCATGCCGGCAGCGGCGTAGATGGCCGTAGCCTCTTCCTTCACTCGGGCATCGATCCTGGCACGAACAACAGCATTAGCGGGCATGCATCACCTGTGAGCTACATTGTAGCCCGTCGTGGAAGGGGGTCGACATAACATCTCTCAACCATGGAGGCCTCTGATCGTGTGACCCGACGGCTTTGGACCTCCAAGGGGAAAAGAGGCTCAACGCCTCACCGAGCCGTGGTTTTGGGGTTAGCAGAAACACCGGTCCTTCCCTTGGGACGAGGCATTACATGTCTCACATTCCATCGTGCGTCTCCTTGGAGCGACGGTATGCACTCAAGAAATAGACCACCGCAAGCAAACCCGAAGAGGCTACACCGACCATGTTCACCCATCGTTGGGATGTCCAGAAGCTCAAAGTGAACGCGCCCACTGCAATACCCAGCAGCAGCAGCCTGAAAGCGATTCTGTACGCTCCAGAAGAGCTCAGAGAGTTTGTGCCCACAGCATGCTCCATGGTGTTCGACAGTTCAGACACTGACAGATATGCCCGTCGCAAGTCACGTTGTCAGTTTCGCGCCGGTAGGACAAAGCCGAGCGCTTCGAGCGAGGATCTCACGCGGAGCATCCGAGGGAGGTCCGGGCTGCAACTGATGAAATTTGTGGGTAGGTTGTGGAGTGGACAGTTGCCGTTCTCGAGCGCGATGCCCAGGAACTGCGGCCATGGCACGGCACTGTTCTCCAGCAGAACTGCGCCGAGCGTCTGGAATGGACGATTTTGGATCCACGAAGTCTGCTGAACAACTTGCTGTTGCCAATAGCGTCGAAGACCTGCGTAATCGCGATGGAGGTATAGGGTCTGTTCGACCGCAGGAAGATATTGCATTTCATCGGCGATTTCGAGATCTACATGGGACGCTAATCCCACTCGCTGTGTGACCTCTAGAGCCATGGCGACGGCGAACGTCTCGATCAGGTAATCACTAACGGTGGCCCCCATTTTTACGTGGGCCAGCTCGTGAGACAACTGGTACACGAAGCGACCTTCCCGCAGTGGATCGATGGCGAAGAGGGCGATGCGAACCTGTCCTGGAACGACATCGTTCCGCTCATGGGGATATCGGAAGGTTGCAGAGATCGTGACCGGAGCGCCGATCTCTTGCTCGAAATCCAGCTCACCTTCATGCACCTGGTAGCAGAGAATGGACCCCGTGACGCCAATTCCCTGCCCTGGAACCAAGCGATCGACCTGAGTCGCTACCCGGTCTGCCAACAGCTGGAGACGGGTGCGATCTGAGGTCCGAAAGCTCGCCTGATCTAACAGCACCTTTGTAGGGGGAACCTGTGCTTTTGCCCGGCTCCCGAGAGCGCAACAGAAGGCGACGAACAGTACCAATGTCCACCGAAGAGCGATTTGGAATTGCGTTTCATCCGATCCATTCCTATGATCGCCCGTCATAGAGGATTCCCATGAAACTGCGTCGCTTCTCTGCCCTGCTGTCGCTCGCTCTGTCCCTCACCCCCACCGCATTTGCGTCCCGCCCGTATTACGGGGGTGGACACCACACCAGTTCTCACGGCGGTTCGTACGGCACATCCGGCTCGAGCCATAGAGGCGGCCACTACACCAGCCGAACCGGATCTCATCAATACGGCCGCCACAAGTAGAGCAGCATTGTTTGGGATCGCGATCTGGGGCGCTTGAATCAACCGCACCCAAGCGCTTCAGAGGGTTACTGCTGGGTGCACACCTTGCCATGATCAGGATGATCGCCTTCGGCCTTTGCATCTGCTTCGGACATGTATTTTCCGTTCTTGGTTGTGCCGTAATACTTCGTTCCCGAGCAGTGATAGACCTTGCTGGTTTTGTTGACCCAGACCATTCCTGGACCGCCGCCGGGCGCTTGCGCCTGGGGTGCTGCCGACGATGTGCGTGCCTGTACCGGCGCTGCGGGTTGCGGTGCGGGTGCTGCCGTCGCAGGTGCCGCCGTCGCAGGTGCCGTCACGGGAGCGGCGGCAGTGATGGCAGCGGTTTTCGGTGTGGGAGTGGAAGCCGGCTGTGCAGCAGTTGCTGCCGACGTCGCGTACCAGGTCTGCACGCCTTTGTGGCCGCTGCAAGCACCAGACTTCTTAGCTGCAGTCGAATACGTTCCATCTTTGCACTGGCCGGTTGCTCCCGAAGGAGCCTGAGCAAGAGCGCCCACGGCAAACGTTACAGTCATTGCAAACGCAGCGAACAAATGCTTGAACTTCATCCATCACCTCGTGAAAGTGTCTCCGCGAGTCTACGTTGAGTTCAACCATCCAATTGCCTGTTTTCATGCACGATGCCCTGTTTACCCCGAATACCGTGGATGTTGAGCGAGTTCCGATCACCTCGCCCCATGATTTTGGTCCGCCGTGGACGCTTCTTCACGTCGCCCCACTCCCCGCGCTGCCGCCAGCCCCCTCCTCTTCACATTTGAAGAAGAGTCTGCTCCGAGCAACACCTGGACTTGCCGGGAGCTCGCCGTAGTTGGCCGCAGGGCTTCCAGCACGGCCGCCGGATTCCGCTGAATGACGGGCGCTCTTGCGCGAACGTCATGCGGTACTCCTAACCAGCCATGGAAAAGCCGGCATGAAGCCGCCTTGGAAAACGCCCAAAAGCGTTCCCACTTTCCGCACAGCTCCGGCAACGACTCTTGGCTAAGAACAGCGGAAGGGTCCACAGGCCGCCCCCAAGCTCATCAGGGCGCACCACAAACGCTGCACCATTTGCCAAGACTCCCGTCCCACGACTCCACCCCAGCCCGAACAGAGACACTACCCGAAAAGCACGGAACCGAACAGACTGGCACTCCAGAGCGGTCCCAGAATGTGGGCGTGCTGGAGCCGTTCCTGGACATGCATGTTGGCTGGGTCTGAGAAGTAATGCAGGTAGGTGAAGCAGGCGAAGGTGAAAAAAAGAACTCCCATGACGGTACTGCCGACCGCGATTCTGCGCCGCCAAATCGCCACCATCGGTTTCTTCACTCCACACCTTTGCAGGAAAGCAGTTCCTCGCCTTTCGCATACCAGGCAATCCCCGCAAGGGCGCTTACCCCTTCGACCTGGTCGTAAACCAAGTGCTGGCTCCGGTCGAGATCGCTGGTCACACTGAGGAGCCTAGCGATGAAGGATTGCCCATCGCGGAATGTGAGTAGAACGCGTTGATCCTCTAAAGCTCTCAGGGGCATGAATTCATCCCCAGCCAGTCCCGGGGGTCTAGAGAGCGTCTCCTGTAGACGGGTATCCATGCGCTCCTGGCTTTCCGGCGGCATCCCTCCACGAATCTTCGTCCAGCTCTTCATGCGACGCGCCCCTCCGAAGACTTCTTCCGCTATGGGCTATATTGTCATAACATACACACATTGCAAGTAAAGGGAGAGCAGCGATTGTCGATCACTACCGTTTCCTCGCGGGATTTCGCCCGTGATCTGGCGCAGGCGAAGCGTGCAACGACATCCGGCCCGGTGTTTGTCACGGATCGAGGCAAGCCGACGTTTGCCTTGCTGAAGATCGAGGATTATTACAAGCTCGCCGGCGAAAAGCCGCGAAGTCTGCTTGACATCATGGATTCGCTGCCTGGCGGCCAGTTTGAGTTCGACCCGCCACAGTTGGACACCATGGGATTCAAGCCGGCAGAGCTGGAATAGTGTTTTTGCTCGACACCAATGTGATTTCGGAGCTGCGGGTGGGCAAGGCGACTCCATCTGCCGCCGTACGCCGCTGGGCGGCTGGTATCCCTGGCAATCAGCTCTATCTTTCGGCGGTCAGCATCCTTGAACTGGAGATCGGGGTTCTGATGATGGAGCGGAAGGACGCTCAACAAGGCCAGATGCTGCGCTCCTGGTTTGGGGGCGTGATGAAGGAGTTCTCCTCCCAGGTATTGGCTTTCGGGAGCACCACGGCTGTTTTGTGCGCCGGGATGCACGTCCCTGACCGCCGACCCGACCGGGATGCCATGATCGCAGCCGCAGCGAAGGAACATGGCTACACGATCGCAACTCGCAACACGGCTGATTTCGACGGCTGCGGGGTCCCCCTGCTGAATCCATGGCTGACACTCTGATTGAACTCGTCGGCCATCACCGATCCATACGTAACAGGAGCCTGGTACAGGCGTTCTTGGTGTTCTGAGTTACCACTGCCCTCACCTGAGCTTCACCAGCCTGCTGTGGGTGCCTTTCTGTCCGTTTGGCGATGGGTCTGGATCGTTAGCCACAACCGCTGGACCAGCCCCACTCTCATCAGAAGGTCTTGTTTTGGTGTTGCTTTCGTGGGGTTTGGGGCGCAGTTCCAAGAAAATGGGCCGTTAGGCCCACAGTTCGCGTCCTACAGGACGTGCTCCGACTTGTTGTTTCCTCTGAAGTGTTGCGGATGCAGAGTGACGGCTATTAAGAAGGGTAGAACAAGGATAAAAGGTTAGAAAGCCATAACCCATTGATTCTAGATGGCTAAGGTCCTCAACCCGCGACCTATACCTACCATAGGCACCTGACCCGCGACCTATTCCTACCAGTATTTGGATTACCTGCGACCTATACCTACCGTCGGCCGCCTTCTGCTCTGTGGAAAAGCACCGACTCGCGACCTATTCCTACTGCTTTCTGACCGACTCGCGACCTATTCCTACCATCTGGATGGTTCTGGTAGGAGCTGCTGCGACCTATTCCTACCGCGACCCGCGACCTATTCCTACCGCGTTGTGGCCCGACCCGCGACCTATTCCGCTAAAATGGCCGGGCGACCCGCGACCTATTCCTACCGCCTTTTCGCTATCGTTCTGCCTCCGGTTTGCGGCCTTGGACTCGCGAACGAAGTTGTAATGCGGGTAGATGGTGAAGATGAGATCAATCTTCTTGCCGCGCGGGCCGGTCACAGCCTCGCACTCGTAATTAAGGATCACCTGACGTTGCTTCAGCTCCGCAAAGGCTTCCGCCAGCTTTTCCATGCCGTCCCGCTCGCGTTTGTATTCATCTAGCAGGCCACTGTCCCGTTTGATCGTGCTGTAGCGCATGTCGAACGTTTTCATCAGCTCTGCGAAGGTAAATTTGAGCACGAGCTGCTTGTGCAGCCAGCGGGCGAGCTGGGTGCTGTGGCTCATCATCAGGTGATAGTTGAATTGGCGGTAGGTTACCTGATCGATGCTGCCCGTCACCAGCGGATGGAAAGACACGATCCATCTTGCCTTGGGATCGCTACGCAGCTGCGCGCGGGAAACAGCCGCCAGGGTAGGCAGGCACGGGCCGACGATCTTGGACTCCCCTGCCCCGTGCGGGATGATCTCGACGATGCTCTGCGACAGGATGGTCAACGACTCCACAATTTCGTAATAAGAGCGTGTGTGGCCGCGCTTTTTCAGCTCCTGACGCAGAGCGTGGAGCGTGAAGACGACGCCGCTTGTAAAGTTCGGCCGGTCGAAATATCCCGCCTGCTGCTCCGTGGCAATCTTGCGCAGGGCATCCTCGACCAGCTCCTCGGCCGCGCTCGGGTAATAGTCTCTCTCTTTCCTGTCAGCGTCCGTGATGCGCGCCGGTGACACAATACGCGTGTAGGTCTTGCCGCGATGCTGGAAGGTCAGCTCATGCTTGCGCAGGAACTCGCCCTGAACCCGCGTCTTCGTCATGGCCTGGCGGCTGACACTGTAGCGCGGCACGCTGTCCCAGAGGTCGATGGCGTTGGAGAGGCTTTCGCGCTGATCGTCAGTGTTGGCAAGAAATCTCTGAAAGAGATTGAGCTGCGCGTTCTCGTATGCAGATGACGCGGACGGAATGAATCGCGTGCCCGTCTCCCGTAGGGCGAGTTCTTCGGTCGCGCCGCCCTTCTCTTCGCGCTTCTTCAACGTCTAGCCTTTCTCGGTGCAATCTCCGGCTTACCGTACTTGGCAAAAAGATCATTCAATGCCTCGGCAAGCAAGTCCTCGATGAAAGTGTCCCGCTCTGCCGCCATCGCCTTCAGCTGGCGCTTGACCTCGGGCGGGTAATAACCTGTGACGTTGGATTTCCCTTCCCTGCGATCGGGGCTGGGTCGCGTCACCTGCTCCGGCTCTAGGACAGTGACGATGCCGCGGTCCTGCGTAGCCTGCGGCTTGGCTCCGGTCATGATGTCGCGCAAGTTAGGCTTAGGCATGGTCAGCTTTCTGTTTGTTTGTCCGCTTGTTAAGAAGTTCGCTAACGAACTTGTAAAGTAGTTGGATTTCCAATGACGCCTTGCCGCTGGCTTCGTATTCCTGCGCCGACTGGCCGTGCATGGCCGAGTCGCGGAATGCCGTCCGGTGGCCAAGCGATACAGGCGAAATCGGAACACTCATGTCAGCGACGACGTGTGCGGCCTGCTCCCTGCGGCTCTCGCCTGGCGGCATGCCATTGAGGACCACCACGGCCGGGGGCTGACCCGCGAATTTCAGCAGCTCCATTGTCGACGGAATGGTCTCAAGATCGTTGATGGCAGGTAGGCATGGAATAAGGATGGCGCTTGCGGCTTTGGCTGCCATCATGGCGGCCTGCTCAACGCGCGGTGGGGTATCGATAATTACGAGATCGGCACCGCCCTCCTGAGCCTTATGCAGAATTTGCGGGAGACGGGCAGCCTGGGCCGACATGACAACCAGCTCGTCGGTCTCGCCGCGCCGGTCGCCCCATTTGGTGGCCGTGGCCTGGGGGTCGAGATCGACCAGCAGGACGGACAGTCCGGCAAGCTTTGCCGCGACAGCCATAGAAACGGCAATCGTCGTTTTGCCCGCTCCCCCTTTCTGGCTGACAATTGCGAGAATCTTCATTGCCGGCTGCTCCTTGGATAACGAGTAAGTTGTAAAGCGAACTAGTTCGCTTTACAACTTAGCAACAGCTAGGCCGCTAGTCAATTATGGCGATCACAGCGGCACGCCTCGAGCAAAGCGCTTGCATGCAGCCCCTCCGCAAATAGAAGGAGCGTTACCGCTATGTGCGGGGCAGGGAAGCGGACAGGGTTAGCCCTAAGACTTGGCCTGCTTGCGGATGCTGGCGGCGGGGTAGGGATCTCCGCAGTGGGGACAGCGCATGGTATCGAAGTCGAAGTAGCGCATTTCAGGCGGCGTGATCTGTTGGGCACACTGAGGGCAGCTGTGGCTGAGGTCGTCGGTGGTGAGTTCGTATTTGGAGCGGCGCATACCCGGCAGTATAGGGCGAAGAAGAGGCGAAGATTTACACAAAGAAAAGGACAAAGTGCCTGCATTCCAGTTGCCCAGCTCCGTGTATTTGGGCAGAGAGAAATCTCGGGGAACTTTACAGGATATGGTGGCGGGGCCGTACTTCGCAGCTCCGCCACCACCCGTTTGGCTTACTGGTGTATCTGCTTCCAGAGCGTGACCGCTCCGGTCAGTACCGCGATCAGAGAGATGAAGACACGAAGGATCTGCTGCAGCTCAGGCAACAGCCTTCCACGGCGACGATGGGCTGTCTGCATGGGTAGCTCCTCAAACTTCAGGTTGATGGGTATTCGGTGATGGGTCCGGCTTTCCCCACGAACAGTCCGGACGCACGGTGGCGATTGCCACTGACATAACGATACAGATCCCGCCGAACTGGTACGCCACCCTTCAACGGACGTAACTCTTAGCAACATGGCCACTTAGCCGGGTGCCTGAGGAAATCTCGATCGATCCGCTCCTGGTGCATTCGACCGACCTCTTAACGTTGTGCGCAGGGCGTACGTACGAAGCCATCCGTTGGATGTGGCTGCTCGTAGACCAATCGTGGGAGTGCCGGGACGCAAATGGGGAATGTTTCTCGCCGGCGTGAACTCTTAACTTCCAGACAGCGCGATCGGCGCCAGGAGTTCTTCCATGAAGAAGCATCTTCGCGTCCTCGTACTCGTTGCTGTAACGGTCCTCTCAGCCGCACCCACCCTCACAGCCCAAACGATGGGAACGAACCCCAGGCCGCAGTTTGCGTTCCTTGAATCGCCAATCTTCCAGGCGCTTGTAACCGCTGTCTTTGCTCATGTCGGCATCTGATCGGTACACTCCACGTACACGCCGATTTCCATGGTCGGGGTCGGAAGATCAGAAATGGGCCACACAGGTTTAGAGAACATGCTTTGGGCGGCGGGCTTTGTGGGCCACGTCGCCCTTTTCGCTATCTTGATCGGACGCTCGCGATGGCGGGTATTTCCCGTCTTCACTTCAATGATCGCGTATCAGGTAGTGGTGACCCTGGTGCTGTTCCTGACCTCTCGGTATGGAAGCCACCACGCCTATTTTCTTTGGTATTGGATTTTGGCATTAGGAGATTACGTCTTCCAGGTTGCGCTGATCCTCGAGATAGCACGAAACGTCTTACGGTCTACTGGAACCTGGGTTCAGGATGCACGAAGAGGCTTTCTCTTCTGGTCCGCAGCGGGTACGTTGTTCGCGGCGGGACTGTGCTCAACCATCTCACCGCCTTCCATTAGAGGGCTTGATCTTTGGGAGATGCGAGCCACGCTATTCACGTCTTTGCTGACGTGCGAACTGTTTCTCTCGGTATCAGCCGCAGCGAACCGTCTGGGGCTGCGATGGCGAAGCCAGGTCATGAGCCTTGGCCAAGGCCTGGCAGCATGGGCAGCGGTCGCGGTCATCGGTGATGTGGCTCATGTCGCGACCGGCTGGCACAAAGAACTCCTGATCTTCGACGAAACGCGTATGTATGTGTACTTGGCAGTCCTGTTGTTCTGGATTGTCTCCTTTTCGCGCCCGGAAGAAGATCTGGGCTCAATGTCACCGGAGTTCGAACAGTACATCTTCGCATTGCATCAACACGTTCGAAGCAACCTCAAAGCGCTCAACAGAGCGGAGTAGCCCATGGCTGTTGCGAGGTCGAGCCTGGGCTCAGCCCGCATTCCAGCGACCCTGACACTTTTGGGGGAGGAGCCGAAATAGACGACTTTATTAGCGCTATCATTAGCTCGCGCGACGTCGTGCATTGCACGGCGAGCTTAACACAGCTCGGTAATCCCCACGGTAACTCCTATGATCTCGATGTGTGTCCTTGCTGTCGCAGCTTGCTTCCTCATCCTCGCTCTATTCCGGGCAGAGTTGAGCAAGGCCGGTCTAGCGCGAAAGACGTGGAATGAGCTGATTGACGAGTTGAGACCTGTTAATACCGATGGCATTACGCTAGCCGCCCTCGAGTGTTCCGATGTGGGTGGTTTCCGATCGGGGTTCGAACGCGAGGAGGCATGGACGATGATTGGGGGATGGGAAGGCCTCAATCGCATGCAAGCAAACGCACAATTACTGATTGCACTTGCCGGCCTTGCGAGTGCCTGGAACTCTGGTAGCAGTCTCGCTGCTGTGGAGCAGATGCGGTCCGACGCGAGGTCGATCCACCGGGTCGTTAGGCGAATCAAATTCGGACGGTTTTTAGGTCAGGGAACCAGATTATCTCCTGACGCTGTGGGACCTGCCTGTGCCTACTACAGGATGTCCGAGTGTCTTCTTGCCTTATATGAGAGAAGCCCTTCCCGCCGTTATGAACAGTTAACGGCAGCTGTGTGGCCTCACCCGATCCTGCTTTAGCCTTGCGAGTGCCTGTCCGATGGGCTATGGTGTCGGCATTGCCCTCCGCAGAGCGGTATGTCGGGGCATAAAGGCCAGACCTCAGTGCTCGATATCGAGACGTGGAATCAAGTCGCAGACAGTGCCCTTTGCTTCGCGCATGGTGCAAAAATTCGAGAGACCATCGCTAGGGGATTAGCGAATCGGCTACAAGTTACCGCCCCCGCTTTCCCCTCTACTAGTCTGTGGGGTTCCTGGACTTGGGCCGAGATCTCCGCACTTGATGCAAAGATGCTCTCCACTGTAATCGCGGAACACCTACTGCCGTACGATCTTCGCAATGAGCTCGCGGGACAGCACATGCTGGTTCTTCATTCAGCCCGAATAAGCCAGGATAGCGAGGATCGCATCTTGTGGGTTTCTTCTTACTACCACGTCCAGCGAGTCAAGCCGATGTCTGTTTCTGGACCACAAACTTCTGAATGGACGACATACATGCAGACTCTTTTGGAGCGAATTTCACATCAGGTGATGTTCGATGCGCCAGCGCGAAAGCCGTGCCGCCCGGCTCAGGAGACAGGTCGTCCTCATCAACAAACGGATCCCGCCGCCCCGGAAAAGCGGCCTGTCGGTAGGTGTACTGCCAGTTGTGGTGGCCAGCGTCAGTTAAGGGCGTAGTGCAACATTCCTCTTAGGCTATCGGTATCTGCTTGTCGGCGGGTCGGTAGTTGCGGCCACACATCCTGCGAAGAATAGCGGTCAGACGCAACACCGGAGGACCTTAGGGAATCCCTCATCCCTTGCTGGTCACTCAAGCGTGTAGGCTTAAACCTGATGAACCTCCAAACCATGGTGTCTGCTCTGGACGAAC
>CAXTLR010000035.1:0-16179 GCA_964245195.1 uncultured Acidobacteriaceae bacterium | reverse complement strand
AAACTGGTATCCGTAATCGCCCCCGCGCTGTTGACACTTCAAAACTCGATGGTGGTTCTCGACCCCAAGCTGGAAACCGCTTGGCTCACCGCTGATTACCGGCGACGCATCGGGCAACGTGCCGTCATCCTCGACCCCTGGAACCAGATCAACGAACTGTATGGCTCCCAGGTCGGCGTCACGGAAACTGTAACCAGCTTCAACCCGCTATCCGCCCTCGATCCCGACGATCCCGATTTCAACGACGATGTAACCGCCATCGCCCTTTCACTGACGCTGCTTGGTCCCAACCCTGACCACTGGACCAAGAGCGGCAAAATCTGCATCGCCGGTCTCGTCGCTGCTGCCGTTGAACTCCATCCCGGCACGGCGTCCTTGCGCTACGTCATTGATACGCTCACCGCCGACGATGAAACCCTCATGGACGAAATCGAAAAGGTGATCGCCAAACGGCCCAATGGTGTCGCCGCCCGGAAGCTCCGCCGCTTCAAGCCTCGCGTCACGAAGGATGGCGATCTCGTCATTCCGAAGGAAATTCAGTCGATCCGCTCCACCGCTGAAACGCAACTCGAACTCCTGCACTCCGAAACCCTGCTGCGCTCGATGGAATCGGATAACCCGCCCTTCAACCTGGACGAACTCGCCACCGGCAAAGTGACCCTCTACATCGGCCTGCCGGTCAACCGCCTGGAAAGTCATGGCCGCTGGCTCCGTATGATCCTCACGCTTGTGATCCGTGCCATATCGAGCGCGAAGCGGAAACCCGCCCTCCCGGTCGTGATGATCCTGGATGAACTCGGCACGATCTCCCCCGGCTCCGGCCTCGCCATGATTGAGCAATCCGTGGGTCTCATGGCTGGCATGGGCATCCGAATTTGGGCCATCCTCCAAGACCTCCCGCAACTGAAACGCGACTACCCGGAAAGCTGGGAAACCTTCATCTCCAACGCCTCCATGATCCAAGTCCTGAACTGCGCCGATCAAACAACGTCGGAGTACATCTCAAGCTATCTCGGGACAAAGACTGTCAATTCCAAGACTGGCACCTGGACCTATCGGCAATCGCGCTGGGAAAACTTCGGCAAGGAGTACATCGAGGAAAGAGACCGCATTGCTAACAGGTTGGCGAAGCAAGGCGGTCCGGTACTTACAACAACACCGGGCAATGAGGTACAAACCCGCATCGATGCTGCCAGACGTGAGGAATGGAAGACCAATCCCGCCGCCCTGCGCTTCGCCTGCCAAGTCGCCGCCGCCGAGGAAATGAAGCAATACGGGAAAGCCCTGGACTACAACACGAAATGGGTTCCCGACGAACAACTTGCGGAACGCGCCGTCCTGCTGCCCTCTGAAGTCCGGGAAAGCCCTGAAGACAGCACGATCATCATCATGCCGCGCCGGGGGAAAAACTACAGATTGCGGCGGTTCAAGTATTACTCGGACCCGGTTCTATCGAAGCGCGTTCGCCACGATCCTAACCAGCCCGGAGCAGGAAACAAACCCTCCGGCTCGTCCACGTCGCCGCGCCCTGCTCCTGGTCCCGTGCCTGCTCCTTCGCTGCCCGTAGTGCCGTCCTTGCCTTCGCTCGATGCGAAGACAACCGACCCGGCCCCGAGCATCCCGCCACCCTCGAACGCAGCGACTAAGCCACTCCCTGAACTTAGCCCCGAACGTCAAGCCGTCCTCGCTCGCTACGCTGAAAGCCGCCCCGATCTGGCCGATATGCTCTTGTGGAAACCTACGGCGGCAAGTCCATCAATACCCGAGCCATCGATCCAGCAAGAAGCGCCCCCGGCAATCCAGCCGGAAAACGCACCCGAGAGGCCGTCACGTCATCAGGCAAATCAGGAACACCTTGCGACATTAGGGGAAGGACACATCGTTATCGAAGACGGGATCAGTTTTTTTATCCCGGAATGGTATTCACGTCAGGAATCCGACCTCGTGACCATCCCGCTAAATTGGCGGTCGCACCGGGATTGCATGTCTGTGATCCATGCGGAGACCTTCGCTCCTAGTGAGAGTGCAGACATTCGCGCCCGCTTGGTCCCCGCCGCTGAAAAAGTCTTCGGTGTCTCCGTCGCTGTGGCGAAAGAAGCATGGGCAAAGGATCAGGCAGCGACAGCCGGAAATGAGTCCTACCTGGAAGGTCGCGAACCGCCGCCTGACACCGTAGGGATGCGCCCTTGGCCGCGTGTATCGTACGAAACACAACCGGCCACCTCCGACGCGCCTGCCATTGCCGTACCGCCTCCGGCTGTCGTCGTGTCTCGCTCTGGTCTGGATTTCCATACCCTGCCACTAAGCCCAACCGCCTACGCCGCCGCCGTCGAACTCTCGGAAACCTCACGCTCCTGGTTCAACCGGGAAAACAAGGTCTCCATCCTCGAACGAAAGCACGGCGTCACCTTGGCTCAAGCTCAGGACGCCCTAACCCGGCACTACGTCTACAAGCGGGAAAATCCATCGATCTTCTGAGAAGCAACGGCGGGGGGCTTATGTCTGAATGGTCGTTTCTCGTAGCTGACAATGAGGGGTTTCCCTGCGATGCCATGCGTCACTATCCTACCGGCGTCGTATTCTTCATGGCGGACCCCTCAAGCCCGCTCCACCACCACGTTGTTTGTGAGTACCCCGTGGGAGTTTCGCTCGATGCGATGGCACCCTATTTCGGAGACAATGAAGCCGCCGAAGGTTCCGCCCGCGCCGAATACGAACGCCTCCTGGCTGCTGGCGAAATCTCCATGCACTGCGAGTTCTGCCGCATCGAGGGCCGCGCCTTCATCCGTGGTCTTTGCCCTGGGTGTTCCCTGCTCTGCTGGATCTGTGGCGAAGCGGCGGCCGTCTCGGAGATCCCGTCAAACAGATACCGCGCCGGTGACAGCTACGCCGTGCCTCCTGCAACCTACTGCCTGGGCTGCTTCGCGGAATCTGAACTGGAACGCGAAGCGAACGAACGGGAAGCCGCTGCAACCTGCATCACTGACGCTGACATACCGTTCTAAAATCGGCCTATGGCAATCCGTCAGTCTGTGGCGGTCCCTGCCGTATCCATCGTGAGTAAAGGCCAGCGCAGGACGGTGTTGATTGTTCCGAACGCCGGTGCGCTGGTCTTCTAAAGTCAACGCTACGGGGTCAAATTTGCCCGTGGCAAGGCTTCTAGGAAAATTGGGTCGTATCTACCCCTCTCGGCTCTCCGGCCTCTCCTGGGGCGAATTTGGGCCTTCCTGGTTACGGTCGCAGACTTCTCCCGCCGCCCGTGCTTCCCTGTCCTGGTCCTGGTCCTGCCGCTGGCCTCGTGATTTCCGGCTTCGGTCGTGTGATCTGGTATCGCTGGTCGTGCTTGTCCGGCGTTGGCTTCATCCCTGCCGCTGCTACTGCGTCGTCATGGGCATATCGTTCCTGGGCCTGCAACCCTTCACATCGGTACAGGTGATGGGCCACGGCATCGAGAAACCATGTGTTCACGTCCTGGCCCATGCTTACGGCGCTCGTGATCGCCTCCCCATACGTGACCTGGGGCAACTTCACCCACTCGACCGGCTCACTCCGGCCATAGCCTCCACGCTTCGCCATGGCTCAGTTTCCTTTCCGTGTGATCTGCCAGCCTGCGAGGTCCAGCCGCGTAAGCACGTCCCTAACGCCTTCCTCGAAACTCGCCCCGGCATCGGGAACCCGGATCAATCCGTTGAACATTGCATCCCTCAATGCTGCCGCCGCCCTGTCCTGCTCTCGCCAGGATCGCCATAGCTCTTGCTCGGTATCTTCCCGCGCCAGCATCGCCGCATCCTTGCTGAGGTCCACCGCGTTTCGCTTCGCCATGGCTCAACCCTCCGCCCCTGGTTCGCGCTGCGCCTGTCGATCCGCCGCCAGAAACTTGAACACCTCGGTATGCGCTAGGTTTGCCACCTTCGCCACGGTCAACAGGTCATCGGCCCCGAAACTGCCGGTACTCTGCCAGTTCCCGTCCTTGTCCTTGTAACGGCGCTCAATCGTGACGCTGTAGTAGCTTTTCCCCTCCTGGGTCTGGTTCCTCCAAATTGCTCCGACCACGGGAAAAAACGCCTCGATCCTCTGAGCCGGTTGGGTAGTCATTGCTGCTGTCCTTCTGTGTGTGTCGTACGATACAAAACGATAAACCGGTAAATCGGTCGCCCGCCCTACCGGTCTCCCAAATGCGCCGCAAGCAACTTGCCTATCAGGTCGGATAGATCGCCCGCCCCCGCCTCCAGCAATTGCTGCTTGACCCGCTTGTGTATATCCGCGTTCAGGTAAACGCCGACCTTCTCAAATGCTGGATCGCTGCGCTTGCCCGTGGCTGGCCTTCCCGGTCCCCTGGTCGCCCGCTCTACCGGTCGCCCGATTTCCGCCTTGGGTGCGTCCTCGATATCAAGTTGCTCCGGCTTCTTCGTGTTGATTGCTGCGAACCTGTTAGCCATTGGCGGTGATCTCCTTTCCTACTGCGGCGTACATTTCCCACGCTCGTTTACGGTTCCGGTCGCCCTTCACGGCATAAACCGGCACTCCCCTTGCCTCGGCCTTCCTGAAAACCGCCATGTTCGCTATCTCGGCCTGAAACATCGGAAACCCTGCCTCTGTGAGGTCCGCACGGGTCTTCCTAGCAAGCTCAGCCATTTCCTCATGCGCTGATGGAACCTTGGTCAACAGAACTCGGTGCTTTGTCGATCCAAGCGCCCGCAGCCGTTCAAGGGTATGTATCAAGCCTTCGTTGTTGCTTTCCCCCGGCTCCGCAGGAAGCACTAGCACGTCGCACCCTCGTACAAGCTCCTTCAGGTCGGTATCGTCTGGCTTGCCCTGGGTGTCGATCACTACATGCTCGTGGTTGCGCAGGTGCATTCCCATTTCCCGGTCGCCTACCACCTTGAACGGCAACCCGCCGCCTCCGGCTCGCTCGCTCCACCGGATAGAACAACGGATGCCGTCACCATCCACAAGCAACGTAGGCGCGAGCGTCTGGAAGTATGCCGCAAGGTGTACCGCCGTCATGGTCTTGCCGACGCCGCCCTTGTCGCTGGTTATCGTAACGATCACTGGTGATGCCTCTCCGTCAGAGCATGTCTGAAACGTGTCCCAAGATGGCAGCTTTCAATTCGAGGTAAGCGGGCGCTGTGATCTTGGCTTGTACTTGGTGAAGTCCCGTGGCCTCGGAAATGACGTAGCCGTAAAACTCCTGGCCTTCGTCGCCGCTGTCATCGGGAATGGAAATGGTGATCTGCATTGCCTGTGTTCCTTATGGTCTACTGATTGACCAGACTACCGGAATACCGGTAGCCCGGTCAACTGGTATCTAAGCCGCTTCCTGCTGCTCGTCCTCGTCGGCTTCCTCCGCGATCATCTTGCAGATGGTCGGCTCGCCGTTCTCGTCCTCGATCTCGTAGCAGTCGCCGCATATCAGGGAGGTTTTCGGCTTGGCCCATGCGTTCGCGCCACAATCCGGGCAGGTGTATTTCGTCTTGCTCTTGGCCTTCTTCTTGCGATCCTCGCTGATGGGTAGGGACTGCCAGTTGATATGAAACCCGGTCGCGGCGAGCTTCGCATACGCCACCTGATACGGCCCGCCCTGGACGATGTAATGCGTCACGCTCTGCCCGGTTTCCTTGCCTCCTGGTTCGCCGGTCGTGCTCGGGTACAGTCCAACGGCCTTCATCTTCTCGGCCCACTGGCGGTCATGGTACGAACGGCGCGGCGGCTTGCCATGCGTCTGCTGCCAGACATGCACCATTTCATGCGCGAGCGTCGAAAGGATCGCCTCGTCGCTGCGTCCCGTGAATACGTCCGGGTTCATTGCCAGTTCGTGCGCCGTGGTGACGCCCTCGGCCTCCCGGCTTACAAACCGCTCCGGGGAGAAATACCCCTTGGCCTTCGCGTGGCGCTGAAAGGTTACGAGTACATGGGGCAGGGAACCGCCGAATAGCTCCGCATTGAAGAAGTCGTACGCGACCTGGAAGGCCCGATACTCCCGCTCCGTGATCGTGGCATCTGGCTTTGTTTCGTACGATACAACCGGCTTTTTCATGGCGCTGCCCCTCAGTGAATAACTGATACCAGTATACCGGTATTTCGGTCGCCCGGTCAACCGTTATTGTGAGGGTATTTCTCGAAAGTTGCGATCACGATCCGCACCGCCGCCTCGCGTAGCTCGTCCTCGTCGTAGACGCCATGATCTGCGCGGGACTGGTGAAACCTTATCGCCCGGACCCGATCAATCGCCGCCTGTAGCCTCGGGCTGAAATTCTCGTTCGCTGGCATCATGGCTGCATTCCCCGGTTCCGCCGTGCCGCTGCCCATGCCGCCCGCTTCACTGTCTGCAATGCGTATGCTTCGCCGTTCTCCTGGGCCTTGTCGCTCTCCTGCATCAGCTTGGCCGCTGTCGCCTCGACGCTGTGACCCCAACTGGTCGCAATCTTCGCCCAGGTGAAGTCCGCAATGCTGCCGCGATGCTCTCCCGGTCGGCTCTCGCTGTCTGGCGCTCGCTCAAGGCACATCTGATAGCTGGGCCACTTCCGCGCCGTGCGTCCATCCGGCCTCACGGCGTCACGCGGTCCTATCGCTTGCCCTGGCTGCTGCTCCGGCTCCGGCGCTAGGACCTTCAGGGCTTCCAACTCGGCAACGGTGACAATGTGGCCGCGCTTCGTTCCGGCCATCCGCACGGTAGGGAAGTCGGGTGCATACTTCGCCTTGAAATTCTGACTGCCTGCGATCCTGGTTGCCCCGGATGCACTCTGGTCCGCTCCGGCTCCCTTGCGTAGCCTGCTGGTGATCCCTGGCCGCGCATCCTTCACCGCCACCCACGCTTGGTAATTGCCTGGGCTGGTTTCCAGTATCAGAAACGCCGCTGGTGCTACTGCCTTCGCCTTGCCCTGGTCGAGGTCGTCAAGCTGGATGCACGTCGCACCCTGCACCCTGGGCCGGATAATCACGTTGTTCTGTCGCCGGTCGGCTGCTGCTATCAGCGGCGGCATCGACTCCCGGACCTCGGCTAGATCGCGCTTGCTTCGATAACCTCGCTTCTCCCCTGACAGGTGCGTGTGCGTGATGTCGAAGTGCGTTGCCCCGATGCTGGCAAACAGATTGACCATGGCAACGGCTTGCGCTGCGCGACTAGAAGCATCGGCGGGGGGCATGGTCATTTGGCTTGGCTCGTTCTGCGATCTCCTGGCGTCACCATACCCCGGAAATCTTGCCAAAGCACTGCCGCTCGGCCTCTCAACTCTGCCCCCCGCCGTGGCTTCTCGTTTTGTGTTTTTTTGGTGCCTGTTGGCCTCTGACTTTGGTGGTTTTCCACTGCCGTCGGTCGCCTTCTACTGGTCTCTGTTTTTCTACAGGATGCTCTAACTACAGGTATATATAGAGGCTCCGTACCAGAAGCACGTAAACCCTCCGTACCAGAAGCACGTGGATAAATTCGCTTTTCGTGGTGTTTGCTGACATTTCGCTCCGTACCAGAAGCACGTGGATAACTTCGCCAATCCTTAGCCTTTTGCACGGCTCCGCTCTCTGATTGCAGTGCGGTTGCGCGTGATGGTGAGGTAGTCCTTTCCGCCTTCGTTGGTCAGTGTCACCGGGCAATCAGGCCATGCCGTTTTCACCCCTGCCAGCCAGCCTCTTACCTTGCGTTTGAAATTGGCCGGTCCGTCCTCCCCGGCATAGCCCTGCACCCCGCACTGTTCTTTGATCCCGCTTGGCCCCATGAGGGGGATGCTGCTTTCACCCCTGGCCGCGTAGCAACGGAACACAAGCCACATGTAGAAATAAAGCTGCCCCGGCTTGTTCGCCCACATCTTGACCGCCTCAAGGTCAATCGGCGGGTGGTGTGTCTCCAGGTCTGCGGCGAACGCCTCCGATAGCTTGATCCTGTTGTTTGTGAAGTCGTCGCCCGGTAGCGTCTCGCTTTCCAAGTCGCGAGTAAACCAGAGGTCGATTTCATCAAAGAAACTGACCTTGTAGAGCTTCGCTCTCCCGCGCGTGTTCTTCGTTCCATAGAAAAACGTCGCGTAAAACACGCGCAAGAATCGCTCCTGCATCCGCTCGTATGTTCGACCGTCTACCGGCAGGCCAAACGCTTTCAGCATGTCCGCTGCTCGCTTGAACTCGATAACGCGAGGGATTTTGCCGTCTCTTTTGTTCAACACTGCCAGCGTCGAAACCCATATCAGAACGAGAATGTCCTCCCCGAAGGGCAACGCATGTTCTGGCGATCCCGTGATCTCTAGTACGTCATTCCCGTTCGTTCGCTTGTAATAGCTGCCCTTTACAGGCTTGAACGGCAGGCCCAGCAATAGAAAAGGCTTTGCCAGATAGCCAAGCTGCTGCGTGTCGTCCTCTCGCTGCTCCCGAATCCGCTGTACGTGATCCAAGCGCCGTCCGTCCTGTTTGCTAACCGCCCTGGCCGCTTTCTTCGGCGTCGGCGTCGGCTTTGGCTTCGGTAGTTCTTTGATCCCGAGGAGGTCTAGCAGCGTCGGTTCGTCCTTCACCAGATCCCCGAAAGACATTAGGCCGCTGCGCTTCGTGGTGCTCATCGGGGTTTCTCCTGATTGGTTTGTGCAAGTGCTCTGCGGATCGACTCTGGACCCCACTTGCATCCTCGTGGCGTCTTGATGCCCATGGCGTTCAACTGCCCCGCAACGGCTCGAAGCGTCCAACCTTCACGCCGGTACGTTTCGATCTGCGCGACCACCTCGGGCGATACCGGATTAGGGTTCCTCGCTGCCCTGGCTCGCTCGATCGTGTCGGCCCACCTGGGATTGCCCAGCTTCGTCCCTCGGGCCTTCGCTGCTGCAAGTGCCGCCCTGGTCCTCTGCGAAATCGCTTCGCGCTCATGCTCGGCCACCGCCGCGAGAATGTGAACGGTCAACCTGTTTGCCTGGGGCATATCGACGGCCACGAACTCAACGCCGCCCTTCATCAGCCCCGAAATGAAATGCACGTCGCGGGCAAGCCGGTCGAGCTTGGCGATGACCAGCGTAGCGCCACGGCGTTTGCAGAGGTCCAGCGCCGCCGCGAGTTTCGGCCTGTTCGCGTGGCTCTTGCCGCTCTCGATCTCCTGGAACTCGGCCAGCAATTCGCCGCCGCGTATGAACTTCGCGACGGCCTGTTGCTGCGCCTCCAAGCCTAAGCCGCTCTCGCCCTGGCGGTCTGTGCTGACGCGGTAATAGGCGACGAACGGACGTGGGTTTGTATCGTACGACGCAGTTGCACCTACCATCGTTCGCGGCTGCGGTCGTGCTCTAGGTCTTCCTCATGCACGTACTTGGGTTTCGCTACGGCCTGGAAGGGGTTCATCTTTTCGCGCACGGTGCCGGGAAGCTCTTTGATCGCCTCGATGACTGCCGGTATAAGCGGCTTACCGAAAGGCTCCGGCTCGTGTTCCCGCTCCGTCCCTGACAGCTTATTGAGCAGGCCGGAGTGCTTCGCTGCCCGTTGCTCTACAAGCTGGTCTAGCAGGGCGTCCACCTCGGCTTCATTGACCGGCTCTAGCGGGGGAAGCGGGGGTTCTTCGCTACGGCGACGTTCCTCGTTCTGTAGAGCGTCCAGCCGCCTCCCGTCTGCCTCTGAGATTTCATGGTCTGGATGGTTGGCGATGACCTCCAACCTGTAAATCTCCTGGTTCAACTCCTTGTCGGTCATCGGTCGCCACTCCCCGCTTGCTGCATCAAGGGTCATCTCGGGGTAGTTCGCTGGATCGTCAGAATCGGCAATCACGCGCTCATAAGCGTTCTCGCGTAGCTCTAGCTCGTCGTTATGGCTGTTGGCTAATTGCTTGAAATCCTCCGGCGCAAGCTGGGCGATCTCATCGGGGGTCATCTCGGCAAGGGGCTTGTTCGGGTAAGGCATGACGCACCTCGTTTCCTGAAGGTCCCATACTATAACGGTCGTTTCAGAGAGGACAAGAGAGTTATCCCCGGGTCGCAGCGCGTCCCACATCGCTGGCGAAGGCCGGGGGGTAACTCTCTTGTCCTCGATGCCGATGCCGCCCTGGCAAAGCCCTTGGCCTAAGTTAAGTTGCCTATTTTCATACAGTTACCTGAAGAGACAGCGTATAATTAACTCAACAAACAGCTTTACTAGGAGAGCCTCGATGAACTTCCAAAAAAAAGGCAGACGCTTCCGCAGAAATCGCGCAACTTTTCCCGCATTTCGGTGTTCAAACCGCAAGTGTTCAGTTCCGCTAGCTTCAATCTGTAATTGCCGATCTTGGAAAACGTATGAAGCTAGCGGAACTGAACACTTGCGGGTCTCCTTCCCGCTGCTTCGCAGCGGGAACACTCCCGAAAATGGCCTCTTACATGCGGCCTGAAACGGCCTATGCTCGGCTTATGGCTCAAATACAGGAAAGCTCCCTCGTGATGGACTGGACCGATTGCCCCGAGGTTGAAACTGTTCCCGGCAAGGTGAGTGGGGTTCCCATCCTCAAGCACTCGCGAATGCCTGCTGACGCCATCGTGCAGAACTACCGGAGCGGCCTGCCAGCCGATGAGATTGCCGAGGTCTTCGAGTTGCCCGCTGACGGTGTACGCAGGCTCCTGGCCTACGCCGTGAAACACAATCCTTCGCTGAAGCCGTGAGGGTCCTTTTCGACAACAACGTGCCTGCGCCTCTGCGCCGTCACCTGGTGGGCCATGAGGTTACGACGGCGCGTCAGATGGGCTGGGCCGAACTTGGCAACGGCGAACTACTCCGGGCGGGGGAAGACGCTGGCTTTCAGGTCATGGTGACCGGCGATAAGAACTTGTCGTATCAGCAGAACTTGGAAAGCCGCACCCTTTCCCTGGTCGTACTTCCAACAATCGACTGGACCGTGTTGAAGCGTTCCCCGGCTACGCTCCTGGATGTTGCTGCGACGGTGGATCGGGCAACGCCTGGAAGTTTTGAGGCTATGCCGTCTGAACTGTCCTCGCGTCGCCCGCCCCGTCGATCTGGCCCACAACTATAAATCCGAAGACAAGCGCAGTCGTCACAAGCTAGCAGCTAAGTACGATATGCTTTCTCGCATGAGTGCTAAGGACAACGGCAGGAACAAACCAAAGCCAGAACCTGATGAGTCGGAGGAACTTACAGTAGTCGTGATGCGTTTTCGCGGAAGCGGCGAGACGATCCGCAAGGGTTTCGATACTGTCACCCAGGCGTTGAATGCCCTAGCGCCGCCCGTCCAAGTATTGCCGCCGCCACGTCCCGCCCGAAAGCTCGCTGCGGGCACTTCTAACGGCACTGAAACAACCGAACCTGCCGACGCAGAGCAGGAAGCCTACGAAGATGCGGACATACTGGACGCAGAGGAAACACCGGCAACAGCGGAAAAGAAAGCACCACGCGAACGCAAGCCCCCTCCTGTACCTGACCTCAATAACAGTCTCGATCTGAATACCCCCGTATCGCTTGCGACATACGTGAAAGAAAAGGGGCCGAAGACAACATCAGAGAGGTTCCTGGTTGTAGCCGGGTGGTTCAAGCATCATCGGAACACTGACGAAATTACCATCAGCGATATGTTTACGTGCTTTCACGTCATGACCTGGAAGGATCGTCCTGCGGACATCGGCCAGACCTTCAGAAACCTAAAAAGCAACCAGAAATGGTTTGGTAGCGGCACAGGGAAGGGAAGCTACAAACTCACGATCACTGGCCTAAATCAGGTCGATAACAAGATGACCGCCGCGCCTGGAGAGTAAATGCCGCAGACGCTCGACGATCTGGCCCAAGTGACGAAACTGTCTCAAGCGTGGGGCCATAGCGAGTTGATCAAACTGCTGGCTTGGTACATACACACAGAACGAAATCAGGAGTTTTTCACCGCCGCTCAAGTGGGCGACTGTTACGAAAGACTCCACCTCAAAGCCCCTACCTCGTTCGGCCCGTATATCGCGCAGCTAGAAAAAAAGAAAGAGGTGCTGCGTTCAAAAGGGCTGAAGCTGGCGAAGTCCGTCCGTGACGATCTGAGCGCCCGGTACAGTTTCCATCCCATTACGGTCATCACACGCGAGACTTTGATGGGCTTGCCCGCCCTCGTGCCCTCGGTGGAGCAAAGCGAGTTCCTGAAAGAGGCGCTGCTTTGCTACAAGGCAGGCGCTTTCCGCGCCGCTATCGTCATGACCTGGAACCTGACCTATGACCACCTGTTGCGCTTCGTCCTTGCTCACCACCTTGCGGAGTTCAACACGGCATGGCCTAAGCGGTATCCCAAGGAACACAAGGACTGCCGCATTTCTGCGATGGCGAAGCTCGATGACTTCAGCGAGCTAAAGGAATCGGTGAACATTGAAATTTGCCGTAGCGCCGCCATCATCACCGCCGACACGTTCAAGGTGTTGAAACAAAGCCTGGACACGCGGAACAGTGCCGCGCATCCGTCCAGCTACAAGGTCAAGCAAGTGGACGTGGAAGCCTATATCAGCACCACCGTTCACAATGTCGTCCTGGCGCTGAAGGTCTGACCGTCTCGCTTGAGTTTCTCCTTTTGTTCGCCTACGCTCGGAAGATGCACCCGCCGCCCTGGAACCCGCACCATCGCCTCATGGACTGGCCGGAATGCTCCCTCGATCTGTCGTGTGCCTGCGGCTCGTCCTGCTCGTACCCCTGCAAGCTTCTGGCGCAACGGCACGGAAACCGAATCTTCCTCGACCTGCTGCCGCGCCTCAAATGCCGTGCCTGTCGTCAGTCGCCGCGAGAAATCTACCTCGTGGCCGGTCATCATCGAACCTTTGGCAATGGTGGGCCGGAGCCTGACTGGTCGTTGCCTCTGCGCCGCTAGTCGCCCCCCGCCGTGGCTTCTTGTTCCGGCCTTTGAGGGTGGTTACTGTCGCCCATGCAAACGGGCTTCGTCTACGTCTTTAGCAACCCCGGCCTGACGGCCTACAAGCTGGGCATGACCACTCGGGCGCTGCGGCTCCGGGCATCCGAACTCACGCGCGAGTACGGGACGGTCTACGCCTTCGAGATTGCCAGCCGTCACGCGGTCGATGATCCCGCCGCCGTCGAAGCCCTGGCGCATCGCATCCTGGATCGCTACCGCATCCCTCGTTCTGAACTGTTCGCCTGTGACCTGGAAACCTGTCGCCGTGCGATCCTGGCCGCCGCTAAGCTCGTCCTGGATCGCCCCTGGTACTTGCGCCTTTGGCACTGGCTCTCGCTGCCGCATCCGGCTCCAGCTCGCCGGCGCCGCCGGCGAGCGTCCGGTGCTGACTCCATCTGGTTCCTGGTCGCTGTCGTTGCCCTGGCGGGGCTGCTCGCACAATTCGCTGACGATCTGCCGCCCTGGTTCCCGCCCTCTGTGGTCCGCGTGGCGTATCTCCTGCTCCGCTTCCGGCATTAGAAGCCACGGCGGGGGGGGTAGAATTTGGCGCATGCCCTGGCTGACGCATGAGGAAATGATTGATCTGTGGACGGCGATGCGCGTGGTCCGCGACCCGGAAAAGTTCGGCTGTCGCTTCGACACGGGCGACCCGGAAACCTATCAAAAGCGCGTCGGCTGGATCATGGATGACGCCATGCGGATTTTCGACGCCTCGGGCGTTCGTAGCTCCGGCGAATAAGCTTGCCTGTGATCCTGGCCGGGGATATACATGCCGCCCATGTCGAACCGCAATGATGAAGAAACGCCCTACGCTCGGATGCTGCGCTCGATGGCGAAGCGGGCTTCCCATGGTGGCGACCCGGCCCATGCTCACAATCTGCTGAACATGGCAAACCGCGCTGCCGGTCGTGCTGAGGTTTTCGGCTCGCGCAGTTACATTGCAAGCCATAAGCTCAATTTCGACTAACTAGCGCGGCTCGTCATCCTCTGGCCGTCGCCCTGGTCGGCTCAGTCCGCGCCGTAGGTCTTCCTCGTGAACGTACTTCCGCTTCGGCTGCTCGCCCTCGGGCTTCTGCTCGGCCTTGGCGCGGCGTTCGCGCTCTAGGTCTTCCTCGTGGACATACTTGCGCTTCGGCGCTTCCTGGGGCTGCTGTGGCTGCGCCTGGGCCAACGCCGCCGCCGCGAGCTTCTGTGTGTTCTCGTCCATCTGGCGCTTATAGCTGGTGGCTTCCAGTTCTTCCAGCTTCCGCCGCTTGTCGATTGCCTCGGTCCGGAACGTCGCGCCCTGGCCGCGAATGTCCCCGCGGTCGATCTGGATGATGTTGCCAAGGGTCGCGCCCATGGTCACGAACAGGCGGGAGACGGCCCGCATGATATCCCTGGCGTGCTGCGCCATCCCGGTTGACCTGGCTAGATCGCGGTCGGCCCGCTTCTGCACCTCGACCTTGTGCGCCTGGTCCTCCTGGCGCTGCCGCTCGATCGCGCTTTCAACCTCGATCGGCTCAAGCTCCTTGACCCGCACCTTGACCAGAACCTTTTCGCTCTCGGCATTGCGTACCTGGATCGCACGATTGAGGTTTCCGACTTCGGTCTGCACCCCGAGACGTTCCAGCGCGGCGGCGGCTCGGCCCATGTGTACGGTGCTCTCCCGCTCGATGCCCCGCGCCTCGTTGCTCCGGTGGTCTACCTGGATGCCGTAGCCGTGGCGCTCAAGGTGCCGGTTCAGCTTGTCGGCCATCCGCCGCCGCAACTCGGTAAGCTCGTGGGGATCGGGTACGCCGTCCTTGGTTTTCGACCATGACCCGTCCTTCTCGAACTTGCGAATGCCTACCATGAGGTGCGCGTGAAAATTCCGCTCGTCGCCGTGGTCGTGGGCTGGATGAAACGCGAGGTCCGCGCCGTATCCCTTGCGCGTGAAATTCTCCCGGATGAAGTCCTGTAGCGCCATCCGCGCATGGTCCGGGTTCGCCTGCAACTGGTGGGGAAGATCAATCACCCAATCCATCGCAAGCTGACTGTCGGCGCGGTTCTCTCGAAGCTCGACGCCGTTCCAATATCCCTGGCGCGTCTGCGCCCATTCCGGCGCGTTCGCTGCCGGGTAAAAATGCTCGGAGATGATCTTGTTAGGCAGATGGGAAAAGCTCGACACTTGCCCCGTGCGCTCGTTCTCGATCCGGCAACGGGCGTTGTACGCCGCCTTGCCCGTGACGGTGTTCCCCTTCGACCGGGTGAGGATGTTTGCCCGTGGCTGGAAATGCCCTACGCCTGCCGCTGCGGTAGCCATTGTTCAATGCGCCTCCGGTCGCCCGGCTTCGTCGCGTACTTGTCCAGCAATCCGGCGATCTGCTCACGCAAAGCCGGATCGTCTTCCATCGCAGCGATGACCGTCCCGCCGAGGACGATTTTGCGGGCCGCGTCCTCCTTGCGGTCGCGCTCCTTCTCGGCGCGTACCGCATCCTTGTAGCGGTTCAAAAGCTGCTCGGCGCGGCTGGGTTTCTTGCTGTCGGTCGCGGCTGTCTGCTGGTCGCTCATGGCTGTGTCTCTCCTGGGGAACTCGCGCTACCTACACCCTTCATTCTGGCGCGGAAATATCCCTTCTGTTTGCGCAGCTTCGCGCCTGGGTCGTAGACCTCGGGATGATCGGCTTCCCACCCCTCGATTTGCGACAACTCCCATACAGGAACGTGACCCCGGCTCACGGTGAAAAGTGGCGGCGGAAACAGAGAATGTCTCGTGAGGCGATGGACGCCTTGCCGGGTATAAAGCCAGCGGTCGCAAAGGTCGGGGATGCTGACGAACTGCATTGCCTTTGCTCCTCCAAAATGGCCGCGCGGGCGGCCTCGCTGTTGCAGCGGCTTTTGCCGTTGCTGTTGCCGTTGCCCTTGCCTCTGCCTGCCGGATGGCAGGCTTGTTTCGCCGGAGGCGAAACGCAGCGGAGGGCGAAGCCCGGAGGTGTTGACAACGTCAACACATATCTGCGCTCTTCGAGGACCAGAGCGTTCCCCTCTGGACTTCCCTGATTTGGTGCCATTCTACATTTTTCCTCCGTAACTGCAACTAAGTCGGCGCTAACGTGTCTAAAACGATGTGAGGTGGCCCGCGCATGCCCACGTCCGAAGAAAGCAACCTTTACGGCTCATCCATACTGCACGAGACCGGCAAAGATAACCTGCGGCCCATATTCGGGCAGTCATCGTCTACGGCTACTCCTCTCGGACACAATCCCGGTGACACGTCTACGGGTATTGCATTCGATTTTGGACCGGGCGGCGACCCCGGCCACCTCATCACTGTGGGCACTACCCGCTCCGGCAAACTGGTATCCGTAATCGCCCCCGCGCTGTTGACACTTCAAAACTCGATGGTGG
>CAXTLR010000034.1:0-16450 GCA_964245195.1 uncultured Acidobacteriaceae bacterium | reverse complement strand
GGGGAACGAAGCTTGGCGGCCGGCGCGTCTCGGCGGAGCGGTTTGCAGAGATCGGAGCTGCGGCGCGCCAGCTACGAAGTGCAAAAGCCAGTCAGAGTCGCACAGAACTCCTTCCAACCATCACGGCGATTCAGGTCGCTGGGGCGAGCTCTCTCCGCGCGGTCGCGGCAGAACTCAACGCTCGCGAGATTCCCACGCCCAGGGGGGTTGGGGAATGGTCTGCAGTCCAAGTGAAGCGCGCTCTAGCTGCCTACACGAACCCTCTAAATGAGGCTTCTCAAGGTGACATGAAGGATGGCGGGCATGAGTCAACAGAATGGCATAGCGACACTTGTACCCCGCTGGGGGGTTAAGGTCGCTGGAGTCGCGGTCTTGGCACTAGGTGTGTTCTATGCAGTTCAGCACCCTCACTCATTCGTCTACTACCTAATGAAGGCGCTTCGCGCCTATCCCATAGTTGGCTTATTGGCGAGACCTGATTGTGTCGAGGCCGTGAGAGGATGGCGGGCATGGACTTCTTTGTAGACCTGCTGGCTACGTTGGTCGCTGAAGCGGGCTTAGAGTTCGGGCTGACTGCGCTCTTCAAGCTCCCTCGCATTGCCGCAGACCTCAGAACTGACTCCGTGCAGACTTTGTTCTCTCGTCACCCGCTAGATTGAGGGACGATAGATAACGTCCTTTATCGTACGTATTTTGGCGCTGCGTAGGATTCGGTGATGGCTAGATGGCGTTCATGGGTCGGCATGCTCCTGATTCTGCTCCCGCTTCTTTGCGTAGGCGGCATGATCGCTCTCGGAGTTCTGCTTGGCTCCATGGGCATGGACATTCACTGGAAGTCCAGAGCGATGTTCAGTGTGACAGTCTCTGCCCTAGTCGCGGGCTTGGCCGCCTGCGTTGCCTTGGGGGTCAAGCTTCGAAAAGCCGGTAAACAGCAGATTAGGTGAGTTGCACAGGCCAATTCAGCATCGGGCTAGGATTGCGGGAAGCTCAGATGCTGCAGCCTCAGTGAGACCTGAAACGCCCGTTTCAGTGAGTACAAGGCTACGTGCGTCGGCTCGGTCTGCAGACTCTCCGCTATATGCTGGGGAACACTTATGCTCGGCGAAACAGCTCCAGACTGGATGGATAAAACCGGCTTCGGTGTAATTGGCCGATTTACCCTGGACGACGGCGAACAGTTGACTGCAGAAATCGTTGGATATGACGAAGACGTAAACGCGCTATTGGTTCAACCCCTTTCCGCGCGCGACCTGCATGTAGAAGGTGAAGGTACTCCGCGCGCTATCGTGATCGAAAACGTAATCTCGTTCGACCCCGAGCCACGTTCAGCACAAGCCTGGCCGCACTCTGATCCATGCCGGACAGAAGGATTCTCTCTCTTACGCTTCTGCGTACTCGCGAGCCTGTTTCTAGGTTCGACGGTCGGTAGCCTCGCCTTGTTCGTGGCGCTGATGAACAGCCACCCTTATCGTTTGCAGGAGTTGTCACAGGTTCCTTACACACTCGGCGTGGTCTGGCTAACGTTTGCCGCGCATCGGAGTGCTCCTCGATTTTTGCTCTCCTGCCCAGCTGTGAAACCGCAACTCCTGACCCTTTTCTGGCGCCATATCGGATTCCTTATGGTCCTCTTTTTCCTCCAAACCACAGCTTTATCGATTCGGTTGGGGCTTCCTACATGGTGGAACTTGAGAGACAACAAAGGGAGAACCCCATTTGAAATGGTTCTCTTGCTCTTGTGCGTCGGATTGGGATTTGTTGAAGTCTATACAAATCGTTCCACCCTCAAGCGCGCCCATGCGGCTTACGGTTCCTAAATGCACGTTTCAGTGAGTACAAAGTCGTTCACTCCTAATCAGCCCTCTGTCACATCCCCAAGAATGCTGATTTCAGGGAACCGTACCATCCGACTACTACCAGACGCTTGTCATTGGGAAAGCCGGTCGCCGCAAGGCCAAACTGCTTGCCATCGTTCTGCATGATGATCTTGTATCCCTCAGGGGCGTCCTCGCCGATGAGCCAAACGTCCAGCTCTTCATCTTCCAGAGGGGGAGTGCGGACCGTTATTACCGAGGCGACCTGAGGCGAGAGCATCATGCGTTCGAGTGCAATACGCTGTTCGGCTGTAGTCGTCAGATCCTCGGCGATCTGCGAACGCACCAAGGATTGAACTTCGTTAGCTGTCATGAGGAAGGCTGCTTAGGGTCCTAGTTCTGTACCGGTTGCGAGAAGCAGCCCCATCCGTCGTTTCGGCCCCCGAGCGGACCTGCCGCATCTTCAAGCATCTTCTCAAGCCGGGTGATCTCAGCATGCGCCGGAATCATGTGCTTTGTCACCGTTACATCCCAAGGCAATTCAGGCACACAGTTCGACTTCTCCATAGAAGCTCCAAGCCCTAGCCCTCGGACACGCGTTATAAACTCGTCCGCCTCTGCTGCACCTGGAAAGATCACGCTGAAAGCGATGTCTCTTGAGATGTTCAGGTCATCGCCGTCACGTTCCATATGACGGAGCACATCCCCGCTTTCGTCATCAGGAAAGTACCCAGGCATGTTCTAGTCGCCCTCGTACAGGTAGCGTAGAGACTCCAGCAAGCTTAAATGCTTCATCGGGATGGTCACTTGCTCCGGTAGATGTCGGATCAGTGGATCGGCATGGATGCTGTGATAGCGGAGCGAAAAAGCATCGACCGAGGTCCACTGCTCAACGAGTGCCGGGATAGCAAAGCAGGTCGTCCCTGTGCTGTCGGTCTCCTGTTGAACGGTTTTCCTATTAGCAATCCCGATTCTCAGATTGACCGCGATCTTCGGCAAAGCTCTGCCGGTGTCCACATCAACGACTCGGACCTGAAGATCGCACTGTCGTGCGGGTGCCTGTCCGACGAAGGCCAGCAAGAACAGCGACGCGAGCATGCGGAGATCATAGCAATCGTGTGTGCAAAGTCGGACTCGGCACTTGCCCACGACAACGCCGGTTGGCTGGGCTATCCTCGCTCTACTCTTAGCTGACCAAAACCACTGCTAGTGTCGGCCTTCATCAACACGGCCAACTCAAAAACGTCCTCCACGCGCCGGTTGCCGTCGAACCACTCGCAAAGCGCGTTTTCTTCTTTGGGAACAATGCCGTATTTCCCGATTCCCTTGATGGTCATCTTAGGACCGCCGCTCTTCAACTGCACCACATCACCCTGTTTGAAATCGGCCATGGCGGGATTGTACCTACTTGCAAACCATCCTAGGCGGAGCTCTCGCTAGAGAGCCTGGTTACAGCTTCGTTCATCGTGTAGTGCACGAACTTGCGTCCAAGTTGTGTCAGAACGTACGGCTTCGTATCCTCAAACGCTGATTCGAGAGTAGTAGGCGTCCCACGTCTTCTGATGGGTCTTTTGCGAACGAATTGCCCCAAGCTATTGACGTCTCTCTCCTGACGAAGCACGCCTCCAGTGCTGAGATCCCTAATGAGAAATCTGAAGAGGTCCGCTTCTTCAGAATCTTCCCTGGGAAGCTCACCATAGAGGGCTGACCAGATTTCAAAGCGCGTTGAACCCGGATTTTGGAATACTTCGCGAATCACAGCGAAATGCACCTCGTTATATAGCTCTATCCAGTCAATGAACAAACGGATGACATCATCGGGGCACGCTCGCGTACCTCCGGCATTTGTGACAACATTTCCGAGCATTCGACGCTTTTCGTCAGTGTCGGACTGATCCCAAGCACGAAAGGCCTTTTCGTACCAGAGCTAGGTAGGCTTCGCTTTCGATCCGTTCATCGATTTCATCTCCGAGGTTTTCGAAGCGAGCCTGGACTTCCTGAAGAGTTTGGCCCAGTTCGATGAGTTTTCGGCGGTGCTGTTCGACCCACAGCTTCAAAAGGTAGCTCTGGTGATTGGCATCCTCATCGTCCTTTATGTCCGACATGGCGCTCACCAGAATTCCGACCCAGGGAATGCTGCTGAGTGCTGCCAAAATGAGCTTCTCGATAGCACGCCTAGGTCCAGATGACTCCGCTCTCTCGATCTCGGCGCGCATAGTCTCAATTACCTGCGCGTCTGTGACGGGGAAAATTCGCTCGCTTCCGCTCATGGTCGTATTTTAGGAGCGCCGTTCCGGTGTTCAGGACCAGCGTTTCGCTTGGTAAGCAATCGCTTCCTGCATGTGTGTAAAGGCAATGCCGAGCTCAAGAAGCATGACGCACCGCAGTAGGGCAGTGAGCTTCTGATTGAGAAGGAACAGGGGTTTTCCGCCACGAACGGCCAGCCCTCCAGGGCGTATGCCTAAATGTGTGAAGAAATTACGCGTTTGGACTGTTCTCCGAACCAACTCGTCCTTTTTGTCGAAATGCTTCTCAAAAAACTCATCTAGTAGCAGATCACAGATGTATCGGAGTTTGTCTCCGAACGATGTCTCGTTCCCATGGCAGAGCATTTGGGAGCAACGTTGAGCTACAGGCGTATCCCCAAACACGGTTTGGACGGTTGCTTTGATCTTCTTGAGGCCGTCCTTGAAGGCGGTGTCCTCTATGAGCGGAGGGTTGTGATGAATTCGTCCAAAGGCTTCCAGTGCTTGGGCGAGGCCTAGAAACTCGGTTTCAACGAAAAGTGAGCTCTTCCGCAAGGTGCCCAAGAGTGTCCTCTCAATGGCCTGCTCACCTTCTAAAACTGCCATCCATTGAGCCAACGCCCTGACGACAGCGTGCGGCTCACATCGTACCCACATCTGTACGTTGGGCTTCTGTCTCCGCCTACGCTGACGCTTGATCAGCCATCCTGCGTCACCATCTTTGAAAAACCCGACGTGCTTCGGTGCTACCGAGGTACCCAAAAGAAGAGAAAAGAAGTTCTCGAAGCGCGGTAATAGATCTAAGAACCACTCAAGTGTTTGAGGTTCCCGGGGTGTGACCCTTATTAAGGGCACCGGGACGAGAGAGGTTTGCCTCTGGTTTTACTGTGTCCGAAGGCCTGCACCTCACATCGTATTTCCGCGTTCAAGTGCAAGCTGCTGAATGAGAACACCTCTACCGCTTCCCGAGGGATTCGATAGGCGATTTCACCATCGGTGAACTCTGTTGCCCAAGCAGTTGGCATCCATTGGTGAACATCGCTGAATCTGAACACAGCGCTATCGATCTCGGGCGCTGCTGGCCCGGACAAGTGCAGGCCTAGAACAGTCGCCCATGCTCTGTATTTCGTTGAATACAGATTCTTGCCTGAGCGAAGATCTAAAACACCGGGATGCTCTTCTTCAAAGAGGCCGAACAGAGTGCATTTGTCTGACTGCGTCCGCCCCTGGAAGCAGGGGATCGTCTCAACAATCCTTAGGGTTCCTGCTTCCATAAATCGCTGACCCGCCTGCTCACCACCCAATACCTCGTATTTGGGTGCGATAAGGAAGTTCACCTTGCCCTTATGAGAAGAAAGAACACCGGCCAGAACATCAGTGGTGTTCTGCGGCGGCCATACCGCACATAGCGTCTCGAATGAGGCGTTAATCTTGTTTTCTGCCTTCACTCCAGCCCCACGTAAGAGTTCCTTATCTTTGTTTCTCGCCATCTCGAGGGATCGGGGTGTGGGGAGGTAGAGCGGCGCTTGTGCTTACGGTTGCACTTCTTCGATTTCAGCGTGTTCCCAATCGAATCCGGCGTCCTGGTTCCGCTGTTTGGCCTGGGGGATTGCGTTCGAGGCATCTTTAACGTCGGTTTCAATTCGGCGACGCTCGGTTTTGCCGCCATGCGTATATGGCACGGATACGATCCAAGTCATAGATCTTGCTCCAGAGCAGGTTGCGACCATTGTATGTAGATGCCGTCGCCGAGGCTGTGGATTTTGCTAGTGCTGCCCGTGCTTCTTGCCGAACGGCTGCGGTGCGGGCACTGGGGCCGGCTGCTGAGCAGCGAGGTACCCGTCAATCTGGTTGACGTGCTCCACGAGCTGGTTCGCGTCCGACCGCAGCAGCAGGTACCGACCTGCACCTGGGCCAGCTGCTGGATCTGCGCCGCGAGCTCCGGCTGGGTGGCCAGCCTCAGAAGCGTTTAGTATTGCAAGGTAATACCTTGGAGTCCTCCGCTATGCCTGCACCCGCAACCAGCTTGAAGCTCGATCCCACCATCAAGGAACGTGTGCAGCGGCTCGCCTCGGCGCGGCGGCGGACGCCGCACTGGATTCTGCGCGAGGCTGTGGAGCAGTACGTGGAGCGCGAAGAGAAGCGCGAGCAGCTACGGCAAGACGCGCAGGCGGCCTGGGCACACTACCAAGCGACCGGTCTCCACGCCACAGCCGAAGAAGCGGACGCCTGGCTGGCCAAGCTCGAAGCGGGTGAGGACGCCGCGCCGCCGCAGTGCCACGTCTAGTCTGGTCCGAGCCCGCGCTGGCGGATGTGGCTCGTCTCCATGCCTTCCTCGCGCCCAAAAGCCGTGAGGCCGCGCAGCGTGCGGTGAAGGCGATCCGGGGCGGCGTCAAGGAGCTGGGCAGGCATCCCGAGATCGGCCGGCCGGTCGAGGATATGCTGCCGGAGTTCCGGGAGTGGGTGGTGGAGTTTGGGCAGGGCGCCTACGTTGCGCTGTACCACTTCGCTGGCGAACAGGTCGTCATCCTGGCTGTTCGGCACGGGCGCGAAGCGGGCTACTGATCTGTATCCCTACTCCTCAACTCGAACCGATACTGGACATCCTTATCTTTCGAATCGCTGAATCAGAGCCACAAATCTATCGGTCACTTGACGTGCCTCAGTTCCAGTTTGAGTGAAGTTCTGGATGCGAATGCGATAGGGAACCTCAACGCGATTGATGCCGCCGTCCACCATGCTCTCGTTCAAGGCATCGAAGTTCCGACCGTGCCATGGCGGAGCGCCTACCGCCTCAAAGAACGAGTCGTAAAGGTCATTGACGGTCTGCCACTTTCCTGCGTCAAGAGTCAACTCTTGAACGTCCTGTAGCGCGTCCACTGGCTTTCGAAATGCCAGCCCTTCTTCGGAAGGTACTTCGACAGGTTCAAAGCCGGCGGCCTGCAGAACGTCGACCAAGTTTTCTGAAGCCGGAGCCCCGATCAGATCCAAATACGCGAGTTGCGGGTGATGCTCCTGGACAGTGCCGAGAATACTGCGGCACGTCTCTTCTTTGTCGGTGAGACTGCTTGGAACGAACAGAGTAAGGGCCGGCTCAGGTGCCCAGATCTCTCCGGCACCATTCCGGATCGACGCTGCCGCAGATCGCCTCTCGGGAGTTGTGACCGCCCAAATTGGCATTCGATGAATGAGTCTTTCCAGGTCGTGCACACTGTACTTTCATCGAGAACGAGAGCGACGCGCCAGTTCATTTGGCTTTCTCTTGGCCTGAGGCGGTGCCGGTGATCGAATCGATAAACCTCAGTCCTTTCTGAAGAAGCACGTACCGGTTTTGAAAATCTGCCATGATGTTCTGATTGTTCGGCGGTGCTAACCGCGACACTAGACCGTAGCTCTCCAGCTTGCTGAAGATGCTGTCTAGCTCTCCATCGGGCCTCGTACCCCACAGCCCGTGCTCCCACCTGGTGTGTGCGTTATATCGTTCCAGTCGCCCACTGGTGCGAACGCTGTCACCCTCCAGCTTGACCAGCTCTCCCAGGTAGAACACGTCTCGGCCGGAGAGTTCCATGGCGACCCGCATCAGTTCCTCGGTGCCATCGCCATCAACAACCTGGGGCAAAATTCCGTTAGCCAAGATCATTCCGATGCGCTTCACGCGCTCCAAAGATCGGGTTACGGAAGCTCGACGTGACGCGTCGAGCAGGAGCTCCGAAGCTGCCTCGGTCCGCTGCTTGACCTGCTCCTCATCCAGCTGTGCCTCTAGATCCCTGAGTCTTTTGTCCTGACGAACAATCTCATCGCCGCAAACCTCCACCATCACCCGAATGCGATGCGTAGCATCTGCGCCCATGCCGTCTTTCAGTCGATCAACCAGCTTGTCGAGCGGAAACGGCAATGGGTGTGAAACCGTCTGGAGTGCTGTGAGGATCGCTCCAGCAAAAGGCAGGGCAGAGGCGTCCTCTAGTTCGAAATGACGCCGTAAAACTTCTATGGGGTGGTCATCGATAGCCATCGCTTTTTCCTCTAAAGTGCCCGCCGCCGAGGCTGTGGGTTTGTGGGACGCGGGGCTTTATCCGCGTTCCAAGCTCGCCAGAGGCGAGCGGCAAATCCATAGCCCTTTTTCCTGCAATCTTTGGTTCGAGCGTACTGCAGAGTTGCGAGAAGCGCGCGTCACGCTCATGCGAGCCTTGGTTACTCGTTGCTAACCGTGGTTAGCAGGTAGTAACCAATCGGGTCTATGTTGTTCATGTTGCGATGGTTAGCAACGGCTAACCTGAACGACGCACGCACGACCCTGGAAGGGGTGGAGTGTCATATTTCCTCATGTGCGAAGCACATTGCTTACCTCGTCACAACGGCACGCTTTGGATACATGCGACTCAGCACGGACTCAGCCACACAATTCGTAGATCGCGTGGCCTGTGTTGAGGACGAAGGAGGCTCCCCGACCTGCCACATCAGCGTATCGCTGAGTCGTGGGCTCCAGCAGGTTGCCACCTTCATCCACTGCATTGGCCAGGGTCGACTCCTGTCGCGGTGGGGCGCTCAGATCACGAATCGTCAGCTGCTTGTCATGCATGCCGATCGCGTCTTCATCACGTACAGCGAAGGCATTTCCCAAGACACCGAACTCTTTCCAGAGCTGTTCTACCTGCCCGTGGCGCAGCTTAACGAGGGGGAAGTCCATGTAGTAGTTAACCCACACGGCACCCGTCTGGTCGACGTTCATCGCATAGCAATCGCAGATCATCGGCAAGGCGTTCTGTTCTGCGAAGTCGGCGTACTTGAAGGTCGGTCTGCCTGCAGTGTCGAAGCAAACCAGTCCCTGCCTCCCGATACCACCGCCGAACACGCCCTCGTCAAAGTAGCTCACCCAAATGAGTCCATCGGATGTGGTCTGCAGGTCTTCGCTGGCGTCTCCCAAGTCGAGCGTGGTGCGCACCGCTCCATGCGCGTCGTACAGGGTCGTTTGGCCTCGGCGCTCTCCGAGTAACCATCCTCCCTCGAACGGCTGTACGTGGAATGTGGACAAACCCTGCGACTGGTCGAAGGAAATGGAGTGCAGCTTACCGACTTCCTCATAGACCAGGTGATGGGCCTTGGGTGGTGTCTGATACCAACGTGACCAGGCTTCCGTGTTGGTCCAAGGATCAGGCTGCGGCGGCTTCCCTTCCACAAACAGCAGCAATGGACGGCCGTCCCAGTCGAGCGTGAGACGCACCAGCTCCCAATCACTCGGGACCTTTGGGAGGTCTAAGCTTTTCCGGAAACGTAGGACCGCCATGCAGAGAAGCATAGCGGTAGCATGGTCCGATTAGGACGATGCCCTTCTTGCGCACAGTACGCCTCAGAAACAATCTGCTTGCTGCCTGGAAGTGGTGTCTATCCTTTCGAAAGACGAACTGGGAGCTGAATGACTACCCCATCGCCACCAGAGAACAGGAGCCGGACCCGGCGTACAGTGCGCCACGCTTCACCCAACACCGCTACCGGGCATACATCATTCGCTGGCCCGTCATTTCAGGATCAGGGGACACACCGCAGCAGGCGAGAGCCGGTCTTGAGCAGATGTTTGAGACCGTGAAACAGAACCGAGTAGAGGAAGGCAAGATGGCCGTGCGTCCTGGAACGAAGGTCCGTATTGAGTTCGCCTCGCAGGAAAAGGTCTCTTCCGATCCAGGGCTGAGTGACGATTTTATCCGGCGAGTCCTGGGCCTAGAGGGTGCATGGATCTCCGACGAATCAAGCCTTTGGGACTTTCATACTGAGCCGACCAACGACCATCTCTATGCAAAGATCCGTGAGGTCTACAGCGTCGACGTGTCGGATATTGAGTCTGCAAAGCTGTGGGCCATTTTCGAGCGGATCGAGGAAAGCCGGCACCCCTCTGACACCACACTCCATGCATGAGCCATGGAAAAGACGGCGGCCTGCAGCCGCCTTGGACGCCGCTGAAGCGCCGCCCACTTTCCGCACAGCTCCGGGCGGCGGTGAGGACCTCAGATGAGTTCATCCGGAACACCACGGCGGAGCAAAGTGTCGCGACGCTCCCGTCTCATCCCCAGGTAAACAGCCAATGCGGGAAAGGTAGCCACGAATGCTCCACTCACGACAAAGCCAATCACCGTTGTACGCCAGGAGCTATACATCGCGCCGAGTACGATCCATGCCGCAGCCTCGATCCAGAGAAGCATTCGGGTCTCGTGAATCCTCTCAAGGACGCGCTCTCTCAGCAGAGCGCGTCCGCTAGGAGAATTCAGGATGTAAGGCCACTCGCTTTTGATCCTCGCCTGTTCCTGCTCCCATGCAGCCTTTCTCTCCACTAGCCTCTTCTGGCGCAGCTCTGGGGAAAGCAGTTCTTCAAAGGTTTCTCGGACGCGCGCCCGCTTCTTTCAGGGTCGTCGGAATAAAAGATGTCCTCGTCATCGAAGTACCCCAGCTCGATCAGTTCTTCGGGGTGCCCTGCCGTTTCCATGAGCCGATGAAAGTACGACAAGGAAGGCCAAGGATCCTCACCTGTGTTCAGGATGCGTTGTGCTCGCTGGCGGGCCAGACGTAGAGCTGCCTCTTCTGGAGCTATCGGATGGAGCCCAAGCTCTTCCAGCATGGGCGGCAAAGCTTGATCGATGGCCCACCCTGCAACAGGTTCAAGGATCGCCATACGGAGGACGTACGGTCCATCAAAGCCGGCTTCTAAAGCGTCCTGAGCAACCGAAGGCAGCTGTTCCGTGGGAATCAGCTTAAGCACGACTTCAGCCTCAAACGTGGCCGGATCGAAGGGTATGCCCCTTTACCCTTCGGCCCGCATTTCGGCCGCGGCTTCCTGGATGGCCTGCTCGGGCACCCCATGGGCCATGAGCCTGCGGCTGAACTCCTCGACGGTACTGTCCTTGGCGCGTTGCGCTTCCCGCTCGGCCAGGTGCTGCCGTAGTCCATTCGAGATGTAGGCCCGGATGAGCGCCTGGTAGCCCCCGAAGCCGAGCGCGGGGGCGACCTCCTTCAAATCCTCGATGACGTGCTCGGGCAGCCGGAGCGAGATCAGGGTCATAGGCTTGTCGGTCTGCATGTTGCGCTGGATGCGTTCACTCATCTTCATAGCGTCTCCTTTCCGCCGTCTCCGCCATCCGGGCGGAGATGAGGCGGAGCACATCGCCTTCTCGGATCACATGGACGACGTACAGCAGGCAGTAGTCGGTGGTGAGACCGATACAGGCATGCCGTGCCTCTTCTGCGGGGCTGGCGTCCTCGCAGCGGGCCAGCTGGTCAAGGAAGACCTCACGGGCCTGCTCAAAGCGAACGCCGTGCTCCTGGGCGTTTATGGATGCTTTGTCGCTGTCCCAACAAGGACCTGCCCATTGAGCGTCGAGAATACGTCCATATAGCTATTGTATATACAAGAAGGAACTGGTTCTGTTTATTCCTTTTCCTTATCGTCGGCTTGACCGACTACAGGACTAAGAGAACTACAGGAAAGAACTACAGGCTTCCTTATAGCAGTCAAAAAGCGTACCCGAGTATGCGTGGAAGCGTACCCAAGTATGCGTGGAAAACTGAAATGGCGTGGGGTTCAGGCGTACCCAAGTATGCGTGGAAGACGCACAACAGGTTGTGGAAGCGTACCCAAGTATGCGTAGGTAAAGCGTCGCGGAACAGTGAAGTGCCGCTTAGCGCTTTTCGCCGGGCCGGGAAATGCTGCGCCGATTTGAGATTGGAGACTCTGAAAAGCGGAGAGTCACAGTATCGCTGGCGTTTACCTCGACTTTGGCCGCCGGGTAGACCTGTAACACCTGTTCGAGGGCCCGTTTGAAGTCTTGGCGGAACTTCCGCTCGGTGCTGTACTCGGGACCGAACTGGTCTTTGAGCGCCTGCCACGAGATGATCGCAGGCTTGTTGATCGGGATTCGCCGCAGCCGATGGGCCAGCCAGGTATAGATGTCCAGCGCCATAGCCGAGTGCTGCAAGGCTGTGACCGCCCTGCCATCTAGGGGCACCGCATTGGCCGCCTGGAGGCTCGCAAAGAACTCCTGGGAGAGCGTGAGGGTCGTAGGCCACAGAACGCGCTGGTCCGGGTCCTTAGGGAACCACACGTCGTAGCGGCTGATCGCCGGCGAAGGATTGACCATGGACGCCCGCTCCTCATCTTGGAACAGGAGCTGCATGCGGGTGGCGGCCAGGCGGTTGAGCTGTTCCTTAAACCTGGCAATGCTTCCCTGCTTGCCGCCCGAAACGGACAATCCCAGGTCCCGCATGAAGGCGCTCATGCTGGCGGCAATGTCGATCTCCGGGCTGCTTGTCTTGGTAGCCATGGTGCAGAGATGGATCATGAGCAGCCGGGGCTTGGCGCCGTACGGGATGCCCTGCAGCGCCGGCCGGCGCGTCACCGGATCAAGCAACACGCCTGGGGTGAGGACGATAGAGATGCGGCCGTTACGTTTTTCGTAAAACGGCTGCGACAATTTGGGGTCTCGATACGGAAGCCCACACTGCGCTAGGACCACGTGCAGGAAACGCATATCCTCGATATCGTCCCCGTAAAGGCTCACTGCCGCGTCCAGCAGCCGATTCGAAACAGGCGAGATCGGAGCTGCAGTGGGCATCGCAACTAGTACATTTACAGGGAATTGATCGGTGGAGCCTTTGGAAATACGCTTCATGCAAACCTTAAGAGACTAGACGATTAGGATACTAGTAGACCAATAGACCAGCTTCTTAGGAAGCTGCATACTTTGTGAGAAGTGTCTCTATTAGGTCGGAAAGATCGCCGCCTGCCTGGTCTTCCCACTTTCGCTCTGCTTTCCTCCGGGTGTTTGTTCGGACGTAAACGCCGATCTTCTCAAACTCCGGATTGCTGCTTTTGCCATACACCCGGTCCGCTTTGGGCTTTCTGGCTTTGCCGGTATTGGAACGAGGTGCCTGAGCCAGCGGTTCTGCCGGCGGTGCAATCGGTTCCTGCTCGGCCTGGCTCTGCTTCACTCCGGCGAGTGCGTCTCTGAGGCTCATAGCTTGATCTCCTTTCCGGCGGCGGCATACGCTTCCCATGCCCTGCCGGCATTGCGGTCGTCTACCTGGTTCACGATCTGCCCATAGGTTGCGGCCTTCTCAAAAGCAGTGAGTCTTGGAATCTCAGACTTGAAAACAGGAGCTTTCAAATCCGCCAGCAATCCTCGGAGTTCGGTGGCTTCCTTCCCCGCGTATGGTGGCACCTTGGTGAGCAGAACCCGGTAGCCCGTTGCGCCGATCTGCTGGAGCGCACGCAGCGTCTGCCCGAGTCCGTCCGTGTCGAGACTGGCCGGCACGGCGGGAATGATTAGCAGGTCACAGTCCTCGGCCGCCGCCTTCAGGTCTTCCATGGTGGGCCGCTGCCCGGTGTCGATCACGACATGGGTGTAGTCCTTCGCCAGCTTGGCCGCCTGTCCGATCCCGGCCACGCGGAAGGGAAACCCGGCACCGCGCTGGCTCCATGCCGTGGCGTTCTTGGTCTGGTCGGCGTCAAGGAGCAGGGTTGGTGCAACAGTCTGGAGGTATGCGGCAAGGTGTACGGCGGTCGTGGTCTTTCCGACTCCACCCTTGAACGACGCCACACTAAAAATCATCGACTGGTCTCCTGATCTATCGATAGATTAGGAGACTAAGTGACTATTTTCAAGCTGGGGTTTGAAGAGGTGTTGTGTGGCAGATTCTCTGGAGAGAACTAAGGCTGAAGACTATGCGGCCTACAGGGAAGAACGGAAAGACTCTCGGTGGATTGCAGTCACTCAAAGAGTCCTGCCTGCGCCGTTTCAGAAGGGCCGGTTGTTGGTTCAGCATCGCCCATCTTTCGTGCCCCGCACTGCAGCAGAAATATTGCCGTTTCATCAAACTCCTTCGGCTGCCGCGTAGCGTCCGCCGCGTCACCTGTCGGCACATACAACACCACACCCTGGCGAGCCCGCGTCAGCAACACTCGGTAAGCGTTCCTCCGATACCCCCGTCGAGCAGGACTCTTGACCTCCGACCACTTACTACTTCCTGCCCGAAACGCTCGAATGACCCACTCTTCCCGATTCGCTGACCACACGTAGTCCCCACCCCAGCAAACCCCGATCCAATCCAACTCCAGTCCTTGAATTTCGAACTCCGTAGCAAACACTTCGTGCTGGTGACTCGACCGCACATCGGCGGGCTCTGCCAGATACCAGTGCTCCCATGGGTAGCCACCATGGAAGGCTGAGTCAGGCTCCAACCCTTCTGCCCGCAGCCGGGCAGCTTGCGAAGAGCCGACCAGGCCTGACCGGCTCCGACCCAGCGTCTGGGATCGCAAAAGCGTACGTGCCTGCACTAGTTGCCGCGTCAGCAGTACCGGGAACTCAAGATCTTTTCGCAGGGCTGAGGCTTTGGCCACGTCCCCGTCGACCACAGCATTCACCCATGCTGCGTACGTCGCCGCCTTGAGGCTGCGCACCGATACGTCTAGGTGCAATGCCGCCTCGGCAGCCACTTCCAGGCCTGCTGCGTCCGAATCAAGCCGTGTTCCTGCGACCGAACTGCCGCCCGTCATTGCTTCTAATGACGCGTACACCTTCCACGGCTTGCTTACCGTTCGCGCCAGCGACCGCCCCCACTCCGCCAGACCAGCTTCTCCGCTGTTGATCTCCTGCCCACCACCCACCAAAGCTATGATTACTGCCCAGTCCTCGTGCCGCTCCATGATCCGCAGCAACATCTCCGGCTCTGAGTAGTCGCGCTTGAACTTGGCCTGGTTCTGTGCCCGATCCCAGGCCCGCTGGGCCTCGTCGAAGATGACAACGTGATTGGATGGCGCCCCGAGCTTGTCATCATCGGTGTAGGTCCTGGCAAACACGTGCACATTCTCGATCAAGGTTTTCGCATGCATTCTTGCGTCGAGCGCTCTTATCCCGCGGCCCATTTGGTGCCGCGCCAGCACAGCCTGGAGCACCGTAACCAGAGGCCCATTGCCAGACATAAAGTGGATCGGCTCGGCTTCCGATGCCTTGCTGAACGCAAGGTTCAGGCCCACCAGCGTTTTGCCCGACCCCGGCACGCCCGTCACGAAACAGATGATGTGCTGGCTTAGTTGCCGGGCCTCGGCAACCTTTGTCTGGATCAACGCCGTAAGCTGATCCACCTCATGCCGAGCCGCCCCGGAGTGCGCAATCTCACGGATATCGAGACCCGCTTGCAGGGACAACGCAGCCTGAATGATGGTGGGCACAGGCTGGTAGGCACCGGCTTCCCACCTGCCTGCGTCAATAGCATTCCGTTCACCAACCTGGAGTGTCAGCAATACTTCTGCAAGCCTCGCCCATGCCACTGTCCGCACGGGTGCAATCCAGTACGCCGCCGTTTCCGTAAAGGGGAGCTCCTGCTGCGTCCTTGCCGGCCATGGAGCGGCCCTCTCGGAAACAACCAGCGGGGTGATGAAACGGCGACTGGAAGGCTCATGGAAGTAATGCAGCAAAAGCGCATACTCCTCTGCCTGCAAACGATCGTCGGCGGTTGGCAGGTGCGTTTTCAACTCCAGCGGCACGATCTGGTCGCCGGCAATCAGAACCGCATCGATGCGCCTCATTTTGCGCGGGATGTCGAACTCCAGCAGCAGCACCCAGCTCTTCGCACTTGGCTGACGCTCCAGCACTTCAGCCAACGCCCTACGGAGCAGAGGAAGGTCTCTGGACCACGTCAGCATCTGTTCGGTACGCAGGTGCTCGTAGCCGACCCGTGCGTAGGCCAGCGAAAGCCGGCCAAGCAACTCGCTATCCGAAGCTACTGCAAACTCAGGGAAGGAGGCGCGATAAAAGGCAGGCATCGGCGCCGCCATAGTACCAGGCTAAACGCGCTCCTGGCTGATACAGCCGGTTGCAAGCCTTTTGTTACATTCTTTCTACGGACGTAGAAAGAATGTAACGAAAGGCGAAAACCGATGGCTAAAGGCAAGTTTGTAAGCTATCTGAGGGTCTCAACAGCTCGGCAAGGTGCGAGCGGCCTCGGTCTCGAAGCGCAGCGCGCCGCAGTCGATGGATTCCTCAATGGCGGGGAATGGACGCTCGTTCAGGAGGTTCTAGAAGTTGAGAGTGGGAAGCGCAATGATCGGCCCGCACTCGCCACCGCCCTCAAGCTCTGCCGCAAGCATCGCGCTACGCTGGTGATCGCCAAGCTGGACCGCCTCGCCCGCAACGTCGCCTTTATTTCAAACCTGATGGAATCTGATGTCGAGTTCGTAGCCGTCGATATGCCCCAGGCCAATCGCTTCGTCGTGCACATCCTAGCCGCCGTCGCTGAGCAGGAGGCCGAGGCCATCTCGAAGAGGACCAAGGCAGCCCTGGCCGCCGCAAAAGCGCGGGGAACGAAGCTTGGCGGCCGGCGCGTCTCGGCGGAGCGGTTTGCAGAGATCGG
>CAXTLR010000033.1:0-16845 GCA_964245195.1 uncultured Acidobacteriaceae bacterium | reverse complement strand
TGGCGCGGCAGCTCGTGCAATGCACATTGCCGCACAGCGATCCAGGCGACACGCCAATCTGGACCCGGACGAACGGGAATCTGACACTCGTGATCCAGCCCCACATTGACCGGCAGACGCGGAAGGCCATGTACCCCTATGGCTCTATTCCCAGGCTCTTCCTATTCTGGCTCGTGACAGAGGCTAAGCGGAAGAAGAGCCGGCACATTCGGTTGGGCAACAGCCTCGACAACTTCATGCGGGAGATTGGTCTGAACCCGAGGACCGGGGGAGGCAAGCGCGGGGATGCCAAGCGCCTCCAGGAGCAAATGCGCCGGCTGATCGACGCCCGTATCAGCTTCGAGAGCGAAACCGAAACCCATGGCCGCTACCTGCACATGGACGTATCTTCGAGCGCCGAATTTTGGTGGGACTCCAATAAATCGGACCAGGAAAACCTTTGGGAGAGTTGGATCGAACTTGGAGAGAAGTTCTATGAGGCTGTGACGTTGTCCTCGGTGCCGGTTGATTTACGGGCACTTCGGGCGCTGAAGCGGTCACCCCTGGCACTGGACCTGTACGCCTGGCTCACCTACACGGCCTTTGTGGCGACGAAAGCCCGGAGACCACGCACGGTCCCCTGGGAAGCTCTGCACTCCCAGATGGGAGCTGAGTACGCCGAAATAAGGATGTTCCGAACCAATGTCCGACTGGCTCTGAAGAAGATCCAGCTCGTCTACCCAGAGCTCAAATTGGAGCTCACATCCGACGGTATGACCGTTCTCCCCTCGCGTTCTGCCATAAGCACCGCAAACTAATTTCCGCGTTTTCCGATTTTCGCTACGGTGAAACGCTATCGCCTATTTGCCCGAGTTTTGGCTTTTCCACGGTGAAACACTATCGCCTCTACGGTGAAACGCTATCGCTTTTACGGTGAAACGCTATCGCTTTGAGTGATTAAGTTATTCAGAATGAAACACTTACGCTTTCACGTAGTTACCTGTAGTTGTTTCCTGTAGTTCTTAATATCCTGTAGTTGGTGATGCCGGAGCGGTGGAATTCAGACACGACAACCGCAAAAACCAAACCTTCCCAATGAGGGTGAGGATGATCTGACGGCAGCGGCTAGCAATTGAAACCATCGGCTAATCGAGCAGAAAGCCACCCAGAACAAGCCGCAGCGCGGCGAGTGAGCCATTCCCACAAAAAACAGCCACAAGGCCCGTATGAGAGCCCTGGAGAGGCGAGTCTAGGCGGATCGTGCCGGGGCCAGTGAAGCGTCGTGTGTTTCGGCCACATTCTCGAACTGGTCGATCTGAACCTCGCCTTCGGGGAAGATGGCTTTCACCTGCAACTGCCCACCCATCGCCTGGATGAAGTTCCGCAACGTGGACACGTACATGTCCGCCCGCTTTTCCATCTTCGAGACCGCGCCCTGGTTGATCTGGAGCACCTTGGCGAGGTTTACTTGAGTCAGGCTCCGGGCTTCGCGGAGCTGGTGAAGCGTCATCACTGCGGCCGCTTCCTTCACGCCCTGCTGAATCCGTTCTTCGGCTTCCGGTGAAAGTGGTTTGCGAATGTCTTTCCATTTCTGGGCCATCGGGTTCACTCTCCAATCTCGATCAGGTGCAGGGCATAGATCGCTTCCGCTCGGCGGATCGCGTCCACATACCAGTTCGTATCGCCCGTTTTGTCCCCGCCCAGAATCAGGTAGGCGTTCCGGCGAGGGTCAAAGGCAAACAGGATGCGGTAGGGTTTGCCCTGATGCTGCACCCGAAGCTCTTTCATGTTCGGGTACTTCGATCCCATCAGCGTGTCCACATAAGGCCGTCCCAGGGTCGGACCGTAGTGTTCCAGCTTCGCCACCGCGCCGTTCACGCTCTCCGACTCCGAATCATCCAGGGACCGGTACCAGGCCAGAAACTCGTCGCTGACCTCAACGTCCCAATCCATGGATAAAGTATGCACCAGAGGTGATATTCCGTCAAGGTGATATTGTGTGAGAGTGGACACGGACACCGGCAAAGGAGAACAAGCGCAGATGAAAACCGCATGGGATAGCTATCTCGACCAGCAGCTCGCCGATCCAACCGTCCGCCAGGCTTTCGAGGAAGAGGCCAAAGTTCTCGGCATAGGTCTCCAGCTCAGTCGCACCGAACGACGGCTCGCTTTGAGACATTGATCCCGCCGTCGGAGCTGTGGGCAAAGTGGGAAGCGCTTTTGGGCGTTTTCCAAGGCGGCATCATCGCCGTCTTTTCCATGGCTCAGTTCTAGGCTGCGGGTCGCTCATTCTTGTGCGCATATCTAGACGCTTCAGGGGTGAGGCGGAGAAAGGTCCGGCATTGAGCTCGGCAACCGAATGTCTGTGCAGTCTGTTTTAGAATTTCGCCCCGGTACGACATTCAGCACAAGCGGCGGCCCAACAGACTCTCGAAAGGGTGTTCCACATCCGGCAAAACCACGTCCAAATCCGTACAGTCCTACTTGCCAGCGAGACGCGGGATCATCGATGCAGCCCCTTAGACTTGGCTCCGGTCCGATGATCCACATGGAAGCTTCAGGAGCGTCGGCCACCTTCATGATTATTTGTTCAAGTGTGGCTTGTGCAATGTGGATCGGAGGTATGTCCAAATCCATCGGGGGTCCGGCCCAACCATAGCCTTGAGGGTTGCAGCCAGTGGCGCGACGAATCGTAAACGCCAGAAAAGGGTGTAGCGATGAAATGGAATGACCTGTAAACGTGAAGGCTCCTAATCGAAGGTTGAGTATGCGGTTAGGGGGACCTGGCGTCGAGAGAACGAGCAGATTCCCCTCGTCGCGAATCTTGTAGGAATCGAGACCACGAAGAGTTTCTCTAATCACCATGGCGACTGTGGTGTGGTCTAGCGATATCGCCACCGGAGCTTGCAGAAAGGCCAACTTGCCAGCTTCTATAAGCAACGTGGTGTTCGTACTGGCTCCAAGTTTGGCCAGAGCCGCGAGTCTCGATGCCCCTTCCACTTGAAAGTGATCTACAACGCGTTCACTCGGTTTGATCTGCTGACACGAGGCAGTCGAGGTCAGTAGAACGATTGCAAGCCAAGCGAGGTATTTCATATACCGTTAGACACCGGTAATACCCGTTTCGCGCAATCAGTCCTGTTCCTGGTCGCTGCTGGGCTTCTTAACCACGAGCGATAGTCCATAGACCGCCGCCTTCAGGCGTTCAGGTGAATCCGCATAAAACTCCTCGAGAAACGCCTTGAACTTGCCAGCAGACCCCTCTGAGATTTGGCACTGATGGATCATGGCCACGCCGATGAGGATCTTGGCGTGGTTCTCGCGTTTCTTCTGTTCCCGTATATCTAAAGCCCGCAGCCGTCGTTCGCTGGACTTGAGTGCCGCAACCTTCTCTGCTGTTGCTTTGCGGATGGCTGCAACCTCTGCTGCTGCTGCCTCTTTAATCGCTTTCTTCTGTGCTTCGAGTTCCTGGATGCTCTTTGGGTTCGACCTGGCCATGCGTCCTAGCATACAATCAAACCTTATCGCAGCGTAAACGGTGTAAACAACTAATGCGCGATACCCTGTTTGCTACGCAAACAGTCGCGGTTTCGGCCAGCCGAAACAAAACGTAAACACAACCGCAACGGCAACCGCAAAAGCAAAAGCCGCGACAACGGCAACCGCAGCAGCAACCGCAAGGGGCAAACGCCATGGCCATCGTGCACGTCTCCTTCAAGTCGTCGAGCCTTGCACCGCCCGCGGCGGCGCACGCGCAGTATCTGGCGCGCGAAGGCCAGTACGAGCAGCGGGGCGGCCTCGAGTTGCTTGAATCCGGCAATATGCCGCAATTCGCCGAGGCCGACCCGATGGCGTTCTGGGTGGCTGCCGACGCGCACGAGCGAGCAAATGGACGCACCTACACCGAGGTGCAGGTGGCGCTTCCGCGTGAACTCGATCGGGATCAGCGCCAGGAGCTGGCACGAGAGACCGTGCACGAGCTGTTGGGCGATCGTTTCGCGTACACCATGGCTGTCCATACGCCGCTGGCTAAGGACAACATCGATCAGCCGCACATGCACCTGATGTTTTCCGAACGTGCCGTCACGGAGGCGACTCGTGAGCTGGACGAGGACCGTTTCTTCAAACGCAATGGGGCGAAGAAAGATCCTGCGTGGCATGCCCGGTACAAGCCCGAAGAGGTGCGCCAGAAGTGGGTCGAGATGATGAACGGTGCGATGCGGAAAGCCGGCATCGAGCAGCAGCTAGACGCACGCTCCTGGGCCGAGCAAGGGCGTGAGGACCTCGCCTCCCTGCGGGAGGAAAAGACGCTTCGAGGGAATGGCCTTGAAGCGATAGAGCGGAACCAGGAAATCGACGCTTTGCGGTCGCTGCGGGCGGAGCTTCCAGCGCCTCGGCTGGACCAGATTGCGGCCATCGCGAAGGTGGAGCAGCAGGGCGAGCGGCAGGTGGCCGTGGTTGAAGAACGCGCCGCTCAGGAGCTGTCTCGTTTGGACAAGCTGATCGCCGCTATGCGCGAGATAGCGGTGGAAGTGAAGGAGCGGGCGGCTGCCGTCGCGCAGAGTGTGACGGACCGGATGGAGCAGTTTCGGGGACGGTTTGAGCGTTGGCGGGAAGGGCAGTCCGAGGTCAAACTCGAGCGGCGTTTAGACACTCAACCTCTCTCCCGCGCTCCGGACCAACAGGAGCAGAAGCGGGCCGGACCGGAGCTGGGTTTAGACCCGGAGACCGAAGGGAAGAATCGGGCGTTTATGGAACGGTATGAGGCGCAGCAGAGGGCGCTCGAGCCGGCCGTTGCCGTTCCAGCTCCGGACGTGGTTCCCGAGCCGCCGGCCAGGCAAGCCGCCGTCGAGAAGGAGCCCGAGCAGGAGCAGGAGATCGAGCGGGATCATGGGTTTGGTTTTGGGCGATAGAGAAAAGGATGTGAAGCATGGAACAGGAACCGGTAGCGGGCAGTGCGGGCGAGGCGATGGCATTCGGCTTGATCAATCAAGCCAACGCTCTCAGTAGGTCGGCGCGGGAGACCCAGCAAGCCTTGGCCGATCAGATCGAGGAGCTCACGCAGCTGAAGCAGTGGGCCGCAAACGCAGCCGTGGAACTGCAAAAGCGGTCCGACGCTGTTGTGCTCAACCTCAGGCAGCAGACGGCCACCGCCGTGCAGCATCTCGAGTCGGAGCGGGTGGCGTTCTCGCGGGTTCGTGCCGACCTCCAGACCACCGCCTCGGAAGCCATCCGGTTTGCCGTGCGGATGGAGACCGGAGCGATCGGCGAGCAGGCAAAGCACACCTTTGCCGAGGTGTTGCCGCAGCTCCTGCGTGCCGGCACGGCGGTGCGACAGAACGTCAGGGATACGAGCCGGATTCTGCTGCTGACCGTCTTCTCGCTCGGCATGGTGGCCGGGTTGCTTTCTGAATACCGGCTGGTCGTTCAGGCCCAGAACCGGATGGACGATCGGCTCGACCTGATCGAGCACTACCTCGCCGGGCAGGCTCAGAAAACGCCTGCAGCGATCACGCCGCAGACGCCCACGCATCCTGGGAAAGGGAAGTAGCCTGCCCGAGAACAGGCAACGGCAACGGCGCTATGAGGGAGGGAATGTGAGGGGAAGAACGGGGGTCAGCGGCGGCTGCCTCCGTCAGGGTCCAGTGGGAGCCTCCCAAGAACGTCGGCAACAAAGAGGCCACCCCTTCTAGGATGTCTCGCGTTGCAAGACATGCTTCGCTTGCCTGGTCTGAACGCATGGGGCCAGCGCTGCCCTCGGTGGCAGTTGTCGTGGTAGACACGGCGACTACTTCCCATAATGCGACTTGTGGGTACTGATCGTAGTCGCCTTAACCGCCGCTTTCGGAGCATCGAGCTAATCGTTTATGCTCATTGGCGATGAGTCCAGCGCGCTTAAAGTGTAGGCGACTGATGAGAGGAACTCCTCGCTGCTTGGGTTCTCTACTACTGGCCGCATCCTCTTTCGCTCAAACCGATCCCAGTCAACAGCTTCGGTCCTTGAAGCGTGGGATTGGGTATGTGTTTATAGAACGTGACCTGACTTGCCGGTATGGTGAACTAACGAAAGTCACGAATGCGGATGTGTCGATCGAAACGAAGCAAGGACAGGTGACACTCCGCATCGCAAACTTGCTCAGAGTCAGGTCCGGCTTTGGTGGGAGGCCCATCAAGACAGACAATGCGAACCTGCCATTGTTTACGCTATACAGCAGCAGAAGTTCATGGGGCGACGTACTGGCATTCTCTCCCTTCGTTTCGAAGGGGCATCCCTACTCAGTGGTGAACTTTTCGCTAAAGACGAAGGATGGCAAGGTTCACAGAGGCTTTCTCAGCAATCTCACCCTAAACGAAATCACGCTTACTGATCGGGCTGGGACCGCCGCTACGTTCCAGAAAGATCAGATCGATCAGGTAGATTACATCCGACAGAGGCCCCTTAGCGACACGCAGGAGTTCTACTGGCAGGAGTTGGGCATGGGGGTTATCTTTGATCCCGAGCTGTATCCACGGCTTTTCCATGTGGCAAATACCATGCCCGTGACTCTGTATCAGTCAACGCTTCCCGAAGACAATCTCGTCATCCGATGCGACTAACCAAGTCTCTCCAAAGAAGTCGCGTTCCGGCAGCTACGGGTTAGTCCTGATAAACGCCGTTTTCGTCAGTAGCGAGCCTTGCTTCTGCGGGGCTTCTTCATCTTGTGTTGTTGACAGAGCGGGCATCGAAACTTCCGCTTCCCGTGGTAGATGTGGCCTTTCAACTCGACCATCGCGACACGACATCGTTTACACGTCATGCTGCCACCATCCCAAAGAGCACCGAGGGTTACTCCTCAAAGCTCTCGTCATTACATAATGTCTCGATCTGCGGATCATCCTGCACAGGATTCTTCACCGATCACCCGCCTCAGCCGGTGACGGCCGTAGTTTTGGTCACCGCTTTCGCCCGAGCCGACACCTTTGCAGGTTGAATCCGGGAACTGGGCCGGCTTCTTTCTAACGCCGGTGCGGGCATGATGAGCAGGTCGGCAGAGATGCCAAGACCACCTTTCACCCGACGAACCATCTCCAGGGTCAAAGGCCGCTTGCCTGTGAGAACCTCCGAGACGCGGGCGCGGCTACCGATCAAGGGTTCCAGATCCTTGCGGCTGAGTTGCTGCTGCTCCATGCGGAACTGAATGGCAGCCACAGGATCGGGTGCATCGATGACGTCATGCTTGGCTTCATAGGCATCGACCAGCGTCGCGAGCACATCCAGCTCATCCCCTTCGGGGGTGTCAGGGGCAGCGCTCATCAGCTTCTCAATGCGGGCCACGGCGGCTCTGTGGTTCTGTTCCGTTCTAATAGGTCGGATCTGCATACCTGTTTTCGTCATACGTCACCCTTTCCACGTCGATGTTGTCGTATTCCTTGTGGGTGCCCAGCCACTTGATGAGGACCACCTGAAAGGCGTAGTTGATGGCCACAACCAGCCTGTAGTCGTTTCCCTTGATATTGAACACAACGCGCTCAGCCGACACGATGCTCGCGGAGCTGTACTGACTCTTCAACTCGGCGGAGGACTTCCATTCGGCCTTGGCAGCTTCGGCGTACCAGGCGTCCAGTTGAGCTTTTACCGCCTTCTGTCGCTTGGCATCGACCCTGTTCCGAACAAAGCCGTTCAGGGTACCGCGTGCAATCACTCTCACTTCTCAACAGTACACTGCTCCCATGGCGGGAGCAAGTGGCGGGTTGGCTCGATGGAAACGTGTCGCAGTAGGGCCTTAAGCTCGGCCTCCACTCTGTCGCAAAACACCTTAATCGACTCTATTGGCACGCGTTTCAGGTACCGATGCGACATAGCGATTGGGTATACCCTTTCGCTGCAAGAGCGAAGGTCCGAGAAGCGGTGTTATCGAGTTCCGTACCACTTCCAAAAGCGTCACTTCCGCGTCCCATCGTGCGGTACGTTCTGGGGTAATTACCCCGCTTCTAGCCGCTCGGCGGCAAAACATGACGGCTGGCGATCTGGATCTGTTCGTTGAAGGAGGAATGTCCCCGTCGGTTGGATAGGCGAGAACCTTCGAGCTTTCATATGCGCGGCGAACTCGGCAACGGGCGATGTAGACACCTGAGCAGCATAGAACGCCGTTGAACCATTGGGAATGAAACCCCGGGGGCAGGAGTTCTCCTCCCTACTTTTAGATCTCCAACGAGCTCCATCGAAAACGGCCAGGTAGAGGACGAGATCATCAGGCCGAGCAAAAAGAACATACGAAGTGTCCCCTCGTAACATCTTCCATTCAGGATCGGAAATGTGCCGCAAGCCATTGAGAGCGCAAGCAACGCCAGGACGGTTTGAAGCCCGGGAACAGTCTCACCGCGTGTTGAGCGATGTGTCTCCAAAAGCGCGAAGAGCGCAAGGGGAATGTAAAGCATGCAAAGGGTGTAGTTGAACGAGGTGGGTGGAAGAACGATGCTGGCGACCGTGATGAAGGTGATCTGGTTCAGAAGCGGCAAATGAATAATGCGTTTAAAGAACCAGATCATCGTCACCACGCCAGCGAGCACAAGATAAACCTGCAGCCCACGGGACCGATCAAGATGGAGCCACGACAGGAGAAGGCGGAGAGAGCCAAAGATGGAGTGGTCGGTGACGGTGCCTTCGATGGAATACCGGATCGTGAATGCGTGCGTTCCCGCAGCTTCGTGTCGGAAGGCATCGACGACGTTGGGCTCAAGGAATCGCAGTCCGGCAAGGGTACTGAGCAGGAAGGCGGCGATGCCCGCGAGGCACTCAGCAAAGCGGCGCTGCTTGAGAAACAATGCGAGGAAAAACAAAGGGTAAAGCTTGAAGGAGCCTCCAATGCCGAACAGGACGGAGGCCGCGAAGTACTGCCTGCGCAACAGGCACCAGCATCCCAACGCCGGGGCCAGCCACAGGAAAGCCTCAATGTTGCCCCGCTCAAACGCGCAGTAGAACGGGTAGGACATCGCTGCGGAAAGCACGACAAAGGCTCCGGCTTGCGGCGCGGTAAGACCGGCCCGCATCAGCCCCCTCGCAAGAAGAAGCGCGGCTGCGCCTGCGAGCAGAAGCCCACTCAGAAAGAACAGCACTGTGGTTTGCCTTTCGGTATGCCAGCCGACCAGCTTGTACAAGGGCGCGTACACGAAGGCAGCCGGCGCGGGGTAGTACCAGGGAAAACCAGGCGCTGAAAAGAACGCCGGCGTATGGAGCAGATGCCAGCGGTCGCGATACGCATGCAAATCGAAGAGGTGATCGGGGTAGAGGATGAAGCTTAGGGCCGCGTGCCTGCCCAGCGCGGGAATCTCGTAAGCAATGCAGAGAAGCGAAAAAAGAGTGAGCACCGCGGTGAACGCAAGAAAGTAGATGAGTCCCGATGGTATACCGTGGCGTCGACTCTCCTGGACGCTTCCGGAGTGCGATCGAGCGGAGCCCTTACGAAGCAGATGTGACTTGGGCATATGAATATCTCTGGTCATAAACTGGATGGCTAAGTTTGGTGTTGGATGGCAGCTCCGCTTTTGCGTCGTATGTCGAAATAAGGTGAAAGCGTAACGTCCTCTTCCACCTTCCTCCAGTTCTACACCCATCAAGGACAGGCGTTCTGTCTAACGGCGTTCGTTATACTTCGCTGATGAGAAGGAGCTTTCCAGGGGCTCGAAGGCAGCGGTGCGGTGCGATGCGATGCACCTTGCTGACAGTCTTGGCCGCTTGCTCGGCGGCATTTACACAAACGCCGGCGAAGCAGGCCGGTTCGGCCCTATGGCGGCGATTCCGGTGGGCAGCGGTACACCAGCGCCGCGCAATAAGACCGCTCCGACAATGGCGCTTCCTGCATAGCGGTAACTCAATTGAGCACCCGCTGGACCTGAATAGCTGCCCATTGTCCGCCCCTCGGGGCTTCAATCTCTCTGGTATTGAGCTGAGCGGCAATGGCCCGCAACGACTTGCAACCAGAAGCTTGGATTTGGCTGATGACGGGGAGAAGCTCAGCACGCTGCATCGCCACCCTCTCGCTTCTCACCTGTCGGGCACCAGCTCCGATCTGTGCAAACCGCTCCGCTGAAACGCGACGCCCACCTAACTTCGTTCCACGCACCTTTGCGGCTGCAAGGGCTGCCTTGGTCCTCTTCGAGATGGTCTCCGCTTCCTGCTCAGCAACTGCGGCCAGGATGTGAACCACGAACCGATTCGCCTGGGGCATATCTACAGCCACGAACTCAACGCCAGATTCCATGAGGTTTGAGATGAAGGCGACGTTGCGGGCCAGACGGTCGAGCTTGGCGATCACCAGGGTAGCGCGATGCTTGCGGCAGAGCTTGAGGGCGGTAGCGAGGGCAGGCCGATCATTGCGCTTGCCGCTCTCCACCTCCAAGACCTCCTGCACCAGGGTCCAATCGCCACCATTGAGGTATCCGGCGACGGCGGCTCGCTGCGCTTCAAGGCCAAGGCCGCTTGTTCCCTGCCGTGCCGTGGACACCCGCAGATAGCTAACGAAACGGCTTTTCGGCACTCGATAGACCTCTTGTTACATCTTATCAACGTCCGTAGAAAGAATGTAACAGAGGCCGGAATTTCCAATCCGCAGTTCCTTAAGAATGGATTGAGGTCCCCTGCTCTACTATTGGTTCCTGCTAAGCGCCTTTTCAGTGCCAGTAATGGAGCCGTGTCTTTCGATGCTGATGTATGCACCGTTCAGAAATCTAAAGGTCTCGGTACCAGCCACGCGATGAATGCCTGGCGATGTTCCCTCGTCGTAGTCTGTTCCGCGAAGAACGGTATGGATGTCGTAATAATCAGCGTTCGGACCTGACTTGAGGCTCAGCACTTTCTTGTATCGATAGCAGGCGGGCTCATCGGCTGGTTGGTGGCGTTCACATCCGCCTGCGTTGTCTTCTCCTGTTTCGATATGTAGGGCCTTCGAGATGATCGGTCCATGGAAAGGAATTATTTCTTTGTTAGTGGTGGTATCTCCGCCGCCTTCATAATCTTCATCAATTTCGACGGCCATACGATGAGGACCAACCTTCATCAGCCGAACAGGTGAAGGCGGTAAGCCCCAAGCGCCTGCTCTAGTCACGGCAATCTGTGAGGCTTCGCGCTCCCATCCTCTTCCAGACCAAGTGAACAATGCCACATCGATCAGAGGAGTACAGGCATGACAGCTAAATGGTTTGTCGTTCGGCACTGACGGCGTCCAATTGGGCTCGAACGGAACCGCATAGGTTAGTAGTACCGCTGTCCGCGTTGTGCCATCCTCGTACGTTTTACTCCAGAAAGGCCGGACGACAAGTGGATCCCCGGGCTTGAACTGACTTCCCGTGAGGTCTGCCTGATGATCATTAGAAACAGCAGAGTTTGATGTACTCAGGTCTTGTCCAAAATGCCCATACAAATCTCGCATTGCCTTTGCTTCGTCGAAGGGCACAGGGGATGCAGAATCAGCTAACGTCGAGCTCTGAAGGAGGAGGCTTCCGATGGTGATACCTAGAGCGAGTGCAATCCCCATACCTCATGCTAATCATCTACTGGCTCGACTCCCCTGTTTATCCATTGAGCACGCTTTTTGTTTTCATGCTTGCATGCAAGCATGAAATTAGGCAGCATGGATTCATGCAGGCATAGGAGCATGAAATCATGCAAATCATTGTGATCAATTCTCAAAAGGGTGGCAGCGGCAAGACGATGCTCGCGAAGCATCTTGCCGTAGAAGCAGAACGCGCCGGCGATGGTCCCGTGTTCCTGATCGATACCGACCCGCAAGGCAGCCTTACCGCCTGGCACACCAAGCGGGAGTCGGAGATTCCGCAGCGAGTTGAGATTCCCTTCAAAGGCCTACAGAAAGGTCTGGACCTTTTGCGTGGGCATGGTGCGTCGTATTGCATTATCGACACCGCTTCAGGGCGGATAGACATCGCCAAGGATCTCTTCAAGCTGGCCGACTTCGTGATCTTTCCTGTCCAAGCGAGCGAGGACGACCTAACGGCAGCCCCGGTGACCGTTCAATCTTTAAAGGAGACGGGCGTTCCCTTCCTCTTCGTTCTCACCCGGGTAAAAGCGAACACACTCATCACCGCCCAGGCAGCAGCAGTGCTCTCAAAGCACGGCGAGGTTGCGGAGACGTTCGTGAATGACCGGACAGCCTACAAAGCTCCGTACGCTCAGGGGCAGACGATAACTGAGGCAGAGCCAAAAGGCGCGGCAGCCAAGGAGATCGCTGCACTATGGAAAAACATAAAATCATGTTTGCATGAAAACATGCAGAAGGGCAGCGAGGTAGTCGCACATGGCTAAGGCACTTGAGTTGAACCCAGATACGCTGGCCGTCGTGCCATCCGTCCCACAGGCGGCCCAGGTGAAGTCCTCACCAACTGAGGAACCCAGACGAGGCAAGACCGTAGCCAAGGTCGAGCGTGAGCCCCTACAGGTGCGCTGGCCCACTGAGGATGTGAAAGCCGTAAAGCTAGCAGCCATTCAAATGGACTTTCCAACCGTGAGCGACTTCATGCTTGCATGTTTTCATGCATACATGAAGAACAAGAAAGCCTAGGCTGCCACTTGCCGAGACCCAAGCCCAGACTCCCCAGCTCCGCAGACCAGCTCCTGCTCGATGCCGCCGTGGAGATGAAACAGAATCCAGACGCGACCGAGACGGCGTTCATGGCGCGGCAGCTCGTGCAATGCACATTGCCGCACAGCGATCCAGGCGACACGCCAATCTGGACCCGGACGAACGGGAATCTGACACTCGTGATCCAGCCCCACATTGACCGGCAGACGCGGAAGGCCATGTACCCCTATGGCTCTATTCCCAGGCTCTTCCTATTCTGGCTCGTGACAGAGGCTAAGCGGAAGAAGAGCCGGCACATTCGGTTGGGCAACAGCCTCGACAACTTCATGCGGGAGATTGGTCTGAACCCGAGGACCGGGGGAGGCAAGCGCGGGGATGCCAAGCGCCTCCAGGAGCAAATGCGCCGGCTGATCGACGCCCGTATCAGCTTCGAGAGCGAAACCGAAACCCATGGCCGCTACCTGCACATGGACGTATCTTCGAGCGCCGAATTTTGGTGGGACTCCAATAAATCGGACCAGGAAAACCTTTGGGAGAGTTGGATCGAACTTGGAGAGAAGTTCTATGAGGCTGTGACGTTGTCCTCGGTGCCGGTTGATTTACGGGCACTTCGGGCGCTGAAGCGGTCACCCCTGGCACTGGACCTGTACGCCTGGCTCACCTACACGGCCTTTGTGGCGACGAAAGCCCGGAGACCACGCACGGTCCCCTGGGAAGCTCTGCACTCCCAGATGGGAGCTGAGTACGCCGAAATAAGGATGTTCCGAACCAATGTCCGACTGGCTCTGAAGAAGATCCAGCTCGTCTACCCAGAGCTCAAATTGGAGCTCACATCCGACGGTATGACCGTTCTCCCCTCGCGTTCTGCCATAAGCACCGCAAACTAATTTCCGCGTTTTCCGATTTTCGCTACGGTGAAACGCTATCGCCTATTTGCCCGAGTTTTGGCTTTTCCACGGTGAAACACTATCGCCTCTACGGTGAAACGCTATCGCTTTTACGGTGAAACGCTATCGCTTTGAGTGATTAAGTTATTCAGAATGAAACACTTACGCTTTCACGTAGTTACCTGTAGTTGTTTCCTGTAGTTCTTAATATCCTGTAGTTGGTGATGCCGGAGCGGTGGAATTCAGACACGACAACCGCAAAAACCAAACCTTCCCAATGAGGGTGAGGATGATCTGACGGCAGCGGCTAGCAATTGAAACCATCGGCTAATCGAGCAGAAAGCCACCCAGAACAAGCCGCAGCGCGGCGAGTGAGCCATTCCCACAAAAAACAGCCACAAGGCCCGTATGAGAGCCCTGGAGAGGCGAGTCTAGGCGGATCGTGCCGGGGCCAGTGAAGCGTCGTGTGTTTCGGCCACATTCTCGAACTGGTCGATCTGAACCTCGCCTTCGGGGAAGATGGCTTTCACCTGCAACTGCCCACCCATCGCCTGGATGAAGTTCCGCAACGTGGACACGTACATGTCCGCCCGCTTTTCCATCTTCGAGACCGCGCCCTGGTTGATCTGGAGCACCTTGGCGAGGTTTACTTGAGTCAGGCTCCGGGCTTCGCGGAGCTGGTGAAGCGTCATCACTGCGGCCGCTTCCTTCACGCCCTGCTGAATCCGTTCTTCGGCTTCCGGTGAAAGTGGTTTGCGAATGTCTTTCCATTTCTGGGCCATCGGGTTCACTCTCCAATCTCGATCAGGTGCAGGGCATAGATCGCTTCCGCTCGGCGGATCGCGTCCACATACCAGTTCGTATCGCCCGTTTTGTCCCCGCCCAGAATCAGGTAGGCGTTCCGGCGAGGGTCAAAGGCAAACAGGATGCGGTAGGGTTTGCCCTGATGCTGCACCCGAAGCTCTTTCATGTTCGGGTACTTCGATCCCATCAGCGTGTCCACATAAGGCCGTCCCAGGGTCGGACCGTAGTGTTCCAGCTTCGCCACCGCGCCGTTCACGCTCTCCGACTCCGAATCATCCAGGGACCGGTACCAGGCCAGAAACTCGTCGCTGACCTCAACGTCCCAATCCATGGATAAAGTATGCACCAGAGGTGATATTCCGTCAAGGTGATATTGTGTGAGAGTGGACACGGACACCGGCAAAGGAGAACAAGCGCAGATGAAAACCGCATGGGATAGCTATCTCGACCAGCAGCTCGCCGATCCAACCGTCCGCCAGGCTTTCGAGGAAGAGGCCAAAGTTCTCGGCATAGGTCTCCAGCTCAGTCGCACCGAACGACGGCTCGCTTTGAGACATTGATCCCGCCGTCGGAGCTGTGGGCAAAGTGGGAAGCGCTTTTGGGCGTTTTCCAAGGCGGCATCATCGCCGTCTTTTCCATGGCTCAGTTCTAGGCTGCGGGTCGCTCATTCTTGTGCGCATATCTAGACGCTTCAGGGGTGAGGCGGAGAAAGGTCCGGCATTGAGCTCGGCAACCGAATGTCTGTGCAGTCTGTTTTAGAATTTCGCCCCGGTACGACATTCAGCACAAGCGGCGGCCCAACAGACTCTCGAAAGGGTGTTCCACATCCGGCAAAACCACGTCCAAATCCGTACAGTCCTACTTGCCAGCGAGACGCGGGATCATCGATGCAGCCCCTTAGACTTGGCTCCGGTCCGATGATCCACATGGAAGCTTCAGGAGCGTCGGCCACCTTCATGATTATTTGTTCAAGTGTGGCTTGTGCAATGTGGATCGGAGGTATGTCCAAATCCATCGGGGGTCCGGCCCAACCATAGCCTTGAGGGTTGCAGCCAGTGGCGCGACGAATCGTAAACGCCAGAAAAGGGTGTAGCGATGAAATGGAATGACCTGTAAACGTGAAGGCTCCTAATCGAAGGTTGAGTATGCGGTTAGGGGGACCTGGCGTCGAGAGAACGAGCAGATTCCCCTCGTCGCGAATCTTGTAGGAATCGAGACCACGAAGAGTTTCTCTAATCACCATGGCGACTGTGGTGTGGTCTAGCGATATCGCCACCGGAGCTTGCAGAAAGGCCAACTTGCCAGCTTCTATAAGCAACGTGGTGTTCGTACTGGCTCCAAGTTTGGCCAGAGCCGCGAGTCTCGATGCCCCTTCCACTTGAAAGTGATCTACAACGCGTTCACTCGGTTTGATCTGCTGACACGAGGCAGTCGAGGTCAGTAGAACGATTGCAAGCCAAGCGAGGTATTTCATATACCGTTAGACACCGGTAATACCCGTTTCGCGCAATCAGTCCTGTTCCTGGTCGCTGCTGGGCTTCTTAACCACGAGCGATAGTCCATAGACCGCCGCCTTCAGGCGTTCAGGTGAATCCGCATAAAACTCCTCGAGAAACGCCTTGAACTTGCCAGCAGACCCCTCTGAGATTTGGCACTGATGGATCATGGCCACGCCGATGAGGATCTTGGCGTGGTTCTCGCGTTTCTTCTGTTCCCGTATATCTAAAGCCCGCAGCCGTCGTTCGCTGGACTTGAGTGCCGCAACCTTCTCTGCTGTTGCTTTGCGGATGGCTGCAACCTCTGCTGCTGCTGCCTCTTTAATCGCTTTCTTCTGTGCTTCGAGTTCCTGGATGCTCTTTGGGTTCGACCTGGCCATGCGTCCTAGCATACAATCAAACCTTATCGCAGCGTAAACGGTGTAAACAACTAATGCGCGATACCCTGTTTGCTACGCAAACAGTCGCGGTTTCGGCCAGCCGAAACAAAACGTAAACACAACCGCAACGGCAACCGCAAAAGCAAAAGCCGCGACAACGGCAACCGCAGCAGCAACCGCAAGGGGCAAACGCCATGGCCATCGTGCACGTCTCCTTCAAGTCGTCGAGCCTTGCACCGCCCGCGGCGGCGCACGCGCAGTATCTGGCGCGCGAAGGCCAGTACGAGCAGCGGGGCGGCCTCGAGTTGCTTGAATCCGGCAATATGCCGCAATTCGCCGAGGCCGACCCGATGGCGTTCTGGGTGGCTGCCGACGCGCACGAGCGAGCAAATGGACGCACCTACACCGAGGTGCAGGTGGCGCTTCCGCGTGAACTCGATCGGGATCAGCGCCAGGAGCTGGCACGAGAGACCGTGCACGAGCTGTTGGGCGATCGTTTCGCGTACACCATGGCTGTCCATACGCCGCTGGCTAAGGACAACATCGATCAGCCGCACATGCACCTGATGTTTTCCGAACGTGCCGTCACGGAGGCGACTCGTGAGCTGGACGAGGACCGTTTCTTCAAACGCAATGGGGCGAAGAAAGATCCTGCGTGGCATGCCCGGTACAAGCCCGAAGAGGTGCGCCAGAAGTGGGTCGAGATGATGAACGGTGCGATGCG
>CAXTLR010000032.1:0-17025 GCA_964245195.1 uncultured Acidobacteriaceae bacterium | reverse complement strand
ACTCAGCCACACGCGAACGCGTCTGCCGCACAGCGGCTTCGTTCAAGTCGCAATATCACCACTTTACGGGCCGGAAGGCCTTATGGATGCTTACGACGCGGGGACCCATCTATATAGAGTAGGGACGGAAACGCCCAGGTTGCTGGCAACATCGCGTGCTGGAACCCCACTGGCCAGCAGCTTCTTTGCCGCTTTGACTTTGGTTTCGGTCATCTGCCGTTTGCGGCCGCCTGTCCGACCGAGCTGGCGTGCCACTTCGAGGCCGGCACGGGTGCGCTCTACGATGAGTTCCCTTTCCATCTCAGCCAGGCTGGCCATGACATGGAAGAAGAACCGCCCGGAGGGGGTTCCGGTGTCGATAGAGTCGGTCAGGCTTTTAAACTGGATTCCCTGTTGCTGCAGCTCGCCCACCAGATCGACCAGGTGCTTGACACTTCGGCCCAGCCGATCCAGTTTCCAGACCACAAGGGTATCGCCGGCGCGAAGACCTTCCCTCGCCTGAGTGAGACCCGGGCGCTCCGCTCGGGTCCCGCTCACCCGGTCTTCAAAGATCTTCTTACAACCGGCCTTGTGGAGGGCTTCGGTCTGCAGTTCCAGGTTCTGATCGTGCGTTGAGACTCGCGCGTAGCCAATCAACAAGCCCCCTCTTTGCGTTTTGTTCGCAGCAGCCTTCTTGGCAGGCGTTTTCTTCTCGGAACTCGTCACAGGAGACATAATTTCGAGGACAGCATTTGAGAGTAGGTTTCAAGAATGCAAGATGCCAACGATCCTTCCATTTGCGTTCTCGATTCAAGTCGCTCTCATTATTAACCATTTTTGAGAATGCTGAGTCGGCGCAATGAACTTGATACGGTATCCCGCGCGAAGCTATTTCTGAGCGTCTTAACGCGGTTGAGACACGGGCAATTCAGTGAAATCGCTGTAACGCTTTTCGGACCTCTATCTTGGCCTATCCTGTCCTGCGCAAGTAGAGAACCGCAGGTCTGCTGTTTTCACTTCGCCGTCACGCTGCGTGCGACGCATAGTTGGTATCAGAACTATGCATCATGCTTACTTGATCTAAGCCTCATCCAACTACGAGATACAGAAAGCGTAGTTGATTCCGAGGAGGGTTATGAGCAAGACAGCTATCATTACCGGTGCGTCCGGCGGCATTGGAAAAGCAATCGCCTTGCGGCTTGCAGCCGACGGGTTCAACGTCGTCCTTCATTATTCCGGCAAGTCGGACCCAGTTCAGGAGACGATCAAGCAAATCGAAGCAGCAGCTGGCAAGGCCGTCGGCGTCAGCGCTGATGTGACCAAAGAGAAGGAGGTAGCTTCGATCTTCAAGGAAGCAATCTCCGCGTTCGGCACGATCAATGTTGTGGTGCATAGCGCAGGCATTATGCCGCTGTCACCGATTGTCGAGAACGACATCGAGCTTTTCGACAAAGTCATCGCGACCAACCTGCGTGGTACATTCCTTGTGCTCGCGCAAGCTGCAAAGCAGATAGCTCAGGGTGGCCGCATCATGGCCTTGTCCAGCAGCGTCATCGCCAAATCAACTCCAACGTATGGGGCCTACATCGCGTCGAAGGCGGGAGTGGAGGGCTTGGTGAAGGTGCTTGCCGCCGAAATGCGCGGCCGACAGGTGAGTGTTAACGCCATCGCGCCAGGACCAGTGGCGACGCCACTCTTTCTGGAAGGCAAGAGTAAGGAACAAATTGAGCAGCTCAGTAAGATCGCGCCTTTTGAACGCCTGGGGCAGCCTGAGGACATCGCTCATGTCGTTTCTTTTCTAGCAGGCCCCGATGGTGGTTGGGTCAATGCACAGGTCGTTCGTCCCAACGGTGGTTTCGCTTGAACGCAGGAGGAGGAAAGATGCAGGAAGTGGTTCTGATAACGGGTGCGTCCAGCGGCTTCGGTGCGTTGACAGCCCGAGCACTTGCAGTAGCCGGCCACACGGTTTACGCCAGCATGGTCGATGTTCATGGCAAGAGTGCGCCTCAGGCGAAGGAAGCTGCGACCTTCGCGAAGGAGCACTCCGCGAAGCTATTCAGTGTCGAGTTGGATGTAACCTTGCAGAAGTCTGCAGACAAAGCCATCGCGGCTATTCTGAAAGATCAGGGCCGGCTCGATGTCGTGGTGCACAATGCGGGCCACATGGTCTTCGGCCCTGCGGAGGCGTTTACGCCAGAGCAGTACGCTGAACTGTACGACATCAACGTAATCGGCACACAACGTGTGAACCGTGCGGCTCTGCCGCATCTCCGAAATCAGCGACGGGGCTATCTTGTATGGGTAGGAAGCTCGAGTACGCGCGGCGGTCCATCGCCCTACCTTGCTCCCTACTTCGCTGCCAAGGCCGCGATGGATTCTCTCGCGGTGAGCTACGCCGGCGAGGTGAGCCGATGGGGCATTGAAACCACGATCGTTGTTCCCGGCGCGTTCACCTCAGGCACAAACCACTTTGCGAATGCCGGTAAGCCGGAAGACAAGGCGAGAGTCGCTGCTTATGAGTCAGGGCCCTATAAGAACTTTGGGCAGGTTGTCTCGGACGCGCAAAAGTCTGTAATCCCGGACTGGGCGGATATAAGCGAAGTTGCGAGGACGATTGCGGGGCTGGTCGCTCTTCCATTTGGGAAGCGTCCGTTCCGCGCGTACATCGATCCGGCCCAGGATGGAGCAGAGGTGGTAGGAACTGTTGCGGATCGCATCCGGATTGAGTTCCTGCACCGCATGGGCCTGGCCGATCTGCTCACACCTTCGGCTCAATGAAACCCGGCGCGCGGCACCGGTGAAGTGCTGCGAAAGGACAAGATGCAGGACGAAGTGAACGCATCCACGCTGAGCAAAGAGGAACTGCAATCCATCATGGGCTTTTACCAGGCCTTCTCCGATCACACGCCTGAAGTCTTCGATGAAGTCTGTGCACCGGACTGGCAAGATATTCCCATTGGGCCAGGCCAAGGCTCCGGCCCGGCAGGACTGAAGGAGGTGCTGTCCAAAGTGTTTCTACCAGCCTTCCCGGATTTGAAGATCGTGGTGCATGAGATCGTTGGGTCTCCAGGTCGCGCCGGGGTGCGCGCTGCCATAACAGGCACACACCTGGGTGAGGTGATGGGTGTTGCGCCGACCGGCAAGAGCGTCAACATGGCGCTTCATGAATTTCACCACCTCGCGAACGGCAAGCTCACGCATACCTGGCACCTCGAGGACTGGTTCGGCATGCTCAACAGCATCGGTGCCTGGCCACCTGTCGCTTGACCAGCTTCTAAACCCGGAACACAACCAACGAAAGGAACTGATCATGCCATTTGCAAACTACAAACTGCCTCAGGGATCACTCACGCCGGAGCAAAAGCAGGATATCGTGCATAAGACCTCGGACATTTTGGCCACAATCTACGGCGAAGCCGCGCGATCTCACACTATGGTTCTGGTAGAAGAGGTTACGGACGGAGGTTGGGGCTTTGCCGATGATGTACTTACCCTTGCCAAACTGAAAGCAGCGAGTTAGCTTGCTGCGGCACCGTTTCGAGTGCATCCGCAGCGGTGCCGTAACAGGGACGGCAGGCAGCGAACAAGGAAGAGGAGGTTTGTGATTACTACGTCCAACGCTTTCACGAAAATGCTTTCCTCGCTCTCTGCCGACAGCGGGCTGTTGGCTTTGCGTCTCTCGGTCGGCACCGTGCTTTTTTTGCGGCATGGATTGGAGAAGCGACCTGGACAATGGCACTTCTTCACCAGTACCTTTCCGGACCCTGTCGGAATCGGTGCGTACGCCTCGTTCTATTCGCGTTCATGGGTGACTTTGTGTGTCCGCTTCTTCTTGTGCGGGGGGCTGGGTACTCGGTGGGCAGCGTAATACGCATTCGGAAATATCCTTCGTCGCGTGGGCCCTCGTCCATCACTTTTCCTTTTTCGGCGAAGCGCCTGCCGCTGATCATGGAGAGCTGATAGTCGTTTATCTAGGTGCAATGCTGACCGTTGCCATCATGGGTGGGGGTGCTTTTTCCATCGACCATCTACTTCTTACAGATTAGCGAACGAGCAACAGACTTTCCGAGCTCGCACACCCCTTGCCGCTTCTCAAAGTCAATCAGCCCGATTCGGTCTCTCGTTCGGCTTCGAACGGAAGGGAGTCGCTTCTCTCTTCAGAGACACTCGGGACTAGCCATACCAAGTATGACTTCGGTGACCAGTTCATACCGATCATGCAATATTCTTGCTTTCAGTATGCGTCTAACACAGCTACGTCAGGCCGACTTGAATCTCCTCATCGTCTTTACTGCGTTAGCCGAAGAGCGGAATGTTTCCCGCGCGGCAAAACGGCTTCTTCTCAGCCAGCCGGCGGTGACCAGGGCGTTGCAGAGGCTTCGGGATGCTTTCAGCGATGATCTCCTCGTGAGAATTTCCGGCAACTACGAGCTCACTCCTAAAGGAGTCCAGCTGCTGGCAGAGCTTGATATAGCGTTACCTCGCCTGGATCGTCTGCTGGCAGGGCCTCACTTCAATCCTGCCGAGGAGACTGCTCAATTCCATGTCGTTGGAACCGACTATGCAGCACAGGTTATCGGCGTGCCGCTTGCACGGCGAATGATAGCCGCCGGTCCCCACTTGTCCGTCGATCTGACCCCATTGAACGACGAATCGTTTGAAGCAATGGAACGAGCTCGGGTCGACGTGATCCTGCACGCGGATGACGGACGCATACCGCATCACTTCCCGAGAGAAGTTTTATTTCAGGAGCAGTTCGTCTGCGTCGTGGCCAAAGGTGCATTCACTTCATCGCGGCTGACTCTCGCGCAGTACCTCGCAGCTCCCCATGTGGGAGTGGGTGTCTTTGGCGGGTCACAAACGATTCCGGACCAGAGATTGTCCGCTGCAGGCCACAGACGTTACTGCCCGGTACGTGTTTCTCACTTCAACGTGGCGATGACGGCGGTGGCCGGAACGACGCTGATTGCGACCATACCCAAGCGTCTTGCCTGTTCAGTTCCGCATGATCCGCAGCTTTCCATTCTTTCGCCACCAAAGCTACTCGGCACGTTTCACTACGTGATGATCTGGCATCCCCGGCTGGAACACGATGCGGCACATCAATGGCTTCGTCAGGAAATCCGGGCGGCTTGCGATGCTTACCAGAGCTGACGCGATTCGCCGTGAGCAGACCCTTTCTAAAAGCGTTGTCGGAGTCGCGGGTCGAATGCATGACACTCGCACGGAGGATACTTATCATTCCAAAATACGTTTTTTGCGAGAAGGAGCGGATGGTGAGATGCGTTTCAATAACGAACAATGCTGTTGAAAAACTCCGTTCTGAAGGCAAACTGCGGGGCTAATGACTGACGTAGTAAGCAAGGTCCGTACAGGTTGGGTGTTGCAGTAGAGGGCAGAGTAGCCTCGGGTACCCCGGATCACGATGTTGCCATCCGGTGGCTGGCTTAGATTTCACGCTGTTTCCATAGCAGGCCGGCGGAGCCGTGCAAGACGGCGCAGGTTTTGAACAGTCGCCATCAATAAACACTCTTCCGAGGCGCCACTCAAACCTCGAAGTCTGAGCCTTGTAAATCGAAACTGCTGCTTCATGTGGGCGAACAGCATTTCTACCTTCTTGCGGAGGCGGCGCGATTGTTGGAACGGCTCTGTATCCTGAAGAGCCCTGGTCTGCTGTCGGATACCTTCATCCACAGACAGGGACAAGCAGCGGAATCTACCGTGGGTGCATTGTTGGCGGATGGGACATGATCTGCAATCAGTCTCTTTTGCGTAATAGCGTTGAACCTGGAGTCAGCGGGAGTCGGAGAGTTCTTGAGGATCTTGTTTTCGGGACAGATGTAATGGTTCTTGTCCGGATCAAACGTGAAGACTTCGCGTGGTAGCAGACCGTCGGTCTGGTGCTGCCGGTCCAGTACCGGGATATGCGGGACGATGCTGCGCTGCGAGAGCCAGCCCAGGAAAGGACCCGTACCATACGCTTTATCAGCGGCAAGTTTTTCAGGCGTGAGAGCGTGCTTTTTGTTTACTCGCTCCAACATGGTTTTGGTCGCGACGATCTCCTGCGACAGCCGTGCCGGAGTGGCCTCGACGTCGACGATGACAGCGTGTTCGGTGTCGACCAGATAGTTGTTGAAGTAGCCGAACTTGCCTCGTCCTTCCTTCACGTTCCATGCAGCAGCAGGATCCGTCGGGGAGAGTTACCGGGCTTCTCCGGGATGAATAGGATTGCCGGCATCGAGTGCCTCCAGGTATTCGCGTACCGGCCGACTACTGCTGTCTGCTTGGCGGATCGCGTCCACGCTCTCTACACGCCGGGTGCGTGCAGCATCGCCGGAGATCAAGCTGCCATCCACAGCAAAACCTTCACTGGTGACCAGGCCCGCTACGCAGCACTGGCCAACGACTTCTTCGAACAGCACGCGGTAAATGTCGCTCTCTCTGAACCGGCCATAACGGTTCTTCGAGAAGGTCGAACGATTCGGCACGGCACCGTCAAGACCCAAACGGCAAAACCAACGATAAGCGAGGTTGAGGTGCACCTCGCTGCACAGCTGGCGTTCCGAGCGAATCCCATACGCGTAACCGATCAACAGCATACGCAGCATCAACTCGGGATCGATCGATGGCCGGCCTGTTGCACTGTAATGATCGGCCAACTCTTCTCTGACTTTGTCGAACTTCAAAACCGCCTCAAGCTGCCGCAAAAGATGATCGCCAGGAACATGGTCCTCGAGTCGGAAGGAATAGAAAAGCTGCTCCTGCGCATCCTGTCGTCCCATCATGGTGATGTTCTCCCGTGCTGTCTTTACGGAAGCATAACCACCCTCCGGCAACAAGAGTTTTTCAACACCATTGAACGTTTGTGAGGTGCCGGAGGCACTATGGCATTCCTGATTGTTAGCTGTATGCTTGTCGCTTTTGCCTTCCATGCGCCGCTCGTTCCCGTTCTTCTTAGTGGCACGCTTGCTCAGCTGAACACCTTAAGCATGGTGACGCGCAATCATGCGAGCCGATTAGTACCGGTAAGCGCCGTTGTAGGAAGTTGGCCTAGTACACGCCTCTGGTAATATTACGGACCTCCTTATGGTTTGGAGACCAGGAAGGCCCGCTGACTCAATGCAAAGCGAAGCAGGGCATTCGGCCCCGTGAGGTTTAGCTTGGTGCAGATTGCAGTGCGGTAGTTCTCCACTGTGCGGCTGCTCAGGTCGAGTGAGGCAGCAATCTCGCGAGAGGTAAGTCCTTCCGCGATCTTGCGCACCAGCTTCACTTCGAGCGGACTCAACCCCTGCAGCTCAGAGGGCAGCTCATTTCCTGGTTTGCCCTTCTGAAGTGCTTGCTGCACCGCTTCACTCAGATAGCTACCGCCGCCGCTTACACAGCGCACTGCTTCCGCTACGTCCGAGGCGGCCGACCCCTTGAAAATGTAGCCATGAACACCCAGTTCGAGAGCTTCAAAGAGCAGATCTGCTCCGGTGTGCAGGGTGAGGATGATCACACTGACAGGTGAATTGAGGCGATTTAACTCGCGCACAACGGACAAGCCGTCTCGCTTGGGCATGTCAACATCCAGAATCACGACGTCAGGGTTCAGAAAAGCGATACACTGCACGGCCTCCTCCCCGTCCGCAGCTTCGCCGACCACCTGCATGTTCGTTTCCGCGGCAAGTGCCATGCGGATGCCTTGACGTATCAGTGGGTGATCGTCGGCAATCAGAATGGTAATGGTTTTGGCAGCTGCAGCCTCCATGGTTTACTCACTTTCTGGCGCTACTCTGTGCGCCCTACGGTCACGATGACCTTTGTGCCCGTGCCAACTCCTGACTCGATGACCGCGTGGCCGCCGAGCGCTTCAGCACGTTCTTCAATGCCGATCAGGCCTAGTCCCTCGCGGGGTGAACCGGTTACAGGGGCAAGGAATCCCCGTCCGTTGTCGATCACAGTCAAGCGAAGCAGAGAGCCCGTGCGGGCCAAAGTGAAGGCAACCTCTGAAGCCTCAGCGTGTTTGAGGATGTTACTCAGCGCCTCCTGCACGATGCGGTAGACATTGATCTCCATGTCTTTGGGGAGAAAGCCGTCGATATTTTCGATGGAGTGCGTCACGCGCACAGAGCTACCAGACTTAAACGCTTCCATCAGGGAAAGAATAGTCTTGGTGAGTCCGAGCCGGTCCAATTGGTAGGGACGAAGGTCGTAGGAGATGCTTTCGACCTCCTGAATGGCAACCGCTGCCTGGTCGGCGATCTTGGTAAGGTGATCGTCTAGCGCCGCCGCAGCGGAGGGTTTGGAAAGCAAAGCCAGCGTTCGAATAAGAACCAGGTGCTGCCCCAGCGAATCATGCAGCTCATGCGCGATCCGTTTGCGCTCTCCCTCTTGGGTAGCGATCAAATTGTGGGTGAAGGCTTGTCGCAGGCGAGTGCGATCGGCCACGATACGGCGGCGCGTCTCTAGAAAGGCGAAGAGCCCGCCAAACGCAATACACCAAAGCAGCGCCTTCATCCACCAAGTACGGTAAAACGGGGTGAGCACTCGTATTTTCGCCATCGCGCCATTAGTTTCCCAGACTTCGTCATCGCCGTCCGCTGCCTGAACCTCGAAGGCATACTTCCCCGGAGGCAGTTGGGTGTAATAGGCCACGCGACGACTCCCCGCGGCGATCCAACCATGGTCGAAGCCGTGGAGTCGATAGCGGAACATGACCTGTTCCGGACGCCTGGACCCCAGGGCCGTGTAGTGCAACTCAAGGTCACTCTGCCCAGGGACGAGCACGATGTTCGACCCAGGAAGCCGCCGTGACTGATCAACCACATGCTCTTCCAGGATTGCGTGCGGCGAGCTTGCCCGGTACCGGAAGTCAGCGGGATGAAGGGAGGCGATGCCCCCGGGCGTTGCAAACCACAAGGTGCCCTCCTCGGGACGGAGGAAGCCCTGGTTTCCGGACGGCTGCATGTTGGCTGCGGGCAGCCCGTCTGCTGAGTCGAGAAGTGTGACCTGCAGCTTACTGGCAGGATCCAAAATCCTACGCTCAATACTTGGTCTGCGAATGCGCAGCAGCCCCACATTAGACCGGATCCACAAATCATCGTCCTCGCCGAAATTGACGCTATATACGTGGTCAGTCGGAAGGCCGTCGAGCGTACTGAACGTCCGGAAGCCGCCCTCAGCGAAGCGCACGACGCCGTGTTCAGGCGTTGCCATCCATAACTCTCCCTGCCGGTCGACGCTGATGGCCAGCACGTCACCTAAATCCCAAGGCTTATCCGCAGCGACGGGCACTAGACGCCCTTTTTCAAACCGCATTGGCCCCTCAGCTGTACCTGCCCAGAGGACATGGGAACTCGTTTCAAGGAGACAGCGCACTGCCCCACTCCAAAGCCGCTTCGGTGCATCGTGCTGTTGGCTGCCGTAGCGGTAGAGTCCGGTGTCGGTTCCAATCCACTGATCCCCAGAGGAGGACAGCAGCATCGCGCGTATGACGCTGTTGTCGAAACCGTGCGCGAGGTATGGCTTCAGCTTTCCGTCGTCGAGTTCTACGCCCTTGAGACGGCCTTGCGAGCCAATCAATAAATGTCCCCGCGAGTCTTCCGAAAGCGCGTTGATACTGTCCCATCCGTGTGAAGCGGACGCAAGCGGCCAGAGCGGCATTTGCTCCTTTTCTTTACCCGGTCCTGACCGCAGCTGCAGCGGGCTGCTCCCACCAGCCCAAATCGCCCCACTCCGTTGTTGAAAGAGAACCGGGCCGAGCTCTGGTACGCCCGGTGTAGAAATCGCCGAGATGAGCCGCGGCCGGTACTGAACCAGGAGCGTATTAAAACTGCCGGCCCAGATCACGCCGTCAGAGCGCTCGATCACATTAAGCAGGAATGGAGTGTGAAGCTCAGAGAGCGGATAAGTTTTGCCCTGCTTCCAACGTGCCGGATGCGCACCATGATCGTTCATCCAAAGAAAACCATCATGATCCTGGTACGTCACGAAGGCATTCTCCGGTAGGCCTTCATATACGGTTAGTACGCCGCTGCGGGCGCAGAAATAGCGTCCTGGCTGCGAAACGACCGAGTACCAGACTCGACGCAAGTGGTCCTCATAAATCGAGCGCACATCATGCTCGAAGGGTATAAGTTCGCCAGGTGGTGTAGGAAAGCGTTGCCAGGCGCCATACGCAAAACGCTCCAAACCCTCCGGAGCATGCCGCCATAGACCCATCTTTTGAAAGTCGATGGTTGTGCGATCAGCGTCGTGCTCAATGAGTATTCGAGCCTTTGCGCCATCTTGCTCCGGATGCACCTGCTTCAAACTTCCGTTCTGCCAACGGCTGACACCACGGCTGGTGTAGATCCAGACGTCCCCAGCTTGGTCGCCGTCAATCCGCAGAATGGTTAAGTCGGCCAGACTTTGCTGGTTGCGAAATGTAGAGAAGTGTCCGTGATCGTTCCTGATCACTCCTTGCCCATAGGTACCCGCCCAGAGAACCCCGGCATCATCCTCCCAGAGCGTGTTGAAGCTGATGTCATAGCCTGTCATCCCTGCCGTATTGTCAGGAGTAAAGGCAGTGAAGGAAACCCCATCGAAGCGCATCAGGCCCTTGCCTGTCCCTACCCAAAGATAACCATCGCGTGTCTGCACCAGTGCCTGCACTGATTGCTGCCGCACATCGGTGCCCGGGGACCAACCGCGGACCAGCAGATCGCTCTCGGACGAAGCTAGGCACTTGATTGTGAGCAGGAAGGTGCAGAACATCAGAAAGACTAAGTGCGGCAGTCGAGTCCGGAACGATGGTCCTCGTCCGTCCGTGATCCGCCTTCTCCGCCCAAAACGATCTAGGCCTCGGACACGACCCCGAGCTTTGGGAGCTTCGGGCAGGGCCGAGTGGGCCTCCCCTCCGTGCATACCATGTGAGCGTTGTTACACTAAGAAGAGGTTACGCGCCGAGAGATCGGAGTTCTAGAGTAGGGGTACACGAGAAAACTTAGAGCCGTGAGACGACCTACAAGGGGTCTGACTGTTTCCCGCACGCGACGAACAGTCTCAAGACGGACGCATTCAGACCAGCGAGCCACACAATGCCTATTCCCTGCTTGTGCCATGGCCTCAAAGCGATTTCGTGTACCCCTACTCTGTTCTCCACAGGTACGGCTGCCCTACGCTCAGCGGCATACCAGATCACTTCCAGGACTGATTTCCTTATGCGCTTAGCTCTCCCTACGTTAGATCGTGCTCACCGCTCTTCTCGTATCGGTGCACTTCGATGCTCGTGCCGACATCCCCTATACCTTTCAGGCATTCTTGTTTGGGGATTATGGCGGGATCCTTTTCTCGATTACTCCGGACTTTCTTTCGTACAGCCCAATAGGGTCAATCCTGATTAAGGCAATCTGTTCTATGGCGGATGCAATGACGGATCGATCGGCCAGGTTCTTTGGCAGCGATCCCTCCATCGATTTCATCGCCCAGGACGTCGCGCCCCACACCGTCATACGGTGACATTACGAAAGAGCCATGCAGCTTTAACAGTGCTTACGCGAAGTTCGTATTGAACTCGGGTCGGTCCCTTGCTGCACTTTCTTTCTGCCGCCACGTTTGTGAAGAACACTCTGCGCCTTCATTCCTTCGTTGCTGCCGCCGCCGTGCTCTCGACGAGACTTGCTACCCATGCCACAGGACGCAACCAGTCCTCACCCATTCATTTCCACAATCTTTTCAGGAGAGACTATTGCCCACCAAGCTAAAGCTGATCGGCTTCACCACTGCAGCCACCTTCTTGCTACTGCCTGCGTTGCACGCAGATCCGATCCAACTAACTTCTGCGTCACAACTCAACACCACCGCTACCAGTGTAGCGATCGTCTCCGCCGCGCAGCCCATCGGCTACGTCTCGTCCGGTAACTCCCTCACAGTTGGTTCCTCTGACCGCCTCACGTTTTCACGAACATCAGGCCAGTTCGAGATCGATCAGGCGGGGTACAACTACGGCGACACAGCCTTCACGAACGGCACCAACCTGGTGGGCGCAGGTGGCTTTCAGGGCGCTGGAGACGGCGGTCCTGTGACCATCACGTTTGCGCAATCCGTAGTTGAGTTCGGCCTCAACATCGAGGACTACCAGGGCGGCGCCTACGGGATCACCTTTACAGCCAAAGATGCATCCGGCCAGGCTCTAGGCACAACCTATGCTGCCACCGGAAACGATGCTTTGGGTGGTGCGGCCGATCTGCTGAGCTTCGAAGGCCTTTACTCAGTCGCCGACCCCATCGAAAGTGTGACGTTCACCTCGTCCTTGGGCAGCGGCAATCTCCTCTTCGGCAACATCGCCATTCAGCCCGTGCAAGCCGTCTTCGTGGGTGGGCCTGGACCTGCCGCTATCACACCTGAGCCCGCGTCCCTTGTCCTGCTCGGCACGGGCCTGCTCGGCGCCGTTGGTATCGGCCGGAAACGCAGGATTTCCGCTCACCAGTAATTGTTTCGGACCCTTTCTTACGGAGACACCATGCGATTCCTAAAAAGTACCTTCATCTCGATCTTTGCTCTTCTAGGGACCCTTGTCCTTGGCGCCCCAACAATCCATGCCCAGTCGCCCGTTCATACGCGCGGGTTCAAGAACGACCTGTCCAGTACCGCCGACCAGTTTCTGCCCATCGACCTGAACGGCGATGACCGTACTGACATGCTGTACTTCCGGCCAGGTGGTGGCTTCGCCGGCGCGTACCTCTCTCACGGCGATGGCACCTTTCGCTATGTGCCGTATACCTCGGGAGGCAAGCCCAGCAATGGCTTCCCGGGCGACCTAAGCACAGCGAGTGACACCTTCGTCGTGCTCGACCTGAACGGCGATGGAAAGCAGGACTTTATCCAGTACCGCCCCGGCGAGGGCTACACCATACGCTGCCTTTCTCAGGGAGACGGCACCGTGCAGTGCGACCTTCTGAGCACACCCGGCCAGCAGAACTCGAACTTCCAGGACAATATGTCCAATACCAACACGCGCATTCTCGCCCTTCCGCGGCGCGGCGCTTCCGCTCAGTTCCTCGTGTACACGCCTGGTGGTGCTGCGAACCTTTACATCCAACAGGCCGGCAGCACAAACCTGCAATACGCCAGCCTCACTGGCAATCCCGTTCTCGCCCCCGGCCTGGCTGCCACGGTCAATTCCTCAAACCTGAACATCGTTCCCCTCGATGCCAACGGCGACGGCTACTCTGACCTGTTCGTCTACGCCTCAGACTATGCAAACTCTTCCACCACGGGTATCGCAACTCTCTACATCAACAACGGCAACAATAGTTTCAGTGCCCATACGCTTAGCCTCCAGGGCAAGGGATACAGCGGCTTTACGGGCAACCCGCAGGATCCCCATGCCCATGCGATCGCCCTCGACCTCGATGGGGATGGCAGGCAGGACATCCTGTGGTGGCAGGCAGGCAGCCATATCGTCACCGGCTTCCTTTCCAACAGCGACAACTCCTTTCAGGCCGTGAACTATCAGAGTAGTGGTTCCGGCATGAACGGGTTCGACGACGACGCCAAGTATTACGCCGACACCGCCGTCGCGCTGGACCTTAAATGGCGATGGCAAGCAGGATTTCATCTGGTACAGCCCCGGCAACGGCCCATTTACTTTGTATGAGTCCGTCGGGACAGCGTCGTCACCAAGCACGAGGGGAGCCGTCCGGGGTGCCTACCTGCGCGGCTCCGACCTGGGAACCAACTCCCCGCAGGATCACGTGCTGGCTTTGAATTTCCTCGGACAGCCTGCTTCCGCTTTTGTCTCGTACGTGCCTGGCTCCGGCGCAAACGGTCCGCCGTTCTTCTCCGCCTATACCCTTGCCGTGACCGATCCGAATGCAAGCAACTTCGGCCAACTAAATACATACAGCTTCCTTGCCTATCCCGGCGAGTTCCTGTCTGACCTTAACTGGAGCATCGGGAATGTGCCACTCAAGGAAATTGTTATGCCGGGTACGCATGACTCATCGATGTTTGGCTTGAATAGCGGTGTCGCCGACTACCGTGAAACGCAACTCGGCGACTACTTCTACCAGCTAAGTTTTGGCGCACGGGCTTTCGACTTCAGAATGGGCTACCTGGTCTCCGCCGGGCTAGGGACGTACGCCGATCCAGACGGTAACTCGTACACCCTGGACACCTCATCGTCTCCCTCTGGGCCTGATTTCCTCATGACCGGTCACGGCAACACGGCGACAGGCTACCGTACGGTGGATGTTCTCAACACACTTGAAAATTGGCTGCTGCAAAACCCCAACGAAGTCGTGATCCTTTACATGGTTGAATCCATTGCCGGATCCACTTCGGGGCATACGGCAAACTACGTACAGCAGTTTGCCAACGTCCTGAACAGCACGACATATCCCGGAATGATCTACACACAGCAGCTCGCCTGCGGTGCTGCACTTTGCACGGATCCTCGCGTCCAGCCACAAAATATGACCGTCAACAGGCTCAAACAGGTGGGTCCGCTTGCAAACGGTGCCAGGCTCATCCTGGTCAACGGCGACAGCAGGCTTACGGCGCTTGGCTGGCAGTGGGGTACATCCGCGAGTGCACAGGTAGGCTACTGCACCGACACCGACTCCTTCACAACCTACTCTGGTACAAGTGATTCCTCCTCGGAGATCTACTGCATCAATAACGGTGCTCTTGACCCCTCCTTTCCTTCCACAAAACCTCTTTACGGGAAGAAAGAACTAGCTTTCAAGCAGCCGACGCCGCACCTCAGTTCACGCCCGTCGTCGCTGCCCTGACAGAATTCGCCTACTTCAAAGACCCGTTTACGGCGTTAGAAGATCCGATCGAGTTGGCCGATGGTCCCACATTCGGCTTCAACGTGGGCACAAGCTCCTCTGATCTAAACAATGAGCTGGCCAATGGTGAGTGGAGAACGAACGCCCTGAATACCTTCAGCATCGATGGGATGGGCCAGGACAACGTAGTTCCGTTGCTGCTTCAAAGAAACAACCAGACCTGGGTCGATACCCACTTCTTCAACAACAACGTCGATACTCCCGCCGGTGCGCTCTCCATTGGCGCCAACGGTGATGTCTGGGCGGCTGGCACTGGGCATTCCATTGCGCTGTTCAAATACAACAGGGCAAACGGCATCTGGACAGATGTTGTAAACGGCCAGCCTAATGTGAAGAAGCTGGCGGTCGATCCGCAGGGCGGCGTCTACGTCATCGACGGCTCCCTGGGCACTAGCTCGGCCTTCGGAAAATTGCTGCACTACGACAAGAACGGCGCAAACGAAAGCAGCTACTCGAAGACCGTTCAAGACGTAGCCGTGGGACAAGACGGCAGCGTCTGGATTTCGGCCAACGGCCAGGTATCGCAACTGCTCCCCGGAAGCGGACTGGCTCTTTCAACCGCGACGTATCCTGGAACCCATGTGGCTGTGGACAATCTTGGGCGACCCTGGGTTATCCAGTCAAACGGTCAGATCTACCGATATGTCGGCAACGCCTGGGTACAGGTTGCGGCTGCGAACGGAACGCTTGCAGGGGAGATTGTCGCCTCTGCTGAAGGCTCCATCTTCGTGGCAGAGTACTTTGGTGCCGCCGTCTACCGTTACAACCCACAAACTGATGACCTTGATCCGTTCATCATGGATGCCCTGCACATCGCCGTTGAGCCCGGCGGGCAACCGTGGGCCATTCGAACCGCTACCGGGGTGGTCTACAAAGGCTCGGTGGATCAGATGTAAGTCGCCACTACCACAATGGAAAGCAACGTGGACCCTTATCGTTGCTCAATCAAATCAGCCGCTGCGCCTCATAAGCGCAGTGGCTCTTGTTTCCGGTTGCGGCCACCAAAGCTGTCCCTGTTCACGCTTCCAACCCCGTCATAGCTAAGAGCCGTGCCAAAGGTCTATCTAGACACGACGGACGCTCTGGGGCTCTGTTGCAAAGTTTCGGTGGCCGCGTGAAGATGAGCTGAACACGAGCGGAGCTGGTCGTGTCAGAGTTCAAGTGGCGTCATTTTGAAGGCGAGATCATCCTTTGGGCGGTACGGTGATATTGCCGCTATGGCATCAGCTATCGGGATCTCGCGCAAATGATGGGTGAGCGCAACGTGCCCGTGGATCACTCCACGATCTACCGTTGGGTTCAGAGGTACGCGCCGGAGATCGAGAAGCGGCTGCGCTGGCAGTGGCGTCGTCCGCAATCAACGAATTGGCGGGTTGACGAAACCTATATCAAGGTTCGTGTTCAATGGACGTATCTGTACCGAGCTGTCGACAAGCATGGAAACACAATTGACTTCTATCTCTCGCCGACACGCAACGCCAAAGCGGCGAAACGCTTCCTTGGTAAAGCACTGAACGGGTTGAAGGACTGGGAGAAGCCGGAGATCATCAACACGGACAAAGCGCCGACCTACGGGATAGCGATCTCAGAACTGAAGGCTGAAGGCAAAGGTCTCGAGAAAACACTGCATCGACAGGTCAAGTACTTGAACAATGTCGTCGAAGCCGATCACGGCAAGCTGAAGCAGCTCATCCGTCCCGTGCGGGGCTTCAAGACGCTGAAGACCGCCTATGCAACGATCCGCGGGTTTGAGGTGATGCGTGCCCTACGCAAGGGTCAAGCGGCGACCTTCAACCTCACGCAAGATATCCGGGGAGAGGCGCGCATCGTAGAACGGACTTTCGACATCAATAACAGTGCGCTCGCGGAGGCCGTCGCTCTCATCAGTGAAAGCCTTAAACTCCAGACTGCTTGATGTCTGCGGAAGGGCATCGTATCGGATTCCGTCCGTCCAAGCCTGATGTTTGCAACAGAGCCAGCAATAAGGCTCGTGCCTGCGAGGTCTCCAGCAAAGCGAAAGCACCGGTGGCTCCTCCCAGAGCGCCTGCCGGTACCACGGGCGTCAGGGCATGTTTCCGGGTATGGAGCACTCGCCGGAAAGCGAACACCGAGCTGAAGCAGCTATTTTCACACCTTAGCAACACTTGCTTTGATGTTTGTCAACGTGCTGTCCAACTATCGTGAGGTTGAAACAGACGGCTTTCCGTTTTGTCCTCATAGCCTAGATGAT
>CAXTLR010000031.1:0-18098 GCA_964245195.1 uncultured Acidobacteriaceae bacterium | reverse complement strand
TTCCGCTATCTGACAGTTTTCACTTGCACTCAGGCGACGGACCATACATATACCTGTCCGCGACCACCGCGTCTCTACCTGAATTCCGATAACCGCGCTTCTCGCTACCGGTCCTCAGGACAGCGTCTGCTCTGCTCGGTCAGCAGCTTTCGGTGATGCGTCGCAACTCCTAGTGCCTTGGAACGAGAAAATGAGGCCCCGGAAAATGCTGTGTTACTCGCGCTCGGCTTTCCAACCTTTGGCTACATAGAAAGTAATTGCCCTCAAGTTGGAGGTAACGACGCGGAGCTTCACATAGCGAAAACCTCGCTCGCTGATCTCAGTCTCACAGTGGCTTAGGAGGGCTGAGCCATAACCTCCACCGCGAGCCTTTGTGAGAACCCACAGATCTTTGATCCATTCTCCCGTCGTCAGAGCAACACCGACAAAGCCACTTTCATCGACAGCAACCCATGCTGGTGACCAATCGGTAACCACGAGTGGAACTGGAGGAACGCTCCACAAGCCTCCATACACCTCATCGACCACGGCCTGAACGAGTGCTTCGACACTTCCATGTTCTTTGGGGGTGGGGTGCCTCAACTTCATGTCTACAACGATACTGCCAGATCTGCCCTGGATTGGGGCACCTGCACTCACGATCCATCTTACGGCCTTTGAATGAATCCTCATAGATACACTTGTGGGAAGTTGGAGCAATCACCCGCTCCGGAGAAGACGCCCCAGGGAAATTGCTCCGGACAGGCTGACATCTGAGGATTCATTCAAAGGCCGTAAGCTGGAGCTGTTCAGGAGGTTGCCCTTGGAGTCGGACAGAGATCGCATCGAGGCACGGCAATGGCAACTGGCCCAACGTCTTCTCGCGCTCAAGAACATCGCGATCGTCGAGTGGGGTACCTGGGGCAAGTGGGAGAGAGATCGCCTTCGTCTTTGGCTAGAGAGTTGGGGCGCCTTGGTCGAGATCCTTTACCTGACGGCTCCGCTGAAGGAGTTGTACCAACGTATTCAAGTGAGAGGAATGGAGGACCCGCCTATTACGTGAGAGGCGGTACAGAGATGGAGCTCCATCATCGAGCCACCTAACCCAGTTGGAGCTAATCTTGTTTGATCCGCCTCTACTCGCCTCGATGTAGGCCTGTAGTCAACGCTGGACAGTTCGAAACACATTGCGATCAATGACGACCCGCCCGACTTGCAGAAACCAATCGAGATCAGGTAGGAGAGGGTGATGAACAGATTCACGGTAAGAGCATTCCAGGCAGAAGACAGAGAACAATTGCAAGCAGTTCGAGAGCTTGCTTTCAGACCCATCTATGAGGGATTTCGCGAGCAGCTCGGAGATGAGATCTTCGCGGCTGTTAGAGGTGATGAGGAGCAGAAACAGGCGGAGTACCTAGACACAATCATGGCTGGGCGCGAGCGTACCGAATTGCACGTGCTTCTGGAGGGAGATACCATCGCCGGGTTCATCACCTTGACAGTTGACAAAGACGGGGTTCAGGGCGAGATCGATTCTGAATGCTATTGATCCGGCCTACCAGCGACAAGGTGGAGGCCGTCTCATGTACACATTTGCGCTTGACCGCCTAAAGACGTTAGGTGTCCGACTGGCCAGAGTCGGCACTGGGCTCGACAGCAATCATGCGTCGGCCCGCAAGGCATACGAAGCCGTCGGTTTTACTCGGTCGTTGTCGTGGACGGTGCTTTATCAGCTTATATAGCTCTGATAGGGGCGGGCGGGCCTATCTTCCGCACCGGTGTAGGGCATCACAGTAATAGAGTGGATCAGCTGGGAGGTTTGTATTCGTGCTCTCTTTCGGTTAAGCGTGTGCTTTGTCCTCCCAATACGGCTCCCGACTGATAGCCATAGACGGCTTGCCGGGTTCAGGCAAATCCACCTTGGCGAGAGCGATAGTCGAAAGCACCGGCTTCCAGTGCATAGGAGTAGATGATTTCTTTCTCCGGTATGAAGAGTTCTTGGCTGCAATAAAGCAGCTTGCCGAGAGCGGACGCTGCAGCTACTGTCCTTTCGACTGGGAGAACATGAACGACGGTAAGGAAGAACGATTGGTCACGTTAGCGGATGGTCCGGTACTCGTGGAAGGCACATCGTCTCTCCATCCAGACATCGCACCGCTCTTCGACCTCCGCTTTTTCGTTGAGAGCGACGAGACAACAATATTTGAAGCAGTTCTGGCACGAGATGGTAACTTCTTCGAGAAAGAGTGGCGCGAGTCGTGGCTGGCGAACGCTGCCGCGTACATGAAGACGAAGCCGCAGGAGCGAGCGGACTTCGTTGTCGCGGGCCGGGGAGCGCACTCGAAAGCTGCTCGATGCTTGAAGTGACGGGTTTCGGTCGTCACTCCGCCTTGATCGAACGCCCCTTGGAGTCTTCTTCAGACGCGCAGAACAGATAGCGGCTTCACCGTCTCTCGGGAGCAGAGCATATGCAAGCACCCTTTGTTGTTCTCACCGGCGCTTCCGGTTCTGGGAAGACGACAATTGCTCACACGATCGAGCTAGAGCATCCCGAGATCACCGTCTTTCGCTTCGACACCATCGGTGTTCCCTCTGCCGAGGTCATGGCCACCTACGGAACAGGACACCAACCTGGAGGCGCATGGCTACGAGCGATGACTTTGGACTGGTTCGGCGAAATCGCCAAGGTTCTTGCGTCAGGTCGCCCGGTTCTGTTCGAAGGGCAGATGCGGATAGCGTTCGTATTGGAAGCGCTTCAGGTGCATGGCATAGAACATGCAAGGATCATCTGTGTGGAGTGCGACGACTCCACGCGGACCGACCGCCTCACCAATGACCGTCTCCAGCCCGAACTGGCCAACGAGAGCATGATGGGCTGGAGCCGTTACCTACACCAGGAAGCAATCGATGCTGGATACGAAGTCTTCGATACGACGGGCATCTCCCCAGCCGAGAGTACGGCGCACGTTCTTCAAGCACTGCAAGCAACAGACACGCGTTAAGGTATACCTAAACAGAACAGCCCACTGTGACCTCAATTGTGTCTCGGGAGCAAAGCTCCGGAAAGCCCGAGTTGACGTGCCAGGAAGGTAAGAAGTTCTGCGGGCGGGGTCCCATCAGGCAGGAGCGCGTGTCCCGGATACCGGAGGAGTGCCAACTGTACGGCAAGACCAAGCGATTCTGAGCTCCTCGACGACGCCGGACGAGGCTGAAATCCTGATCACTCAGGACGTAATGTTCGATCAGACCGGTACGGTCCAGAGGGATCGCTTCAAGAGCGTCACGCTGCGAGGATGAGAGAAGCTCACGCAGCGCTATACGAGTGGCCTACCTCTTGCTGGCAACTGCATCGCTGCTGTTACGTGCAAGCAGCCGACCAATCGGACCAGAAGCGCTACCATTAGCAAATCGGCTCTTTAGCTCACTCTCAGTGAGAGCTTAGTACGATCTTCGCTTCTGTTCGGGTCCTCCCCTACTTGCTGCAACGTCGAGAGGACGCTAGCGTACTATTTTTGACGTTCGGTGTAGTGACCCCATCATCAAGAAGCCATCATGGCTTCGCGGGCCTGGTCGACTGCCGTGGTCGCCGTCTTTCCCTCGGCTGTAACGACGGCCTGCCGCGTTCGCCGGTCCTCTCCTCCGGCATAGCACTGAACGAGACCTTTCTTTTCCAAGCGGGTGAGTTGCCTACTGACCGTCGTGTAATCGCGGCCGACACGCCCCGCGAGATGGACCACTCCGATCGGGCCGTACTTCTCCACGAGGACCAGGAGTGGGAAGAGCGCTCGTTCCAGGTCAGACCGGCTAAGTTCAGAATGGCTTCGTCGCGCTCAGGTCCATTGATAATGCCTACGATGTCGAGCCTTGGACCTGAAGATCTCGCCCGGGCAGATATATCTGCGAGCTTGTTCTCCGCCCAACTGGCCCGGACTCCGGCTCGGCGAGCACTCTGACGCTGGTTGGTGACGATAGTGATGACGCAGTTGGGTAGTGTCGAGCGGCACATCCAGGCTTTGCATGGCATGGGACTGGTAAAGCATACGGTTCGAGGCATCGGTGACCTGATACAGGTCGTCTCCAGGCGCCACTCCACTTGATTGAGGAAGAAGCTGCGGCGTGGCAGTTCCCTGCTGGATGCCGTTTGCCTTGAGGACCTCTGCGAGGTTTCCGCACCGCGCCTGAAGTTGATTATCGACCGTGTCTTAGATCGCCCGACGCAAGCCGTAGTACATTCCGGCCGCGGAAAGGGTAAGCGATACAAAAATGACGGCAAGATACCACGCGGTGAGCCGGATTCGGATGGGCAGAGGCCTCACTGGAAGCCTCCCGCATCCATCCGGTAGCCGACCCCGCGCACGGTCTTGATCAAACTCTCCGTCCGGTCAGCGTCAATCTTGAGGCGGAGCGATCGAATAAACACTTCAAGCGTATTGGCCTCAATATCGGGTTTATCGCACCATATGCGCTCGATGATGGCCTCCCGCGTCAGAATCTGGCCTGCACGTCGCATAAAGAATTCAAGAAGAGTAAATTGCGTCCGTGTCAGGGATAAAGGCAGACCAAGCCGGCTCACCTGTCCGCTCGCCGTGTCGAGTACGAGATCCGCAATCTCCAGACGTGTCTCCTGGACCGATGGCCCCTTTCGAGCCACGGCACGAAGCCTGGCCATGAACTCCGCCATCGCGAACGGCTTGGTCAGGTAATCGTCGATGCCTAAATCAAGGGCGGTAACGATGTCTCCCACCGTATCCCTCGCCGTCAATGCTAAAACCGGCAACTGATGTTTGCCTTTGCGCAAGCGCCGAATGACCTCCAAACCATCGATCCCCGGGAGCATAATGTCGAGGACCATGATGTCGAAACGATCCCTCTCTGCATGCGCCAATCCCTCAAGGCCGTCAAATGCGAGAACCACGGTGTGTCCCTTTTCTTCAAGACTCAGCTTGAGCGTTTTAGCGAGGCTCTTCTTGTCTTCCACTATCAGGATGTGCACGAACACGTCTCCTCTATGAGCACACGGCCTTTCAGGACTCTAACTGCTCTTCTGGCCAGCAGCAGGCCTGCTGCTCTAGCCTTCGAATAGAGATCTCTGGCGCGCCACAACATTTCGTAAAAACGCGATGATCGAGGTGGTCCGCATAGAGCAGGTCGAACGCTAAAAGACAGCGGAAGACATCTCAGTCGACATATCGCTTCGTTTCTGGCGAGGCCTCCATAACAGCAGAACGCCGACAAATGCTACCCCCATCAACGCGGTGCTCAGGGGAAGGCCAAGATTGAGGCCGTTCCGGAGACCTGGATCGTCGCGAAAGGCGAGCCAGTCGCCGGCAGTTGTCCCGGCTGCGCGTACGGCAATGATTGCGGACCAGAAGGCGACGTTGGTCGTCCATTTGGATGGTCTTCCCGTGGCGAGAATGACTGTAAAGATTGCGCCAAGTATGAGCGTGGCGTACCCGGTGCCAAGATGGAGTGAATCTGCGGACCAATCTCCGATGGCGGTGCCCAACGTCCCTGCAATCAACAGTGAGAGCCAGTACCATGCCGTAGTAGTTGGCCGCCAGGTCCGATACCTTTCGGGAAGGATCGGTCGAGGTACAACCGGCCAAATAACGAGTGCCTGGACGACTGCCAACCCAAGAATGACCAACGGATACGGCCAATCGAAGGTGTGGGTTGCAAGGTCTGCGAGGTTTGTCGCTGCCGCGCGCAGCACGATGACCGCTGTCCAGTACCAGGCCTGTGTTGCAAGCGCTGACCGCCGTTTCCCTTGCAGCAGCAAGATAAAGATGATGGCTGCCGGAGCCAGGCCGATCCAGTGATTCCAATGTGCGTAGAACGAGAGACAGTCGCCGACGTTGCAGCCGAAAATGCTTGCAAGTGTGATCGCAGACCAGTAGCGAGCGTCAACATCGGGTACGTTGGCGTCGCGCATGGGACGGATCATGGCTGCACCGCCCAGGCGAGACCGTCAACCCGTTTACCGGCCTGGATGAGCTTCGTCACAGTCCAATCCGACACACTAATTGCGGCGATCTCTTGCTTGTCCGTGCAAGAAACGTACGCTATGGATCCATCAGGAGACATGAGGATCTCGCTCGGTGACGCTGGGAGATCAATCGTTCTCACTACTTTATCCGAGCGCAGATCAATAACCGCGACCTTGGACTCGCTGTCAAAACCTACGAGCAACCAGCGACCGTCCTGTGTGGTAGTTAGGGTATATCCGATCGCGGGCAGCGGAATCCACGAAGCAACTTGACGGGTTGCGGTATCGATAACGGCAACTCGCGGGTTGGTCTGATCTGCGGTGAAGAGCTTCTTGTCGTCGACGGAAATGGCAATCCTCTGCATCTTCGGGGCGACCGGAATGACGGCCAGGAGCTTTCTTGCGCGCAGGTCGAGCACGGACACGCTACCCGGTTCAATGTTGGCTGTATATCCGAGCCTTCCGGCGTGATCGAGTACTAGCATATGAGTCAACGCTTGTCCGGTAGGAATCGTGCCCACGATCTTCATTGAGGCGGGATCGATGACCGAGATAGTACGATCCAGCTCCGTGGTGACATAGAGCATCCCATCATGAGGGTTGAGTACGGGTTGATGCGGTCTGACTCCATGACCGAAATCAACATGAGCGATGACTTTGTGCGAAGCCAGATCCAGTACCACCATTTCGCTACCGTTCGAACCCGGCCTCCCAGCGAAGGAGTCGCTGTAGATCGGCACATAAGCTTTTGTGCCATCGGGAGAAGCCACCACTTCGTGACCAGCTACTCCTCCTTCGGCAATCCTTGCCAGCTCACGACCCGTCTTCGGGTCAATGATAGAAAGCGTCGACTCAGCTTCGTTGATGGCAAGGAGTGTGCGTGCCTGTGCGGATACTCTGCCGGGGAACAGCAACGACAGAGTAAGAAGGACGAACCCAGACATGGCGACAGATCGAAGCTGCCATGTCCTCTGAACGAGAGGTAAATAGAGGCGATGAGATCCGTTGGTCACGTTAGCACGCGTTGCCAACGCGTAATTTTCAAGGGTGACTTGCATATGTAATCCTCCTTGAGTCAGTCTATGTATCCAATCTGTAGATTTGCTGAAGCGCGATAGCCGGATCCCCATTGCGAGTAGACAACGCCCCATCGCCGCGATGCCGATGCGCATGTCCTGCATGGAAGGTGCCTGCAAAATAACGACGCCATTCTCATTCCATACCTGGTAAAGTTCGTCGGCGCTTGCAAGCGACGCAGATGGCATTGAACCCTGTCGCAAGGAGCCGTTTGCAATGCTCTGCTGCAGCAGCACCAGCATGCTTGCCGCGTGCTCCTCCAGCTGCCGGTCCACCACAGCCTCAATCGCCTATGCCAGCACAACCGAATGCCCCTTCTTCCAGCCCACGCTTCAGCATCAGTGCAAGGCTCTTCTTGTCTTCCACAATCAACACATGCATGGCAGCCCCGTCTCTCTGAATCAGGGTAGTGCATGCCTGGGGAGGCACACGCTCCCAACGATGAAAGCTCTTCAGGCGTTCTTCAGATGCGCCCGGTACGGTGATGCTTATGTATTCTTACCATCGTTCTCCGCGACATCTCGTGTTCTCTGCTTATGCGCTGGGGATGCTGGTTGGCAGCTCGTTACACGCCCAGGCGATTCGGCAAGCCTCCGGCACCGTCAAGGATTCTAGCGGCGCTGTCGTCGTCTCGGCTGAGGTTATGCTTCAGGATCGAAAGGGTCGCGAGTTAAAGCGAACCGCCACGGACGCTACCGGAACGTTTCACCTGCCCCTCGACTTGAACAGCGATTCTGTCGTTGTAGTTAGATCGCCAGGGTTTCAGGTCAGATCGATACCGTCAGGCGTCTTCGATCAAAGGGGCGGCCGCCTTTCCATTACGTTGCAAATCGCAACGGATGAAGAGATAGTCGCCGTGGATGCGTCGGACAGTTCACCGCGCGTCAGTACCGATCGAGGCCGTAATCAGAACGGGGAAGAGTTCGACAGAAATGTGCTCGATCGACTGCCCGTCTTCGACGCCAACTATGTTGCGGCGCTCTCCCGTTTCCTCGACCCCGATGCGATCGGCACCAACGGCGTTGCGCTTGTGGTCAACGGCCTTGAAGCGAACGGTCCTGGCGTTACAGCATCTGCAATCACCAGTGTCAAGATCAATCAGAATCCGTATTCCGCATTGTTCTCGCGTCCGGGCCGCGCCAGAATCGAACTCACGACGGAAGGTGGAACGCCTCGGCTACACGGCCGAATCAACTTCCTTACTCGCGACGCAGTCTTTGATGCGCGCAACCCATTTGCCTTGATCAAACCGGACGAGAGCCGGCAGTATCTTGAAGGATCGCTCACCGGACCGCTGACCCGGGATAAAAAGAACACTTTCCTGCTTTCTGCCCAATGGGACACGGACAATCCGCAAGCAATCGTGGTCGCTGCCACACCTGCAGGCATCGTCAATCAGAACGTGCCGAATCCGACCGACCACACTTTTCTCGCCGTTCGCGGATTTCACGATTCCAGCCCCGGCAATCAGGTATGGGCCAGTTACTCGTATGAGCGCCAGACGGACCGCAACGCCGGTGTGGGAGGCACGGTGCTGCCGGAAGCAGGCTCGTCGTCCACCAATTATGAAAATGAAATCAATGTAGGTAGCAGCCTTGTCCTCAGTCCACGATGGCTCAACCAGCTACGTGCCCTTGTGGGACAAAACAAAACCTCGGTCGTCAGCAATACCGCCGCTCCGCAGATCACCGTGTCCGGCTCATTTACCAACGGTGGCGCCCAGCTCGACGCTCTAAGGACAGAGTTCCATTTCGATGGTGCGGATATTTTGACCTACAGTACCGGCCGCGAGACGATTCTGTTCGGCATCGATGTTCCAGACATCAGCAGGCGCGGCCGCGATGACGACACCAATCAACTCGGAACCTACAATTTCGCTGGCTTAGCCCAGTATGCCGCGCAACAACCCTTCAGCTACCTGGTCCAACAGGGCCAGCCGCACGTCGCATTTGTCGAGAAGACCGTCGCTGGTATCTTCGAAGACACGGTGCGGGTCTCCCCGCAGCTCACTGTCGGCGCGGGCGTGCGTTATTACTGGCAAAACTACTTCCACGACATTGCGCACGACGTTGCGCCGCGCTTGGACTTCGCCTTTGCACCCCGGCCAAAGGGCCGTACCGTCATTCGCGGAGGCGCAGGCTTCTTCTTCGATCGCACTGGTCCCTCGCCCATCTCAGACCTTTTGCACTTTGACGGCAGCCTGCTGCGGCGTTACCTCGATCTGAACCCGACCTACCCGGAGCAGCCCTCGCATCTGGAGTCGATACCGACGAGCCTGGTCACACTCGACCCACGCGCGCGCATTCCCTACACAGTTCAGCTCGGGGTCGGTGTCGAGCGCCAGTTAACCGCTGAATCGTCACTGGCCTTCAACTATGTCGGAAGCCGCGGTATCGATCTGTTCCGGTCAGTAGACGTAAATGCGCCGCTCCCTCCGACCTTCGCCACGCGACCAAATACTTCGCTTGGCCAAAATCGCCAGGTCCAGTCGGAAGGTTACGCGAAGGTGCATTCGCTCGAAATCACCTTTCGCGGCCAATTGACTCCCTCGTTTACTGGACAGATGCAATACGATCTTGCAAAGTCCTACAACAATACGAGCGGCATCACCTGGTTTCCAGCCAACAGCTACGCCCCCGGGGCGGACTGGGGCCGCTCCGACAACGACCGCCGCCATCGTCTGAACCTGCTCGGTACCTACACAGCCCGCGACTGGTTCGCTCTGGGCACCGCGCTTTCGGTGTACTCCGGCGCACCGGTTAATGTAACCACGGGCGGCGATGCGAACAACGACGGGCTCGCCTTGGACAGGCCGGGGAATGAGCCCCGCAACCTATTGCACGGCCCAGGCTATCTCGACCTGGACCTCAACCTTTCGCATGACTTGTTCTTCCGGCGGGACGAGAACAATGGCCCAAAGGCAACACTGGCGGTAGGCTCGTTCAATGTGCTGAACCATACCAATGATCTGCCCTACATCGGCGTGCTCAGCTCTAGCTTCTTTGGCCAGGCGGTTGCAGCACAACCCGCAAGGCGGATGCAGTTCAATCTAAGCTTGTCGTTCTGACGGGGCGCTTTCTCTTTCGAACCTCGTCTTTGTGGCCACGAGTCGAGCATAGCGTTTGAACTTCGGCGCCGAGACGCTGAACGCCGCTCTGTACCTTGTGTATCTTTCAGGCAAGCCGTACGTTCCACTCAAGCTGAGATAGCTGAACCAAATCCAAAGCACCCACCGCCAGGCGTTCCCACCTTCCTAGCGTCTCGTTGCTCAATATCGTTCAGGCAGCCAGGGACAGTTTGGTCGTGGGTCAGAGCTAAACATGCACGTAGTGCGCCAACTAGTGCGAGAACAAACGCGCCACTTCGAGAGAGGTTACAGCTCAGGAGCAATCACACAAGCGAACTGTCCTGGCACTGCTAGATGCGTTAGGGCGCAGAGTGAGTCACGTTAATGAGCGCTTGCTAAAAGCTCTCGTAGGACGGTTTGGGCCCGGCGGTTCTCTTCGGGAAGGCCGATGGTGATGCGGGCCCAGCTGGCGAGGGGCGGGTGAGCCCGCCCAATGTTGATACCACGGGCGAGCATGGCCTGGGCAACCTGCGGTTGAGGTCGGCCGGCATCGAAGAAGACGAAGTTGCTGACGGTGTCGGTATGGTGAAGGTGAAGCTCGTCGAGGATGCGAAGCCAGAGCTGGCGCTCGCGGGCGACGGCGTCGCGTGTGAAGGTGACCTGTGCGGCGTCAGCGAGCGCGGCCTGGGCGGCAGCGAGGTTGAGGCGTCCAAGGGATTCGGGATCGCCGGCGCCCTGTTTACGGAGGGCTTCGGCCAGAGCCTTAGGGGCGAGGACATAGCCGATCGGAAGGCCGGCGAGTCCATGGATTTTGTCGAAAGTACGGAAAACGGTCACATTGGCGCCAGCGCGGGTGAGATTGGCAGCGGTGCGGGTGCGGAAGTCGGGAGTGTACTCAAGGTAGGCCTCGTCGACAATGGCCACGGCGTGGTGGGAGGCTTCGGTGAGGAAGCTCTTGAAGGCGTGGTCATCATTGACGGTGCCGGTGGGGTTGTGGGGATTGACGAGATAGAGGGCGCGGGTGCGTGGGGAGATGCGGGCGAGGAGCGCGGGAAGATCGTTGCGGTATTCGGCGTTGAGTGGAACGCCGACGCCGACACTGCCAACGTTGGCGGCAGCGTTTATGAGGGAGAGGAAGCCGGGAGTGGAGTAGAGGAACTCGCCGCCGGGGCCGCCCTCGGAGCCGAGGTACAGACCGAGCAGGCCGAGGATCTCGCCGAGTACGACTTGGTCGACGGGCATCTGCTCGTAGGCGGCGATCTGCTCGGCGAAGGCCTGGGCGGTGGCGGCGTCGGCGTAGCGATTGGCGCGGGGGAGCTCGCGGGCGATGGCCTGGGCGACGGCGGATGAGGGGCCAAAGGGGTTTTCGTTGAAGCAGAGGCGTATGACGGGGGAGGTCGGCGCTGCGGCTGCAGCCTGGGCGTCGGCCGTCGCGGGGAGCGCGCTGGCGGCGAGGGCGAGGGTAGAGGTTCTCAGGAGAGTGCGGCGCGAGAGGGTGTGCATGGAGTCCTTCGGGTGAATTGCTCCGGCGTTCGGTGCCGGACAGGGGCAAGGTCCTACAGGGATGACAGAGGACGAGGAAACAGCAGAGCCTAATGGTGACAACAAAGGGCCGGAAACGGCAGAGGAGGCTGCAAGACAAAGGTCGAGGGCAAGCAGCGTTTCAGGCAAGAGAAGAAGGGCTCAGGGCAGCTGCAGTCCTAGATGGCTGACTGCAGCTGTGACGAGCGGCGGCTTAGAAGCTGATGCGGACGCCGAGCTGTAGGTAGCGGGGAAAATTGGCCTGCGAGGTGATCTGGCCGAAGGAGGCGCTGCCGAAGGAGGTGTTGGGGCCGGAGAACCAGGGGGTGTTGAAGGTGTTGTAGGTCTCGGCGCGGAGCTGGGCGTTGACGCGGTCGCGGATGAGAATGTTCTTGTAGAGGGACATGTCCCAATTGGCCTCACCCGGGCCACGCAAGGAGAGAGTGCGAGGAGCGTCGCCGAAGGTGAGAGCGGCGGAGGTGGAGAAGGCAGCGGGGTTGATGTAATTGTTGAGGCGACCATAGAGGCTGCCGGAGGTGCCGAGGGCGACGCCGGGCACGAGGTTGGGGCGCTGGACAGTGTTGCCGACGATGCCGGTGTTGGGGTTGGAGCTTTGGCGGATGGCGATGGGGAAGCCGGCCTGGAAGGTGGGGATGAGGTTGAGCTGCCAGTGGCCGAGGATCTCGTCCGACCAGCGAGAGCCGCTCGAGAAGCGTTCCCCTCGGCCGATCGGAAGGTCGTAGATGACGCCGGCGGTGAAGCGGTACGGGGTGTCGTTGACGGCACGGGAATACTCGGCGTTGAGGTCGTACACGTTTTGCGGGGCGGCGACGCCGGAGCTTTGGATGTTGTTGGTGGTGGCGAACGAGCTATCCATGTTGCGCGACCAGGTGAAGGAGCCGACAAGGTTGAGGCCGTGGGCGGCGCGTTTTTCGGCTTTGACGAGCAGGGCGTTGTAGGCAGCGTGCGAGGAACTGACGAAAAGGTTGACGGAAGAGAACTGCGGGAAAGGTAGGAGGAGTTGTGAACGGGCAACGGTGCTGTTGCCGATGACGCCGGTACCGCCGTTGCCGTAGTAGGGGTTCGCAACAGCTGCGGAGAGGGCGGAGGTGCCAAGCGAGAAGTTGGAAGGGTTGAGCTGGTCGATGTTAACGGCTCCACCGCCGTTGGGGGCGGGCGAAAGATCAGTGGAGCGGCTGCCGATGTAGCCGGCCTCCAGCGCGATGTGCCCGGGAAGCTCGCGTTCGAGGTCGACCGAGAACTGCTGGACGCGGGGCGCGTGGAACTGCTGATCGAAGCTGGTCACGGACGAGCCAACGCCGGTGAGCAGGCCGGCGGCGTTGCCGGTGGGTTTGAGCAGGCCGGAGGGGAAGGGGTTGTCGAGGCTGTTGGCGGGGGTCTGGTCGGCGTCACTTGAGGCGACGTAGGAGGTGTACTGGGTGTATCCGGGGGCTAGGGCGGCGATGGGATCGTAGCGGATGGGCGCGTAGAGGATGCCGTAGCCGCCGCGGACGACAGTTTTGTCGGTGAGCTGGTAGGCGGCGCCGAGGCGTGGGGCGAACTTGAGGCGGGACAAGCTTCCGATGTCGCGGGGCGCGCCGTTGAGGCCGGCGAAGAGAATGCCGCCAGTGACGGTGGTGTTTGAGGAGAGCTGTGCGGTGGCGGTGCGGTCGAAACCGACGGCGAGCTGGTTGTGATCCTCTTTCAGGCCGGTTTCACTTTCGTAGCGGAGGCCGAGGTTGAGGGTGAGGCGGCGGGTGACACGGAAGTCGTCCTGGGCGAAGACGGCATGGTAGTCGAGGTAGGTGTGGAGAAAGGTCGAAGTCTCGATGTCGCCGGAGACGGGGTAGCCGAGGACGAGGTCGGCGATGTCGGAGCCGGAGCCGTCACCGGAGACGTTGGGACTGGCCTGCGTGAAGGCGCCGGAGAAGGTGTAGGTGCCTGGAGCGTCGCCGAGGTCCTGGAAATCCATGCGGATGCGGCGGTACTCGGCGCCAAAGGTCAGGTTGTGTTTGCCGGCGGTTTTGGCGAGGGTACCGTTGACGATCTGGGACTTCCAGTTGTCGAGCGACGAGGTGTCTTGGCCGAGCTGGGAGAAGGTGGAGAAGAAGACGGTCGGAAAGAACTTCGCCTGGAGCTGGTTGGTGAGCGAAGACGGGAAGCCGAGGGTAGCGGGGTTGAAGCCGTTCGAGACTTCGGCGATGAGGTTCGGAAAGCGATTATTGCCGTAGCGGGCGGTGAGGACGGTGGTGGGGTTGAGGATCCAGGTGCTGTTGACCTGGGTGGTGTCGACCTGGCGGTGGTAGGTGTAGGAGTAGCTCCCCGGGAGGGTGCCGAGCGGGTTGCCGAGGGGCTGCAGGGCCTCGTAGAAGATGTATGAACCGCTGACGGTCCACCAGGGGCGGATCTGCTGATCGAGCTTCACGGTGACTTCCTGGGCGTGATCGCGAACGTCGTCAGTGCCGGTGAAGTTGTTCTGGCCGGTCGCGGTGGCGGTCTGCGGAAGGGGGAAGTAGGTGGCGATGTTTTTACCGACGGTGCTAAGTCGGTCAGCGGGAATCTGGTTATTGGCAAACGGTGTGCGGTGGATCGTGCCGGAAGAGTCGGTATATGTGTCGAGGGGGTCGTAGATGGTGCGGAGAGAACCGTCGGTGTTGAGGCTCTTCGAGAAGTCGCCGGTGCGCTCGAGGGCAGTAGGGACGGCAAAGGTTTCGGTGTAAGGCGAGGTCTGGATGTAGCCCTCGGAGGCAATGAAGAAGAAGGTGCGGGCGCGGTGGGTAATGGGAACGAAACCGCCGAGCGAGGCGCCCCAGTTGTAGTACGGGCTATCCGGGCGCGCGATGCCTTCGCGGTTGGCGAAGAAGTCGTTGGCGAGCCAGGCGGTCTGGCGTGTTTCGCCGAAGACGGAGCCGTGAAACTGGTCGGAGCCGGAGCGAAGCAGGGTATTAAAGACGCCGCCGCCGGTTCGGCCGACCTGGGCATCGTAGGTGTTGGCCTGGACCTTGACGTCCTGGATGGATTCGATGGTGGGGATGACGATGGGGCGGTTGTTGGTGTCCGTGATGGGGACGCCGTCGACGAGGTAGAGGTTAGCGGCGACGGGGCCGCCGGCGACGGAGGTTTGAGACGTGCCGTTCTGGTCGGCGAAGCGGACAAACTGCTGATTGCCGGTGTTGACGAAGAGGCCGGAGACCTTTGCCGTCATATAAGGGTTGCGACCAAGGATGGGAACGTCCTCGAGCTGTCGCTGCGAAAGGTCCGTACTGACGGAAGCTGTGGAGGGGTCGACGAGGAGCGCGTCGGCGTTGACCTGGATCACGCTGGTTTCGGAGCCGAGATTAAGAGGGACGTCGAGGGTGAGGAAGTCCTGGGTGGCGAGGGCGATATGGGTGCGGTCGGCGGGGGCGAAGCCGGCGGCCTGGATGTGGAGGGTGTAGACGGCGGGGCGGAGGGCATTAAAGACGTAGCCGCCATCGCGGGACGAGATGGTGGAGCGAATCTGCTGGGTGGCCTCGTCGGTGAGGGTGACGGTGGCGTTGGGGAGGGCGGCGCCGGTGGCGTCGGTGACGGTGCCGCGGAGGCCGCCGTTGAAGGTTTGGGCGTGGGCCAGGGAAGCGAGGGTGAGGAAGGACGCGACGAGGGGGCGGATGCGGAACGGGATCAAAGCGGTGAGTCTCCGGAGACGTAGGGGAACGCGGGCGTGCGGAGAGCAAGCAAACGTTCGGGGTTACAGTTGGGGGGTTTGCAAGGAAAGGCTTAGCGGCGGCAACAAGCGTGTTGGCTCGACTCAGCAGGGGCCACCTGCGAGGAACAACAGCTTGTATGTGCTAAACGCATGCTGCGAGCATAGCAGAGGTGTCACTTTGAATATCGTGCGGCGTCATGTTTTAGCGGTACTGGCTGTAGTCCACTTCTAGCAAAACTAAACAACGAGATGTTGCCGTCCGACGATCGCACGTGCTCACAAAGATCAGGAGCTTACGCGGGATCTAATCTGTCGATTTGAGAGATTACTTGTCGGAGCTTTTGAGGGTTTACCTGTCGTAAGCTCCTGATGTGCATGAGATAGCTCAGCTTCGGGGGAGATTCGCGAGCTCGCTCTGAGCTCCTATCGCTTGCTGCAGCCGCACCTTGAGCAAGATCGGAACTCTTCGCTCCGTTGCCGAAGAGGCGGGCGTTTCCTTTGGTAACAACCTACTTGGCTAACCCATCCTGACGACGCCATAGTAGCCAAGCCGGAACTGCGCCGATCAGTGCGCCTACCGGGAAGAGGACGAGCCAAGCGAGCAGTAAAAACATCCCCGCGCCGGGTGTGTCGCTTCCCTGCCCTTCTTCGAGCAGATCCCTGGTTTCGGCTGAATCGGCCACGCTCCCCATTTACCTCCCACAATTCTCATTGTCGGAGCTCAGGACTGCCGCAGTCGCAAAGCGCCGGGTTGGAATCACTTCGAAGAACTCACCCGGTTCGCCCGTCGTCTGCAGGTCCGGGCACACGACCCAGTCTTTCAGCGCCACTCCACGGGTCGTTGAACCACCTTACCCCGTTGCCCAAAAGGAACAATATCAAGAAACTGCGAGGCGGCAAGATCTGCGGGCGTGATGTGGCGAATGAAACTGCCATATTTGGCGAGCTTTCCGGGAGCCTTTCCGTCGAGGATGATTACGCCGATGGGCTTGTTTATCTCGTCGCGCACGATCCGAACAGGCTCATTAAGGTCCGTATCTTGGGAGAGCACCACCGCGACGTCGAAGAGGTCACGCCATGCGTCGTGGATCAGGTACGTGGCCAGGTTCACATCAGAACCCTTCTCCTCGGTGTTCCAGATTTCGACGTGTGTAGGACCACCCTCAGAGGGGTTCACCAGTGGTCGCATCTTCGGTGCAGTCAGAAAATTTCCCTCGTGAATAGACACACTCGGGAGCGTTCGCAAAGCCTGAAGGTAGCGTTGCTGGCGAACAGGGACGCCTGGGTCAAACTTTCCGCTCACTGGTGCCGTGAAGTAGCGGATACGAGCGATTTCGTTGTCTGCGTCCAGGAGTCCTCGCACCAAAGCTTCTAGATCGAGCCACTTGAACTTCGTTTTTCGAAGAGCACGATAGTACAGGTTGAAACCATCGACGTAGACGTAAGTACGCTTCACAACCGCACCTGCTTCTGAAAGACAGAAGCCGCCGGAGCTGAGGCTCCAAGCGGCTTCTGGACTGACAAGACCTTTCGGCCCTGCCAGCGGGTAATTTGAGTATAAGCTGTCGGTGGGTTTCAGCATAGGGCTCGCATCAGGTCTAAGCCGTGATCTTGAAAGCATCTTCGCTAGAGGTCCAGTCCCAAGCCGTCATTCACGGCATGAGTTAGGGCCTGCTCGGTCCCCAGGTACCGTTCGGTGGTCAGGACGGAAGCATGTCCGAGCAGCAGCTGGATCTGCTCGAGGTCCCCTCCCGCTTTGCGGCAGAGCTTCGCGCAGGTACGTCGCAGATCGTGGGGTGCAAGTTTGCCGAGCTCTGTGTCGCGGGCGTAACGAACGACCAGACGCCAGACGGCCTTTTCGTCGCGGATCGCGCTTCCCTGCACTAAGCCTGCCTTGGTCACAGGGCGGAACAACCGGCCTTCGGTGATGCCAGCGCCACGAGGTGAAAGGTCGTCTTGCCCAGGTCGATGCCAACGGAATGTATCTGCATGTCGATGATCCTCCTGTCACAGCTTGCTCCCAGCCATCCTCGGTTGGGAATGAAGAAGCAAGCGGCGGACCATCTCATTAACGCCGTTGTAGGAATTTTACCGCTCTTACTAGGCGACCCGGATCACTTCCGCTAATGCGACTTCGCGTTCCTGATGGGGCGCTAAGAAACGATGGGGGGAGCGGTTGCTTCCTTCACACCATGAGCGGCGAGCAAAGCGAGGTTCTCGGCCACTACCTGAGAGTCTTCGTTCGCGTCGATGGCGAACACCTTGCCCCAACGCATCTTGATGAGGTGTACTCCATGGTTGCGATATGGAGTGCCGTCGATACGAATGTCCGTAGCCGACCACCGCATGATGACGGTCGTATTGTGCGGAAAGCCTTTCACCCAAACGTCATGAACAACCAATGCTAAGCCCGGGATTAAGCGACCAAGCCGCTCAAACCAGAGACGTAAGGCTTCCCGATCATGCCTTTCCCCCCTAAGCGCATGGTTTCCGCCGAACCGGTGATGGATATCTGGTGTGCAGCCCTTGAGAACCGCCGCGTATTCCTTATGATTGACGGATTCAAAGTTCTTCTTTGCGAGTCTCTTCACAATGGCGTGGTACATACAACTCCAGTCGTGTCCGGCCCTAACCTCAAGGAATGTTCAAGGAGTCCACTGAGAGATGACGGATATGTACGTTGCCCAGCTCCAAGTTCTCCAGACGGGCGTCCATCACCTTGAGCTTACGAATCGCCAAGGCTCCGATGGCTAGTGCACCAACAGCAGCGGCTCCAATGGCAA
>CAXTLR010000030.1:0-20306 GCA_964245195.1 uncultured Acidobacteriaceae bacterium | reverse complement strand
GCCGGCACCCGAGGCGTGGCTGACAAACAGCATGGGGCATGAAGAAGTGGAAACCACTACGCGCTTCCCACTTCTCCACACCCCCGACGGGTCTACTTGAACTTAGAAGCAGCTGCGCTACACTAACTCATCCAGCGGCACAAAAGATCGGGCACTCTAAAGTGGCGTCAGGTACTGAATGGAAGAACGCCAAGAACATACCCCGTTTGGTTAAAGCCCCGCCAATCTTCTGTGCTTGTTACATCGTCTGGGATGCCTGCCCTCCTGCTAGCAGATCTTAGAAAGTCCTCGCTTGTTTGCTGAAGGCTTTCTGGCCAGGTAATCGAATCCGCTGAAAAACGGAATATTGGATCATCTAGTTCATGGGCTGGTGCGAGAATGACCCGTGAACAAGTATGCCGTATTCGTTGCGCCCCTAGGACGGTACACACTGGAGGGCAATACATTACTTTTGAATGAGGATCGTGTCTGGAGACATCTGAAAAGGCTATCCCTTTTAGGGGGCCAGAGCTGTTTGGCCGCTCCCAGGTCTCGACAAATTGGTTGCCTGTCCCTACGAAGTCATCTACAAAGACAACCGGTCGATTATGCACCGCCAACAACTCTAGGGCACGCTCAGGAGGAACAATTTGCTGTTCCGCGATTTTTAGAATTTGTCGAGCTTTTCGTGCGAACACGAAGCCGCTGTCTGTGGGACTTGGTATCTCACCCGTTGAGTAGGTCAAGATGACCCGCTGTCGGAACATGCGCCATTTTGTCTCGATAGCGAATGCCGTGTCGCCGACCTCACGCAAATGTGCCACTAGATCACCGAATGCGGACTCATAATTGCATCAACGAGAGGCTCAGAGAAAAACAGAAACGCATTCAAAAGCGCTGAAGCGTGAGGAAGCTCGTCCTCAGAAAAATTCTGAGGCCATCCCTGTGGGTTCAGAATTTGAGTGAGTGGCCAGACCTGAACATCAACAAAGTACTTGCATTCTCCTTCTAACGTCTGCCGCGTTGGTGAGAGTTGGCTTCATAGAGTGGTACTCGGATCGGAAGCTCGGCTTGCCGTAGTAGGAGGTTGAGAAAAGAAGTTTGATTTCGGCACCCACCTGCCGGTGCCGTGCCAAGGCTAGCCCTGTTTGCGTCTTCGTACAGACTGGTAGCCTTCTGGTAGCTGATCGTCTTGCTCAATGCCGCGATGGGAGACTTTATTGAGAATCCGCAAAGCCTCATCGACCAAATCCTGCGTTGGCTGTTTGCGACCGTGGGCCCATTCATCGTGCTCAAGGTGGGCCAGCTTCTCAGCAACAGCAAGGTTGATGAATTGATTTAGAGACACCTTCTTTCTCTGAGACTGCCTCTGCCGTTCGCCGTACCGAAGGCATGAGACGAAGCGGGAATTTGGGATTTCCTTTTGATTTTGCTTCAGTCGTCATCTCGTAGTCCCCTTTGCATCAGCAGCTCCCTTGGCGTGAGCACCGGTAAGCCATACTGCTTTCCAACCGCTTTGAAATCCCTTGTGTTATTCGTGACTAACGCTTCGGCTTTGCCGTTGATGGCAATGTCGAGGATCATGTCATCGTTGGGGTCCTGCGATAAAGGTCTATGCCTTAATGACCTTGACGGGTTCAGCAAGAGCTTCGACAGCTTCAATCACTGTGACGACCTCGACTGCACTCAAGCCAAACGCCTGAAGCTGTTCAGGGCGCAATGCGACATCGCGGTACTCCAGGCCGAGCTTGTGATCCATCAAAGGCACGAGCTTTCTCCCTAGAATCAGCCGAAGAACCTCGCCGGCGGCACCATCACTTGATCGAAGTGCAGTGATGAACGATGCCGTATCCAGACAATTCGCAGCCAGTAATGGTATCACCCATGGTGCCACCTGACTCTTATTCCATTGTGCACATTCTGAGGCCGGGAGCTAAAGCTCGAAGAACTCCTCGTCCAGCTTCTTGATGTAGAGCGTGTCCTCAACTCTGCATCCGACATTCTGCTGAATCATCAGAGCTGCCAACTGCAGGCCGTCGACTAAAACAATGCGCTTACTTAGGAACTCTGCCGTTTCCCTTGCAGACGGAGAGAACGTTGAAGTGGTCACAAACAGTCCCTTGCTCGCTTTGTGGCGGTCGAGACTGCCAAAAAAGTCTCGGATCGCGCCGGAACCGATGTTGTTGCCAGCTGCATAGCGTTTGGCTTGAATGTAGACACGATCCAGTCCGAGTGCATCCTGATCAATGACGCAATCATCGCCAGATCGGCCAAGGGTGCGGCCGGCTTTGTCGGCGCGTGAACCGCCGTAGCCCATGCTCAACAACAATTGACGATCAATCGCTCGAAGAAGTCGGGAGGCGCATTGCATACGCGGTCTAACAGATCTTGCCCGAGTGCGCTGTCTATCTGCTGGTGGGCTGCTCGCATGATTTCATCAGGAGTCTGCTTCAGATCTTCGACATCTGGAGCTGGTATGACGACAGCACCGGCATCGTCTCCTTGATCACTCCTAAACTGCCGAAAGCCTTCGAACTGTTCAAGGAAGCGGTTGTCTATCCCGACAGGATTCTGTTGCAGGACAGATTGACCAAGGGACGTGATGATGAAGTGACCCCGGCGAGTAAGCTCGACGAGCTGGGCTTTACTCAGGTACGACTTCGCCCAATGAACGCGGTTGCTGAAAACCGTCTGCTTACCAGAGGGCAGCAGTTGAGCCCTATCGTCTTCGGTCAGCTTTAGCTCATCTGCCAAGCTCTCCACTACAGCCCAATGCGCTTTCCCCGTGAACGGACGCTTTGAGAAAGGGAAGCATCAAGAATTGGTAATCAGGAATTGGCATAAGGATTGTGTTTAGCGAACGAATCTAATTTACGACTTCAAGCCGGCCCCTGCAGGTGTTTGGCGTAAGGTCCCGGCAATTGCCAGCTTCGGCGCATCCAGGGATGCCAGCGAGCTGATCGTCGCAGAGCGAGAGAGCTCTGGGACGTCGGTGTAGTGACAAATACCGCCACGAACCCGCGCCAGACATCACCACAAGCAACAATTCTGCGATCTCGCTCACGCTCTGAATTTACCCCTGACAAGTCTCATTGTCGCGGGTAAAAAGGTCAGATTTGGGCAGGGTTCTTGGCAGGTGTGCCGAACCCCGGCTCGTGTCAGAGCCCTTACGACCGCTTCCCTTGTCCTTCGGTCGCAGCAATCGCCGATACTACTGCTCCGTGAGGTTCAGCCAGGCTGAACCCTTATTCCAGCAAGCGATGCTTTGGCGCAAATTCTCGAGGTCCGCCCCGCCCCGCTCAGCAAGCGCGAAGAGTTCCTGATCGGTAGGCACATCGAACCGCCGTCCAATCACGGTCTTGCAGTCACTTTCGAGAAAGCTCAGCTCCCAGACATTGTGCTGCTGAAAGTTCATCAGAACCCGATGCGGTCGGGGCTGGCACTTCGCGCAATGCCGCTCCCCATCCATCCGGACGGAGGCTCGCGTAAGCGAAATCCCGCAGCGGCAGCAAATCTTGCCGGCTAAACGTTGTCGTGTCGTTGCTACACGTTCTCCACCCACAGGCGAAGAATAGGCGAACACGCGCCGGGGGTCATCCACAACCTGCAACCTGTACAAACCAAAGCATCAGAGGCCTGGAGCCGTGAAGTCGAGTTCCCTGCCCTGCTCCACATCTCGGTGAACTTCTCCTCAAACTGTTCCGCCGCTTCCGGCGAGGACTCGTACCGGACATCTTTGTCCTGACGCTTTAGGCCGGTGGGAGACCAGTTCGCCGATCCGTCCTCAGGAGCCGGCCGTCGATCGCGTAGCTTTTCAGGTGCATGAGATCTCTCGCCCCTTTGACCCGCACCTCCACGCCCGCGGCGAGCAGGATGCCGGTCGCAGTCACACCATCCGATCTCCCTTCCCCGTGAAACTGAGTACGGTCACGGTAGACCCGCACCCGTACGCCTTTCCGTGCCAGGTTCGCCAGCTCTTCCGCGATCTCCCGATCGGCAAAGCTGTACATGGCCACATCGACCGAACGCGTAGCCGTTTCCAACATAGCCATTTCGCTCCGTTCGAGGTTCGTTCCCGGAGGATACAGGTGCGCGTCGCCCTGAGCTCGACCCAGAGGCACGTACAGAAGCAGCAGTAGAACGGATTAGCGGATCGAGGGAAGATCATTGAACACGGCGGGACACGTGCTGCACGCAGGACACGAGGAGAAATCGCGACAGGTCCGAAGCTCCATCTGGATCGAAGGCAGACCAACTTCACTTTATAAAGATTCGGTAGCAGCGTTCCTTGCGCCATCAAGAGCCTTCCACAGCTACCTCCTTCCTCCGCCTCCGTTACCCCGCTGGAAAGAATCACTAAATGTGCGAAGAACCCACATTGCGGTCCAAGCTACACCTTTAACGGGCATTGCCGATGCAGACATTCTGCCCATTTACTACCTTGCAGGTCTGACCATTCTCGCGGCACACCGCGCAATTGACCGGCGGCACCTTTACTGGTGGACCAGTCACGGTGGAGTAAATGAAAGTCCCCAGCGAGGAACTCTCCCCATTTGCCACAATCACCACCGTACTCGGCACTTGCACATTCGCGATGTCTGCAAAAATAGGCGCGGACGCCGTGCATTGGGTGGAGCTGCTGCATGAAACGCCCGGCGCCTTCAGCGGCTGCCCTCGCAGCGTAAAGATCACCTGAGTCCCTCCCGGCACCGTGCTGAAGTTCTGCCCCGTAATCGTCACCGTCGTCAATGGCGGCCCGACCGCAGGTTGCAGATGCCCGCTCGGCACCGGCTCGAACGTAAACTGAGGAGCCCCCGCAGTAGTGCTAAATGCCCCTTCCGCTCCGATCGAAGTCAGGTTCGCCACTGTCACCGGCACCGTCCCCGTGCCTGCCGGTGTGGTCGCCGTGCAAGTCGTACCTCCAGTGCAAACCGTGTTTCCGCTTGCATAGGTACCGCCAAACTTCACTGCCACACCGCTCGTAAAGCCCTGCCCCTTGATGGTCACCTTCGCCCCGCCATTAGCAGATCCGCTCGTAGCCTGCACCACCTGCACGAGCGGAGGCACCGACTCGTAAAAGTAAATGCCCGGATTGAGCGTCCCGATCTTTCCCTCTGCGGAGCAGGAACCTAGTGTCAGGTTCGTTGTCTCCAGAGTCAACGCCCCACCCACTCCCTGGCCCACGCACGTCGGTGCATTGCTGGTCCCGTCATTCAGGTTCACCGCCACCGCGCCCAGCGTCCCGGGATAGAAGAAGTCTTCTTGCGAGTTTTGCTCCCTTCAAACATTGAAGTCCACATCGTTCCAAAGTCCCGCCAGACCTAGCAGCGTGTTCGTCGCGGGTGTCGAGTACGCTTTGCCTCCGACTGACACCGTCAACGTATAGTTCCCGCCCGCACTGGCCTGCGCCGTCAACGTCACACCGCCCAGCGCGCTGATCGGCACCGGCGTCCAGGTGCTTGAAACCGCATTGCGCCAGCAGTTGACACCGGCGTTGACATTCCACGATGCCCCTGACGGACACTTCGTCGTTTTGGTGTCCAGGTAGCAGTCCCGCCAAGTCTGGATGAAGAAGCTGCCGTTGCTGTCCAGCACAAACTGTTGAATTGCCACGCAAGCCGCATTTGTACTTTGCTTGCAGAGCGGCGAGCTAAACCCGTTTGTGTTCATCTGCACTGAATACGGCCCCGGCTGCGCCGCTGCCGGTCCCAGGTTGGTCAATAGGTAAAGCGACCCAGTCGCTGCGCTGATCGACCCGCTCGACTTCGCCGTAATGTTCTTCGATGAATTTTCATCCAGCGGATGCAGCAGTCGCGAAGAGCGCAAAGACGGCACCGTCTTCCCGCTTCCCATTGCCGCGCACGGCACCTCGTGCCACACCGTTTCCGGATACGTCGCCACCCGGCACTGGCTGCTCGCCGGGATCTGTAGCAGCTTCGCATGCCAGTCCGCCTGCGCCTGCTGTTCCGCAGTCGGCCGCATCGCCACTGCCGAACTGCCCTGTGCCGTTGCCAGGCCTCCAGGCGAGAACACTCCCATGCAAATAGCAGCTTTCACTGCTACACGAACGATCCACGCATGCCGAGAACCCGAAAGGTAAAACTTCATTGGTGCACCTCACTTCAAATACCGTTCATTTAGGGGCCGTGCACATATTCCAACCATCCGTTCCTGATTTAGCGCGGTCTCCATGCCGGCAATCTAGGCCGTCTCTAAACGGTGCCGCGCGTTCTGCGAGCGGGCGTTTTTCTTCCCGCTATCTCTAATAGCGTGAAGAGACACCGCGAGAGGCCAAAGTGACGACCGATTCCTCCACTCGGCCTGAATGCAAGGCTGAAGACGCGAAGGCGAGGTCAGATACATGTTTCACCAAAAGTGAACAAGAACCCAAACAATTCTCCAAGCTACACATCAACCCCTCACCAAATTGTGAGCCAGAACCCAAGTAACTACGTCACGCTTGTGCCACAAGCCTTTCACATGACAATTCACGGTTCATATCGAAAAGACACCCGGCTGAATGCGCGCCGATCCTTGGCTGACATTACTGGATAGTGAAGAGTAGGGCGGCCGAAACGCGGCGGGTGAATTGGTTGCTGGGTTGGTCAAGGTGATATTGGCGGTACCGGAGGCGGCAAAATCGCTGGCTGGAATCGCCATAGTGACATGGGTGGGATCGACAATGGTGGTGGTGCGGTAGCCGCCGTTCCAAAGAGCGGCGATCCAGGGACAAAGTTTCTGCCGGTGAGGGTCAGCAAGGTATTGCCAGTGCCGTGGGACGCAGTGAGGCTGGAGCTCGCGGAGAGGACTGGTGGCAGAGAGGCCGGGTTAAGCAGCTGCGGGGCCACGACCGGTCCTCGGAGAAGATAGACCTGTTCGCCGGTCGTGAGGGCGGCAAGGCCGTCCTGGCCCCAGCGGACGATATCGACAGCCCCGGTAACTTGTGAACCGCTCAATTGGGGAAAGCTGAGGTTGACTGCTGCGACAGGCAGGAAGGTTTTCTGGTCGTAGGCAACGACGCCGCTTACGAAGCCGTTCACGTCTGACGTGCTGGCTGGCCCTACGAAGAAGGTGCGTCCAAGCGAGACATCGGGAACCGCGGCCTGGAAGGTGTCGTCGTAGGTGTTGCTGAGGGTTCGTCCGAACTCTGACGGTTTCGCGATCGTTGCAGGGGCGAGGCGCTTCCGTGCCGCGCAGCTTGCGGAACTGTTTTCCCTTCCCGCCCGCATCGTCGATATTACCGACGCCCAGGCGCTTGAGTGGCAGCTGGTCGAGAACTCGCAGCGCATCGACGTTCACCCCTACGAGGAAGCGCAGGGCTTTCAACGCTTGCTCGACATGCCCGGTTACGACGTGGCCGCGCTGGTAGAGAAATCCGGTAAGAGCGCGGCCCACGTCTACGCGCGTCTGTCTTTCCTGCCGTTGATTCCGGCAGTTGCGGAGGCGTTCAGCAAGGAACTCATCACCGCATCCCACGCCAACCTCTTAGCCCGTCTCCCACAGGACGCACAGGTCAACGCCTATGAGCAGTGCTGGCGCAAAGACTGGCAGGACAAGGAACCGCACCTACTCCCCGCGAAGCACCTGAGCGCGTGGATTCAGAATACCTGATAGCTTTTCCAAGAGGATAATTCGCGATTTTGCGAACGTTCCCGACAACTCGATCATGCTCGTGTGCAGAGGCTACACTCCCAACCAAAGAGGCCATCTGTCGGTACACATCTACGCTTCGCAAGAGTGATCGGCGACTTGGCGTCTGTACCCTACGTTGAAGGAGAATGGCGGTTCAAGCGCCCCGCAGTTCTGCAGACGATCAATAAGACTCTTTCGGTGGACAACATGCGGAAACGGCTGAAAACTCGGCAGCTTGCGTCAGACGCTGCATGAAGTTTCCCAGACTGGCGTCGAGGCGATAGCTGAAGAACTCGGCGTCCAAATCGAGATCTAGTGACGACGAGGGCAAAGAATTGGTCTCCAGGAGCTCGTTGTAATAGCTGGGAGGATTGAAGCCGATTGGCTGTTGAAGGTGATTGGCCGGACAGCTGGCTCGTCCTGGATGATGTTAGTTGATTCGAATGCTGTTTTGGCTACTGGGAAGCTTCTACGCTGGTTACGGCAGGGACTCGCCGCGGTATAAGCACTATTGCGAAAGCAACAGCCGTTACGCAATTGCCTTACCCAATTTCCAGCCCGCAAGGTGCGTCGTGCAGCTCTCCACGCAAACGGGATAAGCTCATCAGCGACCACAAGGAGCCTATCGTATGCGCTGTTCGGGAAGCACATGAAGAGGTCCGCAAGGCTGGGGCGGCTTTGAGCCATGCAATGCGGGATTGCGAGTACCACAAGCGTAAGATGCCTGTGAACGCGGCTCCGGTGCTCGACCGCGCGTTCGCTCGCATCAATGAGGCGGCTGCCGCACGGGCAAAGGGCCAGGCCACCTACGGTCAGCCTTATCTTGGACCGGCCGATGACGTCGTTCCGAACGTAGGCAATATAGTCGTGGCGTTTGACAATAACCGCCTGACGGGTGCCGCACAGCCGCTGCCGGCCAGCTTCTACACGTTGGCGCCGAGCTTCTATGCGAGCATCCCGCAGCTGAACAACACAGGCTGCTCGACCCTGCAGATCACCCCAAACTGACACCGGTCTGCCAAACCCCGTTCCGGTCGACTTCAACCCGCGGCCAAGTTCGGATCCGGGAACGCCTACCGCCGGCACCTGGACGCCCTAGACGCTTTCCAAAGAGCCGTTGTTCCATCGAGCAGTAACAGGCAGGGAGGCGCAGTCCGGCTCTCCCTGCCTGCGTACGATAGGCAGCTAGATAACTCCACTTGGCCAGGTAGCGAGAAATTAGTAATTCGGAACATTAGCAAGGCCAGAATGACTTATCTATTCCTTGTTAACTGCTGCGTAGCCTAGCTAACTCGTTCCAAGATCATAACCAGCCTGCTTTCTAATATTCGGAGCATATTCACGGATGTTTCGCCAAATAACTTCTTTCATTTTTTTAGCATGCTTGCTTTTTACTCAATTATTGGCTCAAGCTCCCGCACCCGTGTCCGGAAAAAAGGTACAGACACCCGTAATGCTCTCGCATCCGGTGCTGGATCGCGTGCGGCGCACCAAGACGCTGAACTGCGGTGTGGCGAAGGAAGAAGAGGATTACTCGCGCTCCGAAGACCACGGGAACCGGGCGGCGCTCGATACTGACTTCTGCCAGGCGGTGACGGTCGCGGTCCTTGGGCCGGGCACGCGGCTCGTGGTCAAGAGCTTCCCGGATGAGCCGGCGGCCAACGCGGCGCTGATGGCGGGCGACATCGATCTGCTGGCCTCAGGCAGCCCGACCGTGGCGAACACGGCCAAGGGCTTTACCTATACGCAGCCGATCTTCTTCGATGGCCAGAGCTTTTTGCTGCCTAAAAACAAGAATGTCCACACGCCCCTGGATCTTGCCGGCAAGAAGGTCTGCTTTCTAACCGCTTCGGACGCAGAAGCTGGTCTGCACAGCTACGCGGTTACGCATGGCATTACGTACGTCTGGTACCCGTTCTCAGAGGCCGGCGAGATGGAAGCGGCCTTCTTCACGGGCAACTGCGATGCCATCACCAGCGATATCACGTCACTTGCCAACATACGCGGCATCGAGGGCACACGCCTGGCAGACTACAGCGTGCTATCGCAGTTGATTCGGCAGGACCCACTGGCAGCGGTCACCTTTGGCGACCCTCTCTTTGCCTCGGTTGTGAACTGGACGCTGAATGCGTTGATTGAAGCTGAACAGCTTGGTGTCACGCAGGCTAATGTACATGCCCAACTCAGCTCGCCCACGCTCGACACGCGGCCTGAGTTGCAACAGTTCCTGGGCCAGCGCTACGGCGTTGGTTCCCTGCTGGGGCTTGAGCCGCACTGGACGGCGGATGTGGTTCAGGCGGTAGGCAACTATGCAGAGATCTTTGACCGCGATCTTGGTGACAAGTCGTCCCTGCACCTGGAGCGTGGGGAAAACCGCCTGTGGACCTCAGGCGGGCTGCAGTTTGCTTTACTCATGAGGGACCACTGATTTCGGGAGAGATGTGTACTCTTCAAGCCTGTAGCAGGCACACAGGCCATGCGGCAGAACCTTCTTCGAAGTGATCCCGTCGGCCCTCAGCGGCTCTCCTTTCCCTTCATTTTCGCTTCCGAGTGCACCCGCCGGCTCTCCGCTCCATCTGCCTTGCCCGAGATCACCACGCTATTCTCCCCGTTCGTGAACCGCAGCGAAGCCCCTGTCACGCTGCCCTGCTGTCGATCGACCATCTTTGGAGGATCGCTCGTCGTCCCTGTCAGCAGAAAGGTCTGGTCGGCCGCCGTGTAGACCAGCCGCTCGCCGGTAGCCGTGCGCCCCGGCTGCTCCAGCACCACGCCGCCGGTACCCACTATGTGATCGACGCGGCCGCCCAACGACACCGGAGTCGTACTCGGAGCGCTCTTCAAAGGCGTACCACTCGCCGCTGCCGGCAACAGATACACCGTGGCCTCCTGCGAGCGCATCGTGCCATCTTTGTCTTCAACGCGCACGTTGCCTGTGAAATGAACCTGCCGCTTCGCATCGTCGTACGTCATCTGGCGACTGACGACGCGCACCGGCGGATCAGGCGTCCTGGCCGTTTGCTTCGGCTCGCGGCCCGCATCCACCAGCACCGTGCGGACCGCGCCCTCCGTCCCACGCTCGTCCCGTGCCACCAACGTCCGGTCGGTTTGGTGGAACTCCAGCAGTGGTGCCTCTACCTGCGAGCCGCCCTGCCACATCTTCGCCCTGCCAGAAGGCGGCCCGCCAAAGAACTCGCTCACGCCTGTGGCTTCATGCGACACGGCGCGCGCCGCCAGCACATGCAGCGGCTCGGCAGAGCTTCCTGCCTGCAGATAGCTCACGCGCACCGAGCCATCGGCAAACGAATCCCCCGTCGCATGATCCATCTGAACTCGATCCGCAAACAGCGCGCTCTCGGCATCCCGCACCTGGACCGCGCCGGTCAGCACCAGCCGGTCTGCATCGGCGTCGTACGTGGCCGAGTCGCCCCCGGCATGCTGCACCTGCACGACGGCCTGCCTGGCTGCCGATTCACTGGCGAGCGTCTTTCCCGGCAGCTCGCGCGTCACATTTACAGAGCCGCGCTGGACCGCGCTGGATAGCGCTGCTTTGCCCGTGGCATCCGCCCTGAACTCGGCGTCCAGCGTTTCGCCCGTGCTCGTCTGCTTCCCAGTCTGCGCACCCCTGGCGTTCTTCGAGACCTGCTCCAGGTACGTCTTCCCGCGACCTTCGAGCGCCGTGAGATGCGTGCCCGGCTTCTTCGCCGAAGGCGCATTTTCAGTGAAGCGCGCCGTCAATGTATCTCCACGTAAAACACTGACTGTGCTTGACTCGTCTGGCCGCCGATCCATCGTCCGCAGCACGGCTCCGTCCTGACCGGAAGCCACGGCGCCGGTCAGCAGCACAGGCTGTTTCCCTCCGCCAGCGAGCGCCAGATCTACCTTCGCCGCGTTCAGTTGCCGCTCGCTGCCGCTCTCCCGCTCCTGGAGCTCTACGCCGCCGGTCAACTGCGCGTGCACGGGCCGGCCCACCGCGTCGAAGGCCACCTGCGCCTCAGCCGCGTGGCCCTGCTGCTGACGCCGTTCGTCCTTCGCTGCGAGCTGAACGTTGCCCAGCAGGTGCTCGAACCGGGGCTGACCTGCCTCGTTCAGATCGAGCCGCATCCGGTCCGCAGTCGCCCTCTCCTGCCCTCCGCGCCGGCTGTCGGCACTCAACAGCACGTGTCCGTCGGCATCCACCTGGCTGGGCGATCCATCTTCGGCCACATGCACCAGCGCATGCGCGGCCGAGGCCGTCTCGGCTCCCACGTCGGTCTCCGTCACGAGCTTTGCGTCTTTCAGCTTCACCACATTGCCCACACGGTCCAGCTCTGCGTGCGCCGCCGTGAGCATCGTGGGACGCGCCTCGACCCTGGTTGTCGAGCTCCTGCCGCGCAAGCCGCTCACCTTCACTGCCGATTGTAGAATCACCACTCCGGAGGCGGAGTCGTACGATGCCCCCAACGCCGTGCCGGTCGAGCCGCCCACCTGGAAGTAGACCTGCTGCTCCGTCGTCGCCGAACGTTGCTTCTGCTGAAAGATCAGCCCGCTGGTCTTGATGTGCACCGTGCGCGCCTCATCCTCCCTGGCCGGCGTGGCTTCATGCGTCCTGGCAGTGCCGGGAGATGGCTCACGAGCCGGTGCAGTGAGATCGATGTACACCTCTCCCACTGCGCGCAGCATGCTGTTCTTCTGGTCATACTCGAATTGGCTGCCATGGATGTGGTCCGCGTGTTCGGCATCCCGGCCGTAGAGCAGGATGTTCACATCGTGGAGCGTATACATGCCGTTGCCATGATCGATCTGCTTTGCTGCGTGCACGGTAAACACCTTGCGTCCACCCACGCTTTGCGAAAACGTAAAGTTGTCGCTCTCCTGCGTGATCGTCGCGCCCAGTCGTCCCGCCAGGCCGGCCAGACCAAGATCGAGATGCTTCAGCTTGTAGCGGGCATACGCGAGAAATCCGCCAACCGCGACCACCAGCAGCAACGCAAGCACCAGCAGGCCGGCACGTACACCTTTCAGCGAGACTCCCCTGCCTGCACGCGCCATCAACTCTTCTCGTCGTCCTCGACCCGTTCTCCGGCAGACCGCTGCCGCCTGGTCCAGAGCGCCATGGAGCGCTGCAGATTCTGAGGCGTCAAGATCCCCACCATGCGCTCACCCTTCACCACCGGCACCATTTGAGACGAAGCTCCGCGCTCTCCCGTCACCCGGTTCAACGTGGCGATCAGTGGGTCGTCTGGTGCCGCCGTCTGAAAGCTCCGCGTCATCACCCCCTGCACATAGCCGTTGCCCGTCGCCTCGAGTGCCTCGAGAATGGTCTGTCGCGATACCGCGCCCACCATGTTCCTGCCCCGCACCACCGGGAACACATCCTGCAAACTGTGCCGCGCCTGCATAAGCGCATCCTCAAGCGTCGCCGAAGCCGACAGGATCGAATAGTCCGTCAGCATCACTTCCCGCACCTGAACGCCGTTTGCATTTGTCGGTCCTGACAGGCCCTGGCGCTCGATTTGCGCACCCAGCAGGATCCCGATTCCGGCCATGATCAACCACCAGTTCCCCGTCACAAGACCGCCCGCCATCAGACTGAGGGCAATCCCAGAATTCAGCCGCGCATAGCCCTGTGTCCCGCCTGCTGCGGCCGCCGGCCCTACCGATCTCCGCAGAAGCTCCGACCGCAGCACCCGGCCTCCATCAAGCGGCCATGCCGGCAGCAGATTCAGCCCGGCCAGCAGCAGATTCACCCACACCGCCGTCCGTAACAGGTGCAGCGGCGTCACCCAGCTCACCTCCCAGAGTGAGATCTCCGGCGCAACCGTGAGGATCAGCCCCGCCAGCGTCAACCCGAACACAAGGTTCGCCACGGGACCCACCAGGGCCATCCCTTTCTGCACCTTCGCGTCGCTCGAGCGCTCCGCCGCTTCCGCGGAGGCATAGGTGGGCAAACCCCCGGTCGGAAGCAACAGGAGACTTTTCAGGTCGATCCCGTACCACGCCGCTGCCACGCCTCGCGCCGTCTCTCGTACCGCGACCGCCAGCAGCAGCAGCAGCCACAGTCCAGCCCCACGCACCAATGTCAGATCCAGGTACGCCGCCCAGCTCATCGCAAGAATTAACACGAAGAGGAAAAACGAGTGCAGCCGCACCTCTACCCCGAAGATCCTGCCCAACCGGAACGACCACCCCGTCATAGCTAGAATTGTATGCGCCTCAGCGATCAGATTCGGCCGTTACGATAGTGTCCATGCGCGTCATCGCCGGAACCTACCGTTCCCGCCTCCTTACCGCCCCACCCGGAACGGCCACCCGCCCCACCAGCGACCGCCTGCGCGAGACCCTGTTCAACATTCTCGCGCCCCGCCTGGCCGGCTCCGCATTTGCCGACCTTTACGCTGGCACCGGAGCCGTAGGGATCGAAGCCCTTAGCCGCGGCGCACGCCACGTCTGGTTCGCCGAAAACGCCCCTGCCGCCCTCAAAGCCTTGCACGTTAACCTCTCCGCTCTTCGCATCACCGCTGGCTACACGGTCGACGCTCGGGGCGTAATGCCTCTCTTCCAGAAACTCACGCAATCCGTCGACCTCGTCTTCCTCGACCCTCCTTACGAAAACGAAGACGCCTACACCCAAACCCTCGGCTTTCTGGGCGGCGCCGCCGGAGGAAAATGTCTTCACCCGGAAACCCTTGTCATCGCCGAACACGCCACGCGCGGCCACTTCGCCCTGGCCGATCGTTACGGCCGCCTCGTCCGCTCCCGTCAGCTCAAGCAGGGCGACGCATCGCTGAGCTTTTACCGCATCTCCGAACCATAGCTGCCGAGAGACGCGCCTTCACTCTGTAAGAAATGCCCCTCCCGTATGCCTCCCCGTCTTCCAATCCACTGCAAACTCCAGTTCCCTGTCCGACCTCATATCCCACCCCCACCCGCGCACCTCACCTTCTTCTACGTCAGAAATCCGGATGCCCTCCCAGGAAAGGCGCGCCGTCTCCCATGCCAATCCGTTGACTCCCCATGCCGCGATCGAGTGAAATCCTACAAACAACAGCAGCCGCGCCTCCGCAATCACCCGTACCTCCACCACCGGGCGCAATCCCACCTGCGTGCATCGCTCGGGCGTGCGTGCGTCCGCCACGTACGCGTACCCTCCCGCCACCGCGCACAAGTCCTCAGCGTTCGGACACCCGTACAGCCCGGTCGGCATCCCCGGATCGTTGAACCCCAGCGCGCAGGTCAGCAGGTACGGCCCGCCCTCGCGCGGACGCACCACCAGCTGCAAGGCCCCGCGCGCCAATGCCTCTTCCTCCCCCTCTACCCGCAGCGGCCAGACATACTGCCGCGCCGGAGCAATCAGCGGCGGCCTTTGCAGCACCTCCGCCGCCCACGCCCGCGCAAAACCCGCCTGCGCGCTCAAGCGGTCGTCTCCAGAGCCTGCCCGCAATCCTCAATCAGGTCCAAAGAATCCTCGCATCCCGCGCTCAAGCGGATAAATCCCGGCGCAATCCCGTCATGCCCCCATCGCGCGCGCCGTTCGGCCGTCGTCACTACTCCGCCAAAGCTGGTCGCTTCCGTGATCAACTTTGCCGCGGCCAGAAAGCGTTCAGCTGCCTGCTGATCCCGCAGCGTAAAACTCAGAATGGGTCCAAAATGCCGCATCTGCGCCGCCGCCACCTCATGCCCGGGGTGCGTCTTCAAGCCCGGATAGAGCACCCGGCTTACTTCACTCCGCGTCCCCAGGAATTCCGCCAGCGCCAGAGCGTTCGCCGAGCTCTGCGCAAGCCGTAGGGGCAGTGTCGCCAACGACCGCAGCAGGAGCCACGCCTCCATCGGTCCCGGAACTCCTCCCGTCAGCGTTCGCTGCCGATCCACCTTCGCCAGCAACGCCGCATTCCGCGTCGCCACATGACCCATCAGCACGTCACTTGCCCCGTTCATCGCTTTCGAGTCCGAAGACACCGAAAGATCCGCACCCAGTTCCAGCGGCCTCTGGCCGAGCGGTGTTGCGGTCGTGTTGTCGCACGCCACCAGCGCCCCCGCAGCATGCGCTACCCGGCACACCGCATGGATGTCCGTAATCTCGAGCTCCGGATTGCTCGGAGTTTCCACCCACACCAGTCTCGCCCCGGCCACCGCTGCCGGCTCCGTGAATTCTTCCGCCGGAACAGTCCGTACCCGAACTCCCGCCGGCACAAACACCTCCTCAAGGAGCTGCTGCGCCAAAAAGTACGCTCCCGCCGCCAGTACGACCGTGTCTCCCGCCCCAAGCGTCGCCCCAAACGCAGCCGCAACCGCAGCCATCCCCGACCCGAAGCACCGCACACCCGCCGCCTCCTGTCCGTCCAAGACCTCCATCAGCCCGATCGCCCGCTCCAACTCCGTCCAGGTCGGGTTATGCGAGCGGCCATAGGTATACGCCGTCGCGCCCGGATCTCCCATCACATGGAACGGTGCTGCAAACACCGGCCCCCTGTGCAACGGCTCCCCTGGCACTGGCTTTGTCAGTGTCGAACGAATCACCCGCGTCGCTTCCCTCACCCGTCCTCCTCTTAACCCATCGGCAGAAATGCCAATTTCGTTAGCTCAAGATTTCCACAGCGCAATCAGCACGCTCTACTTGCGAAAGTGCTCCCATCCGGCCGCCTTCAAGTCACGCCTGGACCCGTCCGCGCCAATCAGCGTAACCCCTGAGTGTCGCGTGATCCTGCCTACGCGAGTCACCGAGACTCCCGCAATCTTTCCCGGCACCCGCACCCCCTCGACCGCCGTGAACAGCAGCTCGTAGTCTTCCCCTCCGCCTAGCGCCTGATCGAGCGTCGCTCCTATCCCAAGCGGAATGCGTGCCGCCTCCACCTCTACGCCTACGCCCGAAGCTTCACAAATCCGCTTCACATCCGATGACAAACCATCGCTCAGGTCCATGCAGGCTGTTGCCAGCCCCCGCCGCAGCAGAGCCTGTCCCACAGCGATTCTCGGCTCCGGAAAGGTGTGCGGATGCTCGCCCGCGTTTCCCGCCCTGCGTTTCGCCCGCAAGCGACCTTGGGCCAAACCCTCCAGCTCCGCCGCCGACCCACCCAGACTGCCCGTCACGTACAGTGCGTCGCCCGGCCGAGCGCCGCTCCGCCGTAGCGCCCTGCCCTGCCCAACTGCCCCTGTCACCACCACATCCGCCAAGATCTCCGCCCCCGGCGCCTGGCTGGTGTCTCCTCCCGCAAGCTCCGTCCCTGAAAACTTTGCGAGCGCCTCAAACCCCGCCATAAATCCATCTATCCAACGCACATCAAGCGGCGCAGGCATAGCCAGCGAGAGAAACGCTGCCACTGGACGCGCCCCCATCGCTGCAATATCAGACAAGCCCCGTGCCAGGCATCGATGCCCCACCGACTCAGGCGTATGCCAGTCCCGCCGGAAGTGCCGCCCCTCCAGACTGAAGTCGGTCGTCACCACCATCTCGGTTGCCGCTGGTAGCCGAAGAATCGCACAATCGTCCCCAATTCCCAGCCGCACGGCCCGGTTTCGCGTCGGACTCCGCTGCCCAATCCTGGCGATCAGGCTCAACTCCCCCTCGGCCGCCATCGGGTTTTGCTTGCGCGCCACTGTCCTCAAAGCATAGCCGTTCCTTGCCCGAACCAGTTGATCTTGATACCTTACTTGAAATCACCCGTTAGATTTTTCGGTCGCAAATGGCGCTTTCCCTATCTCATTCGAGGCAGTTGAGTCTTCCCGCCGAATAGTCCCGTCTCTCATGGAAATGAAACCTTCAAGCATGGGCCTCCGATCTTGATCTCTAAAAGACGTTTCTACATTCTTCTGGTCAGCCGCGATGACGATGGAACCTTGAAGAAGGTGCCGATCCCCGTCCAATACGCCTATCTCGTTGCCAGCGCTGCCGTTATCGGCCTGTTCACGATTACCGGTCTTGCGGGCTCCTACTCCCGCATGCTCATCAAGACTGCGCGCTTTAATCAACTTCGCCAGGACCACCAGGCCCTCCAGCAGGATTACGCCCACCTCGCCGAACAAGCCCACCAAAAAGATATCCAGGCCGCCTCGCTCGGTTCGCTCGCCACCGAGGTGTCCGCGCTCTACGGTCTTACGGCTGGCAAACTGACCTTCCACGCCGGAGGCAAGCGCGTCCGCGACGCCGCCGCCGATGCTGCTGCCACGGCTCCCCTTAAGGACGCCTCGCTCTATACCACCGCGACCTACTACCGCTCGGTGGACGCCTTCTACGCTTTACGCAACTCTGCTGTAAGTGGCGACGCTGATCGCCTCCTCACCGCGTCCACCGGTCTCACACCCTCATTCGGGCGCATGGCCAATCCACTGTTGCCCGGTCACGATCTCATCGGTCCCAGTTTGAGCCAGGATGCCGCGACAACACCTACACTCTGGCCGGTCGTCGGACCTATTACCTCCAGCTTCGGGGAGCGCGAAGACCCCATCCTCGGCGGGGGCGAAGCCGAGTTCCACCCCGGAATCGACATCTCCGGCCCGCTCGGAACTCCCATCCACGCCACAGCCGACGGCATCATCACCGCCGCCGAGCTGGTCAACGGCTACGGACGTATGGTGCGCATCGATCACGGCCACGGTCTCCAAACCTGTTACGGCCACATGAGCGGCTTCGCCGTCACCGCTGGCGAGTCCGTCTCCCGCGGACAGGTCATCGGCTACATCGGTCACTCCGGCCGCACCACCGGCAACCACGTCCACTACGAGGTCCGCATCCACAATGTTCCCGTGAACCCGCACAAGTATCTCCGCAGCACGCTCGCCGACCTCGGCCAGCCTCAGGCTACGGCGTTCTGAAGCGGCCAGCTTGGACGGCTGTGCGCCCCCTGCCCAGCCGTCCGTCGTTCTCTCTACTACGGATGATACGGATAGTACCCTGGGTAATATCCAGGCCCGTATCCCGGCGCCACGTACCCCGGAGGGTAAGACCGTGGAACAGGACGTGCATCCGCTCCTGGAGGAACGCCATAGGCCAGCCGCTGCATCTCCTGCTGCGAGACGGTAGAGACAGTAGTTGGCTGAGTCGTATGGAAGGTCACAATCGCCTCGGATGGAATAACCACCTGGCCGTGGCCGGAGGCAGCCGAGGAGCCCAGGCCGGCAGCAGCACCGACGCCGCCGCCGATCGCTGCACCGATTCCGCCACCGGCTAACGCTCCGATGACCGCGCCAGCCGCGCCGAAACCGGCTGTCTTGTTCACCGTTTCGATCGTTTTGTCGCCGCCGTTATGCGCCCAGACGTTGGTGATCAGCGGGTAGCTCTGGCCACCCAGAGTCACCGAAGTAAGCTGGATTGACATCTCCCCTCGACCCGTGAGCGCACCAGAACCCTTGGCATCGATCACCGTGCCCTGCACCGCGGCGCCGCGTGGAATGGCAATTAAGCCGTTTGCCGCCACATCGTTGACGACGATCCCGTCAAAGGGGGTTCCGGGTTGCGTCTTGTCGCTCCGCAGCGTCCGGTTGACGCGCACCCGAAGCAAGCTTCCGTTGGGAACCACCACCTGCTGGCCCGCCACTTGGCCGCCCTGCTCGGGACTCTGCCCGTAAGCAGGAGGATAAGGCTGGTAGCCGGGGTAGTACATGGGACGCCGCGGGTAAGGGTAGCCCGCCGGAGGAGCGGCCTGGGACTGATCCGCAGGATATTGTTGGGTCGGGTACTGACCGTTCGGGTACTGCGGAGCTGGGTTCTGGCCGTTCGGATACTGCGGAACTGGGTACTGGCCATTCGGGTACTGCTGGGCTGGATACTGGCCGTTCGGGTACTGGTTCTGAGATTGACCGTTTGGAGGTTGATTTGGATACGGAGCACCCGCGGCCTGGTTCGGATATGAAGAAGGATAGGCGTTTGGATACTGATTCGGCGCGGCCTGCCCGTTGGCTTGGGTTCCTGGTCCGGGCGCAATCTGCCCAGCACCGGAGTTTTGGTGCTGTTCAATCTCAAGATCAAGCTGCTGGTCTGCTTCAGGATTGTTGCGCTGCGGAACCGGAGCGCTCCCCGGAGCCGCCGTCGCGGTCGACTGCGGGCCACGTGGCGCGGAAACGACCTGGCCGTCACTCGCCGGCGCCGGTCCGTAAGTCCCATCCGAGAGCAGAACCAGCGGGCTGGCCGCCGAGGACGACTGTCCTGCTGGCGAAGCGGATGCAGTGCCGAGCCGCAGTTCGTCAACCACCCTGAGCACACCGTTCGTATTGGCTGCGAGCTGCTCTGCCCGGGTGCGAGCCTGTTCGGTAGTCACGGCGCCGCTCAGGGTCACCGTACCATTCACCGTGCGTGTCGTGATCTGCTCACTGGCAAGCTCTGGCGCACTCCCCAGCGCCTTGAGCACACTTGATTCAACCTGAGCGTCTGGGAGCGACGTCTGCGAGATTCCCGTCCCGACCAGCACGCTAGCAACCAGCGCCGTACGTCCAGCGACTCTCAGTGCCTCAGCTTTGCATAAGGACTGACTGCGCTCTTTCTTCACTGAACCCAAAATCCGGACTGCCATAGGAAGCCTTTCCATAACATGCTGCCTGCCGATCGCTTCAGCACCTAGCACATAGATGAAGACGCAACTTTCAGCGGAAAGTTACGGTGGGTTGACCGGAAACGCTGGGCGGGAGATACCAGCATTGACCTGCCTGTCATCGGGCAGTTATATTGGAGATGCGGGGTGGAGCAGCCCGGTAGCTCGTTGGGCTCATAACCCAAAGGTCGTAGG
>CAXTLR010000029.1:0-21021 GCA_964245195.1 uncultured Acidobacteriaceae bacterium | reverse complement strand
TCGCATTAGCGGAAGTAATCTGGTCCGACCGGACCGTCAGCACAAACGAAGGTTTGTGACAGTGTGCCACTGCCAACTTCTCACAAGCGCGTTTATGAGGGCTTAACTGGACGCGAAGTCCAGCAGTCTAGCCCGTTGTGATCTCAGGCCAGGAACACAACGGGCCAGCGACTTTGCTAAATTAGCGTTCCACCCGAGACCTCGATTCGCTGAGCGTTGACCCAGCGATTCTCCTCGGAAAGAAGCGAGGCGATCATGGGTCCGATGTCGTCGGGATGCCCGACACGACCCAGTGCCGTCAGCCCCGCGATCTGCTTGTTGATTGCAGGGTTGTCCCGCACCATGCCACCGCTGAAGTCCGTGGCAATCGCGCCCGGAGCCACGGTGTTCACGGCAATGCCGCGTGGCCCCAGCTCCTTTGCCAGGTATCTCGTGAGCACCTCGACAGCGCCTTTCATGGAGGCGTACGCTGAGCTTCCTGGAAACGCGAATCGGGCCAACCCGGAAGAGATCATGAGGATTCGTCCGCCGTCGTTGAGCATCGGCAAGAGCTTCTGCGTGAGAAAAAACACACCCTTGAAGTGAACGTTGTAGAGGCCGTCGAGGTCTTCCTCGGTGACCTTGTCAAACGGCGCATGGTGCGAGGTGCCAGCGTTGTTGACGAGGTAGTCGAAACGCTCGGCTCCCATCTCCCTAAGCGCTGCCGCAACACTCTGCACAAACGCGTCGAAGGTGGTGATCTTCCCTGCGTCGAGCTGCAGTGCAATGGCCTTTGCCCCAGCCTCGTTCACCTCGTTCACAAGGCTGTCAGCTTCTGTACGATTGGAGTTGTAGGTGAAAATAGAATGTACGCCGCGCCGGGCCAGGTTCAACACTGTGTTGCGCCCGAGCCCTCGGCTCCCGCCGGTCACGATGGCAATCTTCTGGGATGTTTCCGCTGCTTTTGTTTCAGACATGCTCCGCTCCTCTGACTTTCGTTCTCAAGTCAGACTACGTTTCACACGCAGACAGAACCAGACCGGAACTTCCTCCATTCTTGCCTATTCCTGCTCCACGGATTAGCTTCGTTATAGAGCGTGGAGTTAACCAAATGGAAGAACGCCTGACGGAACTCGTGTTGCGGTATACCGAAGCGCAACCGGGCCAAAGTCCCTACATCACCTGCGTCGGGGGCTTGACGATCCTGCGCTCTGATTCCCAACGCCGGGCCAATCATCTGCTTTACAAGCCCGCCCTCTGCGTCACAGTGCAGGGATCGAAATCAGCTACCTTCGGCGACCATTGCCATCAATACAGCGCCGGTCAGGCTTTGCTCGTGAGTGTCGAGATGCCCGGCTTCGGCACGGTTACGGAGGCAAGCCCCGACAAGCCTTATCTTGGAGTCATCCTTGAACTCGACCTCGCGATCTTGCGCGCCGTTGCAAGTGAGCTCGCCGATCCTCCTAGGCCAAACGATAGCGTAGGGAGTGGCGTTTTCGTCACCGATTTCGACGGCCCGCTCAGGGACTGCACGGTCCGCGTACTTCGCCTTCTTGACGCGCCCAGCGCGATCCCCGTTCTTTATCCAACCATCATGCGGGAGATCTCCTACTGGTTGCTTTCCGGACCTCAGGGAGGAGATGTGGTTAGGATGACCCTGAGCAGCGATCACGAACATTGCATACTCCAGGCCATCCACTATCTCCGCGATCATTTCGCAAAATCAGTTCGCATCGGCGATTTGGCTGCGATCGCTCAACTAAGTCCTTCGGCATTTCATCGTCAGTTCAAAGCGGTGACCGCAATGACTCCGCTTCAGTATCAGAAGCAGCTTCGTCTTCTTGAAGCTCGACGCCTGATGATCGCCGGCGCAGCCAATGTCGAAGATGCCGCGTTCCGAGTCGGCTATGAGAGTCCCTCCCAATTCAGCCGTGAGTACGGCCGCACATTCGGCCTGCCTCCCCGACGCGACGTAAACCTGCTCAAGCGCACTGCTGCTTGATCTGAACGCAGTTTCTAAATGCAGGCGGTCTGCGTTCAGTCCTGCGAAGTCGCATTGTCGGAAGTAATCCGGCCGACTGTCACAAACCACCGTTTCTGACAGCGTAATGTGACCAGCTCCCCCGGGCGAATCTGGGTCTGAGTGATCTGGTCTGCTTCTGTCCCAGGCTTGTCTGAACGGCCGTCCATGAGCACGCGCAGCAACCCGGTCAGGCAGGCTCGCTTAGCGCGATCTCGAATGGGAGATTCCACTCCGGATACTCTCGCTTCACCTGCAACAATACGTCCGCTACTTGATCCGTAGCCCTCTGCGCGGCCTGCGCCACAATAAGCATCTTGGCCGACGCTTCGTTATGGCCTTCGTCGGCTCTTTCGATCGTGATGGATGTCTCTGCCATACCGCTCTCCAAGAACACGCTTTGCTCAGTCGTGAGGTGTTCTCGGAGAATGTAGCGTTGCAAGCGCCGATCGACAACGGCACTTCGGCGTCCGTGTTGCAGCTACCTTTCCTAAGTGCTTCATTTGCAAGATGCAGTGCTGGCACAAAGGTTGTAGGAGAGCCCAACAGCTTCGCCTGGAAGCCGCGGCTCAAGTGCGGGCGAGTACGATCGTTGGGGCGGCTTCTGACGCGGAGGAACTATCGCGCGAACGGAATAACTCCCGCAGAATCGGAGGAATGATGCGCATGGACATGGTCGTGACAACTCCCGCAGGCAAACACACTGGTCCGCTCTCTGTTCTCCTCAAGACGCGCGGAACACATCAGACGTTTGAGTGTAAGACTGACGTCGGGTCTCTTCTTACTCTGTTAAACACTGAGTCGGGACTGCCGTCCTACGCGGTTGACCTGTTCCTCACACGTTTAAAGACGGCAAGTAATGTGCCGCTCTACGGCGTGCGGATGAGCGACCAAACGCTCATAGAACTCGGATTCTTTCTCGATTGATCGTCGCTCAGTGCCTTGGCTTGCCTCTCTCTCGCCAACAGCGGGTACGAATGCGGAGACAAAGATTCCAGGTCAGTGAGCCGCTGGCGATTGCTCGATACAGTTTTAGCTCCAATCTGGAACGCCGGTTAGACCTCGGTCGTAAACTGTGGGCATGGAACTGTCTCGGGACACGCGGCTGGCAGGCTCCAAGCAGACATATCTGCGTTGGAACAACGCGAAGGGGCTCTTGTTTACCTCACCCAAAGAACATGTGAAGAGAATCGGAGGAAGCCGCGTTGGAGCTTCTCAGAGTCCGAAAGGCCACTCCTGTCTGCATACGGGAACATGGACGACTTACGGTAGACCGCTCAGCAGCACAGGCTAATTTCTGTTTCCTATGCGCTGGGGCAGGGATGATTCCCCAGCAAAAAAGACCACAGAGAGCAGACCTCACCACGCATAAGATTGCTCGATGAGAGGGGCGTTGGAGAACTCGGGCTCAATACAGAACGCCATCACAGCAGATCAGACACAACCCGATCAAGCAGGCTGTGGGCCTGCTCATCGGAGATGCGACTTGGCGCAGGCTCATAGAGCTGCGGTCGTCAATAACGGCAAGTCGCGTTGTAGGAAGTGATCCGACCCGTGATCACAAGCGACCGTTTGTGACGGTGGAAGGGGGCCAGCTCCATAACGCGCGTCTTGAAGCCCAATCCAGCCAACCGGCAAAGCCACTACAGGGCAATTCCAGAGAACAGTAATAGAATTAGCGCCTCGGATCTCTGCTACAAGTGCTTACGGGACAAGGGCGATGGCGGGCTTGCCAGTGAGTCGCTGGGCTATGTGGAGACCGAGTTGGTCGGTAAGGAAGCCGGCGTTGTGGATGTCGTTGCTGAGGACGATGACGGCGAAGTCCTTCGCGGGATTGAAGATGGCGTAGGAGCTGAAACCGCCGGTCGCGCCGCTATGCCAGAAGCTGCCGGTGGCGTCGTACTGGAACCAGTTGAGGGCGATGTGCGTACCGCTGCCAGCGTCGGCATGGAGGACGTGATCGAGGGCGATGGCGGAGGGGAGGGTTTTGCCGTTGGGTGAGGTGAGGGCGGCGGCAGGCAGGTGGTCGGGGTGAAGCTGGGCTTCGAGATAGGTGAGCATGTCGGCTGCGGTGGAGCGGATGCCGCCGGCGCCGGCGAGGGCGTCGAGATCCCAGGCGTGTACGGGGTCGTCGCCGTCGTAGCCCTGAATGAAGCGTGCCTGCAAAGCTGGCGTGAGGGTGATGGCGGTGTCGGTCATGCCGAGGGGGCCGGTTACTTGCTCGTGCAGGAGCAGCGGATAGGGCTTGGCGACGCGATTGGCGAGGGCTTGACCGAGCAGGCCAACGCCGAGATTGCTGTAGACGAAGGGGGCGTTGGCGGGGAGGGCGACGCCTTGCTTGGCTAGAAAAGCGTAGAGGAGCTTGGCGCTGTAGTCGGCGTAGGGGTTGTTGGGGTCGGCCCGCGGGAGGTTGTCCGGCATGCGGGGAAGGCCGGAGTGCTGATCGCTGAGATCGAGGAGGGTGATCTCGGTGCCGGCGGGTTTGGCGACGGTGTTGGGAGGGAGGAGCTCGCGGACGGGCTCGTCGAGGCGTACGAGCTTCTGCTCGACCATCTGAGCGAGGATAAGGGCGGTGAAGGTCTTGGAGATGGAGCCGATCTCGAAGATGGAGTCGGGCTTAGCGGGGCCGTAGGTGAAGATGCGGCGGATGCCGTGCTGCACGACGCCGATGGTGACGCCTGTGTGCGCGGAGGGTGCGAGCGGGCCGGACTTGATTGCGACGGCGAAATCCTTATCGAGGACCGATTTGAGGTCGGCAACGGCGAGGGGTGGCATGGATGGATCCATGGCGGGCTCTTTGGGTGGTGCTGGGGCGGTAGGTGTGGCTTCGCGCGCGGGCTTGGCCAAAGGTGTCTGTTGCGCGACGGAGGCGGTGGCGAAGAGCAGGCAGAGAAGTGCTGCAGGTGTGCGTGTCATGGTGGCTATCAAGTATGCCAGTGTCTTATGGAAGGCCGCTGTGATGTTGATGAAAGATCTGGTGAGTCCAGAAGGTTCGGCGGCTTTGCTGAGAACGATCACCGTGTTGAGCATTTCAGAGCAGAGCGCAGACGGTCCTACCTGCTGTTCGGTGATATCGCTAGAAGGAGAAACCATCCACTTTGTATCCAGTGGGTTTATCTCAATGAGACGGCGCGGAGCGAGCGTGCGTTCCGCGTGCCTCTAGACTCGCTTTCACCCCTCTGCCACAGACCTGCCCGAGGATTTTTCCTTGCTACAGAGGAGTCGTCCCTTCGGGGGCATAAGGAGGAGGCGCCTGTCACAAACGAACGTTTCTGCTAGTGCTCTGATTTACGCGCGCCCGTAGCAGCCAAAGCTGGTTTCACGCTGGTCAGGGCATTGAGAGAATCAACGGCCGTCTGAAGCACTGAATCGCGGCTTTCCATGATGTCTGACGGGGACAAATGGACAACGATGTCCGGCTGGACGCCTACGCCACGAACTCTGTTCTGTCTGCGAAGCTGTCATGCTTCGTACAGATGCGTGCGTGACCACCTCCCGGCAGGTCGAATTGGAGGGGTTGTCCCGTACTTCCTCCGGTCGGTTCCCCGACTATCAGGCCTCGCTTGTTGTCTAAAGGCCACGGCCATGTCCTCACCCGCTGAGAAGGTTCGAGGACTGGTTAGGAGAATGACCTTCCCGGCGAAGTGTCTGATTTTGTCCGGCTCTATGAGGTTCAAGGGAAAACGAAGGGGTGTTTCCGGTACGCCCCAGGCACGGTAGGTAGCAATCCAGCGGGTGGAGCGTGAAAGTTCACTAGGAGAGGGCGAATCAAGGAAAGCGGAAAGGACGTGCGAACCGATCCCCGTGCTTCCACCCCCGTTCTCACGTATATCCAGAATCACTGCTTTCGCCTTCGCGATCTCAGGCCAGTGATGGTCCCACTCCTTGGCGTCAGTGTCGTCTTCGAACTCGTTCAGGGCGACGTATGCGATGTTGCCTGGAAGCATACGGAAGGCAAACGGAGCGGCGGACGTCGGCTTGTCTTGGATAACCGTGAAGCGGTGAGTGCTTTTCTCACCGCGAGACGTGAGGACCTCAAGTGTGAACTGTGTTCCAAGTTTCGCAAAGAATGGAAGATATTCGAACACACGAGTCTGGCGATCTTGCGGAGAAGAAGCACTCACAAAAGGACTGACATTCTGTTGCGCCCATTGAACTGCGGGTTCTCCGTTGATGGTAAGGACCTCATCTCCTGGCCGTCTTGCATGGGCGGATCTCTGGTAGTTCTTACGGGTGCTTCAGGAGGTGGTAAGACAACCATCGCCTTGGAGGTCGAGCGAGCACATCCCGAGTTCACTGTCTTCCGCTTTGACACCGTCGGAGTGCCCTCTGCAGACGTGATGGCAACTTTTGGAACGGGCTACCAGCCCGGGGGCGCATGGCAACGCGCCATGACGCTGCAATGGTTCGAACGGATCAGGTCTCTTATCGATGAAGGGCACTCGGTCCTTTTCGAAGGGCAGATGCGCATAGCCTTCATCCAAGAGGCGCTGGGTGGTGTCCTAATTTGATTTGGGCACTAGCGCTTCTCGGGCTGGTCGTCTGTATCGTTGTAGAATTCGCAATGTCCTCCAGTTTGCAGGTCCGCGTTCAGGCGAAAACAGAAGTGCAGCCAGTGCGGTTTACGAAAAATATCGTTGTACCCGATCTCTCCAAACACGTATGGAACGAGAACACTGCTTCCAATGAAAGCAGCCGCTTCAGGCTGCCTTTTGTTGACGACAGTATTCTCTGTTGTAACCGGGATGTGTTCACCGGGGTAAATGACCGCGTGCTGCGAAGAAGTAACCATCTCATTCTCAGTAATGTCTTTACGGGTAAAAGTCGCTCCTTGTAGCACGGATTTCCAACCGAGTCGTCCCGTCATGTTTATGGCGGGCGATTTACCAGTGTTACTTACATCAACCCGACCCGACCAGGGCTTGTCGGGAGGAAACGAGACGACTGGGCCAGAAACTCCGAGCCACGCTCGCTGGTCGACCTCCAAAGCGTGCTGTTGTTCACGCAGTTGGCCTTCGAGAACCTTCTGGCTTCCTTGAGCAGCCGTAACTTGCTCTTGCAATGCAGCCAGTTGTTTGGCCGTGACGACACTGGACTGATTAGAATCACTTCTGGCCTGTCTAGCGGACCTACTCAGCAATTCGGTTTGGGCAGCGGCCTCCTTGAACTGCTGAAAAGCCGACCATCCTGCCGCGACTGCCGCTCCGAGTGTGAAGAAGGCAACAGCTACACCAGCCCAGCCGAATCTGACTGCCTTACTCTCGAAAGCGGTGAGACTCCCATCGTCCACCACCTTTACGCGAAATGGTTGCTGTTCTGTGGGCTGTGTTGTAGTGCTGCGTTGTTCGTCAAACTCGCCGGAGACATTTTGATGGGTGGGCGCTGGGGGGACTGGCTCAACTGGTTGCACATGCGCCTTGGGGGTGCTTACCTGACCGAGCGGGAGCGCGTTTTCGTTGCTGTGGGGTGTTTGGTCGGTGCTGTAAGGATCGGCGCTCAAGCACTGATAGTTGTATCACAATAACTGTTGACAGGGCAACGTTTCTGCTTTACAGTATTGACATAATTTACATAGAGGGACGACATGGCCAACGTACTCGCAACCGACAAGAAGATTGCAATCATCGCATCACTCGCTGAGGGTTCCTCGATTCGCTCCATTGAGCGCATGACGGGTGTCCACCGGGATACGATCATGCGGCTGGGTGTCAAGGTTGGGCAGGGCTGCACCGCCATGATGAACGTGAAGATGCGTGACCTCTCCTGCAACCGTCTGGAGATGGACGAGATTTGGGGATTCGTCGGCAAAAAGGATCGCAACGTCAAGATGCGGGACGATGCGCTTGTCGGTAGCGTGTGGACGTTCGGCGCCATCGACGCAGAGACGAAGCTGGTACCAGCGTTCAAGGTTGGCCAGCGCAATTCTGCTACGGCTGACGCTTTCGTAGCTGACGTGGCAAGCCGGATGCGGAACCGGATGCAGATTTCAACCGACGGGCTGCACGCCTATGAGGGCGCAATTGAGAAGGCATTCGGGCACGGTGTTGATTATGCCCAGATCGTCAAAATTTATGGCATAGAGTCTGTCACAGACCGGCGGTACAGCACAGCGGACGTGATTGGGACGGCGAAGACACCTCGGATCGGCAACCCTGATATGGACCTTGTCTCGACTAGCTACGTAGAGCGGCTGAACGCCACCACGCGGCTGCACATGCGCCGCCTCACCCGTCTAACGCTTGCGTTTAGTAAGAAGCTGGACAACTTTGAAGCTGCAGTGGGTCTGCATTTCGCCTACTACAACTTCGTCAAGCGGCACAATACGCTTCGCTGCACTCCGGCGCAGGCGGCAGGTGTCGCGAATAAGACTTGGAACGTGGCTGACCTTGTGGACGCCACAGCTTAGGAGCGGCATGACCTTTGAGCGACGCTGTACGGTAGAGATGTCGGACGTACTCGCGGTTGTTTTCGAGTGCAGCGGGTGCGGTTCGTCCACTCGCATTCCGGTAAGCATGATCGAGGCCGCGCGCGTTGAAACGCTTGCAACCGAGTGCCCTTATTGCCGTACCCTGAGCGGCTTTGGCGCGAGTACCCAAGAGTTCCGCAACTTGAGAATGTTCTGCCTATCCCTAAAAGACTTCGCGGGCTCTACGGAAGGACGCAATCTGCGGGTCAACTTAGAACTAAGATGTGCCGATCTAGAGACTAAGAGATGACGGATATAGACGAGCTTCGGGCCGCCATCCGCAGCATTCACGATGTCGAGTCCACACACATCAAGAGCGTCCCTGTAACCGAAACGTTCAACGGTAAGACGCTCTGGGATGGGACTGTGGAGGTATTCAGACTCCACGGCCATCCCGAGGCAGAGCACATCTACGCGTGGTCACACGAAACGGATGATCCCGACGACCCGAAGCAGCACGTAACTGTGCTGCACGTTGGCCCCGTCACAAGTCCCCAGAAAGCCGTACAGGCTGCCATCATGCAGGAGATACGAAGTGCCAGAGCCTAAGCCTAAGAAGCGCAAGCCCGGACGCCCGAAGATGGCCAAGGGGGAGGCGAAGTCTAGCGCGGTCAATTTGCGCTTCACCGCTGAATACCGCAAACGGCTTGAGGCTGCGGCGAAGGCTAAGGGACACACGCTGTCCCACTTTATACGGGAGACCCTTGATGCGGCGCTTTGAGAAGGCAACTCAAATTAGCACACTACCGGACAGGCCGACGGATTCAAGGTTCGTGATCAACGTGACTAGGTCTTTCCGGTGTCGCTGCAGACTTTCTTGCAGTGGCTCGGGGATCTCTATTCCCGAATTCAACGCGCGCATGAGAAGGCTCGAAGCTCTCGCTTGTCCCACTGTTCTCCGTTTGTTCTTCAACGACCAGATCTAGGTTGCCAGCCGTCATGGTCTGAACTACCGGCTCCTCCCTAGAGTTCTTCGAGCGGGAACGGCACCTAAGCGACAGCGCTCTTTCATCTTTTGAGCGAGCGATTGGTCCTCTGTGTGCGATCAACGATGTATCCCTCCAAAGAGGTATGAAGTGAAACGCTTTCATGCCGTTAAGCCTAATAAGGAGAATCGATATGCAACGGAATCTATTCATTACGAACAATAAGACCAAGTCACCTCTATTCAACACGCTCGAAACTTTTTATTCAGAGTGGGCGGAACAGTTGAGAGATCAAGCTGACGCAGAAGCTCGTACCATTCGTCTGGCGCGCGAGCGAATCTGCGGCGGTCCGTTTCGTTTCATTCCACTACCAGCGGCTTAGAGCCAGGAGGGGACCTGGTGAGAATGCTGGACGGTCGTGAGCTGCGACAAGGGTAAGGTGATGCAGGCTTGCTTACCCCATAAGTTGGCATTCTCTCAGCTCCGCGAAAATGGTTTAGCACGAGACGATGTTAACCGCACTATGCCACTAAGCAAAGGCAACCGCTGCTTGGAAGTGTAACTCGGCGCTGGATCGCCTCGAATGGATCGTCGACTCTTATTGTCAGCGATGAATCTGTTTTCTGAAGCGCTACGTAAACATCGATCTCGTCCCAGCACTACGACGAGGGGGCCTCCAATGGATCCGGCCCGTGTAGCACGACGAGGCCCCTTTGCTAAAACGGTGTGCACCAAGAGTGGTATAGCAAACGCACGTGACTGATTTAGACTTCGCCTAGTTGTAGCGAAGGATCGAAAGTCTCAGTACGGTGCACACATCGGCTGACGCTCCTAAACTGCAACATTCGTGATTCGTGGAGCTTCAAATGTCACTTTGTAACACTTCCTTGGTCGTAATAGCCTTGCGTAACGTTCCACCTCAGCCTTCGGGCCTGGTGAACGTTAGGCAGCTCAGCTCATCCTCTTTCGTCCCAACATCCGACACTCGCAGTGTGATCTCGCAGCCTCGCTGCGGAAATCATACGTGCAAGAGTCTTGATGGCGGATTGCAGCAACCTTGTCTACACCTAAAGCAAACAACCAATCGACATCTATCGTAGGTCGTCCGGTCGAGGTCGTTGGCTGTACGCGTGAGTGCTAGCGCGTAGCCAGAACTTGCGACGTTTCGACGTCCCAGATAAGGGCGAACCGCCATCTACGTCCGACACGAATAGTTGTTGCAATAGCAGGCGAAGTAATTACCTTCGCCTTCCTTACTACGGCTGATCCGCTGGCTGCATGTGTGGAGCAGCTAATCACTTTGCATGACTAATGGGTGAAGTATGCTTACAAGGCGTTTTCCTTACATCAGAGTAGCCCGGTCGCTTCAGCTTGCGGGCACGCTAGGCTTCAGTTGTTTGTTGGTAGCCTGCGGTGTCAATGTTGTTGGCAAAGCTACGTCGAACACGCCGCCCGTGGCGACGATCTTGGTTACCTCATTAAGCAGCAGCGTGTCAGTTGGGGGTAGCACCACGCTCCAGGCGACGGAAGGCGGGGTGCTATTGTCGACCGGACAATGGACTGTCATTGGAGGTGACTCTGAAGGTTCCATCACCCCGGCCGGCGTCTACACTGCGCCTTCTGTTCTCCCGGACGTAGATGTCGTCACGGTACAGTTCACGCGAAGCGGGATTATAGGATCGGCGGTGTTACACATCACCAATCCAGCTCCTATTCTGACAGCAATTAGCCCAGCATCGCTAACCGAACTCTCAACTCCGATCACTGTCTCTGGCACCGGATTTGTCGCTGGATCGAAGATCCTAGTTGGCGAGACAGTCCTGCCAACATCATTCGTCGACGCCGACCACCTCATCGCAACCGTTGTCCTGCCCCAGCCAGGGAACACAATCCTGCCGATCACGGTTGCGAACCCAGCTCCGGGAGCCGCCACAAGTAACCAGTTAGGCCTTTCTACCGTGTTTCCTGTCGCCGTGACAGCACTGAGCAGCATCATTCCGGTTGGAAGTAGCACGACACTTCAGGCTACCGAGGGTGGCATCCCTGTCTTCAACGGGCAGTGGAGCGTGGTTGGGGGTGCTTCTGAAGGGTATGTAAACCCCACAGGGTTGTATACCGCACCTCCAGTTCTGCCTAGCCCGAACACAGTGACGGTCCAGTACAGCGAAGGTGGTGCCGTGGCTTCGGTTTCGCTCGAGCTTACTAATCCGGTTCCCGTTATTCACTCAATCAGTCCGGCGACCTTAACGCAACTGTCCACCCCCGTCACCATCAGCGGCTCTGGCTTCGTGCCTGGGTCGCAGGTATTGATCAACAGCGTGGCGGTGACATCCACCTTCGTTGATGCTAGCCACTTGGCCATAACAGTCAACCTCCCTCAAGCAGAAAACACCACCCTCAGAATCGGGGTTTCCAACCCTGCCCCGGGTGCCTCAACAAGCAGTCTGTCCAGCCTGCCGACCAGCTTTGGGATGCAGGTCGGTGCATCGAACCGGATCGTGCCGCTCGGGGGTACCACGGTTCTGCAGGCTAGCGTGGGTGGATCCGCTGTGCCTGGAGGTCAGTGGACTGTAGTCGGTGGCGCAGCAGCAGGATCGATCAATTCATCAGGGCTGTATACAGCACCAGCAGTGTTTCCAACTACAAACCCGGTGACGGTTCAGTACAGTCTCAACGGTATTAACGGATCCGCTGCTTTGCAGATCGTAAACCCCACCCCTTTAATTACTGCGGTGGGTCCGACGACACTAACCCAACTGTCCACCTCCGTCACCATCAGCGGCTCTGGGTTTGTTCCTGGGTCGCAGGTTTTGATCAACAACATGGGAGTGACATCCACCTTTGTCGATGCCGGTCACCTGGTTGTAACCGTCAACTTGCCCCAAGCAGAAAACGCGCCTCTCAGAATCGTGGTTACTAACCCTGCTCCGGGCGCCTCAAGCAGCAATGAGGTGGACCTGCCGACCAACTTTGCTTTCCAAGTCGTAGCATCCAGTCCGACCGTTCCGCTCGGGAGTAGCACGGTGCTGCACGCCAGCGAGAACGGGTCTTCCCTGTCTGGTGGCCTGTGGAGTGTAGTCGGTGGCGCTGCCTCCGGGTCCATCACAGAGACAGGGTTATATACCGCGCCTTCATTTTTCCCTAGCTCGAACCCTGTGACAGTGCAGTACAGCTTGAACGGTGTTACCGGCTCCGCTGCTTTGAAGATAGTAAACCCCACTCCTGTGATTAGCGCGATCAGTCCGGCGACCCTAACCGAACTGTCCACCCCCGTTATCATCAGCGGATCTGGTTTCGTTCCTGGGTCGCAGCTTCTGGTTGATAGCGTGGCGGTGGCAAGCACCTTCGTCGACGCCAGTCACCTCGCCGCAACCGTCAACTTGCCTCAAGCAGAAAACACCACCCTCGAAATTACAGTTACCAACCCTGCCCCGGGGGCTTCAACGAGCAATGAAGCGAATCTCGGGACAAACTTTCCCACCATTACCGTTTCCCCTGCAATGCTGTCATCTGGTCAAGTCACAATCACGATTACTGGAAAAGACTTTCCAGCAACTGCCACGGCGTTTTTAGATGGAAAGGCGCTTACAACGACTTGGATTTCGAGCTCATCCTTGGTGGCAGCGGGATATCTGCCACCTTGGAAGATCGGGTCGGTTGACATTTCGGTCGCCACCGCCCCGACTGCAACAACCGACGCCGATGCCCAAGTGCCGCTCACACCCGTGCAGGCTACCTTCGACACTGCAGCACGCTTCTCAACCCAAGCCGCTTTCGGTCCGAATCCTGAGGTGGTGCTTCACATTCAGCAAACTGGACTCCCAGGATTCATTCAAGAGCAGATGCAGCTACCCGGTGTGGTTTACCCCATGGATGGAAGTGGGAGAGCGCCGAGATCTCTGTTCCTACAGGGAGCGACACAGGGCTCGTCTCTGCTTCGTTTGAGGGGAGCTTGGGCGCTCCGCAGCTACATCGACGTTCCAAACCCTGGTTTTTACGCAGGGGTAGCTGAATGGGAATCGAAACTCGAGGCGGCCACCTTCGGGAACTATCGGGACCTGATGACTGCGATTGCCTCGGACCCCCTGATCGGAACAGGACTGAACTTAGCCGGTAACGTTGCACCGTCTGATCCAACAGAGCATCCCGACCAGAATTTCGCGCGGGAACTGATGCAGCTTTTCACTCTCGGCACCAGCCTGCTCAACGATGACGGCACTCCAAAGCTGGACAACAACGGGCAACCCATTCCCACCTACGATCAAACTACTGTCATCGCGTTAAGTAGAGTGTTTACAGGCTGGGAACTTCATCCCGTCGTCACCCAGGCTGCCACGCTATCGGGAATTGATTATTCACAACTATTGGTCGCCGTCGAATCAGAACATGACACAGGGTCGAAGACCCTCTTCGGAACGACAATCATTCCTGCAAGTGGGACGACAACACAGGATCGCGATTTAGCTCTTGACGCCATCTTCGCGCACCCAAACTTACCCCCATTCGTTTCCCGGATCCTCATTCAAAAGCTGGTTAAGAGTTCTCCCACCCCTGCCTACGTGCAACGAATTACAAATGTCTTCAAGGACAACGGAAGCGGAACAAGGGGAGACTTAGCGGCTGTGATCTCCGCAATCCTTCTCGATCCTGAAGCGAGGAGTGGAGATAGCAGCCCATCTCCAGACGACGGTTTCGTACAGGAACCTTTACTGTTTGAGACCTTCGCCCTCAGTGCACTTCAGAACTCTGGAAACGATGATCAGTTTTCGTATTGGCCCCAGGACATTGACGAAAACTTTTGGGTTCTCCCATCGGTGTTTAGCTTCTACAGCCCATCGTACCTGATCCCTGGTACGACAATAAACAGTCCGGAGTTCTCGCTTCTGAATAATTCAACGAGTGTACATAGGAGTCAGTTGCTCTGGGGCATTGTGACCGGTGAGCAACCAGGCCTGAATCCTAACACAACTGCATGGCTTTACCAGAATTTCCACGACGTTCCAAGCCTCATAGAAGCATTGAACCACCTTCTGTACCACGGCACGATGTCGCCGGCCGAACAAAGCGACATCGCTGCCTACTGTGCAACTTTGGATCCCACCGACCTGCAAACTCAGTTCTATTCGGCGGTCTTCCTCGCAATGAACAGTGATTCCTACACCGTCTCCCACTAAGGATTTCAATGATCGATAGGCGTGGTTTTCTAAAACTTGGAGTACAGTCTGGTATGGCCGTCGCTAGCGCACCTCTCCTGTTTTCAACAACAGCTCGTCAAGCATTCGCGAGCGCTTCAGATCCCTACAAAGCTCTAGTTCTTATCGAGCTATATGGGGGAAATGACGCAAACAACCTGATCATCCCGATAGACTCCAGCGAGTACGCGCAATATCAGCAAGCCCGCTCTGTGCTTGCGCTTGCGCAAGACGCAATCATTCCCCTTAACGGAACTTCGGGAACACCGAACTACGGTCTGCATTGGGCATTACCTAACTTGGCAACTCTTTACAACAACCGGAAAGCTCTAGTCGTGTCTAACATCGGCCCCCTACGTCAGCCTCTGACGAAGCAGCAGTTGCTAGCGAATCTGAGTTTGGCGCCTTCATCGCTCTTCTCCCACGCAGCAGGAAGAGCGCAATGGGAGTGCGCCTCCGCCGACGACAATCCCCAACTCGGATGGGGTGGAAGGGTCGCGGATCTTTTGACAGCACAATCAGGACAACTGCCGCCGGTCCTAAATGCCGGCCTGGATGCTGTATTCACAGTAGGCCAAAGTGTCCAAGGCGTGTCGATGCAGGCCAGCAATGGTTCGTTTGTTCCGGTGCCGGCTGGGCTAAACACAGCAATGGTTAATTTCGCCCAACGAGATTGCCAGTCCGCGAACCAACTCGTCGCTCATACCGCCCAGTTGCGATTGGCTTCGATGCAACAGCAGACGATTCTGCAATCTGCCCTTCAGGCAGGAAGCTCGCTTTCTACCACGTTCTCAACTACGGCGTTTGGAAACGTGATGAAGGCCATCGCCCAGGTTATTAACGGCAGATCAGCGCTCGGCGCCAGTCGTCAGATCTTCTTTTGTCAGCAGGGCTCTTATGATTCTCACACCACTCAGATACAGGGTCAAGCTGACAACTTTCTAGACCTAGACACTAACATCGGGTTTTTTATGCAGGCACTTGCCGAGATGGGGTTGAGTGACAAAGTCCTCCTTTGCACTCACTCGGATTTTGGTCGGTCTTGTCAGGCGAACACCGCTGCGGGAACGGACCACGGGTGGGGAAGTCATCACATAGTCGTCGGTGGGGGCATACGGGGTGGTCAGATTCTTGGTGCCATGCCCGATTTGGAATTGGGAGGCACGTGCGATTTCAACGGCGATGGGATCTGGATTCCGACAACTGCGGTAACTCAGCTAACCGCGGGAGTTGCGTCTTGGATGGGTCTGAACGCAAGCCAGGTGTCCTCGGTGTTCCCGGACCTAGGAAATTTTCCAGCTGGAGCTCTGAGCTTCAGCTAAACGGGGCGATACTTCGTCCCCCCTTCCACTAGTATTCCAACAGCCACGTCTACATGGAGAAACAGCATGTTCGATAAGCGGAAAGCAACTGCAAAAGTCAAACAGGTATACACGAATGAGCAACTCCGTTACATGATCGCTCCGTCAGTCGTCGACCCGATTGCACGGTCCGTTGGCGGACCAAATCCGTCGCAATATCTCTTGCAGCGGCTCCGCGAGGCGGGCACCCAGTCTGAATGCCTCAGAAGTGCCGAACCGCCCGACCCTCGGTCTGTTCCACTGATAGGTACCATAGGGGGCTCAGCCCGTTCCAACGCTCAACTCAGAGCTTATCGAGAACCGTCGAGAGAGCGTTAGCGGTCTGCGTTGGCTGCCGAGCTCAGTCTCGGCAGCCACAAAGATGTCTGGTACGCTGGCAATTCACCTTGTTGGAGTCATAACCGTGCGGTTTACTCCTGTTCCTTAACCGTAACGGAACGCTTGTCTATGTCGAGGTGAATCGTCAGCTTGGAACGATCTGTCATCGCGTACAAGACAATGCGTAGCGCTTGTGCGACACGGCCCTGTCGGCCAATGAGCTTTCCAACGTCCTTTTCATTGGAGCGAACCCGAAGGAATACTTCATCGCCGACAATTTCCGATGTAAAAACAAGTTGGTCCGGCTCAACGACAATCATACGAAGCACTGCATGCAAGGACAGAAACGCATCGTTAATTGGCGCAGGAAGCTTAGGGCTGCTCAGATGCGGGGGGGCTTGATTGGACATGAGCGAATAATACAGCGTGATTCTTCGCCCATCTGCCAAGCCGCGATGTTGGCAGCGCGGGTATGCCCACATGAGTCACTTTGATCTGCGATGGCGCCTAAATCGCCGCTCTCGCGCTATTACCAAAGCAAGCGAAGGAGAGAATCTCGTCCCCATGGGCACCGTCTTTCTCTCGAATTAGTCGCTTTACTCCTTTCCCCGTCGTCGACAGGTGGTTTCACTTCAGCCAGAACCAGTTTGGCCTGTGGCGGCCCTGGGCCATCCAGAACATTTCCTAAAATGTCGGAGCTGCTGCAAAACAATGGCACCGAGGCGCTTGCAATCGACATCACGGTCAAGCTGGCCCGAGTTCCGAGGATTGTTCCCGTCTCCGTGGTCGCGGCAGCCTTCATGGGCTTTGCCCCCGTCGCGAAGGACGTGCTGGAAGGTGGCAAACTCAAAGTTCTCTGTCATCGTTTCTTCGTCGACCCCTCGTCCTGCCGCTTGATGGGCACCTATGTGAATTTCGACCAGCTCGGCGATGCAGGTCTCACCGCGATGCTCTTTCTGATTGAGTTTCCTCTCGTCGATGCCCGAAGCTGACACCGTTCGGTTCAGACGAGACACGTACTGATCTTACGTCCCGCCATTCACCCTTTGGGGTGACGAAATGCGCTCCAGAGATAGATAATCGCAAGCAGACCAGACGACACGACGCCGACCATGCTTACCCATCGTTGGGACGTCCAGAAGCTCAAAGCGAACGAGCTTACCGAGATACCAAGCAGCACTTGAAAAGCGAGCGGCGGCATGAGCAACGATCGTTAGGTCCGCGCTGGGGAGTGCTTCTGCGCCTCGACATACGCCCGGAGAACGGCGTTCATACGCGTCAGGTGACCCTTCCCGCGCCTTTGAACCAGTCCACCACGTTTGTGTCCACTCGCAGGTGCACAGAGGTCTTCCCCGCCGGCACGACACGGGCGCTGCTCCAGAAATTCGCACCTAGAAATTCGGCTTCGGGGGCTTCGGAGCTGGTTTGGTCTCCCCTCTGTCACCCATGGCTTTGATCTGGCTAAGAGAGTGTCTGACGATGGTAGATGTCTCTTTCATCTCTGCTCGCCTTCTGGGCGCTGATGATTCGGATGATCCTGTCGCGCCACCAGGTGTACACCACACGGAAGACTGACATATCCGTTCTGCCGAGAGCAATCCAGCGAATCTCGCCGTAATCTTCCCGATCGTCGATTCGCTCCACGTTGGCAAAGATCGGCAGCCGTCAGGAACGAAGGGAGCGTTGTGTTGCCGATGCGACCGGGAGAAGATCCTGGCCAATGGGCATTGCGCGACCTGCTACACGCTTCGTCGATACGATCAGCCGTACTTCGGCGGCCTCCGAGAACAGGTTCTCGAGCGGGACTGCTACATCTGCTGGGTCTGCGGAACGTCGGGGCGGGGGACAAGCGATCGATCATCATGCACCACCGCAAGCCAGGCCGATCTCTGATCCGCTTGATGATCTCGCTGTGCCCAGCCTGCCATGCGAAGATCCGCAGCACCAGGGCCGTGATGTCGGCTATGCTGCCGCTTCTGCTTGAGCTATGGCGGGAATTGCACCCTAGAGGCCATGAACAGACGGCTTTCAACTTCAGACTAGCTCTTCGAGCCGTTGAACCAGTGCCTCTCTTTGAGGAAGCCGGGTAGGGAGTGGAGCTCATTCTGCATCAGATGACATGTTACCCATGCGGAGTCCTTCTTCCTGTCTTGGCCTTACAAACTTAGGGGCTTCAAAAAGAGTCCACGTGGAACGAAGCGTTGATCCCTCTCCGTTGAGCTACAAGGCGAGCTTTTGAGGTATCTGCTAGCTTCTGGCTCTTGCTGTGACATGTGCTACTCCGTTAGACCAGTAACGTTGCGCCCGTTCCGGCATAGAATACGTGTCTTGCCTCTGCAAAACTAGCGAAACAGGGGAGCGGTCATTACTTTTTTTCGCTGGGCTATGAACGGACGGACGCTTGTTTCAAGCTTTCTCTGTCTCAGCGCTGAACCGGTTCGGCTTGCGGGGCAGGGGGCGAAACCGGCCCGCGGTTAGAGTCGGGCCGGCTTGCGGATGCTGGCGGCGGGGTTGGGGATCGCCGCAGTGGGTGCAGCACATGGTCGACGTCGAGGTAGCGCATCTCGGAGGCGTGATCTGTTTGGCGCACTGGTGGCAGCTGTGGCTGAAGTCGTCGGTGGTGACTTCGTATCTCTGAGCGACGCATATCAGGCAGTACATGGCGAAGAAGAGGAAGCTTTGCACAAAGAAAGATGCCAAGTTGTCTGCGCTCCCGTTGCCTGCTACGTCTCGGCGAACTATTGAGGGTATGGTGGCGGGACTGTGCTTCAGAGCGCCGCCACCATCCGTTTGGCTTAGTGACGCATTTGCTTCCAGAGCGTTACCGCTCCGGTCAGTACCGCGATCAGAGAGACGAAGACACGAAGGATCTGTTGCAGTTCAGGCAACAGCCTTCCACGGCGACGATGGACTGTGTGCATGGGTAGCTCCTAAAATCTCAGGTTGATAGGTGTTCGGTGGTAATCCGGCTTTTCCCACGAACATTCCGGACGCACGGTGGCGATCACCACTGACTCAACAATACAGATCCTACCGAACTGGTACGCCATCCTTCGACGGACCGTAACCCCTTGTGACATGGCCATTTAGTCGGGGGACTGAGGAAAACTCGGTTGACCTTCGCTCTGCTTACCAGGACATCTGAACAGGTCGCGTTCGCTGTCTCGGATATCGAAAGCTTGATTCAGGCTCTCTGGTCGCTCTGGCACCCAGAAGAGCTATGCGGAGATACTCCGGCTTGCCCATAGAGGGGTTAGGAGGAGAAGTCACGATGAATCTGAAACCCCTACCCGCCCCGGGCACGCATGTAGCAAAAAACCGGTGTCTGAGGCAATCGTTCCTGAGCGCATGGTTGGCTCGGTTCGACCAACAGTCTGACAGTGAGGCGACCATTTTACGCCAGGTCCGAGAACGCTTCCTTGGACCGAACGTGCTCAGGTCTGGCTCATAGCGTGGGAAAGGGTTGACTGCGGAAGGCCGGCTTCAGATGTGCAGGCTGATCGAGCAGGAACAGGATCTCATCCCACAGACACCGAAAGAAACCGCAGAAAGGCCCAATGCCTTGGAATACACAACTCCACGACGGCAAAATGGACGAAACACCAGGTTCTGCGATTTCAGACGTATTGACGTCATTTCTGGATTGCCCGTCTGCCAATCCGCTGCCCAGCTGCCTATAGCGCCCTGTGGCCGGCTTATTGGGGCGGGCAAGCTGCGCCTCTAGGAAGCTGCATCCCCAAGCAAAACTTCCGACCTCGTCTTCCCAGAACACCCCGTCTACAACTCTTGCGCTATAAAGGTCCGCTCTGATCTGCCGATAACCCTGATGCAACGATGTCAGGAGGCACTATGTTTCATGTCAGGGTGTTTTTGGTCGCGGTCTTTACGATGATTTTGAGCCCGTGTCTTGGCGGTCAGTTTCGATCGGGAGGGCGGGGCATAAAACGTGCCGGCCACGGCGCACCTCGGTCTCAGCAGCCGGTGGTCATGAGAAAACCGACCGACCCGTCGCGCCGGTTTCCCGTTATCGGGCAGGGGATCCAGGACGGCAGAACTGAACACGGAGCCAGTTTAGGACGGTTAGGAGAGAGGGGAACAGCTGCGCGATTCGCGCAGTGACTGCTTGTAACCCGCTCTCTTTTACCCACGACAATTGAGTGTCGGAGGCAAAATGGCAGCAACCCCCGGCGGGGCAGGAATATCACCCGAATTTTCACAGCTCGGCTGAGACAAGGTTAGCGTGGGCTCATTCTGACACAGATGACACCTTAAGAGATCTTTGATCAGCCTCGTTGTGCGATCTGTCACCGTCACAGCCAACCAGCTAAGGTCTTCTGTTCGGAAAATTGCAAATTGAAGCTCGAAGCACTCGATCTTTCCACCGCAGACGTAAAAGAGAGCTTTCAAAGCTACTCTCCCATCTTGATCGTCGTTATAACGCAAAGCCAAGCGCTCATAACGACTCCTCACGCTAAGGAACCCGGACTGTGTTCCACCATTGCTCGCCGTCCCTCTTTCGTTTGCGCTCTTGCGCTCCTCCTGCTACTTCAGGTAGGCCGTGATGCCCAATTGCGCGGATGGTGTGACAACTGATTTAGTCTCGATGCCGGCCCGCCATCCCCGGTCCCGACATTTTGGATGTGAAGTTCACATCTGAGGGCGGGTGTGTCGATCGGACTCCTCAAGGTCTATTGGCGTGCACTGAGGTATATGTATGGTCCGTCGCCTGAGTGCAAGTGAAAACTGTCAGATAGCGGAA
>CAXTLR010000028.1:0-22488 GCA_964245195.1 uncultured Acidobacteriaceae bacterium | reverse complement strand
CTTCGTCCCGCTCCAACTTCAGGAAAGCTCTTGACACGAGTTCAATTCCACATAACGAGCATTCATCCTCGTATGCCGGTCATCCTCCATGCCCGGGACTACGATCGCTGGCTCGATCGGGAGAAAACGGAGCGGCTTCCGCTCGATCTGTTGCGGCCCTTTGAGTCCGAAGAGATGGAGATGAGCGAAGCGAATCCCAAGGTCAACAACGTCCGCAATAACGGGCCGGAGATGATGCGGAAGGCAATGGAGGCCGCCGAGAATGGAGAGCTCCCGCTGTAACGGCGAGCCAGGACACCACTGAGTCTTGCGGTCAGAGTGATCTGGAACATCGGCAGCGGAGATGCTCGTCATCGGCTGGAACGCGTCTACACTGGCTCACAAACGCATGGCTGCTCCCATCCGCAAACGTCGCCTTTGCTCCTATGACATGGCCGAGGTTCCGCCTGAGTGCTTCTGTCTGGACGATGCTCGAGGTGCCGTCTACTTCTGCTCTGTCCGGTGTCTGTGCCTCTGGTCAATGCTGCTGGTGACGAAGGCAAACCTTCCAAAAGAGCGAAAGACGCTCGATCTCGATCTGGTGATGCCCGGCGGAGCCCGGCTGCACTTCATGGAACTGAAGGAACTGGCTCGGTGGGCGGTTGAGAACGCGCTTGGTCACGATAGCGCGGACACTCCGTAGGACCTCGGCAGAGTTGGAACGTTCATATCTCCTCTGAGGAGCGATGATGCGAGACGTCTTTCACCCTAAATGCGCACATCTGGATCATTGGTGGGTCATAGGATCTCCCAGGGAAAGCCCTGATGATCCCAGTCGTAGGAGATCTCTCCCGGAGGACGGCAACGCCGGCCCAGCAGGTATGAGGCGTACTTTCTGGAAAGGTTCGGACCGGCTTGTCTATGATCAGTGCTGACCGTGACTCGCAAAAACACCAATTCGGCCGTGCCTCGCTCGAAAACGCTCCAAGTTGATCTCTCAGTTTCAGGGAGCGATGAAGAGACCTTCGCAGAGGTGGTGAGGTTAATCGTTGCATCCCGGGGGAAGGCTGTGCAAGCGGTCAACACTTCTCTCATCGAGCTCTATTGGGAGATTGGCTCCATGATTAGCCGAAAGATCAAGGCTGCCGAGTGGGGGGACGGCGTGGTGGAGCGACTGGCTGAGTTCATTGTGCGGAGGGAATCTGGTCTGCGGGGCTTCACTCGTCGCAACCTGTTCAGGATGAGGCAGTTCTACGAGGCGTACGTTGGCGAAACAATTGTGTCGCCACTGGTGACACAACTGCCTTGGTCTCATCACCTTATCATCCTCGGGCAGAGCAAACGGCCGGAGGAGCGGGAATTCTATGTACGGATGGCAATCCAAGAGAAGTGGAGTAAACGAGAGCTGGAGCGGCAATATAAAACGGCTTTGTTTGAACGCGCGGTTCTGAGCCCTCCAAGAGTGTCACCAGCGGTGACACAAATGTATCCGGAGGCGCTCAGCATTTTCCGCGATGCCTATAGTGTTGAGTTCCTGGGCCTGTCTCCGGTCCATCAAGAAGCGGACCTGCACCGCGGCCTGCTGAGCAAGCTCAAAGACTTCCTTATCGAGCTAGGGCGCGACTTCTGTTTCGTGGGCTCAGAGTTTCCCTTGCAGGTAGGGGACCGGGATTTCGCATTAGACCTGCTTTTCTTCCATCGTGGTCTCAATTGCCTCGTCGCGATCGAATTGAAGGTAGGCCGATTTGAGCCAGAGTACCTGGGGAAATTGTCCTTCTACCTCGAAGCGCTCAACAGAGACGTCCGCAAACCACACGAACAGCCGTCGATCGGTGTTCTGCTGTGTGCGAGTAAGGATGACGAGGTCGTGGAGTACGCCTTGAGCCAAACGCTCTCCCCGTCCCTGATCGCGGAGTATCAAACGCAACTGCCTGATAAGCGGGCACTAGAGGCCAAGCTGCACGAGTTCTACTTGCAAACGTCAAGTTCACCGGAAGCGGAAGGCGGAGACGGCTAGCAGACATCGAGCTTTAGAGCTGATCCGCTTCGTCGACACGGACGTTCGCTTTTGGATTGTTTTCCTGTTGATCCATTCCCTTGGGGTACAGCCGCAGAAACGACGCCCGACAGCACAGCCTCCACAGCCCAGTCCCGAGCCGGTCGGAAACAGCATGGGCCTCACCGAGGCGGATGGTGTTCCTACTCATGACGGAGGGGCGAATACCTTTACCCACGTCTTTGGGAATTGTCGGAGGTTATAGTGAAACCGTGAGCAAAACAGCAGAACGTTGCTTGTGGCGGTATCTGTCGTAGAGTTTGAGGCGCTCTCTGTCGCCGTACCCTGAATAGAGCACCCGCCGCACCTTCTGGAAAGGTACCCTGAAAGCCGTACCTGAACTGCCCATGCTGCCTTCCACTGAACTCGTGATCGCTACGGCCGAAGCTTGGACCGGTGACGGCGCATTTGCCCTGACGGATGCCCAGGCTCGGCTCCGGCAGATGGTTCTCGATGCGGTTCGCTCGCCTTTGACCCGGCAAAGCTACGCAAAGGCGATTCAGGAGCTGTTCCGGTTCAGCGCCGGACGGCCTCTAAGCCGAGCGCTGCTGCAGGAATGGAAGGCGGGAATGGACGGCCTGGCGCCGTCGACCGTCAACGTCCGGCTGGCCGCGGTACGCAAGCTGGTCGAAGAGGCCAAGCGCAATGGCCTGCTCGGCACGGAGGAGGCGGCTAGCCTGAGCGATGTCCCCAATGTCCAGCAGCGGGGAACTCGCTTGGGGAACTGGCTCACCAAGGAACAGGCGAAAGAGCTGCTCCAGGTCCCTGACCGCGAGACGCTCAAAGGCAAGCGCGATTACGTCATCCTCGCGCTGCTGGTCGGCTGCGCCCCTCACCGTCGCGAGCTCGCGAGCCTGGACATCGGGGAGATCCAGATCTCATCGGCCACCGCTGAGTTGAGGCCGGGGCTTCACACTCAGGCTGCAGATGAAAACTATCGCTCGCTCATGTCATCTCAGAAGAACTCCATGCCGTCTTAAGCTGCATCGAGAGAATCAAGGCAGCTTGGCCCCGTTGATTTTGGCGGGGCCGTTTTTTTCACGATGGACCTGTCGGGACTTGTAGCAGGTCATGTCTCAGGGAGGTTGACCCGTGCCGCAGCTACAAGAGCAAAGATGTTCTCTGCATTCGGAGTCAAGCTGTTCCCTTCTCGCGCAGAACATCGGTCCCCTGTCGACCAGCGTACGTCCGCTGCGATCACCCAAAAGGGTGACGTAATCCAGAATCAGAGTTCCTTGCCTCATCCAACGATCTACACTCGCAAGGTTGCTTTGCCGAAAGGAAGCCAGAACCGCCATAAGCGAGTGCAGGCCAAGCCTGACCAATCACCAAGCTGTCGCGAGCGGCCACTACGATCTCTTTGGAGATGGACGTGAACTCGTCATTTTCAGAGGCACTCGATCTGGGTCTGCAGCTAGAGTAAACGGAAGTCTCCGGCGCTCAAACGAATGAGGCTAGTGATCACGTCCGGCGTTAGATCTGGTCGGACGCGGTGACACCGTGGCCTCCCAGCGTTGATTAGGGGGTGTGATCTGCGCTTCGTCAAGAGAGCGAAACGCATGAACAAGCCCGGTTTCGAGGCAGCCGGCCGGCTGAGACCTGCCAACCGGCTCCTCTAACAGACTTCAGGACGCGCTGGTTAGCGACGGCCAGGCCCGCCTGGACCTTCCTCCCGACCGCCCCCATGCTCCAGGATTTGCACGAACTTCGCCTGCTGCTCTGTGGAGAGTATGGCGTACAGAGCGGCGTCTGCGGCGGCATGGGCTTGAACTTCCTGTCCGCGCAGCCCGCCCAGGGTCGCCGAAAGCGTAGCGATAGTGGAGCTGTCGTTAGCCTCGATCGCCGTCAGAAGAGTCGCCTGGGCCGCTCGCTCGGCCGTGTGGATGGAGGCGGTGGCTGTTTCTTCTGTTGTGAAGATGGTGAGCGCCTGCTCCTGCTCGGTCGACGACAGGCCGAGAACCATGCTATATCGTTGGACATCGGCTTGGGCCAACTGGGCCGGGGTGGGTGCGGTTTGCGCTTGGAGCAGAGGACCGACGCAGACGATGGCGGCCGCTACGAAGAGGGAGGTGTATTTCATGAGAACTCCTGGCTTGCGATTTGAATCTCCAGACATCGTTCCGTTCGGAACGGCAACAGAATGCTGGCACCACGGTAGACGTTCGCGCGGCGGTTGCCGATTACGTAAGGAAGGGGTTGAACGATAGAAGCCGGTGCGACGCATTGGTGTGCCGGCTGCGTCAGCGCCTGCGCTCGCCGGCAAAGTGGTAGGCCACGCCGATGGTGACGATGTTCGGCTCAAGAGGAGTGAGCGGGAAGCCGAACCACTGCTGGTGCTCAAAGTCGCCCCTGAGGTTGATGGTGCGGGTGAGGCGGTAGTCGAGACCGCCACCGTAGCTCACGAGGTTGTAGGCGAGATTGGCGATGTTGTCGGGGTAGTTGAAGACGCCACGGCCGTACATCACTTTTCCGTAGGGGCGAAGGCGCAGGCCGATGGGGTAGACGTAACGGCCGCCGACCTCGTAGGTGCGTTCGTAGACGCTTTGGCCATAGGTGGGGGAGGTCTGGCGGAAGTTGACCTCGACACCGAAGTGTTCGCGGAAGTCGAAGGTACTGTACAGATTGAACCCGCGCAGACGATCGCCGGTGCCGCCGAGTGTGGGTGAATCGTAGTTCGATTTGCCGAGGGAGAGTCCGCCGCCCACCTGAAGATCGCCGACCCGCGTGGCGGTGTAGGAGGCCTGGGCGATGAGGGAAGGAGCGACTGCCGCCAGGAGCACCGCTGCGAAGAGACACGCCACGACGCTCCGGGTTTGCCGGATCAAACGCATGTTCTGTCTCCTTACTTTGCTTTCACGGTCAGCGTGTAGGTCGCCGTGTGGGTGAGGAATCCGTCGGTCGCGGACACGGTATAGGTGTAGGTGCCGGGCGCGGTGTAGCTGGCGTTGGCGTCGGGCAGCTTTGACGAGCAGCTGCTGAGACCGGCGGAGAGGGCCGCCAGAGCAAGAACGCCAAGGACACCTGCCGGCAGACGGAACCACCTGCGCACGCGCCAGAGGAGGCCGGCAGAGATGGTGGAGAAAAGGGCAATCCAGCCGGTGGACCCACCATAGCCGATCACGGTGTAGAGGGAGGTCGTGGTGATGGTGACCTTGTCCGAGGTGATGTCGGAGAGCGCAACGCTGGTGGTTGCGGGTACGCAGGTGGAGGCGTTTGCGGTGGTGGTGCAGGTCAGGGTGAGCGTACCGGTGTACCCGCTGATGGGTGTGAGGCTGGCGACCGGAATGACGGAAAGGCCGGCAATGACGCTGCCTGATGTGGGTGCAAGGGCGATGCTGAAATCGACGCCGACGCCGGTGAGCGCGACCGAGAGGCTGGCGACCTTGGCATCGCCGGTGAAAAGGATCAGGGTGCCGGTTCGTGTGCCGGTGGCGGTGGGCTTGAAGACGACGCTGATGGTGCAGGTGCCGCCCGCGGCGAGCGAGCTGCCGCAGGTGGTGGTGTCGCCGTAGTCGCCGGAGATGGTGAGTCCGGTAAGGGCGATGGCTGCGGTGGTGGCATTGGATATGGTGACGGTTTGTGCGGCCGAGCTTGCGCCAACGTCGACATTTCCGAAATTGAGCAGGGAGGTCGAGACGGAGATGTCCGTGACGCCCACGCCGGTGAGCGTGGCGGTGAGGCTGGGGTCGGACGCTGAGTCGGTTGCCACGGTCAGGGTGGCGGTGCGGGTGCCGACAGCCGATGGGGTGAAGGTAACAGTGACGGTGCAGCTGGCGCCCTCGGCGAGGGTGGTGCAGTTGGACGTGCTGGCATAGTCGCCGGAGTTGGTTCCAGAGACAGTGACGCCGGAGATGGCAACGGTCGAGGTGAAGCCTGAGGTGTTGGTGACCTGCAGCGTTTTGGTGGCGGAGGAACCCAGGTAGACATTGCCGAAGTTCAACGTCGTTGCGGACAGGGTAACGGTGGTGGGGACGGCGGGGATGAGGAACTCCACGACCTGGCCGTCGTGGGGCGTTAGGCCGGCAGCGGTGGTGGAGGTGTTTGCGTTGACCGCGGCGAAGTCGGTGGAGAAGTGCGGCTGAACGACGCCGGTTTCGTAGCTGGCGAGCGACGCCGAGGCGGTGTTGGCGGCGGTGACCGTGGCTGACGCGAGGATGTGTTCGAACGAGACGGCGTCCCCACGCTCGATGTAGTTGTAACGCTCGTACTCGGTGATGTCGGTGGTGAAGTCGGTAAGGGCGTTGGTGGTTGCGGTGCTTTGGTACTCGACGACCGTGCCGGAGGCGGCGGGCGATCCGCTGACGACGCCGAGGACGTCTACAAAGCCGTCGGAGTACTCGAAGGCGTTGAAGTTGCCGGCGACGATGACGTTCTGGCCGGCGGTCTGATCCGCTTGCACGAGCTGCGAGAGACTGTAGGCCTGCGCGGCGCGGCGGAGCCGGATGTCGGGCCCGAGGGTGGTGTCGCCGATGTTGTCGCGTGGGGTGAGGTGGACGTCGATGACGGTGACGGGGTAGGTTTTGCCGGTGCGATGCACTTCGGCGGCGAGCACAACGGGTGGGCGCTCCCAAAGCGTGGCGCTCGATCCACTGGCGTTGGTGTAGGTAGCCGTTGCGTCGGCTTGCGTGACGGAGTCGAAGGTGATGGTGGAACTCTTGACCAGAAAGCCAAGATTGAGGCTGTTCGGATCGTTGCCGGTGGGGATGAGATACGGCACATAACTTGTGGCGCCGAGCGTGTTCACGGCGCTGGCCAGGTCTGTCAGCGTGGGCAGGTCCTGAACTTCCTGCAAGGAGAGGATGTCCGGTGCCCCGAGCGAGTTGACGATGGCATTGGCGGCTTTGCTGAGCCGGCGCGCGTAGGCGGACGCGGAGACGGCGACGGAGCCCGTGGTGGCGCCGGTTGTGGAGTAGAACCTGTCGAGATCCAGAGTGCCAACGTGGAAGTGGGTTGCGTCCGCGGTGGCGGAGGTGGTCGCGGGTACCGTTCCGGTGACGGTGCACACACTGGTGGGAAAGATAAGCAGGCGAGCGTAGCCGAGGGTGTAGTCGATCAGGCCTATGCCGCGGGTTGCGCCGACGGTGATGTCGGAGGGCACGGTGCAAGTGATGCCCTGTCCCACGGTGATGTCGACCGGCGTGCCACCGAAGGTGGTGGTGTCGATCAAGATGCGGCCCGGATTGCCCGCCCAGCTGGTGACGCTGGTTGTGCCGACGGCATACTCATCGGGAGCGACGCCCGGGGACCGGAACAGGTGATTGTTGGTGGTTGTGTTGCTGCCGAGGGTGGCCCAGAACTGCCCGTTCGACGTGACGGTCTCGGTGGCTTCGGCGAGGGTACCGCCGGTGGGCGACACGGCGTAGAAGGTGGAGTTGTTGGCGGCCATGCCGGTGTACTCGAGCGCTCCACCGAACGAATCCAGAGCCGACGAAATGGAGATGGCCTGGGTCATGGCGTTGCCGGTGCTGACCACGGTGCAGCTGGTGGGCTGGATGCCGGTTCCGGGCGTGTTGGCTGCGGTGGTGGCGGTGCCTTCGACCACGTCTCCAATGACCGTGACCGAGTTGCCGACCACGGCGCACGATGGATTGTTGCCGGCGGTGGCAAAGATCGGCATGCCTTCGGCGGTGGCGACCAGGGAGTCCCAGTCGCCCGAGGGCTCAGAGATGTAGAAGCCGCCGGTCGCCATGACGCCCACCACCACACCGGTGACGGAGGCCGGCGATCCGTAGTGTGAGTAAAGGTAGGGTGAATCGGGGAGTGGGTAGCTGCCCGAGGTGGTCATGACGTCGTGGATGGAAACAGCGGTCTGCGCCACAAGGACGTGGTTCGTGACGGCGAACGCACAGAAGAGCAGAAACGTGATTGTCCAGCGGAGTCCGCCTGGTAAAACGCCGAGGTCTGGCCGGAGCAAGAGAGAGGATTTGGCCATCATGCTGGCCTGATAGACGACGATGGGATCGCGTGCGATTACCTCGCGATAACGTTGATTGCTAATGTCGCATTTTTCAAACGGAGTCGCGAACGACGACGCGTGCCCGTAACCCGACCTCGAGGACTCCGCGTCTCTGCTTACAGAAACGTGCAGCCCACTTCCGTGGTGAGGGCGCCGCAGTTCAAGGCGACAACATATTTATGTACAGGACCAGAAAACATTCGTTCCCGCTGGAGGGAGCACAGTGGTTCCCGCTCGCGCTCGCCTTGCTCCTCATCACCGGCCTTGCTGCCGTCACCGGCTGCGGCTCCAGCGCCACAACCGCATCCACTACAAGCTCCACGTCCACGACCGCAACCACGACCACTCTGGCTGCCTCCGCCACCACCGCCACCCTCGGGACGAGTCTCACGCTGACGGCCACCGTTTCGCCCACTGCAGCTACGGGTACAGTGACTTTTCTCGATGGCACCACCACCGTCGGCACCGGCACGCTGACCAGCGGCGTGGCGACGCTGACGACCACCGCCCTGACGACTGGCACACATAGCGTCACCGCGACCTACGCCGGCAACACCACCTATGCGACCAGCACTTCGAGCGTGGTAAGCATCACCATTACTGCCACCACCACCACCACGAGTTCCTCCTGCGGCCTGGGTACCGCGGTCGATGCATACTCGAGCGGCAGTAACACCCTCGCCAGCTCCACCATCTCCGCCACCGAAGAAGACGAGTCTGCCGTCTGCGCGCAGAACACGGCCACCTCCGTCACGCTGACTGCCCCCACCATCACCACCTCTGGCGACAGTTCGTCGACCGACAACTCTTCCTTCTACGGGCTCAACGCCGCCGTGCTGGCGTACGGCTCCTCCGCAACGACCGCTTCGGGGGGCACCGTCACAGTCACCGGCGGAACCATTACGACGTCCGGTTCCGGAGCGAACGGTGTCTTTGCCTCGGGCGACGGAGCCACGGTCAACATCACTGGAGCGACGATCAACGTTTCCGGCGGCAATGCCCATGGGCTTGACGCGGCAGAGGCCGGAACCCTCAATATCACAAACGTCACCGCGACCTCGTCCGGTGCTTCTGGATCCATCATCGCCACCGACCGCGGCGGCGGAACAGTGACGATCTCGGGCGGAACGTACACCACCCAGGGAGCCCGCTCCGCTGGCCTCTACTCCACTGGCCTGATCACCTGCACCAACGGAGCTACCTTCACCACCGCTTCCGCCGAGGGCATTGTTGTCGAGGGGGACAACACGATTACCTCGACCGGCTGCACGTACAACTCCACGCCAAGCACCACCGACAACCGATCCATCTTTCTTTACAACTCGGCTTCAGGGGACGCGCAATCCGGCAACGCCACACTGACCATGAAGGGAGACACCTACACCTCCAACTCCTCGACAGCGCCGCTGTTCTACGTCACCAACACCACGGCAACCATCAATCTCACCGGAGTTACGTTTACTAACAGCTCCAGCGCCCTACTCACCGCAGAAGCGAACTCGAACTGGGGGGCCAGCGGCGCCAACGCCGGTCTCGTCACGCTGATCGCCTCGGGTCAAGTCCTCGCCGGCACTATTGCCGTCGACGACATTTCCACCTTGGCCCTTACGCTTGGCAACAGTTCCACCTACACCGGCACCATCAACTCCGCGAACGCCGCCAAGTCTGTCACCGTTGTTCTCGACAGCACGTCCACATGGAATGTTTCCGGCGATTCCTACATCACCCTTTTGACGGACACGTCCGGTATTTCCACTTCCGGTCTCACTGTATCCAACATCATCGGAAACGGACACACCGTCTACTACGTTTCCGCCTCGAACTCCTCGCTTGGCGGTCTCATCTACACCCTTGCTGGATCGGCCGGCGGGTCTCTCAAACCAATGTAACGCTGCGTGGATCACCATCGCGGTTTTTGATCAATCGAGAGATCCCGGAACGATTTTCTGAATCGGCGTGTAACCTGCGCTGAAACAACTTCCGTCTTCCTGTATACGAGCCTCGATTACCGCTTGTGACATCTCTCGGCGCTTCGCACGTGCTCCTGCGTGCCGAGCCGAGGCAAGACAAGCTTCTTCGGCGCAACACTCCGGGCCCTGAAATCTCTAGTATTTGAGGAATGTATGCAGATTACCCGCGAAGCATTTATTGTCAGCGAAGGAAGCGGCCAGGTGAGCTTCATCTCTGAACTGGATGACATTGACTCCCTCGTGAGGCTTTACCGCGCTCGGCTGCTTCGCTTTGTGATGGTGGCGGTCCGCGACGAGGACCTCGCGGAAACCATCATCCAGGACGCGTTTCTCAAAGCCTACGCGAATCGCGCTTCGTTTCGTGGCGAGTGCGCCGTCAGCACATGGCTGTTTACCATCGCAAATAATTTGATCCGCGACCACCTGCGCACGAAAAAGTTTCAGTTCTGGAGACGGGCAGCGGAAACCGCCACAGATGTCGTTGAGATGGCGTCTTTTTTGCCCAGTAGCGAATCCTCTCCGGAAGATCGGTTGCTGGCTCGGGAACGTGCCCGACTGGTCGGGGAAGCGCTTGAACAGCTTTCCACAAACCAACGGAGAGTTTTTGCCTTACGATTTTCTGAAGATCTCGATCCTGCTGAGATCGCGCAGGTGACGGGGATGCACGTTAATACGGTCAAAACACATCTGCACCGCGCAGTTAAAGCGATTCGCGCGAACGTGGGAGACAAGAAGTGAACATGACCTGTGTAAAGCATCTCACCGAAGAACAGATCAACGAGTACCTTTTGTTCGACACCACGTCGGCGGACTGCTCTCGCCATCTCGACGCGTGCGTGCTCTGTTGCGAAGAAGTGTCGCGGTTTCGGGACTCTGTCTATGCCTTCAACCGTGCTTCCATCGCATGGAGCGAAGCGCAACCAGAAGTCAGCCTGCGTGGACGTGTCCGGGAACAGCCTATCCGGTCCCTCACCTATCCCTTGCGGTGGGCGCTTGCATGCACTGCATTGCTCGCCGTCGGTCTTCCACTGGTGCAACGCGAGGCGCACCGGAATTCCCCCTCCGGGCAGATGGCGTCCCTTTCCGCGATGACAGATTCGCCGGCTCAGATTCGGGAAGATGACCAACTGATGCAATCTGTCGAGGTAGCTTTGGCGGACAATGATCCTTCGCCCGTGGCCGAGTATGGACTCGACGCGACCATCAATGTCCACAGCAGATTGCGGCCGCAGGAGAGATCCAGGTGAAAGGGCCACGCGTTCTCGGCACGCTCGCAGCTCTCCTGCTTTGTGGGATTCTTTTCACGGCAGCAGCCGGTCGCGCCTTGGCCCAATCGCATCCCGGCCCCCCTCCACGGGGGCCAGAAGGTCCTGGCGGACCGGGTGGACCGCCAACCTCCGGAACAGGCCGCCCCGGATCAGATAGCGCTTCCTCGACGGGCGTTCTTCGATCCCCCTCCGGACGCCCGTTTGGCCCTCCAGGCCGCTGGTGGGACGACAAGAGCGTGGTAAAAGCCGTCGGAATCACCCAAGGCCAACAACGAACGATGGATGCCATTTTCGACGCGAATAAGGCTACCATCGTGGACACCTACAAGACTTTGTTGAGTGAACGGTCTAAGCTTCAGACGCTTACGAAAACTCCGCAGGTCGACCAAGCCCAGGTATTTGCCGCGATTGACAGGGTCAATCAAGCACATGCGGCGCTGGAAAAAGCCACCACACAGATGCTTCTTGAGATCCGCCAGCAGATGCAGCCTGACCAAATCTCCCGCCTCGAGCATCTTCCGGTCACGCCAACGCAGTAGACCAGTTCAACCCATTACGGGGCCAGTCCCTCTGCCTCGCGCAGGGCCTTATCGATCAACGAATGTTTGTGCAGAACGGGAGAACGCCGAAAAACGTACGTGAACCCGACGGAAGCGGTGTCGAGGTGTAGGCGTAGGCTTCGATTGTAATAACTTTGAAAGACAAGGTGAGAGGTCAGCGGGACGTTGACTGAATTGGTAAAGCCGTTGTCTTCGCTTATGTTTCGGCCCGTGACAACGGTCCGCGGTGGCGCGCCCGGCATGCTGGGAAGCGTGGTGTAAATCTTCTGGTCGCCGATCGGCAGTTGCTCGTACGCGGTACTGCGGAAGTAGCTGCTGCGGGGCAGCCGGAATCCGACGCCTGCCTGGAAATGTGCAAGCGCGCCGAGGGAGCTGTAATCCTTAATCACCAAGGGATTAATGAGTGTCGATGAGTCTCCCCCGCCCAGATTCACCAAGAGTATGGCTCGGTGAACGTAGCTCTCCAGATCTTCGTCGAAATCGAAGGTCACGCGGCCGGTGCTCAGGCCCGTAGCTTTATCCCCACTCGGCAAAGTCAGTGAAACTGTCGACGTAGAGTACAACCGTCTCGCATTGAAACGAGCGTGCACGGACAGCAGCGTATCGCCCGGTTCAACGTAGGTCGGAACGAGCCGTGTTCTCTGATCCGTAGCCGGGTTGGTGTTTGTGGCAAGCCGATACGGGTAGAACGAGAAGCTAGCATCCGCAGAATAACGCGGAGAGAGCTCGTATGTCAGTCCGAACGTCAGGGCTTCGTACCAGCCCTCAGAAGAATCATGTATGCCCGCGAAGCTAACGCCGCCATTGAACCCATGCAGCAACGTGCTCATCCCAGGAACACGGGCGTTCTGCTGGTTCGTCACTTGTGTTCGATCTAGGCCTCCCCCCGCCTGTTGAGCACGCGACAAAAGAGGTGGATGCCCTACCAGGGCCAGGCATGCGAGGCTGATCCAGGTGCGCTCCGTACAGCGGTATGACAGTTTGAACACCCTTTCATCGTAACGGCACGTACTACGTCGCGACCCGTAAGAACCCGTCGGAAATGGCTCTCGGCTGCTGCCCTGAGCTGGGATCCATTCGCGGCATCGCTCTTTCTGTAAGGTGTTCTGGCTGTGAGGCGTTCTGGACCGTCTCCTTCTCGCTCGGCCGCACGAATCAGGAGTGGGTCAGCGCTCCAGCCTCTCAGCCAACAGTAGTGCTACCGCGGTTCCACCCGAGCAGCCGGCCAAATCATTCGAGATAACACTACCGCGGCCTAGACCTCGTTCTTAGGGAGTACTCCGAGTTACGGTTCCTCGCCCAACCCGGGCTGGTTGGAGAAGACGCTTTGATATCCAGGATGAGAGACGCAATCGCGTCACGACCACTGCCTGAGAGGTTTGTCTCCTGAGAACCTAGACGAAGAGGCGGCGCGACTGGAATCTTGCCGTGCGAAGAGGTACAGCAATTGATGCTGTGACCTAGGAAGCGATCGTTCCTTGTTAGGACCCTGCGTTTTGTTACTTCCACCACCTTCAAACCGGATCGGTAAACACCTTGCGATTGTGAGGACTGATCTGAACAACCCGCTCGCTGAGTCTCCAGATCGCCGAGTCTCCAGATCGCCGACTTTGCAGCCTCTGGGCCCTGGTCAAGATTGAAGTCGTTGCCGGGCCCGCTCCAAGTAGCACTGTAGGCTGGAACCAGCCAGACTCCCGCCCACTTTCCTAAGACCCAATTGGCATATACGCGTTGAAAGTCGCCGAGTACCCGTTTGCGATGCTTCCCGTCAGCGTTAGCAGCGTCGTTGCATCCTCCTCCGTCGTATATACGCGGTCCGTCACATTCGTCGTCGGGTCCGTCCCGTCAATAGTGTAAGGAGACACCGTGGCGCTCAAGGTGTTGATCAGCGCTTGATCAAAAAACAACTGCATTGTATTGCTGCCGCTCGTGTCCGTGTCATCGTACGTGGACCGGAACCGCAGATGAATATGGGTTGTCCGCCCGCTATACCAGCCAGGGATGATCGTCACAAACTGCACCATCCCGGTCACACCCGTCAGCTGATACCCCCGCAGCCAGTTCTGCCCCACCGTCGCTTCGCTGCTTTCCGCCGAGTAAATCCCCTCCGCGTTGCACGACCAGATGTCTACCTGCACGTTCTGCATGGCCGCGCAGCTATTCTTACTGTCGAATACGTAGATCGTCAGCGACAACGGAACGCCTGTCTGCGTCTCGGTCCCATCCAGGTTTGAGAGGATATTGCTCCGCATATACCCCGACGGGCTGTCGTCCACAAAGTATGGTCCTTCCTCGCCCTCGAGAGATGCACTGCAGGAGGCTGCCGTCGCCGTCACCGCCAAATTGATGGAAGCCGAGGTACTCGCCGCGTAGCTTGTGTCGCCGGCGTACGCGGCTGTCAACGAGTGCACCCCTGTCGTGGTGAGCTTCGTCGCCAGTGTCGTCGAGCTCGAATTCAGCGTGCCAGTTCCTATCACCGTGGTTCCATCGTAAAAGCTCACCATTCCTGTTGCAGACGAAGGCGTAACCGTCGCCGACAACGTAACGCTAACATTCTGCTCCAAGGTCGTCGCGGATGCCGTTAGCACCGTTGTCGACGCAGTTGTTGTGCCCGCCGAGGCTTTGGTTGAGGCGGTTGTCGCGGCTGAGCTGCTTCCGTTGCAACCCGCAGCGGCCGCTAGCCCACTCACGCCCAATAACCGGATCGCCGCCCGTCGATCCAGTCTCGGACACCAGTGATGGCCGGCGTGCTCTTCAGCCAGTGTCGCGTTGTGCTCCTCAGTCATATGCTCCCCTTGCCAGATCGTCCAGCACGCTCAGCCGCAAGGGTAGACAAGAGGGCCAATCTTGAGGATCACCCAAACAGGTGATTCCCTCGTTTTTAGCTTCCGCTTTGGAGTAAGGAGACTCCGATCCCGCGCACCAGACCGCAGAAGGACAGGTAAGCCACCCCGAGATCCAGGTGGCGGGCTCGGTCGGGACCCGGCACGACTCACCCCGGCTCAGCAGGAGCGTTCAACTGTTCGCTTTGGCTGCCGGCCGGTCGCTCATACGCGCAATCGTTATGGATTCCGGACCGCGATCGAGGTCTGGCGCCCTCACCGCGAAGGCCCGGAGGTCTCGGCGGTTCGCAAGCTGGTCTGCGAAGCCCGTCGCAATGGGTTCTTGGAGCCGAAGCGGCTACCTTAAGGGACGTGCCCAACCTACGGCCGATCAGGACTCTCCGCTCGTTTACCCGCGAGTTGGTCAGGGAACTGCCCACTGTTCCAAATTGAGAGACCCTCAAGGATACGCGCTACTACGTCATCCTCGCGACGATGGTCTGCTGCGGTCCGTGCGGGCCGAGCTTGCCTCGTCACAAGCGACGACATATAACGCCTCAACCACATTTTGGATCTGTCCCTCCTCGCTCGGCCGCACGAATCAGGAGTTGGTCAGCTCTCTCTCTCTCAGGCGACAGCAGTTCTACCGCGGTCACACCCGAGCAGCCGACAAAAGCATTCGAGACACTGTATTTACCGGTAGCTCGACCTTTGTCGCCCGTATCGTCGAGCGTGAACTCAGCGGACCAGCTTCTATCACCGTGGTTCATCGTAAGAGCTGACCACTTCCGTCGCAGCCGAGGCGCAACCGCCACCGACAACGTAACGCTCACATTCTGCTTCCAAGGTCGTCCCCGATGCCGTCAGCGCCGTTCGTTGATCCTATTGACTCATACAAGAAAGGAAGCGAGCTCCCCCACGCTCGACCCGCGTTTCATAACGGCTCCTCACCTCTGCTTGGAGGCGTCCAGTATCTCGAGACGCGTAATGACGTTAATGCGGGTACCGTAGCCCTTGTCCTCGCCTTGATCCAGGGCCACGTCAGTATCCACGCAGGCAGTGACCTGACGGTTCACGGGTGCGTAGAACGCCCGCCGGGCATGCTTGAATTGCTGGTCGAGTTAATCGTGGTGATCCAAGTGCTCAGTTCAGCCGTTGAGCGAATCTGTCCGTGCATGATTCCATTGAGCAGAGATCGCGTCCTAATTGCGTCAAAGGGCGTATCGATATTTGTTGCAATACGCTCGCCTGGTAACTTGACCACGTAGGCTGGACGATCGTCAAAACCTCCTCCATCGCTGGCAGCCTCATCTTCCGCCGTCCAGCCCGGAAATGCTCGCCACAAATCCGGACGCCACGAGTGATCGCCCATCAGAACAACCGCAGAGGATGTCCACTCCTTGCGACGCGTGAGCATATCTTCGATGTGGACCAGAAATGTGTTCGCCAATGCGAGATTGTCGAGATAGGAGGAGTTGCCGTCGCTTGTGAACTCCTGTGTGCCGCGGTTATATATGCCATTCGGGTGTGGAACGGGCATATGGACCAAGATGAAATTCGTCGATGGATCCTGAAGCAAAGAGTCAGCTTCTGAGGCGAGTCTCTGGAACTCGGAGATATGAAGACGATTCAGTTCCCGATCCGTCCACAAGGTCCGCTGATTTGGTCTTATCTTCCAGGCCAACGTTCTCCAGGCAGAACTAAATGGCGCTGATATGTTGGCCCTGAAAGGTGCATTCGGCAGAAAGCCTCCAGGCATTCTGCCGTGGATAGTAACCCAGGTACAACGATCTAGAACGTTAGACAGGATGCGGCAGTAAGGGATGTACCAGCCCACAACACCGGCCCGGTACCCCATTGTGAGGGCGTCTGAGAAGACGGTATCGTTCTGATTGAATAATTCCCGGCCTCCGGTTTGCCTGAATAGCGTAAGCTCGCGGCCATCTGCCGAAGCCGAAACACGTTCAACCGGTGTTGCTGTCAATAGAGATGGAATGACATTTTCCGTGAAGAACCCTGCGGGCTTCACATGGGTCAGCACCACCGACTCCGCGGAAAGCCGATCAAACCCATCCAGTTGTAACCCCGGAAAGCGCCGCCCGTAAACCTGTCGATAGGACAATTCATCGAGGACGATCCAGATAATGCGCGGTCGGGATGGTTTGCTTTGAACCATCGCCAAGCGATCAATTCGTGATTTCTGGTCCCGTCGAGGGCCGGCCGCTTCATGGAAACACCAGAGCAGCTGCCCGATAAAAAGGACCCCGGTGCAAGCAACGAAGCCACTTGCGAGCTCGGCTACACGGATTGCAGTTCGCATGCGAGCGTCTTGGGCGTGCCCCTGAGTTACGGCTGCAGCAAGGGTCCCGCAAAGGGCGACAGCTAGCACGAGCAGCTTGCAAAAAGGTGGAACATTCGTTCCAAGAAGTGCTATGCAGTTGAGAAGGATCAGCAGTGGTGCCAGACAGAGCGCCACAGACCAGAAAACAAGTCGGAAACGCCAGAAACGCTCGCCTAAGCAAACAGCAGCGGTGAGCAAGATCCAAGAACTCGCAAAGTACAGAAGCGGAGGCAGGAAGAGCGATGATGCAGACCCCTGCAAGTGATACACGGCCAAATGCGATGGAGAGATGAGCGGGACCAGAAGAGGAATACAGCCCAACGTAGAAAGCCCAAAGGCAATAACGAGAAGGCGCGTCGCTCTGGGACTGCTCCGTATTAAGAAATGGGGGCGGCTCTCCATCATGCTTCAGCGGTACGCATCACGACGTGTATGCAGCACACCGGAATAGTTGCCTTTACTGAGCCGAGCTCGAGCCATTAACCTTCTTGTCAGACCGTTTGAGAGCTTCACAAGACGTTGTCGGAAGTAGAACAAAACGCCCGTCACAAACGCCCCTGGACCCTGTACAAGAAGCAGGCTGGATCCGGGATCGACATACGCGTACGCAGGCTTTCAAACGTGCATGCCAGCGCTATAAATAGCGCCAAATTTGAATCCATGTAAAACGTATGAAGCCGAACCACTGCAGCGACTTTGCGAGATCTTATAACTCTGGAGTGCATTCGAAGGTTACCACAGTTCCCATTGAAGATAGGCTCCGATACGGCAGTTCGCCCAGTCTCTCGCCTTTGCAATGGTTCTCCGGATGTAGGAAGTACGCTTCGAAGGGCTGGGGGCGTGGGGGCAGGGAACGAGCACCTGGTGGCGGACCGGGCATACGGACGGGTTCCTGTGTGAAGAGACTGACCGTCCCGGAGCTTACGTTGGTGGTCACAATCTGTTGACCGTCCGCTGACCCGGATCATATGGGTGCGATTCTGACCTGTGCCCGATCAGGTCTTGCCTGTTCCGGGATCGTAGCGCCCCAGCGTCTTGGCGGCCTCGGCAGTAAACCATGTCTTGCCACCCTGGAAAACGAGACCATGCGGTCCGCGCAACGCGCCAAGATGCATGGAAGACATCGCCTTGTCAGCAACCAAATCTACCATCCCGAGCGTGTGGAACGCACCGAAGCAATAAGTTGAGACATACGCGCGGGTAACGTCTGACGACGCAATCACCTCATGTGGATCGTCGCCCGACGGCGCCCGGGCCATCACCTGCAGCGTGTCGGGGTTCACTACCGCGAGTGTATGGTCGTGCTTGGAAAGCACCAGCCACGAACCTTTGCTTTGGCCGTGAAGCGTAGCACCGGCAAAGACGGACACAGCGAATACGGTCGCACAGATAAAGACACGCATGAGGTCAGCCTAGTCTCCTCTGATGAAGGGAGCTACATTGAATTCGATTCGTGCTGGTTTCTAAAGTCTCGGAGGAGGTCCGCCTCTCCTTTCAGCGGCCTTGGGCGTGCTGGTCGGATCGAGCGCCGCAATCAGTTCTGCGGTATATCCATGTTCATTAGCGAGCGGATTCAGCCTGGCGACGGAAGACTCGCCATGCTGATCGGTAAACACGGCATCTTCTTTCGCTGTGGTCCTACGAATCTTGTGGTTGGAATAAGGAGGCTGCTTCATCAACTCTGCGGCGCCCCTCTCCGGGAGAAAGATCTGGCCGGTGTGGGAGATATGACCAGAGGGCAGCGTTCCACCTGCCTTCTGGATGCCGCTCCTCACCTGAAAATGGATATGATTCGTGCGTCCCATGTAGAACCCCGGAACGATCGTCTGAAAATTCACCATGCCGCTTGCGTCCGTGATCTGAACACCACGAAGGAACGTAAGCTTATCTGTGGGATGGTTTTCAGGAGGAGGCCCAAACCCGTCCGGTGGTTCCGGCCGTTGCCGGGATGCTGCGGATCGAAGTCAGGCGGAGGTCCCCCCGGCCCCATCGGGTTCTGTTTCGTAAAGCCGGAGTACAGGCCCATGGCATCACAGCTCCAGATGTCGACGGCAACCCCGTGAAGAGGTCGGCAGCTTCTCGAATCGAGTATGCTGATGCGTAATGCCAGTGGAACTCCGGGTCTGTCTTCCGCCACATTGGAACGCAAAGCTTCTTCACGGACGTAATACGGGCCCTCTTCCTGCTCTGCTACGAGCTGACACACGGGAGCTTGCGCAGAGAAGCCCAACGCCCAAGCCGCTCGCTGAAGCTCCATCGTGGTCGCGAACGCAACAGACGAGGTAAGAAAGCGACGGCGGCTTAGAGAGTGGGTCATGTTTCTTGAGACGCTACCGGAAGAGATGCGTTACGAGCTGGCCTGACGATTGCTACGCCGCCGTCTGGTAGACGCCGTTCCTGCGCCAAGATCTTCTCAAGCCACCGGTAGCAGCAAGTAGCGCCGTTCCTCAGATTCTCCGGCCCGCTCTCTTTTGACCTGTCCCCGATTTCTCAACCAGTCATAACTAGAGATTCTGGTTAAGGTTTGGCTTCGAGATGATCTCATAGCTGCCGAGGCTGTGTGGATGCGGGAAGCTTCCACTACCCGTGGCTTCCAGACCATGAAGACGGCCACGACCACAATCAACGGCTTCGAGATCATGCGCATGACCGACGCGGGCACTGCTTGACCTACAGGCTCGGTGCGAAGAACGAGATCCGGTTTGTGAACCGGCTTTTTCAGGTTGCTGCATGAGAGACAAGCAGACAAAGACTACGCTGCGCCTTAGATAGTTGATGCAACAGAGCCTACATGCTGGCTTGTAGCATGCTGAGGACACAAACGTTTTTGCTCGTCTCCCGCAGTTCACGGAATCTCACGGCGTTGCTGCACCGAAACCTATTCAGAACCCTTATCGGATCAAAGAAGACAACTGACCCGTTCTATGCGGAGTGACCCCGTGCTGCTGGTCATCTCTGCTCGTCGCGAAAGGATTCCGTATCGCCACGTCGCATCGACACCTGGAATTGCGTGCCAATATGATCATTCTTGGGGTTATGCGACAGGGTAGAAACCAAACCTCCAGACCCTACTGCGACGCGCTTTGCTCTGCAACTTTGGTGGGAATTTTGAACCCAAGCCCTTGAATTCCTCGTCGAGGGTGTCACTGCTTCTTGGGAGTGTTCCCTCATAAGGACGGAATCGTCTCGTAAGGAGTAATCATGAGTATCTCTGCTATTACGTCTGGGAGCTACAGCTATGACAGCCTAACCTCCCTTCTTTCAACCGCTTCTGGGTCCACTTCTTCCAGCACGCAAGCTTCATCGGGTGGCGACACCTTCACCAGCAGCCTTTCCAGTCTCGAGTCCGACATTCAGTCAGGCGATCTTAGCTCCGCGAAAACAGATCTCGCCAAGCTTGAGCAAGCCAACCCACGTTCGACAAACGGCACTGATCCGATTGGCACCTTTCTGACAAGTGTCGAAAGCGCACTTTATTCTGGTGACATTTCGTCGGCTCAGACCGCCCTCAAGACGTTCCAGGCATCACCTGCCCCCGGATCGGCGACATCTTCCTCCAGGTCCTCGGGTGGCGGATTCGACACCACGCTTTCCAGTCTTGAATCTGCCATCCAATCGGGAGACCTCTCCACGGCCAAAAGCCTGCTCAGTGAGCTCCAGCAAACTGGATCGGGGACCGCGTCTGCTTCCAGCAGTGCTTCGGCAAGCTCGGCAAGTACCTCATCCACAGACCCAATCGGCACGTTCTTGTCCAGCGTGAGTTCGGCTCTCACGCAAAGCAGTCTGAGTGCTGCGCAATCAGCCCTCACAGTTTTTCAAGCGCAGGCCGCTTCATTCTTGGGGGGTAGTTCCTCCACCACCGCAAGCGCCGGCATAAGCTTCATGGCGTAAATATCCCAAGGTCTTTGGCGGAGTGGCATGCTTCGCCAAAGACTCTGGATCGATACGTGAGAAATGGCCGGGGCACGCAATCCCCTTCAAGTTTATTGGGACGACTCACCGCGAAGGGCTCTGGCCCGATGCGCGCGCCAGGGCTACGTCCTGTGCTGTGGGAGCGGACCGACGCGTTGGAAGAACGAGAAAAGGCTCTCGTTTACCTCACCAGAGATCCTGTCCCGGTAACCGGGAGGAAGCTGGGTTGGAGCTTCGCAGGGTTCGAAGTGCGATAAGGTCCGCTTCATGCGGGGAGCACGGGCTTCCGGCATAGCCAAGATGGTTAGCCAAGTAGCTCCTGGCCAAATAGACCTGGCCTTGGTGCTTCCTAGCCTGGTTGAGATCCTCCACCTCGCCGTCGAGAAACTGCAGATGGCGGAGCGCGTGGCGGATCAGGAAGCGTTGGTGATCTGTGAGGCGGTGGCCGGCGATGGAAGCCGCTATCTGAGGAATTTTGACTCGTGCCTTCTTTTCGCAAGCTCGGCAATCTGATCCGCACTGAGCTCCCCATCGAGCAGGGCCTGCAGCATCAGCCTGCCTGAGACGCAAAACACATCCGACAGGACACCTCCGAGCTTGACGTTGCCGTCCTCCAGCACCTTCTGAATCCGATTCCGTTCCCTCGAGTTCTCCCCGATCAGTTGCCTGCGACGACGCGTAAGGTCTCGCAATTCCCTGATCGGCAAGGGTGGACTGAAGCTCGGCCGAATCATCCATGGCGAAGCAGATGAGCAAGCCATCTGCTGTCGTTCGGATCGGTCTTGTGTCCGCGCCGATTCTGCACATCGGCGGCATTAGCAAGGATCACCCGAACGTGCGACTCGAGCAGGTTGAAGACCGGCTTCCAGTAGCTGCCCGTGCTCTCCATCACAGCGTGAGTGCAACCCTCGTCGACCAACCACGTGGCGAATCGCTCGAGCTCGCTGACAATGGTGCCGAACTTCTTGATCTTGGTCTGGGGCTCATCCTTGGCTGCGCCGGGTCATCACGCAGACAAGAACGCTCTTATTGCCGACATCGATGCCAGCACACCTCTCCACAACAGCTTCGATCATCTGCTCCTCCATGCGGACAGGCAGCCAGCGGCAAAGGGGCATATTGTTCTACGGGCTAAGAAGAGCACCAGTCAGATCTACGTGAGCCGCCGGCGGGCCAGATTATCATTCGGGGTCACACCACCAATAAGTCCGAGACCCTTGTACCTGTGCGCCACTGAAGTCTCGTCGGACTATCGCCTTTCGTCAAGGCTGGCCTTCTCATCCTCAGGTGTGGCCGCCGCGCGGCCATGCCGGATTATCATGCGCAATGCGAGCAGCGGATGGTCGTCCCGCGTTACGTCTAGCGCACCCTCCGATGAGGAAAATGTAACACCCCTTTCATGAACTTGGGATGGCCTCGGCTCTAGCGCTTCGGCGACCCTCAGCGGCCTGAACCACGACAATGGAAGCGTCGGAGGTAAAGTGAACCGTGAGCCAAACAGCAGAACAGAGGAGCAGGCGACTGTAGATAGGGCAGGGATCTGTCTGAAGATCTCCAGAACCATTCGATCCAAAGGAGTGCTGTTTGGACTTCCTGTCAACTCTGTACATTTCAGTGGAACTCA
>CAXTLR010000027.1:0-22511 GCA_964245195.1 uncultured Acidobacteriaceae bacterium | reverse complement strand
CCTTGTCCAGTGTCTCTCTTATCCACTGGCACATTTCAAGCCGGGCACTCCACACCATCGTCTCAAGCCAGGGAAAATGCGTCCTTGGAAAGAAGTCCCGACACATAATGGATGCTCCTGAAAGCACATCCCCGTTTCTGAATCTCGCGTGCCAGAACAATCGATCTAACTTCCGAGGATCGGTCAGTGCGATGGTGAACGGCGTGGCAACTTCTTCCAGCAAACGGACGGAATCTTGCCATTCTGCAGTTGTTCGGTTCCCACCAACCAGATATCGCCCCGCTGCATCGACAAGTCTCGATGGACCGTCGAATGGATCGATCCTGGCGTATCGGAGAGACGCTACAAGCGATGATGGGCGCTCCATCGCTACCTCGTCCAGCAGCGCATCGCTCGGCCGCAGGGTGCCGATAGCCTGACCAAGATACGGTACGAAATAAGGATCAAACACTGCCCGGCGTTTATCATCCGCACCTTTGAGAAGACCAACGATCGCGTCTACGACATAATGCCCCAATAGCCGATCGTGCCGGAACTCCCAAATAAGGAAGCCTGAGCGATCGACGATTCTTGCCAGATGACCTTGGGCGGCCAGTTGCTTCAATTGGAGCAAGCCGTGCAGATCGTAGCCGAACCAACTTTCGACTTTGCTCCATGGCGGACGGAGTTCACGATTGACAACGAGACTCGTTGCTAGTTTCTTCAAGGTCGCTTCGATCAAAACAACAGGTTCATTAATTGATGAGGCGATCGCACTCAATCGCTCCCGCATAAAGATACCGATGATGTCCGAACACGCAGCAAGGTCCGCCTCTTGCTCCCGTGTAGAGAAAGAGCTATTAAACAGCCCTATAAGGATGGGGTCATCGTGAAGAGCAGAGGCAAATTGCCGGAGGTCGTGTTTCGACCTCGTTGGAAGGCCATTCTGAAGCGATTGAATGGATTCACCTCTGGTAAACGCCGTCATCGTAACGCTTCGAATCCAATCCACAGATTCGAGTGAAGGTTGAAGAGAAGTCCAATGAGCTTGCCAAAGCGGGCAAATGACTCTTACATTGCGGAGCACATCGCGACCATCTTTCTTTTCAGCAAGTGGCCTCAGCCAACCCATGACCTTCCGTAGCAGGTTGATTGGCGACGGCGAACGATTGATGTCATCGAAGACCAATAGGAGAGGCTCAGCTTCTTGTAGCTGATTGAGAACATCTTGACCCGTTCCTGCACGTAGTGACGGCATCTAGGCCTTGAGAGCCATCTCCAGAGCAGAGTTGAAGCTCAATGCGCGATCGAGCACTTCTGCTGAAATCCAAAGCCCAGGGTTCCCCGACGCATAATGCCTGTTGAGTAGCCTGAGGCCGGCCGTGCTCTTTCCGACACCCGAATCTCCAACAAGCAAATTTAGCCGAAACTTCGCGTTTGACAACTGTTCGCTGAGACGCTTTTCGGAATCCGTCTCGACAAGAAACTGATGCTCGAAAAGGGCGATATCCCTAGCGTACTGAGAGATGTTGGTTGAGGAGAGCTCCTGTAGCAGTGGAAGCGAGATTAGGTCGGAGTCGATACCGAGGTGTTTCCGTCGAAGCCAATGGCCGATAGGAGACACATCGAGGAAGTCGCGCAGACGACTCTGTTCTAGAAAACGGACCTCCATGCCCACAGCTTTTCCCGCTGCTTCCGTTTCTAAAATCAACTCCTTCGTTATGGCTCGGTTGGTAGCCAAGTACAGAACGAATTTCGCTGACTGCACCGTAGTTCGCACGTGCAAAACTTCGAGAATTGCTTTGGGAACATCACCAGAATCCGACTTTCTCTGTTTCTCCTTTGAAGCCTTTGCCGTTGAGCGAGCTGGCTTTGCCTTTGTTGTGGCGACGGACTTGGGCTTAGGAGGCGAGTCTTTCTTAAGCCACTTCGATTTAAGCGACTTTAAGCTCGTAGTGGTTGCCGCCATCATTATGTAGAGCGGAGGGACAGAGTTTGGGACCGGAATCCATCCAATGGGCTGCGGATCGTTTTTCCCTGCAAATTCATGCCGAGATGTACCAATGAATGGCACTCGGGCTCAAGCTCACGTAACGCACGCACCGCAAGGAGCTCGAAGGCGCTTTCGTCCGTTATTCCGTCAAGAGCTTCTGCTGTTGTCACCGGCCAAAATCCTCCAAATCTGCTACGCTGCAAGAGTGCGATGACAATTATCCACTTCAATGATAACCTATATCGCAAGCGAGGATTCATTATGCCCTCTACAGCTCTGGTATCAACGCATCGCCATCAGAATTGGAATGTTCAGGAAGGCGAGGCCCATGAAATTGCCCACGACCTTGAGAACTCCGACGGTCAGGCCCTTGTCTTCGTCTCTCATGCACATCGCGACGACGAATGGACGAAGGCTGTCTTTCAAACCCTAAAGCGAGCATCCGAAGTGATCGAAGTCCTCATCGACAAGAAACAAGAGAGCAGTTGGGATGCCCTGCTTGCAGCACTGACACCCGATGTTCCCTTGACCTCGAATCGATTGATTGAGGCCAAAATGATGGCTCAGGCGATGAAAGGAATATTGCAAAGTGACGATTTTGCGAAGGCAACGGATATTGCCGAGGTCGGACATTTCAGCAAAACCAATCCGAGTTCCCAACCAAATCGATGGAAGAAGGCTGGACTCATCTTTGCTGTGCCTTATAAGGGAGCGGATCTTTATCCGTTGTACGCCTTAGAACTCACAGAAGGAGCCAAACCCCTTCCGATCATGGAAAGTGTTTTGAAAGTTCTGAGAGGTAAGGATGATTGGCAAAAAGCGTTTTGGTTTTCGAGTGTTAACACCTACCTCAAAGACAAAACGCCGAAAGAGCTCCTAAAGTCGAAGCCTCAGGAAGTCCTCAGGGCTGCCGAGATTGAGGCTGCGGGTGTGCAGCATGGATAGGAGAGGTTCATATCAAAGCTCCCTCACGCAAACTCGAAGCGACTGTCAACACCTGGGGTGAGGGTGAGACGCTTTCCCGCGTCCACCCGAGCATTTACGGCAGCGTCGAGTTCAATCCCTCTACAGTTGGTGATGCGAGATTCAGCCCCCTGCTTGACGCGGCGGGCGCCGTCATCCCGACAATTTACACGGGTAGTACGCTTGACTGCGCGTTGATGGAAACTGTATTCCACGACGTGCCTTTCGTAGCTGGACCGAAGATGATTTCGAAAGCTACCCATATCGCCGGCAAGGTCTATTCGCAACTTACTCTCAGCCGCAATCTGGAACTGATCGATCTCTCCGCGATCCCGCTGCGCAAGCTCGGAATCTCACGCAAGGATCTGATTGAGTGCGACGGCACGCAGTATCCAGAAACCCGCGCGTGGGCCGAGGCCCTCCATGCACAGTATCCCGATGCTGAAGGCCTGACTTGGACCTCCCGGCAGGCCGATCCAGCCCGAGCGATCGTCCTGTTTGGAGGCCGAGTTGACTGCTCGGTCTTCAGCGTGGCTGCCCCGCCGACTTCTCTATCGTTGTCCGACGGAAGTGCGATTCTCGAAGTCCTGACGCTCGCGCAGCGGCTGGATGTACTATTGACGCGATGACCGCAAGGGTCTACTCAGCCTCTAGGAATGATTGCGGTGTCTTGCCAGACAGATCAGTGAGCAGAATGGGTTCGATGACATCCAAGACGGCCCCCGTGCCGCGCTTGAGCCTACCGTTGACACCGATGCTCCCTCCTCTTCTTCGCGGATTCTAAACGAGCGCATAATCGCCAAGGCGCTCATCCACGTCAGATTAGTACCGGGATGTCGCACAGGCGGAAGTTTGCCGCTCCAAAGCCCGTCTGGACCGGGCGCGGCTCGCTGGCTGGTGTGCACGGCGTTTCAGCGACCACTCGCTTGGAGACAGCTTGGCTCTAAATAGGCAACTAGGTACGTGACATACAATTGCAAACTTGCGAAACTTGGGTAATGTTAGACGTTCAAGCTCTTGCCGAACGAGTGATGAGGCTAACGGCATCGCTTGATGGCTGGAACAAAGCTATGCTCTGGGGCCTTATAGCGGCCTCTGTAATAGCCGGATATGTAGGCGTCACAACCCGTTTCACTATCGTTCGAGCCAAGCAGTTGTCAGTTGCACAAGGCGAGCTTGATGCGGCCAAGGAAGCTGAAGCCAATCGCGGGATCGCTACGTTGAGGGTCCGCGCTGCAAACGCAGAGCGGTCTTTGCTGGAACTACAGCAGAGGATTGCAGACCGCCACCTCACACCAGGTCAGAAAAACCGTTTGTATAAGAACCTTTCGGTTACCCCGACGGGTCTAGTTTTTGTGAGCGCTCCATCGAATGATGGAGAGGCGTCGATATTTGCGAAGGAGATCGAAGGGGTTCTAAGGCAAGCTGGTTGGTCCAACGAACCAGCAGGAGGCGTTGTGTGGGAGGGCACTGAGCCTACGGGAGTCCTATTAGTCGTCAAGAGCAAGGAAGACATGTTGCCACAGGTTAACCGCCTACGACAGGCATTTAGTGCTGCGAGCATTCCGCTCGTGTTGACGGTCGAGCCGAGAAGTGAGGCTGGTAAGATTTACCTCGTTGTTGGGCATAGACCCGAGAAGTGATCTGGTCATTTGAAGCATTCAACTAGCGTTCTTCCCTTCGTCTGTCAGCTGAAGCGTGCCCCGCTCCACGGCTCAAGCCGCTCCCGGAGGAGGCTACACGGTGCCTGAAAACAGAAACGTGCTAATTTGAACACCGTAGCGGTGGTTTACAAGAGACATTAGGTAGCTTGCCGTCTTCGACACGAACTCCAGGTCTGAATCAACGTCGGCCAACTTTTCGCCAAAGCCATTTTGATGAATGATTCTGTGTCTCTGTCCATCTATGCGCAGGAGCCTTTCCCGGTCATAAACATAATTGCCGATCGGGTCAAAATCTCGTGGCGGTTGGCAAAGGTTAAAAAGGAGGTCAATCTTCGTTATCAGCGATTCTCGTTCAAGCTGTGCCAGCCTTCCATCAATGAGATCTTGACGAAGGTTTTCGTAAGGCTTCTCTCGGAGTTGGCTGAAATTCACCTTTCGATTGTCGAGTTGCGACTCCCAATCAGTAGGTTTCGCGAGAGCACAGACCTTGCAGTAGGCCATCGCACAATCATCAAGGATGGATTGAGCAAAAACGATGGATGCAGCGTCTATTGCCGCGTTCGCCTGTGTCAGAGCGGTATCTGTCATACACTGCCTTATGATCGCCTGCACGTCTGCGCTCATAGGACTATGAGTGCCATCCTTGTTCAACAGAATTCTCTCTGAACGAGGGTCTTGGGCAAACTCCGTGAGGAAGTTCCGGTGCATTGTGGCTACGATGTCCTCCGCAACCGGCATCACAGCACCGGATACCTGGCGCAACGATATGATGACGTTCCAGTTCGCCATGAAGCGGCGGAAGGTGTCCGTGAACAACTCTTCGGCTGTTGTCATACGGTTCTCCGGTTTCATTGCAGTGCTCAACAAGCGCCGACAAAGATATGGTGAGTCGGTGTGAACGGCTGAACATTGGTAAGCGATGGAACACAAAGCTCTCCGCTACCCGAGCTCTGGATGAGCTGACGACGAGATTGTAAGGGTCTAATGGCCCATGACTTTCATTGTGTTTCCGGCCTGCACTTATGCCCGTCCAGAACTGCTTGGATGAGGGCAGCCGAATCCTGATAAGCACTCTTTTGAGCTTTCGAAACTGGCGAATTGTTTGTGATAAGGTCCAAATATTCAGCGCAAGTAACGGCCAGATATGGAGTAGTCTTTGCATTTAGATCACTTAGATCGACAGATTTTGCAAGGACAAAGGAAGTAGCTTCAAGGATGTTGGTGGCTGCTTTGTTCTGAGATGCATTCATAGCTGCCATCCGCTCGGCATCTCGCACCTGGGTATTGCCTGATTGACTGACGGCGGCTGATCGACGGAATTGCTCCTTTATACGTAACGCTAAGTCATTGATGGCGTCTGCTTCTCGATTGAAGCTGGACTCGAGAATCGCCTTGATTGTCTTGTCATCCGCGCTGTTGGAGGGATACTGCTTTATGACAAAAGCCGCACAGTGGAGATCGTCTTTACCCTGAGCAGCACCAGTCAGGAGTGAGGATAGTGCCAGTGCTGGAGTGGAGGCTGAGTCGAACTCTTTCATGTAGGCGGCCATATCAACAACGGAGTCCTGCGCCACGCTAAGAGCCTGAATGACATAACGAAGGCGAAGATAAACAGGAGAGCCGGTCACGTCGTGCATCTGCACGAGCGGCAGGGCACAGGACTCGGGTGCCTGTGGTGTCGCTTTCCTAGTTTGAGGCTGCTGGCCAGAAACGGAAGCAGAAGAGAATACAAGCGTTAACAGCAACATCCGTGCTCCGGTATTTCGCGGCAAATGACTGACCATCAATGGCGTACCTCCGTGCGATCACTGAGTTTTCGCCTCCGGGCCAGTGCGTCGTCTTCCGCGCCGACGAACCTAAATATCAGTTGCACGTAATCATCACCCGCATTGAAGATGTTCTTCTGGCAACCATCGAGTGCGGCCGCTGCCGCCGCATGTAAGGACGCTTCATTCCCCGAGACTTTAGAGGCTGGGTCTACAAACCGGGCGAGGATGGCGGCTCTGGTGGAACCAACTCCGACGGAGAAGTCGTCCGAAGTCGAGAGAATCATCACCAATGATTTTCCGGTGATCTGCTCTGGGTGAGCGATAAAAAAAGAGGTAAGTTTCTCTGCGTGGCCCAAACTCATGAGGTCTTTGTCATAGTTTTCGGGACCGATGATGGTCCTGAGAAGCGGCTGAGTGCTATTGTCCGTCGGTTGAGTGTAGGTTGTTCGGCACCCGGAGAGAGCCTTGTTCATCGTCTTAAGGGAGAGGATTAGGGTCTCTTTTGATGGCACTTGCGCAAAAGCAGGAAGAGTTGCCGCCAAAACAACTGCAAGCGCCATTTTCATCCGCCGAGTTTACCATTGTGACCGAGTTAGATCGCGGTGCGACATTCAGAGGTAAACGGCGGGCTTTTTTCAAACATGGACCCCTATGCTTCATTGGGGTATACCGTATCGCCACGTTGCATGATCCGGCGCAGGCGAGTGGCATAGGGCCGATTTCTGGTTTATGCTACAGCCAATGAGAAAAGTATTAAAGCCTAACGCAACACATCCCCACAAAGGGCAGACGGTGGGGTACGTTCGCGTCAGCACCTTTGAACAAAACGAAAGCCGCCAGCTCGAAGGGCTGGAGGTGGACCGCGTGTTCGTGGATAAAGCCTCTGGCAAGAATATCCAGCGACCGCAGCTCGAAGCCCTAATGAAGTACGTCCGCGAAGGCGACATGGTGATCTGCCATTCGATGGATCGCCTGGGCCGGAATCTTGTGGATCTCCGAAAGACAGTGACGGAGATGACCTCGCGGAAAATCGGCATCCGCTTCATCAAGGAAAACCTGACACTGACAGGCGATGACTCGCCGATGGCGACCCTTCTCCTTAATATGATGGGTTCCTTTGCAGAGTTTGAAGTGGCCTGGAGCCGGGAACGGCAGCGAGAAGGAATTGAGCTCGCAAAGCGGGATGGTGTCTATAAGGGCCGCAAGCGTCTGCTGAACTCGGATCGTGCTGCCGAGCTGACGCGGCGGCTGGGTACAGGCGAGAGCAAAGCAGCAATCGCGCGAGAGTTCGGCCTGGACCGCACAACGGTCTACCGCTATATCGGACGAGCAAAGGCTGAGCCGGCGAAAGCTGCAAGGGCGGGGAAGTGACGCGCCTCGCTCCCGGTTGTACTGAATATGGCCTCGATATAAGAAAGCAGAGGCCCTATGTCTAAACGATGGACATCCCCTATGTCCCGCATACCTCTTCGCATTCTCGGCCTCATTTAGTTGCTTTTGCTTCTCAATCTTACCGTCCGTAATATTTCCACCGCTTCAAACTAACCGTTGTATGCACCCGCACCGCGTGGCATACTGACCACAACCCCCAACAACCAGCTTAGGAGATTTCCATGCGCCTCTTTCTTTTTGCCACCACCGCCCTGTCAAGGATCAGTCTTTTCCTCTCCCCCCTTCAGGGTGTACGCCCCATGCACCTTCGCAACCTTTTGGCCGCCGCCGCCGTCGCTGCATTCAGTGTCGCTGCGCACGCTGATACGATACAAACGTTTGTAGCCAACGGCCAGTTCGACGATGGCGCCGCTCTTGGCGGAACCGTGACAGTCGATACGACGCTCGGAACGGTAACGAGCGTGGATCTGACGTTTGGAGCGCCTTTCAATCAATCCCTTACGCATGTGCTTAACGTCTCTCCTGACGGCCTTGGTGTCAATTTCAATATTGGAACATCCGGCGATGAGTTCCTTGGGGAATTAGCTTCACCGACATTGGTGGGTTATACGGGTGGTAATTTTGCAGATGGTTCAGCGTTCGACGCGGGCCGTCTGTTCACATTTCTTTCCTACGGCTCCCTAGAGCCGGAGACGCCGACCGTCACTCCCGAGCCCTCCAGTTTAGTTCTGCTTGGCTCGGGCGCGCTCGGTATGGCTGGCATCATCCGCAAGCGCTACATGGGCGCGTGAAGCCTAAGAGTGAGGAAACTGAAACATTGCGCAACGCGAACGGGTCGAGTCGATAGCTTTGGACACGGTCGCTGAAGGCGAAGGTGCTCACGCTCAACCTGCGACAATGTTCCTTGAACATTTGCTCACAGGTTGTGCGTTTGCATCTCGATCCTTCGGTGATGAGAACAGGGTTCTGCATGTTGTGCCTGGTCTTCACCAGTTCGAGCACGTACTCTCGAATGCCAGCGCTCATGCTGTGGTTCCAAGACTGACCTCGACCCTTGTGGATCAGCCACGACCCGCCATCAACTTCATATCGGGCCAGCAAGCGGAAAGCCTGGCGCTTCTGTGTCTAGATAAGCTACTTCTTGGGTGGCACGACGGCGTCCTTCATGGTCTTAGAGAGCCGGAACTTCACGGTCGTCTTGGCGGCGATCTTGATCGATTCGCCGGTGGCCGGGTTGCGGCCCATACGAGCGGCACGCTGAGCCTTCACGAGCTTGCCCAGACCGGGTACCGTGAACTCGCCCGTCTTCCGGGTCTGGGTCGTCGCAGTCTCAATTAGCAGGTCGAAAAAGGCTGCGATCTGTTTCGGTGCAACCTGCAGCTGCTCCGCGATGAACCGGATCACCTGCGTTTTGGTCATCTTCGGCGCAGTCACCTTTGCGCTGACTGCGGTCTTCGCCGGTGCGGTTTTCTTCGCCACCGTCGTCTTTGCTGCTGCCTTCTTCGTTGCCAATGGTTTTCTCCAGATCTCTTGTTATGCTTCTGTTGTTTGGATCGACTTCGGGCGGCCACGCTTTGCAGGTATCTTCGCCTCCTCTGTCTTCTTCCCTGTACTCTTCTTCGCTGCGCGTTTGCGAGGTATCTCTGGTTCCGACTCCTCCAGAGCTTCTTCACTCTGGATCATCGTCTGCACCTGATCGCGAAGCTGCTCTAAACGCTCTATCTCCGCATTGATCTGGGCGACATACTCTTCCGACTGTTTAATAAACATCGTTGCCATCTATCCAGTGTAACGACTGCCGGCGGTCGGTCAATCCTATGCCGGCTGCTTCAATGGCATGAACGGGAGGTCAGTCCTCGCCCTGATGATTTCGCTTTGCTCTCGCTGCCATGTCGAGATCCACCGGACAAGGACAGTGCTCTCGGCCAGGCCGCCGTTTCTGCTGAGGCTATGGCGAGAGCAGCATCCGCAAGGTCATGAACAGATGCAGCTCGACTTCACCTTAAAGAAACGTGCGGCGTATGCCGGTTATTCTGCATTCTCGGGACTATGACCCGTTGGCTGGATCGCGAAGAAACGGAACGTCTGCCGCTCGATCACCGAGGCACTACGAGTCAGAAGAGATGGAAGTCTATGAGGCCAATCCGAAGGTGAACAACGTTCGGAACAACGGGCCGGAGATGATGCGATCTGCGGAGAAGGTCGCTCGGGATGGTGAGCTGCTCCTCTAGAGGTCAATGGGCTCCCACGGGACGGAGCGTCGCTTCTTCAACTCTGCGTTTAGGAGACGATCAGGAATTTCTGTGACCTTCTTTTTCAATGCGAGCCGTCGCTTTTGCTCTTCGCACAAGATACCCAAGGGAAGTGTTTTTAGAATGCTGTCCCAATCGGGCGTGCTTGTGATGTCTTTCTTGAGTGCCATAGCAAGGGTCTCCTCGTGTGAGTTTGTGTTTGGCGGGGTGAAGCCGGTTTGCGGATTACAAGAAAAAGGGTGCTTCACCGGTTTGCTGATTCACTGGGGCGTCCAGTTTGTTCCTAAGCGTAATCATCTCCGCTTCCAGAGCTTCCAGATGTATTTGGGTTTTTGAGCGTCGTAGTTTACGATTTCTAATTTCCTCACCCGAATGGAGCGTTCCATGTAAAACCAGTTGCTTCTCAATCAAGGAGCGGCCGAGTGCGTTGCGTGATAATTCTCCTCCTGTTTGATCTGAGAGCTTCATGCGGAGAGCATCGAACGCCTCGAAGGTAGCGGGGGACATCCTGATTGTTATTGTTACCTGTTGCATATTGTCATTCATCCTTTCTGCCCACGCAGTTCTCCCCTCTTTTCGGCTTTCCTCGATCATCGCGGATCTCTCTCGCAGAATGCTGCTCATCAAATTGAACAGCTCAATGCGTGGGTCTCCGTCCGAAGGAAAGGGAGGGTACACTTCAGGCTTCGAAGGTACTCGGGCAATTTTCAAGGCCTTACATCTTCTACAAACTACGCTCAACTCATCCAGTCCCATTCTGTTCTCCACTCAGTTCATAAGGTGAAGGTGTACTTACGTAGCCCGATACGGCACGTTTGAACGTGTGGGAACTACTAATGACTGATTCGCACGTAGGAAAACACTGGTTGCTTCGATTGCTTTTTTGGTGGCTCCCCGGCCCAAGGATAACCGCGTTGATGGGTAATGCTCCGCCCGGGTCACAGAGGGTTAGGCTTAGGTAAGGAATGATGGTATTGCGGGTTGCGCGAAAAAGCCGTTATATCGGAAGATGTTTTTCTACGGATATCGGAAGTGCTATGCGCCATTCGCATTCTTCTGAGAAAGACTCATGCTTGAGAAGCGGACATATTCGTAGCAGGTCGTAGTTTGTCTTCTTTACAGCCGCCGTAATCCTGGCAATCATGGCCGGAGGATCAGGATATACAACGTGAGGTGGGCTCGGCTTGATTGTAGTGGTCACAGTGCTCAGCAGTTTTGGATTATGTTGAAGTGCCGCAGCTACCTCAACTGCCCACTGATTGACGACACCTAGTACATGGCCCAGCGCCTGTTTTAGGAGAGCACGCTTGTCAGCGTCCTTGTAGACGCAAGGAGCGAAGACTAGCGAGGTCAGGGCCTCCTGTGGAGGTCGAAGCGCTGTGCAGTCAAATGAGATACTCACCCCACTTGAACCGCCTGAATAGCCCCTCCATTGGCTCAACTGATCCGGTGAAGCGGAAAAGGAAGCCACCATGATTTGTAATTGGTCTTCTCGGAGGAGACCGCTTTCGAGGGCCATTTTAACCGCATTCTTGAACGTCTCCTGCACGTGCTCGGCACCTGGAACATTAGCCGCCTCCTCGGCAAGCTGCAATGCCAGCTCTTTTGCATGGACGAACTCTTGGCTGTCATTGAGGTAGCGGAGGTCAGAAGCGAAGATCGCTTTCGATTCCACAATCCCTTGAAAGCCCTCGTAGCTGGTGTAATGCCAGAGCTGTTTCGGTATGGGCCGCGTTACCAGTTCGTGTATAAGGTCGGGGACAGGCGGAGCGATCATAAACTTTTGCCTTGTGCAGCGTTGTTACCTATACGCTGCAAACGTTTCACAAACGAAGGTTTGTGACAGCGTACTCGTCCAACTCCCCATAACGGCGTTTATGAGGGCTTACCCTTGGTAGGTAAGAGGTCATTACTACTACGCGTCGCTTCGCCGAGCCAACCATCCCGGCTCGATGAGCTTCTTTGGGAGCGTTTTGAGCGTATCGGCAAGGACCGACACGCCCGACGTTGCGAGAACGCTGTCGATCCTCACAACGGTCAACTCGTCTCAACCCTTATTCTTAGTTCATGATTTATGCAATGTTGCGATACTTAGTTCCTGCTCTGCTTCTTACTGCCTGCGCGGCAGCCCAGACGAACTCTGCCCAAAGCTTTCAGCAAATTGCTGACACGTGGGTGCGTCAACAAACAGAGTTCGACCCCACCCTCGCGTATCTGGGTGGATTGCCGATTCCGGCCCATGTCCATTTCGTTGACAACTCTCCTGCATCCTCAAACGCCTGGGCGATGCAGGAGCAGGCATCGCTTACTGCTCTGCTCGCTGTTGATTCGAGGCAGCTTCCGACTACCATGGCTGCACCCTACGCGAGCCTGCTCGAGCAGCTGCAATCCGACCTTCAGCTTCGCGTGTGCCGCTCAGAGCTGTGGAACATCAATCATTTTTCCGGTTGGCAATCGAATTTTGTTCAACTGGCCGAGCAGCAGCCCCTTGCTACGATTCAGGACCGTGACCAGGCACTTGCTCTGTGGACCGATCTTCCCCGCTTTCTCGCAACAGAGACGACCGATCAGCGTCTCGGCCTTGCTTCCGGCTACTCGGCCCCGCAGTCCGTAGTGCGACGGGTGATCGCTCAGCTTGATCAGCTTGCCGCTGGCGCACCTGAAGCTTCGCCCTTTGCTTCACCCGCAAAACGCTCCACAGACTCCGCCTTTAAAAAGAAGTTTTACGCACTTATCGCAAACCAGATCAATCCAGCTCTTCGTCGTTACCGCGACTTCCTCGCAGGAACCTACCTTCCGCACGCCCGCATCGGCACCGCGATCTCCGACTTACCGGATGGTATTGCCTGTTACCAAGCTTTCCTTCGGCAAAACACAACCCTTGACCGAACTCCGCAACAGGTCTACGACCTCGGCAACCAGACAGTCGCTACCTATACACAAGACCTCCTTCGCATCGGGCGCGACCAGTACCACACCTCCACTTTGGCAGCGACCTTGGCTGCGGCAAGCGCTGATCCAGCCAGCCACTACACCAGTCGAGAAGATCTCCTCGCTTCCTCTCGCGCCACCCTCAGCCGCGCTCGTGCGTTAACCGCTTCCCGCGTCATCGACCGCATGCCCACGCAGCCCGTCATCATCGAGCCACTTCGGCCTTTCGAAGAGGCCGCTGGCGCCGGCTCTCGCATGGAAGCAAACCCGAATCCCGCTTTCCCGGCGGTATATCGCATCCGCTTAAACGATTGGAAAACCGAGACTCGTGGTCAGGGCGATCTCGTTGTGGCTCACGAAACCTTACCCGGGCATCATCTCCAGATCGCTCTTGCCCGCGAAATCCAACCGGAGACGCCGCTTTCTAAAATCCTCGGCAATGCTGCATATGCCGAAGGTTGGGCACGATATGCCGAGGGCATGGCTGAAGAGGTCGGTATTCTCATTACGCCCGACGCGTTGATTGAACGCCGCGTCTGGCCAGCGCACGGCATGGTCATCGATCCTGGCCTGAACGCACTGCACTGGACCCGCCAGCAGGCGGTCGACTACCTCATGACCACTGGGCAATACACGACGCAGACAGCCAATGATCTTATCGATCGTATCGCCGTCATGCCGGGCCAGCTTACCGCCTATGACTCCGGGGCTCTCGAGATCAAATCCCTTCGTCACCAGGCTGAGCAGCAGCTTGGCTTGCACTTCCGGCTGCAAGCCTTCAACTATGTTGTTCTCGAGGAAGGCAACGTTCCCCTATCCGAGTTGCGTCGTCATGTTGAAGCGTGGATCAAAGCCAACTCAACCCCTTGATGACGTGCAAATAGTGGTGAGGAGCGGACTTGTTCTCTGGATCGACGCCCATTAAGGATGCGCATACGGACGTTTTGAAGAAGCCGTTACGCATCGGTACTGCAAGATCGGCTTCCCGGAAGGAATTTCGGCGAACAGGCCCTCATCACAAACGAAGGTTTAAGACAGCATACGTGGCCAGCTTCCGACAACGCCGTATCTCGGACCGCAGCACTTCTGAGAAAGAGGGAGGGGCAAAGCAAAGCGGGCCAAGACATCTGGCCCGCCCGCATCATCCGTCCACACTTCGGGTGAAGAACGGAAGCTTTGCTCGGCTATCGTGATTGCGGGATACGGAGGACGATTCCCGCACCGAGTCTGAGGTTGTTTTGCACATTGGTCGTGGCATTGGGGAACTGGGTGCGGATCCAGTCGGCCTGGATTGGCCGGACGGCGAAGTGCCGGCCAACTGCCAGATCAACGCCACCACCCACCTGCAAGGCGAAGGTGTTGAAGGTTGACACGGCTCCTCCGGGTTGCGGAAAGAAGCTGTTCCAGGCGTGCGACTCCCCGATCAGTCCCTGTCCGAAGACTGCTGCCCTGCGATGGTGCCAGGTGTAACGCGGACCGAAGGTGGTCGTCAGGGTATTGAGGTCGATCCCAGTTCCCAGGATGTTGGTAGCCTCCAAACCCGCGATGTTCATCGCGATCCCGAGACCATGCGGTCCCTGGGTTGAGAGCTCGAAGGCGCCACCCTGACGCCAGAAGAACTGACCTGGGGTGAGATTGCTCCGCTGCGCAAGGTACATGACAGCGAGATCCACCTCCTGGTTGGGGGCAGATGTCTGCCCCCAGATCGAGGTGGTGGTGACGGCAGAGGCGGCGCCCCAAAGGAGCAGATTGCGAAGTGATATGCGCATGGTTCTCTTCTCCTTTCGGTTACTGAACGTTGAGGACGACGGTGGTTGAGTGGACAAGGGTGCCGCTGGTTCCGGTCACCGTGATTGTGTAGCTCGCCCCCGGCTGGCCGAAGAATCCGTTGCTGGTGCCGCAGCCAGTGAGACCGGCAAGTCCGCCCAGGAGCAGGAGTACGCCGAATGCAGTCATAGGACGACTCTTCCTGAGCGCCTCACGTCCTTTCCGCGATATGCCAAAGGGGACAAAGAGGAGAGCGAAAGCGATTCCTGCGGCTCCTTCGAGTCTGCGAGCTGTGACGACGGGCTTGGTTGTTTGCACGGTGAGTACGGTACTCGCCGTAGTAGAACCAGGTGTCACCGTGGCGGGCGAGAAGCTGTAGGTCGCTCCCGCAGGCAGTCCGGTAGCCGTTAGAGTGATTGCACTCGAGAACCCTGTCGCGCCTGGAGGCAGCGCCAGAGTGAAGCTGGCGGCGGCTCCCGGAACTACTGGTACAGAAGGTGTCCCTGCCGTTGCCGCGATCCCGAAGTCCTGGACCGTCGTAACTGCAAGCGCGGAGGTGGAAGCACGGAAGTTTGCGTCTCCGCCGTAAGCAGCTGTCAGGCTGAGGGCGCCGGTGGGCAACGTCGACAAGGTAAGGGTTGCCGAGCCAGTCGACGAAACCGTTGCTGTGCCCAGAACGGTTGAGCCGTTTAGGAAGGTTACAGTTCCCGTGGGAGTTCCGGCCGTGCTCGCGACCTGTGTCGTGAGCGTGACGGCAGTTCCCGTCGTAGCCACGCCACTGCTGCTCGAGAGAGTAGTGTTGCTCACCGCCTTCGCGACTGTGAAGGTTTGCGTCAGCGTTACAGAACTGTGCGATGCATCGCCAGCCTGTGTCGCTGTGAGCGTCACGGTTCCCGCTCCTGTGACCATCAGGGATGATCCGTTCAGCGTAGCTGGCCCGGTCACTGCATAGGTGATGGGAAGCCCGGCACTGGTGGTGGACGGAAGCGTTGTGGCTCCGGCACCGTAGGTTACGTCGGGCAGGGAGAGAGGAATGGACTGCGGTGCTGGGGTAACGGTGGTCGTCGCGCTGGCCGGCGTCAACCCGGCGCCCGTTGCTGTCAGCGTGTAGAACCCGGCAGGTGTTGGTGCAAGCGAGCTCAGGTTCAAGCTCGCTACACCGTTGACCGCAGTTCCAGTGACAGCTTGGGCATAGCCGTTTGGTCCGTTCAACGTTGCCGTAATCGGCCCGGTATAGTTGGTTGCCGTGTTGCCGTTCGCGTCCTTGATCGTGGCCGTTGTTGTTCCCAGGTTCCCACCCGAGACGATGCTGGCCGGAATCGGACCCAAAACAAGCGCGGAAGCCGCCCCGGCCGTCACTGTCACCATAGAACTGGTGCCGGTCAGGCCGGGGCTGCTGGTGGCTACGGTGTAAACGCCGGCCGTCGTCAACGGCAGCGAGCTCAGGTTCAGGCTCGCTACGCCACTCACGGCATTTGCCGTGACCGTCTGCGAGTAGCCGTTCGGCCCAGTGATCGTCGTCGTCACGGGAGCAGTAGACGATGTAATGGTGTTGCCGTTTGCGTCCTCGATCGTTGCCGCCAGGCTCGCCAGATTGCTACCCGAGATCAACGACGAAGGCACCAAGCTGGTGGCCAGTTTTGACGCTGTTCCGGCCGTCACTGTCACCATAGAACTGGTGCCGGTCAGGCCGGGGCTGCTGGTGGCTACGGTGTAAACGCCGGCCGTCGTCAACGGGAGCGAGCTAAGGTTCAAGCTCGCTACACCGTTCACGGCATTCGCTGTGACCGACTGCGAGTAGCTGTTCGACCCAGTGATCGTCGTCGTTACCGGGGCTGTCGAGGTGGTCGCAGTGTTGCCGGCCGCATCTTTAATGGTCGCCGTGAGTGTGCCCAGGTTGCTCCCACTCACAAGTGTTGTCGGTACGGCCGTAGTAGCTAGTTGCGACGCTGGGCCCGCTACGACTGTGACCGGAGACGATGTACCGGAAAGGCCGGTGCTGGAATCAGTCACCGTGTACGTTCCGGTAGTGGTCAGAGCGAACGAACTTAGGTTGAACGTGGCAGGCCCATCACCGGTACTGCCACTTAGAGTCTGAGAATAACCACCGGGGCCCGTCAGCGTGAGCATGATCCCGGTGGGACTGGAGACGGGGTTGCCGAATGCATCGTTCACGCTTACCGTCACACTTCCCAGGTTGCCGCCACTGGACAGCGTAGGAGGCAATGTACTGAGAACGAGTTGCGCTGCCGGCCCGGCTACGACTCTGGCGCGAACGGAGTACGGGCTCAAACCAGCACTGCTGAGCGAAACGTAGTAGCTTCCGACTTTGGGGAGTTGAAATGAGCTCAGGTCCAGGCTCAGCACACCGTTGACCGCAGATCCACTCAGCGTCTGCGAGAAACCATTCGGACCCGTGAACGTCGCCGTAATTGCTGCCGTAGACCCTGTGACCGTGTTGCCGCTGGCGTCCTCGACAATTGCCGTCACGATGCCTAAATTGCCGCCCGCCACCGTCGAGTTCGGCAGTCCCGAAAGGCTTAGCTGCGTTGCTACGCCAGCGGTCACAGTTACCGTGGAGCTGGTGCCGGTCAGCCCGGGGCTGCTCGTGGTCACGGTATAGCTGCCCACCGTCGTCAACGGCAAGGAACTTAGGTTCAGGCTTGCCACACCGTTGACTGCGTTTGCTGTCACCGTCTGGGAGTAGCCGTTTGGTCCGGTAATCGTTGCCGTGACCGGAGCCGTCGAGTTGGTCACAGTATTTCCGTTCGCGTTCTCTACCGTTGCCGTCACAGTTCCCAGGTTGCCCCCCGACACCACTGTGGCAGGAACCGAGCTGGTCGCCAGCTGGGACGGAATCAAAGCGATTCCAGTACCCCGCAAGCTGATCGTCTGGGTGGTGTAGTTCGGAGAACCTGCATTCAGATTAGTGTCGGTCAACACTAATGACCCGGTGATCCTGCCTGCAACTGTCGGAGCAAAGCTAATCGAAAGATCACAAGAAGCTCCGGCCGGCAAAGTTCCCGAGGTAAAAGATGTAGTGGTAACGAGAGGACATGCGGTGCTCCCGGAACTCGATAGAGTGAAGTTCGCTGAAATGGATGGATTGCTCCCCGCGTTCGGAGTGACGAAGCCAAGATCGGCATTGCCAATGTTGACCAGGGTTTCCGTCTGCGAGGCGGACACTGATCCCACATTCGTGGACTCATATTTCAGTGTTGGCGGATCAGTAACGTCGACTTCCACGATGCGGCCGTTGTTCGAGTCGGCGATAAACACATTCCCGTTTTGATCCACTGTCACAGCACCAGGACCAGAGAGACCGGTTGCGATCGTACTCTCGACGTAGGTCCCACCCAATAACACTTCTTTCAAAACACGATTGTTGTTGTAATCCGAGACATAAGCGTTGCCGCTTCCATCAACGGATATCCCAAACGGGTTTGAGAAGTTCGTCGAGACTGTGCTCTGAATGTAAGTGCTTCCCGAGAGTGTCTCCTCGAGAACTCGGTTATTCCCAGAGTCGGAAATGTAGATGTTTCCGGCTCCGTCCACGGCCACGCCTCCAGGACCGACCAATCCAGTGCCGACGGTGCTCTGGGTGTAAGAGCTTCCAGAAAGAGTTTCTTTCAGAACGCGGCTGTTGGATGTGTCCGCAACATAAACGTTTCCACTTCCATCCACAGCTACACCATTCGGATTGGAAAGATTTCCATCAACGACGCTTTGCGTGTAGGTTCCTGCAACAAAGGTCTCTTTGAGCACACGGTTGTTATGTTGATCGCCAACGTAGACGTTTCCAGCCCCATCCACAGCCAGACCGACTGGAAGGCTGAGGCCGCTGCCAATCGTGGTTTCTACATAGGCTCCCCCTGAAAGAGTTTCCTTGAGGACACGGTTGTTGTTGTGATCCGCAATGTAGAAGTTTCCACTGGCGTCTTTCACCACCCCAAACGGGAAGTTATAACCAGTAAAAGGAACTTGTTGCGTTCCCGCGTAGAACACTCCATGGGGTCCCTTACCCGTTCCTCGTATGTAAACGGTAGTCAGGGCAGCGCCGGTGGAGTCAGTGGGTTGAAGCACGCCGTACCGTGCTCCAGGAGTCTGGGGCACGAACGTCGACGTGACTGAGCAATTGGAGCCGGCAGTCTGCACCCCCGCGCAACCGTCACTGGTGATGTTGAAGTCTAGGTTAGCTGCGCCTTGAGTCAGGGCGTTGGTACTGCCGAAGGTTCCTGACGTGTTTACGACGAAGTTGAATGTGGCTGTCTGGCTGCAGGGTGCGGGGTTGTTGGTGCCTGCAGGGCAGGCATTGACGATGCCGAAATCAACCGCTTGGAGCTGCAGCTTGTATACCGTTGCCTGGCCAATATCCGCCACGTACACATCGCCCGTGCTATCTGACGTGATGCTGGTTGAACCGGAGAGAGCGGCACCAACGCTGGTCTGCATGCCCCCATCAATCTCAATAACATGGCTGCTGCCAGAGTCTGCAATGTAGATTCTGCCAGTAGAATCGACAGACACGCCATAAGGTGCGCTCAGCCCTGTGCCGATCGTGCTCTGGACACCGCCTGTTGTGATCTTGTAGACGAGACTGGCGCCGGGCTCAGCTACATACACGTTCCCGGTACCGTCTACGGCGATCCCAAATGGGTGCGAGATGCCCGTTCCCAACGTGCTCTGGATTCCCGCTGCTGTCACCTTTAGAACTCTTGATCCTGCACTGTCAGCAACGTAGACGTTTCCAGCCGCGTCGACCGCTACGCCGGTCACATTGCCCAGGCCTGAACCGACGGTGCTCTGGGTTCCATCGGGTGCCACTTTGACGACACGGTAGTTCTGGCTATCCGCCACGTACAAGTTTCCTGAGGAATCAAGCGCCGTGTTTGTCGGGTATGAAAAGCCGGAGCCTACTCCGGACTGCGTTCCGTCTGGTGCGATCTTCAGGATGGATCCATACCCTTGATCCGCGATGTAGACGTTGTGGGCTTTATCTACCGTCACCCCTGTGGGGGATACGAGCCCGGTAGCTGGGACTACAGTCTGCACACCTGTAAACGTGACCGTCTGGGCAATGGCTGGCGACGACAACGCGAGCAGGAGAGTGGCTAGCCGTGAGATACGACCGAGTCGAAAGGGTGCTGCATCTACTGACGATTCAGACGACCCTGGCGTGCAGGGGCTCTGTGTTCCTCGAATCTGTTTGTTCTTCAATTTAACACTCCCGAAGTGTAGCGGTTGTCCATGAGACAACCGCCTCCGAAGAGCCGTGCCTCCTGTACAAACGCCCGCCGCCTCGCGCAAACGAGACGGGCTGTTGGCCACACTATTGAGTTGAGAGAGGAGGACACATCCCACTTCGGTGGTATATCGATTAGGCGCTACACAAGAATCGCTCGCATAGGTACTTGAGCAGAGGCCTGTTCGTGACGGATTGCCGACGTTGCTGAATGCTCCCTTTCGAAGGTGGCACCGGGGAGGTGTACGCAGCATTCAGTTCGCACCGTCGTCACAAACGAAGGTTTTTGGTAGCGTAGCACCGCCAACTTCCCACAACGGCGTTTTTCGGTATCTAGCCGGGGTACAAGTGATCGATGATTCTTGGAAGGTACTCACCCAAGAAGTTCTTCGTAGTCGCGCCCTTGAAGAAGTGAGCTGCCTTCTCTTCAAGGACCAGGTTCGCAAGTCCGTGTAGTGTGGCCATGCCGCACAGCATTTCCGCAGAATCTTCGAAGCTGGCTGGATCCGGATCAGGCTTGCCACGATAGGCGAGCACCGCATGTCCAAGACGATTCCCCGGTCCTTTGCTGGCGGAGGCAAGACGCGAGTCGCTGCGGTCTATCAGGTCCTTTCGGAACATCAGCCGGAAGTGACCGGGGAAGTCAATCGCGAATTTCACAAAGGCGAGCATTACGGCCCGTACGTCGGTCACAACGTTCTGCGATCGTCCAGCAGTATCGATGTACCGTCCCGCTCGTTCGTAGGCGAGGACGGCGACCTCCGTGAGGAGGCCTCTGGCACTGCCGAAATGGTGTGCGGGCGCTGCGGGCGAAACACCCGCTTTCTGGGCCGTCGCACGAAGCGAGAATCCTTCGATGCCTTTCTCGGCGATGATCTCGTCAGCGGCCTTGATCAGCGCTGCCCGAAGATCACCATGATGGTAGCTGTCTCTTTCTTTCGCAGGGGCGACCACCTCATCTTGACGGCGTTTAGATAACCCGCTAGTGTGAGTAAGGGTGGTCTGGACGGTCTTCGAAGGACTTGTGCGGCCCATAACTTAACAGTGTACAGATAACCGCCGGACTGGCACACCCGGCAGAAGAGGAAACATGAGCAAGGTCTGGTTCATCACAGGAGCTTCGCGTGGTTTCGGTCGCATATGGGCAGAGGCAGCACTGGAAAGAGGTGACAAGGTCGTAGCAACCGCTCGAAGCCTGGAAAGCATCGCAGACCTGCAGGAACGGTTTGGCGACGCAGTCCTCCCGTTGCAGCTTGATGTGACGGACGCCGCTTGTGTTCCTGAGGCTGTGCAAGAAGGTTTCGAGCATTTTGAGCGAATCGACGTTCTGGTCAACAATGCCGGGTACAGTTTGATCGCTACAACGGAAGAGGCGACCGACGAGCAGATCGCGGACCTTTTCGATGCAAACTATACGGGCGTTGTGCGCGTTCTCCGGGCGGCTTTGCCCTTGATGCGACAGCAGGGCAGCGGTCACATCCTGGGCGTAACCAGCAGCCTCGGTGTGGTTCCCGCGCCTCTGATTGGTGTGTACGCCGCAACAAAGGCGGCTGCTGAATCCCTGCACGAGTCTCTGGCCAAAGAGGTTGCGCAGTTCGGGATCAAGGTCACGATGATCGAGCCTGGAGCCTACGCCACGGAGTTCGGCAAGAGCGCTACACGTGCGAATCCGCTGGAGGTTTACGACACATTCCGTAAGGACTTCATGGCAGGTCTCATGAAGCTGGAACGCGGAAATCCGCAGGCGACCTCAGAAGCGCTGTTCAAGGTCGTCGATACAGAGCAACCGCCTCTGCGTCTCATCCTCGGCAGCACAACCTTGCCACAAATTCGCTCCACCTACGCCGACCGTCTGGCGACCTGGGAAGCCTGGAAGGCTGTTTCGGACGCTGCTCAGTAAACCATAATTGCGGTTCGGGAGCGCGGAGTCGCTCGTGTTCCCGAGCCGTTCTAATCGCTACTGTGAAGTCTTAGTGCTGTATAAGTCTTAGTGCTGTATCTGAAGTCTTAGTGCTGTATCTGGACCGCCCCTTGTTGAGCACAGACATTGGCGCAGGTCTGGGTGGGCGGTTCGGATACAGCGACTTGAAGGAAGCCGCTTTCTCCGGGGCCGCTGCTTTATGGGAGTTGGATGGAGTTTAGTTGGTAAAGCGGCTTTTGCGACGGGGCTTTGCGGGGCCGTTGAGCAGGCTGAGTGTCGGCCGAGACTGTGCCTGATCTGCTTTGGATGTTGATTGGACGAGCGTTCTCGAGCAGTTGCAGATGGCGGGAGCGGCTTGAGGCGCAGTCTGGGCGGCATGCTGTTGCATGGCTTTGGTTCGAGGCTGAATGTGGGCGTTCATGCGGCGCACCTGTCCTGCTGTGGTGGGGAGCGAGGAAGCAGTTGAGCTGAGGAGAGCCGCTCGACGACGCGCATGGTTCCGCTGCACAGCGGGCACTTGGGAAGCGTCACGGATGACCTGGGTTCGTCGGCGGTGTTTTCAAGTCTGGTCGAATTGGTCGAACTGCCGAGCAAGCTGAAGCAGAGCGGCAGCAGCTTCGCTCGCTGGCGGTTTGCGA
>CAXTLR010000026.1:0-22687 GCA_964245195.1 uncultured Acidobacteriaceae bacterium | reverse complement strand
TCACCTTCGATCCTGAGAAGATGCGCTCGCTCGATCATGGCTACGCCGTGACCTCACACAGCTCCCAAGGGCTGACGGAGCGCCGCGTGATCGTCAATATCGACACCGACGCCAGCCGCAACCTCGTCAACTCCCGGCTCGCCTACGTCGCCATCTCCCGCGCGGAGACCGACGCCCGGATCTACACCAATGACGCCACGAATCTCGGCAAGAAGCTCGCTACCGACATCTCCAAAACCTCTGCCGTGGAATTCCGGCCGGCACGCACCGAGGAGCGTTCCAAAGCCAAACCGAAACCCGAAGACCAGGCCAAGTCCCAGAAGCCGGAACGCCGCTCCCATGAGTTTCGCGACCCGAACTCCCGACTCGCTGCCGTCGCTCTCGACTATGCGAACAGGCCAGAGAAAACCGTCGTCCTAGCCCCGGATCGAGCCGAACGACACGAGCTGACACAGCTCATCCGCGCCGATCTCTACACGATGGGCAGGCTGGGCGCGGAGGCACGCGAACTCCCGGTGCTCGTGCCGAAGGATCAGGTGAGCCCAAAGCTGGCCGCAGGCTACACCCCAGGAGACAAAATCCTATTCCGCACCGGCAGCCCCGGTATCGAAGGAACCCCCCACAACACCGAGGTCACCGTAATCGCCACAGATCCCAAGCGCAACCTGCTCACCATCAGAATGGACGCCGAGGGCCGTGAGGTCACCTACAACCCCAACCACATGAAGCAGCAGACGAAGGAAAGTACCGTCTACCGTCAGGAAACACGCGAAGTTGCGGAAGGCGAACGTGTCCAGCTCACGGCGTCCGAAAAAGACCAGGGCATCCACAAAGGCGACCTCGCCACCGTCGAGCGGATCGCCGACAACCACGCCATGACCCTCCGGATGGACAACGGCAAGACCGTTCATCTCACTCCCGAGAATGCCCGCCACATCGACTACGGCTACGCCGTTGACGGCACACAACGCATCTCGGCAGACCGCGTCATCGCCACCGCAGAAGCGTTGGACCAAAAGACGCTCCTCGCCGTTCCCTTCAAAAACCGCGACCTCGCCCTCTACACGTCGGATGGTTCCGAACTCCAAAGCCGAGAAGAGAACACCGTTGCTGTCACCAGGGCAGCCGCCATCGCCGAGATTCAGCCGCAGCAATTCCAACGTCAGCAAGACAACTTCGGAATCAGCTTCTAAACAACCTACCCCGAAAGGATCTCCAGATGTTCCACCTCACTTCCAGCAGCACCCGCCACGTCCTCACCGCCGCACTCGTTTCCGTCCTTGCCCCGGCGTCGGCCCTTGCCTCTCCCGCCAGCAAGGCGATGTACCAGGCCCTTGTTGCCGACTACCCGCCGACCAGAGTCGGAATGACCGGCATGGCGCAGTGGGATTACACAAGGATCACCCAGCCCGGAGCCATTCTTGCCGTTCGGCTCCCCGGCATCTATGCCGACCTTGCCAACACCCAGAACGCCATCGTCAACACCAACTACGCTGACGGGAAGTTGACCGAGGCGAGTGGGTTTACGGCCGCTTTCGGAGGAACCACGGCCACTTCAAAGACGCTAGCTCCAAACGAAAAGGTCTACGTGACGCAGATTTACGTGAAGCGGGATGCCGTCCAGCTCGAACTCCTCACCGTCGATGTCACGACACTCGGTGACGGCCGGGGCACCCGCTACAGGGCCGAACTCAATTTCAAGCTCCCCGGCCTCGATTCCATGAGCCCGGATGACGTGAAGAAGACCATCGACAACGTAATTGCCGACCCTGCGACCGCCTCGGCCGTCGAAAGCAAGACCATCAAGCTCGGCATGAGCCCCGATGAAGTCAGGAAGTCGCTCGGCAACCCAGACAAGATCGTGGACCTCGGGCCGAAGCAGGTCTACATCTACAAGGACATGAAGGTCGTGTTTCTCAATAGCCAGGTGTCGGACGTGCAGTGAAGGTTTTCAGCCGAGGTCCAGGTACCGGGATTCTTATCGTCCTTATATCCATCCAGCTCGTTAGCTTTATACATAGCTAGCAAGCTGAATGCCTCGTTCCGGCACCCTACTACGCGGAGCAGGTTTGTAGTGCGGATTCACAGGCCGGCCTCCTACACTGCTTCCGTGGGGAGTGAAAGGGCATCCAAAACGCGCCAGCGGGAGCGCGGACAGGTCTGCTACCGATGCGGGGTGGCGCTGGAGCGTCTTTCCGGCCTGGACAAAAGGGGAGCGCGCCTGCTCGCGGTGTCAGCCTCGGCCGCATCGCGTCCTCATGAACTTCATGTACCGGCAACAATGGACCGTCAGCTTTCTGGCGGCGGATTGCCGAACAACACTCCGTGGGTACAGTCAGCTCTCCGACGAGGCCACGCTGCGGCGGCTGGTACACGAAGGCTTTTGCGAGGACTCCGAGGACTTCGAACGGCAGGTGCGTGCCTGGGGACAGGGCTCGACCTGGCTCCGGCTCACCGAGCAACAGTACCGGACGCTGACCCGTCCGAGGCTTCGCGCGGCTCTGGGCAGTCCGTAAAATCCGGACCATGGTCGAGATGACGGTACCGGAGTTCGCGGCGCACATGCGGCAGCTTGAAGAGAACGCCTGCCCGACGAAAGAGGGCATCCCGCAGTTCAACCGGCTAATCCTCGAGGCTGGAGCCCTCGGGATGAACTACCGCGAGGGCCTGCAACACGTGATCAAACGCCGGCACGAGATCGAGAAGAAGGCATCGCGAATCGTGCATTAGGCACCCGTCGTCATCATTACTGACGATAATGCGACTTGGCAGTACTTTCCGAAAACGTGTTTGGGAGAATCAAACATAGTCTCTCAGATCGTCGCGGGATAGAGTCGCCACAGTGAACCGTCCACCACCTCCGGCTTACCGCTATGTAACGATCGCCGTTGTTGGAGCGGTCCTATTCCTGTTTTACTTCGAGCCTTTTCTACCGTACTCACAGCGGAACCAGTTCTCCAGCAAGTGGTGGCCGTTTCCAGTAATCGCGCTGATCTGCGGTTTCCTGCTAAGTCTCGGCGTAACGCGTCACCGTTTTTGCATTCCAACTTGTTTATTGCTGACGCTCTTCGCTGGGAACGCCATTCTGATCGTGATTGACTTCAGCAGCGGATCCGTTGATCACAATCTGTTTCCCATCGAGTTCCTGTTCCTTGCTGTCCTGACGTCACCTGCCTATTTCGGAGCGTTACTTGCTGCCGCCGTTGACTGGTCCAGAGCTCGCGGGCTGAGAACGTAGCTGCTAACGCTGCGAAGTCGGGTTTCCGGAAACCGAGAGAGATTTGTAACGAGAAACGCGCTTGCCGGAAGTTGTACTTCGCAAGCTCACGACCTCGCTTGCTTGCCTCTGAATCGCAGGCGAGGCCGGAAGCGACGAAGCTTCCGGTCCACCTGTCGACCATGAACGAAGAGGGAGTCCGGTCTAAAATCGACCGGCCTTATTAGAAGTCCCAGCCCTGACTGCGTTGGAGCTACCAGGTATTCGGATTGACCTGGAAGTCTTGCTGGAAGATAGTTTGCGGCCCGACAGGAAGCTGGGAATAGGTACTGTTGCCAGTCTCCCCAGTTGTCGCTGGATTCGCAACGCTTGCCGGTAACGTGGCGAGTGGACTCAGCAGGGTGTAATTCGGGGAGACGCTGTAGAAGATCGACCCTGCACCCGAGATGAAATGAGCATGGACGCCATCTTCAGGGCCAACAAGCAATACCGTGAATGCAGTGATCGGTGCCAAATTTGCCGTGGTCACTTTTCCCCCACCTTGAAGTGGTTGACCAATCAAGGAAACGGTGGTCCGTGTGCCACCGGGTTGCAGGTTAAAGGTTGCTGCTGAAACGCCCGAGCTGTCGTACTCGAGTTCGATGGTCAACGTACTCCCTGCTGGAAGTACGTTGGGTTTTGCTAGTTTGGAAAAAGTCGTCGTACTGGGATCGATCGCAATGCCACCTCCGTTAAGTCCTGCATTGGTCCAATTGTTCACCCAACCGTCCACTTCACTGCGAACCATAACCGTGTATTGCTGCCATACAATCCACTGAGAGTTATTCTGGTTCACCGCATCTACGGGCGAGTTGCAGTTGAGCTGAAAGGAGAAACCGGCTTCCGTGTTTTGGTTTGCCCCCGTTGGGGCTGCGGTCGCGAGGTCCTCATTAATCACGATTGTTATCGTCAAGCCGACTATGTTCTTTCCGGAGTTGTCAGCAAAGAAATAATTCGAACCACTTCCTAATCCACCAGTGGGAGCTGGAGCTTGCATATCACCCTCCATCAAAATCTTGAAATAGGGGCCCGGCGCGAAGTCTAACATACGGAGGGAGAGCCGAGACCGGCACTCCTGTCGGGATGCCGCCGCCGAAAAGGGGGGCCGCCAGGCGGCCCCTGCCGCCTCTGAAGCTGTAAAGGCCCGCTCTTATTTTCTGAACTGCAGCCTGCTCACGAACTGAGACTGCGTCAGTCCTGATATACGCGGTTGTGAGAAGTTGGTCGCCTCAGGCCGACCGGACCCGCCCCGGAAAGTCGCTACTGACGAGAACGCGACTTGTGGGGACTAACCCCTTTCGCCCTAAAACACAGATTATCGTTCGGCTTCGACCCCTGAAGCGTCGTACAGGTGAGAATGACAGTCGGAGTGATCGATGAGTTGGACTTCCTTTCCTGCACGCAATTGCTGCAGCCGCAGTCTAGCAATCTGGATGCTTTTGAGCTGTTTTCACTTAATGCTCGCCGGCCAGACCCCAACCTGGGCACCCTACAATCTGCCCGAACTGCAACAAACAACACTCCGCTCAGCAACGGGTCCTCCCTACAGGATCGTAGTGGCAACCCCTGCCGGTCCCGCTCCCCTCAACGGCTATCCAGTGATCTACGTTGTGGATGGGAATGCATGGACAAGCCTCGTCTCCGAGATCATCCGAGTCAACATGGATGAGGGTGTGCAGAGCCGGGTCGAGGCAGCGGTCGTTGTCGGGATCGGCTATCCCACTGACGAGGCGTTCGATGTGACCAGGCGGAAGCTCGATTTCACCTCACCAGTGAAGTCAGGACAGCGAGGCCCAGGTGTTGGCGATGGTCCAATCGGGGGGGACGTCGCCCTGATGGACTTCATTGACACTGTGGTCAAGCCCGTGATCGAGGCGCGTTTCAAGGTGGATCGGAGTCGCCAAACGCTGCTTGGTCACTCCCTCGGTGGCCTGTTCACCCTAAGCACCATGTTGAACAGGCCGCAGTCGTTTCAGACCTACGTGGCGCTCAGCCCATCCATCTGGTGGAACCACCGCACGCTGCTTCAGCAGACGCGGCACTTCGTCCAAGAGCCCAAAGTCTCTCGAAATCTGCGAGTATTCATCTCTGTCGGGGATCTCGAACAGTACTCGACGCCCGCCTACACCGCTCAGGCCCACAAGATCTTCGAGGCCCAGACAAAGACAGCCGCCGAAGCCGACAAGGAGCTGAGCGAGCAGGAAGCGTTCAATCACAAAACGGCGATGGTTGAGAACGCCCGGCGGTTAGCCGTTTTGCTCACTGCCGCTCATATCCAGACCACGATCGTCGAGTTTCCAGGGGAAGATCACTTTTCCTCAGTTCCCGCCGCCCTTGGCCGAGCGGTCCCCTTTGCCCTCGGCGACGACTTACCCATTGCTAAACACGGTAAGTAACGACAAATGCGCTTCTCGTCAGTTGAACGAAAACGCCGTGCGCTCTTGCCCAGAGCTGCCGGTATCCTGAAAGCCAGGTCGTCCGAAAGGGTGACACATCCGCACCATGATCCGACGACGGGAGAACCACAATTGGCGACGAAGAAGGCAGTAGCGACGAAGGCAGTTGTTCCAGCGAAGAAGACCGTAGCAACCAAAGCTCCCGCGAGTGCAGAGGCACCTGTCCAGAAGATGACCAAGACCCAGCTGATCCGGTACATGGCCGAGCAGATGGGGACCCCACCGAAGCAAATCGCGGCGTTTCTTGATCTGCTGATCGAGACAGCGACCACCCACACCCGGAAGAACGGCGAGTTCACGGTGCCGGGACTGGGCAAGCTGGTCAAGGCGCAACGTGCGGCCCGGATGGGGCGCAATCCGGCCACGGGCGAGGCGCTCAAGATCAAGGCCAAAACTACGGTGAAGTTCCGACTGGCCAAGTCCGCCAAGGATGCCGTTTTCCCGCCCAAGCCCTAGTGGTAGGATCAGACGTAAGCTGTTTAGGGTCAATAGCGTACGTCCGATAATGCAACTTATGTAAAGTGCATCTGTAGCGCCCAAGTAGAAATGGTTCTGGCGCACATTTGGTGAAGCAGTTCTTTGCCCGTACGTGTTGTTCATGGTGCTTGTTCAACTAGGCCTGATGAAGGTACGGCCGCGCCGGCTTCGATCTCCTGCGCCTCCGCGTCCCTTGCTTCATCGGCGAGGGACGGAGGTCACCAGAGCTAGCTGTGTCTTACGCCTCAGAACACCTGCCGGGAAGACTCACCAAATGTGCGCCAGAAGCTTAGAAATGTCATGTTCCCGCCCTTTAGAACTGTCAGGTTCTAAGGAGGGGCTAGCATTCAAAGCGCGCCATGCGGTGATTGATGGTTAGCTCAACGGACTTTTGCCTGCTTGCCCAAGAGACAGGCTGCTTCCCTGAGCAAAAGCTCAGTGAGAATGCTTACAAGAAGTTCGATTGCAATCGGCTTAGATTCCAGCTGGACCGTGATCTTGGTAACATTCAGCCGCTCCACGGTTTCAGGGTTTTCGCTTACAGCGGAAAGAAGCAGAATTTGACACGACGGCTGCACTTGCCGCGTGTGGACGGCTAGAGATATGCCGTCCATGCCCGGCATGTTTATGTCTGAGAGCAACAGGTCGACCGTATTGTCCGTGAGGAACGCTAGCGCCGCTAGGGAATCGGTGAACCAAACAGAGGTGAAGCCACGTCGCCGCACAATTTCGGCCAGAGTGACCGCAACAATCGGTTCGTCATCAACGATGACGATTCGAGGGCTGGAAGATCCAGTCTCCTTCAAGGCGCTGCTCCTGAGCTCGGATCTCGAGGATGGGTCCATCACCGGGAGACCGGTATCTCGCGCGAGGCAGGCGGATGCGATACGCTGCTGATTGTCCTGTGTTTTGTAAGTGAGCCATCCCCTGTATGCATTCTCTGAAGAGGAAATCGCTCCTTCTAGAGTGCTGACTTCGAACGTAACGCTTCTCGAGCTCATAAATCAAACTCCGTGTCCATCCATGGGTGGAACGCATTGCTAAACGCCTGCACCCGCCTCATGGGTACAAGCTAGCGCTTCCTTAAATCCGTCTGAAGCTCCTATGTAGGCATACGGAGGTGGCCCGATATAGCCCGGGCTAGACTTCCAGGTAGCCACGCCGAATCGCAATGATTGCCGCGTCTGTGCGGTCACTGGCGTCGAGTTTGGAAAGGATGTTTTTCACGTGGTTCTTGACCGTGTTTTCAGAAATGCCCAGCTCAGAAGCTATGATCTTGTTGGCGCGGCCGTTGGAGACGGCCCTCAATACATCAAGTTCCCGCTGTGACAACGTATCGTCCGCTGCGTGTTCGGCCATCAGCTGGGCGATTTCCGCTGGGATGCGACGGCGGCCTGCATGAACTGCTCGGATCGTGTCGATCAAATCTGTTCGCAGTAGGTTCTTCAGGAGGTACCCTACTGCCCCGGCCTGAAAAGCGCGCAACGCAGTAATGTCACCGGCCACTGTAGTTAGAACGACAAACTTTGCGTTGGGATAATCCTTTCGCAGATGCTGTATTGCTTCAATGCCGCCTGTTCCCGGCATCCGTATGTCCATCAGGGTAACGTCCGGCCTGTGTGTGCGAAACATCTGGGTAGCTTCTGACCCGTCGCAGGCCTCCGCGACAACTTGCATGTCGGGTTGAACGTTGATTTCACCGCACAAACCGGAACGCATGATCGGATGATCATCCACTACAAGCACGCGAATGATTGACGTCTCAAGCATTAGGTACTCCGCCGAACGGCCATACTCTACGTAGCCGAAGCTGCAACCACATTGGAACGAGTTTTACCTCAACCATGAGGTAGGCACTCTTGGCAGGAACCGTCATTTCGATCTCCGTTCCGTTGTCTTTCCGACTCCAGACGTTGAGCTTTCCACCAATCTTGGCGGCTCGCTCGTGCATTCCGGGGAGTCCCCAGTGGCCCCTGAGCTTTCCGTCAATCCTGACTTGTTCGTCTATTCCCTTGCCGTCATCTCGGATTCGTAGGCTCAAGTTGTCGGAAGTGTACTCAATCTCAATCTCGATTTTAGAAGCGTCGGAGTGCCTGAAAGCGTTGTAGAGTGCTTCTTTACCCACGCGATAGAGTTCGCCAGCAGTCGATGGATGAAGCGGATGGGCCTGACCCAGGACGGTTACCTTAAACATCGTGGTATGGATTGCCTGCAACTCGTCTCCCGCTTGTGCAAACAGGATTGCCAGTTCTCCAGCATCTATCGAAGCCCGCAGATCAAGCAGCAGTTCGCGTCCTTCAAGCATGGCCTGATCCGACTGTTTCAGAGCCTCGATGAAGATGGCACGGGCAGGGTCAGTCACCCCCAGTTGAGTAGTTCCAGTATTGAATTTCAGAAATAATCCCTGGATCGATTGAAAGAAGGTGTCGTGCAAGTCCCTTGCTAAACGCTCTCGTTCAGCCAGGCGCTCCATCAAGCGAGTCTGGACCTGTCCGGTCACAAATCGGAGCCGGTACAGGTAGACGAGGTAAACGCAAAAGATGCCTGACGTGAATTCGACAAACGTGAACCATGTCGTCTGGTAAAAGGCTGGCGCGACCGCGATGTCTGTAGAGGCTTCCTGCTCGCCCCAGACGCCATCCGCGTTGCTCGCTTGAACTTCGAATTTGTAGCTGCCGGGCCGTAGATTGGTATAGAAAGCCTGGCGTCTCGTCCCGGCATTCTGCCACGCCTGTTCAAGACCAGCCAAGCGATAGCGAAACTGTATCTTTTGTGGAACAGCGAGGCCAATGCCCGTGTAGTTGATCTCCACATTGTGGATCAATGCTGGTAGTTCTACTGGGCCGGGTGCCAGGTGCACTGTATTGTCTGCGACGATTCGTTCAACGTGCACGGGCGGCTGGTAGCTGCTGAGACTAATCGAATTAGAATTAACGACTTGAGCGACCTGTCCATTGACAGACCAGATGCGGCCATCCCGGGCTAATGAGATGGTCGGGTTGAACGTTGATTGCCCGTTGTAGTACCCGTCGAGAACAGAAAGGAGACGCGGCCGCACCACGAACCTTGGGTCCGCCCAGAAACGTTGGATCTCGTCTTTGGAAATGATGACAAGGCCGCAAGGCATGTACAACCACAAGCTACCCTGCCTATCCTCAATTGCCCGCTCAACTACTGTGCATGGCAGCCCTCTTGCAGCATCCATGGGCACCCATGGCCCTCCCCTGGAACCAAGCAGACCCAGGCTGCTTGCAGCCCAGATAGTTCCGTCGGAGCCGACCAGAAGACTAGAAATTCTTTGGCGCTTCCCGTTCCATTCGGAGATCGTTGAAATGCGGCCTTCAGTCCACCGTTGAAGGCCGTCACTCTGGACGAGGAGTGCTCCACCGGCTGGATCTCGCGCCATAATCCGCGCTTTGATGTCCAGATCGGCGATTACCTGGCGGCTTCTGATATGCAAGAAATGCGTATCCGCATCCCGGAGCGCCAGCGCGTAGATGTCCTTTGCTCGAGCGTCCTGCACCACCGCTCGGATGGAGCCCAAAGGTGAACCTTTCGGTCCAATGATCGGTGCAAACTGCTTGCCGTCATAGGTGAAGAGCCTATCGTCGATGCCGATCCACAACAGGCCATCTCTGTCTTCGGCCATCGATGTCACCACGTTGCCGGGCAACCCGCCGTGGGGTCTGATGGATGTGACCTTACCGTCCCGGATCGCGTCCAGTCCACCTTGGCTGCCGACCCACACGGTTCCGTCGTGAGCCGCTACGACGGATGCAGCAATCCCGGAAGACAGGCCATCTCGCAAAGAAAACGTTGTCACACGCAGGATGCGAAAACGGTCGATCCCCGAGGAGGTCGCAACCCAGATGTTCTTCTCCTTGTCTTCGAAAAGAGAGTAAACCGCATCACTGGAAAGTCCGTCCGTACTGCGGTAATGATCAGCGACACCATCCTTGATGCGGTAGAGTCCGTCGTTAATGGTCCCGACCCACAACGCTCCATCGCTATCATGGAGCAGGGCTGCGGTCCTGACCTGTTCGCTGTTGAAACCAGCGATCTTAAAAGGTACCAGCTTCCCGTCCACCTCCCGTTGCAGGCCCATCCCGCGGCCGGCTACGGTCGTTCCTACCCACATGGACCCATCGTCATTTGCAAGAAGCGCCGCGATTCCCGAAGGTCCTCGGAGAGCGCCCTTCGCTGGTAGAGGAAGGATAGTGGCTTTTCCTTCCGACCAGCGACTCAGCGTATTGACATGAGCTACCCACATTGCGCGATCGTTAGTCTCCTCCAGCGCAGTTGCGTAAGGTTCCGCAATGCCCTCCTGTTTACCGTGGCAATGAGCGGCGTAGCCGATTATTTCGCAAAGTGGATCCGCACTCAGACCCGCCCGCGCACGCGCTATCCAGATCCGGTGGCTATGGTCCTCCATAATGCCATCGATCCGTCCTCGGATACGGGGAGAAGGCTGAAGCTGTCCCTTGTAGCTTCGCATCATACCTTCGTCCGTTCCGAGCCAAAGGCTTCCGTCCGAAGCTCCGAGCAGAGACACTATGTTTCCTGAAACTTCCTTTCCGGCCGGGTTCAGCAGCCGAGAAAAGGTAATTCCGTCGAATCTCAGGGCTCCTGCCTGCGTTCCAATCCACAGGTAGCCATCCGTTGTCTGTCCAATGGTCTGTGGTGCACTCTGGAAGTAGCCGTCCTCGAGCCTCCAAGCCGTGTGGCCATACTGGCTGATGTGTCTAGGAGCTGCCTGCGCGAAACACGCACAGGCAAAGCACCAAATACAAAGCAAGGCGGTCAAGTGTCTAAATATAGCCCGCATTTCGTGGATTGCGACGTCCAAGGTCGGTCACCCTCTGAGTGGGTTAGATGACGAGAAGCTTACTCTTTCTACCTTCCAACAAAGAGGCCCAAAAGGGCTATGGCTGGCAGTTCCTTAAAGGTCTTTCAGCAGAACCTCACCGATGCTTTACTCAACTGGTGCAGAGATTGTTCACTATGTTCCCGGCGGGTGCTCCCGGCGTGGGACTGCTTCTTGTACGTTTTTGTGCCACTGGGATCACCGTCGGGTACATTATTACCTCAAATCAGAAGGGTTCATCCGGGCTCCTTCTTGCACATCTTGCCGTTACGACCCTGCTTCTGGTCGGATTCATGACACCCGTCGCCTGTCTCGGGTCACTCATCGGGCAGGGTATATGGGCAATGGAATTTGGCTTACCCAATCCTCAGTGCTGTCTTGTCGGAGCGCTCTTGGCTCTGGCTGTTCTCATGATTGGACCGGGTGCCTACTCTGTGGATGCTGTTCGCTTCGGGCGACGGAGGATAAACGTTCCGCGGAGAGACACAGACTGATCTACACGAAGTTCGTGTTCCTAGATTGGTAGTCTAGGCTAGCTGCTACAAAAGTCTGCCAAGTGAACGACTCAGAGCCAAAACGTACGTACAGACACGATACTAGCCCGCTCGGCGAAGCACGAGCGGATATCGCTTGTACCGTAAAAAGAGGAGACAACATGCTCGATGTTTCCTCAGCCCCCACCCATCAGCCGAATCACTTGAGCTGGCAAGGACTCGCACGCCATTCGACTATGGTCCCCTCACGCGGTCTCGTTCCGTAGCCCAACTCGATTCCTAGCGTCCTTACGTGTCAGTATTTACGAGCGGCGCGCCTCGGACGGAAGCTGAGAGACGAGAATCCTTCCCAAGTAACTGTCGAATTCCGAAAGTAACAGCCGGCGCGTTCTCCGCGCCGGCTCATTGTCAGTTGCCCGGGGGCGTTGGCGTATTTGCCCCGGAAGCCGCTTCAGTCAAGAACGCAGCGACCTCTTTCGGCCGGGAAAGCATCGGGACATGACTTGTGGGAAGACTCAGCGTACGCGCGTTCATGCGCTTTGCCGTGTTGCGTTCCTGCTCCGGCGCAATCATGCGATCATTCTGCGCGATCACAAACCAAGTAGGCTTTGTTCTCCAAGCAGCAGTGCTGACAGGACTTCCGAGGGCCGCTCCCTGAGTCGGAGTCTGAGTTACAAGCAGGAGGCTGCGCTCCGCAGGCGTAAGGTCAGGCGCGAAATCTTCCTCGATGCCCTTCTTCGAAAGTACCAGGAACCCATCTTCCAGCGGTTGAAGTTCTGTGACTCCCGGCGTGGGTCCGTAGGGCTTGCCCAGACTGCCTGATGACTCACCCGCATCCGGAGCAAAGGCTGCAATGTAAGCCAGACCGGCCACCTTCGGGTTGTTCCCTGCTTCTGTGATGACGGCCCCCCCGTAGGAGTGTCCGACGAGCAAGACAGGACCATCTTGAGCATCGATGATTCGCTTTGTGGCCGCAACGTCATCTGCGAACGAGGTAAGAGGATTCTGGACGGCGGCCACGTGGAAGCCTTTGGTTTCAAGAATAGGAATGATCTTTGCCCAACTCGAACCGTCGGCCCACGCTCCATGAACAAGAACGATGTTGTGAATCGGTTGGGGCGCAGACTGCGCCGCTACTGTGAGCGGAAATGAGCTCACCGCGATAGCCGCTCGAACGAGCAACCAGGACCAGAATGATGTCTGCATATTGAGTTCCTTTCGATCCGGCTCGCTGAAAGTGACTGCATCGAGTGGATACGACTGCGTCCGACGTTATGCACTGTGCCCTCTAAAAAAAAGTTTCGATCGAGGCGTTCTGGCATGGCCCTTCCGAGTCCCCGCATCAGCAAAGCGACCCGGTAGATATGGGTAGAAAGGGCCATCTCAACATGGCTGCATGTGGTCTACTGCGTTCGCCTTCGTAGTCCTAGTCTTGTTCAACAGACGCATTACGGAGGCGACATGCAGGAGACTCGAACTGATTCACTCTTCACCCCGATCAGGCTTGGAGGACTCTCGCTCGATCACAGGATCGTTATGGCGCCACTCACGCGTTCCCGCTCGATCCAACCTGACTCGATCCCGGGCGACCTCATGCGAGAGTATTACGAACAGCGCGCTTCGTCTGGTGGCCTGATCATTGGCGAAGCCACAAACATCTCCATCACAAGCCGTGGTTGGCTGGGAGCACCTGGCCTTCACTCCGACGCGCAGGTACAAGGCTGGAGGAAGATCACGCGTGCAGTAAAGAGCAAAGGCGCACACATGTTCGCTCAACTCTGGCACACGGGGCGCTCATCACACACCGCTATGACAGGGGGCGAGCAGCCAGTTTCCGCCTCGGTAAATCAAGCGTACTGGCAGCATCCCAATCACCTCGTCTCCATCCCTGGTGGCTGGACACAGCCGTCTCCCCACCGTGCACTCACAGTTCCAGAGATCCAGGCCATTGCGCAGGACTACAAACACGCTGCATCTCGCGCGATGGATGCCGGGTTTGAGGGTGTGGAGCTGCATGCAGCGAACGGTTACTTGGTTGACCAGTTTCTACAAGATGGAAGTAATCATCGCACCGACGAATATGGCGGCTCCCTTGAGAACCGCACGCGATTCCTGTCCGAGATTGTTAGGGTCCTCATCTCGGTTTGGGGGCCGGACAGAGTGGCGGTCCGCATCGGGCCGGGAGGGACTTGGAACGGAATCTCCGACGGCGACCCTGAAGCCCTCTTTTCCTATGTGGCCGCACACCTGAATCAGTTCCCTCTCGCCTACCTGAGCTTGATTGAACCGCGAATTGCCGGTAGTGACCTCATCAACACCACTCAGGGTCCGGTTGCCGCCGAGTGGCTCCGGCCCATCTACAAAGGCAAACTGATCTCTGCCGGTGGCTTCGAGCCGAACACGGCCGAAGCGGCAGTCGCGACGGGAACGGCGGACGCTGTGGCATTCGGCCGCCACTTCGTCTCGAATCCTGATCTCGTCCGCCGCATTAAGGACAGGCTGCCGCTGACCCCGTACAACCGGGACACCTTCTACACCTTTGACGCAGTCGGTTACACAGACTACCCCGCTTACGAAGCCAATCTTGCGGCACAGTAGTTGTCGCGCAACTTCACACGCAGATCAATCCTTGGAGGGAACATGAACAAGCAAGCGAACATCATGCTGGTCCACGGAGCATGGGCAGATGGCTCATGCTGGAGCAAGGTCATCCTGCTGTTGCAGGCAAAAGGGTACAACGTGACGGCCGCCCAGATTCCACTGACGTCTCTGACCGATGACGTTGCTGTCACGCGTCGCTTGCTCTCCACCGTTACCGAACCCACGGTTCTTGTGGGTCACTCCTATGGGGGCGCCGTCATTACTGGAACTGCGACCGAAACTCCGCAGGTAAAAGCGCTGGTCTACATCACGGCATTCGGTCTGGACGAAGGAGAAAGCCTCGAATCTTTGGCTGGCCAGGGTACGCCGCCGCCGGGGTCTGCTGCGATCGCACCGGACGCGAATGGCTATCTCTGGATTAACCGTGATAAGTTCCACGACTCGTTCGCGGGCGGAGTGACAGACGATGAGGCGGCAGTGATGGCTGCTGTCCAGAAACCCCTTGCCATCGCGGCTTTTGGTGGTAAGGAAACCGCGCCAGCATGGAAGACGATTCCGTCGTGGTATCTGGTCTGCACGGAGGACAAGATGATTCCCCCGCCTGCGCAGGAGTTCATGGCAAAGCGCATGAGCGCCAGTGTCCGCTCGGTGGCCTCCAGCCACTGCCCCTTCGTGTCGCACCCGGAAGCTGTCGCCGACATCATCGCACTCGCCGCAGAATCGCTTCATCAGTAATCGTTGAACAACACGGGCAGCGGCTCCGCTTCGTTGTGGAGAAAGCGGAGTCGCGCCTAGAAACGGCTAGTTCCAGGAGTGGATCATGTCAGACAAAGCGCGAGTTCTTGTAATGGGTGCGACTGGCCAGGTAGGAGGGGCGCTCATTCCGCTTCTCAGTCAACACGCCACTCTCGATGTTGTTGCGGCGGTCCGCAGTCCGACAAAGGCCAAGCAGTTCAGCATGCCGACGGTCCACCTTGACCTAGACGACTTTTCGACGTTTGCTCCTGCTCTGGAGGGAATCGACCGCGTCTTCATGGCTACCGGTTACACGATAGACATGCTACGCCAAAGCAAGGACCTGGTGAACACTGCCCGGCGAGCAGGGGTAAAACAGATTGTCCATCTGGGCGCCTGTGGCGACGACGATACCCGCGTTGCACACTACGGCTGGCACCAGTTCATTGAGCGTTACATCGAGTGGTCCGGCATCACGTTCACGCATCTACGCCCTGAGATCTTCATGCAGAACCTCCTGGGCTATGGCGGGGAAAGCTACGTCAAGCAAGGCGTGATCAAACATTATGTCGGAGCCGCGAGGCTGAGTTGGGTCGATTGTGACGATGTCGCTGCAGTCGCCGCTGTGTGCCTTGTTGACCCTCCGAAACACGCGGGAAAGACCTATCGACTCGGCTTCGAGGCAAAGACTTACCACGAATTGGCGAAGGTCTTCAGCGACACACTCGGCCAGCCCTTTACGTACGAGCCACAGCCTCCCTCGGACTTTCTTCGGAACGTCCTGGCCGCAGGTGCCGAACCCGCTTACATGAAATGCGTCTTCGATAGCTATACCGACTTGACCAACGGCGTGGACATCAGGTCCGACGAAAAGTTTGGAGGATTTGCTGAGTTGACGGGCCGTCCGCCGCGCACGCTTGCCGATTTCGCCAGGAAACACGCTGAACGATTTCGCTACTAGCCAGAAAGGCAGGATCAAGATGGCAGACAGTATCCCCTTGGGATTGGTTGCCGTCGCGCTGAAATCGCCTGATTGACGCAATCGGCGAGCGATCTTCCTCAAACCGCCCTATCACGTTCAAGGAGGCTGTATGAACACCGACACAGCGGAAGCCAACAAGATGCTTGTTCTGCAAGCCTTCGACACCCTGTTTAACCAGCGGGACTATGAAGCTGCCGAGAAGCTCTGGTCGCCTGATTACATCCAGCACAGCGCACACATTGGGCCGGGCCGTGAGGGCCTGTTCGCGCTGACAAAGGCATTACCCGCAACACTCCGCTACGAGAAAGCCCACGTTTCAGCGGAAGGAGACATAGTAATCCTGCATGGGCGTTTTTCAGGCCACGGTTTACCCCGAAATTGGGTCGTTGCAGACATCGTTCGCGTGAAAGAGGGCGTGCTTGTCGAGCACTGGGATGTCATTCAGGACGAAGCCGCGGAAGCGGAATCCAAGAGCGGCCTGCCAATGTTTGGCTCTGCGTTCGCTCCATTGGAGACAGTAGCGATTGCGAGCGAGGTGGTCAGCCATGCAGACTAAGCCTGCCCAGCAACAGCGTCTGCTGCGTCAGCCTTTCAAGCTCGGCGAACTGGAACTTCCGAACCGAATCGTTATGGCGCCCTTGACCCGCATGCGCGCTTCTCATCCATCGGGCGTTCCGACCGGTCTGATGCGCGACTACTACGTGCAACGCGCCTCTGCCGGCTTAATCATCACGGAGGGAACCTTCGTCAGCGACCAGGCGCGAGGATGGTTCGGTGCTCCCGGAATCTATACAGAAGAGCAGCGGAAGGGTTGGCAGGTCATTGTAGATGCGGTCCACCGTGCCGGGGGCCGGATCATCGTGCAGCTTTGGCATCAAGGCTCGGTCTCCAATCGCGACCTCGTCGGCAATGGACGCCCACCACTTGGACCTTCCGCGGTCGATCCGGGCCAGCTTGTACACACAGGGTATGGCAAGATCGAGTCGACGCATGCTCCAGACGCTATGACCCGCGAGGACCTTGACCAAACGGTCTCAGACTTCCGCCGTGCGGCACGGGTGGCTCGCGATGCAGGCTTTGATGGCGTTCAACTACAAGGCGGATTTGTCTACCTCTTCCAGCAATTCCTGCACGAGACCCTCAACCTGCGCATAGATGAATACGGTGGAACGGTCGAGAATCGCTCCAGGTTGCTGTTCGACGTACTCGAAGCCATTCTTCCCGAGTGGCCAGCTCACAGCGTGGGGGTCAAAGCCGGTCCCATGATGTCGGAGCGTGGAGGCCTTCGGGCCCTGCCTTCCACACTCGCCACTTCGGATTACGTCTACGCTCGGCTCAACGAATATAGCCTTTCGCACGTGATGGTGATGCGGCAGCTCGCGGACCTCACCGGAACGCCCCTGGAAGCGATGAGTGGCGATGCCATCTTCCACCGAGCGCGCAGCATATACAAAGGCACGATCATGCTCAACGTGGGCCTTGATGCTGCGCATGCTGAGGGCCTGCTTCACGCCGGAGCGGGAGAACTCGTTGCCTTTGGACGCGACTACATCGCCAACCCCGACTTGGTGGAGCGACTTGCGGCAAACGCTCCCCTGAATGCACAGCGCCCGGAAACGTTCTACGGTCCAGACGGCAAAGGGTACACGGACTATCCCACAATGGCAGAGCAGGAAGCAGACCTGAAGACGGTGGCCCATGGTTGAATTCGATCCAGTCGGTACCATCTCATTCTTTCGCGAGCGGCACCGTGTAGAAGCGGGCACCACGGGAGCCGTGTTGCATGCTCTGCCGGCACACGGCCTCACATTCAAACCGCACCCAAGATCCTCCACTGCAGGGGCTGTCGCATGGACGATCGTTCGTTGCCTACACATCTGCAACCAACTGATGAAGGCGAAAGCCGCTGAGGTGCCGCAACAACCTCATCCCGAGCACCGCGCGCTCCTTGCAGCGTTCGAGACCGAATCCTCACGACTTTCTGAAAGACTAGCGACTTTGAGCCAGCAGGAGTGGATGGAGGAACGGTCGGTCACTTCCGGTGACCAGCTACTGCTCAGGCAGCCGCTCGGCCAGATCTTCTGGCTTTTTCATGTGGATGCGATCCATCACCGTGGCCAACTCTCCACGTTTCTTCGTGAACTGGGGGCAAAAGTTCCTTCCATCTACGGCCCGTCCGGCGATTCACAACGTTAGCTCACCAAAAGGAAAAGGAGAAGCAATGAAACTCACGGGAAATACGATCTTCATCACAGGTGGCGGCTCGGGTATCGGACGAGCTCTGGCAGAGGCGCTGCATAAACTCGGCAACAAAGTGATCATCTCAGGACGTAGAGCTGGCCACTTGCAGAAGACCCTCGAAGCCAATCCGGGCATGGAGTTAGTAGAACTGGACCTCACCAATCCACAAAGTATCGCTGAAGTCTCTGGAAAGCTGATCGAACGCCATCCCAACCTGAACGTGCTGATCAACAACGCCGGCATCATGCAGATCGACGACGCGTCGAGCATGATTGACGATGAGCTGACCACCTCTACGATCACCACCAACCTTTTGGGGCCGATCCGCCTGACGAGTAGCCTGATTGACCACCTCAAGAAGCAGGACACTTCCTACGTGCTGCTGGTGTCTTCGGTGTTGGGCTTCACTCCGATGGCTATGACTGCGGTGTATTCAGCGACGAAGGCAGCGATCCATTCGTATTCGATGTCATTGCGCTTCAAATTGCGGCACTCGTCAGTCCGGGTACTGGAGATCATCCCGCCCTGGGTACGCACTGAGTTGCTGAACAGTACCGAAGAGCCACGCGCAATGCCGCTTGATGAATTTCTCCAGGGAACCATGGACGCGCTGGCCACCGACGCGGACGAGATCCTCGTTCCTCGCGCGAAGTTCCTTCGAGGACAGGCCGGTGCAGCCGAGAGCGCGTTTGTGACCAGCTTCAACGAGCAGCTGGAGACTCCACAGGCTTGAGAAACAAGGAGTCGGTACGCCACAAGGAGACGTTATGAACGATCTATTGCAGGAAGCAGTGGATGCCCACGGCGGTTTGAAACGTTGGAATGAGATCAACCAGGTCACGGTTGCTGCATCGCTGACGGGAGCCATCTGGTTTGTCAAGGGCCAGGGCGATTACCTGAAAGACGTCGTGATGCATGTCGACACCAAGCGGGAACGCATGGTCACGAACTTTCCCGGTCAGGACAAGCGCTTCATCTTTGAGCCGGAGCGGCTGGTGATGGAACGGCTCGACGGGACGGTGCTGATGTCGCGCGATCAGCCCGAAAGGTCCTTTCAGGGACAGCTCCGCGAGACGCCATGGGACGACTTACACGTTGCCTACTTCCAGGGCGAAGCGCTTTGGACGTACCTCAACACCCCTTTCCTGTTCACGCAGGAAGGCTTTCAGACCGAGGAGATCACGGCAATCGTTGTAGACGGCGAAACATGGCGACGCCTAAAGATTCTCTTTCCAGATCACATCAAGAGCCACACGCGGGAGCAAATCTCGTGTTTCGGGCCAGACGGCCTTCTGCGTCGACATGACTACACGGTCGACATCCTTGGCGGAGCCACGGGGCTGAATTACGCCTCGGGCTACCGAGATGTAGGCGGCATCATCTTTCCCACGCAGCGGCGGATCTACGCCTATAAGGGCAACTACCAACTTGTGCCCGAACCTCTTCTCGTCAACATTGACATGGGCGAAATCTCTCTTGCGTGAGGCAGTAGCGCAGTGACTTCGCATTTCTACTAATCCCGGCCAAAGCTTCGGGGCCACTCATTCGACATAGCGATACGAACCAAAGGAGTTTCATCATGACTTCTCCACTCAGGGCAGACGTCTTCCTTACCCCCATGATCCCGGTATCTAATGCTGGTGTTCTTCCCGCCGACGTGAAACCCCTATGGCAGCCAACCAGTGCCACACTCATCTCTGGTAAACGGGATGCGGTTCTGATTGACGCTGCTCTGACCGTCAACCAGGCTCAGGAACTTGCGGATTGGGTTGCAAGTATGGGCAAGCGCTTGACCACCATCTATATCACTCACGGACACGGGGACCATTCCTTCGGTCTCCCCACGCTACTGCGAAGATTTCCCGAGGCGCGCGCTCTAGCTACCGCAGAGGTCATCGACCTCTTACGAGCACAGACCAGCAACCCTCTGTGGGAGCAGAACTTTCCGGGGCAGATTGAATGGCCTCAGACCCTACCCGAAGCACTGGGTGGCACAACGCTTGACCTCGAAGGGGAAGAACTCCGTATCGTCGATGTCGGCCACGCGGACACTGACCGATCAACGTGCGTACACGTGCCGAGCTTGGATCTGGTTGTCGCCGGAGATATCGTCTACAACGACGTTCACCAGTACCTGGCAGAGTCGTTGACGGGCGAGGCCCGTGAAGCATGGAAGGCCAGCATCAGGCAGATTGAAGACCTCCGCCCACACACTGTGGTGTCGGGGCACAAACGGCCTGGCGCTGTAGATAGTGCCTCCAACCTTCAGGCAACGATCGAATACATCGACACCTTTGGCGAACTGACGCTTCTGGCCAAGGATGCTTCCGATCTCCTTAATCGGCTACTTAAAGCGTACCCCAATAGGGTCAATTCCTTTATGGCCTGGTGGTCCGCTTCTGCTGTATTCGCAATTCCGAATACAAGATAGAAAGGAGACCGCCTCACCTCAGAGGCCTAGATGAACCACGACGCGACCTTCAGGATCTGACTTTCATTTCTCAGGCGCAAACAGTCATGTCGGGAAAGCACAGGAGGCTTAATCGTGTCCACGTCAACACCAGCCAGCAACATAACAGCACCCACACAATTTCTGTCGACGACTGCAGAGACGTACGCCTATCGACGTTTTGGCAGTCCTCAGGGGCTTCCGCTTTTACTGCTCCAGCACTACCTCGGTACGTTGGACAATTGGGATCCAGCCCTTACCGACCCTCTTGCGGCAGAACGCGAAATCATTCTCTTCGACAATGCGGGAATCGGGAATTCCACAGGTGCCGTTCCGCCAACGGTTGACGGTATGGCCGCACACGCTTTCGCGTTCCTGGATGCTTTAGGCCTGCAAACAGTCGATGTTCTTGGATTCTCCCTCGGCGTTATGGTCGCAAAGCAGATGGTGTTGGAACGCCCTTCGATCTTCCGCAAATTGGTACTCACCGGCACCGCGCCGCGTGGCGGTGAGGAGGTGATGCATCTTGATAGCCAAGCCTCGCAAGGCCCATCAATGACCCGAGACTCGGCGGATATGAGGTCCTTCAGAAGATATTCTTCGCTCCGACTAAGTCCAGTCAGGCCGCAGGAGCGGCGTTCATCGAACGTCTAAAGCAGCGTCAGACTGACCTTGAACCCGTCACGGGACCGGAGGTCGCTTCTGCCCAGAGGGCGTCCTTTCATCAATGGGAACAGACCCACACTCCAAAGAGGGGCTACCGTCCACTTGAGCGCAGACCTGCCAACGGCCACCTTCGGCGAGCGCCGGATTCACCACTACATCGACCGCCTCGCCTAAGATCGAGCTATGCTCACCGAAAGCGCCGTCACCGCAGCCGACAAGACCGGGCCGACAAAGTGCGGTTCCTTTCCGTTGCTGGGCTTTGCCGCCCGGAGGCAGCTGGTCAATCCTGTTCAGCGCTTGGGGCCTCTGCGAATAGCGGCATCCTCTTCGGAGTGGGTGCGTTCACAATAAACCGCAGCGACTGCTGTTCCTGACCATCCGGGTGCTGTTCTCTCCAAAGCACCCGAAGGAACTCCGGCCAGTCGTCTTGCACATAGTTTGTGCGAGTGACCTTCGCATGGCAGCCCAGGCAGAGCGTCAGCAGTTTCCCCGGATCACTGTTCCCCGGCTCGCGGTGGTGCACCGCGACCGCTCGCTTGCCGCGCTTCGTCGTAATGCAGCCAGGTACACGGCAGCGAAAGTCATCTCGCTTCAACACTTCCTCACGATGGCCACCGAAGTATTCTTCATCCTGCCGCTTGAGCGTGTAGCAGGTTGCGCAGAGCCCTTTTGCTAGGAGCTTCAAGTTTCCGCAAGGACAATGCATCACAATCTGCCGAGGCTTCCGCATCACGCCACCGCCTTTGTTCTATACCGATGCAGCGTCATGCGGGAGATTCCAAACTCACGCGCCACGACCGAGGGCTTTTCGCCGGCTGCCAGTTTCGCGACGAGTGTTGCAACCGCATCCGCACTGAGCGTTGCGGGCCTTCCCTTATAGACGCCACGGCGCTTTGCCAGGGTGATTCCCTCTCGCTGGCGCTCACGGATCAACTGATGCTCGAACTCCGCGATGGCTCCCATGACGCTTAGCAGCAGGTTCGCCATGGGTGAGTCCTCCCCGGTGAAGACGAGGTTCTCTTTTCGGAATTCAACACGGATGCCACGCTCTGTTAAGCCGAAGACCAACTTGCGCAAGTCATCCAGGTTGCGGCCGAGCCGGTCCATGGAGTGGCACACCACCGTGTCACCCTCACGGACGAACGAGAGCAGAGCCGTGAGTTGCGGCCGCTTCGTGTCCTTACCGGAAACATGGTCTGTGAAGCGGCGGTCCAACTCCACGCCTTCTAGCTGGCGATCTTCTCGCTGATCGAGGGTGCTGACGCGAATGTACCCCACGCTTTGGCCCTCGTGAGGCTTCGCAGCACTATTCGTAACACTTGGCTCTTTGACCCGCTTCACTTCCCGTATCATAAGGCAGAACGCAACCTAAGCGGTACGGTTTTCGAGGAGTCCTGTTACGTATCGCTTGGGTATACCTAAACGCCACACAGGACTGCTGCCCGAGGCAGCCCGAGTGAAAGCTT
>CAXTLR010000025.1:15422-22778 GCA_964245195.1 uncultured Acidobacteriaceae bacterium | reverse complement strand
CTCTCGGGCAGACGTTTTAGCTCCTTTGGCACGAATGTCGCTGCGCTTGAGCTCTTTACATTGAGGGGTTCTGTAGGGGGAGGTCTCCCCCAGCCTCCAAAGCTGCGCCGGCGAAAAGAACCGGCCCATTTTTTTCGTCACCCCCTCTACGGGGGCACCCCGCAACGCCCCGAGAACAAGCAACAGCGACCACTTCCACGCTTACAGCACTTCTGCCAGACGAGGATACAAACCCACATGCACTACCTGGTACAGGCCTAACAGACGACCGCGCATCAAGCAGTAAGACGCCGCCGCTTCCTGCAATTGAAACGGGGTCCGAGCAGAACGCGGCCCAAGGAGTGAGGCGAGCCGTATCCGTCGGACCGCTCGGCGGAGCGCCACACCATCGCGCCGGATCATTTCAGAGATCACTCGACCTTCAACGGTGTTCCAGCGTGAAGCATAAACGGCTAAATCCAGCATGGCAGCAGCGTTCGACCAAATGTCTTCGATACCCGCAAGCCCACCAAAAGCTTCCCACATCTGCCACGGCTCAATGCTCAATTGAGAACTGGAGGGATGAAGGTAAGCATCCGCAATCGCCCCAATCCCGGCCACATCCACAGGCTTAATACGGTCCAGAACCGTTTTCCAACTCTCTTCCTGCATGAGCCGACGTCGTTGAATTCCGAAGCGGATCTGAACCGCAGCGAATGACGCGACCAGGCATATAAGAAAGGCTAGAAACATTGCCGGACCTTAACCTCCAAATAGCAAAACTATAGTAATCCCTAAACCGCTCTGCCACGTCGAAGATTTTGCAAATCGCTCAAGATAGTTTCCGGAGGAGAAATTGGTTCTGGCTCAGAAAGCCAGAATGCGACGCACCAGTAGACCAAGCAGCCCTGGAAGGCGGCGATCCGCACATTTTCCAAGGCGTCGAAATGATGCATCGTCCGCCAATAGGCATGAAGTGTGTCCGTAATAAACGCTACCAAAGTCCATACAAAGAGCCCATAGCTCTCCCGAACAACGTGACTTCTCCACCCCAGCCCGAGTTCCTGTGAAGTCATTACCACCGAGGTAAAGAGAAAACAAATCAAGATCGTACTGAACAGACTAGCCCTTGCCGCCCAAGCATTGAGCAAACTCGTTGCGGCCGGCTTCATGAAAACCGCCATCACCCCAGCTATGACAGGAGCAGTCACGGAAAACGCGAGAAGCCGCTTCCTCGACCCTTCCACCCAATGACCATCCTGAGCGAACACGTGCCGCCCAATCTCCCAGACCACACCGATCTGAAGCAAGAAGTCGCACAAAGCCCCAAGCCAGTACACCAACCGATAGGTCTCCTTCGATCCCGTCCTGTACACAACGAAACACACCGCGGTGTAAAGCAGTCCAAAAGACATCCAGGCCGTGAAGCACGGGAATGCGCGCCAACGTCCTTTGTACAATAGAACGACGACTAAGGCGACGTTCAGAGCCGAACCCGCAGCCCATAACGCCATAGCCACTATTGACAGTTTCATGGGTTAACCCTCTCCGAAAGAGGGTATCCGATCAACCGCCATCAACTCCTAAAAACCAAGCAACGCCTTCGCCGCATAAAAAAGGACAACAACTTGGGGCGTCGGATTAGAACCGGCAACCGCCTGTGGGGTCGGGTTAGATCCGGCAACCGCTTGTGGGTGGGGATTCGATCCAGCTACAGCTTGTGGCGTCGGATTGGATCCAGCAACTGCATTCGACTGAACCTGCGCCGAAACAACCGAGCTGGTGAAAGTGAGACCGAAAGCGAAGATAAGGGACGAGAATTTGATCTTGAACACGGTGTTCTCCTTTAGAGCGCATTACGCTCTCTCTAAAGGGTATTGCTCCATACCACTCCTGGGTCACAATATCAACTAGAAGAACCAGCAATATCTCTTCACCGTACCCACTGCGGAGAAACCCCACAGCACCCCTCCCCGCCAACAACAGCAAACACCAGCACCAACAGCAAGAACAAGCAGCAGCAACAACCCTCTGGGGCTCCGCCCCTAGCGCGCGCAAGGGGCACCTTCATCTTTCGCGCTTCGCTTGTGCAGACCGCCTTCGGCGCCCCTTCGGGGGAAGGAATCCTCCCCTTGCACTTGCCACCCCCGCAGGCGTGGGTCTGGGCCAAGGCGTGTCTCAGAAGAGACACAGCTAAACCATTCAAAGCCCGGAGGCTTCCCGATGAAGATGAAAATTGGCAAGATTCGCGAGGTAACTGACTTCTCGGACTGGTGCCGTCTGGACCTGAGCGGCCACACTCGTAGCGAGTTCATGCAGCGCAACGTTCCCGAGGTGTTGGGCAGGCACATCGAAGCTCTAAAGGCTCTCGACATTGCGTCTCGGTTTGCCGAGGATTGTCGCCGCCGCGACAGTGAGATCGTGCGTTGTGAGGCAGTCATCGAGCGGTGGCGGGGATTGCACGGCCAGCACCCCATCTCCGCCTTGATTCAATAGACTTTAAGACGTTCTTTCGACGGGGCTTTCACAATGTGCATTTGGTTCAGCAAGGGGCAAAACGAGCGTTGCCAAAAGCAACGCGGCCCTGCGCTAACAGGGCCGTCATTCCCGTTGAAAGGAGGAAGAAGCCATGCTACGAGTGAGCATAAGCTTCAACCTTGCAATCCATTTGCCCTTGCGGTGGATTGCAGCTCTGCTCTACCTCCTAAGGTAAAACAGATGTAGCACCTTCCGGCGGGGTGAGACCGCCGGAAGCTAAATTAAGATTACTCCCCTTCCCTGCTCGATTCCATACTTTCCTTAAGCCAACCCTGGCCATCGTCCTTCGGATCCTTGAGGGTCGGCTTTGCCGCCCAGGAACAGGCAACGGCAACCGCGCTATGAGGGAGGAAATGTATGAGGGAGACGCCAGGACACCGCCGCATCTTCCATGAAGGTTTAGTGGGAGCCTCCCAAGAACGTCGGCAACAAAGGAGCCACCCCTTCTATGATGTCTCGCGTTGCGATCCATGCTCCGCGTGCAGCTACGAGCAGCACTAGCAGATACCCAACTATTCGCAATAATAATTGCTGTTTATCCACCTTTTCAGCTTGCTAATAAGGTATAAAGGAAGTATACTTAGAAACAGAGAGGGGATAAGGCAGAACCCCTTCAACCTAAGCCACTGACAGTGCGGGAACACTGTCCACAACCGACCGCAACAGGAGAGAATGCCATGATTAACGACCTCAGCCGTACCGTTCTAATGGGTCACCTCGGAGATGATGCACAGCGCAAGAACGACAAGGCCCCTGTCACTTTCCGGGTGGCCGTCACCTCCCGTTGGAACGACGAAACGGGCGACCGCCAGAGCCGCACAGAATGGCACAGCGTTACTGTATTCGGCAACCTTGCCAAGTACGCTCTCACTTTGAAAAAGGGCGACCGCGTTTATGTTGAAGGCGAATTGCGGAGCAACACCCGCGACAAGACCGTTAGCACAGAGACCATCAAGATCACGTATTGGGAAATTCTGGCAAGCCAGCTTGAGTGCGTAAACGCTAAAAGCGACAGCGAGAGTTCGAAGGACTAACCGAGTCGAAGGGAGCGAGGTGGGGCAGTGCGGGAACACTGCCCCCAACCGCAACGAAGCACATACCGCACAGGAGATGCGTCCATGTACACCGCAACGGCTGTCGATTCAGGATACAGGACCCTTCCTCTCGCATTGCTTGAGGAATCCAGCATCAACCCACGCCGTACCTTCGAGCCGGCCAAGTTGGTCGAGCTGGCCCAAAGCCTTGCCACTCACGGACTCATTCCTCGGCCACGCCTCCCCGACGACCCAGGAACAGGCAACGGCAACCGCGCTATGAGGGAGGAAATGTATGAGGGAGACGCCAGGACACCGCCGCATCTTCCATGAAGGTTTAGTGGGAGCCTCCCAAGAACGTCGGCAACAAAGGAGCCACCCCTTCTATGATGTCTCGCGTTGCGATCCATGCTCCGCGTGCAGCTACGAGCAGCACTAGCAGATACCCAACTATTCGCAATAATAATTGCTGTTTATCCACCTTTTCAGCTTGCTAATAAGGTATAAAGGAAGTATACTTAGAAACAGAGAGGGGATAAGGCAGAACCCCTTCAACCTAAGCCACTGACAGTGCGGGAACACTGTCCGAACTGAAAGCCGCACAGGAGACTGATCCATGAGCATCACCACCAAAGCTGAAATCCTCTCCACAACCATCACAGATGCCGTCACTGCACTTGCAGCCGAGACCGACCGCGCCAAGCAGGATGCGACCTTTCGCGCCTGGCTAACGACCATGAGTCGGTTTTATACCTACTCCTTTGGCAATCAGTTGCTCATCGGCAAACAGTGCCCGACCGCTACCCGCGTTGCCGGTTATCGTAAGTGGTTGGAGATGAAGCGGCAGGTCCGCAAGGGAGAAAAGGCGATCTATATCCTCGCCCCTATTATCAGCAAGGACAAAAACCAAACAGCCGAGAATGAAGATGTCCGCCGTCTACGGGGCTTCCGAGCGGCCACTGTGTTCGACATCGCGCAGACAGACGGTGAAGAGCTTCCGAAGGTCCCGAGCCATGACGCCGCCGAAGGTGGGCATGACTTGCTTCCGAGGATCGAAGCAGCCATCCGTAACGCGGGAATAACGTTGATTTACAAGGTAATCGGATCAGGCGCTCAGGGCCTGAGCATGGGTGGAACCGTCGAAATCGACGAGCGGCAGGGAATCGCTGCCAAGTGTGGAACTCTTGTCCATGAGTTTGCTCATGAGCTCATACACAAGGAAGATCGAAGTCAAGGCAAGCAGCAGCGTGAATTGGAGGCCGAAGCAGTAGCCTATGCCGTGCTCACGCATTACGACATCCACCCCAGCAGTTGCTTCTACCTCGCGTCTTACGGCATCACCGGCGAGATGCTTACAGCATCCATGCAGACCATCGCGAAAACCGCGCGGCAGATCATCGAGAGAGTCGAGGGAGTAGCGGAAGGGAAGGACGCCGAGGAGGACTCGGCCCTCCCCATCGCAGCCTGAAAGGGGTGGCTCGGCCTAATGCATCAGCGCCGGGCCGCAACCAACGGAGGCCACCGGGGGGGAGTATCCACATGAGCACATTCTCTTCACTCCCTTTGTTTACTAACGCCTTTATAGTAAAGTGAATTGAGGGAAAGGTGAAAGATGCATATAGCAGTCGCGAGCTATAAGGGCGGCGTTGGAAAGACCACAACCGCGGTGCACGTGGCCGCATACCTTAACACCATCGCACCAACGGTACTACTAGATGGAGATCGCACACGTAATGCGACCGAGTGGAGCCTGCGAGGTCAGGGGTTTCCCTTCATGGTTGCGGATATCGCCTCCGCAATGAGACTTGCCGGCAAATTCAAGCACAGCGTTGTCGATACCGGTCAACAACCCACTGAAGCCGACTTGAAGGCGCTAGCTGAGGGTTGCGATCTCCTCATCATCCCTGCCGTGCCCCTTGCATTAGATACGGTCGGTTTGCGGCAAACCATTGAAGCGCTCCAGCGCATGAACGAGACCCGATATCGCGTACTCGTAACCAAAGCCCCACCACCCCCGGAGACCGAGGCCCAACAGCTTAAATCGCTACTCGGCGAGCTGAGCGTGCCCGTCTTTGACACCGTAGTGCCTCGTCTTAAAGCATTTTCGAAAGCATCCGCTAGCGGTTGCATTGTCATGCAAGCCGATGACTCCAGAGCCGGTAGAGCTTGGGAAGCTTACGAAGCAGTCGGAAAGGAAATCGTGACCTATGCCCGCGTCCACAAAAAAACCGCTTAGCCAATTCGATAGCCTAAAGAACCTCGGGACCGGCACTTCCGTTATGGAGTCCGAGACCAAACCTAAACTCGGGCGGCCGCTCAAACAGGGAGCCAAGAGTCGTAACAATGCCTACCGCGCCTGGGGAGGGTATCTGAAGAAGAAAACCCTCACTGAGGCGAATTATGAATTGGCGAAGGACCGAGAGCTCAACGAGGCCAATGATGAGTCGGAAGTAGCTTCTGACATGTCCGAGCTCTTGGAGGATCTGCTATCGGAATGGCTTGCAAAACGCAAGCAAAAACAGTAGGGGTCGAGAACTTCTCGCGCAACTTCCCCAATTCACGTTACGATGATGTCGTGCACGACGTGACAGTCTCTTTCGTAAGAGAACACAGAGATTCGTCTTAGCTTTTCAGCGGTGTGATCGTACGCCCTCGGAGGAAGACCATTGAACACTGGTTTAGCTAGAATCCCGAACACTACGACCACGGCCCCTACGAAACGTCTCAGAAGCCGTACAAAAGAAGATTTGCTCGCACAAATAAGGCAAACTCAACGTGTGATGGCGATAGTCGAAGCAAAGCAGGACGGCACACTCGGTAATGAGTACATCAAGCTCGCACAGGCCATGATTCTTTGCACCCTCCCAAGTAGCGCCACCACGGAGACGAAGATCACAAGGCAGGCAAGGCTAGGGGACGGTTCCACGCTGTACGTAACCTTCTCGGCAGTTCGTCCGGACGTAGGCATGCCGTTTGGGACAGACCGCAAGGTTCTGGCATGGATCTTCGATAGGGCGATCCGCATGGACACCCCGTTCATTCCTTGGAATTCGGCCCTCGAGTTCCAGAAGGAGATGGGGCTCACTAGAGGTGGCAAGAACAATCGAGACCTCCGCAAGCGTTTTGAACGCGTTGCAGGTTTAGTCATCAATATTCAAAGAGCAACCGACGGAGAAGGGAAGCGCAATCTCACCTATCCCCTCATCGAACGCTCCTTTCTACCCCCCTCAGTTACCGGTCGAAGATCCGATGACGACTCGCAACAATGTCTGCCGGAGCTAGAACACCGTTACGGATTCGCAATGAACGCCACTCTTTTCGAGGACATCCAAAAGCACCATATCGTCCTCCCCCGCCGCATATGGGCCGAAATCAAAGGACCAACTCAGGTTCAAGACCTGGTGTTCTGGCTTCTCTACCGTTGCTATTCAGCGGCAAGCGAAACAGTCATTCCCTGGAAGGCCCTAGCAGAGCAGTTTCCCGGAGAGAGCAACCCTCGCCGGAAAAAGGGGCATGCACGTGCGGCTATTCGGATTTTGAAGGCACTCTGGCCAGGAGTCGAGATCGCAGAAGTTCCACAGGGACTCCTGGTGAATCGAGCGAAACAGGGCCTTTTAGACGATGACATCGCAAAAGGCCGAATCCGAAGACTTTCTCCTAATCAACCTAAATAGGCCGCGTCCCCTATACAAGAGGGTCCACATCCGTACCGAGAGGTCCACATCCGTACCGAGAGGTCCACATCCGTACCGGGAGGTCCACATCCGTACCGGGAGGTCCACATCCGTACCGGGAGGTCCACATC
>CAXTLR010000025.1:0-15322 GCA_964245195.1 uncultured Acidobacteriaceae bacterium | reverse complement strand
CGGGAGGTCCACATCCGTACCGGGAGGTCCACATCCGTACCGGGAGGTCCACATCCGTACCGGGAGGTCCACATCTTTGCGCGGGAGGTCCACATCGGTGTACCGGGAGGTCCACATTTGTACCGGGAGGTCCACATCTGTACCGGGAGGTCCACATCCGGCGCACCTCCTCATGCGGGGAAGTCCTACCAACCTTCGGTCTCAACCGGGTTCGTCATCTATAAAGCGGCCCGCCTAAACAATGGGAAACGGACCCGACACAATGTGGACCTGCGGATAGGCAGCGTCATTCAAAGAGCGGGCGGCATACTGTGAAGCTTTGGGTGTGGACAACTTGAATAAGCTTCGAAAGAAGATGTGGACCTCCCAGTACACCGATGTGGACCTCCCGGTACACCGATGTGGACCTCCCGGTGCAGAGATGTGGACCTCCCGCGCAAAGATGTGGACCTCCCGGTACACCTTATAAGGAAGCAAGAGATTCAAGAGCCATAAGAACAAGAGATCAGGAGTAGGCCCTGTGGATTAGAGGGAAACACGAACGTTCGGGAGAACCACAACAAGAACCAACAAAAGCAAAAGCTTCCTATGAAGAATGAGCCTGTCAAACCGCATTGAGCTCAAAATGGAGAGTAACGCTAGATCGAACAGAAACAAGGCAAGGAGCGACAGGAATCGCCCGTATGGACTCCTACCATCGCCAAACGACCCAGAACACGGCCAACCCACCATATTGTTCTACGTAAACTGAGTTCAGCCCGGCGCGGCTCCGGCCCGAACACCAACCCGTTCCAGACAGGAGACACCACCGTGCGGTTCAACCTGAAAAACAACGTACATCTCGAGGGCTGGGCGGCAAACGATATACGGTTCCGCGACGGCAAAAGAGATTCAGCAGTTCTCCTCCTTGCGATCCAAACTGAAGTTCCTTTGGAAAACGGAAGATCAGAGAAAGGCCGAGACCTGATAGAAATCGAGCTTAGAAGTATCGACTTAAATTTCATCCCGATCATCAGGAAAGGCACCCGGCTAATGATCGATGGGACATTGAGGGCGAGGGCAGGGCAAGGGGAAGAACGTCAGCTCGTCGTGTTTGCCATAAGAATTCACTCCATCGACTGGGAGGGGTACAAAGCCGAAGGTCTAAAGGCTACAGCAGGTATGAGCGAAGAACAGACTCAACGGATTGAAAGATGGGGCAGCTCCGCCTTAAAGAACCGCCGATAGTTCCAACGATCTGGGACCATGATGGTTCGCGTAAAGCGTCAACACCCGAGCTCTCATGAGGTAGTACGAGCTCACAGCTTGCTGGACTGAGAACGGTCCCTGCGATCGATCATATCCAAGGCTCAACCCTAACGAGAGCCGAACGACAGCTCTGCGTATCACCATGGCGTCACGGCGCATCTGTTCGATTGCTATAAAACTCTCGTCTGGATCCCATGTTGCACGACATGCAAGAGCCATCAGCACCTGGGAATTGCTGTAGAGACGTTGAAGACCTTCATCCCTTCCAATAAGTTCCCATACATCTGACGAATTGACACTGTTGTGAGCGAATCCCGGTTGCAAATAATCGACCGCAACGCGTGTGATCACGTCGAACGGGAGCGGCGCGATTTTGCTGACCAAGACGTTCCAATCAAGACGTGCCAAATCGGAATTTCGTTTGCGCGTCCGTACGAAAGCTACTCCAGTCAATGCGACCACAATAGCGAGAGGCCCGAATGCAGTCATTTTCGCGACTCCTCGAAAAACTTCTCAAGATCGTCACCCTGCTTGATAGCCGCATAAGCCAGAAGAATGCTTGAACGAGTCTCCGCGCTGATCGGCTCTTGCTCATCGTGCTCCTTCCAGAACTGATAGATCCAGTAGCCCAACACGGCCAGGTATATAATCTCGACCCCGTAGTCAACACTTGCATACCACTTCCCGAATCGCCGCTGACCACTGGCATGCACCATCTCTTCCAGCAAAAGACTGTAGTGCCAGATGAACAGCCCCTGCGCAGTAACAAGAGCGTATTTTTGCAACGCCAGGTAAAACCTATTCATGATCAAAAAAACACCGATGATCGCTGTGCAGATGGAAATGGAAACAAAGATGGAGACCCTGTTTTCCCAGAAATCGATAACGGTTTTCTGATCCAGATGAGAGCTGACAACACATGCGAACACGCCTAGGCCAGTAGCCCATAACGCAACGCAAATCCCTACAGTTTTAGCCTTCAGAACGTGGTTAAGCGGCCGCAGCACACTCCTCACAAGCTCGTAAATGATCGACAACTGAAATGCGTAAGAAATAACCCCGAGCAGAGAGTATCCAACAGCATATTCGTGGCGATTACTAAATTTGTACAACAGATAGAGGATCAACGATTCCAGCGGTGCGAACGCCATGTACGCCGTCAGAACACGAGCACTCCGAAGTTTTCGTCGGAGCAGAATCAGCAGCAGAACCAGTTGGCCGACAACACTTGCCGCCCAAAGCACCCAGCTGAAAACGGAAATATTCAATCCTTAACCTTTTTGCGAGCGCGCGCCGCGCGCCCTTTCAACGCGTCAACTTGTGCTGTCGAGAACTCTCCAACGCCATCCAGCAAAACGGACAAAGAGATCCCCAACGACAACGCAATCCTGACCAGCGACGGAAAGGTTAACGACGCACCCTTTTCATACCGTCGCCATTGGGCATCGTGGTAGTCATGGTGGACCACCATGTCACGCACTGAAAGCCCTTTTTCTCGGCGAATTTCGCGGATACGTATCCCTAAATCTCTGAGCACCGCTCCCATATAGGGTCCATTTGCGTCCTCAGCCATTTCCTTTGTACATCCTCGCGCTTTGAAGTGTACCGCACCAACATGCAACCCTCTGCCCGGAGCAAATAAGACGACGAAAGCCACGTCAATATCGTGCACGACTTGACAATCTCATTTCAAAAAAATAAAACTTTTTTAGGCATTCCCAAAGGCGTGTCACCGTGCGTATCGCCTTCTTCTTAACTCACCACCAACCATGCAGCAACAGGAGCAGCCTTGACCAACATAATGAGTTCCCGCCTCGCAGCCCTGGCTACGAAAACCCTCGCTAAACAGCGAATTAAAACCGCCGGTCGCACCTTCGGTCCCGTTCTGGTCGCACTCACACTGTCGCCCCTTGCCGCTTACGCACAGGGCACCGTCGATCTGAGCGGTGTCACCACTGCAATGAGCGGTGTTCAAAAGACTTGCGAGCTCGGCGGGGCCATTGCTGTTTGCATCGGCATTGTCTTCGGCGTGTTTCAGTTCATGGGCCGGAATATCGCAGGCGGCTTCATGGCAATCGGCGGCGGTTTGCTCGCCGGCATCGTGATCGGATTTGCGCCGCAGTGGGTCAGCTCGCTTACTGGCCAGAGCGTTTCGATGGTCGTCACGCACGCCGTAAAGGCGCTCGCATAAACCATGCAAATGACCAGGCGTGGAGAGCCATTGGCGATCAATCAAGCCCTCAACAAACCTCGGACCAAGCTCGGGTTGAGCTTGCCAATCTGGATGGGCATCGTGATCACGTCGCTGCTGGCTCTCCTGCTTCGGTACTTTTTCCTATCCATCCTGATCTTCCTTTCGGTCACAGGCCTGTGCTGGGTGATCGTTCGCAAACACCCCAAGATGTTCCAACTGTGGGGCCTCAGCTGGTTCCAGAAGAGCTACTATGACCCGCGCAAACGCTAATCAGTGGTTCACCGATGCCGGGGCCGCGAACAGCATCATCCCCATCGCCCGCTTCGTCAGTCCCACGATGTTTGCGACCAAGACGCGAGGGTACGGAGTCCTGTTCGAACTTGCCGGTGTGGATGAAGAAGGTCTCACGGACTCCGAGCTGGAGGCCAAGGTACGAGCCATCGAGATGGGCTTGCGTGGGCTGCCGGAGGCCTCCTCGCTGTACCAGTACATGCGCGTCACGTCCGGGTTCGACATTCCTCGCCAGGACCAATATGCCGATCCCATCACTCAATCCTTCGTGGATCACCGCCTCAACTTCCTCAAAAAGACGGCCAACTTCCGCCGGATCGATCTCCACTGGTGCCTCACCTTCGAGCCCGAGCTATCGAACCCGTTCGCCGCCAAGCCGAAGGACCAGGCCAACGAAAACGAACGGTTGATCAACCAGCTCCAGAAGGCCGCCACCATCCTCGAAACCCACCTGAGCGGAATCGTTGGAGTGAAGCTTCTGGGCAAGGATCGAGTGTTCAAGTTCTTCCGCGAGCTCTTCAATCTTGAGGAGTGGGCCGGGCACACGCCGCTCGTCTCCGACCTCGGCGTGGACCAGCAGATCGTCAACAGCGCCGTCTCGTGGCAGGGCGATCATCTCCGGGTAGGGAAGCGGCACGTGCAGATGTTCTCGCTCTCAACCACACCCTCCGCCTCGCAGCCGTGTCTGTACAACGGCATCACCAATCTCACCTGCGACAGCGTGCTTTGCACGACCTGGCGGCCGCAGTCCACCTCCACCGTGCGCAAGGAGATCAGCGCCCAGGAGAAGTGGATCGACTTCTTCAAAGTGGGGATCTTCCAGCGGGTGATGGCCGGCAAGAACTTCGCCGCGCTCGACCAGGGCGCCGGTGCAAAAGCTGCTTCGGAAGGCGTGGATGACCTAGGCCTCGTCGTGAAGGAGCTGAATAAAAAGGGCCAGGGCAAGTACACCGTCACGCTGCTGCTTTCGGCCAAGAGCGCCGAGGAACTGAGAGACAACACACCTGTCGTCCACCGGACGTTCGTGGACGCGCAGGCGACCGTGATCGAGGAGACCATCGGGAACCTCTCAGCGTTTTACGCGATGTTTCCTTGCAACCAGAAGTACAACGTCTTCCCGCTCTGGCTGGGCGAGGATCACCATGCACGGCTGTCGCCAGTCTTCGCCCCCAACATCGGACACCCACTTTCTGAAGACCTCGACAGCGAGTACCTGAACGTCTTCGAGACGCGGCAGGGAACTCCGTTCTTTCAGGACGCCTACGTGAACGGGGTGCGGGTGCAGCTCACCATCGGTCCGACCGGGACGGGTAAGTCCGTGCACACCAACCAGATGCTCGGGTTGGAGCGGAAGTACAACGGCTTTACCTACATCTTCGATGTCGGCAACAGCTACGAGAGCATGGTCGAGTTGTATGGCGGCAGGGTAGATCGCATTGGTCTCGACGGCCCCCGCGTCAATCCGTTTGCTCTCGAAGAGAACGAGAAGAACATCAAGTTTCTCAACAACTTCGTCAAAATGCTCCTCACCAACGGTGGCGCCACCCTCTCCCCCGAGGACGAGGACACGGTGTTCAAAGCGGTGCAGGACATGTACCTCATCGACCGCAAGATCCGCAGGTTGTCGAACCTGCTCCTGCCGAAACACCTCGACCGGTATCTCGCGAAGTGGGTGGGGAAGGGGGTTTACCACGCCATCTTCGACAACGTAGAGGACTCGCTCAGCCTCTCGCGCATCCAGTGCTGGGACTTCGCCGGCGTCTCCAAGGACTACCCCGACCTGATTGAGCCGTTGATGGTGTGGCTGCTCCGCCGGATCGATGACGTGGTGTACGACCCCAAGAACCTCGGCGTCCCCAAGCATGTCGTGATCGAAGAGATTTTCTCGAACATGAAGAACAAACAACTGCTGGACGGCGCTCTGGCCAGCATCAAGCAGGTTCGCAAGAACCTCGGTGGCGTCACCCTCATCGGCCAGTCCGCGAACGATCTCGGCGACAATGCCGACAACATCGTCAACTCCTGCACCTCGTTCCTGCTGCTTCCCGACGCCACGTTCAACCGCGACCACTACGGCAGGTTGTTCAAGATGACCGAGCAGCAGTTGAACCTCTTCGAGAGCCTGGGGCCGCGTGAAGGTCTGTTGATGCGCCGCGACGGAATCACCAAGGTTGTGACCCTCAACCTCGATCCTCGCAGCTACGCGATCTTCTCCAGCAAGCCCAAGGACAGAGCCCGCCGAGGCCGCTTGATCGAGAGGTGGGGCTTGGAGGACGGCATCACCCGTTTCGTCGCGGGTGAAGACGCGTAGCAACCCTCGACTCCCCAGCACGTTCCACACACCCTTCCCACGGAGACCGACCATGAAAGTCCCTCACCTTATCGCCGCCAGCGCCTTGTTCGCGGTCTACGCCCACGCCCAGCAGAAGGCCCCCCGGACCATTCAGGTGAGCCCTACCGCCGTACCCCCGATTATCCGAACCAGCCTCAACGAATCGACGCTCCTTGAGCTGCCGGCCGAGGAGAAGGTTGCCACCGTGTTCGGCGGCAACACCGACGACTGGATCTTCAACGCCGGTCACGTCGCCAGCCGTTTTATTTCGGTAAAGCCCAAGGCAGCGGCGGCGAAGAGCAGCACCAACGTTCACATCATCTCCGACCACGGCAACGACTACACCCTTGAGCTGAAGGAGGTGTCCGCCGAGGGGGGAGGCTTCGATTCGACCGTGTTCCTGGAGCAGACCGATAAGGACGCTCAGAAGAAGATCGCCGACGCTCCCGTTTTCCTTCCGGCTGCGGAGGTGAAGGAGAAGGAAGACCGGCTCGAAAGGGAAGTGGCCCAGGCGCAGGCTGCCGCAGCAGCGGACAAGAAGACGGCCGAGATCGCCCAGGAGAAGTACCAGAGCACATACCCCAGCAACCTCCATTTCGATTACAGCTGGGATCAGGGCAAAGCCAAGGCGTTGGGCGTGCGGCAAATCTGGGATGACGGGAAGTTTACCTACATCCAGGGCAAGTTCGAAGAGCCGCCGGTGGTGTACGAGCTGAAGGACAAGAAGGGCTCGCTGATCAACTTCGAATTCGCGAATGGGCTCTACACCGTTCCCAAGCTCCTGCAGAACGGCTACGTCGCCATCGGCAAGTCCAAGGTCGAGTTCCACCGTCAGGAGGCCAACTAATGGGAACCGTCCCCGTCGTCCCCCCGGCCAAGCCGCCCATCGGCAAGACCCTGCCCATCGTGCTCGTTCTGACCGGTGCCATAGTCCTGATCGGAGCCTCCACCGCGTACAACACCCTAACCGGCAGCCACAAGAAGGAAGCGGCCAAGAGCACCATGCAATCCCGACCGTCTACCGCCGATGCCCAGCAGGTGACCGGCTTCCAGAAGCAGCAGGAGCTTATTCAGAAGGGTGACGCCGAGCACGCTCAGCTCCAGCAAGCGGTCGCATCTTTGGAGGTTCAGGAGAAGGGAATGCAGGCCCAGGAACAAGCCGCCCTCCCACCCCCTGAGTCGGACGGTACCGTGCCCATGACGCCCGCGCAGAGCGCGGCCATCTACGGCACCAGCGCCAACGCCCCGAAACAGACTTCGGGGCAGTCGGAGGCTCGCGCACAGGCCAAGCAGAAGGCCGCGGAGCGTGAAAAGCGCCGCGTGGACGCCCTCAACAGCGACACCGTAGCCGTTGACTTCCAGACCCACGAAGCGAAGAACGAAGCATCGTCACCCTCGGTCGCAGGTCCAAGCGTCACCGGACCGGCCGTACTCGCCAGTCAGTCGATCACCGAGGGTCCGGCAACGCCTGAAGAGGCTGCAAAACCCGAGGACAGGAAGAGCAAAGACCCTCTCGCCGCCTACGACTTCGACCAGTACGGCGGGAAGTTGTATCGCGTTTTCGAGGGCACGGTCCTCGAGGGTGTCGTCACCAACCACGTCGACGGCGGCATGGCCGGCCCCGTCCTCATCATGCTCACCACCGACTACTATTCGCACGACCGTCAGAACCTTCTCCTGCCGCAGGGGACGCGGCTGATTGGTTCGGTGACGGCGGTTGGAAGCCAGCAGCAGCATCGGCTTGCCGTAGTGTTCCACCGGGCCGTCTGCCCGGATGGATTCTCCATCGACATCGACAAATACGCGGGGCTCGATCAGATCGGCACCACCGGCCTCGCCACCAAGGTTGACCACGGCTATCTCCAAGCGTTCGCCGCTGCCGCCGCAATCGGGGGTCTGGGAGGGCTCGCACAAATCGGCAACAGCGGGAGCGTTCTAACCCCAGACAGCCAGATCCGCAACGGCATCTCCGCGCAAACCAGCCAGGAGGGCGAACAGGTACTGAATCACTTCCTCAACCGGCTGCCGATTATCACGCTCAAGGAAGGCACGCGAGCGCGGGTCTACATCGGCAAAGACATCCTCATCCCCTCCTACGCGGAACATCGCGTCAACCCGACGCTCTAAGGGAGTTCGCTCATGAAAAAAGTCCTCACCAACCCATACCTGATGATCGCCGGCGGCCTCGCCGCGCTCGCGACATCGGTACCGGCGCACGCGCAGTTCGGCGGCGTTGTCTTCGATCCAACCCAATCCAGTCACGCGGTCGAACAAATCATCCACGAGGAGAAAGGCCTCGCATATCAGGTTGAACAGATCGCGGACGGAAAAGAAGCCAACCTCACCTTGACGCAGCAGCTCATCCAGGACGTCCAGATGGCGGGAACTGCGCTGAAGATCTACCAACAGTCGATGACGACGTACAACACGATCTTCAACAACCTCAAGTACTTCAACACCAAGCAAATCTGGCGTACGGCGGAGAACGCACTGATGAATTCGTCGGTGCAGAACAGCTACGGCGAAACCGCCGGTCTCCAGGGACAACTCAACGGCCAGTCTCAGAACGCAAGCACGGTCTGGAAGATCATGAACCTCGCGATCTCCGGTACATCGTCCGCCTATTGGGGCCGGGAGATCGTCGGCCAAAGCGACAGGCTTTCCACCCTCGCCCACATCGAGGCCATGGACGCGGCTTCGAGCCAGTGCCTTACATCGGTCGGAGCCTACCAAGCCAACAGAACCAGCAATCTGCCGGCGAACACCGCTCTGAATACTTCCATCTACGACACCACCAACCTCACCAACAGCGAAGTGGAACAGCTCAACTTGATCAACATGTCGGACTCGCAGCGCATGCAGGAGGAACACGCTCAGGGGCAACTCCACGCGTGCCTGGCGGCGCAAGCGGCCGTCGAGAACATGGACAAGCGCAATGCGGCTTCAGTGGCGATCAACGACGCCAATTTCAAGGTGACCCAACAAGCGGACAATCCGACGTACGCGGCGAACGAGTCAACGACCTGGACGACCTACTACTGAGCAGCCGGCAACCCCTTCGGTGGCGTTGAGATGCTTCAGCGCCCCGGCTTTTCCCCACCAGCACAGCGTTTCGTGAGAGTGATCCTATGAACACCACCCCCGGTGGCATCAACTATCTCGGGCAATTGACCGACAGCATCACCAATCTCACGACGCAAAACGGCGCAGCTCTATCGAATTTCGGCATGATCCTGCTCACCTTCATTGCCACCATCATCCTCATCGGCATTGCTGTTCGCATGTCGTCCTGGTCCGCGCACTTCGGTGGCAACAGACCCGTCAGCATGGACGAACTGAAGACCTTCCTGTTTCGTTTCCTGTTCTGCCTGGTGATCGAACACTACTGGATCAACAACCTGCCGGGCTCCAGCTTCGGTTTCAATCGCATGTTTGCGTACGTTGCGGCGCAGATCTCGCAGATCCTCGATCAAAAATCACTCGATCAGTTGCTGACGCAACTAAGAATCGCAGCTCATGACACGCAGGTGCCCACCGGGATCAACATCCTCGAACAGCTCTGCTATTACGGTGTCGAAGGGATCATGGGCATCGCGTCCGCGATCCTGTTTCTGGTCAACGCGAGTGCCTTCATCTTCTATGCGGTGGCCGCGCTGTTCGGTCCGATCATGATCCCGCTCTACCTTACGGAGACGTTCCGTGGGAAGTTCATTCATTTCATTGAAGTACTGGTAAGTCTGGCCATGATCCGCGCCGTCGGCGCAGCCTTCGTCTTCGTTTGGTCACAGTTCCTGATTGGCTTTCTGAACCAGACATTCCAGGGCAATTACAGCATCGGGAACTGGATCGCGAACCTGGTGCCTTTCATCATGGTCTTCGTCGCCTTCATCCTCAATCTCATCATGGTCCCGAGCCTCACCCAGATGATCTTCGGCGGCGGTGCCGGACTGGTCGGCAAGATCGGCGAGATGGCAGAGCGAGCAGCTTTCTACAAGTAGCGTGACGATCCCACGAACGGAAGGTGTCCCCACATGCTTGCACTCTGGCAGATGTATCGGCTCTTGCCACGCCCACTCAAGATCGTCATGCGGTTCGCATGCCTTGCCGTCGTCATCATGAGCTTCGTTCACGCGTACTACGCGCTTCACAACCACATGGAGGAGCCAAAGCATGTCCACACACGTCGCAGCACCCGGTAGCGCACTCACCGCGCACGAGCACGTCGAGGCTGACAAGATCGCAAATCAGGTCTACTCGGCTCATTACAGCGAACGTGCAATGGCGAAGCTGGCGATTAGTTCGCTTGCCGGCCTGTCACTCATCCTGAGCGCGGGCCTCGTGATCGTGTCGCACCGTCCCGCCATCACCCGGTACGTTCGCATCGACGACGCCGGCAGGGCGCAGGCCATCCAGTACAGCGACCTCAATTACTCCCCCCGCGAGGGTGAGATCCGCACCTATTTGACCGACTGGACAGGGTACCGGCACACCATCAACCGGCAGACGATGGCGAAGAAGTACCCCATGAACTACTACTTCCTCTCCGCGCCGCTCGCCTCCCAGCTCATCGGCCAGGACAACGCCAATCACCTCATCACTCAGGTGACCAGTGGCCAGATCGAGCAGAGCGAGGTTCAGGTCAACAACGTGACCATCACTTCGATGACGCAGGAGAAGATCGGCGATGCGATCGTGTCGCGAGGAACGGCACTTGAAACCTTCGACTTGATCTACTCACCAAGCACCTCCAACAAGCCGCGCACCGAACATTGGATGGCTTCGGTCACGTACTACCTGAACCCAGCCCAGGTGAGCGATCAGGCGAAGACAAACCCACAGTACGAGACCATCAACCCCCTCGGTCTCACGATTACGGAATTCCACGAAAACCGTGTCTCGGTCGACCAGACCCCGGCCGATGGTTCGACGTACCGCCCGGAGGTGAAGCGGTGAGTGTCGAGAGCGCATGGGAGAAGGTGTTGCCGTTCTTCACCGAAGACCTTCAGGCGTTGATTCTGGACCCCACTATCAGCGATTTGATGATCAATGGGACGACCGGTGTGTATGCCGACCGCGGCGGCGTGATCGAGCATATTCCGCTCCAGAAGGAGTACAGCGTCGAGCGCCTTGAGGCAGCCATCCAGCGCGTTGCTCGCATGATGGGCCAGGACCTCACGCATCAGAACCCGATCCTGAATACCCGCATGCCCGACGGCTCGCGTGTCGCGGTGGTCGGAGCACCATCGGCAATCGGCGGCGCAACGCTCACCATCCGCAAATTCAATCAGTGGTTCACGACCGACCAGCTCATAGAGAAGGGAAGCATGCCGAGGGAGGTGCGCGATCACGTCGTAGCGCTCCTGTTGAAGAAGAAGAACGGAATCATCGCAGGCGGCACCGGCTCCGGCAAAACAACGCTTATGAAGGCCATTCTCGATCATGTTCCATTGACGGACAGGCTCATCGTGATCGAGCAGGTCGCCGAGCTGCAGATCCTTCAGCCGAACGCTGTGCGATGGGAAGCGGTCGACGCTATTCCCGGACAGGTTGCGGTACTCCCAAGCGCATTGCTGGCCGCTGCGCTTCGGCACCGTCCCGACCGCATCATTTTCGGCGAGATACGTGACGAGTGTGCAAACGATCTTTTGCAGGCCATGAACACCGGGCACGGCGGAACGCTCACCACCTTGCACGCGAAATCGGCATGGGATGCGCTCAGCAGATTGTCAAACCTTGCGCTGAGCGCTCGCCCGAACATCAACCACGGCTTCATCCGTTCCGAGACCGCCGAAGCGATCGACTTCGTTCTTTACTGCGAACGTCTTCAGAACGGAAGGCGGCGCGTGCGTGAACTGATTGCCGTCACCGGCTACGACTTCGCAACGATGAGCTTTGTCACTGAAGACCTCTACCGGGCCGACGACGAGGATGCCGCGCCCGTCACATCCCCCCACGCAGCATAGCCCCGCAGCATCCAGGAGAAACCGAGATCATGCCCTTACTCAACATCCAACAGACCCGCAAAGTCACTGCCATCTGCTCACTTGAAGAGTCAACCGCGACCCAGGTGAACCAGTATGCGACCTTCGCTCAATGCCAGCCGGATGATGTGGTGAACAAGGCACTGGAATACACCTTCGGCAAGGACACTGAGTTCCAGAAATATCGCGCGACGGAACCGAAGATCACCGCTCAACTTCGCCTCAAGAAGCCGGCCGTTGTTCCCACCGGTACGCGTCGGGGACCAAAGGCCTCAAGCTTCGCTGCTGCGGACTGAAGCATTCCTACGAGGGCTTGCACCCCCGCAGGAAGTGACGCCCAGCGTCACCGAACAGCAACAACAACAGCAACAACAACAGCAAGGACAACAGCGATGTGCTCCGCACATGAAGAAAGTTGACACTCCATCCCTTCCAGGGTGGTGTGAAAACGCCGTAGGGTGCTCCAGAGCTACTCGATACAGAAACAAGAACTTAGCCGGTTTGGGGTGCTCCCCAGCACCTTCGGGGTGCCAATTGGCTCCCCGAGGAAAAGAGGACCAGTGACGACAGAGGACACCGTCTCCCAGCTTGATTTCTCGACACGTTTTCGGCGCTCACCTGGCCGCATGCCCCGCAAATATAGTGCGACAGCGAAGATGACCCGCGACGAGCACAACGAGCTAGAAACGGCGGCGCGGTCAGACGGGAAAGCACTCGGGGAGTGGTCGCGTGAAGTGCTTCTAAGGGCAGCCCGAGGCTCAGTCGCGGACCCGGCTTTCACCGAAATCATCGCGATGCGACGGCTTTTAAATAGCGTCCTGCGACACGTAGCGTGCGGCGAAAGAATGACACCGGAAGCGTTCAACGCGGAGATGCAAGAAATACGAACAACGAAGCATAAAGCAGCCAACGAAATCATCCAGCAATACGCAATTACGGAGAAGACGCGATGACGACGAAGACGCAGTGGGGACGCAAGGAAACTGTTCTGTGGCCACCTCAACTACCGATCTACACCGTATGCACGGCGGTGCTCGTTATCCCGATTCTGATGATTATGCTGGTCGGAATTTACCTCAACAAACCATTTCTCGCTCGCAACTACACCGGCGACTACATCAAGAGCTCGGCTGGCTCGCTATTCAAGATGCACAATTCCTTCCGGTTGATCTTCCTCACGGGCGGTAAACGCCCTGCCCGGGTCGCCCTACCTGGCGACTTCACTTCGGGGCAAACTGTCCTGCCGAACGGCAAGACAGTAGGTGTGACGCTGGCTCCTGAAGCGCAAGCGCAGGGGTACACCGGCTTCGCTCGCGGGCCGGAACGGAAGATGGCGGACGCGCCGTTGTCAGCATGGTTTCAGGCGGCGATCTTCGGTGGAGACGACCTGCTCACCGCCTACGGCCCCGCTCTCATCGAGACCGGGATCATCACCGTCTTCCTCCTCTGCTTTGCCCTTCCGTCAGACTTTCGACGGACCAAACGGATGAAGTACGGCCGACTTCTACGCGGTCCGGTGATGCTCACCCCGAAGGAATTCAACGAAACGCTCAACGGCAAGGGCATAGGCATCCGAACGGCCGAGAAAGGAGCCATTCTTCGCATTCCAGAGACCGAGGAAGCCAAGCACATTCAGATCATGGGGGACACCGGTTCGGGTAAATCCACACTGCTAAAACAGATTCTCCAGCAGATCTCCGACAGGGGAGAGGTGGCGATTGTGTACGACCCGGCGGGCGAGTTCACCGCGAACTTCCTCGACGAGAAGCGCGGGGATTGGGTTCTGAATCCACTAGACCTTCGCTGCCCGTACTGGACGCCAGCGAGTGAGCTGCGCAACGCTGCGGAGGCCCGCACCATTGCCGCCTCCCTGTATCAATCGACCGAAGAGAAGAAGGGTGAATTCTTCACCCAGACCCCGCAAAAGATCTTCGCCCACCTGCTCAAGTACCGTCCATCGCCGCAGCAGTTGGTTCACTGGATGGCAAATGTCGAGGAGATCGACAAACGCGTCGAGGGTACCGAACTCGCCTCGATTATCGCGAAGGGAGCCCAGCAGCAAAGGAGCGGCGTGCTGGCTTCTCTCGGGTTGGTTGCCGACAGCCTACGGCTGCTCCCGACCAAGGAACAGGCGAACAATCGGGAGTGGAGCGCGACCGAATGGGCGGACAAACGGGAGGGCTGGATCTTCCTCACCTCCACTGAATCGGAGCAGGAAGCGCTCCGGCCTTTGCACTCGCTTTGGATCGACCTGCTGATTCTCCGCCTGCTCACGGCTCCGAAGCCAGGACAGAAACGGGCGTGGCTCGTTATCGATGAGCTGGCCAGCTTGCAGCGCCTTCCGCAGTTCCATAACGCGCTGACCAAGGGTCGCAAGAGCGAGAATCCGATCGTCTTCGGCTACCAGGGCAAGGCTCAGCTGGAGGTGATCTACGGCCACCTCGCCGAGGTCATGCTATCCCAGCCGACGACCAAGTTCGTCCTAAAGACAGCGGAACCGAAGGCCGCAAAATGGGCCTCGGAGCTGCTGGGTGACATCGAGATCGAGCGTGTCCGCGAGACGGTGGCCGACGGGAAGCGGGCAGGGAAGAGCTTCACCCTCGACCGGCAAATCGAACCCTTGGTGATGGGTGCGGAGATCGCAGGTCTGGCCGATCTCCACACCTTCGTCAAGATCGGTAATTACGTTTCCCGTTTCGCTTTCCCTCACATCAAGATGGGCATCGTTGCGCCGGCCTTGATTCCACGCGAGATTCCAGACGATGAGATGTGGCTCGATCTGCTGAAGCCTAAAACATCCGCCGCCGGTCCAACGCCGCCGGTTGCGACCCCACCAGCTCCATCAAAGGCCCCGACCCCAGCCGCCCCGGTCTCTGCCATCCAGAGCGAAGGAACACCACACAGGCCGCAGGCCAGCGTTGCTCCGAAACCGCCGCCCAAACCTCTCCTCATTCCGCCTGTCACGGGGGCGCAACCCGGTAGCTCCCCTGACCACATTTAGCGCCTCACCCACCCAGAAAGGAGAACAACCATGGCATTGATCGATCGTTTTCGTGAAGCTTCGGAAGAGCCTAGAGGCGCACGCCAAGAAGAGCAGGAAACAGCATTGGTAGGGCAGACAGCGACAGGATCTCCGACGCAGATAGCCCCGGAACGCTCCCAAACCATTCTGGATGACTACTATTATGACGGGTTCCATGACGATCCCCGGAACAGACGGCTTGAAAATTCGGTCGGTCCAAAACATGAGCAGGAGTTCTTCTTCCAGAAGGAGAC
>CAXTLR010000024.1:0-22854 GCA_964245195.1 uncultured Acidobacteriaceae bacterium | reverse complement strand
GAAATAGCTGCGCTACACTAACTCATCCAGCGGCACAAAAGATCGGGCACTCCAGAAGAATGAGAAGCAACTCCTCGATCTGGATCCGGATAGGGATTAAAATCAATCAGGGTATATGGTCGATGGTTACGTCGCCCCATTTTTCCTGTAGGTATTCGGCCACAAGACGACGGTGACAATGATGCGGCTTCTCTTCGCTGCATAACAGGCATCCACCATCGACAAGCTCGCGGGGAATCGTATCTTCGATACGCCTTTTTCCCATCAAATCCAGAAACTGACGCTCATATAGAGCCCAGTCACCGTTTTTGACTTTCTTGTAAGGGTCGAGGATGGAAGCCGTCGGGGCAAGTTCTGGCACATGTTTGTAATCGATGGCGCAGATCGTTTTCGTGAAATACCGCAGGTCATCGCGCTTGGCGAAGCCAGCCAGCTGCGAGACATTGTTTAACCGCACATCTACCAGACGCTTAACGCCGGCTTTCTGTAGGCGCGTAAAGAATGTCTCGGCAGACTTTTTAGTAAATCCAATTGTAAAGATCTTCATGGCGTGACCGTTAGCGCGTAGGCCGATCCTTGTATCGATTTCTCCGCTGGCTGCGTATAGGCAATGCGCTCTTCCTGTCGCTCATATGCCTCGTCAAGCAGCTCTTGCGGCTTACGGAACATGTCCTCTTTCATTCCAAGTTGGCGCATCATACGGACCACCGTCTCGGCATGATCTTCAAGACGGCCGTTCGCTAGGATGTGCTGGACCTTTACGCCGGCTGCAACAAGGTTCTTGGCCACCAAAATCGTTCGATGGCAATTAAGGGGTTCCTTCTCGGCGCACATCAGGGCAATGCGGTGTTTTTGGGTACCGGTCGTTACCCGCTCGATTCCGTGCTTAAAACTTTCTGTTTTCGCCAGGCGGTCATACTGGACTTTGCCATTGATGTAACAGCTTGGATCATCACTGCGCGCGCCCAGCTCTTTGCCTAGAAAAACATAGGAGATGCAGGCATCGCGCAATGCAGTCTTCAGTTCTTCGCGATTGAACTGCGGATTCATACGGCTATAGGGCATCGAACGCACATCCGATATCGCTGTGATTTCATGCTCGCGCAACAAGGCGATAAAACGCTCCTGCGTATGGGCAGAGTGTCCAACCGTGTAAACGGTGCCGGTTTGCGTCGATTCCATTAGAGCGGTCCTTCAGTAATGATTGAGGCCACAAGTTTGTAGCAGTAGCCGTCGGTGTGCGCCTCGGCTAAACTTATACAAAAATAGGCTTCCGATTTCAGCTTGTAAGTACCATTCTCGCGAGCAAAGAAGTTTTTTTCTACATCGGGATCGGTCACCATCAGGTTGTATCGCACGCCCTTGTAATGAAAGTCGGCACGAACGGCGCGCTTTGCGCTTCCGAAGTTTGCGCCCGGTGTCAACACCTCAATGGTCACATCGTTCGGCTTTATCAACAGCAGGGAATTCTTTAGATCAACGGCTAATGTCTGGCTTACACGATCATGGCTACCGTGATAGGTAGAGGGATCAGTATTGATCCAAAGCGTTGCCGGCGTGTCCTCAAGCTGGTCGAGATCCTCATAGTCGAATGCCCCGGCTTTCTGCCAATAAAAAGAGGCGTCGATCATGTGATTTTCAGTTTGGTGCAGCCGTGGATTTGGAGCAAGCATCGGTATGCGAACAATGTCGAGCAGCTTTGGTTCTGTGCCGTCGTTGTAATGGCGCTCCGTCAGTTCGATCTCTGCGCCAGGCCGAACGCTAACCGGTCTTATCCACGGCGCAGGGCCCGCTTTGACAACTTCCTTGCCGGCGACGCAGCGGCCGCCTGGTTTGCGGGAGGTGGCCAGACAGACGATTTTCTTTTCGTAGTTTACCTTCGGGATTCCGGCCATACTTTGTTCTTAGCGTAGACCACTCGGAGCCGGCGAACAATTGGAAAGAGAGCCTGCCTCTCGTAATCGTCATTCCGCGCATAAATACATATGATAAAGGACGTTATCATATGTATGTCGGCGTGCCCGCAACGGAGAAGACTTTATCCCCTCGAACGACATCAAGACCGTTGAAATTCCCTGGCGGGAGGGTGCGCGCCTCATAGACGACTGCGCCTACTTGTTCGCCACAGAGGTTCGGGAACTTGAGGAACTGACGCTCGGCCTGACCATTGTCGAAGCCAAACTTCAAGCTCCCATCGCATCGGCTGATTCAGATGATCCACTCGGCTTTTTGAGGATCGGCGGGCGTCCTATCCAGGAGGACAAGAGCTGCCGAGTCTTCCAAGTGGTCTTTGATCGCAATCACCTGATTTCCTACACGGTTCTCAACGAGTCGTACGGCAAATATCCGGAACCTCCGGAAGTGTTCACAGGCAAGCTCTTCCGCGTCTTCTCTCAATCTCATCTCCTCGACTTTACCGAACGCACAACCTACGCTGCAGCAGGCCATCCGGCTCCTCTGATGCACTTCGAGATCGCTTGCCTGAACCACGTGATCGACGTGATCTGTATAGCTCCTCCATCCATCTTGATTGGGAAGCAGGCATCGGCATGATCATGGTCGAGACACACAACAGCTCCTACCCAGCGCTGGTACATGCTTCAGTGCGTCTCCCCGCACTCTTCCAAGCCATGCCTGAGGGAGGTCGACGCTTCTGGGAGTTCTTCACCGTCAACATCCGCAACCCGAACACCCGGCGCGCCTACTTCAAGGCCGTCGAGGGCTTCGCCGCCTGGTGCGAGGAAAGAGGTCTGGGGGATCTGGCCGGAGTGACGCCGATGCACGTCGCGGCCTACATCGAGCAGCTCGGCCGCACGCACTCGAAGCCCACCGTCAAACAACACCTCGCCGCGATCCGGATGCTCTTCGATTGGCTGGTGACCGGACGCATCATGGAGACGAACCCGGCCCATGCGGTACGGGGACCGAAGCACAGCGTCCGCAAGGGCAAGACTTCCGTCCTCTCGGCCGACGAGATGCGTGAACTTCTGGCCGCAATCGACACCACTTCCCTGCTCGGACTTCGCGACCGCGCCTTGATCGCTCTTATGGGATACACCTTTGCCCGCGTCGGCGCGGCCACCGGAATGAAGGTCGAAGACTTCTATGTGCAGAAACGCCGTGGATGGGTGCGGCTCCACGAGAAGGGCGGCAAGGTGACCGAGCTTCCCTGCCATCACAACCTGGACCAGTATTTAGAAGAGTGGATTGCGGCATCCGGGCTCGGCTTTGAACCCGAGGCTCCGCTCTTCCCTACCCTGCGCTATGGCCGGCTGACCGATCGCACTTCCCTGCCCCAGGCTAACGTGCACATGATGATTCAAAGGCGGGCCAAAGCGGCTGGACTTAAGACCAAGATCAGCGCCCACAGCTTTCGTGCCACCGGGATCACCACCTACCTGCAGAACGGGGGCAAGCTGGAGATCGCCCAGCAAATGGCCGGCCATGAGTCGGCGCGAACCACCGGGCTCTACGACCGGCGCAATGACGACGTCGCGCTCGATGAAGTGGAGCGGATTGCCTACTAGAAGCTGGTGTGGCGCAGGAATCAACCAAACATTGAGACCCCATCATCGGGTCATTTTCATTGCGCGTCTGCCTATTACGTGGTATTTTTCTCGCACTTCCAAACTCAGGTGCATTGATGACAGTCTCTTGGAAAATGGGCATCAGAGTTCCCATTGCGATTTTCGTGGTTCTCTCCATCATTTGTGCAACACAAGCGCAAACCCAGATATCCCCGTCTACTATCAATGGGATCATTGCTCAAATCGTCAAGGCCAGAGACTTCTCATCAGGTTATGTATCTTTGGCCAGCAATAGTTTCGCAAAGGGAACGCCTGAATATACCCAGTCGCAAAAGCTCTATATAGCAGCGTACTCCGACAATACCGCGTGGAACGCATACGTGGCGGCGTCGATCCGCGCCGGAAAAGCTAAGCATCTAAACAACGACGACGATTACCAAAAACTGGCGGATACGGCCACAAAGTCCTCAACAGCGTTCGTTACATACGTCGATGCTAAGACCCAGCCGCAGTCGAAAGCTGTACTGACCATTCTGTCTTCTCTCGCAGATTTAGGCATAAAGCTTTGGATTGATGTCAGCGACAAGGTCACAAAAGATCGAGAGGTTACGGCTTCAAATTTTGAAAAGGCGACGAAGTGGGTCAGCTGGGACGGTCTTGTGGCAGCGCCAGCGCCAACAGCACCCAGTAATACGCCGAAGCCTAAGCCATCCGGGTCCTCCATCTCCAATTGATATGCGTTGTAAACCAAATGACCATGGGCCTCGGGTTCCTTAGCGTGTGATGACAGGAGCGATTGGGATGTCCTTGTGTCGATTAATACTGCTCAATTTACTCCTAAGCATGACTGCGGCGCTCTCATCCGCTGCTCTTGGCCAAACGAGCGTCAAAGAACTTCCACCACCTCAAAATCGCTACGCGCTCCTGGTAGGTGTAAACGACTATGACGATCCTGGAATTGCTTCATTGGACGATCCCGCCAACGATGTCGAGTTGATACGACAAACCCTCATCGCGAACGCAGGATTCGACGACGGTAATATTACGGTGCTTTCTAAGGATGGAAACGTATCGCACAAACCAACAAGACCCAACATCTTGAAGGCGTTGGCCAAGATTAAGCTGAACGTTCCTGCAGACGGCAACGCTTTGCTACTGGTAATGTTTTCTGGTCACGGGATCACGGGACCAGGGGGAGGTTTTTTGCTTCCTCAGGATGCGCAATCCCCTGGAGATTTCGCACTCCTATCGCAAACCTCGATTTCGGTCAGCGATATGAGAGACGGCATCGCCGGTACAGGTGCCAATCAGACTATCGTTCTGCTGGACGCTTGCAGAAATGATCCTGAGAAGGCTAAATCCATTGGGGATAATAAACTGACAAAGGAGTTCCACGATGCCTTTGACTTCAGTATCTATAACAAGCAGGTGTCCGCCTCAGTTGTTTTCTACGCGACTGCAATTGGCGAGCGCGCCTATGTCGATGCGTCCCGGAAGCTTGGATATTTTACAGAGGTTGTGGTCGATGCTCTAAAAGGAAGTGGCGTCGATAAGAATGGTAACGGCCTAGTCTCATTGAATGACCTCGCCCGATACGTCCAGGTGGAGGTTCCCAAGCGCGTTGATACCGACAACCTTGGCCTGGTGCAGAAACCGATCATTTCGATATCAGGATATCTGCCTTCGGATCTCATAATATCGACACGAACTGCCGGCGACCGTGGCGACGGGGAAATACGGCACACTCACGACTCGGACCCACCAGCCCAACCGCCTCTCCTAACCTCTGCAATTCTGAGCGCAGCGGTTCATTGGAGCGCACCAGACATGGTGGATGGTGGTCATACGAACGTTCCAAATGCGATATGGCTCGATCTGCCCCCCGAACTGCTGTCGCAAGTGAAAGGCGCACAATATACCCTTCATCATGACTCTTTCGGCAAGCCATTCACTGCGATTAGAGACAATTCTCCTCATCTGATGGTTACGTTTGGCGCATGGGGATGTGTGAATTCTGCTACTGTTCTCGTCGAACTGACTGACGGCAAACTTGTTTCTGGAGATTTCGACGAGTGTAAAGCCTATAGACTTGTACCCCCGGAACCGTTCCCAAAGAAATGAGGACCGTTCAAAAGCGGAATTGTTATGTGCGCCAAGCAGCCGGAGTGGACCTGCTTAGTGTCTAAAATCCCCGCCGTTAGCCAACGCCCTTTAGATTAGAGGCGTAAGCGTGTGACGCCATGACGCCATTACGTTATGGCGTCACATCCCTTATCTACTCCTTGCAGATGAAACGGCGTGTAAACGGGAGCCGATATTGACTACCTTTGACGAGCGAGTGGGGGAAATGTCGATAGAAGATGCGTATCGATCAAGAACCTCTCTGACAAAATCGGTAGGCAGAAAGAACTCATCCGCAAGCACTTTACAGTCGATCTGCTCTCCGTAAAGACTTTCCACCATTTGGCGCAAAGCGCGCGGCTTTTCAAGGGGAACGGAGTAGGCTTCGGGCTCAAGCATCCTGTACGGTGCCATCTCGACAATCAAGCGTTCGTGATAACGGCGTGATATCAAACCGAGTTCCTTTGCCCTAAACAATAGCGAAGCCATGGATACTCCCCATTTCAACTTCAGTTTGCCCAAGCGTTCTACGCTCAGCGGATATTCCAAATCAAACCGAATTGCTTCTGCCGGCATGTGGAGTTCAGCTGCGAAGGCATTTGCATCACCTTCAGCTTTGGCTTTGGCTGTAGGAGATTGATGCATGAGCAGATGTCCAATCTCATGCGCCACGCTGAAGCGCAGCCGGTCACCTTTGGAGCTAGGACCTATAGCAACGACAGGTCGATCCCCCGCCCAGACCGCAAATGCCTCTCTGCCTTCGAGTTCTGGGAACGGGATAACCACACCACCGGCTTTTTCGAAGGCGCGGATCAGATGCGGTATGGGTTTATCCGGACTCAATCCCAACATCTTTCGGGCCGCCGCCGCCGCATGTTCCGGAGTGCCTTGAACCGGCCGCAATTTGGGCGCAGGCAAGTTGAAGTGAGTACTGAGCTTTAGGAAAATTTCGAATGAGCGTTCGGCTATGCTGTGCGCCTGGAGTAATTTCTTGGCCGGCACGTTGGACTTTGCCCTGAAAAGAGAGCCTTCGGGAAGCGCAATCGCGGACGACTGGCACAAGAAGTCCATCGAGACTTTTGTTTCCCGGGCGATTGCTTCAGCGAGATCCATAGAAGGCTGCTTAAGACCCTTTTCAAGGTGCGCAATCATGGGTTGCGTGACGCCGACCGAACGCGCAAGCTCGACTTGCGTCATGCATGCCATTTCCCGGGCCTGAATCACGCGATCGCCATTTACAAAGCGAGCGTTATAAAAATCGAAGGTCTGGTTCATTTGCCCGTCTTATCGTCAGTACCGGTGGATCGCTTTTCAGGCTCTCCTTCCACTCGCGTCATCGGCACATCGGAGTTTTCAGCCTCAAATGCCTCTCGGAAGGCTTGACCGTAATCCACCGTATCGATCACTGCAGGCGTGCCCATAAGGATTGCTCTTCGCCAATACCAATGGATTCCATCTTCTTTAGGGCATCCCAGCCAGAACCGTTTGAACTGCTTGGCAGCGTCTATGTCCCAAAGAAGCATCAGGTTTAGCGGAGGCACTTCCCCGCTGACCGCAACCTTCGAGAACAGGTTTCCTTGATAGAAATCGATGAGGTTGCCGGTACCCTTTGGAACCTCACCGTTCTTGCTCCGCCTCACGCGCAGATGAACGAACTTTTGTTTCAGCAACAAGCCGCATAGTGACATGCTCTCAACTTTGAGAGGGTCCAAGTCCTCCAGCTCTACTGCCAGGCCTTCCTCTAGCAACGCTTCGAAAACTTCCTTCCGAACTTCATGAGCATAAAGGTTGGGATCAAACCGCTTCCACCCACGTACCGTGATGTGCTCCGCAGCGTGAGCGCATCCAGTTACAAACATTCGCTCTAACCGACCTAGCGTTTCAGAAAGATAGGCGAACACCTCATCAACTTCTGTGGATGGCGTGAATCCGGCTGTGTGGGTGATAGCCAACGTGTCGCTCATTGGTAATATTAGTACCACAAATGTGTACGACAAGCGCGAGTGAGCGACTCGTTACTTTGGTGGTACGCCACGGCGTATTCACGCCACGGCGTTATGGCGTTGTGGCATCATGACGTCATGAAGTCAATTGCATTCCTTAGCCAGAAGGGTGGTAGCGGTAAGACAACGCTGGCGGTCCATACAGCCGTTGCGGCCCAGGAAGCTCGGGAAAGAGTGTTTCTCATCGACACAGACCCGCAAAAATCCGCGACAGTATGGGGTGATGCTCGGGAAGCCGAGACCCCTGTTGTCGTGACCCTCTCTGCCGGCGAACTCGATAAGGTGCTGAAAGCGGGGGCTGAGGACAAGATGACCCTCGCGATCATCGACACCGCGCCACACACCGCACCCGATGCCGCCCGAATCGCGAAGTCTGTCGATTTAGTCGTGATTCCCTGCCGGCCGACAGCTTTTGATTTAGCTGCTGTCAGCAATGCAGTCGAGATCATCCGCGCAGCTAAGAAGAAGGCTGTCTTGGTTCTCTCAGCTTGCCCGTTCCGCTCCCCTGAGATCGCCGAGACCAGGGCCGTCCTGGAGCAGTACGGGTTGCCGGTATGTCCCTCTGACATCACTGATCGCCGAGCTTTCGCCCGAGCCGTTGCAACGGGCCGAGCCGTCACAGAGTTCGAAGCAGACGGTAAAGCAGCACAAGAAATTCAAGAACTTTGGAAATGGCTAAAGGAGCAGCTGAGATGAGCGCAAAAGTCACAGGACTGGCAGCATTCACAAAGCGCGGAGCAGTTCAACCAGAGATCTCCGTAGCAACCGAAGATCAGGATTCAGGTACAGGACGTCAAAGGGCGAAAAAAGAGGTCGTGGCCCTGACCGTGCGTCTGCAACGTTCTGAATGGGAACGGCTTCACCAGCTGGCCGTTTCTGAAGGGATGAGTATCCAGTCGCTTGCGGTTAGAGGACTCAACCGCGTTTTTACTGACAAGGGCCTGCCAAAGCTGGCCGAGTAGCATAGCGTCGTGACGCATTGACGTCAATACGCCACGACGCTATTCAGGGAGCACCCCACGAATGCCGCGAAAGATAAAGGAAGACGCTTTAAAGGGCAGCTACGCGGACAAGCTGATTGACGCAGCTGTTGACATCCGCATGAGCCCGGAGGCTGTCGAGCGTTCCTACATGGCACGCCAGCTCGTCCAGTGCACCCTCCCGCACTCCGACCCTGGCGATGTCTCCGTCTGGGCTCGCACAAACGGACATCTCACGCTGGCCATCCGTCCTTATGTCGATCTCAAGACGCGCAAGACGCTTTACCCTTACGGCTCTATACCTCGGCTCCTTCTCTTTTGGCTCGTCACTGAGGCCACACAGAAGAAGAGCCGGCGCATACGGCTCGGAAACAGCCTCGACTCTTTCATGAGGGAGATAGGCCTGAACCCGCGAACCGGGGGAGGAAAGCGGGGGGATGCCGCTAGGCTTCACTCGCAGATGGAGCGCCTGTTCCGGGCCATCGTCACGTTCGAGGATAAGCGTGAGTGGAGCAAGAGTTACGTCGATATGCAGATCGCGCCCCGTGGAACCCTTTGGTGGGATCCGGCGCGGTCGCAGCAAGATAACCTCTGGGAGAGTTGGGTCGAGCTCGGCGAGGACTTCTATGCCGCCATCACCGCAGCTCCCGTCCCCGTCGACATGCGAGCTCTTCGTGCCTTGAAGCGTTCTCCCTTGGCTCTCGACCTGTACGCTTGGCTGGCCCATACGGCGTTCAGTGCCAACAGAAAGCGTGAACCCCGGATCGTTCCTTGGGAAGGGCTGCACGGGCAAATGGGCGCGGAGTACGCAGAGCTCCGGCAGTTCCGGGCGAAGGTATTGCTTGCTCTTAAGAAGATCCAACTCGTCTACCCGACGCTCAAGCTGGAAACAACAACCTCAGCCCTGATCGTGCATCCCTCACCAACGGCAATTGCGGCTAAGTCTTGAGTTTTCCTTTCTTTGCTACGGTGAAACGGTGACGCTAAAACATTGGCAGTCTCTGGTTTGCTACGGTGAAACGGTGACGGCACTACGGTGAAACGGTGACGCTTATACGGTGAAACGGTGACGTTTTTTTGCTGCTTAAAGGAAGCCTGTAGTTAAGCCTTTAGTCTTTGCCCTGTAGTTTTCTTAGTCCTGTAGTCGGTGATGCCGAGGTGTGGATTAACGACGGCAACGACAACAGCACAAACCAAAACTGCCTGATGGATTTGACAGTCACAAAAGCGTGACCTTGGAACGCCAAGAACGCGTTCCACAAATCACACAGGCACGACGGCGACAATCCAATGAAGAACAATCAAGATGTCAAAGGCAATGCCGAGTTTGGTCTCGGATCAGCAACATGAAAATCAATTCCGATCCTCAAATCCGACTGAGAGTGCACACAGAACGGATGCTGGCTCGTGCCGAACGACGTAGCCGGCAGGCATCGAAGCTGGTCGAGAAATGGAAGACTAGGCTCGCCGACCTGGACCGGGAAGGTGTCGCCGCGAAGCAGGCGAAGCTCTTTGCCGACGATCAGCCGGGGCAGGGAAGTGATGGGGATTCATAGCTGGCGAACGCTCAGCTTTGATCGTCCAGCTTCAATGTAGAACCATCGAGAGCGATCGTTTGGATGATGGGAGCGGCAACGTCGAGCACGATGCGAAGGTGCAGTCGGTCGTCGTGTCGTCCACCTGCTGCAGCACTCGCGCTGACGAATTTGCCATCGAGTTTCCGAGCGTCGAGCGCATCGGCAATTGCACGCAAACCTGTCGCCAGATCGCCGCGCAATGCATCGGAAATAGTGTCCGGAAGGAACAGGGAAGTGTCTCGCATCCAGTCACCTCCGGCCCGAATTCATTTCCTCGATATCGCGGTGGACGATCTCTTTGTTTGTTCGGTCACGCTGTTCCGCATCTCCCTTGATGTCTTTGCCCCCATGCTCTGAGAGAACCTGGACAACATCCATCCGATGATTTGCGGATGCTCGCTCAAGTGGACTGTCCCCGTACAGGTTGAGGGCGTTCACGTCAGCTCCTTTGCCGATCAGGTAAGCCACCAGCTCCGTCTTCCCAGCTCCAGCGGCAAAATGAAGTGGGGTGTTTCCTTCCCGATCCCTTGCGTCAATCGGAACTCCTCGCTGCAGGAGTCCGCGCACCACCCGATCTTCTCCCTCTCCCGCCGCGTAGACGAGGAGTTCCGGGGCGCGAGGGCTGGCAGCCATTTTGCCAACAAAGATCAAGTTCCAGAATCCTTGCGGCAGTGAAAGAAGACCCAGGGCCAAGACAGCTGAACCGAGAGCAATCCAGCTCCGATTGCGTACAACTTTCCGCTTCGTTTTCCACACAATCACTGTGCCGACGGACGCAAGCAGCCAAACAAATAGAGCGAGGGGAAACAGGAACAACAAAGCTCCCGGACCATGCGCAAGAGAGAACCCAATCATCTGCGGGCCGTATTGCCAAGTAAGCGAAGTCATCTCCCAGATCAGGCGTCCAGCCAGGACGACCGAGCCGAGCACGAGAACAAAACCAATGGCCAGCATCATCAGAGGTAAGGTTTTGGCAGCGGCAGGCTGTTGAAGGTTTGTTGCTTCGGGCATGACTGTCATTCTTGCCGACATCATCCTGACAACGCAATTTGGTTTGCGCCGGCTCACCTAAAATGGGGAGTGATGATCGCTCAAACCAGCAACGAGAACGGCGTGCAGACCGGCGGATTTGCGATCGTCGAAGATGTCCTCTCGCGTGAGAAAGTGGACGATCTCCTGCACGCTCTTGAGCGCATCGGCGACACCGGATCGGTGCGGAAGCGTGGCGGAATCTTCGCGGTCCGCAATCTCCTGGACGTGTCGGCCGAGGTGAGGGAACTGGCAGATTCCGATGCTGTCCGAGTGCTGGTCGAGCCTATTCTCGGAGCACATTTCTTTCCCGTTCGAGGCATTCTGTTCGACAAGATTCCAGACGCAAACTGGAAGGTTCCGTGGCACCAGGACGTGACGATTGCGGTGCGGGAACGAGTCGAAGTCGATGGCTTTGGGCCATGGTCGATGAAGGTGGATGTGCTCCACGTCCAGCCTCCGGCAGCGATCCTGGAGCACATGCTCACGGTGCGATTGCATCTCGATCCCTGCGGTGAAGAGAACGGCGCTTTGCGTGTTCTGCCTGGATCGCACACGCGCGGGAAAATCCCCGAGGAGGAGATCCCGGCTCTCCGTGCGAGCTTGCCCGAGGAGGTCTGCGCGGTCGGACTTGGTGGAGCGTTGCTGATGCGGCCTCTCCTGCTCCATGCGTCGAGCCCTGCGCGCGTCCCAGGACATCGCCGTGTCGTCCATCTGGACTTTGCCTCCGTCGCCCTCCCTGCAGGTCTCCGGTGGCTCTCTGAGGCCCCCTAGCTTCGAGCTAGAAGGCCTGCGCTGCTTTGCAGCGGAAGAAATAATGACACACCACCCCCAAAGGGTTGCTGTGGAGCAACTTGCCGTTTGCGAACGTAAACGCGCTTCAAATGAACAACTTAGCTTGCCTGCGTAAACACGATCGCAGAACTGGACGGCTTGCGTAAACAAATCCTCCGCTTTCGCGTAAACGTATTGATTCTAAAAGGGAGAATCGCTAGGAGCCGTTTACAGGCTTGACGGCTCACAGAGTTCCGCCTTACGGTGTCTCGAAGGCGGTACCTCTTGAGCACTTCCCGCACAGGCCCTGTTTCAAGCTCCCAGACGCTCCCCGACCCTGAAGCTCGCAACATCCCCCGCGCCAAAACGGTTGCCACCCGGCTCTCTCCCGAGGAGCTGGACGAGATCGAGTCAGCCGCCAAACGCTCCGGCAAGCAGCTTGCCGCATGGCTCCGGGACGTCGCTCTTGAGGCAGCGCGGCCGACTCCGGACACCAGCGAGTTGCTCCTGGCCGAGGTCGCGGCGACTCGTTTTATGCTCCTGAATCTGTTCCACGCGAGCGCGACGGCGACCCAGGACGGTGCTCATCTGACACCCGAAACAGTGCTTAAAATTCGCGAGACGGCGGACGCCCGCAAGCACCAAACCGCACGCAAATTGCTCCAGGATGTCGTCGCTGCCGAGGTCAAAACCGGAGGCGATCCGAGATGAAAGTGCCAGCAATTGTGATCGCGTTGGTGATCTGCCTTGGGGTGCTTAACGCGGTAAATCTAACGCCGCTGCTGGGTCCTCTTCTGTACACAATGACGCCCCTCCAGCGGTACTACGCGACCGACTATCTGGCGAGTACCTGGCACAAGAATGACCCCGCCGCGACGACCGAAACCCGTCTGCTCTGGAAGATGAAAAAGGGCAAGTCCGAGTTCGCAACCGAGCAGGATGTAGTCGCAAAACCAGTCGGACAAGTGATCGGAACGTACTCTCCGGAACCGTTCCTTTTGAGCGACAAGGCGACCGCCGAAGGTTGGGCGACTGTCATGCGAGGACGTCGGCAGGAGATCAATTCGGCCAAGCTGAACACATTTCTGGAGCAGGAGATCTATGACGGCAACGAGCTCTGGCAGTTCTTCTTGCAGCCTGTTCTTGGCCTTGTAACCCTCGTTTTCGTTTTGTTGATCTTCCGGGCATGGCGGCAGGAACGATGGGAGCGGGGCTGGTGGAAGCAGAATCAATCCCAACTTTCCTTCTGGACCTGGAGCCTCGAAACCTCCGACCGGATGACGAAACGATTGCTCCGGCGACGCAAGTTTCCAGAGATTCTGAGCGTCCCGCCGACGCGCCAGCTGGAGTCGAAAGCGCCGGCTTCCAGCCGACTTCTCACCGCTTCTGTGGCGTCCGTCGAGACGAAGCCGGCCCCAGAGCCTGTCGCGGTTCCGGTATCGGTCGCCGCTCCTTCGACCAGGAAACCTGCTGCCGCCCAGGCTCCTGTCTCAGTCACTCCTGCAGCTTCGGCAAAGCCGAAACCGGCGTTTGTCTGGGATGAATCGCAAGGGATTGATTAGTTCATGAGGGCATGATCGACAGTCCACGTCGGTCTCTCCAACGCTCATACCAGAGTAGGGCGTACCCCACTCCAGCAAAGAGAGTTCCGAGGAAGGCAAACACAACAGGAAACGTCCAGAGCTGCCAAAAAGAGGATATTTTGGCTCCGATGGGGTCGCCTTTCCTATACAGGACTGGGACGCTCTGATGGACCTGGAACTCAGAAGGATTCGACCCAGAATCTGAGGTCACGGTGTATTTTTGACCATCAGCCGCAACAAAGCTGAAGACTGGAGCAAAGGTCACTGCGTCATTTTCCCCGTGTTTTGCAATCAGGCTGATGACCGTGCCCGTGGCGGTGATGCTGCTATGCAGAAAGGCACAGGTATAGAGGATGTACCCAAATGCTATGACCAGGAAGATCGGCCCCACGACGAGTCCCGCACGGCGGACGGTTCGTACTACCAGATCGAAAATTGCTCCCATGTAGGCAGCCTAAAGGAGGGCGGTGTTTCATGGTAAGAGAAGGCGGATTGCAAAAAGGCGTCGGTAAACTGGACGAGTGAATCTTCAGCCCTGTTCGTTAGCAGACTTTCGTCTTTTCACCAGCTCGCTTGTCGGTCTTCCCGTGAGTCGGGTTTGGCAAGGCTACGGGTCTGCGATCTTTTTAGAGTTTGGCAAGCTTCATTCCACGCGCAAAAAGAATGGGCAGCCTGGATCTCCACGTGGAGAATGGAGTCTCTTTATCGAGTGGAGTTGGCGCATTGAAGGGAAGCGTCGCATTTGGTGCGGGAGCTGGAGCGACGGGGAACGATGGCCAAGAGCGTTTGCACGTCTGCAAAATGCAGCGGTTGCGGAAGTAGATATTGTGGGAAGGCTCCCGGAGATTCATATAACGCTTACCAATGGCCTGCACCTAATTTCAATGATGACCTCAGAAGGTGATCCGGCTTGGGCCCTTACAAGGCGTGTAGATGACGCCTCGCGATCGATCGCTGTTTCAGCAGGGAGGCTCTACTTCGAAGAAACCGTTGCCGATCTGACTTCCTAATAACCGGTTGGTTTGGACCCGCTCACTCGATGCATGCAGCTCGCACAGAGCTTAGCCTTCGGGGTCCTTAGGGGCTTGCCACAGTGTTCACATGGCGGCCCGTAGAGATGCAATCGATGATGCATGATGGCGTTCTCATGGCAATCCTTCATCCCTGTCAGCTCTTCGTAAAGCATCCGAACTGGTCGGAACAACTGATCAATTGGCACGCCTTGCAATGGAATGTTCCAACGTTCCCGGAACTCTTTTGTTGCCTTGATCCCTTCACCGTACAGATGCTGTACCGAGGCGAACTCATCCTCATTAAGCATCGGCATTTCGCTTTTGCATCTCCAGCACCAGAGCCATTGCATAGATACCATCATCCAGCGAACTCTGCGGGGCAGCAAGCAAAGGTAGAATCTCCTACAAGCGGCGTTGGCCTATGCCGCTTAGGGCCCTGCATCATGCTTTCCATCTCTTCCAAACCGCTTTCAGCCGGCCAAGCCAGGACTTATCACGCACGGGAGTTCGCCTCCGAGAAGCAGAACTACTGGAGCCGCGATCAGCAGGGCCACTCGGAGTGGCAAGGCAAGCTAGCCAGCCAATGGGGCCTGCAGGGTGCAGTCGGCTCTGAGCATTTCGCCCGACTAAGTGAAGGTCAGCATCCGCAAACGGAGGCGCAGCTCGTCCGGCACTCCGTATCGAAAACCTACGAAGGCAAGAACGGCAGGGAAGTGACCTCGGTCGAGCACCGGGCCGGGTGGGATGCGACGTTCTCCGCGCCGAAGTCGGTGTCGGTGACGGCATTGGTAGGCGGTGATGACCGAGTGCGGGAGGCGCACCGGGAGAGTGTCCGGGTTGCGCTCTCGGAGCTCGAACGGTACACCCAGGCGCGGATTGGCAACGTCCGGGAGCCAGAGACGACCGGCAAGTTTGCCGCCGCGACCTTCGAGCACGACACCGCGCGGCCGGTCGACGGCTATGCCGCGCCCCAGCTCCACACCCATGCCGTGATCTTCAATGTGACCGAGCGGGAGAACGGCCAGACACGCTCTCTCCAGACCCACCAGATGTACAGCTCGCAGACGTATGCGACCAAGGTCTATCAATCGGAGCTGGCCCTGCGCCTGAAGGATCTGGGTTACGCCGTCGAGCGCGGGGAGTATGGCCAGCCGGAGATCAAGGGCTACACGAAACAGTACCTGGAGGCATCGAGTCCACGCCGCGAACAGATTAAGGACCACCTCCGCGCCGAAGGCCTGGACGGACCAGCCGCGGCACAGGTCGCCGCCCACCGAACGCGAGATTCGAAGGAGCTGCTATCGCCTGGAGAAGTGTTGCAGCAGCATCGCGACCTGGCCGAGCGGTTTGGCAATCAGGCAGACCGGGTTGTGGCTGAAGCGCGGGAGCGTACGCAAAAGGTCACCCGAGAACCGGAGTTGGCAGCACAGCAGGGTGTCACCTATGCCCGCGATCATCTCTTCGAGCGATCGGCGGTTGAGAGCGGGCGATCGATCCTAACGGCAGCCTTGGACCGGAGCATGGGGGAGGCCTCGTTCAGCCAGGTACGCCAGGAGTTCGACCGAAGGAAGCAGGCCGGGGAGTTCCGCACGGTCGACCACGGTCCCAAACACGAGGGCCAGCAATATACGACCGCCACGATGGTGAAGATGGAACGCGAGATCCTCGCGCACGTCGAGAAAGGAAACCGACGTGGCTATGACGATCCGATGCTGGTTGAGGGTCGGACGCGGATCGAGACCGAGGATCGGCATCCGCAGTTGAACACAGCCCAGCGGGAGGCCGTCGACCAGGTATTCCTCAGCCGGGAAAAGATCATTGGATTGGATGGCGTTGCCGGGGCAGGGAAGACGACCACCCTCGCAGTGATCCGGGAAGGCGTCGAGCGGGACGGCATCAGGATTGAGGGCTTTGCGCCGACGAGCGGCGCGGCGGCGAAGCTGGCGGAGGCGGGGATTGAGACTTCTACTTTGCAGAAGCATCTCGCCCGAGGCCAGCAGAGAGATACCGGAGAGCCCCGGCTCTATGTGGTCGACGAGAGTTCGCTAACCTCCACCCGGCAGATGCACGAGTTCATCGGGCGCCTGCACCCGAACGATCGCGTTCTCCTGGTTGGTGACACCCGGCAGCATGAATCTGTGGAGGCCGGTCGCATCTTCGCCCAGATGCAGGACGGCGGCATGAAAACGGTGAAGCTCGATGAGATCGTGCGCCAGAAAGACCCCGAGTTGAAGCAGACCGTCGAGCATCTCGCGCATGGCCAGGTTGGGGAGGCAATTGCCGGTCTGGAGCGGCAGGGCCGCATCCACGAAGTGAAGGGCAATAAAGAGCGGATCGAATCCATCGCAAAGGAGTATGCCCGGTCGCCTGAGAGTACGCTGGTCGTCTCGCCCGACAATCGCTCCCGCATGGAGATCAACCAGGCGATCCACGCCGAGCTGCAATCCAAGGGGATCGTCGGCCAAGAGGAGCATCGGACCCAGGTGCTGGTGCCACGGCAGGATCTCACCGGGGCAGACCGGATCTGGGCAGCCAGGTACGACGCCGGCGACGTGCTTCTCTATAGTCGCAGTTCGCAGGAGACCGGCATCACCAAAGGAGAGTATGCCAAGGTGAAGAGAGTCGACGCTCCAAACAACCGGCTCACGGTGGAGCTGCAGGACGGCACAGAGAAAAGCTACGATCCTCGCCGGCAGCAGGGCGTCTCGATCTATCGCGAGCAGGACCGAGACTTTTCCGTCGGGGACCGGGTGCAGCTTACCGCTCCGTCTTCAGACCTGAAGCTGGCAAATCGGGAGTTGGGGACGGTCGAGAGCATCGGCGAAAGCCGGATGACATTGAAGATGGATAGCGGTCGGTCGGTCGAGATCGACCCAGCCAAGCATCCGCATCTCGATCATGGCTATGCTGTGACCAGCCATTCCAGCCAGGGCCAGACCGCCGACCGGGTGCTGATCAACGTCGATACGGAGTTGGGAGCCAAGGATCTGCTTAACAACCGTATGGCCTACGTTGCCGTCTCGCGCGGGGCGCACGATGCGCAGCTCTTTACAAATGATCGAGCAGCGCTTGGAGCGGCGCTCGGACACGATGTTTCGCACAAGAGTGCCCATGTACCCGAGCTGAAAATTGAGCAAGCGGTCGAGCCGAAGATCGAGATTGTGCCCGAGCGTTCGCACGGGTACGGCATGGGTATGGGGATGTAGCCTGATTCTCAATCTCTGTGCGGCAGAGAGTAGATGCGCAGCTCCCCAGATTCGAAGCTTGCATAATGAAGGCCGTCTGGAGACAAAGCGGCTCGTCCATTCTTTGGCAAAGCGCGGTCCACGAGCGGCTTTTCTGATTTTCGGTCGAACACCATCCATCGGCCGGTTCTGCTGCAGTTTTTCCCTAGGTTTTCGCATGAGGCGCTTTCGTGAGTAGCGAATGTGGCGTAGCGGGACATATCAGCCGTTGCACTGACGACTAACCCGCTGTAATCATGCGAAATCCACGGCAAAGGCTCGGTTGTTTGATCTTTCTTCCAAATCACCAGACGGCCAGCTGGGCTCCCCTTGACGTTTATCTGACCTGCCACGCTTCCATCATTCAGGAACCCGACAAGTGCGGCGGTTCCTTCTTCTTTCAAAGGAACTGACCAGTTCGCGTGGTCTGCCGCTTCTACATTCATTGAGCACTGGCGCTTAGCGCCTGCGTAGATGATGTTCGTGGACGAGTACACGTTTGGCCGAAGCTCTTGCCGACAGAGCATGTAGGCCAACTGATGTTCTCCAAACTTGTGGTCCATTGTCCATACGGGCCAATCCTCTGTCCATCGTTGGACTTCCACCGGCGGAAAACCGCCGAGAACGGAATACGTGCGCGGGCCATTAAGCGTGAATCCCTCCTGGAACACGAGAGCGTGATTCAGGAAAGTTGCTTGTTCCAAAAAGCGATCCAACCGTATGACATCCTTCAGGTTTGCATCGAGGAGGAGCAATGCTGATTTGGACTCACTTGCGCCTTGCGGATCGAGATTGACCGATTGGATTCTGAAGAGCAGCGTCCCGCCCGGACCGGCTTCTGCCTCTCCATCAGCCACCACTTCACCGTAACCATCAGCCAAGTACGGAACGTCCCTGCTCGCCGCAATAGTTCCGTGCAGATCGAAGATCAGGATGCGGGCCATTCCATCGACTTTGCGGTCGCGTGACTGACGACAGTGTGGGCTGGTATTGAATCCAACAGCGACCCTATCGTTATTCAACCAAACCACGAATCGATAGCCAATGATCTGACCGGCACACGCGTCCGCGCCTGCTTGAAAGAAGCCGGCAGGCAAACCATGGGAAGACAGAGAAACGCGGACATCGGGTGGCGCCCCGATGTCCGCCTGTGCTTTCGAGCACCCCAGGAAGAGCCCACTCATTAGCACTGCGCTACAGATTGTCACAGCCAACTTCTTGTGATCGGTCACAATTCGCCCATCTTTCTCAAGCGTTCAATGATGATCGGGATTCTGCGTTGGCTGATCGAATCGCCCGGAACATATCCCGGCAGCGCCTCCATGAACCGCTCGTTTCCTAAAAGCTTGCCGGTTGCGTTCCCCAAATATTCGCGGAGATCGGCCGGGGCTCCGGCAAGCTCTTCGAGCAACTGCTCTCTTCCCTCGACAACGGCAATGAAGTCTTCCAGGTCGTGGCTCATGTAGTAGTCGTTTTCGCCACGATCGTAGAACGCCTCCATTTTGGTTCCAAGAAAGAAGGGGGCCATAATCAACCGGATCACCTTGCCGCTGGGCAAGGACGCCGGCGTCGCAGTCTGGATCGCCCCTTCATACCAACGGTTGGAGAAGCCGAGTGCGCCTTTTTGGGTCGACATGACATCGAGCATCAGGTCGCCGTGGAGAAAACGGCAAAGCGGAGCACCGGGACGGGTGTCATTATCAAAGCCGACGTCTCGCAGTCGATCACAGAAGGCCGAGTAATCGGCGTAGTCGGCCGCAACGATCACGTCTACGTCGTAGGTGGATCGAATCGGAGCCGAGCCCTGATCGGTCACGATGAGATCGAGCGTCGATCCTCCCACGAAGACGACCTCAGGCAACAGATGCTTCAACTTTGCAGCGGCCTCCTCCAGTAGGGGCAGATTGCTAGCCATTTTCCAGTAACCTCTTGCTCATCATCTCCAGGGCAATCTTTCGCTCGCGGACTCGTCCATCCCGCAGCGCGTCGACAAGGCTAAGGAGCTCATAAAGCGCAGGGTCCGCTAAAGCCGCCTCGGCAGCATGTTTATAGAGTGGCTCAAAGGAATAACCGCGCACCTTCCCTAAAACATAAGGCCACACAGGCACTTCATCTCCGCTATCGTGAATGACACTCCGCAATGGCTCGGCTGCGAAAGAAGTCGCCACGCCCCTCGTCAGCTCTCCCCGTACCGCCGGATACACGTACCTCATGCCATGTCCCAAGAGCTCCAGGAGTGCTGAGCGGTTTACCTTTTTTGGCCCATCGTGTTGCATCAGCCCAGACACCTGGGCTCTCTTAACGGCCCCGTGCACCTCGGAACTGGCGACATGAAGGTCGGAAGCAAGTTTCTGGAATGATGACTCTGCAGCTCCTGGAAGCGTAAGTTTCAGCAACACTGCAATGTCGAAGGAGCGGAGCATGAACACATTTTACACATTCTTTATTCTTGATTCAAGAATCGAGAAGGTAAAATTTCGTTGCAAATGATGGAGTGGATGACACTCTCACTGACTATGCTGTTAGGCAGTATCGACGGCGCAGACGGCCAGTTTTATGACTAGCACCGCTACCCGATCAGCACCGGATACGCTGGATTACGCCATGCCGCCCGCCAGGTCCACTCGCGCTCTATGGACCTTCCCAGAGTTAAATTGAGCAGGGTTTGGGCTAGGCCTGTCGACCTATTCAGACCAAGACAGCTGAACCTACTTTTTGAAATGTTCATTCTGTTCAATGTGCTGCGCTGCCCGTGCCAGGATAAAGCGGGGGTGCCGACAGCCTCGGCAAGGAGGGAATGTCTTGCCATACACGCACGTTACCTCATGACTCACCGCGTGGGTCGATCATGCACGACCTTATAAATACCAGATCGTGGAACTGAGTCTCCAGGTTTGAACTCGTCACCTACTGATGCCGCCATGGTTTCACTCCCCGTCTTAATTTGTATGCACTACTTCTCGAGCAGTTGGCTAAGGTCCGTGACGCCTTCTCGCTTAAGAACGGTTCCCAGCTCAGCGTCGCTGCGGTATCCAGGGGCAAAGTTGTCGCCGTAGGTATTGCGAAGTGTGCCTACCAGAGTGTCTTCGCGCTTTTTGCGGATCTCGCCATTGTTGTTTCTCGAGCGCCCGTCGAGCCCGGGATTTTTGGGGGTGTTCGGCATGTTGATGGCTCCTTATAAAGGGTGAGGCGCGTCCTCAGAGAGGACGCGTGGTGAGGGTTAAACCAAAGGACCGAAAGGCGGAACGGGTCCGTTAGGGTAGATCCGGTGAATGACTTCGAGTACCGCGCCGAGGCCATCGTCAGAGTGCCAGTTGAGCACCAGGTTGTTGTACAGACTCTGAGCTGGCTGAGTCTGCGGCTGTGGTTGCCCGGGAAACGGCTGGCCCGGAAAGGGCTGCCCAGGCATCGGCTGGCCAGGAAAACCAGGGCGCCCTGGAAAAAACGGTTGAGCGTTTCCAATCGGCTGAAGCTGTTGAGGGTTGAAGTCGATCACGCCTTCATGCTGTTCCTTGACGCGAATGATCGTATCGAGTTGGGCATCGGTGATGCCGTTAAGGGTGAGAGAACCGTTTGTCATCAAATCTCCTATTGGGTGTGTTGCGATGTGGGGCAAGCACCGGGCGGCGGTTGTATGCTCCTGATAGGTAATGCCGAGCCCATTAGAAATCCGGAGAAAATAATCTTTTTCTCCGGATTCCGCGCCGATCCGGCACTACAGATATAGGCAAGCCGCCTTGGACAAAGCAAAGAGTAAACCCACGAAACTCGCCAAACCCACCAAGCCCGCCAGTCGAGCAGATATCGATCAAGCGATCGCGGCTCTGTCTCTGTCGGATCAACGGCGGATCGAAATGGCTGCCAAGTACTTCTTTCGCGGTCTGGGCAGGAAAGCAAGAGAGCGCACGTGGGAAGACCTGCTCCACGAGGCATACCTGTCCGTCCTTAAGGGTGCTGGCGGCACGGGGGAAGGCAGGCGCTGGCCCAAGGACGAAGTTCCATTCGTCACCTTCATAGGGAAGGTAATGCAGAGCATCGCATCGCACTGGAAAGAAGCATGGGACGATAACGAGGCAGTGTTGGAGTCAGACATTCTGATAATGATGGAGGATGGCGAATTGCAAAGCCCTCTAAGCAACCTCGCCTCTCCAGTACTCTCCCAGGAGCAATCCTTTTCAGGCAAGGAGCGATTGGACGCTGTTTTGCGCCTATTCGCCGGAGACAACGAAGCATCATTAATCATCGAAGCGTGGGGGCTTGGTATGACCGGCCCCGAAATTCAGGAACAGTTCGGTTTGCCAGAAGAGCGTTATGAAGCAGGGCGTAAGCGGATTCGATATCAAGTCAAGGCAGTGGCATAGTGGCGAAGCCCAATCAATACGAGGAGCAGTACAGTCTGCTCATGAATGCCCTAGGAGAATCGGTCCTAGAGATGTCCGACAAGGACATAGAAGAGGAGTTTGGGGCCACGCCGGTACCCAAGACTCTGGAGATCTTTAGGGCTGCCGCTAAGGGCTATTCACAAGAAAAGCTGCGAGCAGCGCGAGCTCAGTATGAGAACGCAAGTAACGCCATTCAGGCGAATTCCTTCGAGCTGCCCACTTCTCCCACGGAGCGCAGGGCCCTCTTGGATGCTCTCTTGGCATCGCAGCTCACACAAGGTTTAGGAGCTTTGACAGCGCAGTTCCGCGAGCTTACTGCTGTTTCTGATGCAGATGTCGAGAGCACACTTAAGCAATTAGGCGCGCTCGGGGTTTTGCGGAAGTTTAGAGAGCAGAGCGCGGAATGAGCGTGTACAGGTCTCCAGCAGCGATTCTTGAAGAGCTCGGAATCACTGAGCCAGAAGACCTAGATATCGAGGCGATCGCACAAAGTTGCGGTGCAACAATTGTGTACGAACGGCTAGACGGCTGTGCCGCCCGGATTTTAGGAAATGGAGATCAGGCCATCATTACGGTTGATGCCCGACCGTGGAGTGCCCGGCTTGAAATGTGCCAGTGGATAAGAGAGACACTGGACAAGG
>CAXTLR010000023.1:0-24198 GCA_964245195.1 uncultured Acidobacteriaceae bacterium | reverse complement strand
TTTGGCCTAGGTTTGAAAGGAATCGTCCGCCAGTGCCAGCAGACCAGCTCCCGTCAGACGATTGAGGCGCTTCTGCGAAGACTGCCCGTCGCGGGTATGAACACTTAACGAGCCGCGGCAGCGTACGTGGGATAACGTCCTTCATCATATGTATATGGATTGGCATCGCCCGATGCACCCCGTAGATCCTCCCGGCCTGATCAGCGTTTGGAGGAGAACAGAATGATGCCGGCCATTATGAAGAGGACAATCAGGAGCGCGGTGCCTACAAGTTCAGGCGGTCTCTCAACAAAGGATTCGATAATCCTGTCGGAGCGGCGAGAAGCACGAGCAGATAGTGATCCTCTCGTCGCAGCACCTGGACGGCCTCCGTCCAGGTGTCCAGGTCACCCGTGGCCGAAGCACGAGCTCGCGCCGTCGCTGCAATCCTTGCGATCTTCGCCTCGTACGACAGGGTGTCGTACTCCTTCTGGTCGAGTACCTGCTGTCCGTACTCGGCGAGTACCGTGGCGGGCTCGCCATCGAACTCGAACGGAAGCCCGGTGTCGTACTGGATGCCAGCCGCAACCCAGAGCCGTGTTGTGATCTGGTACCAAGCGCGACTGCGAACTGTATTTCGCTGGTCTTGAGAATCCGGGAAGTGGCCGGAACGTTGTGACTCAGCTACCCCGACATCTGCTCCTAACAATAGGCCACCGATGACCAGATACCACGCATTGCCCACCATGTAGAAGCAGCTTAGAGATCCCGAGAAGTGGTGCCAATCGGGAACATCAATCTTACCCTCCGCGCCGTAGACGATGGCCTTGCGGAGGGCGATAGGAAAGCTCGAAGATCTGCAAGGGCGCGGGAGGAAAAAACATGCTCGATCGAGGCGCCTCCCATCGTTTCGATGTTATCCGCCGTTTGTCGCTGGCCGACGGATCAGTCACTCTCATGCGCAACTCGCCACTGTTGCTCTGGCAACAGAGCGGTGCAGCACCAAGAAACAAGAAAACTGTAAGTCTCGTCATAGAGTAGGGCCTTTGATAGCAGGTTGTCCTCAACAGGTGGAGCCACGGTCATGCGCTCCTCAGCATAGCCGTGAGCTTGGTGCCCATGACTATCCTCTCATCTTCTGTTCGCAGATAGGCTGCGAGCATCGGCGGCGACTGGATGCTGAATCTACGATCCTGCAATGTAGGTTCACCTGCTGGCTGCTTTCACGGTTAGCTCCCCTGTCTAGCAATGCCAGTATCGCGGTCTCGGGTGGTGTCCTAATTTGATTTGGGCACTGGCCCTACTCGTCGTATTCGCGGCTTGTGTCCGTGCTCGGGGTCCACTGACCCGTCTCCACATCGTGAATCCGGCTAAACCCTATGTAGCGGTACGCGTTGCTGTCGTCAAAGTAAGAAAGGGTGCCCTCGCAGCGCAAGCGAATTATGGGGTTGTGCTCGGGTCGCTTTGTCGCCTCCGTGAGGTAATGCTTGTACCTAAGCATGTCGTTATCTCTCATGGACATCCCGAAGCTATTTTGAGACCCCGGTTGGACAGTACTAGAACCAAGAATCATGGGTTTGATGTCCATCTTGGATGGATGTTTATAGAGCCAAGAGAGAGTGATGTCGCCACCGTGGATGTACGCGGGGAGTCCACCCCTGTTGGCTATGACTACCTTGACATGAAAAGAATTCTCGCTCTCTTCAAGAGAGATCGAGCGTACGCCGAGCTTGGGGCGGAACTGAAGCCTGAGGGCTTGGCGGGCGATCTTAGCTTGCTCAAGGGCAGCTTTGGCGGAATCGGCGGAAGCGCCCGCTGCTCTGCGGGTCTCGACGGCTTGCCAAGCGATTGCACCCAACGTAAGCAGCAATCCCCAAGCGGCTATGCCATCCGGCCATGCTACGAGTACGTACCACCATGGCAAATAGTCTTTAGCGCTTGCTCCTTCCTCCTCGCAGGCTTTCTTCTGTTCCGTCGAAGCGCTCAGAGTGGCGCAGTATTCTGCGCGATGAGCTTTATATTTCTCGGTGGCGCGATGTTGCTCGTGGGCCACGAACAATACCCCGATGATGAATGTGATCGCTCCTATAAGCCAGTATCGCAATCTGAGCAACATTCGCATGTTGATAAAAATGTACCACAAAAACTCTTGACATCCCCCGGTTCTTGCATTACAGTAATTACATAGAGGGACGACATGGCAAACGTACTCGCAACCGACAAGAAGATCGCAATCATCGCTTCACTCGCTGAGGGTTCCAGCATTCGCTCCATCGAGCGCATGACGGGCGTTCACCGAGATACGATCATGCGGCTTGGCGTAAAGGTTGGGCAGGGTTGCACCGCCATGATGGACGCGACCATGCGCGACCTCACCTGCAACCGCTTGGAAATGGACGAGATTTGGGGCTTCGTCGGCAAGAAGGATCGCAATGTCAAAATGGGCGATGATGCCATTGTGGGCAGTGTGTGGACGTTCTGCGCTATCGACGCGGAGACGAAGCTGGTACCGGTGTTCAAGGTAGGGCAGCGCAACTCCGCTACCGCCGATGCCTTCGTTGCTGACGTGGCAAGCCGGATGCGGAATCGGGTGCAGATTTCAACTGATGGCCTGCACGCCTACGAGAGCGCAATCGAGAAGGCTTTCGGACGCGATGTTGACTATGCCCAGATCGTCAAGATTTATGGCAAGGAACCCGCGATGGATCGCCGCTACAGCACGGCAGACGTGATCGGGACGGAGAAGACGCGGCGGATCGGCAACCCCGATATGGACCTTGTGTCTACCAGCTACGTGGAGCGGCTGAACGCCACTACGCGGCTGCACATGCGTCGCCTCACCCGTCTAACCCTTGCGTTCAGCAAGAAGCTGGACAACTTCGAGGCTGCGGTGGGGCTGCACTTTGCCTATTACAACTTCGTCAAACGGCACAACACCCTTCGCTGCACTCCGGCGATGGCTGTGGGTGTCGCAAACACAACATGGAGCGTGGCTAACTTGGTCGAGGCGACCACATAGGAAGATGAGGGTTCGCCTCTCGTTGGCGCTTGACACCGCTTTCCGAGGCGCGCAAAGGAGCAGGTATATGAACGCTTGGGCAGATGACGCTGCGGCTAAGTGGCGGAAGGAAGATGAGGCGCAACGCGTAAAGGATGCTCGGTTCAATGAGCAGCAGCGCCTTAAGCAGGAGAACGGTCATATCCTTTGGCATGAGGTTCGCAGCCAAGTTCGAGACAGTTGCAAGGCATTCAATGTCAACGCCGGGAAGGAAGTATTGGTCTTCGATTTAGTTCAGAACATGACAATGCAAGTACGTTACGACACCGGCGGAAAGAATAGGGTGTTGAACGCTGCATTTGACACTGGTGCCGGTCGACTGTCTTGGGGATGTGGAGACAAGCATCTGGCAGACACACTTGCCGTGTCGGATCAGGGCGAAGTGTATTTCGCTGGTTCAACTACTTTGCGCGTTACTGACATCGCGCAAGCGATGCTAGATGCTCTGCTATTTGGGGGTACTCCGAATGGAAACTAATATCGACGCTCTCCGAGCGGCCATTCGCAGTGTCCACGATGTCGAGTCCACCCACATCAAAAGCGTCCCCGTAACGGAGAAGTTCAATGGCAAGACGCTGTGGGATGGGACTGTGGAAGTATTCATACTTCACGGCCATCCCGAGGCTGAGCACGTCTATGCGTGGTCCCATGAAACCGATGACCCCGATAACCCTAAGCGTCACGTAACCGTGCTCCACGTCGGGCCGATCACATCACCGCAGCGCGCCGTACAAGCTGCCATAATGCAGGAGATACGAAGTGCCAGAGCCCAAGCCTAAGAAGCGCAAACCCGGACGCCCGAAAATGGCAAAAGGGGAGGCGAAGTCGAGTGCAGTCAACTTGCGCTTCACTGCCGATTATCGGCGGCGGCTAGAGGCGGCGGCGAAGGCTCAAGGCCACACACTGTCCCACTTCATACGAGAGGTGTTAAATGAGGCAATCGAGAAGAGAGCATGAGCTAGATCAATACTTCGGGTATTCCAAACAGCGGTGGGAGAAGGGAAAGGCCGAAGCGACAGTTATCTTGAGACGTGTTGCTGCTACAAGGGATTACATGCTGTATGGTGACTTGTCGGATGAGCTTAGGACTGTAACGATTGCTCCTCACAGCATTGCCATGTCAGCCATGCTCGGAGAAATCTCAACGGATGAGCATGAGCAAGGACGAGCAATGTTATCGGCTGTAGTCGTTCACGAAAAGCCAAACATTGAACCCGGCAAAGGCTTCTACACATGTGCTGCGACTTTAGGCAAAGTGTTCAAAGATGGGGATCGCATAACTTTTTGGGTGTCTGAGTTGAAGAAGGTGCATGCGGAGCATAAATCAAATTAGGACACTACCCGGTCTCGAATCGATTAACTCGGTCGAGGATCCGAGGCAAACCTACACGGGCAGTCCGCTGAGCGGCTCGCGAGGCCACGCTCATCACGCGCCCCGTGTTCGGGAGGTTAGCTTGTCCAGAGCGCGCGCGAGCGAGTTTGCTACTTGGATAAAAGGGTTATAGCCAGAACTGCGACACTTGGTGTGCTTGGAACTGTGAGGCTCTTCACTGTCTTGGTATCGTCGAGCGACAATGAATAGGAGTAGAGGTTGAAAGTTCGGTCATCTTCGGTGCCATTGTTGAGGTCCCGGTACCCTCCCGCAACAGCAACAGTTTCGCCAGAGTACGACTGCGGGGTAAACCAATCACTCATGTCTTTCAGGAAGGTCTTCGTGGAGCCATCGGTGTAGGTGATGACGAACGCCTGCGACAGCTGGTTGCCGTTTAGGCCGGTGCCGAGAAAGCTAAGCGTCTGGTATTTGCCTGCCGTAAGAGCGACGGTCCCGCCGCCAGTGATGGCATCCTTCTGCTCCGGAACGCCAAACACAAACTGAGTGGCTCCGACGTGGACAAACGGACCCAACACGGTAGCCGAGAAAGCGCTCCCTTGCGCATCTATTCCCGGGAAGCTGGACACGACTCCATCCGAGAATATACCGACAGTGTTGGCTGCTATGCCAAGTGGTACCTCAACCTCCCCCGCGGGTGCGGGAGGCGGCTGGATGGTATACGTGACCGTGACTGTTGCACTCTCGGAGAACCCCGGGGCGAGTGCGCTGGCAGCAATCGTCTCTGTAGACATGACCTGGAAGGGGCCGCTATAGAGCACAGGCGCGCCATCGCCAACAGCGTAGTAGATGGAAGCATCGGCGGTCGCATCGTTAAGGCTTACCGTCAGCGTGCCGGGGTACGATCCGGATTTGCGGGAAAAGACGGGCGTAGCGGCAGGAGCGCCTGTGCTAAGCAGGCCAAAGACTGTGACCGCATTGCGACCGCCGACATAGACTCGGCCATTCGCAATCGTGGGTGTTGTGAATTTGACGGCGGTGGCGGCGGCGTCGCGATTGTTTGCTGCTTGCGTGCTGTTGAAGAATTCAACGGCGAGGTCAGCCGGATCGTAGGCGTGAAGAATCGCGCTGGTTGCGCCAAAGCCACTGTTGTCCAGGGCCCAAACGACGCCATCCGTGGTGCCATTCGCGGAGATGCTGGGCGTGGCTCCTCCGCCGTCACAGCCAATGCAACCAAAAGTGACGCTGGACTGCGATTCAGGCGGAGTGACAAACTGTTGGACCTCAGGATCAAAATCCCAGGTTTCGAGCGGGCTGCCATCAAAGGCGCCGTAAAGTCGGTCTTTGAAAAACGCGAGACTGCTATGTATGCCATAGCTGCCGTTTGAAAAGCTCTGCAGCGAGCTGTCGTTGGGCGTGCCGTAGCCACCGAGTTTGTCGCGATTGAGCAGGTAGATGGTTCCACTCTTATCGGAGGTAACAGCAAGGTTGGGCACGGCTCCTTTCTGCGTGGGCAGAAGAAGCATCGCGCTCGTCCCCATGTCGTTGTCGACGGCGTCGAGACTGGCCTGGTCGGCGGGTGTAAATGTATCCTCAAGAGAAAACGAGTCCACGAGAGTCATACCGGACTTGTCGATTCGTAACCGAAACGCACTGTCGCCGTAGTCTTTGCCGCCAGTGTTAGCGTCAAAGGTCCCGTTGCCGTCGGCGGCAAAGATATCTCCGCTTGTGTCCGCAGAAGGCCCTCCGCCGCTCATCCAAATGCCGCCCTGGGTGCCGTTGGGTGTATCCGTCCAGATCCCGGTCTGCCGGGAGATGTCATGTGCGTCGTAGGCGATCATCCATCCGTGGTAGTGACCATTGTCGCCGTGGGACGACCAGCCAATAACAACGGATTTAGCGCCGGCGCTTTCGTGGGTATTGGCCAGTAGCAGAGCAGGCCGCTGATTGTTAAGCAGCGGGTTGAACGAGACCGTAGTGCCGCTGTCGCCCAGGCCATTGATCTTTCCGGCAATGACTGTCGGCCCATTAAGCTTTTCAGCTCCATCAGCCAGATTAAGCGCGTGGAGGCGTTGAAAAAAAGCAGGTTTTGCCGCCGTGGTCTTGGATTTGGCAACGAGATAGATCGTTCCGGATGCTGCATCGATCACCGGAGTCCCGGTGATCCCGATGTCAGGCGCGATATCGGTGGTATTCACGTCATTGTTCGACACCCAAGTTTCGCCGGGGTCGAGAAGCGATCGGCGCCAAAGATAACCCTGCGCGGGGTTTTTACCATCCGCATCGAAAGCGTAAATGAAGTCTCGCTGGGTGGCGACCACGAGAACATTGTGCACCTGCTCATCTGACATCTTCTGCTGTGACAGATAGAGAGGTTGCGCATAGGTGTCCCCGATTACCGGCAAGCTGAAAACCTTTCCAAAGCTGCTGGCAGCAACGTTCTTCGGGTTCAGAATCTTTTCCGCATGCTGGACCCCGGTTCGCTCATTGTCGTTGTGCCACGTCGTCACGTCCTGCGCAACAGCTGCTGATGCGATCGTGCCAAGTAGCGACACTAAAAGCGATGCTTGGGCGATGTGGCCGAAGTACCGGATCCTCGATCCAGCGTCGCGTGCCCCGGACTTTTTAGAGAGATGTGTCTCGCCGGCGCTGCGCTTGATCGTCGCGGTGCAGGAACTCTGGAGATGGCTCATGGTTTTCCCTCAAGATCGTCCCCGGAAACGGCTTTGCCGCGCATCTGTGACCACATCGCAGTGTGCGGGCATGATTTCGTACGCAGACCAAATTGTCGGCAGCGTGCGAGTCACTTCCGTTCGATCTATGGATACTATAGTTCGTTCCTGAGAAGCGATTGTCACGGAATTGTCACGCATATGTAACCAGTCGAAGTATTGGGATTTCCATTCTGCTACTCGCTGGGGAGGTTGTCTTCGCCTTGACAGCGTTGCTGCCTGTTTATCGCGAATCGCCGCTGTTCAGTCAACGGAATGGACAGGCGCTCAGCACGGCGGCTGTGGTCGACGGGCTGTTGATCTGCTTCGCATTCGTTTGAGTACATTCTGCCGCGTATCGATATGGCGATTGTCCTAGCTCTCATCATTGCTTCGGCGCTGACCTCAGCTCGATTAGGTGACTGACAGACGTTTACCTCCGACCTTCTTGTTTGTCGAGGCCACGGAGCGACGACAAGCGTAGAGATCCGTCACGATCGTACGTTAGCGATCTCGCAGACAGTGCGGGCAAGTTGACTACAACGGCGACTATAGGGTTGGAAGAACAGCCCTGTGCAGGCGTTACTTAATCCCGACGGACAATGCGTTGTCGGCTCAAGCGTGTCAGAGGTGCAAACTTTGTCAGGCTTTGAAGCAGTCCTCGGAATACCCCAACTCTGGGGGTAATCCGGGTCGAGTCGGCTGCCATCCAAACCGCTCCCTGGATAGCTTGCTTGAGGCTGGCTCGTCGAGTTGAACCTCTTAACCGCCGACGACAACCAAGTGTCTAGCACACTTTCGTCTAGCGGCACCTCGAAAAGGTTCGTCAGCAGCTTCCTGGTTGGCGGATTAAGTTCCGGGCCCTCTTAAAACGCTGTTCGCGATGCTCAGCAATATTGCTGGAGGGAACTGAGAACACCAGTCTTGTGAAGTCTGCTTGTCGTCAGTGAATCCGGCTGTCGTCATAAACGAAGGTTTCGGCTAACGTACCGATCCACTTGCGATCTATTTGAGCCCCAGTACAGTCACCGCCCATCTGTTGAGCTGACGGACCTGCCCTTTAGGCAATCTCAAGGCCAAGTTGCGTTGCTACGACGTACTTGACTTGCTCGGTTCGGCTTAGTCCAGCCTTGATTCGCCACGCCTGGACCTTTCCGGCAGGTGTGCTTTCAGAACGCTCGCCGACAGTATCCACATAGAAGGTCCCCAGGCCGGAATCGTATTGGTAGGTAGGCAGCTTGAGAGACGCTCCAGGCGTAAGGGGAAGTGCGGCAAACGTCTCGCCCCAGAGATTGCCATCCCACACGGGGCCAGCTAGATCAACGTGGATGGACTTCTGGTCGCTCCCACCATCTTCCAGCCCGTTATCTGCCTTACTCTGTAGTCCAGGTGAAACGTGTGCAACACCGTCCCGCTCAGTGTCGAGCTGCATGGGGCGTAAAATCAGTGCGACGAAGCAAGAAGCTGTCTCGCATATCGAACTTGCCGCTATACATGTGCTGATGGACGACAATAGCGAGCGCATCTGCCCAGGGCAGCTTGTTGTCCCGAGCGGAAGATGCTGGAATCTTTGTAGACGGTCGGGCCGAAGCCCCGCAGGTAAGGCACAAGGATGCGCCGGTCCGGGCTAGCGAGTGCATCACGGACGGTATCGAACTGCCGAACGTCGTATGGAAACCCCGTGGAGCAAGATGATAGGCTGTCCCGAGTTAGGTCCGGTTTGTTCGAAAGCTAGATTCAGAGATGGCGTGACAACAGAATGCTTCTCGACCTTCACGGAAGTGACCTCACCTTTGACAAAGAGACTAGTTGAGAACCGCATGCCCTTCGAAGGCACCGAAGCATGTGTCACGAACGCGGAGGCTAAACACAGGTAGTCGCGCCGATTCATCCATCAACTCCAAAGTACTGGTCTACTCTACTTAGGCTTCGTCGTATCAAGCATGTCTGATGCGAGCTTCGGAGCAGATGCTCCGTGTAGCCCCATGCTCGATCAGCCAACGCGATCATCGCAAAGCTTAGGCAGGCCGCGTTGCCCGGGAGGGTATGCAAGAATCGACGCTACACTTTTAAGAGTCCTAGCTTAGCTAGACTCTCGCCAGTCGCAGTGATGGCTTCGTCATTGTTTCTAGGAAGCCAGCCTAGGACCTCTCTCGCCTTCCGATTCGAAGCGCTCTTTCTGTTACCCAGTTCCGGAGCGATTGCCTTCATGTCGGGTATGAACAGGGCAAGAAGCCGTATCACCCAGTCGGGAACTTCACGGGTTGGCACACGGCGGGCGGCATCGCCCATATGCCTTTTGAGAATCTTTGCTATATCCAGGAGTGAAACTGAGTCTCCGGCTACGGCCAGGAAGCGGTGACCGTTTGCCGCCGGATTGGTCATCGCTCGCAGGTGCATATCGGCTACGTCGCGCACGTCGACAGCGCCGAAGGCAATCTGAGGACAGAAAGGCACGGTGCCGTCAAGAAGGCGCTGCACGATGAGCACAGAAGTTGCGTAATCGGGCCCGAAGGTTGGACCGAATACGCCGACCGGGTTGACTACGGATAGTTGGAGCTTTCCGCCCTCACGCGCGATGAAGTCCCACGCGGCACGCTCAGCAAGAGTCTTGGACTTCACGTAGGCGCTCACGCCGGGGCTCTCGACGTTGGTCCATGTAGCCTCGTCAAAAGCAGCAGACTGGGGTTTATGGCCGTACCCAACGGCAGCGAACGACGATGTTTGCACAACGCGTTCGACACCGGCGTCCCGTGCGGCACGCAGTACTCTCAGGGATCCCTCGCGTGCCGGAATGATGAGCTCGTCTTCGTTCTTCGGTGTGCTGGCCGGGAACGGTGAGGCTACATGCAGCACGAAGCGGCACTCCGCTACGGCTTCGCGCCATCCGTTGTCTTGGATCAGGTTGGCTTCGGCAAAGGCCAAGTGCTCCTGACGCGGTGTGCCGGCATTCCGAAGCATGGCGCGCACGTCAGTCTCGCGCGCGAGCGTTCGCACGGTTGTGCGGACGTTGTACCCCGCGCGAAGAAGTTGATCGATGCAGTGTGTGGCGACAAAGCCTGAACCGCCGGTGACGAGGACGAGATCTTCTCTCATGCACAAAGCATACACATAAACCGAGCGTTCGTTCTACTCGGCCGCGACCATATGCCACAGCCCCGAGGCTATCTCTCGTAGAAGTGACTCTGGAAGTTTGCGCGGCTGGGTCGCCAAGCGGCTCACCTGTCCGAGTGTCAACTCTTCGAGAACGTCGTCAGGCCAGTTTTTGAGAACGCCACCCTTCGATTTGCTGCAGAAGCGGCGGGCAAAAGCGGCCACTCGTTCGTTCTCTTGGGTCTTATCCGGTTCGCAGGCAAAACCTGCGTGCTCGCATTGCTCGTAGAAGCGCATTTCGACCTTGTGCTTCCGATAGAAACGGTAAAGATTAAGGCAGGCCTGGATGAAGCCTTCATGAGGGTCCTGCTCGGGGGAAAGACCACCCAGCAACGCCTCGATTTTGAGGCCACGTATCCGTTGGTAGAGGGCTTGGATGATCTCCTGCTTGCCGGCGAAGTAGTGGTAGATGACGCCGGTGCTTGCTCCGGACCGCTCCGCAAGCAAAGACATTGGGGCGTCGTGAAAGCCGCGTTCCACCACAAGTGCGAGCATTGCATCAAGGATGGCGTCACGCTTGGACGGCTTCAACTTGAGTGCCATCGTGTCATTATCTCAGTTTCTTGGAACCCGCGAGCGCATAGAGGTGGGTTCTTTCGTTGAACCAGGATTCCCGAGAGTGGTGGTCAAGCCCAATAGCCGAAGCAGATCGTAGGTTAGCCTCTCGTACGTCGCGTGTCATGTGAGCAGTCTCTTCAGACTTGGGCGGTTCGGTTTATCGCTGTAGGAACGCCAGGGTGTCGGCGATCATCTGATCGGAGTTCGTCGCATAGAAGCCGTGCGGATGACTTCATATTCGATCAGCTTTGAGCCGGGAATCATCTTGTGAGCTTGCCGGGCGGTCGCATCGACCGGGGCCGGCTTTCTTCAGTTCCATGCAAAATGAGCGTCGGCACGTTGATCGCTGAAATGTCTGCCTTGAAATCGCCGAAAGTGAAGTTGTGCGGCATTGCTGTCATCGCCCGCATGCCACCTATCAACGCGGCATTCACCGCGGCTTCGAGCACGTCGTCACTCGCCGCGTGCGTCATACCGACGGCGGACTTGAGACCCTTTCCTTAGAAAGGCGGAAGGGATGTTTGCCGCTAAAACGCGGCGGCATCCTTCCCAATTGCTGCAACGATATCCTCGTAGTCTGCCGGCGTGTGGCCTTCCGGATCGTCTTCGGCCTGGAGCATGCCTCGGGTCAACCGACGCATACAGCCCGATCTTGCTGACACCCCTGCCGCCATGACGGCTCATGTAGCGCGCTGCCTCGCCACCACCCATGGAGTAGCCGATGACGGCAACGTCCTGTGTCGCTCCGGTGGCCTGCATGACGTCGGCGAGATCATCCGAGTACGCGTCCCAGTCGTAGCCCTGCCATGGTTTGGCTTAACCGGCCGAACCGCGGCGATCGTAGCTGATAACGCGATGCCGGTGTCGGCCAGCTTCATCGCCGTTTGTCGGAGCTGTCCGCATTGAGAGGATAGCCGTGAATCAGGGCGACCGGCCGTCCGGCTCCCCACTGCCTTGAACTGCGCGCACTTATCTATTCCATATCGAGCTAACAGTGGCAACCTCCTGACGCGCGGCCAGGACCCGGAGCTTCAGAGTTCGTACATCCGTCTCTGGGTAGAGCAGTCGAGGGATTGCGTACCACAGTGCTATGGCTGCGGTCTTCTACTTCGCTTCTTGTTGCACCTCGATCGCATTGACCGTCGCATAGTTCACGTCCGGTACAAAGGACAGGATCAACTTGCCTTGCGCGTTCGGCTGCAGGTCGTGATACGTCTTCATCAGCGCCCGCGCGGGACCAGCTTCTTTCACGATGTCCAGTCTGCGGGTCAATGCAACGCCGTTACAGAAGATGTCGAATATGCGACGTCCGACACCTGTTTCTTTCGAGATCTCCGTTCCCCAGTACTTCTCTGAAAAGTACAGAGTGACTCGATACGTTCCCTCCCCGACTGGAAAAGCATACGTGAAATTTCCGTATCGTTCTCCGGCGTAAAGGCCGGCTTCCGCCGTACCGCCGATCACCACCTTGTCCGCCGCAAGCTGCCCGCTGCTGAAGTAGGTATCCGGCATCCATAGATTGCCGGCCTTATCGACGAAAAAGCTGTTCTGCGCCACCATGCGTATTGGGCGCAGACTGTATTGCAGCCCGGGCACAATCTCGATCGCGTTCAGGATGGGGGCGCCGATCACGCCGGTGAAGTCGAGATGGAGATAGCCGTCCTGTGCTGCACGAACATCCTGAAAGACGCGCACATCCGCGGTGCTGGCACCGGCGTCGGAGACAATGTCGAACTGTGTCAACAAGGGCTGCCCATTCAGCCGCACATCGAAAACACGGCTGTTCTCTCCACCACCGAGCGAGCTGCTGGGGCTGTAGGTCGTCTCAGCAAAGTGAAGCCGCAGTTCGTAGCTCCCAGGCGGGAGGGGGATTTTGTAGGAGAAGACACCTGTTCTGCCGGTGAGATACAGCTCCCGGTCACGCGTGCGGGCGATCGACTGGTCGCGCAGATCGTTAGCGAACCCGCCGCTGAAATACCGGTCCCCCATCCAGACATTTCCTTCTTCGTCTTTGAAGATCGACCTGGAATAACCGCAACGAATGCGGATTTCCGGACCGGCGGAGAGCAACGAGTCGGGACTGGGTGACGCTGACGGCGCGGTGTTGGTGGTGGCGGTCGCGTTGTGACTACGGCGGAACGACCAGAGTGCCAGGGCGGCGAGCCCGATAAGCGCGAGCGCGATGCCAAGGACAGGAACCGTACGATGTCCAAACTCGCGAATGCCGACGGGGGCGGAGGCAGGTGCCTCGGAACGAACGGGATCGGGGTGTCCGTGTCGCGTCGCTTCCGGGATCCACGCAGGCTCTTTCGCCGAGGTGGGGCGGTCCGACTCCGTCGGCTTTACTGCGTCGGGCGGGTGGTGCAGTGTATCGCGGCGGGGAAGCGTGGGGAGCCTATCGGCGAACTCGGGACGATAGTGCCCGGTGACGATCAGGATCTCGATCGGCTGATCGGCACCCTCGCCTTCATAAAACTCGCGCAGCTTCTTGCGGAGGCGAAAGACCTCGACCCGAACGATAGAGTCCGTCGCCTGATCGAAGGACTGAGGCCGCCGAAAGACATCCGTTGCAATCGAGAACTCCTTGACGGTGTCGGTTTCACCTTCAAAGTAACGGTCGCAGATGTAACGAAGCAAGTTGGCCAGCCGTGGGCGTTTCGCGAAGGTAGTGGAGGCGAGTACGGCCTGTACGGCCGCGCGCTCCTGCGAGACACGATCCACGGCGGGCTCTGCACGTGACGATGGGTCTGCGGAGTGGGCAGACGGCGAGGATGTCTCCAAACCAGTCGTCGCATTCACCTCGTTTCGCGACTGGACGTCCCCCATCCAACCTAAGATCTGGAACCCTGGGTCATGACGATTCCTATGCGCCCTGCCACTATAAACGCTCTTGAACACCGATGTAGCCCTCCGAAGTAACAGCGCGGTCACCGCGAGGTAACGCCGAGTAACGTTTCGCAACCTTGATCCGAATGCCTAGAATTTGCACGTGATGCCAGACAGTTCAGGTGGACACACGAAGGGATGCACATGGTAGGCAAATATTTCAAAATCGGGACATTGGTCCGCATCACTGCCGCGGTGGCCGCGGCGGTGATGCTTGCAGGTGGATGGAGCGCGAGTGCGCAGACGCAGACCTGGAACCTGATCTGGAGTGACAACTTCAGCGGTCCGGCTGGCTCGGCGCCCAACCCGAACAACTGGACGCTCCAGCAGGGTCTCACGGCAGACGGAGCTCAGTCGTACAACTGCCTGTACGGGCAGACGACGAACGGATGCAATCCTTCCAACCCGAACGTGTATCTGGACGGCAACGATCACCTGATCCTCAAGGCCTTGGCAGCGTCAGGTGCTCCCAATGGAGTCACCAGCGGTCGGCTGTTCACCTCCAACACGGCGAACACCTCTTTTATGTTCAGCACGGAGTACGGGCGGGTTGAGGCTCAGATGGTTCTGCCTGCCGGAAGCGGCAACCAGGGCGTGTGGCCGGCCTTCTGGATGCTGGGGACCAACATCAGCAGTGTCAGCTGGCCCAGTTGCGGTGAGATGGACATTATGGAGTACATCAGCGCCGCGAATCCGACCCAGGTGTACAGCACGCTCCACGGGCAAGGTTATGCAAACGAAGGCTTGGGCGTTCGGGATACCATGAGCGGCGGGTGGAGCGGCACCCATACCTTCGGCGCGATTTGGAGCCCCAACCAGATCAGTTTTTACGTAGATGACATCACCAACATCTACGGCACAATCTCGACGGCAGACATTATGGCGAGCCAGCCCTGGGTGAACGGCGGTCTGGCGGCCTGGCCGTTCAACAATCCCATGTTCCTCATCCTTGATCTCAACATGGGAGGTGGGTTTCCGGGCAACGTAAGCTCCGCGACGACCTATCCGCAGGTCCTGCAGGTCAACTACGTCAAAGTGTACCAGGCCACGCCGCCAGCCGCCCCGACGGGCGTGACCGCAACGGCGAGTTCACAAAGCCAGGTAGCACTCAACTGGACGGCGAGCACGAGCAGCGATGTATCGTACAACGTTTACCGCAGCCAGGTCTCGGGTGTCGCGCCCCAGTCGCAGGCGCAGCCGAACGCAACGACGCTGCCCCAGACCAACCAGACCTTGATCGCCAACAACATTACGGGAACGACGTACACAGACGCCAATCTTTCTCCCGGCCAGACCTATTCCTACACGGTGACGGCCAGCGGTGAATATTCAGGAGAGACGGCGGCACCGCAGGTGCAGGCGACCACGCAGGCGGCAGGCAATGTTGGAGCGAACGGTGGCACCGTCTACGTAAGCGCCGGCGGTTACAGCGGTACGGGCAATTACATTGTGAACACGCTGGTGAGTGGCGGGTTTACGAACGCCTTTACCACGACCCAAAATACCAGCGGCGTGACCAACCCTGCGCCTCAGGATGTGTACCACACCGAGCGCTGGGGACCGCAGACCTGGACCATCGGCCATCTGACGCCGGGCGGCAGCTACAACGTTCGCATGCACTTCGCGGAGTCCGCGTGGACCGCTGCCGGTCAACGTGAGTTCAATGTGCTGATTGACGGCCAGCAGGTGCTCACCAATTTCGATATCTTTGCGACCGCCGCTGCACAAAACACAGTCGTGACGAAAACCATCAACACCGTTGCCGATCGGAACGGCGCTATTTACCTCGCACTGGCGGCTGGAGCAGCGGACCAGCCCGAGATCCGTGCACTGGATGTGACCCCATCTACGGGTGGTGTGGCCTATGGCGAAGCGGCAGGTTCCACCACCTACGTGGCCATTGATTCCGGCGGCCCGGGCGGGGAAGCAGGAACGCAGGGCACGTTTGAGGCCGACCCGGATGCAGGCAGCTTTGGCCTGCCCTCGAACCCGATCACTGCCGGCGGCGGCACCAACACGACAACCCAGGCCATCAGCACCAGCGGCGTCACTAACCCTGCGCCGCAGGCGGTCTACCAGACGGAACGGTACGGCGCCTTCGGTTACTTCTTCACCGGCCTGGTTCCAAACTCCACCTACACCATTCGCCTCCACCTCGCTGAAGGCGTCACCACTTACAACGCCAAGGGTCTCCGCGAGTTCAACGTGGTCGTGAACGGTAATCAGCTACTGACGAACTACGACATTTACGCGAACGCCGGCGCAATCGACCAAGCCATTGTGCCGCAGGTCACAGGAACGTCCGACGAACACGGGATTCTATCTGTGCAGTTCACGCTCGGCTATGACGACCTTCCGTCCGTCCGCGGCGTGGAAGTCATTCAATCTGCCATGGCGCCGCAAACCGCATCCACCCCCACCTTCAGCCCGGCCGCCGGGACCTACACCAGCGCGCAGACCGTAACGATCAGCGACGCCACCTCCGGCGCAACTATCTACTACACCACCAACGGAACCACACCGACCACCTCGTCACCGGTGTACACCGGGCCGATCACTGTGAGTTCGACCGAGACCCTGGAAGCGCTCGCGAGCGCCACCGGATACACGACCAGCGCTGTTGCGACCGCGGCTTATACCATCTCGACCTCGAGCGGCGGCTCAGACGTGTTGGACATCAACTCCGGAGGAGCGACCGCGGGCAGCTATGCGGCTGATGAAGACTATTCGGGCGGAACCGCTTCGTCTACCGCGTCGACCATAAGCACAGCCGGGGTGACCAATCCGGCTCCTCAGGCCGTCTACCAATCGCAGCGGTTCGGCAACTTCACCTACACGCTTCCCGGGTTCAAGGCCGGAAGCACCCACCTCGTGCGTCTCCACTTCGATGAGTTCTATTGGCCCGCGGCCGGAGACCGGGAGTTCAATGTGCTGATCAACGGCACCCAGGTGCTGACCAACTTCGATGTGTACGCCGCCGCAGGCGGCAAAAACATCGCGGTGGTGAAGCAATTCAGCGCGGTGGCTAACGCTTCTGGGCAGATCGTGGTCCAGTTCGTTTCGGTGATCGATAACGCCGAGATAAACGGCATCCAGGTCGAAGCATCGGGGACACCAACGCCGACGTCCGATATCCTGATCGACTCCGGTGGGGTCGCGGCGGGAAGCTGGTTAGCAGATCAGGACTTCAACGGGGGGAACACGGCATCGACAACATCCACGATCAGTACGTCAAAGGTGACCAATCCTGCTCCCCAGTCGGTGTACCAGACCGAGCGTTTCGGAGACTTCACTTATACCATCCCAAGCCTTACGGGAGGTGCAAGCTATACCGTCAATCTCAGCTTTGCCGAGATCTACTGGCCGGCAGCGGGCGATCGTGAGTTCAACGTTCTGATCAACGGTACCCAGGTGCTGACCAACTTCGATGTCTTTGCCGCTGCCGGTGGCAAGAACATCGCCGTAGTCGAATCCTTCCCTGCAACGGCCAACGCTTCTGGCGCCATCACCGTGCAGTTCACACAAGGCGCTGCCGACCTGCCGAAGGTCAGTGGCATCGAGGTCGTGAACTAAACCTCGTACACGAACTTCTCACGTGATCGCAGCTCGTATAACAGGCAGGTAATACCTCGCCCATCCGTCCCTTCCACCGCATGCGTGGTGTCTCTCGCCACCACGCATGCATCCCCCTCACCGACTTAATACGCTCCAGCAGATTCAAACGCCTGACAACGCGTTCGCTCTTTTGAAGAATTCAGCAACAAGTCGTAGCGACAACTCAGGAAAGTGAGGCACCGAAAGCCGCGCCCGAGCGATCCGTGACGAAGCGACGGATGTGCTGACCGTCGCACTCGCCGAACGATGAAGCGCTAGTTGCCTGATCCTGTCGCGACGCTTGCGGCATCTTTGCTGGTCGCAACCTGGGCCGTGGCCCTCGTCGACGCGCACCGACCTTTTCAGCAATATCACGACCTCAAGGAGGCGGGCGCTGCGCTCCTCGGTCTCATCGACCTTGGGACAAAACGGGTGCGCTCAGCCTTGGAAGGGACACCATACCACTGAAGAGGCCGACCACAGGAGCTTTGTCCAGACGAACGGTGAGGCCATAGGTTTCGTTCATAGCGGTAATCGTGTCGAAGTCTCGTGGAGCCTAAGCACCTCTGCTCCCCTTGCAGCCGCTATTTACCTCCGGCCTCTCCCTCGCGCGTGACTGGGCAAGAAACTTGGCTGGTTGTCGGTGGCTCTCTCAGCCTGGGTTCCAGATGTAATGCACGTAAAATTGATCCAGGGGTCAGAATCGATCGCTACATCTAAGGAAGTCCGAAAATGTCGCTCTAGCTTTGCTGTCCCCCGCACCCCAATATAGTCGCAATTGGAAACGATCTGGTTTAAGATGCGGGCTGACTTGACAGCCCCGTGCGGACGGGTGTCTGCTTCAGGAGCAGTCGAACAAAGCCCCCGCCGCGGAAATCGCAGCAGTTTGGCTGCGGCAAGATCTTGATCTCTTCTCCGGATGAAAGAGGGGAGGAACGTACCTCTGGGCACCTCATCGTCTACGCACACTGTCTTCGGAGCACTCGAAGTCAGGGCATCGGACATTGCTTCTTGTTTGCCACCTACTTCAGCGATTGATCTTTGGAAGACGATGAGGGATGCGACTTGTTCAAAAAAAATTCACAAACCAGGAAAGTGACTTACGGGAGGGCTTCTGTCTTCCTGCTCGGCTCATTGTTGTGTGTCGCTGGAGCACGGGCTCAGACGAGCGTTTTGACGCAACACAACGACAACAATCGCGATGGCGTGAACGCGACCGAATCAACATTGAACCCATCCAATGTGAATACCGGTCAGTTTGGGATGCTTTTCAAGGTCGCGGTGGACGATCAGGTGTATGCCCAGCCGCTGTATATGGCGAATCTGAGCATCGCGGGTGGGACGCACAATGTGGTGTTCGTGGCGACGACCAACAACAGCGTGTATGCGTTTGACGCCGACTCGGGCAAGCAATACTGGCATGCGCAGCTTGGACCGGCGTACAACGTGACCGATGAGCCGCCGGGCTGTTCTGATGTGTTGGCCACCTCGGGCATTATGAGTACGCCGGTGATCGACCCGAGTACCAATAGGCTCTACGTGGTGGCCCAGACCTGGGTGAACAATGTTTCGACCCACTACCTCCATGCGCTCAGTGTTGCGTCCGGAGCGGAGACGACCGGGAGCCCGGTGACGGTGTCGGCCAGCGGCTTCAACTCGGTGTATCAGTTGCAGCGAGCGGGTCTTCTGCTGTCAAACAATTCGATTTACATCGCGTTCTCGAGTCATTGCGATCATGGCTTGTATGCCGGATACACGATGGCCTATAGCACGGCGAACCTGAGCCAGACGGGTGTGTTCAACCCGGGCCCGGATAACAGTCAGTCTGCGATTTGGCAGTCGGGCAACGGGGCTGCGGCTGACAGTGCGGGCAATGTGTATGTCGTTACGGGAAACGGGAAATTCGACGGGGAAAGCGATTTTGGAGAGAGTTTTCTGAAATTCAGCAGCACTCTTGCTCTGGTGGATTGGCACACTCCCTCCGATTACGTGACTCTTAACAACGGAGATTCCGATCTCACGTCGTCCGGCCCACTCTTGATTCCCGGGAAGAACCTGGTGATTGGGGGAGGCAAGGACGGGTATCTCCACCTGCTGAACACTGGCGATATGGGCCACCTGGGCGACGCGACCGCGGTGCAGCCGCCGTGGCACGCGACCTCGTCCCATATCCACTCGCTCAACTACTGGAACGGCAATCTTTACCTGTGGGGCCAGAACGACTACTTGCAGATGTTTTCCTTCAATGGATCGACATTCAACACGACACCCACCTACAAGCTGGGCGTGCAGGCGTTGGGTCATCCTGGGGGATCGCTTTCGCTTTCCGCGAACGGCAACACCAACGGAATTCTGTGGGCGGCGACGAACACGAGTCTTGGAGCAGATGGGACGGGTGCATGGCACCAGAGTGTTCCGGGCATTCTATACGCGTACAACGCGACCAACCTGAGCACGCTCTGGACTAACGAACAGAACGCCGCACGAGACTCCTGCGACAACTACGCCAAGTTCACGGCGCCCACCATTGCGAACGGCAAGGTGTACCTCCCCAGCTTCGGTCAGCAGCAGACCGCGAGTGGACAGATGTGCGTGTATGGCCAACTGCCCACAACGCCCTTGATCGCGAATGGGACGTACGTGCTGGTGGATTCGAACAGTGGAAAGGCTCTCGACAACCCTGGGTACTCCAAGAACAACGGAACGATCATGGAGATCTACACCGTAAACAACGGGTCGAATCAGCAGTGGGTGGTGAACAACCTGGGAAACAACATCATTACGTTGACCAATGCGGCGAGCGGGGAAGTTCTTGATGTGGTGGGCGCCTCCAAGTCGAATAGCGCTCTGGTGGACCAGTGGCCAGCCAACGGGCAGGCGAACCAGCAGTGGCGCGTGACCTCGACCGGCGGCGGCAAGTTTGAGCTGGTGAGCGTGGAAAGCGGACAGGCGCTCGATGTCGACGGAGCCGCCGTCGCGAACCAGACCGAGGTGGACCAGTATCCTTACCAGGGTCACGCGTGGCAGCAGTGGACCTTCCAGGCTCCCTAGAGTTCGGGAACGGATGTTGCCTTTCACCCGGAGGTCCGGCTGATGAGAAGCCGGACCTCGCCCCAGCATGGTTCCGGAGCACACCCCATGAATGAATCCCGTAGGTCGTTTCTGACGATCGCTGCCCTTTCGACCGCGTCTGTTGCCTTTGCTGCGAGGTCCAGCGCACAGACTGGCGCGATGAGCCATATGCAGCACAACGAGCCGGAACCGGAGCGGCCACTGATTCCGAGATTGCCGGCTGTGCTCTCGAAGGCGACGGGAACGGTTGGCATCGACGCGGCGTACGCCATGCTGCTGAAGGGAAGCGATACGCTGGATGCGGCCCTGCGTGTGTGCACGAGCCAGGAGGACGATCCGAAGGATCATTCGACGGGTTTGGGTGCGTTGCCGAATGCTCAAGGTGAGGTTCAGCTAGATGCATGCTGCTTCCATGGACCGACGCGCCGAGCCGCTGCGGTCGGATCCGTCGGCGGTATCCGGAATGTGTCGCTGCTCGCGCGGGCACTGATGGACGAGACGGGAAATGCCTTGCTGGTCGGCTCGGATGCGCAGGCGTTCGCGGTGGCGCACGGGTTTGTGAAACAAGACTTGTTGACGGAGCGCGTCCGCCAGAACTACGCGCTGTGGAAGACGATTCGCGCCGATCCGAGCCTGTTGGGAGCCGGGAGTTATGATTCGACCTGGCCTGAGCCCCTCCGCAGAGCACATTTTCTGCCCCGTTCTCAGAAAGACTTCGACTTGCTGGTGCACAGCTGCGAGCCGCTCGCTTCGCGGGAGGGGCTCGCTCCGGCGATGACCTGGCGGGCGGTGCTGGACGTTCTTGCGCCCGCGAGCCAAGCCGTCTATGTTTCGGCGATCGATCGCAAAGGCCAGATGTCGTGTGCCAGCAGCTCAAGCGGCCAGCCGTGGCGCATGCCTGGGGTCGCAAGTGACGTCGCGACCCTCGGTGCGGGCTGCTTTCTCGATCCGGACGTGGGATCGGCCGGAGCAAGCGGGAATGCGGAAGCGAGCATCAAAATTGCCGGGGCGCACACGATCGTCGAGAACATGCGCATGGGCATGCCGCCCGAAGAAGCCGGACTGGACGCCTTGCACCGCATCGTGCGCGCGTACAACAACGACATGAACGCGCTTCGGTTTGTGGACGTCGTCTATTACATTCTGAGAAAGGACGGCGCCTACGGCAGCGTGTCGTTGTGGGGCGGCGATGCTACGGGTCAGGTTCGTCAGTTCACCATCAAGGATGGTGAAAACGTGCGGCGAACGGAGGACTGCGTGGCTCTTTTTCCGTGCGGGCCTCTGAACGGTTGCCCGGTGGCTCGCGGGTAAGGAGAGGCTTCCCGTGTTCCGGAGCATGCTGACGCCATCTCTGTTCCTGCTAGCGGTGACGACTTCCACCGTGTACTGCCAAAGTAACAGCGGCGAGTTGCGGCTGGCGGTACGCGATCCTACAGGAAGGCCGCTCGAGGCGAGCGTGAACCTGGTGAGCGAATCGAACCAGTACCAGGTGGCGTTACGAGCGGATGCGACTGGCGCGATTACGGTGCAGCGGCTGCCGTTTGGGACGTATCAACTGGAGGTGACCGAACCCGGATTTGCTTCCCTGGTACGCGCTGTCGAGATCCGATCTTTCCTGCCTATGGTTCTTCCCGTGAGGTTCGGCCTCGCGACCGTTGTGCAGACGGTGCGGGTGGATGCGGGGACGACGCTTCTGGATGCGCACCAGGCGGGAGCTGTGGACCAGATCGGCACAGCTTGGATTGAGAGTCGCCTCGGATCGGTTCCGGGCCGGTCCTTGCAGGACCTGGTGAACTCGCAGCCCGGTTGGCTCTACGAGGGCAACGCGTGCTTCACCCACGCGGCTCGGAGTACCAGACGCAATTTGTGGTCGATGGTGTTCCGCTCACGGACAATCGGTCTCCGAGTTTCGGGCCGGAGAGTGAGGCTGACGATGCGCAGTCGATCAGCATCTACACGGCCGGATTCCGGCGGAGTATGGCCGCAAGCTGGGCGGCGTCGTCGAGCTCAACACCGTGCCACAGGTGCAACCTGGTCTGCATGGAAAGGTGGTGCTCTCGGGTGGGAGTTTTGCTACGGGGGGTGCCTTCGCTGAAGCGCAGTTCACCTCTGGGAAGAACACTCGGCGCAGCGCGAGTGGGAGCATGACCGACCACTACCTGAACCCTGTCTTACCGCAGAACTACTCGAACACAGGCACGCTGGGTGACTTTTCGGGCCGGTACCAGCGAGACGTAAGCTCTGATGACCGGCTGACATTCAGTGTTCGTCACGAGCTTTCGCGATACGACCTGCCGAATGAGCAGGTGCAGCAGACTGCCGGTCAGCTCCAGACGGCAGATAGTTACGAGACGACCGGCGTCACTTCGTACAACCACGCATTTTCGGCGCGTACGCTGATGGATCTTCATGGGATGGTGCGCGATAACGTAAGCGGCTTCTACTCCAATCCAGAATCGACACCGATTGAGGTCTTTCAGCAGAACAGATTTCGCGAGGGGTATTTCAAAGCGAGCGCAGCGATCTTGAGTTCGCACTAGGAGTGGAAGTTCGGAGTTGAATCGGACAACTGCGCGAGAACACGAGCTATGTGATCACTGACCCGACGCGGTTTGACGACGACACCCCGCCGAATTTTGCGTTTGCCGCGCAAAGACCGGATCTCGAGCAGGCCGCCTTTGCTCAGGACCTAATTTGGGCAATAACATACTTGACACATCTGTCGGGTGTGGGAGATGATGCCCTATGGATTATTTGTCATATCTCTGGCTGTTTTGTTCAACATGGGTGGGCGTCGTGAGCGGCCTCGCGTCCGTTAGTCCTTACGGTCCTGGGATTCAAATACCCTAACCTAAGCCAGCGGAGAGGGTTCTTCGTCGCCGCCGTAATTTGCTTTTTGGGCGGAAACGCCTTTCTTTGGGTGCAAGAACATCGCGCGCGACTAAGAGCAGAGATGCTCGTCTCCCGAATTTCGCATGGTCATTGATGGCACCGTGGTAGGACATCAAGGGGCTAACACAGTCCTCACCATTTTCCCAATCGCATTCAACACCGGGGCTCCGAGTGTACTTACAGTTAGCGGGTTAACACTCACTCTACCCGACGGAAAAGTCGTGAAGGGATGGCTAATTGCGCCTCCGCTGGGCCAACTAACACTGGCGATGGAAGATGGTAGTGCACCAAGAGTACTTGTTCCTGAAGACTACTTTCCACGAAAGGCTATGCGCGCCCCCATCATCGACGGAGGCACTGCGGGAGGCTGGATGTCATTTCTCATTCCCGACTTGAAACCGAATGAGTTAGTCGGCACAGCACTAATTTCGCTGTCATGCGCCGATGTGCGGGGAGAACCGGTGAATGTGACCAGGCGTGTCAAAGAAGAGAGTTCTCCCCAAGTTTTCGTACCGTCGAATTGATGCTCACTAAAGAGACCACCCAGTGAAACCCGTATACCACGAAGGTCCGGACGCCCTAGACAAGTTCAATGAGCTGGCTACGAAGCTCTTTCGCGCGCCGAAGCCTCCCGCGAAAGAGCTTCCGAAGGCAGCGCCCAAACCGAAGAAAACCAGCAAGGGTTAGCGCCTGTGCTGACCACGCCCTTGCCGATCCTTAGTGTGACGTGGCGGCTCCGACGCCGGTCAGTTCGGAGTAGGTCAACCGCCGTCCCGCGACGTTGCCCATCATCTTCTCGAAGCGGGTTTGGTCGTTCATATTCTTGCGGTAGTTGTAGCGAAACGTCTGCTCGTCCAAGTAGCGGAACAGGTGGAAGGGCTCAACCGAAACGTAGGTGCCGTGCATGTTGCGCTTGAGCAAGCTCCAGAAGTTTTCGAGGCCATTGGTATGAATCCGACCGTTCA
>CAXTLR010000022.1:0-24213 GCA_964245195.1 uncultured Acidobacteriaceae bacterium | reverse complement strand
CCTTGTCCAGTGTCTCTCTTATCCACTGGCACATTTCAAGCCGGGCACTCCACACAGTATGCAAACGACTGACAGTCATCCAAGCTATTCACCGGGACGACATTTGGTGCTCTACATGTTTCAACTGTTTACGCGCAATGGCAAACGCTGCCTGGTGGACTTCTACTACTTCAACCTGGACGCCGACTACCTTGGTTTCGGCCAGGGCGCGCACACCCTGCTCAACGGCCGCCACTACTTTCACTCGCAGCCGCTGGAGCAGTACCTCCAGCACCCGGCGCACAACCGCTCCGTGCCCGTGCCCGTGGCGGAGGAGGACCAGGCGCTGATCACCAAACTATACGAGATGATGCATTTTGACCATGGCGTCTACTTTGCCCGTTTCGAGCAGCGCCTTGGCATCTCCGTTGACGATGCTGCCCGGCGGCATCCGCTGTTCTCTCGTGCCCTGGTAAGCGCCATGGAGACAAGAACCGTCGAAAGAATGCCCGCCGGCCTGAAGTTCGCAAGCCGCGAGGCACGGGTGAAGTGGCTTACCAGACCCTCTTACTGGAGCTCCGAATACAGGGCGAAACCTGAGCAGGAACTTCTGCAGATTGTGCCTGCCCTGCGGCCCGCGCCGGAACTTTCCGACGTCTGCTGACGAACCTTTTCGCACCAACGTACACGGAGTGCATGCAGCCCGGATCAGGGCAGTGCAGACTCAGGTCTTCTCTTGCATGAAACGCAGGCGAGCAGGCAGTGTGTAGCTATGATGAAGTGGTGAATACAGAATCCACACGCGCCCTATCTTTAGTACGCGCCAATGGGCGCTGCATTGGAGCTCTGATTTCTCGCTGTTCGGCGGCGGATGGCTGCTGGTTGGGCTTGCCTTTTTGCGAAAGTTCATGCTCCGGCCGGTATCTGCGATTTGCATTTTCGCCGTCTCTATTGCGGCTGCAGCCTTGTGGAGGTTGAGGAGGCAAGAAGAGCCCGTGCTGGATGCCGCCTTGGACGCCCGCAAACGATCGGACGACCGCCGCTTCTGGGTCATAAACATCGTAACGTACACGGCTGTCTTTCTCCTCTTTCCCATCCTCTCGGCCCTGAAGCTTCAGGACTACATTCTGCCGGGCTTTGTGGCGTCGGTCGGGCTGCACTTCTTCCCGATGCCCCCGCTCTACCAGCACACGGCTAACCTGCTGACGGGAGCCTGCCTGGTTGTTTGGCCTGTTGTCTGCGTCGTCCTGTTCAAACCGGACGGTGACCGCATTGCCGCCTGCACAGAAAAGTCCTGTAGGCGCATACAGTTCCACCGGAGAGTTCCATGTGAGGTCAACGACGGACGCCGCGCCACAAAGGTTGCGATCACCTCCGCTTCGTGTCCCTATAAGGGTCGATCTTCCAGACGGTCCCGGCTCCGGGCTGGAATTAGCTATTCTGGCAAAGGCAGAGCCTGGACTGTCCAAATCGCCTGCGGGCTGAGGTTTGGTCAGATTGTCGGCGGTCACCGCGAGCGGCTTGCCCATAGAGGCACCACTGGGGGCTCTGTTGCCAACTTGCGTTGGCCGCCCGGAGAATGGGCTGAACACGAGCGGAGCTGGTCGTGTCAGATTTCAAGTGTCGTCATTTTGAAGGCGAGATCATCCCTTGGGCGGTTCGGTGGTACTGCCGATATGGCATCAGCTATCGTGATCTCGAGCAGATGATGGGCGAACGCAGCGTACCCGTTGATCACTCCACGATCTACCGTTGGGTACAGAGGTGCGCGCCGGAGATGGAGAAGCGGCTGCGTTGGCACTGACGCCGTCCGCAATCAACAAGTTAGAGAGTGACGAATCCTACGTGAAGGTTCGTGGTCGGTGGACATACCTGTACCGGGCTGTCGACAAGCATGGACACGATTGATTTCTACCTCTCGCCGACACGGAACTCCAAAGCAGCGAAACGGTTCCTTGGTAAAGCGCTGAACGGTTTGAAGGATTGGGAGAGGCCTGAGGTCATCAACACGGACAAAGCGCCAACCTACGGGATTGCAGTTTCAGAACTGAAGGCCGAAGGCAAATGTCTTGAGAGAACGGTGCATCGACAGGTCAAGTATCTGAACAATGCCATCGAGGCCAATCACGGCAAGCTGAAGCAATTGATCCGTCCAGTGCGGGGCTTCAAAACGCTTAAGACCGCCTACGCGACGATCAGAGTATTTGAGGTGATGCGGGCCCTCCGTAAGGGTCAGGCGTCGATGTTCAACTTCACACAAGACATCCGCGGTGAAGCTCACATGGTCGAACGCGCTTTCGGCATCGGTGCCGGTCCACTCGCAGAGGCCATTGCTCTCATCGGTGAAAAGCTGAATCTCCAAGCTGCTTGACGTCGGGGAGAAGGACAACGTCTTGACCCATCCGTCGAAAGCCTGAGGTTTGCAACAGAGCCTTCCAGAGTCCATTCCTCACCACGGCGAAGCTGCCTTGAGCGCCCATCAACTGATGTTGCAACTCGTTGCAACTTACCAGGCGTGCCGCGTCTCCATCTAGCTCTCCCACCGTATAGGCTCTACGAGCGGCGACGGTGAGTTGATAGCCAAAGTCAAACATCCACTGGATCTGTTCTTCGGTAGTGAGATTCAGAGGCTATTAAGCACATCGTGGCGAGTCATATCTCTATTTTGCCCTTGAATCAGTCTCTTCACCGCGCCGCCCCTAACCGTAAACTCAAGCTCTATGAAGCCACATCTAAACCAAGCAATTGAATTCCACAAAGGTCAAGGTGCGTCCGTAAAACGCGATCATGCCTTCAACACGATACGGAGTGCCTTGCGGTTGAAGTCGATGATGAAGGCTGTCGCTCTGTCCTTCTCGATGCGTACGTCCATCGGACCGTTGGCGAACCTGGCATCTCGCCCGGCGAAGGTGGAGTTCAACGTATCCGGGTGATGTCGGTGCCATGACGATCAAGGGTGAGGTGGGGCCGCTGCCTTCCTATGTTTATGAAGGATCTCTGACGATCGGGACCACTGTCCAAGACAATATAGTTCCGTTCCGCAGCTTGGGTAGAGAGGAGAGGGCTGATGGGCACGAAATTCTACCTCAATCGCGCCGGACTTCGGCCGCAGGCAAATCAGCTCCACTCCTGCACCACCAAGGTCTACACCCGCCAGACCCTCATCACCAAAAGGGAGCCAGAACCCAGATAATTACGTCACGCCTATGCCATGAAGCGCCTCACGTGACAATGTTTGCTGGTTTCCAAGCTCCCGAAGGGCCGCATTAGACCTACGAGGTGAAGCTAGACGGCTATCGCGTTCGGGCGTTGTGCGATGGATGACCTCAAACAATTACTCGACTGGAGAGCCCTTCTACATCGAACGTATGATTCCCTCGATCCTGTCGTGAGATGAGCATTTCTAGAACGGTGATGTTCGACTTGTTAGTAGTAGAACTTCCCCCCAAACTGAATGACGCGCGGTGTGTTCGACTGAGTCAAGTTACTCGACAGGCTTCCACCTAAAGCACCGAAGTAGGTGCTGGTGACGGAGGTACTCGGTCCCGAGAAGATAGGATGGTTTGGTGCATTGAAGGCATCCATTCTCAATTCGAATTTCCTTTCTCCCTTGACGACGAAGAGCTTTCGCAGGCCGATGTCTAAATCCAGAAATGCCGGATTCCGAACATCACCGAAGGTTGTGTCGTTATTCGTTTGCCAGGTGTTAAAGTCATCGTAAACACCATTATCCAGTCCACTTTTTACGTCCGCGGCGGTCGGATTGTAACTGGCTCCCGGCAGTCCCATGACGCCCGTCCAGCCAGGGTAAGCGTTCAGTTGAGCGACCGTCGTAGATTTGTTCGGAAAGGGTTGAAACTTGGACGTATCAAACTGTTTAGACCGGGACTTTGTGAAGCCCGAACCAGGATCCCCCCCCTCAAAGAAGGCGCCATTCGTAGGGAGCGACAAGGGTGTGCCCGAGTTGGCTGTAAAGATAGCCGTAAATCTCCATCCACCGACGACTTCATCCATTGCTCGATTCATGTTACTTCCAATCCATTGACCGCGGCCGATCGGCAAATCATATGTAGGAGCAACGGAGTAAATAAATCGGACGTCGCTGGCGCTCAGCTGCCTCTTCAACGACGTTGACACTTGTTGAGGCAGAACGCGCGAGCTTTCAGACATGCTTTTTCCCCAGCTGAAGGCACTCAAAATACCAAAGCCTCGGTCAAATCTCCTTTCCGCCTTCGCCTGTAACATGTAGGCGTCATTGGTTCCCGTATATCGATTGATCGTCACGTCCCCGAGAGGATTGGGCAACGCCAGCTGGGAGGCTGCTACCGTTTGAGCAGTTTCCAGACTTGTCGTGATGTAAGGTGCTTTCAGGAATGGATTTGGCACCAGCGTGTTCCCGGGCAGCGTATTCAGAGGACGCCCCGTCGCATCAAACGCCGGGCCGAACGCCGCCAGCCATGCCGGTTCACTGAGTAGATCATTGTCATACCCAACCAGGATGCCGTGCTGACCGCTAAACACTCCGCCAATTTCGAAAAGGTAGTTGTTTACCTGCTGCTGTACCTTAAGACTGATCTCATCGTTATATTGGCGCGGGACCTTTGGAGTATAAAACGAAGTAATCGATCCCACCTGAGTCAATGTACCAAGCGAGCTGCCGGTGAGCGGAACCAAGCCGTTGGGGAACGGGCTGGACAGCGTAGCCGCTGGACTTACAAAATTATTGTTGGAGGCTGTGAATGGAGTCGTCGAACTGAACCCCGTTTGATTGCCATGGTTGGTAACGAAGTTAGCATTGACAAAGCGTCCAACCCCACCCCGGAGAACGGTTTTTGAGGTAAAGGCGTATGCAAAGCCAACCCGGGGCTGAAAGAATTTCCCGGTAAGCTGGGTCAGGTCGCGAGAATCGCCGTTCACCCCGGCATACTCAATCCCTCCCTGGGCAACAAACGTACTGGGATTCGGACGGTACTGCTGCAGAAGTTGAACGCCGAGGTTGGTGGAGATACCCCTACGACAGCGGCGTACGCAGGCTGGGCGACTGCGGTTACCGGCGCAATATTCAGGGTTGGGTTATAGACCGACCAGAACTTGTTGTGCCGCTCCGTAAGGCCAAGCTGCTCGTCCCAGCGTAGACCAAGATTAAGCGTTAGCTTGTTCGTCACTCTCCAGTCATCCTGCCCGAAACCGGCAATGTACGGTTGTGTCCAGGACGCCTCGGCTGCCGTGCCGATAGAGCCGCTTGTCGGAAGACCAAGATCAAAGGAAGCAATGTTGGAGCCGTACCCTGGCGGTACCGTCGTGGTGACCGGATTTTGCGTGGTCCAATTTTCAGTGCCCGCGGCGGGATTTGTAGGGCTAGTCACACTGCCAAACCCAAATGTCCCATTCGTCGCTCCCTGGTTTCCGATACCTTGTTGCTGAACAAGGTATTGTGCGCCAATTTTGACCGAATGCTTGCCGATGATTTCTGTCACCGTGCCAATACCTTCATACTCAATATCATTCTCAAAGGTCGGCGCCTGGGCTGTACCAAGGGTGGTGCTGACATTGCCGGGATCACTGATCAGCCCTGTGAGCGCAGGAAGGCTCGCGTTATTCTGTAAACCAGTTAACGCACTGGAGAAGCCGTAGTTTTGAGCATTGAGACCATAGCTGGCACTGATTGTGGTTGTGGAGTAAGCGGTTATGTTTCCGCGCAGGTCGACGACCAAGCTTGGCGATACCGCCCAGGTATGGTCGATAGTCATGCCCAGATTCTTATGGAGTGAGCTTGTTCCGTCGAGAATGTCTGCAGCACCAAACGGGCTGTTGCCGGTTGTGGGGTCCTCTTGATTGCGACGCAACGCAACATAGCTGTGGTTGTTGTCATTCCACGCCTTATCCACGCGGAGAATATAGCTGTTGAAAGTGTTGATCTGGACTGCTCGACTAATGAAGTTGTTCGAATCGCTACTCTGGCCGTCACCCGCATCGGTAGGAGGGGGCAAAAGAGCAAAGATGGCCTTCGCAATCGGGCTGATCTCCTGAGTGGGGATCATATCGTTCTGGAATTCCGTTCGGTTGGTGGTGGCGCTATTGGTGGGTGTCTTGTTGTTGTAGATGGAGGTCGGATCAAAGATGTGGGTTGCATACCTTACCCCGCTTGTCACAACAAAGGACTGGCTGAAGTCACCCTGTCGTTCCAGCATGGTCGGAATACTGAGCCTACCCACAGGATTACTTGGCGCCTTACTGCGAATTCCGTCGTAACTAAAGAAAAAGAATGCGTGTTGCTTACGTCCATTGAGGAGCTTCGGAATGGAAATGGGGCCGCCCAGCGTACCGCCGAATTCATTGGTGTGAACCGAAGGAACTGGCGAGAGCGGATTTGAGTTGTACACCCTCGCATTGAACGTGGGAGTCTGATTGTTCTCGTATAGTGTTCCGTGGTACTGCTGGGCACCGGACTTGAAGGTCATGTCCAGAGTCGCGGTCTCAGTTCTTCCAATCGAGGCATCATATGCATTCGTAATAACCCGAAGCTCGCCCACTGAGTCCATTGGTGGAATGAAGGCGATCTGGCCATTTGTTCCAAAGGTGTTGGTTCCCCCCTCGATCTGATAGTTGACCGATCCGCTTGCATTGACGGTCACTTCCGATTCGGAGTTCGTCGAGTACAAGTGCGCGGGGCCTCCGCTGGGCTGCCCAAAGAGCCCACCGGGAGTAAGCTTCACCAGATCTACCGGAGAGTTCGTCACCGTCGGGACTTCTTCCAACTGGGCAGTCGTAATTACCGTTCCTGACACGGCCGCGGTCGTATCGATCAGCGGAGTGGTGCTCTGCACGGTCACCGTGTCCGTTGCTGCCCCGATGCTCAGGGTTGCATCCACAAACTTCTGGTCTGAAACCTGTAATTCGATGGGCACATGATCCAAAGCCTTGAAGCCTGGAGCCGTCACCTCAAAACGATAGTGCCCCACGGGAAGACCCTGAACTCGCCAGTCTCCATCGTTGTTCGTGGTCGACTGCCACTGATCACCGGTTTCCACCGACGTTACAGTTACCGCAGCATGCCTTATCACCTTCGCTTGAGAGTCGAAGACCCTTCCCCCAAACACAGCCGTGCTGCTTTGTCCGCAGAGCGTGGTTGTCGCTGCGAGTGCCACAACAAGACATCCCATTGGGTCTAGCAGACTTTGCCTCCCGATCCCCAACCATGACCTCTGCTGGAATTTGTTCTTACCGATGTCCTTTGCAGACGCGGCCTTCGCATCCCGATTGACGGTCTCATAGCAGCTCTTTTTTCGTATCACAATTCTCCCTAAGTCTTGCCTTTACTCCGCCAGACTGAGCTGGAGGTCTTGGCTGCCTAATTGACAACGATGTCGAGAACGTGAGGAGGCTATCAACGCTGGACTAGCACTGTCAAGATAACCTTTTCTTGCAGGCCAGTGATCCACTGAGCGGTCCGTAGATGCCATCATGTGTCCGGCTCCGCAACTGTCCCACCAAAAGAATGATTGCCGCAGGAGCGGGATAAACAAGGGCTAGGATTGCTCCTTGGAGTACACGAACTGCTCCGCCCTTCTAGGCTCTATACGCAGCCACAGGCATGATCGTCACGCCTTCCAGGTCACTTGCGGGTACGACAGTCGCGGTAGTCACGATATAACGCGAACGAACTCCATCAAGATGATCGTCTATTTCGTTACGTTGGCTGCTAGGGTGAAAGAGCGTCGAGAGTACATCTTCGGACCCTTGCTCGCGATGAACCAGGCGAGGGCATTGATGACCACGACACCGATGACCGTAACAACATCGGTTACTGAGAACGGCAGATAGCTTCCCAGCGTTTCAACCAGCCAACGTGGAGGACTCGCAGCCTGAGCAGGTCGAAGCCGGCGCGACCGTACATCGGGCGCTTGATCAGGTTGAGTCGATGAATCTGCCCCTCCACCATCCCGTTACTCCAGGGCAGTTCCAATGTCGCGCCGACGGCATCCTGATCCCGCCGGAGACGGCGAACGGAAGGAGCATAGGGCGAGCGTTCCGCAGCTTCAAGCCAGCCCGGCCATGCTGCAGCATCCCGCTTGAGGATGATGTCGAACAGACCTCTCGCCGTATGTGCGAGCGCAGCGATCTCCGGAGAAGCCCGGAAGAGCGCCTTCAGGTAGCGATGCTTCAGGGGATCGGCCTTCAGCATCAGCCACGCGATCCGCTGGGGCGAAGCAGGAGGCAATCTCTTCAGAAGAGGACTTCCCAATGCCTTTCTAGTTGATCCGAAGCGCTGCCGCAACCAGCTTCGAACCGTCGAAGCCTGTCCCTCGAAACCTAGTTCCCTAAGCTCTTGCCAGAGCTGCCTGATCTTACGACAGCCCTCGCCATAGCGCTTCTCCAAATGGGAGCCGTACGCATCAACAATGCTCGGGTATACGCGATGTTTTCGCTCCGGAAAGACGCCATAAGCTGCCCAGCGATGCACCGTGCGCAACGGTATTCCAAGGTGCCGTGAGTCTTCGGAGTACTTCATGCTGGCGTCGACCAGGCTTCTGAAATCTTGATAACGGGCGAGGCGGCGCTCCCGGTTCTGCCGTGTTCGCTCCACCGCTTGCGTAGCCGGCTCTTCTAATAAGGACGGCGGTGCCGCGCACTTGTGATTCACTCGCTTGGCTACCTCAATGATCGTGGGCCGATGACGTTCAAGCGACCTTCCCAGAGTCTCGACGAGGTTGTTCAGCAGATGCCAGCGATCGGCTACCTGTACCGCTTCCGGCGCACCCTTCGCTACGGCATCGGCGAAGGAGCTCGCCCGGTCCCGGCTCACCACCTGCACACTGGGATGCTGTCGGAGCCAGGCTGCTACCGTCTCCGTGCTCCGGTTCGGCAACAGATCGATCACTCGACGCTGCTCCAGATCGCGAAGGATGGTTCCATAACGGTGCCCCTTCTTCCAAGCTTACTCATCGATCCCGATCACTCGCGGCTCAGTAGACGAAGGCGGACGCGCTCGCTTGCGAAGCTCCCGAAGTAGTGTCGATCCGCTGGCCAGCAACCCGAGTTCCCGCGCTAACCGTGCACCTGCTCGGCCGCCGAGCGCCCGCGTGATGGAGCTGAGAGCCTCACTAGAACGGCAGCTTCGCCGTCCATAGCGCGCCACCGTTCTTGGCAGCTGTTCCGTGAAGATGCGGCGCGAACATCGATCGTTCCCACAGAAGAACTTCCGGGCCTCCAGCAAAATCCTCACCGGGATCCCTTCCCAGGGCAGGTCTGCAATCACGCGCCAGTAACGGCCGTGCACCCGGGATGAGCCGCGACCGCAGCTTGGGCAGAGAGAAGAAGGCTGTGGCACGAAGCTCTATCTGTATCGCGCAGCCTTTGGTCGCAGGCATATCAGTTCCACTTCTGCACCGCTTGGGACTAAAGTTGATCGGTTCATGTACCCAGATCTGCACCCGCCAGACCCTCATCACCAAAAGTGAGCCAGAACCCACATGACTCAAACAAAAGTAGGCCAGATATTTCGACAGGCGACAGCCTAACCGCAGTGGGAATTTAACACTTTGCAAAGACCAGTTCCTCATTCGTTAGCGCCCGAAACGAGTCACGATGCCAGCCCTTAGAAGAAAGACTGTTTTGCCGATCGTTGGTGCCGTTGGAAGCTGTATGCGAAGCCAGCTTGCTTCGAGAGCACGGACTGCGAGATGCTGCGAGAATCTAAGGTCTATCCTGCCGCCTATTTGCAGAGCAAGGCTGCTGGCACTGGTGTCTGCACCGAAGGCTGAAGGAATCAAGCTGCGAAACCCATCCGCCTCGCGGAGCAACGTCTCACCAGAAAACGAGAGCCGGTGGCTTTTATGCCAGCGGTACCGTGGACCAAACGTCGCGGTCACCAGCGAGAGCGGAACCCCGCCTAAGCCCACCGATCCCGCGTGCACTCCGGAGATGTTGGCTGCGACACCGAATCCGTAGAAGAGATCGGCGCCGAGCTCAAGACTGTCACCCTCCATCCAGAAGTTGTCCGCGGTGTTCACCTAGATCGAACGCCCGACAAGGAAGCTGGCTGCAAAATCTACCCGGGGCTCCGTTTGTGCCCTGAGCGCAGCCGCGCCTGCTAGGAGCAGAAGCGCGGCAGCGTTGTGTATGGGAAAGCATTGAGGCTTGGCTCCTATTGCAAGGTAAGCTGCACATCCGCTACGTGCTGCAGCGAGGTTCCGGTCGCGCTTTTCGCTGTGCCAACTACCTGGATGGTGTAGCTCGTCTGCGCTTGTCCAAAGAAGCCGTTGGCACTTCCGCAGCCTGTCAATGTGGTCATCACGATTCCCGTGCCTACCAGAGCGAGAAACAAAGAGCGCGATCCCAACCGCCTAGCCCTGCGGCGCACCGTGCCCGAGAAGGGCAGGAACAGCAGAGCGAAGACCACGGTCCCGCCGCCAAAATGCTCTGTCCGGTTCAGACCCATGGCGGGTACCGTCTGGACGGTCATGATGAAGCTGGCCGGGACACCGCCCACTGTCACGGTTTGCGGACTGAAGACTACCGTGGCACCGGGCGGCAGGCCTGTTGCCGAAAGGGTAACCGGGAAGTTGAACGGACCGGCAAGTGGCTGGACCGTAAACCCGTAGATGGCGGGCTGGCCGGGCACTACGGTCTGGTTCGCAGAGCCTGTGCTGCTTCCAGGGTTACCAGCCGTGCTGGTTCCCGTACTGATGGAAAAATCGAAATCGCCGATCAATTCGGCGAGAGCGCCTGAAGTGCTGCCCACAAAACCTGTGTTGCCTGAATAGGAAGCTGTGATGCTGTGCGTGCCTGCGGCGAGGCTGGTGATGGTGAGCGAAACGGTATTGTTCACCAGAGACTGCGCCGTGCCAAGCTGAGCGGCGCCGTCATAAAACGAGACGGTACCTCCAGCAGAGGGCTGGACCGTGGCCGTGAAGGTGACAGGCTGGCCGGCGAGGGCGGAAACGGTGCTCGCGGTCAACGTCGTTATAGAAGCGCCATGAACGCTGGTGCCGGCCAGCAACACCGTCTGCGGCACGAGGCCCGAGCCGCTTACCGTCACTGAGCCGGTTGCCGCACCAGCGCTGGTCGGGATGAAGGCAACATTCTCGGTGCAGCTGGTGGCTGGCGCAAGCGTGACCGGCAAACTGGAGCAGGTACCTCCGGCTGCCACAGTGAATGCGACGGGGAGGGCCACCTGCGAGACGATGATATTAGCGGTCCCAGTGTTCGCCAGCGTAAGGCTCTGGATGGTGGGCGTCGCACCCACGGCCTGAATGCCAAAGCTGAGGGTAGGCAGAGGGCCCGAGCGGAGCCGCTGGTTCAGGGTATCGGTGATTACGAGATTGCCGGTGCTGTCCGTTATTGCGGCCTTGGGTGTGTTGAGCGCTGCGGAAAAGAGCGGGCCACCATCTCCGACAAAGCCTTGCTCGCCCGAGCCGGCCAAGGTGGTGATAGAGCCCCCCGACACCTCACGGATACGTTGGTTGTTGGTGTCCGCGATGAGAAGATTACCGGAGCTATCGACGGACACACCGACCGGGCGCGCGAGCGACGCTGCAGTAGCTTGGCCGCCGTCCCCAGAGAAGCTACCCGAAAACGACGAGTCCCCGCTGCCGGCGAAGGTGGAGATCACACCTACCGTGTTCACCACGCGAATGCGCTGGTTGCGCTTGTCGGCAATATACACATTGCCGGCGGTGTCGACCGCGATCCCAGTGGGCTGGTCGAGCGAGGCCGCGATAGCTTGGCCGCCGTCCCCAGAGAAGAGTTCTTCCCCATCGCCGGCGATGCTCGAGATCACGCCGTTAGCCACGGCACGAACACGCTGGTTGTTGGTGTCGGCGATCAGCAGGCGGCCGTTGCTGTCGAGAGCAACAGCTGAAGGCAGAGCGAGTTGGGCCATTGCCGCTTGACCGCCATCCCCGGAGAAGCCTTGCGTGCCTATACCCGCAACCGTGGTGATTATGCCATTTGCGATCTCGCGGATACGGTGGTTGTGACTGTCCGCGATGTAGACGTTCCCGCTGCTGTCGACCGCGATCCCGGTGGGAGTATCGAGTTGTGCGGAGATGGCCGGGCCGCCGTCGCCGGAGAAGCCTGCGGTTCCCGTGCCGGCTACCGTGACGAGTATGCCCGAGCTTTTGAGGAGCTCACGGATGACGTGGTTGTTCGTGTCGGCCAGATACAGGTTTCCGCTGGCGTCGTAGATCATGGCCGAGGGCGAAGCGAGGGTAGCCAAGACCGCGGCTGCATTGTCGCCCGTGTAACCGGGAATTCCGGTGCCGGCCGTGGTACCGGCGATGCGCCCGGGCGTAATGGTGAGCACGCCTTGCGCGTGAGCAGCGAAGGAGATCACGGAGGCAGCCATCCCCAGCCTCCACATGGTGCGCAAGATCTTCATAGGAAACCGTTCACTCCAGACTTGGTGGGCATATCGGCGGCACTGCTTGACGCAGCATTTCCAGGCGAGACTTCGTTTGATTTCTCACTTCCTGGCGATATCTACACTCGGCTCCGATCTCGTTTCTTGAACCTGCTCTTCGCGAAGCCAGCGAAGCATCCGTGGGTAGATCGAGGGTTTCTGTGGAAGAGGCTGTGTGGTGAATCCCATCCACCCGAGAAGCGGCAGTCCGATGCACCGGCCCGCTTGAAACTCCTCGATTAACGCGTTTGCCTGGCCTCGGTAGCCGTTGGGGTGAAAGACGACCTGAGGCGGCAGGTTGAGATGGACAGTGGCGGCATACGACCACGCCAGCACCGCCATCTCTTCTCCCGGATCTCCTACTTGCGGGAACTCCGCAGCTCGGCGCTCCGGTGGCATAACGGCCAGGTGACCAGCCTCATGAAGGAGATCGCCCGGGTAGAGTAAGCGGTCACAATCGACCCTGAGACCATTGCTTACGATTTGGATGCCAGGGAGAAAGGTGGAAGAGGGAACCGGCCCGAGATGGACCTCCAGCCCAATTGCACGCACAAACGAGAGAATGCACCCGGTAAGCTGGTCCTGTTTCGGGCCAAAGTCACTACTCTGCCCGAAGCCAGGAGACAGGATTGGTTCGGTGGAAGTAGGACGGGATACTGTCTGTCCCTGCCACTCCATCTCGTAAGCGATCTCATCGCCAGAGACGCGGAGAAAACCCAGGCGTGTATACAAGCGCAGCGCCGGGTTGGACCGAAGTACGCGGAGCCGGAAGGGTAAGCTTTGCGCAGCAGCGAGGCGTTGCATCTGACGAAGTGCCCAGCCGCCAATACCCTGATTTTGAAACTCTGGCAGAACAGCCAGGTCAATGCTGCGGTACGCATCCTGCTGCCGCTCGACTAAGTGTCTGCCCACAGGTGTGCCGTCCGCCTTGCAAAGAATTATGTCGATCGCAGCCGGGTAGGTCTGCGCGTACCCTGTATGCCGTGCCCGGAACTGCATGGCAATGAGCGGCTCAAGCTCCTGCCGGGAAAAACCTAAAGGCGCAAACTCGGTTTGCTGCTGGGCGGCAAACAACGCAAGGAGGAAGACCTCGTCCTCCTTCGTTGCTTGCCGCCATGTGAGTTGTTCTGCCATCGGCTGCCTAGTTTCGGGTGGGGAAGATACCCACGGTGGCGATGATGAAATTAAGCGCCAGAGACGGCTGGAGGTTGGGATGCGCTTGACTGCCTCCAGTCTGACTGATCGCTCCAGGCCCTATGTTGACGCTAAGTCCTGCAATTGCGGACAAATTGCCTGCCTGCGCTGCCGGGGAGAAGTTATAGCCCACCACTCCCTGTGCCATTTGCGGGTCTCCCGAGTTGCAAAGATAGTTGCCCACGGGAGTCGCCGCTGTTCCACATCCATCGCCTACCTGAAGGGTTCCCGTCGCGCCTGCGGGAGAAAAAGTATGGTTGTGTGTAGGCATCTGTTCAGGAGCCAGCGTGATCTGCTCCGCCCCACTCTGCTGTGCAAAGTTGTAGGGCTTCAGACCTGTGCCGGTGCCGAAGTGCATCGGTACACGTCCCTGAAGATCCGGCAACTTGAAAGATGTCATGCCGTCTCCTCCAAACGCATTGCCGATCACAGCGTATAGAGCCGGGTTCGTCTGGATCTGGAGTTGTTGGCCGTTACAAAACATCCATCCTGGTGGGGCATAGTTTCCGGCGAAGATAATAATCTGTCCAATGTATGGATCTGCCATGTTCGATCTCTGCTCCTGGCTGTTGTAGTTTGGTGTTTAGCTGGCTCGTTTATGCAAAACGCCAACCCAGCTCTTTCCTTCCCCCTTGGGAAGCGAATGTTTTTGCCTCACTGGCAGGAAAATCCGATGCCGTACACGGCGGCAGTTGCGGTTGGCGTATACCCGGTAACAAAAGTGCTACTTGATATCTGCGTTGGTGTTCCCGTTGGGAAGAACGTTCCTGACCCAGTTACATTCACCGTCAATAAAGGGCTGCCTTGCACCGTTGCCGTGGTGCCGCTGAAGGTGACTTCATAGACCTGAAAGGTAAAGCTGGCCGAAGTGGGATTGTAGACCGCCAGATAGGGAGTGCAGGGGTTGTTGGCCGAGGCAAAAACCAATGCCGAACTTGTCTGGGACGGATTGGTGAGAGAGCTCACGGAGCTTGCAAGATTGATGTATTCGCCAGCGCTGGCACTAAGAAGGTGAGTACTGGTCGTAAAAGGAAGACCGAAAGGACTCAGCCCGGAGGCTCCAATGTAAGCTGACCAATAGGAACTGTTGGCTGTACTCGGGAGGATGTTTGTGCTTGACTGCAGTGCCAGGAAGAGCTCTCCGTTGTATGTGACCAACTGACCGGCGACATAGGACGTGCCGGAGTTCCAGCCTGAAGCCTGCGCGTTCCCTCCTGCTCCTGTGGCGCCCTGAACCCCTGTAGCCCCCGTGGCACCGACGGAGCCTTGCTGGCCGGTGGCGCCCGTTGCGCCGGTAGAACCTTGCGGTCCGGCAACGGTGCTTGCCGCTCCTGTCGCGCCCGTGGCACCCTGCTGACCTGTAGCGCCAGTCACGCCTATAGCACCAGTGACGCCCGTCGCGCCAGTTACGCCCGTCGCGCCAGTCGCTCCTGTGGCGCCTTGAATACCTGTAGCACCGGTCACACCCGTAGCGCCCTGAACACCCGTAGCACCGGTCGCACCCACAGCACCAATTACGCCAGTCGCACCCGTGACTCCCTGAGTACCGGTAGATCCAGTCGCACCCGTAGCTCCCGTGGCGCCCTGAACACCTTGCACGCCCTGGAGCCCCTGGGGTCCCTGAGCTCCGGTGGGACCGGTAGCGCCTGTAGCTCCTTGAGCACCGCTGCTCACCAGTGACCAGACCGTGGGATCGGTCCCTGGAATAACGCCCAGGTTGGCGGCCAGACCCAGGTACGTTTGGCCGTTGTAAACCACGACGGAGCCGGCGAAGTAGGTCGCAGCAGCGTTATAGGAACCGCCAATGGTGTTGCCGGTGGCACCGGTGGCGCCAGTCATGCCCTGGAAGCCAGTCGCGCCGGTCGCACCTGTCACCCCGGTTGCGCCTGTCACACCTGCCATGCCGGTGGCACCCTGCTGGCCAGTCGCGCCGGTCGCACCTGTGACACCTGTTGCACCCTGAAAACCAGTAGCACCCGTTGCACCTGTGACACCCGTCGCACCTTGCAGGCCGGTAGCGCCTGTGGAACCCTGAAGTCCAGCAACGCCCTGCGCGCCTGTGGCACCCTGAAGCCCGGTCGCACCCTGTGGTCCTTGTACGCCGGCAAGACCCTGGCTTCCCTGAGGACCCTGTGCTCCGGTGGCTCCTTGCGCGCCCATGGAAGTAAGGGTGACATCCAACTTAGCGGGATGAGCGGTCTGGTCGTTCTCCTTGCTGTCGAGCAACACATTGGCAGTCGAGGAACTCAGAGCCAATCCATTGTTGCTGGAAGGGTTCGTGACCCAGGCCTGGACCAGTGCGGTAACGTCCAGCGTGACGTATTGGCCGGCGATCGATGCTGTAAAACTGTTGCTTGCTGCTCCTACTGAGGGCTCGGTGGCATAGGTAACGCCGGTTTCGCTCCAGCCTGAGGTGACCGGGGCGAGATTGACTACACCAGCGGCATTGACGCGATTGATAAACAGCGTCAGCGTAGCATGCGAGATCTGGCTGGCAAGGGTGCCCGGGGGTAAGGCACTCAGATCGAAGTCCAAAAGGGCAGTGTTGCCACCGCCTACATACAGGTTCGAAAGGGTGCCATAGTTCGTTGTCACCCGGGCCGAGTTCACGTGCGCGTCTGCGGAAAGCGTAAGATCCGTGGCGGAAGCGGAAAGGGTGCAGGCAGCGGCACCCAGGCTGACGGCAAGAGAGCTAAAAACCGAAGCACGCTTCAAAATACATCCCCTGTCGCGCTACCCTTTTCGCGCAGCAAAGCGCAAGGGCACGGAGTGATCTGCAGAGCTGTCGAAGGGTCAGGGTTGTAAGCAGTCAGGGCGAGCCCTGGGCCGTGAAAACATGCTGAACACTTGAAGCTCTGCTGTGTCTTAGAGCACCTTAGGGCTCTCGATGGCACATGTCGCTACAACGTTGGTGTGATGTACCGGCAAGAGGATGATGCCGGGATAATCGTGTGCAGAGTAATCCTCATGAAGACCATCGGCCTGTGCATGATCGTGAAGAACGAGTCCCAGGTGATCCTGCGCTGCCTCAAGAGTGTGCGGGCGTTGGTAGATTATGTGTTGATTGAAGACACGGGCTCAACCGATGGCACACAGACGCTGGTCAGAGACTGGCTGACGTCGGAAGGCCTGCCGGGCGAGATCTATGACCGTCCCTGGATCGACTTCGCCACAAATCGATCGTCTGCGCTAGCTGCCCTTCGGCAGCGGACGAAGATCGACTACGCGCTGATCATCGATGCCGATGATGCACTTCTCCTGGAGTCACACTTTGACGTGCTGCACTTCAAGCAGGAGCTGACTGCGGACCTATACACACTCTCCATTCGGCTCGGCCCGATCACCTACTACAGACCTCAGCTCTGCAGCAATAAACTGCCTTTTCACTTTCGCGGTGTGTTGCACGAGTTTCTGGAATGCTTCTGCACGCACACCAGCGCCGAGGCGCACGGGATCAGCATGGTGTGTGACCGGGATGGTTCGCGCAGCCAAGACTCCCAAAAGTACCAACGGGACGCAGCGACTTTGGAGCGGGCACTCGAGACAGAGACTGACCCGCTGCTGCTCTCGCGCTACACCTTCTATCTGGCCCAGAGCTATCGCGACCAGAGCGAACCAGCAAAGGCTTTACCGCTTTACCGGGCACGGGCGGACCAGGGCTTCTGGGCGGAGGAGCGCTTCGTCAGCCTCTATGAAGCCGCCAAGATCATGGCCCTGCTCGGACATGCGGCTTCTGAGGTCATTGGGCTGTTTCTGGAGGCGTATGAGCTCTGCCCGACACGCGCCGAGTCCCTCCACGGTGCGATGCGCTTCTGCCGCGACCAAAGCCTCTATCACCAGGGTTACCTGATCGGCAAACATGCCGTCTCTCTCGGACGGCCTTTGCAGGGGCTTTTCCTGGAAGAATGGATCTACAGCTATGGCCTCTATGACGAGTTCGCCGTTCTTGCGTATTGGTCTGGTCACTTTAAAGAGTGCAGTATCTATGCTCAGCGCATGCTGGAGGAATCGTACCTTCCAGAGGCGGAGCGTCCGCGTGTCCTGGCTAACTTGCAGTTTGCCAGGACAAAGCTTGTCATAGATCCGTAAACGGCGGCTTGCCTTACTCTCGTAAACCTAACTGGCGAGTAACTCGGAGTGTCCGTCCACTCGTCGAGATGTACGTAGCCGGCTCTGTTTGCAAAGTCTTGTTAGCGGCGTGAAGATGGGCTGATCACGAGCGGAGCTGGAAATGTCAGAGTTTAAGTGTCGTCCTTTTGAAGGCGAGATCATCCTTTGATGGTGCGGTGGTACTGCCGTTATGCGTCAGCTATCGTGATCTCGAGCGGATGATGGATGTACGCGGCGTACCCGTTGACCACTCCACAATCTACCGTTGGGTTCGGAGGTACGCGCCGGAGATGGAAAAGCGGCTGCGTTGACACTGGCGTCGTCCGCAATCCACGAGCTGGAGAGTTGACGAAAACCTATGTAAAGGTTCGTGTCAATGGATGTAACTGTACCGAGCTGTCGACAAGCATGGAAGTACGAGTGGTTTCTATCTCTCGCCGACACGCAACGCCAAAGCGGCGAAGTGGTTTCTTGGTAAGGCGCTGAATGGTTCAAGGACTGGGAGAAACCGGAGGTCATCAACACGGACAAAGCGCCGACCTATGGTATCGCGATCTCAGAGCTGAAGGCCGAAGGCAAATGTCCTAAGAAGACGGTGCATCGACAGGTCAAGTATCTGAATAATGTCATTGAGACCAATTATGGCAAGCTGAAGCAACTCATCCGTCCAGTGCGTGGTTTCGCTGAAAGACAGCCTGTGCGACGATGAGAGGGATTGAGGTGACGCGGGCCCTCCGCAAGGGCCAAGCCGCAGCCTTGAATCTCACACGAGACATCCGCGGTGAAGCTCGACTTCGTCGAACGCGCTTTCGGCATCAATGCCAATACGCTCGCGGCCGTTTGCAATAGAGCCCTCTCAAATCCCGATTCTCTCGATCTGGCAGGTTGATGATGTCGTTGTCGCGCCGGTCTTAGAGTCCTTGGGTTTGATGCTCGAGTGCCCGGCCATGCTGGGCTACTTCGATGCTGCCGCCATGGTGAGATAAGTCAGTGATGTCGGTGGCGCGAAACGTGTGCTTAACGAATGATAATGTCCGATGAGCAACACTTGCCGTGACTTGGCACGAACCATCAATCTAACGCTGGCTGAGCTGGCTGCGACGCCCCTAGGGTTCTTAATCACCATTTGCTGTGATCAGCGTGGGTTGTTGTAGACTACGACCGATTCGACAGAGTGCTTCGGGCGGTGTGCTTACATAGGACCGCTGCCTTACGCCTGATCCCTTCGGGGAATACCGAGCAGTTTCCAGGGTAGGTACATGGATTTAGAGATAGCAGTTATTGGCGGCGGTGTTTCGGGTGTATACACCGCTTGGCGTCTGCAGGAAGCGCGGGGCCTTACCGACCGTCTCGGTCTTTTCGAGTACAGCGACCGCATCGGCGGCCGGCTCTTCTCCACCACCATGCCCGGCCTTTCCCACGTGAAGCCCGAGGTGGGTGGCATGCGCTACATCAAGGACACGCATCCCGTCGTTACCAGCCTCGTCGAGCATTTAGGCCTTCCCACGGAGCCCTTTCCGATGGGTGCTCCCGCCCCGGTTGGCGCTAACTGAAACCTCTTTTATCCTCGCGGAAAGAGACTGCGCCTTCATGAACTGACCAACCCGGACGAGGTTCCGTACAACGTAGGATGGCCCGAACGCGGTTGTAGGGCCGACCCAGCTGCAGATACAGATCATGAATAATCTGTACCCCAACTTTGGCGCGCTCTCCCTATGCGAGCAGATGAACGTCCAGGTCTTCGGACAGCCGATGTACAAATTCGGTTTCTGGAGTCTGCTTTACCGGGTGCTAGCAACGAGGGCTACCGATCCATGAAGGACGCAGGCGGCTATGAAGTCAACGTCGGCAATGCAAACGCTGTCACGCAGCTACCGGCGACCGAGTACGGGGACGGCACGGAATCCTGATACTGCGCGATGGCTATGACCAACTGCCATCACGCTTGCGAAGCAATTTCAGAAGTCGCCTGGCGTTCTTGAGGCGAAGGATCGTCTGTTTATGAATCAACGCCTTGCCCGAATCGAGTGTGAAACGGGCGAATATCCGTACACGCTGTACAAACAGGTTTGTCACGGAAGTCGTGCCCGAGCATCCGGCAAGTCCACAAAGACATGGTCGGTTTTATTGGGCTGCCTTCTGGTTTGCGGTCTGGATTGTTGGTCTTTGTGTGTCTCTCTTTACCGGGAAGTTCGGTGAACCGAGTATGTCGCATGACTTGGCATACCCAGTCAATTCCTCAGAGTTCATCATTCTATTGCTGCTCCTGCTCGGTTCTCAGGCCTTGATAGGGCTCATCTTTTGGCGCAGTGTTGCGATGGACTACCCTTCGGATGAGATCTTGTACTGTGATAGCTCGATTCTTACAATCTCGAAAGTGCGCTGGTTAGACGTCCATAACAAGGACTGGAGAACTCGATCCTATCCGATTCAAAAGATTACAGGGCTGAAGTATCAACCTCTTTCCAGATTGCGAAAATAGCGGCCTACGGTCTTCGGTTTAAAGCGGCAGGCCGGTTAGAGCGCGTCCTTCCCGGTCTAGGAACCCGTGATGCTGGTAGAATTCGAGGGGCCTTCGAATCGTTCGGAGTGCATGTAGACGAATAACTAAGTATCTGGCCAAATGTCCGTATAACGGGCTTTTCGGACGCTTGATTTCGCATGCGGGGGGGCGGCTCATCTACATGCGATAAAGGACGTTACCGCACACGACACCCACAGATAAACGGCCTGTTCCCTGCCCTACTTGCGATCTCTGAAAGGTGTTTTAGAGATCGCCTTTGAACCTCCAGCGTGCTGAATCTTCTTGTGGAGGTAAGCATCGCTCAGCTAACTTAGGTCGACATGGTAAATGCAGAACACTACGTTGCACGCTGGCAAGCCGCAGGACTGATTGAGGAGCCGCAGGCAGCCGCGATTCGTGCGTACGAGGCGGCACAGGCGCGACCACAAGGACGCCAGTGGCAGGTGCTGCTTACCTTGATTTTGGGCGGAATTCTGTTCGGAGCGGGCGTGCTGTTGTTTGTGGCTGCGCACTGGGATTCGGTTTCGCCGCTATCGCGCCTGGGGTTGGTACTCCAGATGTTGATATTCTTCCACGGCTTGGGATTGGTGGTCCGTGAGCGGTTCTCCGGCTTTGCAGCGGCGATGCATGCTCTGGGAACGGTCTCTGCCGGAGCGGCGATTGCACTGGTAGGGCAAATCTTCAATATGCAAGAGCACTGGCCGGCGGCAGTGATGCTGTGGGCGTTGTGCGCGGGGGCAGGCTGGTTGCTGCTCCGCGATCAGTTTCAACAAACCCTAACGCTGTTGCTGGTTCCGGCGTGGATTATGGCCGAGTTCAGCTCTCGGATTCAATCTTGCCGATACTCAAACGTGTACCTAGCGCGGCTGGGTTTGGTGATTAGCTGCGCAATGCTGACGGCTTTCTTGCACTCGCGCAAACGGGTGGTATTTGGAATCCTGTTTGGGTGCGGGGTGCTAATAATGGTTATCTGCGTTGGGGTGCTCGCGGAGAGCTGGGCTTTCGGGGGATATCAACGCGATTGGGGACTCTTGTCCCTGCACTGGCGGGTGATAGCACTGGTGCTGGTGGCGGTTACGACGACGGCCGCGTGGTGGTCGGAGCGACAATCAGTAGTCCCGGTGCTTACGGCGGCGGGACCGGCATGGGCACTGCCGTGGGCGCAAACCACGATTATGGAGGACGGGTTCGACTTCAACCATCACCCGTACACACATTACGGGCCCAGTCTGCTGGCGTATGTGCTGGTAGCACTGGCGGCGGCTCTGCTGGTGGTGTGGGGCGTGCGCACGGCGTCCAAAGTGTTGGTGAACTACGGGATCGCGGCGTTCGCGGTGGCAGTATTCTGGTTCTATTTCTCGTCTGTCATGGACAAGCTAGGGCGTTCATTGGGGTTGATTGCGCTGGGTGTGCTGTTTCTGGGTGGCGGCTATGTGCTTGAACTCACGCGGCGCAGACTGGTGAGCGGCATGGAAGGTGCAGCATGAAGCGGGTGACGGCGGCGTTGTTGCTGCTCGGTATCCAGCTCGCACTGGTGCTGAGCATTGCAGGCAAATACCTGCACGAGCGTAGAACCAGGCCCCGAGTGTGGGTCCGTGCGGCCCAATACGACCCGCAGCGTCCTCTGCGGGGGCGCTATTTGGCGCTCCAGCCGGTGGTGGACGCATGTGCGCTGCCACGAGATGAAGAGCACCTAAACCGCTATGAGGTATATCCGAGGACGTCGAAGGCGGGTGCGTGGAGTTGGCAGGTGGAACTCGTTGCCCAGAGCGGGCACCTAACGCCGACTGCGCAGCCCGCTGAAGGTCGAGAGGGTACGAGTACCGTCCACCTAAATGCGGGCGACAACTGCGAGAGGGCTAGGGTAAATGAGCAGTTGGAGTACTTCATTCCCGAGCACGCCCGGACGCCTTTTCCGTTGGCTGCAGGACAGGAGCTTTGGGTTGAGGTGACGGTGCCGATGTTCGGTCCTCCGCGCCCTATACAGCTTGCGACCTCAGGTGTGGGTGGATTCGCGCCCCTGCGGTTCGGTCAGTGAGGGCTAAAACGGTCCAATGCAAGCAGTATGCAGACTTTAGCGCATGGTAATGTTCTTTATTAAGGACCAGAGCCGCAGAGCGTCGATCATGTTCATCATTACCCACCCGAGCTGCTAAACCAACTCACGGACGCGATCAGCACATTGGTCAAGTCGAAGAATGATGTCGTCACCTTCTTTAAGAGTGCCGGTCTGCCATCGAAGTTCCTCGCCCCTTGGACCGCAAAGATCACCGCTGATCGCGCCAGCGTCTATAAGAGGACGTGCTGTGCAAGCTCAACGATCTGGGTGATGCAGGCATCGTCCCGCGCCGCGAGGTGATCAAGCGTGTGGTGCAGTGGGACGATTTCGCAACCGCCTACGACGACAAGCGTCTCATCGCGCAGGGCCTGGTCGCCAGCGTGCAGAAATTAGTCAACGTCAAGGATTCCTTCACCCGCATGAACGCGCCTCTTCGCTCTGAACCACCGTCTGCACCTGATCCCGAAGCTGCTGTAAACGCTCGATCTCGGCGTCGATCGGACCGATGTACTCTTCTGACTGCTTAATGAACACAGTTGGCATTGATCCAGTTGAGCGGCTATCCACTGTCTGCTGGTCAATTGGCAGCTCAACTAACTTGAAATGCCTTTCACCGGATCTATGTTGAGGGGCGGCTGAACCACGACGATGAGTGACTCGTCCTGATATGGAGTGACCGTGTCAACTCCGCACAACTGTGGGGTTGTTTTGTCGTTGTCGTTGCTTTTGTCTTTTCCCGAAGACAGAGCGAGCAGCAGTCGGAGCAGTTTTGAGCGACGATTGATCAGTCTGATATTCGCGGGTCGAAACCGCAGAATCATGATCCGTCGGGAGCTGCCTCTGATTGTTATCGCGAGTCCGGTTGAGCCTGTCGCATAGGCCGAGCGAGGGTTCTCCTTCGTGCTTGCCCTGGCTGCTGCTGGCTCTGTGTTCGAGATGAATGTCAGCGTTCATCGATAGAGTTCTTAACTTTCCTTCTTAGGAGGTTTTTGTTTTAGGTTGTTGTCAAGCTGCAACTTGCTGCCTGGAGACAGTCTCTGCTCTGGTTCCAATAGCCCAGATAAAGCCGAGCAGCTCTCGAAGCTACAGCTGTGACGATCTTCCTCTGGTCCTTGCCGGCCGCACCCAGCTTGATATATCGCTTGTGCAGCCTGTGTTGCGCCTTCCATGCGATCTCCTTGGTCTCTTCCGAGATGCTCTCCTGTCGTCTTTGCAGACCGTACCAGATACCTGGCGGACGACGGTAGCTCCATGCGGCTTCGACAACGATGCGTCGCAGGTGCGCGTTGCCAGTCTTGGTGATGCCTCGGCGTCTGGGTCGTTTACCACTGGAATCCTCGCTTGGTACAACACCGCAGTAACCCACCAGCTGTCGAGCGCTCTCGAAGCGGGATACCTGGCCCAACTCACTCGCAATGGTCACAGCCGAGATATCTGCGAGACCGCGCAGTGCCTGTAGTTCGTTGATGACCTGTTGCAGCGCTGGTGATGCCAGCTTCACCGCCTCGAGATGGCTTCCTCCACCCGTCCCCGCATGTGCTCGACCTCGTGCAGAGAATCCTGGCGCGTGGACCGTTGCGCGATCTGGGTAAAACGCAGCTGCGCGACCCAGATCAAATAAGGTCGTGTCCAAGGCTTGACTCCGGTCGGTGGCCGCTGACCGGAGCGCAGAAGGAACTTGCTCAAGCGATGCCGCGCCACGGCGATCGTCTCAGCATGGACATCCAAACCTAGAAACCGTAACTTCTCCTTCATGACCGGCTCCCTTCCGCTTGTGGCTCTGAACTGTGCGTCCGTAAGGACGCTCACAGCCTAACCCACGGTCGGCGCATCGGCGCCGGTCACTACATACTGACTGTTGTCGCTAGTCGAGACTCAAGTTTCGGTTTAAGGTAAGCGTGTGGTCTGAACCATAGACGGTTTAAGTGTCCACTTAAAACTAAC
>CAXTLR010000021.1:0-28095 GCA_964245195.1 uncultured Acidobacteriaceae bacterium | reverse complement strand
CGTCACCATCGCCTGCATGTCACGCTGGCTGAGACAATATCTCGATACACCCTAGAGAGCCCGATCGGATTCGGAGGTGGGTCTGGACACGAAGTTAGTGCAACATTTCATATGTTCGCCAGAACCGGACCTTACACCACGAGGTCGGAGAGAATTCATCTTGAGTCGGACGGAACGTCCCGAGAGAACAAAGCCCGCAGAAACACTGCGTAAAAAAAGGCCCACAATCAAGCCATCCTTCGGATCCTGCGAGGAGAAACGGGAAACCGCAGACTGGATGGCGGAGAGTGGGGGATTCTCTGAGGCTCATGTCTGAAAGTACCGAGGAATGATCAACTTGGAGCGATTCACCCGCTAGAACCGCGGGTTTGGCGACTCTCGTCGCGTCCAGAATCATACCGTCCTGTGATGCTCTGTATCAACGGGAAACAGCGAAAAGTGTCACAGAAAGTGTCACAAGGGACGTTCCGCCTCCCGCGTACACGCAATAGTAATCGTCTTGGCGCCATCGCCGCGCCATCGCCGTGACGACGTGAGGACCTTCGATGCGGATCAGTGACCCGGTACGGCCCTGAAGTGCGATAGTGGAAGACGATGCTGACCGGCAACATTCGAAACCAAATTGACCGCATCTGGGACGCCTTCTGGTCCGGAGGCATTCCCAACCCGGTCGAAGTCATTGAACAGATCACCTACCTCCTCTTCCTCAAGCGGCTGGACGAGGTCCAGGAGCTCGAAGAGCGCAAGGCAGCCCGGACCGGCGAGCCGCTAACCCGCCGCATTTTCCCCGAAGGCGCCGACCCGAAAGGGCTGGGCTACGAGGAGTTCCGTTGGAAGCGCCTCAAGAACGCCGCGCCCGACCAGATGTACCTCCGCCTCACCGACCACATCTTCCCTTTCCTGCGCTCGCTCGCGGACGGCTCCACCTACGCCCAGTACATGCGCGATGCCCGGTTCACCATCCCGGAGTCGCTGATCGCGAAGGCCGTCGACCTGCTCGACCACGTGCCCATGGAGGACCGCGACACCAAGGGCGACGTGTACGAGTACATGCTCAGCAAGCTCGCGACCTCCGGCCAGAACGGCCAGTTCCGCACCCCGCGCCACATCATCCGACTCATGGTGGAGCTGATGGCGCCCACGCCCAAGGACGTCGTCTGCGACCCCGCCGCCGGTACCTGCGGCTTCCTCGTCGTCACGGGCGAATACCTGCGCGATCACCACGCCACCCTCTTCGCCGACCCCGCGCTCAACCACCGCTTCCATCACGAGCTCTTCCACGGCTTTGAGAACGACGGCGCCATGCTGCGCATCGGCAGCATGAACATGCTGCTCCATGGCGTCGAGAACGCCGACGTGCAGCGCCGCGACTCGCTCGCGCAGGACCACGCCGGCGAGGACGAACGGTACACCCTGGTGCTCGCCAACCCGCCATTCGCCGGCTCGCTCGACCATGAAAACGTCGCCAAGGACCTCCAGCGCGTTGTCCGGACCAAAAAGACCGAGCTGCTCTTCTTGGCGCTCTTTGTGCGCCTGCTTAGGCCGGGCGGCCGAGCCGCGATCATCGTTCCGGATGGTGTGCTCTTCGGCTCGAGCAAGGCTCACAAGGAGCTTCGCCGCCTGCTGGTCGAAGATCACAAGCTCGACGCTGTCATCTCGCTCCCCGGCGGCGCCTTCCGGCCCTACGCCGGCGTGTCCACGGCCATCCTGTGCTTTACGAAGACGAACTCCGGCGGTACAGACAAGGTCTGGTTCTACGACGTCCAAGCCGACGGCTGGTCGCTCGACGACAAGCGCCAGCCGCTGTTAGCCCCTGAGAAGCTCGGCCCCGCACCGGCCGAGCCGCTCACGGCGGAAGAACACGCCAGGAACAACTTCCCCGACGTCCTCGGCCGCTGGCGCAACCGCACCACCACCGAAGCCGACCGCCCCCGCACCGCGCAAAGCTTCCTCGTCCCCAAAGCCGAGATCGCCGAAAACAACTACGACCTCAGCCTGAACCGGTACAAGCAGGTGGCCTACGAGGAGGTCGACCACGTTCCGCCGAAGCAGATCATCGCGGAGTTGCTGGAGTTGGAGCGGGAGATTGAGGACGGGTTGAAGGAGCTGGAGGGCATGCTGGGGTGATCACTGCGCTTGGGGAAGTCTGCAGCTTCTTAAATGGCGGTACACCATCTAGATCTGTACCGTCGTACTTCAGCGGCAGCATACCTTGGATCACTGGGGCGGACGTCACCGGGCCCACTGTAACAAGGGCAAGAGCTCATATCACTCAGGATGCGATACAGCACTCAGCAACCAACTTGGTTGCTGAAGGAGCCGTGCTCCTAGTCACCAGAACTGGCGTGGGTAAGGTTGCGCTGGCCGGCGTTCCTCTGTGTTTTAGTCAGGACATTACCGCCATACTTCCTCAACCTAGAAAGCTTGACGCTAGATACCTGGCGCGGTTTTTGGAAACGCAAGCTGTTCACTTGAAGAACATTGCAAGGGGCGCAACCATTCAGGGTATAACCCGGGAGGTGGTAGAGCAGCTCAGAATCCCGTTGCCTTCATTACAGGAGCAGCGGAGGATTGCGGCGATTCTGGACCAGGCGGAGGCGTTGCGGGCCAAGCGCCGTCAGGCCCTCGCCAAACTCGAGACCCTACCTGCAACAATGTTCGCGCGAATAATGCACCATGAATTCGAGACTCCTGCCAGATGGCCTTGGCCAAGTACATCCTTTGCTGAGGTAGTGCACTTCCAAGAAGGACCGGGCGTTCGGAATTGGCAGTTCCGCGATTCCGGCGTGAAGCTAATCAACGTCAAGAACATCGTTGACGGAACTCTCGTCACGATGAATACAAATCGCTACCTGTCACCAGAAGAAGCGGAAAACAAGTATTCGCATTTCCTTCTTAATGAGGGGGACTACGTGATGGCTAGTTCTGGGGTTACATGGGGCAAAATAGCTGAGGTCACGAGATCTCACCTGCCGCTCTGTCTTAACACCAGCATGATTCGTCTCAGGCCCAAAGATCGCCGCCTCACCAAAGCATTCCTCCGGCTCTTTATCGATTCACGTGCCTTCCGTTCCCAAATTGACCGGCTCATTACCGGATCTGCTCAGCCGAATTTCGGCCCTAGCCACTTGAGAGCGCTTAATATCCCCTTACCGCCGTTGCGCCTCCAAGAATCGCTAGAAGCTACTCTGGGCATAGTGGATAGTATCCGGTTCGCACAAACCGCATCTATCGCCCGCACTGAAACGTTATTCACCTCCCTCCAACATCAGGCCTTCCAGGGCACCCTCTAACCATGCCGAGCAACTTCGCCTTCCTCCAGCCCGAGTTCCCCGACCTCTACGAATCCGAGGGAGGACGGAGACGGGTCACCCTATGCACCATTACGGGATTGAACTTTCGGCAGCGTGACGATGGAGCGTGCGCCAAGAAACGTGGCCGGGCCGAACCAAATGGAACCACCGGCACGCTCCACGACCACTTGACGTTGGACAAAACCCAGTCCGGTTTTCGGGCTGGCCTGGATTCACTACTTGCCACTGCGCCTAAGCGAGAAAAGAGGTGCAACAGCAGAGCAGACAAACGACAGTGAATATTCTCGGGCCTCAATAAAAGGAGCCAGCAGTGAATCGTTCGCGTCCGGGCTGGTTGGTCCCCACAAAGTCGGCTTCCCGTAGTGTTGAGGCGTCTAGATTTTATCAGGTGACGAGAACAGGCCTTATCGCGATTCGAGGTCTCCTGAGAACAAGCTGCCAAAGCGGTCGTTCACGGGTTCTTCCAGGTTCTGTTTGCACCCGAGGTAACGCTCGGTCGTCAGGACGGACGCGTGCCCCAGAAGAAACTGGATTTGCTCAAGTTCACCGCCGCTTACATGGCAGAGCTTGGCACAGGTACGCCTGAGGTCATGAGGGGCGAGGTGGTCGAGCTCTAGGCGCTGGGCACAACTCCGGACTACGTACCAGATGACGTTCTCCGAAATCCCGGCTCCCCAGGGTGTTCCGTGCCGACTCACTGCCCTAAATACTCGTCCCGTCGTAACCGATGCAGCCGTCAGCCATCTGTCCACGGCACCCTTCACCCAGATCGGCATGGGAACTGTCCGGACATGATTGCCCTTTCCGACAAGATCCACAATCGCCCGATGTCCTTGTCTGACTTGGATATCCTCTTTCCGCAGCCCCGACAACTCGGCTCGGCGCAGACCACAGCCAAGCAGGATCGAAATCATTGCCACGTCTCGGATGCTGCGCAAGCCCTCCCCGTCCGACTTCTCAAGTAGCAGCCGAGCCTGCTCGCGGTTGAGCCAGTTACCCGCCCGGCAGCCCAGTTGGTTTACACCCTTGACTCGCCTAATGCCAGCAGCAAGTTCCGGACTCAGCAGACCCGAATCCGCCGCCTCGTGGGCTAGCCTCCTGACCGCTGCCAGCCTCTGGTTGATCGTGCCGGCAGCCAATCCGAGCGACTCCAGATGAAGACGGAAGCGGAGAACGACCGTTCGATTCAGGGCAAGTCTTGGTTCGGAAAAGTACCAAGCGATGAACTGCTCCATCGCAAACTTGTAGTTCCGCCTTGAACGCGGAGAACTCAGGCTGTTCAACACTGAGCCTTTCGCATGATCGAGATCCGGCAGACGGAGAACGATCCTCTGAGAGACCTGCTTCTTGGCGCTCTTGGGCATACACGCGGCCTCCTCTGCCGCAGACATGCCCAATATTTATGCGCCTTCCCGAGGAGCCCGAAACAGTAGGCTAGCCGAGCACACAGGCTATTTGTCGCTCCCTGAGAAATCGCCCTATAGCCTCGATTAAAATTTCAACCTAATGCTGGCGAAGTGCTGGCTTGTCCGCTACAGTTGGCTGCTGGGAGGCTGCCATGGACAATGTGTTTCACAAGTATCGAGGCGACTCGAAGTTTACCGAGGCGATCATTACTTCCGGCCAGGTATTTCTCGCGACAGCTCATCAACTCAACGATCCGTTTGAATGCACGCTGAAAGACATCAGCGCGGAATGGATGGACAAACAGATCGAAACAGGCATGCAGGCTGCTCTTACCGGGTTTGTCCTTGCAGCTCGGCGCTCGCTCGCCAATTCTGAGCAATTCTTCGGGCTCGAGTCGTCTCAGGTAACACAAGCGATCGAGAGTGTGACCGCAATGGGCGGTCTCGCAGAATCGTACGATGCCTGGCGAGCATTCATTCAGGAACAAACGGGACATCCGCCATCGGACATTCGTGCCCTGTTCCTGAGGCTCGACGCTCAGTTAATTGAGACTGGGATTTTCAGCATGTCAGCGGATCCTGCGCATGCACTGATGTGGGCACATTACGCAGACCAGCACCGCGGCCTCTGCTTCGGCTTTGAACAGGTCCAAGGATCGAGGCTCGCAGATCCAACTCATTGCTTACCGGTGATCTATTCGGACGAACTACCAGTCATGCAGGGTGATGGGATCGAAGTCACTGCAGCCATGTCGCTCGACCCCTCGGGGCGTGCATATACGTCGAGTTTCAAGCTTTCATTCGAAGATCAAACGTTCCAGCGTATCGTGACCACCAAGCCGACAGTCTGGGCCTATGAGCAGGAATTTCGCTATATCGAGTCCTTTGGTGGAATCTGTGACTGGCCCGGGCTCTTCGTTGAGTGCACCTTCGGTCTCTTTTGTCCCGAGGATAGGCGTCGGCACTACATCGGGTTGCTCGAAACTCATGTGCCGAACTCCGTGCGGCTCTTCGAGATGCGAAAGGTGAGGGGTACGAACGCGCTCGAACGAGTCCCGATGGAAACTCCGCTCACTCGCTCAAGTGGCTCAACGCGGAAGGTGCAGGAAGAAGACGACGAGCCAAAGGCGATGTCCTTGCAAGAGTTTGCTGCGCAGATGCAACAACTGATGCAGCAGGAGCGGTACGGTGAAGTGATTTACCAGACTGGAGAAAATCTCAAGATCAATCCATCCGCGCCTATCTTGTTGCACCTCAAAGCGACGGCTCATGGTCTTGCTCAACAGCATGACGAGGCATTCGAAATATTCCGTGTACTTGCCAACGAGTACCGCAATGTCGCAGCAGGCTGGTATGGCATGGCATGTGCGCTCGAATCAATGGAGAAGCTCGGCGAAGTTGTGCCCTTGCTCCGACGGGCGAGCCAACTGGACCCGACTGACCCAAGCATTGCTCTCAATCTGGGGGTCCACCTAGTCCATACTGCCGAGACCCGCGCGGAAGGTCTCTCACACCTTCAGCGCGCGGACAGGCTGGGCCACCGCTGGGCGCAACGGGTAATAGATGAGGTAGAGGGCCTTTAGTTGTTGGCAGCGCCCTAGCTGTATCTGATAGAAAAGAGGAATTCTTCTATCTGACAGGGGTTCGGTTCTTCCTCGCTACAGAGTGAACATCATTTTTGTAGTAAGTTCCGTGGTTGTGTCGGGGCTCGCCTACTATTGTTTTTCAAAAAGCTCTCCAGAAGACTTGGGATTTCGCTTCGCGGGCGAACTGCTAAAGGATGTGGGAGTAGTAATCGCAGGTTTAGCGATTGTCGATTGGCTCTGGTCGTTCTTCTCCGGGGACCCCGTTGAGAAGTACCTTGATGCACTGGAGACTAAGTTCGCGAGTTACTCAGGCGATTGGAAGCGTCGGTCAAAAGCTCCATTCAGACGCTGGAATCCTCGGTGGGTTCGTCCGTGAACCAATCCATCAGCGAATCTACTGCCCGGTTGGAATCAAAGATTGAAAGCGCAATCGATCTCGTAGGCCACGCCCGCCATGCAGGCATAGTAAGAATCGACTCCAATCCGAGATTCCTCGACGCGGGATTTCCTACCGATGCCTTCATGAAGGCGGAAAGAAATATCGATCTGTGCGGGATGACACTACATGCACTGTTTGCGGAGGGCAACTTCACTTCTACCATTGATCTAGCTGTGAGACGCGGTTGTTCGGTCCGCATCTGTGTATCAGCCCCGTCGAATACCCAGGTGATAAACAATTGTTTGCCGAGCGCACGAACCGCCATGCCTGGACAGTGTCAGGCCGTCATCGAGGAGCAGCGCGATCTCCGAAACTCGCTCAAAAGCTCTCCTGAGCTTGCAAATCATCTCTCGCTGTCCGTACTGGAGGAAGGCACGATGGCCGCATTCATCTCTCGGGTGGATTCGAAGATGTTGGTAGTTCCTTACCTGCGAAGCATGTTTACGATGGAGAGCCCGGCGATGCTTGCCGAAGAAAATAGTGACAAGACGATCTTCAATTCGTACCTCAAAGAATTTGACTACCTGCTCACTGTCTCTCGTGAGGCCATCTGAGAAGTTGACCGTCTAAAACAGTTTCGAAGCAAATTTGGAACGGAAACCAATCGAACCTTTCTCAGCTGCGGCTTCAGAGCCTGCATTCTTCTTGGGAATGGAAGGAAGGCTCGTGATGTGGTGCGCTAATCCGTTGGTGCACCTTGGCAATATGAAACGGATAACGGCGATTTACTGAGACCGGTCCGTCCGTCCCGCCGCGCATAGAGGAGTTTTAACGATCCGAGTGCGTAAGCGCACTATGTCAGCGCGACTCCTACCGAGGAGTCGGCTTGTGTTGACGAATTGATCACTAGACTGGCGACAACAGGCCTTAGTACTCGTTCAGGGCTTCCGTGAGCGCATCGGTGATTTGGCACCATTCGACATTTCTGGATCCGTGGTTCGAGGTTTCTCGCATGGTGTTCATCGTGTCCATTCAAGTGGCGAGCTACAACGCCCTGCTGAAGGATCCGAACAATCCGCGCGCAGCCATCGAGACCCTGACCGGATGCCGCCAAGCGTCGGGGACAACGCACGTGATCTGGCCTATTGGATCTACCTACGTCGGGAAGGTTAAGCCGAAGCGCGTTTTCACACACAGAGAGAGTAAAGTGTGCTACTTTGTTTCTAACCTTTTCATCATCTCTGGCCCGAGGTTCTTCAGACGTTCGTTGATATTGCCGGGGGTGAGGCCTGGAACTATGCGAGCCCGAGAACCCGCGAATATGAAATAAAGCACCCCTTTTTCGATGCTGTGGTTGGCGGCACGTGTGCAGACCCCGGCGCCATCGCGCTCTATACAGGCTCTCTGACCGAGTTGCTCATGTAAGCGCAAAGAGCCTTCTCCGATTTTGCAGCATGGGCCGATATCGCCCACAAGTGCATAGGCTATCGTGCTCTTGTAGACGACCGCGACTATGTCGCCTGTATCGAAGCCGAGTGAATCGCGAAAGCCGCCTCCGGGAACTGCGATGTAGGGAACAATATCGGCATCCAAGCTTGTTCCATCCACGTAGCGGAATGATGTGTCCGGCTGGTCAATCAACGCTTTTCCGCTTTTCTTGCGCTCCTCGTAGAGCGTTCTGGAAAGCCTAGAACCATCCGTGTCAATTGCCATTTTAGCTTCGAAGAATATCACCCCTCCGGGCAGCTTCAGAAGCGCCTTGTTGTTGCTCTTATCCGTGGAACAGGCTTGCGTCTTACCAACACACACTTCGTGATCGTCGCAGCCGCTGAAGCGCGTGCGAAACTTTCCGCCTACGGTCCGAGCGTCGGCAAAACGAATTTTAGAGACCGTGGCGGCGCTTTCTGCCGGCGGCCGATATCCATCTTGAGGTCGGGCTCGTACTCCCAGAGCCAAGATTGCAGTGCTTATAACGAGCGGTCTAAGCAGTGTGCTGCATGCGAAACGCTTCACATCGGACTCCAATCAATCTGCGGATCGTCTCCGATGACGCTCGAAGCATCCGCGCATGCATCGAATTCGGCGGCCTGAATTAGCAGCTTTTTTGCGAGCGCTCTATGGTGAAAGTAACAATAAAAGGTTCGCGTGACCGCCGCCTGGGCAACAAGATACTCCGCATCCAATCCGTTGAACCCAACCTGCCAATGTCTTTTTGAGCTGCGGACCGTGAATTACGAAAAACATACGGTCGACGGCCCCACTGTTCTTCGTTTGAACCTTTACAAAGGCTAGGACATGCAAGTGACACGCCGATGAGAGTTTAGAGTATCTTTCGACTGATCATCCAACAGTTCCTCGATGGCCCGACGGCAGAAGTGCCGGTGGGTAGATGACCGGTGACCCAGCCGTGTCATGGCGTTCGTCGATACAGCTGAGTTCAGGCTCCGCGCGGTAAGAGCTCGTACCCTCGAATCGCTGTGCCGAGACTGGAGGATTGGTCCTCATAGCCTTCCACTAGTGTTTGAGCGAATAGATCACATAGGTAAGGACCCCCGCATCTGACTCGTCTCCTACGGAGACAGTTATCTTCCATCCGATCGGTGGCTCTCCAAACAATGCGCCAGAGAGTATCACTGATGTTCTTGGAAGCAAGATCGCCGAGTAGGAACAGATCTCATTTGTCGGGGTGGTATTCTGAGCAATCGTAACGGTGTAGGAGACTCCCAGAACGTTCTGGTTCGTCACCTTAACGTAGACTGCCTGATCGCCCTTAACGGTAGTCACCCCGTCGGTTCCTGCTATTGCCGACCCTGATCCAATTTGCTGTTGATTCGGCGGGAGGGAGGCTGCGATTGTGCAATTTGTCGCATGTGCAGCCAAGGGAGAAATTGCCAGTAAGAAAAGCCCCAAAAGGTATTTGCTGCGAATCAAAACTAACGGAATTGATTGCATCGTCATTCTCCTGGTCGTTAGGTTCGTGCCGGTTGATGGCGTAGTAAGTTCAAAAACGCAGATGTCACTTCCGGTGCTTGAATGTGACTAGTCGATCGACGACGGAAGCTGCGGCGGAAGTCAGAAAGGTGTCCGTGGCTTTATCTGCCGTGTAAGTTCTGGATAAGGATGTGCGTTTGTAGCAACGAGCTTGAATCTGACTCAGAAAAGACATCACCGTACGAAGGGAAGATTGCCTGTCGTGCTCTTTCCAAATGGGAAATTGCATCGTCCGTTGTGGTTGACTTAGCGAGAGGAAGGATGCTCCGGAAGATCGTGGGAGGAGATCTACGTCAAGACTATCGAAGTTCGAGATTTGCGGTGGCAGATGGATGTGGAGGACGGTTAAGGCGCGAGTGAACTCAATGACGTCTGGGTCTTTCGACCACGCTGAGAGCGCGGCTGGCGAAGTCGAAATGGGTTCGAGGACGGCTCCAAGGGCGGCAATGAGGACCGCACGAAGTTGGGGCGGGGAAAGTCGCCTTTCGAGGGCGAGGCGCGCAAAGCGTTTCTGCGGGTCGACCTCGGGCTGAGGCGAAGGTCGCTTCCATTGGTAATGGATCTTAGCTTGTGCACCAGGGTAAAGGCGATCGGTGGCGTGGAAATAGATCGGGGCTTTTTGCAGCACCATCAGGTCGCCGTATGAGAGATTCCGCGGCGGGAGATCTAGCAGAGCTGGGAGGCGGGTGGAGAGGATCTCCTCCAAGGAAAAGCCGGGTGAATCTTCGTCGACAGGCAGCGAAAGTGCGTCGATACCAGTGTGGTGGAGCAGGCTGGGCAAACTGGCGTAGACGGAAGGTCGCGGATTCCCTAGTGCTGTAATTTGCGCGAGTGCGGCCTGACGTCTTGCGTGTGAGGCATCCGCCAAGGCGACGATGTGGGCTCCCGGGAGCGCTGCGAAAAGGGAGATATGTTCCTCGGTCGCGGGTCCGAGACCTGCTATCGCGATGCGAACCGGATGGTTGGGATTGAGTAGCCAACCGGCGCCGCTGGCATCGGCTGCCACGGCGAGCGATGCGGCAAGGGAAGACTGCACGAACGTGCGGCGGGTGAGAAGCATAGTCAGTCTCCTTTACCCTCGTTGTTTTGCGAGTCGAAGGTTGTGTCTGCTTTGCAAGATTGGGGCAAGGCGGCCGGCTTGTAGGCCAGGATGGGAGGTGAGACGGCGACGATCCGGGAGGTGGCGTCCTTGGCTTTTTCTGGGGTCGCGTCCGTGTTAGGCGGGAACATCTCTTCCCAGAAGGCTTTTGCACTACGAACATCACACTGCGGGAGTTTGGGTTCAGTTGGGGGGGCTGGCGGCGGCGTTGGGGGGTCGTAGCAAGGGGTGGAAGCCGTGGTGTTCACTTGACGCTGGACTACAACTATGCGAGCTATCAGGTCTTGTTTCGATGGGTCGACTTTGGACTCTTTTGGGTCATAAGTCCAAAGTGCGGCGCTACTATTCATCGGCGCTTGGAGTAGCATGTCGACGAAACGCTCCTGGCCTCGCCGTCCCAGAAGGTCGGACACCTGCTCCGTTAGGAGAAGGGCGAAGCGGTACTCGCTTGGGAACTTCGTGGGCTCGGGGTGGAGATTGTGGGTCAGAGTTATGGGGTTGGTCGGATTCGTACTCGCGTCGCAGATTTTGACAGTCGACCCAGTATCGTAGTTGCCAACGAGCGTGTCGAAGTCCTGGTTGTTCTTGATCGGAAGAAAGCGGCTGGGAAGAAACTGAACCCAGACCGGGTTTGTTAAATCGCTGGAACTGTCCCCAAGAGCCGGTTTGAGTGCTGGAATCTTTTTTCCATGCGGTGGTGTCGGTTTACCTGGGTCGACAACAACCATTCCGGCTGCGCGGACAACGCGCTTCATTTGGATCTGGGCGAAGGTTCCTTCCTGCGTTGAGTCACTGCCTTCGGGAACCGGGGTATTGAACTTCTCGTGCGGGGGGTCAAGGATGAAGCTGGATGTGACCCAGAGGGGGTTCGTGTCAGAGGAGTCGAAGGTGTGGCCGATGGGGCCGTGGATGAACGGGTCTTTCCCGCCAGGCGGAAGGAACGGGGAGAGATAGTCATCAAAGGAATCGGGCAGCGGTCGGTCGGAACTCTTTTGATAGTAGATAGGGTCGGGACCGGCCTCTTTCCATTTGTTGTCGACAGGATGGTACTTGGGGTCAACGTCAACGATTTGGACAGATATGTCCTCGGCAAGGCCGGCGATTGCGAACCAAGGGCCTTGCACGACGACGAGAACGCTCGATGCGGCTTGGTTGGAGCCGCCGTAGGCTGCGGTGAGCGGAACAATGTATTTGATGGCGGGCTTTGGGGGCTTATAGGAGTCAGGTCGTGATCCGTCGATCGTGTATCTGCCAGGGATGAAACGACGGACCCAGCCGCCCTCGGCGCCCGGGATAGAGGCGAACGACGTGAGCGAGGCTGTGGATCTGACCTGGATTGTGGACTGGTCTGCGGCAGCCATGGTTTCCGGGACCAGCGAGCCGTAACGGTTGTAGGCGATAACTCCGGCGCGATAGTAGGTGGCGCCGAGTTCTGTGCCGCGATCCTCATACGCGATGAAGTTGTTGGAGCGGCGTGCCATAGGCCGCGTAACGGAATCGCTGGCGGGGCGTGTGGCGAACGTGTCGAGTTCCCATTGCAGCAACGGAGTGGTGACTTGCTGAGGTGGCGGAACGGGCAGTGGTTTGTTGGGGTCCACTGTCGCAGCGCCGCCGTTAACTGGGGTGATCTGATCGAAGGGAAAGCTGCGAGCGGGCCGACCGTCCCATCGCCAGATTTGGGCCTGGAGGTCGACCCGGCTGATTTGCCTCCAAGCCGCTTGGCCGGATTGTCCCGCGAGAGTAAAAGTTACGGGGTCTGCCGAGGTGACGGGGGGTTGAATACTGAGGGCGTTTTGTAGATCGGCTTGTTGCGGGAATGCACAGTTGGCGGTTTCGATTAGGAGGGTATACGCGCTGGGCGCAGAAGAAATGCCGAACTGTTTTTCGAAACCGGCCTTGAGCTTCGGTTGCAAGGTGATACTACCGAGGAATCCCTCGGGAATAGTGAGGGTGAAGGTGGGAGATGATTTGGGGTCGACTGCCAGACTTCCCGTGAGCTTGGTCGAGGCACCGATGCTGGTTACGATCTTGAGTAGGATTGGTTGCGTCGGCGTCTCGAGTGCAGTCGCTGTAGCCGGATTCTGAATGTCGGCCTGTGGCCATGGAAGTGTCGAGACGCCGCCGACGGTCACAGCCGCGCCCGACTCATCTTGTACTGAAATACTGAGGGAATCGATCGCAGGGTCTTCGAGGGAGAGATCGAATTTCGAGTTCTGGTTGCGTGCGTTGACATGAAACAGCTGCCAGGCCCATTGGCGGGCTTGGTGAGTGCCGGCGAACCCAGCCTGCGTGCGGTCCCACGTGAGGAAGTCGGTAGTAGGTTTGCGGATCCAGAGGTCAAACTCGGCATAAGACTTGTTTTCCGTGGTCTGGTAAGGGCTGAGAAGAAGCAGTGGCTTCGAAGGCCTTTCAGGAGGGGCTCCACTCGGCGGTGGTGCCTGTGGTTGCCCGGGAGCCGTCGGTATAGGTGCAAGTGACGAAGCGAAGACCTCATTCGCGCGGGGTTGGACATCCTCCGGAATGGGCGGAAAGCTCAACTTGTCGAAGGTTCCTGCCTTTTCAGGTGCGGGTACGGTAGGCGTGCTGTCCCGAGGCTTTAAGAAAAAGGACGAGGCAAAGCGGAGGTCTCCCACCGGGACGGTGCGGAGGTAGGGCACTGGGGTGATCGTTGGCACCGGTTTCTTCTGCTTCAGGGAGGCAAAGCTGAAGAGGCCTGGGTTGCTGGAATCGGCAAGTTCGATTGGTAGCGCGCCGGAGTTGGAGACCGTGCCGAGTAAAAATTCATAGGATTGTTTGAAGGCAAGTCCGGGAATTTTCCAGCGTGCGAGGGACGCGTCGCCCGTTTTGAGTTCCTTGGTGACAGAAAGATGCTGGAAGGAGATCATTCGGTCGAAGTTTCTGGAAGCGTCGCGCTTTGCGGCGGGGATCAGCCCATCACCGAAGGCATGGGCGGGGCTGGAGCACATCAAGGGCTGATTGTCGTAGGTGAGCATTGCGCGACGAAGGCCATCCTGATTGTGAAGCGGCAAGGGGATCACGATGGGGTCAGCAAGTTCGTGGACTGCAGAAATAGCCGGGGAGCCAGGGGTGGCTGTTGTGTTCGCCACGTTGGCGATTGGAAATCCGGCGTTGAGGCAGCGCCAGTCCGTCGCCCCGACTGGACGCATAAGAACGCAATAGCCCGCAAACGAGCGCAGCGGATCTAGCTGGTCAGTTTGCCCTCCGTTGGAATCAAGCGTCCCGACCATGACGGAGAGTCCCTGAGCACTACGGGTTGGCTGGATCTTTGCGACATTGCTGGCCGCTGGCACAAGCAAATTCTTACGATCATTCATCCAGGCGTTCACCTTCACCTTGAGAGGTGCGGTAAAAGCGGGCGTGCTAACCGGAACAATGGGAAGAGCCGTGAGCAAGCCGTCAAGACGGGAGCCGAGTTCGGTCGCGATCATATCGCGCAGCGCGTCGCGAGAGGCGGCAGCATTGGCGATCGTCTTCCAGCTTTGATCCACATGGCATTGGAGGAGCTGGCCGCGAACATCCCAAACCGCAAGGTTGGCAGAGGCGCTGTTAAAGAAGGATTGAAATTGTGCCGCTTGGATTGCGGACCAGCCGTAAGAGAGCGACTCGGAAACCGACTTCCATTGGGCGAGCAAAATTTGGGAAAGGATCTCAGGTTGAGTAAGCTGCAACTGGAGCTGCTCGACAGCAATGAGGCTGTCAGGAAGTCGAGTGGGATCGACTTTCGTTACAAAAACCCAGCTCGAGGAATTTGGCGGGGAAGGTTGTGGCTGACCTTGGCTGGCATCCGCGATTGCTCGATAGATGGAGCCTTGAAACAGGACCCGATCGCCGCGGTTGTAAGAAGCGCCTGGCGTGTAATTTCGAACAAATGGCCCGATGGATGTCCAAGCTGCACCGGCTGACGCTGGCTGCGCCACGGTATCATCGATCGCTTGATAGGCAACGTCCCCGAAGAGGACCATATCGCCAGACTTATATGACTTGCCGTTGACGTAGAAAGGGAGCGACGGTGTGAGGGATCTCCAGCTCGCTCCGTCTAAGGGAGACACTGATGGGGCCTTTATATCCGCAATGGCTGTGAAAGAGCGTCCATGGAAGATGACCGTATCCCTCTTGTTGTAACTATGCGCACCGTCGAACGGTGTTGCCGTAAGACCGGCGGGACAGGGTGGCAGGAGGGAGTTGCTGGTCAGTGCAGGGACGGATTTCAGCCAGTAGAGCCATTGATCGAAAGCACCGAGGTTGTTGGCACGATCGGCGGCTCGTTTGGTCGTGACCGCGTTGCTAAAAGTATCAGCAAAACTGCGGTTGGCTGGAACGCTTTCACCCACCCATGCGTCGAGGAGGCGGTCGAGAAGAGATTTGCCATTGGGCCCGGTCTGGCAGCCGTACGCGACGATCTCGCGTTGCGAGGTCAGAACTGCAGTGACGAAGCCCGGGAACTCGGCGGCGACGGTACCACGAAGCCCGACGGCCTCGTCGTAAGCCTTCTTAGCGACGGCGTCAGCCGGGGGAGGCCCGGAGGCTTTGTCGCAGGCCTGGCGGACCGTCTCGACAAGGCGCGCGGAAAGATCGAAGGTCGCGGCGACAGAGGACGAGAGATGTGCTTGCCAGTCGGCGGTCTCTGCGGTGTAGCCGGGCGTGGAAGAACTGACTAAGAATGCCGCCCTGGAAAGCCCTTTCAGGAGAAGCGCCTGGTTTGTGATGAACAATGATCGGTCGGTAGCGTCCGCTGAGTTGATCAGCGGAATGACAAGGCGTGAGTTCCCGTCGGGAGGGTTGAACTTCTTCGGATCATTCTGCGGATCGGGCGGTCTGTAAGTAACGGTATTGCCGTTGACGACTGCGTTGAAGCTGACGGTAGCGAAAAAGTAGGTCGCCGGGTCAAATTTCGATGGGTCGAAACCCTGGGCCTTGAGCAAGAAGGACAGGTTGAGCAGATGAGGGATGGGGTAGGGGTAACGCGTCACTTGAGCGAGATGCGCGGGCCAAGGCAAAATGCTCCTGCCATCGGCACGTCGAGTCACGGGATCGGATTTGGCGGACTTTGGCGATGCAGGGTCCGACCAACCTAGATAATGGTTGCCGTTCAGGGGGGTAATAGCGTCGGTGCAATCTTTGTCGAGTTGGTCCGTGATGGACCGATCGAGGGTAGACGCAAGGGGGTCTAAGCCGGTGTTGATGAGCTTGGGAACGGGAGCCGTAGGGGTAGCCGACCATAGATCGATCTTCGGTTGCTGAACCTTGATTGGCTTCTGCTTATCCGTCTGAACGGCAGGTTGAGGCTTTGCCGGGTCCCACCACATCCAGGGTTCGAGGATGTTCTTGACGTCGGCACTGGCGAGATCGAGTGTCCCGCCATTCATATCGCCGACGCCGGTTTGTAGGACGATGCCGAAGTAAGGAACTCCTCCGTACTTGCCGAGGTATTCGAGTGTGCTGAGTATCTGGATGGCTTGGCCGGTGGTTGCCATAGTTGATTCCTTAGTCGATGAGGCTGAGATAGTTTGTCGCAAGTCGGGAATAGTCTTTCAGGACGGTCGATGTGGGAACCGTGCTGATCACGCTACTGTCAATTAGCATGGGCGCTTCGAAATTCTTGGAACGATTGAGCAGGGGCAGCGGTTCTTCGAGGTAGGCAATGCCGCCGCCAGAACCAAGCGAACAGTGAACTTCTTCGTGGACCTCAAGGGTGAAGCACCAGCAAATCTTGATCGAGATGGAGAAGATGCCTCGGCAGGTGAAGACTCCGCCGGCATAGGTAGCCTCAAGCTTCAGCATGACTTGGGCGGAAACGATCGAAAGAATTGAGACCTCGCCCCCGATCAAAAGGAAAATACCGAGGCTCAGGTCCCCTTGGCCGCTATTGAAGATGAAGCGCATGCCAAGGTTGATGTGGACGGAACCGGAGATAGGGCCAAGCGAGATAGCTAGCGCGGCCGAGGCGTCGAGAGCCATATCGACCTGGCAGCTAAGGCTGCCCCCGGGATGATAGCGGGCCGTCGCAACAAGATGTCCTCCACCTCCGAGAATGAAGACAGAGAGATTGAATGGCGCGTTGGGCGAGGCAAGGCCGAAGCCCGCATAGAGGTTGAAATCGTTAGCCCAGCTCAAGCCGAATAGAAAATTGAACGTGAGGTTGGTGATGCCGGTTGTGCCGACCGAGGTATTTGGAATGGGAAGTGAGAGACGGGTTTCGATGCCGGTGAGTGAAGGGTAAATACAGAAGCCGGACCCTGGCGCTGAGTATGCGGCGATAATCTCCTGAATGAACGCGAGGGCCTGCGAGAGTTGGACACGGTCAGGCGAAACATCTACATGGAGCTTGCCGTTCTTGTCGAAGGTAAGACCGGTGTTGCGGAGAGTGATCATCGGCGAGCCGCCGATCAATAACTGCCAGTCGCCAGTAATGGCTCCTGTGGCTTCCTTCGAAACCTGCCCGTTGGCCCCAGCTTGGGCACGGACCTTCGAGGTGAAGCGCGGAGTGACGATCTGGAGGGCCATCGGGCCTATCGAAAAGATCACGGCTGTGTCGGTCTTGAGATCAATGTCTGCCTGAACCCACGCGGTGCGCGATGCTGTGTCCGTGCCCTGGGTGACCTTTACGGCGTCGCTAGAGCCGAAAGGCATCTTGAGGGCGGGAAAGAGATTGTCAAGCTTCAGTCCAGCGAAGTCCGGAAGGATGCCGTTGAGATCGAAGTTAGGCAGGTGCGGGACCGGCAACGCGCGGTCCGACAGAGCGAACGACGGCAGCATGGTTGACAATGGAGATAGGTCGGGGACTAAGTCTTTAACTTGTGCGAGCAGAGGCGTTAGCAGTACGTGAGGCAGCGACGGCAAGTAGAAATAGGCGGAACTGGGGAGCGAAAAGCCGAGATTGGGAATCTCGGGAACCGCGCCGAACGCTCGGTGAAGCAGCACTGGCAGCGACACACCGGCTGGCATATTGATATCGACCGGCGGAAGGAAATGCGCGATTGATTCCGCAAATCGGCCGAGCGAGTCTTCTAGGGTTCGGCGATACGCTTCCATCTGATTGAGTGCGGCTTTTTGAAGCGCCTTGGCAGCATCGCAGACTTCGCCACTCGTAGCGCTCGAATACGTCTCTAATAACCCCGCATATTTTTTCGCATTTGTGTCGATGTCGTTCTGTGCCAGCTTGAGAAAGTCGGCGGCCCTGCCAACGATCTTCTGCGAGACGGCGTCGAGCAGCGAGCGTAAAACTGCAGAGTCATTTAGGACGATTAGCTTTAGGTCACTGGCAGCTTTGGTGATGTAGTCGTCGATTTCAGCGTTTACGGCCGATGCAAGTTTCTGTAGTTCCAGGTTGACTGCCTCCGAGTCGTTCTTGGCGTCGTGAAAGACGGTTAACAGTGCGGGAGGAAAGGCGAGGGCCTTTACGTCAATTTGGGCTTTCGATATTAGCTGGTTGACGGCATCGGTTGCGGACTGGAGCTGGTCGTCGATTTTGGCATTTGCGTAAGAGAGCAGCACATCGGTCTGAGTGAGAACAGCCTGGGCGGTACAAAGGTTGCCGTGAATCGTCTGCTCCCACGCGTGGCAGACTACTGGAGCTGACGGCATCCATAACTCGCTTCGAGCCAGCACTTGGGTTCTTACCTGGTCGAGAAGCGCGTTGCAGCGGTCGACAGGACCGGACAGAGCGGCTTTGACGAGAGCGACCTTTTGCTCTATGTCTATCGAAGCCTCGTTCATGCGGTCATGCGCTGTCTGAAGCGCTTGAAGAATATCTGTTTGGATTGTGAGCAGTTCCGCTTGAGCGTCGTTCAGAGTGGTGTCGATGCGCGCACAGAACTGGGCGAGACCGTTGGTAGTGGCGGTGATCCCGTTGAGACGACCACCGAAGCTCTTTACCTGAGCGTTGACTGCAGGGATGATGATCTTCTTGGCATCGTCGATTTTCATGCCGACGGCGCTCTCTTCTTGATTGAGGTAGGAGTAAACCTCGTCGGTGGCTTGTGCAATTGCTTGCAGAAACTGAGCGTAAGCACTTTGCAAAAGTGCTTGTTCTTTTGTTTGCGCCACTTTGACTAGCGTTTGAACCTTGTCGTGAACATCCTTCTGTAAGTCCGTCGCAGCGTCGCAGACCTTCTGAGCAAGGTTCAAAACGTTCGATGGGTCTTCACGGACGGCGTGGAAGAGATCGCCGCGGACGTTGTCGTGGATGGTTTGCAGTTTAGTTTGCAGACCGGAGATTTGTGAGGGCGCTCGTTGTAGGGTGACGCTTTGTAGATTGGCTCCTATGGCCGTGACGCTGCGGCCTTCGACGAGGTTTACCCTAGCGTGTCCCTTGTCGAGCTGGTGTGTGAAGGTTGCAAGACCAAATGGTATGGAGGGGTCGTAGGCGGGAATTTCATGTGGCCTGTTGGACTCGAAGGCTGCATTTGGCGCAGGAATAGGTACGGGCAGAAAATCGACTCCGGACACGAGCGGCCAGCGGTGGGGGTCGGCGTCGGCGTCGGCATCGGTTTCTGTATAAAAAAAGAGTTTGTCCACGGAGAGAATGCCGCACTCGACATCAGCAGCTTCAGCACCGGCGAAATTGAAAACGACCTCCGGACGTTTGTATACATAGGGTTTGGTTCCATCAGGCCTAGTAGGCCGCTCCAGCGAATCCGGCTTATACCAGAGTGGGATTTTCCAACCGTTGTCGCCGACGTTCGATGACCAATCGGAGGTGACCGGGATAAAGCGCTGCTTGAACTCGATAGAACGACGCAGCCGGCTCCGGGATAGGTCTGAGAGGAGTTCGAGAGGGTCGCCACGGGATCGAGAATTTCAACGAATTCGCGCACCTTGCGCAGGACAGGGATTCGATTGAAGTCAGTGTGGTTGTCCGAGAACTGTTGAGAGGGTGAGGTGTCGCGTTCGAACTCGATGCAGTAACGGGCGAGATTGTGGAAGACACCAATGCGGCCGAGGCGGGCGACGGTTTCCTTACTGGTGCGCCCAATCTCGGTGGTGGCGGTAATGGTGGAGAGGTCTTTATCGAAACCGACCTTTTCCGTGCCGGTTCCGCCAAGCGGTTAGAGGGCGAGGCCGCTGATGGTGGCCGAAGACGACTTCGGGTTGCGGACGGTAGCGTGGAAGATGCGCGAAGATTCGAAGGGCCATGTAACACCCCCCTTGAGCCCTGTGTCGACGATTGGGAAGGTGTCGTCGTCCACACCCATCTTCGTTTTTGGATCTTTGTAGCTTGGGTCGGCACTGTAGTACAGGTCCGCGGTACTACGAAAAGTGCAGGCGACCCCGTCCGAGATCGTGAAAACTTCCGGGGCGGCAGATGCCCCGGTGGCCCCGGTTGTGGAACCGTAGTTACTGCCGGAGGCTCGGGGCTCCAGAAGCGCAACTCTTTTGGAGTAGAGCTCGGCGACGAGAGACCAGTCCCAACGCTTAGACTCATATGCCTTGTTGATCTCGTCGATCGTCAAGAGCGGTTTAGGTGGGAACGATGCGAGAAACGTCTTACGTGAAATACGGCCGGGAATGCGACCGACGAGGGCGAAGACTTCGGCGAGACGGAGTAGTGGGACATCTACGGTACAGGCGAGCCCGTAGAGTAACTCGAAGTTGAGGCTGACGACACCCGCCCCCGCATCGCGCTGACCGGGGTAACCTAGGATTCGGCGCAGATTCCAGGGAGCTTCGGTGAAGTTCTGGGCGAAGTAAGAGGCTTTAAGGGTCTGGGGTGCGGGCGGGGAGAGCCGGAATCCGAGCGGCGTTGGGCCGATTCCGTCCTTATCATTCTTAGGCATCTCTTCGCCGATGCCTTGGGGTGGCAGTATGAGCGTGAACGGCTGGTCGCCCGTCTGGAGCTGCCAAGCAGCGCCTTCGATGGCACCGGTATTCCAAAGGGCGATGACGTTGGATGAGCTGGTGCCCGTAAGTTGCTGGTACTCGACAGCGGCAACGAGGAAAGGGTCGGAGTCGATTACGATGACGCGAGGTGGGTTGGAGTTCGCGGCCTTTGTCGTGGCAAGGGCCTGCAGCTTTAGAGCTACGGTTTGTGAGTAAGCGTCCTGATTGGTTTCGTCGATCTGGATAAAAAAGGCGGGGGTAGTCTGGGTGTCGTCCCGCTTTGGATAGACGGGAATGACGACAGGCGCGCTGCCGTTGAACCGATGCTCAATGCATCGCTCCGCAAGCGCTTGCGAAGGGGAGACATTTTCCGGCGCATATTCGCTGGCGGGCAGGCCGTCCTGGCCGCCTGGCGTAACGGCGATTAGAGGCAAATTTATCTCGCTCAAGAAACGCGGAATGGCCTCCCTCGTCGCCGGAGAAAGGTCAATCATCTGGAGGATCTGAATTGGCGCGGGCTGCTTGGGAGGGAGCTGCTTCGGATCGCCTCCAAACATCAGGTCAAGGGAGCCGATACGGACATTTTGATTTGATTGCGTAACTCCCTGGGCCTTTCCGGTAAGCGTCGCCTTGAATCCGAACGCAGCAGCCTGAGCGTTGGATGAATCTATCGGCTCGATTTCGGCATCGTAAAAAACCGATTGCTGCTGCATCTTCGCGTCGAGAACGGTCGGCACCGTTCCGCCAATGTTTAAAAAAAACTGCAGAGTCGCCGAGATAGCGGTGCCGAACGGCCTCACGTGGACCGGTTGAATGTCGAGATCGTTGATTGTGATTGGATCAGCCAGGGCAGCATCGCGTTTTCCGAGACTGACGTGGAATTCCGCTCGAAGCTGATAGAACTGTGCTTCATCTTGATTGAGATCTAGCGATGAGGAGGTATCTGCGTTGTAGTTCGTCAGGAGTGGGAGGAAGGAGACCCGGTTGACAGACCGGACATCACGCAAAGCGCGGTTGTATTCAGTGACTGCATCATTCCATGTGCTCTGCACGTCTCCGGGAGCGTCGACCGCAATCAGCCATTCCGTGCGGTCGGGATCCACCTTCTCCGGGAGTTTGGCGAGCCAGCGTCGTGACGGACGTTGCACCAAGCGGTATGGGCTGGTATTGCTGCGTTGAATAGAATCTGCAAGGGGAAAATGAAAGCTTGATTGACCCGAACCGAGCGGTAACCATAGGGGTGTTGTCCAGGATCTTCCTGGTCGGAAGACGAAAGCCAGCGTAGCGTACTCGTTCTTTGTGGCCGGCACGTAATGAATCTGAAGCTTGGATTGCCCCGGCCAATTGCCATCGGCAAAAACGCTTTGCAACAGAGGTCCAGGCGAGTCTTTCTTGGTACCAAGCTCATCTCTGATCTGGATGCGTGCTTGAGGCTGCGGCGTCGACTGGGTAAACCACTTCCCACCTATCTGGCTTAGTGGGAAGTCATTAGGCGAGTTGCCACGCGCTCTAGGATCTGGAACGCCCCTCCAACCCGTTTCGCCAATTCCGCCCCACAAGGGGTTGGGCTGGTCGTTACCATTTGGACTGTCATGCGAAGCCGACAACAAGGTAACGTAATCCGACCCCCCTCGGGAGCGTCGGTACAAGTCCATGTACAACAACACAGTGGAACTAGCAGAGCTGGCTCGGAAACCTGCGCCATTCAGCAACACCATCTGGCACTTGAACTTGATTTCCAAGCATTTAAAACTGTTTCTAGAGCCGCTCTTTGCGCCTGCTATCTCGACAGAACTGGTCCCATCCCCCACGATTGTGGGGACGACAAATGTTGGCTCCGTGCTCTCATCGGCGTACAGTTCGAGCCGCGCATATCGCCACGGCAATCTCATCGTCTTCTTAGAAGGCGCGTCCAGATCCTTGATGAACACCAAGAAGTGGTCGCCTTCTGAGGAGACCGTCAGGTCGGGATCGGTAGTCCGGTTCGAATCGTATAGCTTGAGGATCGGCACGTTGACCTCGAATCTAAGGCGCTCAGCGTGACCCGAGAAATCGGTACTACAGCATTCGATAAATCGGGGCGGGAACGTGCAAAGGATGCGCACGCTCTTGTTGGGCGCAGGTGACAATACGGCGATGCATTAGACATGTGCATCGTCTTTGCATGGGCGCAACTTAGATCTGTCACTAGGCTCGAGGGCTACTGCGCGTATTCACAACGCCAACCACTATTCGGGAACAGTTAACGGCAACCCATTAGGTCAAGAGGAGAGATCTGCAAATCGGCAAAGGTGATGTTGCGCCCACTTCTTTTTTGGACAGCGCACCGATTCTAACGTGAAGTGAGCTTCAATTGAAGCTGAGGATTACATTCGTAGATTGTGGAAATTGCGTTGCTCATTTGGCTCTAGCGAATTCTGACTTCTGGTCTAGGCGACCAATCTCCTTGACAACGCGAGAAGCTAACCGTACTCTGCACCTTATCTCATCGAGGGGCCTCTCAATGCTTGGATCTCTCGTTCAGCCGGGGCACATGATAATTCTGCTGTGCGTTCTGATCTTCTTCTTCGGAGGAAGGTGGTTTTCGCAACTTGGCAAAGGCTTTGCTGAAGCAGTTCGCAATTTCAGACGATCGAAACGCAGCTGAGACTCAGCGAATCGCAAGATCGACTACCAGGATGGATCTCTCAACGTGCTGATCAGCATGGTGACCTGTGGGCGAGAATTCCAATTGCGGAGCTGGATGCTGATCCTTTCCGGGCCGCCGAGGAAGTACTTCGGCAAAAGGAAGCCATGAGCTTCTCCGAGATCGAGGATGTGCTTGAGGGGAGATGACGACTCCGTCATCAGAGTCAATTGCCTGAGATAGCGGCACCGTCGTTCCACTCTCGGAGAAATAGGAAGTAAGGTCTCCTCCGCTTAGGAAAGCGCCGTGTAGGGATCTGTTCGTGGGCCGCCTAGACAGCGTTCAGGTGGTCCCGAGGGTGCACCGTCTCTTGCTACTAAACGGGACACCCTGCCGGGAACAATCGATCAGACGGTTATGAAGCAGCTTTGACTTTAGGCACAACTGTGGTGCCCCTCTTAGAGTCAGCCGCAACGGGTGTGGAACCGTGGAGTGCATCTCCCAGGGCGTGCAGGAAGCGATCGACCAAAGCCGGCGTCGTCAGTTGCCGGGCGAGCCTCGGCATGAGCCTGGACACGATTTGGGCGATATCGACCTCGGTCGGAGCCGAAATCGCCTCACTGAGGCGATTTACGGTTTGGGCTGACGAGGGACTTGAAGCCTCGACCAAGCGGTCGGCAGTTGCGCGTGGGATTTTGACCTCGCGAAGAAAGCCCGCCCACTTACCACCGCGTCCTGAGTGGCTCAACAGGGATTTATAGGCGTAGAGCCGCATCCCGAGTTCGCGTCGCACCTCTGCCAGTTCCGCGCGGGACGTCGCAAGGTTCGACTTCCTTGTCGTAGAGCACGACCAGAGCTCGATGATCGTAACCACGAGCACAGGTTCTTGCTCCTCCAACGCTTCGGAGTCGATGGAGGAGATCGGCTCGTTGGTTTCTGGGATGAGAACCGCATTTGCCTCAGTGCCGCCAACGTCACCCGCGCTCGGAGTGGTAGGTTCGAGACCACCGTCGATTGTTACAGCGGGGCCGGTACGGCCGAGCTCACGTCCGTGTTTAACGGGTGTCGCATCGTCCCATTCAGGGTAAGCGACTGGATCGGTTACGGCGGTTGGTGCTTCACGCCGGTACAACAGCTCTTCGTCGGTAAGTTGACTCATCTTTGTAGTCCTCGCAATTGATCTGAGCGGAACGCATTCCCGCATGCCAGGGGAATACCGTCCGGACCGGTTCGAGACCGGGTATGCCGGAGAGAATTTATGGCCGACCCGGGGTTTGATCCCTGGATAGCCAAGCACCTCCCTTCGAGCGTTCTCGGGTCCTGATCGCTCGATGCGGTCTGAGCTCCATGCCGCAAGAGCAGGAGGTCTGAGCAGCAAGTTCGGGTACACCGCATCGTCCCGCGAAACCACTCCGGTTATGGACGGCCGTTGGCGAGGCAAGCGGGCCAGCCCAACTTGGGCGGGGGAGGTGGCTGCACTTTGGGGCGACCTGACTCTCTCGATGCCGTACGCCACAAGCACGTTACGGGAGCCCGAAGAGCGACGAGCGGTTGACGGTCATGGCGTCGGCTCCCTGCCAGATGAGAGACACCGGTTCAGCTTTTGTTCGTATCGAAGACGCGCTCCCGAAGTGTTCTGGCGCCTTCCGGAGACAGCTCCGTAGAGCATGCGACGCTGAGCACCTCGGCACCTCTGCGAGCGTGAGCCGCCAAACCCAGCACAGCACGTAGCTGTCGAGAAAGTTTGAAGAGAAGCAGGAGTGAAAGCGGGCTAGAAAGCCCGGATTCGGACTTGGCCCATAACGGCGATCGTGTGGGGGAAGAAGAGAGAGCTATGGAGAAGCATCCGTTTCAAACACCGCTTCTGCTCATGTTGAACAGCGCTTCTCAACCTACTAACCGCCGAACGGGATCGTCCCAGCGCACCCAGGTCTGCCAAAGCCCTCCGGACCACTTATGGTTTCCCGGTGGTGCGTTCGGCCAGCCAGTCGGCCAAGTGATGGGGGTCGTATAGGTATCCGTTGCCCGAACGGATAGCCGGGATACGACCCGTCCGCACCCAATCGCACAATGTGTTGCGCTGCAGCTGCAGCAGCTCCATCACTTCCTTCGTGGTGAGAAAGCTGGTGCGCTCCCTTAGCTGTTCCGTAAGATCCATGTCGGCCTCGCTTCCTATGGACCTCTTGCTGTCCACAGTGAGGTAGGAATACCCGTTTTGAGGTACTGACCTGGGATATGGGGACTGATGGGGGCGGCTTTTTTTAGCCAGCCCAGCTCACAAACGAAGCTCTGTTCAACCGACCACAGACAGCCCGGTGCGTAGGCCATTGAAGTCTTTCGCATCCTGAGCGACCCTTCCACGCACCTTCTGCTTGACGGTCGATGTTGACGACTCCGAAGTACCCGCTTGCGTGTGCGCGATTGCGTTCAGACCGAAGACCCCCCATGCAAGGCCGAATGGCCGAACCACTCTGAATGCCCTTGCTGAAACCCTTGCACCCATGGTGCAGGTGCAAGGGGAGCAGACTTGGCGGCCGAGACCTCGGCTGCCGGGGCGAGACTCTGGAGGCCGAAACATCCATGATTCTCGTTCAGGAGGGCCACCCGCAGGATCTTGCCATTGCTCTCCAGTTTGAGGACCAGACCAGACAAGCTGAGGGCAAGATGCTTAGCTGTAATGGGTCCATTACAGCCGAGCATCTTGATCTTCTCCTCGTTGAACAGCCGCAGATCACCCGTGATCTCAAGCGACGGCTGGCCTTCAAAGATTGTCGGGCTAAGGATCAGATGGTCGACGCGGTCTCTGATCTCGTCACGGCAGGTCTGGGGATCGGACAGAAGAATGTTCGCCAGTTCGGCCAAGCCGTCGCTGAGAAAGTCAGCGACCTCCGCCCGTGTGAACCATACTCCAGGTTTCTGCTCGAGCGAGTCGAGTTGCTGGCGCAAGAGTTTTGCTTGGGCTTCCCGATCCCGCAGCCCATTGGACAGAGCGTCGGATAAGCCCAGCGTGGCTACGGCGGAGGTCAAGTTGTCGACCTCCTGCCTAAGTTTTTGCAGCCTCGCCTGGAGGTTCTCCCGACCTTCGATCCCCGCCTCCCGGGCCTTCTCAGCCTCAGCCTGTTGGCGTTTGGCTTCGTTCACTACCGCGTCCACCATGGAATCGAAGGAGCGGGCCTCACGAACCATGCGCACCAGATACTCCGTCAGGTCGCGCTCGAGTGCCAGACGATTCAGCTTCGTCTCATTGGTACATCCGCCCCTTCGGTAGTACGTGGAGCACATGTACGTATCTGGTTGGCACACGTTGATCGGCCCACCGCACCTGCCACACTTAAGCAGACCCGACCAGATATAGGTTCCCTTGCCTTTAGCGAGACCGCCGGATTTGCGCTGCGCGCCCAGGGTGTCGCGGGAGGCGCGGAGCTTGCGAACGGCTTCGAACTCCGCGTCACTCACAATGCGGAGTTCCTCGAAGTGGAACTTCCTGTAATCGCCTTCGGGACGCTTCTGATGAACGATTTTCCGAGTTTCCGGATCCCGAACCGTCGCTAGCTTTCCATAGTGGATGTTTCCGATATACCGTTCATTCGTAAGGATCGTACGCACGGAAGTCGTGCTCCAAAGGCGGAGGCGGCTCTTGGTGGGCCGGCGCGGGGATCGGATCCCATTTTCATTGAGGTAACGAGCGATCGCGTCATACCCCTTTCCGGCGAGGTACAGCCGGAAGATGAGCCGGACCACCTCCGACTGCTCCGGATCCAGGACCGCCAAGACACCCTTTCGGTTCCGCCGGTCGAATGAATCTGCATGGGCTGGGTCGATGTCATCAACATGCTTATAACCATAGGTTCGAGCCATGGCCGCATAGCCGCGCTCCAACTGATCGATCTGACCGCGCCTGACGTTCTGACCCAGGGTTTTAGAGTATTGCGCATCCAGACCGGAAAAAATGACATGCTGTAGATCAAAGCCGGCAGTGCCCGACACCATGCCATTGGCCACATAATGGACTCGTACCTTGTAGAAGTTGAAGAACTTCTGGAACTTCATCGCGAGCTCTTCATCCCTGGCTAGGCGTGAGGTATCGAAAATGTAAAGATCGGTGCACTTGATCGCGCGACTCCGTAGCAGATCGAAGAGTCGATTCAACCCAGGGCGGTCTTCCACCGAGCCGCGAACCGCATGGTCGGCGAAGGCGCAGTCGTCCGGGATCTCGTGACCGTCTTTCGCGGCAGCTTCCCTGCAGGCTCGCAGCTGTTGAGCGATGGACGTATTGTTCTCGTTGTCCGCGAGACTGAAGCGGCCATAGAAAAGGATTTCGCCCGAGGGCAGGCCTTGGTCTGGGCTGAATGGCTGGACGGGGTGCTTCGGCGGATTGCGCGGCATATTACGACTCCCTGGCAGATTGGCTTCTGCCTAGGGGCGCCAAAGTCGGTTCCCGCTTTACTTGAGTTTTTCCGTGAGCCGGAGCCTCGGCGGGGCGCAATCGTTCCGGTCGGCCAACCGAACGCTGTACTTGGGGGACTCGGACCTCAGGCTCCGACGAGATACGCGTCCCTGACTGTCTCCCTTGAAGGAAATGTCTGGCTAGCGCGGGCACGATCCATCGATCAATTGCGGCTTCAAGGCCGTATGAATCTTTGTGTTTCACCGGTACCTCCAGGCAGGCACACCACTTCCCATCAGCCGCACTTTCACGCGGCACCTCCGATCGCGAGTGCCGCGAATGATCCGTTTACCTGAGCTCGGGTGCGTTCCGACCGGAGTTCGGCGACCGCAAGGTAGCGAAGGGTGGTGGCCAGGTCCGAGTGCCCGAGCCACTTCTGGATGTTTCTGGGCGAAACGCCAGCATCG
>CAXTLR010000020.1:0-32116 GCA_964245195.1 uncultured Acidobacteriaceae bacterium | reverse complement strand
CCCCAGGTCGATGCCAACGGACTGTATCTGCATAGCGATGATCCTCCTATAAAAAGCTGCCTCTACAATCCTCCCGACAGTCAGGAGAATCAAGCGGCAGACCATCTCATTAGTCGCATTGTCGCCAGTTGAGGGGAAGACAGAGACGTGGAAATGCCGGAATGGTGCAAAGCATGGAAAACGATGAAGCTGTTTCCCACCCTTGTATCTCCCCATCTGAGGCGTAACGATTGGTTACGTTTCGGAGGGAGGCCGTCCCACCCTGAGGCTAGTACAAGCTGAGCCTGATGCGAAGATTGGCCCCCGTCCTTCTCTTGACCACGCCGTGGAGAATCAGAGGCCATTGAGCCTGCATGTTCAAGGTAGGCGAGGAGAGTAGTCCGTAATGCGGACAAGGACGGCCCGGAACGATATCGAACCCAAGGCATGAAGATTATGAATAAGGAATTCAGGTCCGAACAAACCACAGTATTTTGTGGCATCGACGTCAGTGCGAAGACGCTGGCCGTTGCTGTTCAACAAGAAAAGGAGTCTCTATCCGAACGTGAGTTCGCGAATACCTTCACTGGCCATAAAGCTCTGATCGCTTGGCTGCACAAGCGCAAGGCACTCGTCAGAGTTTGCCTAGAGGCGACGGTTATCTATTCGCTGGACCTCGCCCTGGCGCTCGATCAGGCCGAAGGAATCGAGGTAGCCGTTTTAGATCCCAAGGCGGTGAATCGGTTCGCGCAGACTTTAAGGCGTTCGAAAACTGACAAAGCTGACGCTCCGGCATTGGCTGAGTACAGCCGTCGTATGCCCTTCACAGCTTGGCGCGGCCCCAGCCAACGCGGGTTACGACTTCGTACGATCAGCCGCTATATATCTGGACTTACAGGTCAGTACACGCGAGAAAACAATCGCCTTCACGCCGCGCAAGGCTCTGCTTCAACTCCTCGTTGCATTCCGGTGGATCTCCGGCGCTCTCTCGATGCGATTAAGCGGCGGCTGGCTAGAATGCGGAAGGAGGCCCGGGCACTGCTGCGGAAGGATGAGACCACACATAAGCAGTTCAACCTGATCGTTAGCATTCCAGGAATCGCAGAAATCAGTGCCATCCACATCTTGGGAAAACTGACGGCGCTTTCACCAGAGATGTCGGTGCGAGTGGGGCGCCCACAGCGGACTGGATCCAGCCCACGAGACTTCCGGCACATCAGTGCGGCGCCCGTCCAAGACAAGTCGCGCTGGCAACCGTCATCTCCGTCGTTCGCTTTACACGCCCGCTCTCGTAGCGGTTCAGCGAGATCCCCACCTGAGAAGCTTCTACCAACTGCTTCAGAGCAGGCATAAAGCGAAGCTCCAAGCTCTTATCGCAGTGATGCGAAAGCTTCTTCATGCGATCTATGGCATGCTCCGAAGTCATACGCCGTACGACGGCCAGAGGCTCTTTCCCAGCCTCCTTATCCCTTGATCCTTCCTTCACTTGATCGAGATCCTCGGTGACATCATTGAGCCGCTGCGTACCTAACGGATATTGAGTTCTTCTGCTAGAGGCAGAAGTTCGGGATGCTTCCGGAGTGTCGGCGAGATCAACTGCTGATCAATCTCTGTCAGGACGCTCCCAATCGCGTAGCGAATCTCTTGGAGACGCCTTTTCATGCAGTTCCTTCCAGTCCTTGATTTGGCCTCAGCTGCCAGCCCTGTCCGCGACTGCGGACACATTCTTCTCGCCGCCCTTGTCATGCAGGCTCGGGGTCTTCGATTCTCCACGGCGTAAAAGAGAGGGACGGTGGCCGATCTCTGCGACAGGCTCAGATATTTCTGGCCTCAGGGGATGTCGGCCTCTCCGTCGAAGCGCGACCAATGCGGCCACGCCCTGATTGCAACATAGAAGAGGGTGAGGGAAGATTGCGAAGAGGAGATCGCTTCTCGCGTCGTGCGGCTTCTGCCTCGGCGTAGGCATCGAGTTCCGCCAGCTCGCCCTCGCGTTCCTTGCGAAGGCGGGCGAAGCGTGCTCTTCGTTGTTTCATTTGATGGCCTTCGACCGAGTTCGGGTTGAACGATTCACATAAACCGATAGGAGCGTACTGCTTCGGCGGCTTGGGGGTCTGGTCCTGCATGATGCGAAGTTGTAAAAGCCCGGGAGTGTTCTACGTGACCTCTCTTTCCTATGTCGACACTGATCTCGCACTTTAGTCTGGGAGCGATGAACTTCCCTCGATCCGTTCTACTGCTGCTTCTGTACGTGCCTCTGGGTCGAGCTCAGGGCGACGCGCACCTGTACTCTCCGGGAACGAATCTCGAACGGAACGAGATGGCTATGTTAAAAACGGCTACGCGTTCGGTCGATGTGGCCAGGTACAGCTTTACCGATCGGGAGATCGCGGAAGAGCTGGTGAACCTGGCACGGAAAGGCGTCCGGGTGCGGGTATACCGCGACCGTACTCAGTTTCAGGAGGAAGGGAGATCAGAGGGTGTGACTTCGACCAGTATCCTGCTCGCCGCGGGCAACCGTCTACGAATATCTTGGAAGGGAAGTGAACGATGCGAGTCCTGTGCAGCACTCTCGACTGAAGCGAGCTTGAGGGGAAGTGATCGGCGGTGATCATTGTGAAAAGGTCTCCGGAAGAGTGGAGCTGGCTGAGACGTTCACGGTGCGAACGGACCAGGGCTCGGTCTTCTCCGTTCATGGAACGGCTGGTCGATGTTGTCGTTTTGGAAAGAATGGAACGGGTGATGTGAATGAGGAGAGCCCAACAGCACGCGATGCATTGCCGATGTGGGAAGGTGAAGATCCTCGCGCATGGGATGTGTGCTGTCTGCTACACGCTCAGGCGGCAGGATGAGGAGTATTTCGGCGGTCTGCGAGAGAAGGTGCTGGAGCGTGACGGGTACCGCTGCCGGGTGTGCGATGCTTCCGGCCGCGACAAACGATCCATCATCGTCACCATCGCGTTCCGGGGAAGTCCGTTCTTCACCTCATGATTTCGCTCTGCCCTGCGTGTCACGCAAAGATTCATCGAACACGGGCCGTCAACCGATGGATGCCACCCCTCTTATTGAATTTATGGAGAGAACTGCACCCGAAAGGCCACGAGCAGACCGCTTTGAATTTCTCGACGGTCGGCCCGTCTGCCACAGCCGTAGCACTTTTCCCCACGGAGTAGCGCTTGACGCTTTCGGCACGGTCGCAGCATGACGTGTAAACGGTATTGTATCCCGATGATGGAGTTGAAAGGCCACATCTACCATGGCAAACGAAAGTTCCGTTGCCCGCGCTATCAAAGAACAAAAATGAAGAAGCCCAGCAAGAGCAAGGCTCGTTGCTGACCAAAATGCGTTTATACATACTTGATGAACAAACCTAGTAAAAACAGCTTTCTCTCTCACGTCTCAAATCGGCTTGACGAGCCAACTCTACTTATGTAGTGTTATTGAATGAAGATTCGCCGCTCTCGAGAAGTTAACGCCGACCTGGAGGTCCGCTCTGCGGGATGCGGTCGCGACCGCTTGCCCATGGGTCAGCCTGGCGGTCAGCAGCATGAGGGTGAGGACGACAAGAAGTTTACCTATGCGCAAAGATCATCTCCAACTGGTCGTGCCAAGAGAACTGTATGTCAGAAACGCGCGTGAAGGCCTAGTAACGAATTGCGACCGTGAGGGTATAGGTCGCCGTGTGGCTCAGCAGGCCGTGGGTCGTGGTGACGGTGTAGGTGTGGGTGTGGGTGTAGGTGCCAAGCAGCGTCGGGTTGGCGTTCGCTGCGGGAGTCTTGCTGCCGGCCCGGCTCTGTTGCGTTAACTCTGTTGAGCTCAGTTGAATCTTGCGTAGTGATCAAGCTGCGACGTGAAGTCGAACAGCTTGTTAATGGAACGCACCTCGTCCTTGACGTGCGGCTTGCAGGTGAGGCAATGACCGCGGCGGATCCTCCGCATTACTTCAAAGCCCTTGATCGTAGCGGATGCCGTCTTCATGGTCTGAAAGCCTCGGGTCGGTCGGATCACTCGCTTGAGTGCGCCATCGTCGGCCTCGATGATATTGTTCAGGTACTTGCAGGTGCGATGCTTCGTCGAGTCTGGAAGCTTATCTTCTCATTGCAGCCGGCCGATGGCTCTGGGTAAGAACCGAGCTGGTCCGTGGTGATCGAGGATGGTGGCCAGTAGCGCATCATCTTCAGCGCTTTGCCAGAAAACGGTAGGCAGCGCTGGTGTTCCGGCGGTCTGACAACATGAAGTCGATAAGTCGGCCGTGTTTGTCAACAGCCCGGAAAAGGAACTTCCACCTGCCGCCGACTTTGACGTAGGTCTCGTCTACGCGCCAAGACGTAGCGCGATATTCCTGATACCACCGGACTCGTCTCTCCAGTTCAGGTGCGTAGCGATGAACCCAGCGCATGATCGTGGACGGCTCAACATCAACACCACGTCCAGCATCATCTCCGTCAGATCGCGGTAGGACATCCCGTACTTGCATCTCCGTTGCACCTCTGAGGGTCAAAGCTGGGAATGCCTAAGGCTTACCTTAGCCGCAAACGTCGCGTGGAGGGCATCCTCGCGCGACGCGTTTTGCCAAGTCACGAGGATCCGAGTTTTTTCAACAGCATTGAACGTTTGTGACAGCATACGCGGGCCAGCTTCCGACAACGGCACATCTCGAACCGCCGCACTTTTGAGAAGAGTAAGAGAAGAGCAAAGCAAAGCGGGCCAATAACATCTGGCCCGCCCGCATCATCCGTCCACACTTCGGGTGAAGTACGGAGCTTTGCTCGGCTATCGTGATTGCGGGATACGGAGGACGATCCCTGCACCGAGTCTGAGGTTGTTTTGCACATTGGTCGTGGCGTTGGGAAATTGGGTGCGGATCCAGTCGGCCTGGATTGGCTTGATGGCGAAGTGCCGACCAACTGCCAGATCAACGCCACCGCCCACCTGCAGGGCGAAGGTGTTGAAGGTTGTGACCGCTCCTCCGCTTTGCGGGAAGAAACTGTTCCAGGCGTGTGATTCCCCGACAAGTCCCTGCCCGAAGACGGCGGCCCTGCGATGGTGCCAGGTGTAACGCGGACCGAAGGTGGTTGTCAGGGTATTAAGGTCGATCCCGGTTCCCAGGATGTTGGTTGCCTCCAAACCTGCGATGTTCATCGCGATCCCGAGGCCATGCGGTCCCTGGGTCGAGAGCTCGAAGGCACCACCCTGACGCCAGAAGAACTGACCTGGGGTGAGATTGCTTCGCTGCGCAAGGTAAGTGACAGCGAGATCTACCTCTTGTTTGGAGCCAGAGGTTTGCCCCCAGAGCGAGGTAGTGGTGATGGCAGCAGCAGCTCCCCAAAGGAGCAGATTGCGAAGTGACATGCGCATGGTTCTCTTCTCTTTCGGTTACTGAACGTTGAGGACGACGGTGGTTGAGTGGACAAGGGTGCCGCTGGTTCCTGTGACTGTAATCGTGTAGCTTGCCCCGGGCTGGCCGAAGAATCCATTGCTCGTGCCGCAGCCAGTGAGACCGGCAAGTCCGCCTAGGAGCAGGAGTATGCCGAATGCATTCAAAGGACGACTCTCCCTGAGCGCCTCACGTCCTTTTCGCGAGATGCCGAATGGGACAAAGAGCAAAGCAAAAGCGATTCCTGCGGCTCCTTCAAGTTTGCGAGCTGTGGTGACGGGCTTGGTCGTCTGCACGGTGAGTACGGTACTCGCCGTGGCAGAACCAGGTGTCACCGTGGCGGGCGAGAAGCTGTAGGTTGCTCCGGTGGGCAGACCTGTAGCTGTAAGGATGATCGTGCTCGAGAAACCTGCGGTGCCTGGAGTCAGAGCAACTGTGAAGTCGGCCGCCGTTCCGGGAACTACCGGAACGGACGGAGTACCTGACGTCGCCGCAATCCCAAAGTCCTGAACAGCCGTGGCGTCGATGGTCGAGAGTGAGGTCAGGTAGTTTGCATCCCCGCTGTACGAGGCCGCGATGTTGAGAGCGCCAGCGGGCAGCGTGGACAGGGTTAGGGTTGCTACACCCGTTGTGGAGACAGCTCCGATTCCTAGAACCGTGGTTCCGTTCAGAAAATTCACGGTTCCGGTCGGAACGCCGGCTGAGCTCGCGACGTGAGCTGTGAAGATCACGGAGGTTCCCAAAGCCACCACATTGCCGCTTGTGCTTAGCGTGGTTGTCGTTGGTGCCTGAGCGACCACGAAAGTTTTGGTCACTGTCACCGGGGTATGAGCGCTATCACCCGCCTGTGTCGCCGTCAGGGTCACCGTCCCGGCGCCGCTGACGATAAGCGAAGACCCGTTGAGGACCGCCGGTCCTGTCACGGTGTAGGTGACTGGAAGACCTGCGCTGCTTGACGTCGGCAGCGTGGGAACGATCGCCCCGTAGGTTACGTTGGTCAGACTGGGTAGCGCGATCGATTGGGGAGCGGGCACCACAGTGACGGCTGCTGTAGCTGATGTGAGACCTGCACCCATGGCGGTGAGCGTGTAGGTCCCTGCCGCTGTCGGGCTCAGGGCAGCCAGACTCAGGTTTGCTACTCCATTCACAGCGGTCCCGTTCACAATTTGCGAGAAGCCGTTCGGCCCGGTCAGCGTTGCCGTGATCGGGCCCGAAAAGCTTGTAGCCGTGTTGCCACTCGCGTCCTCGATGGTCACCGTTGTTGTGCCCAGGCTTTGGCCCGAGGTAATGCTGCTCGGCACAGAACCTAACGCAATCTGCGAGCCGGTGCCGGCTGTGACTGTGACCGGAGACGAAACGCTGGGGAGGCCAACACTGCTGGCCGTTACCGTATACACGCCGGCTGTCGTCAAAGGGAGCGAGCTCAGGTCGAAACGAGCGGGTCCATCGGAGTTCCGGCCAGTCAGAGTCTGGGAGTAGCCAGCAGGACCGGTTATTGTGAGTGTCACCGTCGTCGTGGCGTAAACCGGATTGCTGTACACATCCTGAACTGCAACGGTTTCATTGCCCAGATTGGCTCCGCTGGTGAGGGTGGCAGGCAGAGCGCTCGGCACAAGCTTCGATGCTGGACCAGGATTAACTCTGGCGACGGCTTCGTCCGAGTTCAGGGTAGGGCTGCTGGCAGTGACAAAGTAGGATCCACTGGCCGTCAGGTTCAGCGAGCTCGCATCGAGCGTCGCCACGCCATTCACCGCCATGCCGGTCAGGGTTTGCGAGTAGCCCGCCGAAGAGCTGATGGTGACGGTCACTGGTGCGCTTGAGTTCGTCACGGTGCTGCCGTTCGCGGCCTCAACCCGTACGTTCAATAAACCGAGGTTGCCGCCAGCTGTGAGTGGGCCGGGAAGAACCGACAAGACGACCTGCGTTGGCACAAGCTGCACGGCGCTGCCACTAAGGGCAATGGTCTGGGTCACTGCGGCAGCATTCCCATTGTTGTCGGTGAGCGTGAGGTTCTCACTAAGCAGACCGCTCACCGTTGGCGCGAACTCAACTCCCAGAACACAACTCGCTCCTGCAGCGAGGGTCGTGCTTGCGGTGCAACTCGTATCCGAACCACCGAGGTTGAAGTCAACCGGGGTCTGCAACGCACTGAGGTTGAGTGCCAAGTTGCCGTCATTGGTAAGCGTCACATCCTGCGCTGCTGATGTCGAGCCTACATTGACGCTGCCCAGATTCAGGATCCCGCTGCCTGTCGCAACTTCACGGATGACGCGATTGTCTGTATCCGCAATCAGGAGATTGCCACTGCCGTCGATGGCGATATCTAGCAGATGACTTAGTCCAGCGTGTGTCGCAGCACCGCCATCTCCTGAGTATGCGTCCGTACCGCCATTGTAGGTACCAGCGACGGTGGTGAGAATGTGGGTCGCCTGATTGATCTTGCGAACCAGGTTGTTAGATGAGTCGGCGATGTAGACGTTCCCCGCTCCATCAAGAGATACGCCCTTCGGCCCGCACATTTTGGCATTGATTGCTGCGCCATCACTCTCGCTATAGCCGCATCCAGCCGCCTGGTTCCCCGCGATAGTCGTTATGACCCCCGTGCTCGCGGTCACCTCCCGGACTACATTGTTGCTGCTATCCGCGATGTAGATGTTTCCCGCGTTGTCCACGGCAAGACCGTTCGGGTCGTGTAACTGGGCGTTGGTTGCTGCTGCACCGTCGCCACTATAACCAACGCCCGCCTGGTAATTCCCGGCGACAGTCGACAGTAGCCCGCTGAGAACATCCACTTTCCGCACCAGCGAGTGGTCGAGATCGCCTAGGTACAGATTCCCAGCGCCATCCACCGCAACGGCGGCCACGGTGTCCAACAAAGAGGCGGTAGCCTGCCCTCCATCTGGCGTGTAGCCGCCTTGTCCGCTACTGCTTCCAGCGGCTGTCGTGATCACCCCGCTCGCTTCGTCGATTCTGCGCACATTGTGACCACCGGCGTCTGCAATATAAAGATTGCCAGCTCCGTCAAGGGCAATCTTTCGGGGGTCGTATAGCGTCGCGCTCGTGGCTGCGGAGCCGTCCCCGGAAGGCGCTGCACAAATACCTGTACCGGCTACAACAACCATCGTGCTGCCGTCGTAGCTCTGAAGAATGCAGTGCTGTTCGTCAAGCACGTACACCTTGCCGTTCGCATCCACGGCTACACTCGCCGCACTTCCGCCACTCACGAGTGCCGCTGGCAACGTGCTGATGGGTGCCGTGTCGAAGACGCCTTGTGCGGCCAGGCCGACACCATGCAGGTAGGTCGTTACGAGCAGACTACCCGACGAACTCAGGGCAGGATAAGTGGACCCGTTCTCACGAAGAGCAGTACGGGCGAGTCCACTTGGATTCGAGACGCGACCTGACAGACCTGAAGGCTGCACGCTCAAAGAGTTCGCTAACGTAGCCGGTAGAAATGCCGGACCCGCCACGGTAACGCTGGTTGTTGCTGAGGCAGTCTGACCCTGCGTGTCGACCACGTTGCAGGTGAGAGTGATCGTGCCTGGTGGCGATCCAACTGTGCTGAGGATGGCAACGCTGCTGGTGCCGCTGATGGAACCACCGCTGGAGGAGTAACTGTATGTGAGTGGCAGGCCGGCCGGGCTTGTCGCGATCGCTGTAATGGTCGAAGGGTCGCCTGGAAAGACAAAGGAAGGATTGGCGGAGCAGGAGATTGTCGGCGGGCCCGCAACTACGCCCAGCAGCTCGGCTGCTCCCATCCGCAACCCCGCCGTAGTCGGGCTGAACGCGACTGTAACGGCGCAACCAGCACCCTGACTCAGTGCGCCTGTACACGAGTTGCTTGCGACGGTGTAGTCGAGATTGACAATTCCCTGTAAAAGAGCGGAAGCACCGGAGACGTTCACCGAAGACGCGCTGTCCAGAGCGTAGTTCAGCGTGCGGCTCGTAGCGCATTGTGAGGCCGTACTCGTCATCGGGCAGACGTTCACGGAGCCGAAGTCGACGGCACCCAACGCCAGCTTTCGCACCTGACCAGCGGCATCGGCTATGTACAGGTTGTGAGCGCCGTCTTCCCAAATCCCATTCGGGCGAAGCGTGTCGCCGAACAGGGTAGTGTCTCCTTGGGAGTCGTCGCTACGCAGAACGCCTACTCCTTGCGCGCCAAGGAACACGTTATCTGCAGCATCCGCGTAGAGACTAAGAACAATGCCGGAAATTGCATTGTGAATCTCTGGAGTCGTCGTCCCGGACAGAATCTCGTATACATAGTTGGCAGAGTTGTCGCTGTAAAAAACATTGCCCGTTGCGTCGACCGTCACGGCCGTAATTGCTTGGTTCCCGGCAGAGACAAGCACCGTCTTTGTGCCACCTGAAGACACCTTGCTCAACCCTGTCGCATCCGCAACATACAGGTTCCCCGCGTTGTCGACAGCAACGCTGGTGGGATGGTCCCAACCGGATGCAATCGTGGTCTGTATGCCGTTCTTGGGTATGCTCACGATGCGCTGGTTTCCGGTATCAGCGATGTAAAGATTACCAGCGGCATCGGAGGCGATTCCTCCCGGGGCGACCAAACCTACACCCACGTTGCTCTCTGTGCCGTTCGACGCGATCTTAATAACTGAACCAACGCCGGAGTCGACAATGTACAGGTTGCCAGCGGCGTCACCCGCAATTCCATGGGGTTGTGACATCCCAGCATAGGTCACATAGCTCCACACTCCGGTGAACGTGAGCGGGGCAGTTTGCGCGCGAGCTACACCTGCGCAGCAAAGAAGCAGCAATGACAAGACCGCAAGAAGGCGTCTTCGTCCACAGTCGAAAAGACAGGGGAAGCATAGCGAACAAAGGTTAGAACAAGTAGGCACGTAGTATCCCTTCGCGGTCATTTCCGCAGCTATTTCGGGACCTAGGAGAATCGAAAACAAAAGAGGCAAGATATGCGAGTCGCTACGGCGACTCTCGAATGGCTTGGCCACTGGCTCTTGTTTAGGGCAGTGTGCCAGCTCAAACGACCGCGCATTGTCACGGCACGTCCTTCATGAGGCAAGCAGACGTGAACCGCGTCAAGTGAACGAGATCTGACTTTACCAAAAGTCAGGCGCAATGACGGAGAAGCTGAATAACACTTTTGGGCGATAGCGTCGGTGACGACCTGAGAATTGGCACTCACCGTGCCACTCGTTGCCACAATCTCCTTGACGGCATTGTTACTGGTATCGGCGACGAAGACATTGCCACTGCCGTCCACTACCACACCATTTGGTTCGGAGAAGCCGCTGCCGAGAGTGACAATCCTGCCGGCGTGCGCCGTTTGGGCATCGGCATGCACAAACCTTCAATGCTATTAAGAAGTCCTGTTCTGAAGGCAAACTGCGGGGTTATTTCCTGAATCGTTCCCAGACACGTCTCATTTGGTGCATAACCTTCCGCCCGCGTCTTGGAGTCACTCCAGTCCAGGCTGGTGGCAGGAGAAGCTCGCCACGTAGCTCTGACATGAGGTAGCGAGAGTGAAAGTTGAGCAGAAAGCGCGAGAGGTGTACTTTGGTGTTCCGCCATCTGTAATCTGAAATTTCACCAGCGCCCCCGCCAGTCGTCATGGCATCTTCGGCTATACCGCACAGCAAGCGGACTGGCAGGGAACAGGTGAAGTTTGCAGGAAGTGAAAGGGCGTAGAAGCGATGGCAAAGCACGAGAGCCTGATCGATCGCGCGGGACGTACCATTCGCCGTCCCACGCTGGCGCAGGATCTCGATCAACTCTGGATGCAGGCGGAGCAGGGCGGCGACATCTGCTAGCCACTTGAGTCGTGACCACGCGTGCGAGGCGCCATGCACACAAAGGTATTCGACCAAGTCAGGATGCGCCAACATTGGAATGGATAGACCGCCTCCCACGTTGACTCCGCGCCAGGTATTCGTCGGCGGAAACTGCACACCAAAATGCGAATTAGCCGCGAGCCGCCAATGCAATTCAACCTGGGCTCCTGTTTGCGGATTGAAAAATTCAAAGTGGGAACGCAATACGCGAAAGTCTGAAACTTGATCCTGCGACCATGCTTCAGGCGGCACCAACCGCGTATATCCCAGCTGCATGAGCATTGCTCCCGTCTCTGTCACCCGGCTCGGATCTACGAGTAGATCGATATCTTTGCTGTGCCGAATGCTGGAACTGCCGTAGGCGAGAATACCGAGTGGGCCGCCTTTCAAAACCGCCGCTTCTATCCCTGCATGACGAAATTCAGTCAACAAGCGGTGAGTCTCATACAGAAACAGTATCCCGGTGCGCACCTGGTTCTGCGCTTCCGTCGCGAGAGCTGCAAGAACGGCGTCGGGCACCATAGCTGGAGGAAGCTTGCTCATAGAGGCACTCACCAGTCCCGCCACTCGTTGACGGTGGGTGACGGCAAGAAAGTGGTTCCAGTTGAATGGGCCTTCTACGAGGGTCCGGAGACGGGACAAGCTCTGCTCCGTGACCGGCCATACAGTCGCCGACAGGACAGCGAGGAACTCCGGAGACAATCTGCGGTGAAGGCGCAGGATCGTTCGACGATTCTTGTAAGAGAAGGTTCGTTCGCGTCGTTGCAGGGGAATCCTTTCCGTAGCATCTCACGTCACCTCCTCGGCGTCGTAGGAGGGTACAGCATGCAAACCTGCACCCTGCATGTGGAGGAAATATGTCCACTCAGTTAAAGTTACCGGCACCTTCGATCATTCTGGAGTGGGAAACCGTTCTGGAAGGTGGACTGGGCCGTGTACAACAGGGGCTCGCCGAGATGGGACGGCAGATTGCAGAGTTGTCGCCACGGATGGACGCGCCACCCGAGATCGTGATCTGCCATGATCCTGAGGTGATCTCGCCAGAAGACCTGACGGCGTTGTTGCAGCGAAATTTGGGAACTGCTGGCGGATTTGGTACTGAGATCCAGCTTTGTCAGATCCCGCCGGACGCAGACTATTACGAGAAAAAGAACATTGGCGCATTACAGAGCCGGAACGGGATTTTCCTCTTCTTTGATACAGATCTTGTGCCGGATGCCGGATGGCTGGAAGCTATGCTGGCGCCCTTTTGCGACTGGAATATCTCCGTGGTGGTAGGCGCGACCCACCTGGACCATGTGCGCACCTACGAGATGGCGGTTGCGCTTTTCTGGATCTTTCATCCGGCCCAGCCTGATCAACCTCTCCGTGCTACCCGCCGGCTCGTCTCCAACAACATCGCATTTCGTCGACAGGTTTTTGAGCGATTTCCTTTCCCGCACCGGCCAACGCACCGTGGGCAATGTACGGAACTTGGAATCCAGTTGATGGGTGCAGGGATCACGATGTATGAACAGACGGGTGCTCGTGCCAGCCATCCCCCGCCGCCAGGATTCAGCGGCTTCGTAAAGCGAGCCTGGGCCGCCGGCCTTGACGTGTACTTCTACGACCGGCAAGCGGAACATGCGAGTATGGCTGAATGCCGTGAGCACCTTGTAACCGACGCGCGCAGTGTGGCCAGACGTATACGGGAACGAAAACAGAAACTACGGCCACAGCTGTTACAGCTTGCGGCCGCCTGGTTTTTAGGTTGGACCTACTACGTGATCAAAGCATCCGGGTACCTCGTAAGCTTACTCAGAGGTGCCGTAGCTCGAGAGCACGAGATAGCAAGTCGGTAGTCTTTCACGAAGGAGTATTCAGGAAGCGCAGCTTTGCAAGTCCGCGGAGTTATGGACATTAACTCCAGAAAGCGTGGCCTTAGCTACTTCAGCTATTTTCGCGTCAGGTTTAATCCACTGCAGGCGCTGCTCATCGTCTTGGATTTTCTTGGTCGCGCTATCGAGACCAGACTCAAACTTGATCACAAATCCTCCAAAAGCTCGGTTGAGTGATTGACACCGAACGTAAGTAACACTATACGGCATCGATCGGTAACTGAATAGCCGGAAAGTTATACTCCCGGATCATCTCCGCATACGTCTCTGCTCGTCCCTGATGCTGCAGGCGATACAGGCCGACCCGCTCTGCAATCAGGCAGGAAAGCTGAAAGTGGCTGGCGACGCAGCCGAGGGGCTCGAGATATCGTGTCCGATAGGTGTTGGCCATGAGCAGGGCGAGCCTGTCCGGTCCTTCCGCCGGCACGATCCCTCCCGATACGCTCCTGTCCAGTTCAAGGATGGCGCGCAAAGGCACAGGCTGCTCATACACGCTGGCGGGAACAAGGTACTTGTCGCGGTCACCCGGAAGCGACTGCAAGTGCCCGATATCTTTCTCCATCCGCTCACAAGTGTCTTTCCAGAGCTTGAGACCGGGACGGCCGGGCCAGGCCAGGATGCTTTCCGTTCCTCTCTCTCCGGCTCGATAAAGAGCGGTAAGATCGTCGCTGAGAAGCGACCATCCGCGCTTCAAAAGCTCTGCGGTAAGCGTCGACTTTCCGGCGCCCGAAGGGCCAGCAATGGCGATGGCATACTCCTGGCCCGGCGGCAGTATGCAAGCCGCGTGCAGGGGAAACCCGCGCTGCTGCAGGATCAGAGCGCTGCGCACGGCTCCATACAGAAATTGCTCTACTTCCAGCGGGTCCGCATCGGGATCACGCATGACCTGGATCTCGCGGCCTTCCAGTGCGAGAAAGCGCGCGACTCGAGGCACCACGCGAAGCAACGCTCCAGGCCTGGCCACCGAGTATGGACCCACACGCGTTGCGCCTTCAAGTGTCTCCGGCAAGAAGGAAACCTCGCGGATCACGGCGTCGGGAACGCCCGGTACCGGCATTGCTGGAAGCATGTCTAAGAGTCTCCTCCAAAATAGTGCAGCAGGAAACATCCTGAGTCGCACGCCCGATCCAGTTGCCCTGTCAGTACACTCGACGTTTCCCCTGCATCGATCAGGTGCATGGCTTGCCTTATGGCAGCCATGTCGAAGATTTCCCGGCAGGCCACAGACTTAGCCATGGCTTCCACCATGTCACGGTATTTCGGTAAGTTTACCTTCTGCGCGTAGGCGTAGTCGGCGGCCTGCTGGCCCTGGGTACGGCGGATGCGCACTGATTCTGGCAGCAGGTCCCTCCCGAGTTCTCTCGCCAGACCGCGGAATCTTCCGTGCTGTACGAACGCGGACAAAGGAAAGGTTAGAAGACGCTCCAGAAGGCGGCGGTCGCTCGTTGGATCTCGAAGCTCGATGTCCCATTGCGGCAAAGAGTCGGCCGCCCAAAGCATACTAGGAGTGACCAGCAGGCGGGCAAACTCCTCCCTTGTTCTTACTGGCCAACGCTTTGTCCGCAGGATGGCGCGATGTTCCGTCCGAAATACGGCAGTGGTCAGCGCATCGAACCGGTCGGTGGGAGCGAGCTTCATCGCCCATTGCTCGCGCAGCTTGTGATAGCCGCGCTGCGGCAATAGGTTTGCCACAGCGGTCCTCCAGGCTGGCCGCTCGCCACTGCGGTGCAGTTCCAGAGTCAATCGCAGCGCGCCAGGGTAATCCCGGCACAACAGGAGCTCACGGAGTGCTCCTAACCCGGTATGGCTAAGGCCAAAGTTGCCGCGTGCTCCGGTTAGCAGCACCCGTGATCCTCGCCCGAAGGCATTCCGTGCCATGCTGTCCAGCCACACGTGATTGCCGCCGTTCCGCACCGGCGTGCCGCTGCGGCGATGAATGCCGGGTACAAGGTCTAGCGCGCAGGAATCGTCGCTGCGCAGAATGAGGTGCCGTAGATTCGGATGGAGTGCTGCCGTTGCAGCGGCGTAGGGTGCGTCGTCCGGCTCCCACCGGGGTCTGCGGTAGAGCGGTGTGCCGGTCTGCGGGGCTGAGGTATAAGCCGTCATCTCACTACCCGTATCGGCCAGCATGCGTGCCGCAGTCGCCGTCACCAGGCCTGAATCCAGGCCCCCGCTCAATGTGCCGCTGACCTCGGATGAGCTTCGAAGGCAACTCTGTACAGCTTTCCCGAAAAGCTCGCGTACCTCCTCCACGTATTCGTGCGAGCTCTTGTAGGCCGTCGTGGCGTCCGACGCCGGACGCCACCAGCGACGTGTAGTCAACTCGCCATTTTTCCATAGAAGGCAGTGTCCGCCCTGCAGTGAACGAATCTCCCGGAAGGGAGTACGCTCCCTTCCGCCACGCGCCTCCGCGGCGAAACCCAAGACGACCGGGTCGATGCTCGTCGAGAGACCGGGTGCGCGGCTGATCGCGGCGAGCTGCGTGCTGAGCAGCAGGCACTCGTTGTCCGTGCGATAAAACAAACGAGTATGGTTTATGGGGTCGAGCGCGCAGAAGACCTCGCCACGTGAACGCGAGTAGGCCGCAAAGGCGAAGTCGCCATACACGTGCTCAACACAGTCTTGCCCCCACCGCAGATAGGCCTGCTGCAGCACGAACGAATCCGCCATCTCGTCTGGCCGGCCGCCGAGATCGAGTCGCTCGATCAAGTCCTCGCGAGTGTCCAGCCTTACCTGGCAAACAAAAACCGTGTCGCTGTCCATGGCAAGAAGAGGCTGCTGATCGAAGCGGTCTTCCGGCAACAGGCCCGGTACGCGTACCGCGACACTCGCAGGGAACCGGGCAAGGTGCCCGGGGTCGGACCAGGTGTTCAAGGTGGTGGAACCGCCCAGCAGGTATCCGCCCACCAGGCTGGCCAGCGCGGAATCAGCCCCTGGACCAACGCTTAGCGCAAACAGGAGCTGTCCTCCCGGGAAGGATTTATGGCGGGGGTCACGGGGCTATTATCGAAGCGGTATACAGGGGAGTAGGCATTCGCCTCGGTACGGCCCGTCACTACGATGTTTGCGGCCTCCAGCCAGGCGTGAGCTCGCACCGTGGGCGTTTCGCTGGGCATAACGGAAAGCACCAGCGCTGAAGGGACGCGGCCGCGGCGCAGCAGGCTTTGTGCGGCGATCGCTTTGACCAGACAGGTAGGTCGCCAGGGCAGCCGCCTGCACACCGAGCGCAGCGCCCCGCGTATGTCGAGCGCCACGCGCAAAGGATCTGCGGGGGCAACTCCGGGATCAGGTGGTTTCGAAAGCCGCTGAGCGGTTCGAGAAAAAGGCTGGCGGCGCACAAACCATTCAGCCTGGAGCAGCGCGACCGCACAACGCAGCATTCGCCCAAAGTGCGCCATATCTTCGAACTTCGTTTGAACCTTCGCACCCAAGAGACAGCCCGGCTTTCCCTGTTAGCATTCTAGAACGCGCTGACGCAGACGGATGCGCCAGCATGAGGATTGAAGCCCCTATGCAGACTGAGCGGTATCAACGCGTGGCCGAAGTCATCGAGGCACAGGTTGGAGGCAAAGCCTTCCTGCTCCACGTCAAGGATTGGATTTATCTCGAGTTGAATGGAACCGCCGGTCGCATATGGGCGCTGCTGGAAGGCCAAAGGTCCGTGAACGATCTGGCTTCCGACTTGGTCCGCACCTACCAGATTGATCCCGCCGTGTGTGCGGCCGATACGGCCGAGTTTCTAGGTTTCATGGAAGAGAAGCACTTTGTGACACGCTCTTCGCTCGCTTAGCCGTCCGGTTCTGGCTTGTTTGGCTGCGCTCGGTCAGTGGTGCGCGTGGCCGTCAACTGGAATAGCTTTGCCCGGTCTCCTTGAAAACCTAGCGGTGATCGACCGTAGACCGTCGGCCAAGAGCAACCCAGGAGCGAGTGCGGGAAGCCATTGTTCGAAGTGTTCGTCAATGGTTCGCACGAATTGGTCTGAAAAGATGCGCCACTGTCGCAGCCACGCCCACGTGCGGACCATCCGGCGTTGATGCATGGACGGTAACGGCGCTGAGCGCATCATGGATGGGCAGGTACTCGCTAGGCGCCTTAAGTCCGTGGGAAGCTCGCCCGTCATTTGCTCTGCATACCACCAGCCACGATGATGCACTGCATGGTGCTCGCAGCGCAGAAGATGAGGCAAAGACAACCCGCGCTCGGTCGCCCACTCCGCGTGAAAAACGCGATCCAGTTTGCGCGGAAGCTGGGCGGAGGGATCGACGGCGGTCAAGTGGCGGCCAGCGTCCGGCAAGACAGGCCAGGACTCCGAGCTATACCGGAGCTGGTAGGGTGAAAACCCGGACGTCCCCTGAAACGTGCTGAAAGGCGCAGCGACGCCGGATCGTCCGCTCCAGCGACTGCTCAGCTCGTGCCAGGCTGGAGCAGGGATATGGCCAGAGGCGAAGGCAAACGGCTGCGTAAGGTCTACGCAGCACGTGGACGCTGGCGCCAAAAGATTCAGCTTTTGATAGTGGCGTGTCATCTCCAGGCGATGCGGCTTGTAGAGACCTTCCGCACGAAGCTTTCTAAGTACAACGGAGCTAGGGATCTCATCGGCGTCCAGCAGGAGCACAACATCCTCCGGGGACGCGTCCTGTAGAGCCAGGAGCAGCACGTTCCGCTGCATCTCCGCACGTCCTCGAGGCGAATCCATCGGGGAGCCGAGCTTCCTGATTTGAACCGGTCTCAGTTTTTCAGCGGCCCATGCAAAGCGTGCACGATTCTCTTCAAAGTGGAAAGGCTTGGAACGCCCACGATACGTTTCGCCCGCTTCCACGAGCACAAAGACATCTGTATCACTGTAGTTTTCGCGGAGACGAAACTCCAATAAGTCCAACTCGCCGTCGAAGAGGAATGTGTCATAGATGCGGCAAACCACGGGCATGAATTAGATCCTCGCACTCTTTGGGGCGGACCGGTCTGGACTTTGGGGCGCGTTGCGAAGGAGCACACTTCCCTTTCATCCCTGCTTGCGATAGACTCCGGCTGTCCCTCCAATCGCTTCTCCGGAGCTAAGTGAAAACCTTCTTACGCGTGACTCTATCTTTCGCCGTTCCCGTAATTGGCTTGTGCACGGCGTACTCTCAGGCTACTCGTACTTGGGTCTCTGGAACCGGAGACGACGCCAACCCTTGCAGCCGCACCGCACCCTGCAAGACCTTCGCCAGCGCGATCACAAAGACCGCTGCCGGCGGCGAGATCGATGCCCTCGACCCTAATGGTTCTCTCGGAAGCGTGACGATTACCAAAGCCGTTACGATCGACGGCGGGGCCGGTCAGATAGCCGGCGTTTTGCCCAGTGCCACTGCCGGTATCACCATCAGCGCCGGTGTGGGCGACGTTGTGACACTGCGCAACCTTACCCTCAACGGAGCGAATCAGGCCACCAGTCCGGGAACAATCGGAGTGAACATTCTTCAGGCCAAAGCCGTGCACATCGAGAACTGTGCGATCTTCGGCTTCTCGACAACTGGAGTGAACGCCAGCACTTCCGCCGCTTTGGAACTCTATATCGACCGTTCTTTCATTCGAAACAACACTGGCTCAGGGGCCACCATCGCAAACACCACCACCACAGGAACCGTGGCCTCGGTGAGCGAAACAACGCTTGACAATAATGGCGTGGGCCTGTTGGCCTCCGGTAACAGCAAGGTAACGGTGCGCAACAGCACGGCCATTGGAAACTCCGCGGCAGGCTTCCAGGCCGATGCCACCGCCGGGCCCGCTACGCTCAACCTTCTGACATCTATCTCAGCAAATAACGGAGGTGCCGGCCTGCAAGTTTCCAGCGGGGGGAGCTCTACCGCCGTGATCCGCATCAGCGGCGTGTCGCTGTTTTCCAACAACTCCGGCCTGTCCATCGGCCCGAATGGCAGCATATTTTCTTATGGCGACAACGAGATCACAGGTGGTGGAGTGCCTACCGCTACAATCCCTAAACAGTAGGCGGTGCCGCGGGTACTAAGAGGCTCTTCTGCAACAATCGGGCAAGATGAGGGGTGCCCGAGACGTTGCCCTGTCGCAGACGTTAAGCAAGTTGGGGGTTGAGCGTTCACCGAAGACTGCCATGGCCTCCGCGAGCGCACTGGGACCGACGCCAAAGGCGCGTTCCACAATGCGCGCTTCGCCACGGATGTCTTGGGGGAGGTTGAAGAGGGACGTCTGACCCTTGCGTAGTGCGCGCATCAACTCAAATCCCATGATGGTCGCGTAGGCCGCCTTCAACGTCTCGAAGCCCCGTACGGGGCGGATTAGCTGCTTCACCTTGCCGTGGTCGGCCTCGACGACATTGTTCAATTACTTGACCTGTCAATGCACCGTACTCTGAGGACATTTGCCTTCGGCCTTCAGTTCTGAAATGGCGATCGCATAGGTCGGCGCCTTGTCGGTGTTGATGACCTCCGGCTTTTCCCCAATCCTTTAACCCGTTCAGCGCCTTGCCGAGGAAACGCTTTACTGCTTTGGCGTTCCGTGTCGGCGAGAGATAGAAGTCGATTGTGTTTCCTTCCTTGTCGAGCGCCCGCTACAGAAAGGTCCATCTGCCGCGCACCTTCACGTAGGTCTCATCGACCCGCCAGCTCGTCGATAGCGGGCGACGCCACTGCCAGCGCAGCCGCTTTTCGATCTCCGGCGCGAACCGTTGAACCCATCGGTAGATCGTGGAGAGATCCACAGGCACGCCGCGTTCGCCCATCATCTGCTCGAGATCGCGATAGCTGATGCCGTAACGGCAGTACCATCGCACCACCCAGAAAATGATCTCGCTTTTCAACTGACGCTACTTGAACTCTGACATAACCGGCTCCGCTCGTGTTCAGCTCATCTTCAAGCCACTACCGGAACTTTGCAACAGAACTCAACCGCTTCGCCTACGGACGGGACGCGTGTTCCAAACCGTTCATGAGAATGACTTAGCGTCTTTTTACAGTATGAAACTGTGTCACACTTCCGCCCGTCCCTGGCGCGGTGTAACATTGCGCGACAGTGCATTCTCCAGTCGCCGGTTACTGAAGTAGCAAGGATCACTTTTTTCAGCGGTTCGGAACGGAGATGGAATGCCCATGCCTGCATGGATATCGCTCCTTATGAGCGTGGATCTTTACGCAAGAGAGCAAATCGAGCGTACTGTCAGCTCGCGAGCTCACCACAGCAGATCTACCAAGTGCAAGGAGGAGTAATGCGCCTGTTCCACCTCAAGATTTGCCACTCATTCGTGGATTTATCGCTGCAGTGGCCATCCTAACGGCTATAGCCGTTTCCCAACCCCAAGCGCACGCCGCGGCCACCTATATGCTCGCCTATCAGCTGCGCCCTATGACGGTGCCAGTGGCACCTACACCCTAAAGCGTACAGCACCACGATCCCCGTCACTTCCTATTACGGTAGCCGTTACAGCTTCGACCATCTCGCTTTGAAGGCACGGCCACGTTTGTCTTGTCGACCAGAAACGGTGCGGCGATCACGAGCTATAACATCAGCCCTCATGATTTCGGAATCAAGGGCAGCGTAAGCGGTGCTAATCTGACGTTTTCAGTTACCCAGGGCAAATCCACCTATTCGATCATCAGCGTCAGCACCAGTGCGGGAGCACTTGAGCCAATGGTGATTGCGGGCGACCCGCAGGAAACAGGAGCCCCCACCGTTGAAGGCAATGTATGGGACATTACCGCGCCGCCCTACAATGCGGATAAAACCGGCGGCACGCTACTGAATACGACCATTCAGAATGCAATTAACACCGTGAGTTCCAATGGCGGAGGCACCTTGTACTTCCCCGCTGGCGTCTACGAGATCTCGAACAATATTCACTAAAGGGCAACATCACGGTCTACCTGGCGCCTGGTGCCTTCATCCACGGCTCCTCCAACCGCAACGACTATATCTGGAATACCAGCGGAACCCTCCAGAACGGTTAGCCCGAGCAAGGTCCGCAAAACTTCCTCATAACCGGCGCGATCAACAACGTTGCCTTTACAGGCAGAGGCGTGATCAACGCCAATTCCACAATTCTGGCCACTCCGGCAACCACGGTGGTACCGTCGATGGTTTGGCAACTATCGCAAGGGAATCATCGAGAGCAGCGCGGACAGCAGCGGCAACCGGCCCAACGGGCTTAAGATCATTGGAATCACCGTCAACAACGCGACCACCTGGACCTTCGATATCCAGGATGAACAGAATGTGACCATCCAGAACGTCAAGATGCTGGATCACTTCAAGTGGGTCCATAGCGACGGTTACGACATCGTTTCCACCGACACTGCTCTTATCGACAATTGCCTCGGGATCACCGGCGACGATACGTTCGACGCCAAGGCGGGAGACACCAATCCAGTCACCAACATTATCTACAGCAACGATGTCAGCTACAGCTGGGAGGGCGACGGCACCAAGGTCGGCGATCAGTCGACAGGCGCTGCGAGCAACGTCCTCTTCAGCAACATCGAGGTCGTCGCCGGGCAGCGTGCCGTTAGCATCTCTCATGACGAGGGCACGGCCGCCTGGACCAACCTTCACTTCAACGACATCCACATGGAGAACCTCGAAGGAAGCGCTACCTCGGGAGAGTTCGTCGTGGGTCCCCTGGTCCTCTGGACCTACAGCAGCGGCGGGGCAGGACCGGTGAGCAATGTAAGCCTGTCGCGAGTCACGGTGGATAACAGCAATGGACACATGGGCCTGATTAAAGGCACTAATCCTAGCGGCGAGCTCTCCACCATCACCTTGCAGGATGTCACGATTGATGGAACTGCCATCACCAGTGGCAACGCATCGTCGAAGATCACGGTCGGGTCCAATGTAAGCAATTTGCAGTACGGCCTCGTCTCCGGTGGTATCTATACCTTCGTCAGCGAACACAACGGCCTGGCGATGGATAGCGGCGACTCGACGGTCGCCGGCAGCAACGTAATTCAATGGCCCATCAACCTCCCGGAGACAACCACGCAGCAGTGGAAGATCACCTCGGTCAGTGGGAACACTTACACACTGGTGAACCAGCAGAACGGATACTCGCTCAGTACTGCCAATTCGACCACGTCGGGCGCTGGACTCATTCAGTCCCCGGGCACCCAGACCGACAAGGACTGGACGATCACCAGCACGGGCGGTGGCTTCTACAAGGTAATCAGCGCTCAGAGCGCGCTCGCTCTGGACGATGACAACATTCCAGCGGGCACCCAGAGCACCAACACCCAAGTGGTGCAATTTGCCCCAAATAGTAATACCACGCAACAGTGGAAGCTAACGAAGCAGCAATTGCCGTTGACTCTTCACGCAGCTACATGGCCTCCGCGCAGTTCGCCGGAGGCCATGCTTGGTTGTCGACTAGACAGGCCATAATTTATGGCGAGGGTCTCGCCCACGGTACGCGCCACTCCTCGTCTTGGCCATATTGAGCGAGTACTGTTGAGGGGTCGCCGTCGAACTCGAATGGCAAGCCGCTGTCATACTGAAAACCACTCGCGATCCAAAAGCGCGGATGCACCTGGTAGCGAAGCCGCGCACGTACGGTGTTGCGCTGGTCTTGCGAAACTGGAAAGTGGCCGGCAAGTTGGGTCTGCGCAGCGGTTGCATTGTTTCCCAGGAATAGCCCACCTGTAACAGGATTCGAGGCGCTACCCACCTCGTAGGAGTAGCTAGCGAATCCAGAAAAGTGGCCCCTCCCAGGAACTTCCAGCTTTCCCTCTGCACCGTAGATCAACCCTTTGCGGAATGAAATCGGAAAGCTCACGGTCGTATTCTGAATCTGGTCGTCATCGGCATAGTTCGACACTGCTCGCCGGAAATAGTTGGCGTCCAGCTTTATCTGGCCGAATAGCGCTTCTGTAAGGCCAGCCTCATAAAAGTCGCCCTGCGATGGCTGCACTGGAAGGCGAAGAAAGGAACTCGGATCGAGCGATTCAACCTGCAAGGAACCGGAGAGCAGCAGATTCTGAGATGACGGAGTTTGAAAGATGCGGTCGTAGGAGAAGTGCAACAGAAGATCGGCCGCGGAAAAATAACGGGAGACCGCTACTCGTGGGCTGAAGGCCTGCTTATTAAGTAAGAGCTGGTAGTGATCCCAGCGCAAACCAGCGCTCACATTCCACTTGCCGAGACGAATTTAATCCTGCACGAAGGCAGCCTGCTCCAGGTTCGGTCGTTGCGCGGCAAAAGCAAACGACGTGGTGGGTGCTGTCGTCGAACTGCGTCGAGTCGGTGATCTGATAGCTGGTATCTTCGTGCAGGAAGGTGTTGTCGGATTCGATGCCAACCTTCCACTCCTGCCGGCTCTGTTGCGTTACTTCTGTTGAACTCAGTTGAATCTTGCGTAGTGATCAAGCTGCGATCGTGAAGGAGTCGAACAGCTTGTTGATGAAACGCACCTCGTCCTTGACGTGCGGCTTGCAGGTGAGGCAATGACCGCGGCGGATCCTCCGCATTACTTCAAAGCCCTTGATCGTAGCGGATGCCGTCTTCATGGTCTGAAAGCCTCGGGTCGGTCGGATCACTCGCTTGAGTGCGCCATCGTCGGCCTCGATGATATTGTTCAGGTACTTGCAGGTGCGATGCTTCGTCGAGTCTGGAAGCTTATCTTCTCGTTGCAGCCGGCCGATGGCTCCGGGTAGAACCGAGCTGGTCCGTGGTGATCGAGGATGGTGGCCAGTGGCGCATCATCTTCAGCGCTTTGCCAGAAAACGGTAGGCAGCGCTGGTGTTCCAGCGGTCTGACAACATGAAGTCGATAAGTTGGCCGTGTTTGTCAACAGCCCGGAAGAGGAACTTCCACCTGCCGCCGACCTTGACGTAGGTCTCGTCTGAGCGCCAAGACGTAGCGCGATATCCCTGATACCACCGGACTCGTTTCTCCAGTTCAGGTGCGTAGCGATGAATCCAGCGCATGATCGTGGACGGCTCAACATCAACACCACGTCCAGCATCATCTCCGTGAGATCGCGGTAGGACATCCCGTACTTGCAGTACCAGCGGACGCAGACTAGCATGATCTCAACAGGAAAGAGACGACGCTTGAACATGGCAGGGCTCCTCGATCAACGGCTTCAGACTACGACACGCTTAGTTAACGCAACAGAGCCCCCAGGCTTGCACAGCGGCTTTACCCAAAGCGTTGCGGGAGACCCGTTCACGGATCAGCTGATCGACCCATCGAGCGGTACGTGGCGGAGAGGGCCGGGAGACTACGGTCTCGTCGCGTATTACATCATGGATGGCGGGACGGCGTCGCCGCCCCCCGGAGGCGCTCGGCCGGCACAGCTTCTCAAGGTCGAATTTGCCCAAAGCGATTCCAGGAACAGGCGCATGAAGCATAACCACGAATGAGAGAGGATCCTCATAGCGTCGCAATTTACATTCTGAGCAGACAACCACAACGCCGAAAGAATCAAATCTGCGTGATTGGCTTGCTCATGCGGTCGAGTCGCTCCAGGTTGGGAACATAGACGGCTGGATGGCAATCTATGCGCCAGACGCTATTCATGAGTTTCCCTGGCGCCCGAGGGTGCTCCCCACCGTTGAGCAGTCGGAAGAATACGTCGGTCAGATCGACGCCGAAATCGAGCGTTACAGCAGGTTCACGAGCAGGTGCAGACGATGATTCAACGATTAACTCACCTTTGAAAAGAGCATGCGCTTTGGCGTGGGAAATACGCACGGAGCGGCCATACTTCTGAGGTGGCAGCTCCATTCCTTGCGTCATCACATCGACGATCTTCTGCTTGGTCTCATTCTCATCCGGGGCAATCATTTCGATGTCGTCCTGATACTTCATCGTTTGGCATGAATGTAATGGCTCCTTCTGCGGACGTCAGTGGTTGTAAACGGTCACGGACAAGAGGCGCGAACCTGCTTTCTACTTCGGGCTGCAGAATCTAAAATCTTCGTCACCCATGCGTTATACCGCATCGACGGAAAGAATGAACTTTCTCCGCTGGCGACACTTCTCTCGACGATCCAAGCGGCGAATGACCAAGTCAACTCCATGGACTCTAACTTCAGATTCGTGGGTTGCTTTGATACTTCTACTCAGGCACAGGGACGTCATAGCCGTTTCAGTAATCTTGAGGTGAGGGAGTAACAGCCGATGAGATAGAGCAACTAGGGTGTACCTTGATCGCCGAAGACTTCAATCGTTCGCTGATACGTTACTTTCCCAAGCGATCGGCAAGCGAGTTTGCCGAGGTGAAGAGGTATCCACCGGGTTTGACGGACGAAGAGTGGGAGTTTGTCTCGCCGTGTCTGTTGCCTCGCCACGGGAACAGTGTTCAGCGGCGGTACCATTTTCGCGTTGCTGTCAACGGGATGCGCACGCGGCGAACTCGTGCGCATCCCGTTATCTGCCGCACGAGTGGTTCATGGTGCTTCATGACAGTATCTACAAGTCTCTAGCCGCTTCTAAATGTCAGATAGCTAGGTCGTCGCGCTTGTGTCATAGCGACTTACGTCACAATCGTAACTTCAACCTCTCGTGATTCTTTATGAAGAGTTAGTAATGTCCTTTGCCTGGTTTGTCATTTCATCCACACGTTATAGTTGGTTCCGGACGTTTGCAAAACCCATCCAGCGCCGGGACTCCAGCTCGTTGGGCCCATCTGCATGGCGAGCTGATGTTTCGTGCCGGTGATGACTGCCGCATACACGCCGGTAGTAGCGACCTGGACGGATACCGCCGAGGTCGACGTGATGCCGGCGGCATGCCTTGCATTGACCAAACTCAGGATGGGAGCCCTGAGATTCCAGTAGCTGTCGTAGACGTGCGGGTAGAAGATCGTTGGGATGCCGGGATGTGTCAGGATGTACGCATATCCCTGCATGACACTGCCGCATGGAACCGCATTTTCATTTTGGCCAGTGGTGCAGGTCTCGGCCGGGCCGGTATCGTGGTTATCGACAAAGGTAACCTGCATAGCCGGCAACACACCGATCACACCTGCGGGGCCGGACAGCGTGGTTTGGTTTTCAAGCAGGTAGTACGTGTTGTACGCGATCGCCTGCCGCATCAGATCGTGTGTCACGTAATCGAAGGTGCCGCAACTCATCTGGTTGCCACCACCGCACGAAGCGTCAGCACTGTTGGTGCAGCTGGCCCCATCACCCTGCATAAACTTCACCTGAAGATTGACCAGCGCGGTCGTATTCGAGTTGCTGAAATTACCATTGAACTTGTTCCAGACTTCGGCTACGCAGAAGTCTGGAGCGAACTGACTGGTGTAGCTTTCCTCAAAGCCGGCACGATATCCCGGGGCGTAGTCGTAGCGCAGTCCGGTGAACCCAAGGCTCTTGAGTGAATTCATGTATGTGATGATGCCATTGGCCACGGTCGTGTTGGTATGGTCCAGATCCTGGGCCACGTCGATCAGCCAACCAGTATCGGGTTTACCCGTTCCACAACCGGGGACGGGGACGACGGGGGCTGACTGGTCAGAACCACAACCAGAGTTACTGACGACGGAAGCGGTACCGACCCAGGCTGGATTGGTGAACGGTTCGAAGTTCCCTGTGGTACCGACGCGGTGATTGATGACAATATCGGCTACTGCCGCGATACCTTGCGCTTTGAAGGCATTGATCGCTTTCTGCAACTCCGTCTCGCTGCCGTAACTGCTGTTGAGGATATTGAGCTGACGAGGCAGGTAGCCCTGGGCGAAGCCTCCTGGACCGGGGGCGGCATCGGCGGGCGGTGGAAACCATACATGCGTGATGCCCAACGCCTTCATGTCGGCGGCGCCATTGGTCATGATGGTGTACCAGTCGGGATTGCCGTATCCGGACGAATCCCAGTCCCAACCTTGCATAAGAATCGCGGTGCTTCCGCCTTGTTGCTGCTTGGGCGTGGTGGCAAAGCTCGATGATTGAATCCCAAGTAAAGCTGCGACTACGAAACAGCTTGCTCTTTTTCCGTGCATGGCGACATCTCCTAAGTTGATTGATAGAACCCTCGAGACTCCGACCTTTCGCGTCAACGGTGCCCGAGCATGATCGGAACATCTCCTGCTTGCGACCAAGAGGAGCCTGTTTCAATTGCCCTAGAACCTTCCTCCCGCTTCACAGGAGAAGCAATGTAATTTGCTCTGCTTTCTTCTTTATTTTCTATAGAAAGTGAAGTGCTCTCGAATGACGTGCTTGGAGCACCTGTTTGGACTCAACTTGGCTGGTGCACATGTTCGGACTCGAACCGGCTTCGCCGCAGGGTGACAGCAGCCGCAGCAACAGCGGCTATGAAGAGAATTTCAGGAATGGAAGCCCTTTCCACCAAGGCCCAGCGAGCCGTCGTCCGCCTATCAACTCGCTCGCAGGATGAGGACAGATTCACGCGCAAGCAAGCTAAAGACACGAACGGGGAGAGGTGTCCCCATACGCCCGGTGCAGAGCACCGTGATCTCCTGCTTTGAGAGGGAACGGCTCTCGATGAAGGGCTCAGACGCAGCAAGGCCGCCTCCGCAGAGACGGCCTTGCATCCCGATTCTTTCAAGCGGCACGAGTCAGCTGCTGCCCGAAGACAAGTCCAAAGTTAGAAAACGAACCGAGCCGCGAACTGGATCTGTCTCGGCGCTCCAGAAAGAGAGGTTATCTTGCCGAAGGTAGTCGTGTTGCCCTCGGAGTTCCCCGGGTTGCCGAAGTTGGCCGTGTTAAAGACATTGAACGCATCCGCATGGAGCTCCAGGAAGCGACTTTCAGTAAGGTGCAGGTTCTTCTGCAGTCCAAGATTCATCGTGCGGCTTCCGGGACCATACACCTGATCGCGACCCAGAGTGCCGACCCTGGTATACACGCTCTGCCCGGTTCCGTCCGTCGCTAGCTGGCTGGGCAGGTTTGCACTTGAAAAAGAGGTCGGGTCAAACCAATTGCCGTCGATCTGCTTCGGGTAGCGAATCGGCGCAATTAAGTCCGGCCGGTTGCCAGGATTCGCACTTCCCTGCGCATACAGATCCACTGGTTGCCCCGTCGAGAGTAGGACGATATCGTTGACCTGCCATCCACCAACGGCGAGATCGAGCAAATGACCGGCCCCGCCAAAGTACTGCTGGCCATGGCCGACCGGCAGGTTATAGACGAAGGAAGAGCTGAAGACATGACGCTCGTCCTGGGCTGCATTGCCGTAGTTGGCCCTCAGGTTGTAATACAGCAGGATCGCCGGAGAGGTCCCCCCGAACGCGCTTACGGAATTGTCCAGGTCGTGAGACCAGGTGTAGGCTCCGGTTGCGGTAAAGTTCTTGCCGCGATGGTCGTAATGCAGTTGCAGACCGTTGTAGTTCGATGAGCCGTTGTACTCGTTAAGAGTGATTCCGCCCAAGTTTGGAAGCGGTCTGGTCGTCGCGCCGATAGCATAGGTATTGTAGTTGTAATAGGTTGAAAGCCGGTCGCTGTAGGTGCCAACATAGGCCACGGAGAATACGTCGCGGGGGCCGAACTGCTGTTCAAGCTGTAGGTTGTATTCCTGGATGCGGCTGTGCTTGTTGTTGCGGTCTACGGCCAGACCGCCCAGTCCTTGCGGAGGCGAGTTGGGATTGAAGTTGGGAAAGCCGGGTGCGGGCAGGGGCAGATTTGCGGCAGTTCCCGAAGTGTAAGCAGGGCAATGATAGGGAGTGCCAGTAGTTGTCTGCCCGGTAAAGGTTCCGCAGAAGCCGTTGAATGCGTAATAGGCAACGGAACCGCCGAACGGTGGCTGCTGCCCGAGCTGGTTGCTAATGCCGCCATAATCGGGGAAGTAGAAGATGCCGTACCCACCGTGGAGTGCGCTTGTACCGTCTCCGCGCAAATTGTAGGCGAAGCCTACACGTGGAGCGAAATTGAGGTAGTCCTGGTTGATGATGCTTCTTGGAACGCCACCGACGCCTGCCTCGAGCACATGGCCGGTGGCGACGTCGAAGGTAGCCTGGTTGTTGTGCTCCTCGTATGGCCAGGTGAGCAAGTCCCAACGGATTCCGAGATTGAGCGTAAGCCTCTTTGTGACGCGGAAATCGTCTTGAGCGAACAGCGCATCTTCCTGGCTGACGTTGCCGAAGTAGCCTGTCTGTGAGCCGATGGAGTAGTTGTCAGCCGGCGCTACCAACATCTCGCTGGTTTCATAGCCCGTGAAGTCCATGCCATTGCCTGCAAAGAAGAAGAAGCCCTTGCCTGAGATGGGACGGAAGAAGTTGACCTGCCGCCGGAGCAGAGTGCCTCCCACGTTTAGCGAGTGCTTGCCCAGGCTCAGGTTGAGTGTGTCGGTTACCTCGTAGGTGTTTTGCGGAACGGCGAAGAGGCCGTAATCACCTGTGTATTCGATTTCATTGCCATACCCGCCGATGAGTGGACCGCCCGAGGTTCCAGCGATCCCGCTTTCCCCGGCAATGCCAAGCTGCGCGCCTATGTTCTGGCCGTTGTTCGAAGGGGCGAAGCCGTAGTTGTCACGGTTATAGGCGATGCGCGCATCGTTAACGATGCGCGGCGAAAACGTGTGCGTGTAGCCCAGGTCATACCCGCGGCCGTGGCCGAAGTTCTGGGAGCCATTCGCTGATAGGGCCGGGTGGCCTGGCTGCTGGGGCAGCTCGGACTGATTGGAAGACGTTGAATTGTCATAGGAGAAGCGAAAGAAGAATAAATCGTTCGCTGTCGCATTCCAGTCCAGCCGGGCGTCGAAAGCGTTGTACTTAGATGTCGAGCTGTTTTGCACTAGATAGTTTTGCAGAACGCGGTCGGTACGGCTCGGCAGCGGAAAGGCATTGAAGTAGTTCAGGGTAGCCGTGTTGAGGCGGGCCTGCGGAATGATGTTGCCGTTAAAGGGAGTACAGGTAAGCGGATCATAGATCTGACCCTGACTGGTGACGTTGAGATTATTGTTCAACGCTGCGGCGTTCGGCACGCAAAGCGGAAACGTCGTATCGTGGAAACCACCGTTGAGAGCTGGGTTGAGCAGCTCCTGAAAGTTTCCCTGTCGCATCAGCACCGTAGGTACCGTGTCGTAATGGGACCCGTCCGGAGAGTTGATTCGGGTTCCCTGGTAATCGCCGAAGACGAAGAACTTGTTCTTGATGATGGGTGCGCCGAGCGAGCCGCCAAACTGATTACGGCGAAAACCTGAGATCGGTGTGGAGGGTGCATCCAGAAAACGGTAGTTCGGATTGGCCGTGCCTAGGTTATTGCTCCGGTAAAAATCGAAGGCTGAGCCGTGAATGCTGTTAGTACCCGAACGAAGAGAAGAAACTACCAGGGCGCCGCCCGCGCGGCCATACTGGGCAGGCGCCACGCTGGTCGCTACCTTGAACTCGCGCGTACCATCGACGGGAGGGAAGAACAAGATTACGTTCTGCAGGCCATCGTTGTTATCCACGCCATCAAGAATGAAGTTATTGGCCTGGGAGCGCAGGCCATTCACCGAGAGCGCGCCGCCGCCTGTGTCGCTGAAACGGTTTACGGTGTCTTGGCCGTATTCGACTTTCACTCCCTGCGTCACGCCGGGGGTCAGTAGCGCCAGGTTGAGAGCGTTGCGTCCATTCAGGGGAAGCTCGGTGATTTGCTTTTCCCCAATCGTCTCTCCAAGGGTAGCGTCCGTGGTGTCGACCAGTGCGGCCGCAGAGGTCACCTCGATAGTCGCGGACGTGGAACCCGGCGCCAACCGGAAGATCAGCGTTTGAACCTGGGTTACGACGACCGAGAAGGATACGGACTGCGCCTGGAAGCCTTCCGCCTCCACCTTGCCGGAGTAGCTTCCGGGAGGAAGAGCAGCGACGCTGAACTCTCCGCTCGCGCTCGCCTTGCTGGTGCGGGTTGCGTTGGTTGCAAGATTGATGACCGTGATCGTGGCGTTCGGAATAACCGCGCCGCTGCCGTCAGTCACCGTCCCGACAACCCGACCCGAGTCAGCCTGGCCGTAAGCGGCAGAATAGCCCGATCCGAGTCCGCCGATAAGAAGCGCCACGCATGAAGCTCTGAACAGATCGTGCCTTGCAATTCTTGGCCCATATACAAGTTTCATCTCTAGTCTCCGTTTAGCTGCGGTTCAGAACAAGCATCTCCTGAACTGCTGGTCTGTCTTTGTGGAACGAAATTACCATTCCTGTTGCTCTACTCTTCGCAATGGAATCCCAATCGCTTATACCTGTATTTCACGTTGATGGGCAAGTGCCACGATTTCGGTCAATCAAACAAATCGGGCAGTTTGCATGGCTGGCTTTGTTGCATTAATCGCCTGGCGGGATCCTAGCGGTTCGAAAGGGGGACTGACACCTTGACTCGCCCTGCGATCAGACCAAGGTGACGGCGCACCTTGACCGTAAACTCGGCTTTCACCCCAGCGACCCGTCCGCCGACGGCGGCGGCCGTAGCCAGGTCGAGCATCCGGTTGCGGTCGTCCCGCGGATGAGATTTCGGATCAGCGAGAGCCGGAAGATGATCGAGGCCGCAGAGAGGCCTTCGCCAGAGGTATGGACCGGTACTCCCCGAAGATGGCCCTACTTGATGAGGAAGCCAAGCCGGAGCTGCGGACCCAGCCGAAGAACCGTACCAGCCTGGCGGTAGCTCCGCCGCATGCTCAGAGGTGACGCAGTTGAGCACGAGCGCGATCAGGCGAGCCTCGGACAGGGTTTCTTCAGGTTCGGGACCGAAAATGGCCGTATCCGGGCTTATCCGCCAAACTTAACCCGATAACTGGAGTTGTCGTGGATGAAAGAAGTTGTTTTAGACAATGCTCAATGGAAGGAGCTCCAGCCGACGCCGGGACCCCTCGCCAGAAGTGTAGCCCAACAGGTTTGTGGACCTCCACGTGGGGAGTTCAGTTGACGATGACAGCCAGCAGGTGACCCAAGGTATCCACTGCGATGTGAACACCGCTGTCCTTGCGCAGCTTGGCTCCGTCGTAGCCGGAGCGCGCACCGCTTTCCGGTGTCAACTGGAGCGTTCGCTCTCGATGCAAGCAGCCGTGGGATGGCCTTTTCGCCCGGCCCACTCGCGCACGATCGACTGCACATCAGCCACCCGCGCCTTGGACACACTGGAGTGCCCGGCTTGAACTGTGTCAGTGGATAAGAGAGAACTGGACAAGGAGAG
>CAXTLR010000019.1:0-34165 GCA_964245195.1 uncultured Acidobacteriaceae bacterium | reverse complement strand
GAGAAGACAAGTCTGCGCAAATGTATTCGGCCTTTGGGTGGAGATCGTCTCTCCTGGCCAGGATGAGATGCGCACGTGTCTGTCCTTATAAACGCCGCGGTCGTTGGAGACCATTCTCGGTATCAGGCTTTAGACACGTCGTTGTGACTGTTCTTTCGTCCTTGTTGCCCTGTGCAGATTTCGGTGGAGAGCTTGTTCGTCGCCGTGGTGCGGGTAAAGTGGGAGCGCAAAGCGCTTCCAAGCCGGAGGCGTCTTTCCGCGCCTATGCTGGTACGGCGGATGGCTTGTAATCGTTGCCGCTGGACAGCACAGCCCAGGCGGTGCGGGCGATTTTGTTGGCCATAGCCACTACGACGACGTTCTTGTGAGCCCGAGCGTCGAGCCGATCAAGCCAGACACCGATGGGTGCTCTATCTCGCTTGATGCGCAGCACGGCTGCCCGGGCGCCATGGATCAGGATCTTGCGCAGGTAGACGTTGCCGCGCTTGCTGATACTCAGAAGGTTCGTCTTGCCTCCAGTGGAGTACTGACGCGGCACGATGCCAAGCCAGGCGGCGAACTCCCGGCCCTTATGGAAAGCGGCTCCGTTGCCGATCGCGGCAACGATAGCTGTAGCCACAACGGGTCCGATACCAGGGATCTGTCGTATGCGGGTGCAGCCAGCATCGGCTGCACATATCCGTTCCAGCTCATCGTTCAGCTCTTCGAGTTGCTGCTCGATCAGCTTCCACTCGCTCCAGAGCACGTTGATTAGGTTGCGCATCATCGGCGTGAGGTCAGCCTCAGCGTTCTCAAGAACGTCGGCCATCGCGGCCTTAAGCTTGGACGGAGACTGCGCGAATACCAGGCCGCGCTCCAGCAGAAAGGCACGGATCTGGTTGATGACAGCGGTACGCCTCGAAACCAGCCTATCGCGAACGCGGTGAATAGCCTGAAGGTCCAGCTGATCGTCGGTCTTGATCGGGACGAAGCGCATGTTCTTGCGCTCGACCGCCTCGGCGATAGCCTCAGCATCCACGAAGTCGTTCTTGTTGGATTTTACGAAGGGCTTCACGAACTGCGCTGCGATCAGTCGGACATCGTGGCCCTGCTTGCGTAAGGCACGCCCGAGGAAGTGAGCTCCGGAGCAAGCCTCCAAACCGATCAGCGACATCTGCAAGTTGGCGGTGTAGGTCAGCAGCTGCTTCTGGGTGAACTTCTTCTTAACCAGCACCTTGCCGGCTGCACCCAGCGCCACGAGGTGAAAGGTCGTCTTGCCCAGGTCGATGCCAACGGAATGTATCTGCATGTCGATGATCCTCCTGTCACAGCTTGCTCCCAGCCATCCTCGGTTGGGAATGAAGAAGCAAGCGGCGGACCATCTCATTAACGCCGTTATGGGAAGTCGGCCACGCCTACGCTGTCACAAACCTTTCGTTTGTGCAGAGGAGCGGGCCAGCCGGACTACTTCCGCTATTGCGACTGTTCGGCCCTAACAGAAGGGTCGACACGACGTGCGTTTGATCCCGGGGCAGTTCGTAAAGCCCTTTGTGAAGTCCAACAAGAACGATTTCATCGATGCGGAAGCCATCGCGGAAGCGGTCGAGCGCAAGAACATGCGCTTCGTCCCGATCAAGACGGATGACCAGCTTGATCTGCAAGCCATCCATCGCGTCCGGGACAGGCTGGTCTCACGACGCACTGCCGTGATCAACCAGATCCGTGCATTTCTGTTGGAACGAGGCCTGGTGTTTGCGAAGAGGCCGGCTCAGCTCAGGGCTGCGATGGCAGACGTTCTGGAAAATGCAGAGGCTGACCTGACGCCGATGATGCGCAACCTGATCGACACGCTGTGGGGTGAGTGGAAGACCGTCGAAGCGCAGATCGAGGAGCTTGGGGATGAGTTGGAACGGATCTCCGCAGCCGATGCCGGCTGCACCCGCATTCGGCAGATTCCAGGCATCGGGTCGGTTGTCGCGACCGCCATCGTCGCGGCGATCGGCAACGGTGCTGCTTTCCGCAAGGGACGGGATTTCCGGCGTGGCTGGGCATCGTGCCGCGGCAGTACTCCACCGGTGGCAAGGCCCGGCTGTTCAGTATCAGCAAACGCGGCAACGTGTACCTGCGCAAGATGCTGATCCATGGCGCCCGAGCCGCCGTGCTCCGCGTAAAGCGGGATAAGGCGCCCTTCGGTGCCTGGCTGGATCGACTCGACTCCAGGGCTCACACCAACGTCATCGTAGTGGCCCTTGTAAGGACCGACACGCGCGCAACTCATCCTGGCAGGAGAACTAGTCTCCATTCAAAGGCCGAATACATTTGCGCAGACTTGTCTTCTCGACCAAACTTCCCCTTGCAGTCGCGCGGCGGACCATACATCACCGGTACTGACCCTGGTCATTTCACCCAAATGTGACGCTGGCTTGACGGCTTAGTAATCTGCGAACGCGATGTTGGGGCATGCAACCCCAACTATGCTTAGCTGGTCGACGGCCCTCGCCGCCCGGCGCGACATCGTCCTGGAGCGTACTTTTCCTGGTAAGCCTCCTCTTCGGTCTCACTCTGATCTCCCGCATCGCTCCAGCGCAGACGAGCGATGTCACTAGCAGCATAGCCGGCACGGTGAAGGACGCGAGCGGGGCCGCCATCGCTGGCGCTGCGGTTGAGGCCGTCGCCCGCGACACCGGATTTATTCGTACCACGCAGAGCCGCGATGACGGCAGCTTTATCCTGCCGCTTTTGAATGTTGGACAGTACAACTTGACCGTAAGTGCCGCCAGCTTCGCACGGTTCCAGCAGAACGGGATCGATGTGCGCCTGGGATATGCAACGCCGGTCAGCATCACACTGCGACCTGGAGTTGACACGCAGACGATCACCGTCGAGGCCAACGCGAGTATCCTCAACACTGAAACATTCGATATCTCCGACGGCCTTAACCAGCGATCGCTGGAGAACATGCCGATCACATCGCGCAACACCTTTAATTTGGCACTGCTCGTCCCCGGTCTCAACGGCACCCGGGATGACGAGTTTGGCAATCCGACCTTTGCCTTCGGCGGCATGCAACGCAAAGCCTTTCTGATCGACGGCATCGACAACACGCAGCGCGGTGGACCAGGCCGCCTCGGCATCATCTCTCCCGAGGACGTGAAAGAGGTTCGCGTGATCGCCGGCGCCATGGACGCGCAGTACGGCCGCACCGTCGGCGGGATTATCAACTTCATCACCCGTGGCGGCACAAACGAGACCCACGGCGAGGGCCTCGTGCTGGAACGCCGCCCGGGACTTATCTCCAAACCCTCCCTCACTCAGGGAGAGAAGCCCTTCCAGCAATGGGCTACCTTTTCCGTCAACGTCGGCGGTCCTGTCGTGCACGATAGGCTCTTCTACTTCATCAGCGGCGAGTACGAGCCGGAAGACGGTGCGCACCCCATCACCATCACGGCCGCCAACGCCGCCGCACTCGACCTTCCGCCGTCAGAACTCGGAACCGCACCCTTCAAGCAGCGTTTCCAGTCGTATCTCGTTCGCTTTGATTATCAAGCCAATGCCAGCAACGACTTTTACCTGCGCGGCTCCGCCTATCAGACGCCCTCGCAGTTCAATACCTCCGGCGGCCTCCAGACCATCTCCTCCTCCAACAACTTCAACGACAAGGACCAGACCGCCGCCGCGCAGTGGTCTCACATTGTCTCCGGCACGGCGCTCAACGAGCTTCGCACCGGCTTCCTGCGCCGCATCTTTGACCGACCACCCGTGAACGGTATGCTGGGCCCCGCCATCGCCATCAGCGGTGTCGCCACCCTGAACTCAAACACCAGCGCCGGGCAGCGCTATGAGGAAGATCAGTACAACGCCATCGATGACTTCAGCTACAGCTTTGGATCACACCAGCTGCGTTTCGGCACCGACATCGACACTATTAACGTCCTCTCCGAAGACAGGCTGCCGTACCAGTACACCTTTGCTAGTCTCGCGCTTTACCTCAACACCATCAACGGAGTCATTAATCCCGCCACCAATCGGCCCTATAACTACACCACCTTCACGCAGGCTTTCGGCAACAACGTTGCCAACCATCGCACCACGCCCATCAACTTCTATGCGCAGGATCGTTGGCGGGTCAACGACAAACTTAGCTTCAATTATGGCCTTCGCTGGGAATATCGTTTCTTTCCTACGCTGAACCAGAATGCGCCGCTTGCGATCTCACGCAATCTGCCGAACGACTACCATGACTTGGCTCCACGGCTCGGCTTTACCTACACCCTCACTCCCACCACCGTTCTGCGCGGCGGCTATGGCATCGACTACGACACCCTGAACCTGCGCCTGATCTCCCTCGTCGATCGTTCCAACGGCGAACAGGTCCAGACCTTTACCGTCAGCGGTACCGCCGCCGGCGCTCCACAGTACCCCGCCGCCTTCTCCGGCCCGGTCAGCCAGTTTGCCGTCAAGACCACCGTCTACGGTTTCGATCCCCACTTCCGCACCCAGTACGCCCATCAGATAGACCTCGCGCTCGAGCAACAGGTCGGTAGGAACTACTCGGTGGCGGTCGGCACACAGGTCTACCTCGGCCGGCGCGCCCCGGTACTCTTCGACACCAACCTCGGCCCGGTTACCGGAAGTCTTGCCGACGGTCGCCCCATCTTCTCGAGCACTCGCCCGAATCCAGCTTTCGGGCCGGTCTACAGCCTGTCCTCCGAAGGCAGCGACACCTATTACGGAGGCTTCATCGACATCAAGAAGCGCCTCGCCCACAACCTGCAGTTCGACACTTCCTACACCCTTGGCTGGGCACTCAACAACAATGACTCCGTCGGGGACAGCGGAAACAACGTTACAAATTCCACCAATCTCAACGCAGACTACGGCTGGTCCTCAAGCGACCAGCGCCATCGCTTCGTGATTCAGGGCGTGTACCAGCCGCACGTCAAAATCGACGGACCCGCCGGGCACCTCCTCAACGGCTTCAATTTCGGGACCAACGCGACCGTCACCTCCGGCTTTCCGTATTCGGCGCTCGCCGGCTCCGACCTCAACAACGATGGTGTCACCAATGACTACGCCCTGTTCGCCTCGCGCAACAGCTTCCGCGGGCCGATGTTCCGCGAGTGGAACCTCCGCGGCAGCCGCATCTTCCCCCTCTATCGAGAGCGCGTGTCTCTTGAAGTAATCGCTGAAGCGGAAAACCTGCTTAACTCCACCAATGTCGCCTGTAACGCCGGCGGCTGCGCCGGGGCCGTCAACACAACCTACGGGGCAAGCACCGGAGCCGGTGCGATCGGGGTGCATGGACCGCCTACCTCCTCCACCTTCGGCACCCCTACCGCCGCCTTCAACTCACGCCAGGTGCAACTGGGAGGCCGCTTACGTTTCTGAACCGGGTTCCAATTCTCTTAGCTCTGATCCTGCCCTGTGCCCTTCCTGCATCGGCACAAACGCCGGTAGCATCAGGCCAGTCCAGAGTTTTGCACCACAAGCTGCTGGTCATTTCTGTCGATGGCTTCGACTGGCGCTACCTGCGCGATCGCGATGCCATGCAAGAAAAGCTTCCCAACCTGCGCAAACTGATCGCGGGAGGGCAGGTCGCCGATGGCGTCACCGGGGTCTGGCCCACCATCACCTGGCCCTCGCATACGTCGCTGATCACCGGCGTGCGTCCTGATCAACATGGCATTCTCGGCAATCGCCGACCCGCCTCCGAAGGAGGTGACTACTACTGGTCCGCGCACCTGCTCAAAGTGCCTTCTCTGCTCAACTGTGCCGCGAACCACGGGCTCACCACCGCCGCAGTCACCTGGCCTGTCACCGTCGACGCCGCCCTGACCTACAACTTGCCCGAGTACTTCACTCGACGCAACGGGGGTTCCATGGATACCGCCTCGATCGCTTCGAAGAGCGTGCCTGCTTCGCTGGTCGGCGACATCAGCAAGGACTACCCCTCGTTCCCGCAGCAATGGATGGACGATAGAACACGAACTGTCGCTGTTCTATGGTTGCTCCAGCACAAACAGCCCGACCTCCTGCTTGTGCATCTCGTCGACCTTGACAGCGATGAGCATGATCTTGGTCCGTTCAACGTTCCGAGTCGGGCGATCGTAGAACGCACCGATGAGCTCATCGGTCTGATGATGGCCGCGTTACCGGCCGACTACGACCTAGTCGTGACCGCCGATCATGGCTTCGAGCGCGTCGATCATATTGCTCACCTCGACATCCTGCTGGCCCAGCAGGGCATTCAAGGTAACGTCCGGTCCATGGGCGGTATCGCAACCACCGATGACCCGCGCGTCGCCGCATTCCTGCGTCGCGAATCCGAGGCCGGCAAGGATGGGATCGGTCGCGTAATTCCTACCCGCGAACTCACCCAATATGCGCCCGATCTCGCGAACTCTTTACTGGTGATCGAGCCGGCCGAACACTATATGTTCGGGTTTGGTCCGCCGAGCCATGATCGGCCCACGACCGTCGCCGGCCCATCCACGGACTCTTCCGCTTACCTGACCACGCCTGCGGAAATGGGCAACCATGGTTTTTGGCCGTCCAGGGCTGACTACAGCAGTGTCTTTATTGCGTATGGCCGGAACATCGTTCCGCAGGATCTTGGACGTATTGAGATGATCTCCATCAAAAACCGTTTGGCTCAGCTGCTCGGCCTCGCCTGCAGCGAATGAGCCACACCACCAGTGTGTCTCCCTTTTCCAGTCGATCCAGGCACTTCTCCAGCTCCGGCCGGTCCACCGTGCCGCCGCTCATCGTTTCCTGGTAGATCCGCCTACATCCAGCCTTCCGAAGATCAGGAAGCTGCGCCTCTGTACCCTGCTGCTCCGTCGAGACCCTGGCGTAGCCGATCACCATAAAATCACGCTATCACAAACGCTCTACCGTGAACGGTTGTTTGTGACCGCTGTTGTGGTGAGGTTTTCGTAGCAAATCACCGCATGCTTTTCGGAGCTCCGGAAGCAGTCGCAAACGGTCGTTTGTGATGACGCTCCGCCTCGATTCCCTATTCTTCCGTCCATGTTCATCTTTCTTCTCACGTGTGCTATGCTCGCTCGTTCCAGAGGAGTAACCCTTGGCTGAGGACCCTAGCGCAGGAAAGCGAAGAGTTGTTCAGATCAGAACGTTGTCTGAGGTCCGATATGACTTCGACAAGCTGTCTCAAGAACCTGACCACATAGTGTTCCGTGGAGTTGTGTTTCAGAACGACGTTACAATCCCGGAAGATCATTTTTTTCCTCTTGGTATCAGCTTTGTGAACGTCACGTTTCGCAGAAGGGTCATTTTCGGAAAGGTCAACTCGGAAGGACCGATCTATTTCTGGAACTGCCGCTTTGAGGGAGAAACGAGCTTCTTCCGTTTGCGGGTCTCGTGCGGAGGTCCTGCGGTAGACCAGCGCCTCCCAGGCGAGGGCAATTTCAGCTATTGTCGCTTTCTACTTCGCCCAAGTTTTGATCGAGCGCAGTTTTTAGGACAAACGTTCTTTCATCGAACGATTTTCTTCCGGGGGGTTGATCTTGAGGAAGTTCGATTCGAGGGTGGCGTGACCTTCGAAGGATCACGAAGCGACATCTGCTTCTCCGAAAGAGAGGTGAACAGAAGGCTGTCCGTCAGCAGACAGGAGGATGCTTCCGAAGAAGAAGATGAAGACTGGCGCCGGGCCAAGGATCTCATAAGCAGGTTGAAGGATGACAGAATCCTGTTTCGGAATACCGATCACCTTGACCACATCAATTTCGATTGGAAGCTGAGATCTGAGCAGAGTCTCATTCGAGCCTTGAAGATAGCTGGCTCGCAGCCCGAGCAAAAGCCCTATCTTGACGATGAGACCACAAGGATCATCGCCCTCTGGAAAGATGGTTTCGGGTCCACGATGTTCGGCGGATATGCGAACGAGGCAGCACCCATCAGTTCATTCCGCGGTACTCAGTTCGGACCACGGTCCTCATTCAATCACGTAAAGCTTGGGAATTGCTTGTTCCTAGGTGCGAACATATCGGAGTCCGAATTCCTCGTTGTGGAGTGGGCGAGACAGCCCTGCGGCCTTCTCATTAGGCATTTTGTAAAAAACTTTGCTGTTCATTCAAGCTGGATGCGCACTTGGCGAGCTGCTCTGCAGGACGAATTTGAGTTGGACCGCGATTCAAGCAAGGTCGAGGACAAGACAGAGCTGCGAGATAGGAGGAAGGAGCTTAGCGAGCTGTATCGAGCTCTGCGGATGGCGTATGACAGAGAGAATGATAGTGAGATGGGCAGGGATTTCTACTTCGGAGAGATTGAGGCAGAACGCCTCTCTTTGGGACCGGTAAGAAGGCGCATGAGGCTCTCTTACCTGTATCGGGCCTTCTCTGGGTATTCCAAACGGGAAGGACTCGCACTAGGTTGGCTATTGAGCTTCATTTTTCTATTCTTCCCATTTCTGATCTGGTTATGGGTCGGTAGAACAGAAGCATCTACTCTCACTTCCGCTCTAGAGAGCCGAGACCAGATGTTTACGGTCGACTCCCAGCACGCTACGTCGGGAGAGACCCGACAGGATCTTCCGAAGCAGTTCCGGTGTGTGCTGCCGCAAGCGAAGAACATAGGTTTGTCTGCGAGTTCGGGTATCCGGTCTACGATGTTCTCAGCCGATGAAGCCGATCAGCTAAGCATGGATGACACGTATACCGATACATTGCGGAGAGCACTAGACACAATACACGGAAACGGTAGCTTTTGGAGTGGTCTATTGAGGCTTGAAACGAACAGCTTGCAAGCTTCTAGCTTCTTGAGTCCTCAGAACCAGGTAAGCGCTGTTACATCGGCTGTGCAGACCCTTCAAGGGGTGAGGTGTTCATCCGGTTTCGCTTTTGACAAAGACATGGAAGATAAAGCAGGAATCCTTGAGGGTCGCGAGTTCCGGCGTAGATTGCTGGAAGGATTGGAACGCCTAATAGTGCCAGCGCAGTTGGGCCTATTCCTCCTGGCTCTCAGGGCCAAGTTCCAACGTAGTCACTAAGGGCGGTACTTCCTATGTCCTGGTGCCGCTTAGGCGAACGCACATTGGCATAAACGTTCGTTGTGACGACATTCCAGTTAGGCAAAGAGGGGGCACCGATGGCCAAGGGAGTGAATGGAGGACCGGCCCGGTTCTACCGTCGCCGTTCGCTGGCAGAACAGCGGGAGGCGTTTCAGATTGCTTCCGCTGAAGTGGCTGTATTGGAAGCGAAGGCTGGGCGAGTCGCAGTCGCCGCCGAGGAGCGCATCAACAGAAGCATGCGAAAGCCAGTGCAAAGGAGCGTTCCCGCCCCGGTACAGCCGCGAACACTGTCCCAATAGGCTCAAGACCATACCCCTCCAGCGTCCAAGAATCGGAAAAACGTGTGACCTTCAGAGCTATGTGGCGGGCTTCCTTCAGCGTTAACTGACGCCTATCACGAGTGTACTGCGGGCAGCGTTGACCACGTCGTCGGTGATGACGGTCAGTTCGTTGACTTGGAGAACACGCTCGATTTTAGGAAGAGTCTGCGCAGAAGGCGGAAGTTCCCACCTGTAATCCTTGCGATGCTTGCGACTGCTTGAGCGTCGGTGAAGTATTTGGACGGGAGCACATTTACCAACATCTCAAAGAATGCTCTTCAGCCCGGGGATTCGTAAGAGACATTGCGCAGTCAGCCAACTGAGGAGCGTCGTGGCAAGGAATACGAACAGGAACTTCAGTGCAGCAGGGATGGGTCGGAAGAGCAGCAGTCGCTGCATCCAGGTTATGTAGACGTAATGCACGAGGTACATCACATAGGCACTTCTGCTGAGCGAGAGCATCCATGACCTAGGGCGTAAGCGTGCTCCGCGAAAGAGGGCAAGGAAGCCGACCGAACTCATCACACAGCTTCCCACCCAGAGCGTCGCTTCGATCACTCCCTGGGTCACGGGTGAGAGTCCGTGCAGGAGAGTCCACTTGGGAACGAACCATAGTGCGTTGTACGCGAGGATGCAGGCCCCGACCCAAAGCGGCCAGCGCTGCGCGAGGCTACCTTCGCGCGAAAGAAGGCCTTCATTGAGCCCCGCTCCTCCGACCAGGAACCCAAAGAGAAACCAAAGGGCGTAGAGTCCGATTCGGGCGATCTGAAACGACAAAGGAGAGGTGAGAAAGTCTGTCCAGGTTCCAAACCCATACATCTTGAGCATCGGTAGGTACGTGGCTGCCGACAACACAAATGCTCCGCAGACTGCCGCAATCGTGTGCTTCCCCAAGCTCCGCATGAAGCGCTCTGCCAGCGGTGCCGTGAGCTGGAAGGGCGCCAGGAGTAGGGCGAGGACAACGTCGAAGAAAAGCAGGACCCAGATGAACCAAGGCGGACCGGCAGCGAAACCAGCCAAGGCCAGCCGTTTATAGAAATCGAAAAAGCCGGCATTCCGGCCGGAGAGCTGCCACGAAGCATAATACGCAAATGGCATCAGCAAGGTGACTGCTGAGACGAAGGGAATACCTAACCGTAGGAAACGATCTCGGAGGAAGCGAAGCGTGCCGTGTTTGCGCAGAGCGGGATAGACGAAGAGTCCTGAGACAAGAAACATCAGCGACATGAAGAATACGTCGTTGAAGTTCTCCGCATAGTCGAAGAACGCCCATCGCGTTGTACCGACGATTGGGGCGGTGGAGAGGAAGATGTGCTCGCGATTGAAATGAGCCCAACTCGTGTAGGCGAGCGAGCTGTGGTGGGCTAGGACCAGCAGCGTTAGCGTCGTGCGCAGATAGTCAATCGAGAGATCGCGCGCTCTCGGCACAGGGGAGGCTATCCCGGTCTTTGGACTTTCGTACAATTCCTGAGCCAATGCCATGAGAGGATTCTCAAGGTCCAAGCGCCCGTAATCCACGAGCCTGGGACGAACCATCTTGTTTCAGGGACGAAGCGGGTGATTTCTGTCGAGAGGACTCGTTTCGTGCGTCTATGCTGGAACGTTGGTTCGGAGTTGTTCGACTGTTCACGTCCCACGGCTCTATCTATGAAGAGAATTCGCCTTTACCTGTTTCTCTATTTCACCGGCACCGTCTTGTTGCAGGTTGCATACCGGAGCCTCGACCGGCTGGCGCGAGGGTCGGAAAGCGACTGGCAGGTCATTCTCGTGGAACAGGCAACCGGAGTCTACGGTACGGCCGTCCTGCTTCCGTTGCTGCTGTGGGGATATCGACGGGTTCTGTTCCGGCGCTCGATCTTTACCTGGATCGAGCACGCTCTCCTGCTCGTCATGTTTTCCCTACTACATACCTCATGGAATTGGGGAACGCGCGTTCTGCTCTTCCGTGTGTTTGGTCTGGGTGGTTATGGCTATGGGAAGATGCCGCTGCGGTACCTGATGGAGTTTCCTGCGGACGTCATCACCTATGTCCTGGCTGCTGGGGCCTATATGGTCTATCGGAACTGGATGAGAAGTCGTGCGATCGAGTCGGAGCTGGCGATGGCACGACTGGATGGCTTGACGCGTCAGTTACAGCCGCACTTTCTCTTCAACGCATTGAATGCTGTCTCCGGGCTGATGTATGAAGATGTGGATCGGGCCGATCTGATGCTGGAACGCATCTGCACATTTCTTCGCTCAACGGTACGCTTACCGGACTCCCCCCTGGGCTCGATTGCGAACGAACTGCTGCTCGCACGGCAATATCTGGAGATCATGCAGACTCGTTTGGAGAGCAAGCTTGTCTACTGTATAAAATGCGATCCCAACGCTGAAGCGATTCAGATTCCCACACTGCTGCTTCAGCCGCTGATCGAAAATGCAGTGAAGTATGGACACCATCCCGATTCCGGTAATCTAAACATAGAGATCCACATTGAACTCTCGAATCGAAGAGTCGGGATCAGGATTCGGGACCACGGACCCGGGCTTCCGCTGGTGAGGGAGGGCGATAACGGCCGAGTTCTCAGGGAAGGCCAGGGGCTCACGAATACAAAGCGACGCCTAGCGAGCTATTACGCTGGCGCGGCGGCATTTCGGCTAAGCTCCCATGCTGGGGGTGGCGCAATCTCGGAACTGGAGATACCGGCATGATCCGAGTCTTCGTGGTGGAAGACGAACCACCGGCACTGCGCAAGGTGAAGCGGATGCTGGAAGCAGAGCGTGATCTGATGCTCTGTGGCTCTGCCGGGTCTTGTGCCGAGGCGATTGCCGCGATCCGCCGAACACAGCCTGACCTGTTGCTGCTGGATATTCATCTGCCGGATGGATCGGGTTTTGAGGTGCTGCAAGGCATCGGCGATCTGCGGCAGATCCAGCCCATATTTCTGACAGCTCTGGAGACGCATGCGCTCGATGCATTTGAAGTTGCAGCGATTGATTATTTGGTCAAACCGGTTGCGCAAGAACGATTTTCTCAGGCGGTCCAGCGTGCACGCGAGCGGCTGCGGGGATCTGCCTCGGAGAGCGGCCCCACGTACACAAGACGCTTCCTAGTGGAACGCATGCGTGTGACGTACATGCTCCCGGTGGAATGCGTTGAATGGATCGGCGCTGACCGCAACTACGCTCGCCTGTTCAGCAGCAAGGGAGAGTTTGCTCTGCGCACGACTATGGATCGGTTGCAGCGGCAGCTTGATCCTGCGGTCTTCGCCCGCGTTAGCAGGAGCTCGATTGTGCGGCTGGATGCGATCGAAGAATTGCATGTGCAAGCGGATGGAAGCTATCTCGCGCGCCTCAAGAGTGGTGCCGATGTGTCCTGTTCGAAGACATACTGGGAACCAGTCCACACTCTCAATGGATAGCTGCTGCTGAGAAGCAGAACGGGCTCATTCTTCGGAACGCTAACAGGTCGAGTCACTCGTGGAAGCGATATCTCGGACCTCGGAGCTCCGGATGCGTACGCGGCAACTCTGTCGATTCCGCCCCAGAGACCTACCGGACCGACAGATAGCGCTGAAGAAGAAGCGCCACTTATCGCTGAAGGTCACACCCCGGACGACGTGAAGAAGGCCATCGACACCGTGATCACAGATCCTGCGACCGCCTCCGCCGTCGAGAGCAAGACCATCAAGCTCGGCATGAGCCCCGATGAAGTGAAGAAGTCCCTCGGCAACCCAGACAAGATCGTGGACCTCGGGCCGAAGCAGGTCTACATCTACAAAGACATGAAGGTGGTGTTTCTCACAGCCAGGTGTCGGACGTGCAGTAGTGAAGTCGTGAGCCGGTATCGGTCTATTACCAAATCGCCATGTATATATCTAACTAGCCAGCTATTGAGCTTTCTAGTCAACTAGCTCGGAGGAGCCCTAAGCTCAATCGCACAATCGGCCGGAGGTCCGCCATTCCGGGTTCAATGACCCGCGCACAGGTAGACCGTTTCAGGCCGGTTTCCGCAGCGGCTGCATTTGACGCGGCCTAAAACCTCCGAAAACTTCAGATTGCCGTGCCTTTGCGCGATCAGCTTGGTGGGGGACAAAACCGTGGACTTACAGGAGCTGCAGCGCATCTCGAGCCGGCATTCAGGCCAGTTCAGGAGACGTTGCGAGGGCTGGAAAGCCGGAGGATGTAGGCCACCATGCGGCAGATAACCGTTGCCCGCTGATTCCTTCGCCTCCCGTTCGGCCTGTCTCTTCATGAACCCCACCCCCTAGAAACGGTAGGCGAAGAAAAGGAGAAGAGCAATCCTCGGCGGCTCAGATGCCTCCCGGTGCGGATCACTTACGAGAATGTGACTTCGCGCCGTACCAATCCGTCTGCCCTGCTGCCTTCCGGTCCCGAAAATCGGGAAGAACCACGCATCGCATTTTAAGAATGGCCGTGACTACATGGACCGGAATGTTCAATAGCAAATGACGTTTACGCAAATTGATTGAAGGACGGCTAGGCTCAGCGCTTAACAGTTCCGAACCAGCTTTGTTACTAAACTTCCTCATGCAGGCACCGTAACCTCCTGGATGAATCATCCTCTTGGTCGCACATCTCTTTACAAAAGAAAGCAACTCCCAAAGCTTCGCCCACCAAGTGCGAAGTTGTATAGGTGTCCCTCATGCTGCGATCAATCCGATCACTGGCTGTGCAGATGTTCTCGGTTGTCGTATCTTGCTCAACCGCAAATGCTCAACAGTACCTTCCACCTTGGCAGCCGACACCGGGCCACCATCAAATGCCGATATGGCCGGGAGCAGCCCCCGATGCTGTCACCTACGACGGCCCCGAATATTCCCAAGAAGTTGATCGCAAGGATGCGTTGGTTGCAGGCAAACCGTGGCTGTCGGACGAGCGCGTTTCCGTACCCACAATGACGGTCTACGCTCCAAACGGAAAGAACACCGGAGCTGCGGCTGTCGTCTTTCCAGGCGGTGGGTACCAAATCCTTGCAATGGATTTGGAAGGCACTGAGATCTGCGATTGGTTGACCTCACGAGGGATCACATGCGTGCTCCTCAAATACCGCGTTCCCGGCTCATCGAAGCTCCCGAAGTCTGGTGCTTACCCGCAGGCCCCACAGGCCTTGGAGGACGCCCAGAGAACCATCAGTCTCACGCGGCAACATGCTGCTGAGTGGCACATCGATCCACGCAGGATTGGCGTGATCGGCTTCTCTGCGGGCGGTCATCTCGTAGCGGCCACCAGCGTACATTTTGAGAAGCGTGTTTACAACCGGGTTGATGCGATCGATGACGTGAGCTGCCGCCCTGACTTCGCCATAGCGATCTATCCAGGCCACCTCGCGGTCGATGAGAACAGCTTTGCTCTCCAGCTCGACGTCCAGGATCACCTTTCCAAACAGACGCCGCCGACGTTCATCCTGCAGAATGAGGATGACGAGGTGGACGGGGTGGAGCAAGCCCTGTCTTACTATGCAGGGCTGAAGAAGGCAGGAGTGCCGGTCGAGATGCACCTGTATGCACAGGGGGGTCATGCCTTCGGCTTGAGGCGCACCAATCTACCGGCCACCGCGTGGCCTGAGCTGGTGGACAAATGGCTGGTCACCATCGGCGTCCTGCGATAGATTCGCGCGACAGTGATAGAACGCACGCTAGGTCAGTCCCCCCGAACGTTAGTTTCGGGTCAACTCCACCCTATGTGACTTGTCGTTACTGAGCGCGAGTCTCCAGCAATTCCCTACCTTCACGGACCTTTCTAAACTTGCAGACGAGGCGTGAGGCACGTGCAAATGGCGCCCATGCTCATTGTGGTGAAGCTGCCGAGATCGGAGCAATCTTAGCCCCGGTGTCCTTCAGAAGCGGGGGAATGGCATGGAGGCTAAATTTTGCGATTGCCGCGGAGGTAGAGTTTGGACGCATCTGGAGGGTGCCGAGAAACTCGATCGGTGGGGAGGCCTGATCGCGGAGTCGGAAGACGAGAATACCCGGCTGGACCTCCCTGGCAGATAGCACCATGAGGCCGCCGGTTTTTGTGCGAAGCTCGATTTGTGCGGCAAGCGCAACATCAGGCAGGACATTGCGAAGCGCAGAGTAGTCTGTCTGGTTGAAAGCAGCAAGCCAATCGTAGAACAGGTGGCCCGCGGGGGTGTCGGGGATGAGACCTGGCCCGTCAACGAACCGGGGTAGGTGAACAGTGATGGTCGGATGAACGGCGCCGACATGGCTTTCCGGACTGGTGGGCACGGGAACGTCAGCCGGGTCTCCGAGAAAAACGGTGTCGATCTGAGATGGATGGTCCTTATCGTCTTTGGCCGGGGCAGCTCCGGACAATTTCACCGACGAACGGGTCGCGCCGGAATTGTCAGAGCTAAGGTGACCATGGCTGGGGTAATTCAGGGAATAGCAGACCAAGGAAAGTAAAACGATTGCGGCGGTTGTGGCGGGCAAGATCGCTCTGGGAGAAAGCGACTGGCGTCCGGTTAGATAGAAGCTGGGCACAGCAAAATGGCGAGTGTCACCCAAAAAGTGTTGCGGCATAGTGGCGTCCTTGAGCGCGGGAATTTGTATTCCTGCAGGCCAGAGTGATCTTACTCCCATTGCATAAGGCCTTATGTATATGCTAAGTTCGTGTCGTGAAGCGAGGTTTGGGCACACAACTCCGACACCTGGTCGATCTTCTGGATGGCGCGGTTGCTGACGCTTACAGAAGCGACGGTCTTAACTATCGGCCGCGATACACACCCATCATGCGGGCTTTGATCGTGCACGATTCGGTCGGAGTCACGCAGATTGCTCAGACAGCAGGAATCACTCAGCCTGCGGCTACGCAGACAATTTCGCTCATGATTCGCGACGGCCTGCTCTTCTCGGAACCGAGCGAGGAGGATAACAGACAAAGATTGATCCGGATGACCCCTCACGGACGAGAGCTGCTGCCGCACTTGGAGGCTTGTTGGAGTGCGACAACGGCGGCTGCGAAGAGCCTTGATGACGATCTTCCATTTCCGTTATCACAACTCTTGGAGCTCGCGATCGAAGCGCTTGCGCATGATCCGTTCGGGGCGCGTATCCAGGCTGCGCAAGAGATCGAACTGAGTAAACGCTCACCAAAAAAGATGAGCTTTGCAAAGACTTTGCTTGGGTTAGAGAGGGATACCAAATGACGGGCATTGATGAAATTGTGAGGGTGTTTGGAAGCGACACTTCGTTAGCACAGGTTGAGGTGCCCCGGAGGGATTCGGCACATCGGTGGCGGCGTCAGATCTTAAGCGCAAGTCTGTTGCTTATCCTTGGCTTAGCAGCGTCTAGAACGCTGTTTGCTCAAGCATCGCCTCCGGATACTCCTGCAGGCAGGACCCTCCGAGCTTTTCTAAACGCATTCAATAGCGACGACCTCGCTAGCCTGCAGGCATACGTGAAGCAGTACGGGTCCCCGCAGCCCGCTGATGGTCTGCAGGCTTTTAGCGCGCAGACTGGCGGCTTCGATCTGGTGTCGATCCGGACATCAACTCCCGACAGCATCACATTCATGGTCAAGGGCAGAGGTGATCACCTCAACGCATTCGGCAACCTGCGGCTCGCGAGCACCGAGCCTCCCAAGGTCAAATCCATCATCATCCAGCCATGCTCCCTGGCTTCACACTCGACCCGCTTTTGCTCACGTCGGAGAAGCGCCAGGCTACAATCCGGGCAATCAGTATCCGCCTCGCCGAGTACTACGTGTACCCCGACATAGCAAAGCAGATGATTCACTCCCTCCAGGAACACGAAAAGGCAGGCGACTACAACACCCTTACAGATGGAAATGACTTTGCGGAAGTCCTTACGAAGGACTTGATAGACGTCAGCCATGACAAGCATTTCTTCGTCAGCTATAACCCCTTCCTCACACCGGACCGGGGTGAGGACGACAGACCGAAGCTGCCAACCGCAGCGCAGCGAGCGCAGTTCCGGCAGGATGTGGAACGTGACAATTGCGCCTTCAGCAAAGCCGAGAGGCTGCCAGGAAATATCGGCTACCTGAAGCTCGACGCTTTTGAGGATCCCGACGTATGTGGGCCTGTCGTAGCGGCCTCTATGGCTTTTCTCACACACACCGACGCTCTTATCTTCGACCTGCGCGAAAATCACGGAGGAAGTCCGGCAATGGTGCAGCTCCTCGTGTCCTATCTCTTCGCGGACCCAACGCACATCAACGACATGCTCAACCAGCATGACGGCACCACACAGCAGTACTGGACTTTGCCCTCGGTCGCCGGCCCACGCTACCTGGACAAGCCGGTTTACGTCCTCACCTCTGGTCAGACCTTCTCAGGTGGCGAGGAGTTCACCTACGATCTGCAGACACAAAAGCGCGCGACCATCGTCGGCGAAACAACGGGTGGCGGTGCCCACCCGATCAATGGCATGCCTGCGGGGGATCACTTCATGATCGCTGTTCCGGTCGGACGCCCCATCAATCCAATCACCAAAAAAGATTGGGAAGGGACGGGAGTATCGCCCGACGTGAAGACAACCGCAGCGGATGCACTAGACACCGCGTTGCGGCTAGCTAAGAAGATCGTAGCCGACGGAAGCGGCCCGAAGAATGCAGCGACGGAAAGACCCTAGTCTCATCGCCTAACTTGAAGCGAACCGCGCCTCGATCAGCTTAGTTGGCCCGCTCGCCTTGGTATCCATAACGCCGTTCTCGGAAGTTGGGCTTTCCTTCACAGTGGGCGTAGGATTTGCGGATGCCCCTCTTCCCGCACATCCACAACAATCGGACATTCCTGCGATTCGCTCTGTGTGTGACGGCGGGGGCGGTTGTATCAGGAGTTCGGCACGGCCGTCCCGCATTTTACCGGTTGGATGGCCGCTGGACCCGTCACCCTAATGCTGCTGATTTCCAGCTTTGTAACTCCGTACAGCATGCGTCGATAACCATCATCCACGGCCCTTCAGGTCCTGGTAAACGCGTTCTCGGACGTTCACTAGGCCACCGAGTTCCGTTCATGTGGCTACACTGATCTTGTCTCGTGCAGCCCACCCAGGAACAACAGGACGCGCTCTCCCTATTCGCCAGCCGTAAGAGCCTCCGCATCGACGCCTATGCCGGGGCAGGGAAGACCTCGACGCTTGTTCTGCTCGCTCACAGCAGAGCGACACGCGGCCTCTACCTTGCCTTCAACCGTTCCATTGCGGCAGAAGCACAGAGCCGCTTTCCCCCACACGTCCGCTGTGCCACGAGTCACTCCATGGCCTTCCGTGGTGTACGCAGGTCGCTGGGATACCCGGATCGCAAGTTGACGGACAAGCTTACTGCGCAGGGAATCGCGGAAGCGTTTCACATGCCAGAGATCATCTCCTTTCATTGCGGCATCGAGCTTTCCCGGCAGTCCTTCGCGTCGGTCCTCCTCGGGACCGTGACCAAGTACATGCAGAGCGCGGAAGCAAGACCTGCAACATCGCACGTGCCCAGATATGGCCTGCTTGAGCAGCTTCGTCCCACTCAGTTCGCAAGCTTCGCCGAGCAGGCGGCAGCCCAGGCCGGCTATCTGTGGGACGGTATGTGCCAGCGATCCGGTGGACCACCTCTCGGTCACGACGGATATCTCAAGCTCTGGGCGCTCTCTCACCCACACCCGCGTGTCGATTACCTGCTGATTGACGAGGCCCAAGACCTGAATCCGGTTCTGCTCAATGTGTTCCGTCAAGCAGAGTGCCAGGTCGTCTACGCGGGAGATCAGTACCAGCAGATCTACGAGTGGCGAGGAGCGGTCAATGCCATGCAGCAGGCCGAGACTCCACATCGAACGCTGCTGGCACAATCCTTCCGGTTTGGCCCGGAGATCGCGGCGGCCGCGTCTATCGTTCTACGCCAACTGGGTGCTCGCGTTCCGGTCCGCGGGCTTCTCTCCCTGCAGTCGCAGATCGGCGCGGTTCAACCAGACACGATTCTGGCTCGATCAAACGCGGGGGTTATCGGAAACGTACTCGTTGCGCTCAAAAAGAACCAGCGATGCTTTGTGCTGGGCGGAACGGCTGAACTGGAACGTCTTCTGCTGGACATAGAGCGCATACAGGCTGGTCAGCCGGCAGTGTCGCCCGAGCTCTTCGGCTTTTCGAACTGGAAGGAGCTCCTCAAGATCAGCACCAAACCCGAGGGTGAGCATCTTCGGCCGCTCGTACTGTTAGTCCAGCAGCATGGCGCCGGACAGGTTCTAAAGGGCTTGTCGGCATGCGAACGAACCGAGGCGGAGGCAAACCTGGTCTGCTCGACGGCTCACCGGGCAAAAGGACGGGAATGGAACTACGTTCGCCTGGACCCGGACTTCGAGGCAGGGTTTGTACGCGCTGCGCGATCCCCGATTGCCGAGCGTCCGGGTGCTCTTGCCGCAGAATCGCGCCTACTCTATGTCGCAATTACGAGAGCGCGGCTCGGTCTCCAACTACCGCGAGAGATCGGCAAGCGCTTCGGGATTCGCAAAACGACGGGCGAGACGGTTGGAAGCCGATCCGGATAATCCAGCGACCGATGGTAAGAACCGCTGCCGAAGCTGATCTGCCCGGGATCGCTGCAGTCGTCAGAGCGGGTCAGCCGATTGCAGATGCGGTGTGCTTCTCCCCGGGGCTGCCGATATGCTTGATCCTGGTCGTCCGAAAGGGTGGCGCATCCGCAGCATGATCGGAAAACGGGAGACATCGAATTGGCGACGAAGAAAGCAGCAGCGACGAAGACGACCATTCCAGGTGAGCCATCCCCGACACACTGCGTTTCGAAATACAAGCCCACAGGATTAGGACGTGTACTCCCTCACATCTCGCCGCTCACAGAATCCCACTTCTGACATCTAGCCCATAGCGAAGATAGGGCGAAGCTGGCATACTCACTTGATGCAAGCCGCTTCTGCTTCCGACACCACGCTCGGCTTACCCATGGAGCTGCAATCTATTTATCCATGCGCCGAGGGTCTGGGATTGCTGAAAGCTTTTTTATGGCAACCGAACAGCCCTTTACTCCTGAGCCGCAGCGGTATCGAGGGTTTCAAGGTGACCCGGTGTGGCGAGCCTTTACTCAGCACTGGGCAACCTGTGTTGCCTGCCAGCAAAGCGACCCTGATTCGGCCGGTCAGAGAAGGCTCTGAACGGTACTTCGAATCGGAGTCCCAAGACTAGGATTCTCCCCAGTAGAAGTTCGGGCGTAAGGTGGGCTACGCTTAATCAGCACGCAGGAACGAGCACGGCTCTTGGGCGGAGCGCTGCTGCATTTGCACGCCCAAATGAGGGCACTACGGTGCTGGTACGCGTCATAATTCAAGGTTCAGCCTTTTGTCATACATTCGTATCCTCCTGGTCGAAGATCATCCTCAGATGCAAGACGCCATTGTGGCCCTCCTGAACCAGTACTGTACCGTCGTCGGCACCGCTGAACGTGGCGATTCCGTTCTTGCAATTGCTGCCGAACTTCGGCCCGACGTTGTGGTGCTGGACATCTCCCTCCCGGGACAGAGTGGACTCCAGCTTCTTCCAGAGTTACGCAATCGGTATCCCTCGGTGGGAATTGTGATGTGTACGAGTCGCGACCAACCTGTATTTCGTGACGAGGCAGCCCGCCGTGGTGCCGATGGCTATGTGCTCAAAGACCGGGCAGCAAGAGAATTGTGGCCGGCAATTCAGGAGGCTGCCCTCATCCGTTGCGCGGGTGATGCAAGCTCGGCAGGTAGGGCTGCCGCGCACGGAAGCCGTTAATACCGCTTATCTGTATCCGGACGGTTCACGATGATTCTGACCCGTTCGCAAATGAAATAGCCATCTCTTCTGCGTCCAGACGTCCCGATCAGCACACCTAATCCCTGTTCGGACTCGCGGCCTTCTCTGCTACAAGCTCTAGAAATGCACCATGGGACAGTAAGACGGACCCACGAAGCCTGACCGTGGCAATGGCTTCGATGACTGCGGGGTCAAGGCTCACGTACTGAGGTGTCTCAGGATGCGGCTCAACCCATTCGGCCAGGGTCGCGCCTGCACTGCGCTCCATCAGGAAGTAGAAGGCCAGAACGCGCGCGCAGACAGCAGCTTGCAGCGGATCGCCTTCATAGTGACTGCATAATGCGTTGAAAGCTTCATACAGGGTTGTCTGGTGGTTCTGTTCCGGGTGTCGGACTGCGGGATGGCTGGCGATGTCGCTACACAGAATCTGGAAGAGGAGATCACAAACGTCGTCATCGCTTTGAAACTTGAAATCCGGGGGTGGAACCGGCGAGGAAATGCGCCGGTTCGCGGCCTCGACAAAGAAGGTCAGGGCAAACGCCATCTCGTCGCTCGAGATGGGCGCGAAATCTGGGGAAGTTGTGGGGCTCATGAGAGCACCTGGTGGCCGAAAGATCGCAACCGCTCGGTTCGGCAGGACCGACTGCGCAAGGCCCCCGTCCAGCCTGACTCAGTATAACGGGGTGGCATCGAACGGCAGCAGCGATCACCGCTGCTGCCATCGACAGACTTGCTATTTCTTCTTGACAACCTCACCCTGATCGGCCTGCAGTCCCTTTTCGCCCTGCACCACCTCGAAGGTGACCTCTTCCCCTTCGTTCAGAGACTTGTAGCCGTCGCTCTGGATGGCGGTGAAATGGGTGAAGACATCGGGCTGTCCGTCGTTCCGACCGAGAAAACCGTAACCTTTCGCGTTGTTGAACCACTTTACTGTGCCTTCGAAACGAGCCATTGTGACTTTCCTTTGCGCTAAATGGGCTGAAACTTCTGGTGTATAGATGAGCTTGTGCACGGCATCGCGAAGTCCCTGGGGACCGCTGCTCGTGTGCAGCACTTGGGCGAAGGGGTAATTCAAGTTTCCGGCCAGCCCCTTTTCAAGGACAAGCAATTTCACTTCGGGCAGAAAAGATGCCGCGAGCGAAATGCCGACGCGCTTCTCGGATACGGGGACAGAATGGCACAGAAGGAGAAGGTGGTACGGTTTGGCTGCCAGACAAGTTTTCAGTTCAAGCAGAGTAGCGACGGAATCCGCCTTGAAGCCGTCCATCTGCAGGATCAAGCTCCGGGTACCCAGCAGGCTCGCGTCGTGGCCAAACAGAAGTATGTCGATTGAGGGGGTCATGATCGTGCTGACTCCACAATGATGACCTGATATGGGCACCCACATCTGCCCAATATCGGGAATAGACTTTCGATCTGCAGCAAAGAACGGTACAAAGATTCAGCGGCACCGAATCTGAGGTTTAGCCCGAGGTGTGGCAATGCAGGCAACCGGCTTCAAAAACACGATCCTAAGCCGTCTGGAACCGGATGCCATCGAGCGGCTCTCCCTCTCGTTTATGCAGTTCGAAGTCGGTCACGAGATCGAATATCCCGGCACTCCTATAAAAAACCTGATCTTCGTGGAGACGGGCATGGCTTCCATGACCACAACCTTTGAGGACGGTGCTCAAGTAGAGGTGGGCATGTTCGGGTACGAATCCATCATTGGAATCTCCGCTCTGATGGGTACAAAGCAGAGCCTCAATCGGGTGTACACCCAGGTAGAGGGGTCGGGTTACAGGTCTCCTATCAAAGCGGGTCGCAGAGAGTTTGAGCGTGCCGGGCCGTTTCAGAAGCTGGCTCTCCGCTACGTTCAGGCACAACTCGTCCAGACTGCACAGTCGGCGGGGTGCAATGCGAAACACCACCTCGAGCAGAGGCTTGCGCGCTGGTTGTTGATTACAGCCGATCGCGTACACCAAGATTCGTTCCTTATGTCGCAGGAGTTCCTGGCCGACATGGTAGGCAACACCAGGTCCACGGTTTCCCGCGCGGCAGGCACCCTAAAGGACGAGGGTTTGATTGAGTACAACCGGGGGCAGGTCTCCATTCTCGACTTAACGGGCCTTCGCCAGAGGTCCTGCGAGTGCTACGGGATCATCAAGAGGCATCTCGACAGCTATGCGGCATTCGAAGACGACTGCACCGAGTAGTTTGCGCTTTGGAGCTGAAGCTATATGCCGGATGGCACAGACGGCACATGAGTAAGCCGTAGTGTAGTGCTTGCATAGCTCCGTTATCTGGTCCAGAAGACTGACCAGGAACGTCCCGGTTCTTTTGCAATCTCCGCAAAGGAACCCCCATGAGCGCTCCCCGAAACAACCTACTGCTTGAATCCCTATCGCCAGAAAGCCGAAGTGCGATCCTTTCGCAATCCAAGGAGTTGGAACTTCCCACGCGATTCTCGCTTCAGGCCCAAGAGGAGCAACCGCGCTTTGCATATTTCCTTACTGCCGGTGTAGCGAGTGTCGTCGTTGCACATTTTGAGGGTGCCTCGACAGAGACGGCGCTCGTTGGACGCGAGGGTGTGGCGGGCGCGCTTTCCCTTCTGGGACCCTCCTCCCCCACAGCGGAGTGCTTCATGCAGGTTCCCGGATGCGGCTACAAGGCACCTCTTTCAGTGCTCCGAGACCTCTTCATGAGTTCCGCGGAGATCCGTACTCGGATCCTTCAATGCGTTCAACAACAGGCGTTGACGACGATGCAGATTGCCGGATGCAATGCAGTACACGAGGCGGAACCTCGCCTGGCACGCTGGCTGCTCATGGCCCAGGATCGAACTCAGGAAGACAACTTCCAGCTAACCCAGGACTTCATGGCGCAGATGCTCGGTGCACGTCGAACTACGGTCGCCCTGGCCGCCGGCACACTGCAACGCGCAGGCCTTATCGAATACAGCCGCGGAAGAGTGAAGATTCTCTCCCGAGAAAATCTGCGGACCGCTGCCTGCGACTGCTATGCGGTGACGGAACGGCTTTTACAGAACCTGTACAGCTGAGGCTCTCTGGACTGAGCGCCTGCTCGAAGAACGATTTTCCGGAAGGGCCGCCATCGTGATCCCTTGAGCGCCCGCTGCTTCACTCCGAACGGCATCTAGTACCGGATCAGTTTGGGGTGCTTTTCCAGAGCCGTCTTGACGGAATCGTCCAGCTGCGCCCACTGAGAAGCCTCCAAAGACAGGAAGTACTTTGCTTGCCAGGCGATCTCATCGCTCGTTGGCAGCGTCCAGTAGCATTCGGTCCCGGCATCGGGTTTGCCCTTGCGGATGAACCTCGCGCTTTGAGGCATGGGTTCCCGTCGCGCCAGTTGGCTGCAGAACTCCTCGAACCCCTCAGATTGCGCTCCATTCAAAGTCCGAATGTGTTTCCAGTTGATCTGCAAGATGCACTCCTTGAGTAGGGAGGAATCGAAAACCAATCTCTATCATTTCATTGGCGAGCCGTCATCCAGGCGTTGAAGCCGTGCTTGACCCAGAGGGGCGGCGACGGTGCGAACCCGGCCACCCTTGCGGCGGAGGTCGGCCAGCACCGACCGGCTTTCACGTAGCTGGAGGATATTGGCATCGAGCGAAGCAAGCTCGGGCTTGGCGCAGACCGCAGCCTACCAGTACCGCTAAAACGGCATAATCGCGATTGCTCTTCAGGGTCGAGCGATCAGGAATAGCAAGAAGATCATGTGCCTGCTTCCTCTCAGAGGTCTTCGTGGCGCCTGGCACTCTGCAGCATGTATAAAGGCTGCAAACTGGGCTGCATGGAACGATGGCAGCTCCTCCTCGCCAGCAGACGGGAGCTCGCACCGAGGCGTTTCTGACCTTCATTGCAGACCCACTCGCATCACCGAGCTAGTCAGTGTTGAACTGTGCGGGGCAGCAAACGGAGTGCTGGATATAAACCGGAGCCGTATTCGTATAATTCCAAAAGAGAAAATCGTTCCAGAGAGCCAGGCACAGCGACTCTCATAGAGACCAGCCAGGAGTACATATGACTACAGTTATCCCCGTCGATCACTACACTCTCTCATTCGAACCCCGCTATTCAAACGGTCAGCAGCTGGTCCGTGCAATCGCCATGAATGTTGCACGAGACTTCTCTGCCGAAGCTCTGTTCCAAAGGAGCCGTTTGCCTTCGCTTCTTGGCCAAATCTACGGAGGGGATGGAGCGAGAATCGACAACTGCATGAGAATTCTCGACGATGGCCAGACCCTGGAGCTCACGGGCGCGATCAAATGTCTTCATTTTGATTCACGACAGCTTGTTGAGTTTGGGTTCAACCCAGCGGATCTCACGATCCTCCACGAGTGAGGGTTACCTCCGACAACCGGAGTTGTCGTGGTCAGAGATTCTTGACAGCAAAGGCGAGCAGAAAGCCAAGGCCGACCAGGAAACAGATTCGTGCGACCCGACCTAACCATGTCCAGAGGCGTAAGTAGAAGGTCTCGCGACGTTTCGCCTTCGCTGCTCGCTTCTTGTAGATTGCTGCTGCCCCTAGACGATTGAACTGAAAGTCATCTATGTTTTTTTGCGATATAGGAGCTTGGGTTTGCACGCTTCGCGCACCACGAACTATGGTGGCGTACTCTTCAGCATCGGTTTCGTGTTTGTCTTTGTGCGCGTCCGCTGCCTGCCATTCATGGAAGAAATAGCTGTACTGGCCGTAAACAAAAGTCCAGAACAACGAACACGCGGCGCATACCAGCAGGCAGGTCCATGCTGTGACGAGCCAGTGCGGGTGCGCCGGGGGTTTGCTCAGAGTTTTTAGATACCCCATGAACGTCACGCTTAGAGCAATCGTGCCCCCGGAATATAAAGCAAGCCCATTGTAGAAACGCTCGTTTGAGGCCCTTGTGCCCTCGCTGTCCTTTCGCTGCGCCTCTAGCGCAGCAGTTACTGTCTCTACGGCGCGGTTTGTACGCTGTAGGGAGAAATGCTGCTGAGCGTCCTGCGGCTTGAAGTCGGACATTCTTATCTAGCTGTGGAGTGTAGGTACAACGCTATTCGATACTGATCGTGCTTTCGTCAACGTTGAGCGAGCGAGCTCTACGCGACGTGACCACTTGCCGCCTCCAAACGTCTTTTAGACGTCGATTGTACTCACTGAAACGTGCGTTTCAATCTCGAGCGAGCGTCCAGGTGTAAGCGGATGCGTCGGTCGAGGAAAGCTCCGACGATGATGGCGAACCAGTACGCAGCGATGTCATTGAGGGAGAAGAAACGCCCTAGCAGCAGGATGCCCGGGAGGGTGAGACGGAATGCGTCCAGCGAAGAGGAGTGAGAGAGCTTGGCGAACTCGATCGTCGTAGCCATACTTCCAGCCAATAGGGCCATGCCAGACAGGCGCCACGAGGGCAGAGCGGTAGAGACAATCCAGTAAAGCATTAGCGCCCAGAGTGTCGAGCCGCCATACTTCGTCACTTCGGAGGGAAGGCCGAGGGGAAAGAATCGGATCGCTAGACCTCCCGCTACGGTAGCGGCAAACAACATCAGCGAGACGACTAAAGGACGTGAGCCTAGCACTGTAGGCTCACGAGCAGTTGTCGAGCGGCCTTGTTTAGAGAAGCACTCTGTCTGCGTGTGGAGGGTTACACGACGGCTGTGCGAGTCCATTTCGGACCTTCCTGCGGCTACTTCAGCCAAGATTCCCTAGGGGGTGGAGGGGCAGATGAGGCTGCAGTAAACCCGGGAGCGACTTCGCCCGTGCCGTACCAATCCACATTCCGCGTGATGTACATAGCGGCTGCAACGGCGACGAAACTGGCCAGAGCGCCGAACAGAAGCGCATAGGCTTCCACGCGGAGAAGGACATAGATGAAGGTATAAAGCAAACTGAAGGCAGCGAGAGCCCGCAAAGCCAGTTTGCGGCTTCGGAAGATCCAGTCTGTGTTGATAGAGAGGAGTGCCACGGTGGAGACTCCGGCGATAAAGAAGCTGAGATCGAACCCGAGGTGTTCTGAGAAAGAGAGCAGCAACAGGTAGAAGATCGTTTGTGCGACGCCTACAAGGGCGTATTGGGCGGGATGCACACTCTTCCCAGAGAGGACTTCAAGGAGAAAGTAGGTAAGAAAGACGAGTCCGAGAAAAAGGGTGATGTAGTGCAGGGAACGCCGCATAGAGCGATACGAGTCAGCCAGATGTATCCCCAAGACACTCGTCGGCTGTTCTGAGGGCTGCTCGTTTGAGGCAGCCAGGACGTGATGACTGTCGGCTCGCTCTGTCGTGAGCCCTGCAACAAAGAAGCCGGAAAGACTCATCACGAAAGCAAGCAGAAGAATGATGAAGAACTTGGTGCCGACGGACCGAGTGCGCAAGCTGCCTAAAGAGGATGGAAGTGGGGCGGCGGTGCTCATGGACATCTCCTTTTACTTTGTAATGCAAAGCTACTGAGCATAACTCAACGATTCCGCTAGCCATGGCAGGCTTCTTACGCCTTTACGGGTGAAAGAGTACGGAGAGGTTGATCTTCTTCGCCGAGATGAGCGGAGGCAGCATCGCGAACGACCTGTTCAAGAATGGTGAGGTACTCGAGATAGCGCTTGCGTCCCCCGGTCGTGACACGAGCGACCGTTTGGGCGCGCCCGCCATCCTCCTCTTTGCTGATGCGGACCATGCCATCCTCTTCCAACACTTGGAGGTGACGGGCAAGGTTGCCATCTGTCAAGCCACAGAACTGCTTGAGTTCAACAAAGGTGAGGCCACTCGGATGAGTGATGAGCGACGTAAGAACGCTTAGCCGAGCACGTTCGTGAATGACCCGATCGAGTCCCTCGTAAGCAAAGGGGGCAGCGGTTTTAGAGATCTTCATTATGAACAGCTTTCCTTGCAGAGAGGAACTGGATAGCGGCGACCTGCGCCATCCCGGCCGCATACGCCAACGACATCACCTCTGCTCCGAGGGCTCGTGCGTCACCCAGAGCGATCGAAGCTAGACCAGTCAGTAAAAACCAGCCGCCCACCGCGTACATAGAGCGGGGCAGACAGCGACAAGAGGCAAAAACACCAAGGCTGAAGATGATCTGCCACAAGCCAGGGAGCATCCAGAAGACACTGTGAGATACCTGAAGAAGAAGCAAGGGAATGGCCGCGCCGGCGACACCAGCAGGTAGGAACTGAAGCACAGCCAAGCGAACCATCTCATCCGCCATCCCGGTATGAAGGCGGTCGGCACGCGTCAGCATCTGGGTAGCGATAAGGGTCGCAGAGACAACTGCGGTGGTAAGCCACAAACCGACATACTGCCCAGGATGACCTGCGGGATCAGGAAGCCAGTGGGCTTGCAGTACACCCGCGAGCAAAGCAAAGGCCGCAGTGGCGGAAAGCGTGAGCGGGCCATAGCCATGAAACTCAGAGGTCTGTGCGACCTGGCGGCGGATACTACGGATGTCAACGAGCGCGCGGTTGAGATCAGTCATGGGTTGAGCAACTTTGTATCGCAAAGCAGTTGTACGCTTTGCGCCGCAAAGCGTCAACAGCATTCTTCAGTTGCGTCCCCATCTTACATACGATAAAGGACGTTATCCCACGTACGCTGCCGCGGCCCGTTAGGTATTCATACCCGCGACGGGCAGTCTTCGCAGAAGCGCTTCAATCGTCGGACGGGAGCTGGTCTGCTGGCACTGGCGGACGATTCCTTTCAAACCTAGGCCAAAGCACATGTTTGCGAAAGGCTTCGGTCTCAACCTGGAGGTCTTTACCTTCTCAGCTCAGGTTTGCTCGGCATCGGCGGAGTCCTCCGCAGACGCCTAGCCTCTGGCCAGTTTGCGGCGAAGGGTTCCGGCTGCTCCGACCAATCCAGTACCTAGCAAGATGAGGCTGGATGGCTCCGGTGTTTGGGCGACGCCGATGAAGTCCTGTGGCTGACCGTTCGTCCAGCCGGTCTGATCGGTGGTGGAAAGATAGAGGGAGAAGTTGGAGAAGAATCCGGAGTTGATAAGCGTCTGGTCTGTCGCCATCGTCATACCTGTAGAGGCAAGAGCTTGGGCGTTCGCATCGAAACCAGCGTTTCCTTCTGCATCCGTCGGATCGAAGATGCTCCAGACCGCATATTGCACATCAGCGTTTGAGGAGGAACCAAGTTGCGAAAAGATCCAGGCGTCGGCCCGGTAATCAATCGAGCTCTGGGAGCTATCGAGCGGGACACCAGTAATGGCAACATTCCAGGTCTCACCAAAGCTGATCGTGCGATTGAGGTTTAGGCACATCAGGGAGGTCAGGCTGGAGAAGCTATCGACACTGAAGTTATAAGGGTAGACGTACTCTCCCCCGACGTTCTCACCACCAGTAGAGACAAGCTGCAAACTGTCTGCGACCGCAGGAATGGCGGCGGACCCAAGACCAACAGATAGGGCAAGTACTGCAATGAACTTCTTCATGTACGATCTCCATGCCGCTGAGGCGACAATGCAAAGAGTTGCAACTTGCATGCCAAATGATTCGGACAAGGAACGGACAGCCTTTCGTGCCGTTCCTGGTAACGGATCTCAGGGTTTCCGGCATTCAGAGACGTGGTCTGGCCGCTCATTTCCCTCGTACATGGAAAAGAATTTCCTACTCCCGATCCGGCCCGCCGCCCGAGAGTTCGCGGGGAAGAACCGCCCTACTCTCGTCGCAAGGTGATGGACGGTTCGAGCAGGCTGGCGCGTCGACCGGGAACAACGACGGCGAGTAAGGCGGGCACTGCAAGCAGCAAGGAAGACCCAATCAGCACGGGTGCTGAAGTCGATTCCGTGTGGAAGAACTGCGCCCGTAGCAGGAAGCCGGCGGTTACGGAGGCAAGAAGCCCGGTGAGGATGCCAGCAGCAATCCACCGCGCTTCTTGCCGCAGCAGCAGAGTGATGATGGCGGCGCGGGTGGAACCAAGTGCAAGACGAATGCCCATTTCGCGCTCACGGAGAGAGACCTCGTAGGCGAGTAGGCCATAGGTGCCAAAGATCGCTAAAGCGAGCGCAAGCGCTCCGAAGGCGAGAGCGACATGCATCGAGAACTCGCGCAAAGCCACCTGATGGCCCATCAACTCGGGCATGCTTTGGACGTAGTTCGCCGTGATTTGATTGTTGCTGCGCAGAAGGCGGCGGATAGTCTCCTGCATCATTGCCGGGTCGCCAGTTGTTCGCATCATGAGGGTCATGTGCATATCGGGAGCATCGGCTTCGGGCAGGTAGAGGTTGGGCACTGGCGCGCGTTCAAGCGAGTAGCTGTGAACGTCTCCCACCTCGCCCACAACAGTAGCCCACGATTTAAATTGTCCGGAGAAGATGCGGTGGCCGATGGGGTTTTGTCCAGGCCATTCCTGATTCGCGAGCGCACGGTTGACGATAGCGACGTGGCTGCGGCCGTCGTCTTCTGTATTAAAGTCCCGACCGCGATAGAGCAGCTGTCCTATGGTACGGAAGTACCCAGGGGTGACCTGGAATACGTCGGGCGTCTTCAGGTGCGGCTGATTGCAGGCTTCTGGGTGCAGGTCACTGCAGAAGTCGTACTGGTTGACCCGTCCACCTAGGGGTTTGTCGTTCGCACCGGCAACTTCGGATATGCCAGGGATAGAGCGAAGGCCTGCCAGAGCCCTATTGAGCACGGCAAGATCCCTGGCGGGGTTGGGATTCGGGTCTCGTACTGGTCCGCGAAGATTGGTGCTTGCAAAGAGGATGTGGTCGGGATCAAAGCCGAGTGGTTGATGTAATAGGAGAAACACGGAGGAGACCATCCAGCCCGCGCAAGCGACCAGAACGAGCGCGAAAGCGAGCTGGGCGGCGACCAGGAGGCGACCCGCGCGGCGTAAGCCCTTTGAGGCAGAGCTTCGGGCCGAGCCGTTGCTGAGATCGGCAACAAGAGCAGGCCGGAGACTTCGTATTGCGGGAAGGATTGTGAGTAGAACGGCGACGAGGAGGGTGATGACAGCGGTGAAGACGAGTGCGGGTAGATCAACACTGGCCTGGCTGAGTCGCGCCAAGTGCACCACCTTGGTCTCACGCGCCGCCTGGACCACCAAGCTGGACAGCAGTATGCCAAAGCCGGCCCCGGCCAGGGCGAGCGCGCAGTTTTCGCCAAGGAGCTGCCCCAGCAAGTGCCGTGGTGTGGCACCGAGAGTAGTCCGGATGGCGAACTCGGTGCGTCGGCGGGTGTTGCGGGCGAGCAAAAGATTGGTGAGGTTGGCGCAAGAGATCAGAAGCAGCATGCCGCAGGCCGCAAGCGTGGCGAAAAGAGCGGAACGGGTATTGGAACCAACCTCATGGTCGGCTAAGGGCATCAGCACCGGGGTGAAGGCGGGAGGGTAGACGGTTGGGTATTCACGATGGATCTCTGCCTGCACGGTGGTGAGTTGCTCGGCGGCCTGGGCCAGGGACACCCCGGGCAACAGACGGCCGATCCCCTGAAACGAAGACTCTCCACGATCTGTGACGGACTTGATCTGATTGCAAGCGAGCGGCGTGAGGATTGCGGCCCCATCGAGTATGCCACCCGTTTCGATCGGCCCGAGGACTCCGACGATGGAATAGGTCTTGTGGTCGAGCTGTAGAGTGCGTCCGGTGAGTGATTTTCCGCCGTCCATGCGGCGCCAGTAGGAATCGGTAACGACGGCCTGATCAAGACAGTCGGCTTCATTGCCAGTCTCGGTGAAATCGTGGCCAAGAGCCAGGCTGACGCCCAGAGTACCCAGAAAGTTTTTGGAAACAAGTGTGGCGTTGGCGTGCCCCACTCCTGCAGTGGACTCAACATGCGGTGACCAGCCGGCATAGGCGGCCATGGACTGGAAGGAATGCGTGCGTCTTTCCCAATCCTGCAGGGTCGGAAACGAGAAATAATCCCAGGGCTTTGCTGATATGGCTACGAGCCGGTCTGGATTTGGGAATGGCAAGGGTTGCAGAACGACCGCGTACAGGACGCTGTACATCGCGGTGGTGACGCCAAGCCCCATGCCGAGAATGAGGACCACGGTTAATGAAAACCAGCTGACCGTCGCAATTGGTGAAGAGCAGCTTTACAGGCTTGGATCATCGCTGTTCCCTCCTCGTGCCACGTATAGGCAATCCATGGACCATTGGACATCGGCTTTTCAGGGTGTTTCTTGAGAAAACCCATCAACAAGTGTTCATCTTTGAACATTGGTGTCCGCAGCTGGACTGGACCTGACGTTAGGCCGTTCGTGATGCTCCTGGCGCAATGAGAGATGAACATGCGCAAGGGAACACCGACAGATCGTCGACGCGCAGCCATGTTTTTCACTTCACTTCCGAGAAATCGCATTGTCGTGGTTCAGGTCTGCAGGGTCGTGAAGCGCTGGAGCCGGGGACAACACACTTTTCAGAAGCAGCATTGTGCCGATGCAGGCATGAACAGGAATCCATGGGAGCTATGATTGGGCAAAAGGAGGGTACCTCCTCCACCGCTGCGCGGCTCCGTCGTACATGGACAAGGAGACGGCCCCTCCCCGACCGAACGACAGCCACCAGCGACACGCAATCGCTCGCTAAAGCCCTGCATCGGGCTACCTTCGATTGCCAACCCAGTCAGCGGATGAGCGATGCGAACTCCGGCGCAGTCTTCCGGTGAATTTCAAGCAACCTCCCCATACCGCCAGTGCCGCCGCCTGCTCCTCAAGCTTTGCAAGAACAGTGGCTTCGTCCAGATAGAACTGGTGCACCAGGAACTCATCCGGGGTTTGTACCTCGATATTCCAAGGGGATAGAGCTTCCACCGGGAAGTCCTTGGTGTCGAACGTCACAATCGTCTGAGCTCCCGTACGAACCGCAGCTGCGAGGACATGGCGGTCCTTGGGATGATTGTTCATTGCAGGAATGAGCTGTTCGTACCCTTCGACCCAGCAATCAGGAAAGTGGATCTCGAGCTGTTCAACCAGGTGAGACATTTGAGCTCGCGATCGGCTCAGCTTATTTTCCAGCGTCCGAGTTGTCTCCTCTATGATGTCCTTCGACCATCGTGGAAGGTAAAGACGAGGAGGCTCCGCAATCCGGAGCAAGGTATCGCGAAGAGCTGCATTCACCAGAACGCAGGCATCCAAGACGACTTGGTACCCAGAGGTCACGAGGCCGGGAGCAGAACCTGATCGTATAGCCCCTGCTCGTCGGCTTCCCTAGCCATTTGATCGAGCGCCTCACGACGCTGTTGATCCCGACGCTGTTTATAGCCGAGTAGGTCCTGCAGGTACACACGCCGATGCGTGCCGGTCAAGTGAAACGGAAGCTGTCCAGCTTCGAGCAGTTTGACAAGAAATGGTCGAGAGACGCCCAGCATCTCCGCCGCTTGCTGCGTCGTCAGATCCTTGGTAACTGGCACAATCGAAATGGCCTTTCCCTGTTGTAGCCCATCCACGATCTTGATCAGCAAGTCAAATACGGCATCGGGAAGCTCGATCGCCGGTTCTCCGCCTTTTCCGACAAGTCGCGCCTTCCCTTCCTTCTGAAGAAGACCGTGGAGGGCCTTGACCTGGTCACTTTCGGCAGCAGGCAAAGAGATCGGATCAGATGCACGTGTTCCCATGAACCCTCCAAGCGATCGCAGATGTGCGTAAACCTTTATACACGGTTTGAGATGCGCTAAACGAAATAACCGAAAAGCACGGCAGTACGTCTTTGGAGTGATTCCACGCTGACAAGCTACGTAGCGGCGCTGACAAGCGACCTGTTTCAAGATGGCACTCCACTTCAGCCTAAATACGCCGCGGAACTCCTCGGCGTATTCAGGCCCTTACTCCTAAGTTCTTAGTTGACAGCTGAAGCTGGTGTGACCTAGTGTTCTCCTAATGCTTTAGGAGCCGAAGCAAAATGCCAAAAGAATCCGGCCTCACCCGTCTCGAACTCAAAATAATGCAAGTGATCTGGAAGCACGGCAAGGCCACTGTCGGCGCCGTGCAGGAAAAGCTCTCTCCGCCTCTCGCCTGAAGCGCCAGCACACCTCATTCCAGAGCTGAATGGGCCAGTTTGTCAGCGGGTCACCGTTCCGTTGACGGCACGCTTTGTCCCTCTTCTTTGAGCTGATTCGACCCCTCTTGTGCAGAACTTGCGTTGGCACCTGGAACTACTTCGGGCTGCATCTGCCGCCATC
>CAXTLR010000018.1:0-34776 GCA_964245195.1 uncultured Acidobacteriaceae bacterium | reverse complement strand
AGGAGAGACGATCTCCACCCAAAGGCCGAATACATTTGCGCAGACTTGTCTTCTCCAATCTAACCCTTGCAGTCGCGCGGCGGACCATACATTGTCGGTACTGATCGGTGACGGGTAGCAAGCAGGTGTACGAAAGCGGACGTTTCGGACGTAGCACTGACCGATGCAGTAAGCCTGGTGACGCCGTACCCCCACTGAGGTATATGCCAGACCGCAATCAGCCGTTACCCTTTTTGAGAGAGCAGAGACTGTGAGCTCTCAGACCGTGACTAGCGGAGCAGTTCATGTCACATTGCATCTCTTGCCTTCTCCTACCTGTTGGAAAACCGGCGCACACGCGGCCCAGCCAGTGAATCTGAACACGTCTTTGTTCCCGGCCGCTGGCAGTGGCCTCCTCTCTCTGCAAGCCTTATTAGACCCCCTTTCCTTACGTCTAGACGTGGATGGAGCCTCTAAGCAAGACCTGACTACTGCCGTTGACGGTCTTTCTGAGACCGAACGGCTAATCGTCTCCCTGTACTTTTTGGAAGAGCTCACGATTCAAGAGATCGCGTCCGTCCTCTCATTGAGTGACTCGCGCGTGTTTCAGCTCGGGCTTAGGGCGATGGAGCGGATTCGCACTCACCTTGATCAAGCGCCGGTAAAAGCGTAGCGCTTGCGGCGGCGAACCCGAGTTCCGAGCGGCACTCCCAGAGGTGCTAGTCCATTCTGCGCGACATCAACCCGGAAACCGAATGGCATGGTTAGCGCCCGATTCCAAAGCCGTACCCGTGTTCGATTCTGGGTGTAATCTCTCGCACCAGCTCCGGCACGTGAGCGCTTCGGTGCGACACGTCGCGCCCAAGCGCGACACCTAGTCGTGCGCGGTCGTTTGTAAACAGCTGAGCATCGTGCGCTCCGCGTGAGACGGCCACGTACGCCATGCGGTTGTTGAGCAAGTCCTTGGCTCCGAGTTCGGTATCGACGTGGATCAGCACGCGGTCGGCGGTCTGTCCCTGACTGGAGTGGCTGGTCATGGCGTAGCCGTGATCGATGTGCGGATGCTTGACTGGATCGATCTCGACGGACCGGCCGTCATCCATCTTCAGCGTCATCCGTCCTCCGCGGATGTTTTCCACGGAGCCCAGCTCGCGGTTGGCCAGCTTGAGCTCTGCTGACGGCGCGGTGAGTTGCAGCCGATCGCCCATAGAAAACATCCGCACCTCGTCGCGGTAGACCGAAACGCCCTGCTGCCGGCGAGGGTCGTAGATCCTCTCCGTCCCGTCCGCCAACTCAACCTTAAGCCGGTTGTTGGGAGCGTCGACGCTTTTGATCTGGGCATACTCGCCTTTGGAGATGCCGGTCTCCCCCGAGCTGCGGCTATAGAGCAGCACGTCACCAGCGTTGTACCGTGCCGCCCACATGCGATCGGCTCCGGTGAGGTCTTGGCGGGGCACAAGCACTCCGGTCCGATGCTCTTCCCTGCTGACGACGCCTTTGCCCTGCAGCTCGGCACGGATCGCTTGATTGATCTCGGCGCGGGAGCGATTGTCGGGCGAGACGACCAGCGTGCTCTCAGGAGCTCTGGCGTACTCCCGCGCGATAGCGGCGATGCGCTCTCCATGGCCTTTCACCTCACGAATTCGCCCCTGCCGCTCCAATCCAGCAATCGCCTCGCCCACCTCGCCCCGGGCCAGATGCTCGACCGTCTGCTTCAGCTCGGGGTCTTTCTGGCGCACAATCTCATCGAGCTTCACCGTCTTCATGCCGCCCTCCTGCATCTGGGCGAAGACGCGGCCGGCCTCGACGGATTCATGCTGCCGGGTATCGCCGACCAGGAGAACCCGGTCGTTGGGATGGAGGCGCCCAAGGAACTCGTGCATCTGCCGGGTGGAGGTCAAGGAACTCTCGTCGACGACATAGAGCCGGTGCTCGCCTGTGTCCCGTTGCCGGCCTCGGGCAAGATGCTTCTGCAACGTCGACGTGTCCATCCCCGCTTCGGCCAGCTTCGCCGCCGCGCCGCTGGTCGGCGCGAAACCCTCAACCCTGATGCCATCCCGCTCGACGCCTTCCCGGATCACGGCAAGGGTCGTGGTCTTCCCTGCCCCGGCAACTCCATCCAGGCCGATGATCTTTTCCCGGCTCAGGAACACCTCATCGACAGCCTGCCGCTGCGCCGCGTTCAATTGCGGATGCCGGTCTTGTAATCCGGAGGGTGTCTCGATGCGCGTCCCCGGTTCAACCAGCATCGGGTTCTCGTCGCTGCGCCGAATTCCTTGCTGGATGTGCGCGAGGATCTCGCGCTCCATGCGCAGCATGGCGGCCGTCGTGTACTGCTGGCCTTCATGCCTGGGGCCGTGGTTGACGGTGCGGAACTCGCCGGCCTGCGCCCTCCGATCAAACTCCTGCCGCACCTGGGCAACCGTCGCCTCACCCATGGTCCGGTCGAGCGCCGCCGTCATGATCGAACGCCCGCTCTCGACCGCCGAACGCTCGAAGAGATGATCGCGGGCATAGGTGACACCCTGCCGCGCCGCAAGCTCTGAGGCCTGGCTCCGGTGGTAACTGTGCTCTTGCGTACGTTCCCGCGCTTCGGCCACGACTCGCTCCGCCTGATTGCCGTATCGCGCGGCCAGCTCCTGGTGCTGACGCAGCACCTCCCCGGCCGGCAGCTGTTCTTTCGAGTCTCGCGTCCGGTGCGCGGCGACCTGCGCCGCCCCCGGGCCGTCGAGTCCCTCGGCGCGAAGATGATCCTTGATCTGTTCCCGGCGCGGGCTCGACGCCTCCAGATACTGCTTCGTATACCCGCTGATCTCCGGCTGGCCATACTCTCCGCGCTCGATCTCGTACCCGAATCCTTTCAGCCGTACGGCCAGCTCGGTTTGATAAACCTTGGTCACGTAAGTCTGCGAGCTGTAAAGCTGGTGCGTCTGGAGCGAACGTGTTTGGCCGTTCTCCCGGACAGTCACATTGAAGATGACGGCATGGGTATGGAGCTGCGGCGCGGCGTAGCCGCCGACCGGCCGGGCCGTGTCGTGCTCAAACGTCGCCGCCGCGAACTTGCCTGTCGTCTCCGGCTCCCGGACGTTGCCGATCCGTGCCTGGGTGTACCGCTCCAGCTCAGAAAGGGCAATCTGCACACTCTCCCGGTGCGCCTGCCGCACTCGGTCGTCCCCGCCCACCAAGGCGGTGAGCGAGACCGACTTGGGAGCGGAAAAGGTCGCATCCCACCCGGCCCGGTGCTCGACCGTGGTGACCTCCTTGCCGTTCTTGCCTTCGTAGGTCTTCGACACGGAGTGCCGGACCAGCTGCGCTTCCGTCTCGGGGTGCTGGCCTTCGCTCAACCGGGCGAACTGCTCCGATCCGACCGCTCCCTGAAGTCCCCACTGCGCGGCGAGCTTGCCCTGCCATTCGGAGTGCCCCTGCTGGTCGCGGCTCCAGTAATTCTGCTTTTCGGAGGCGAACTCCCGCGCATGGTACGTCCGCGCCTGCCCCGCCGAGAGCGCCTTCGGAGAGATGGAGACCACCCTAGTCGATCCCCTCGGACTCGTCCCAGACATACGCCCGGCGGGCCGGGACGGCTGGCGGAGCGGTGACCGGTTGCGGCTCAGTTGCGGATGCGGCGAAGGCCGAGACGGGCTGCGGAACCGGCGCGGGCAGTTCGCGCCGCGGCTCCGGTTTCCCGCCTTCCAGCACGCGCGCCGGACGCCTTTCCAGCCCTTCGGCCAGCCGGCCGGCCGAAGCCACCGACCAGCTCTGTACGGCGAACCACATCGCTTCCCCGTCCGTCCTCCAGGGATACCGCTGCCGCAGTCGGCGTCGCCAGAGAAGAAAGGCGAGTGCAACGATCGTCAGCCCGGCGGCTCCGGCCGCCGGCTGGACCAGGAATCGCCATAACGGTTCGCCGCCGTAGACCTCTTCCCGCAGGAGATTTTCGAGCTCGGCCGAAGGGACGGTCTGTGGCCGGCCGCGATAGACCGCCGTCCACCCTTCGGCCTTCGCTCCATCGCTCAGCGCGAACGGCTCGGGCGAATACTTGCCGATCCGTTCACCGAGCGGGCGAAGTTCCACGTCCCTTTCGGTGGCGAACCCGGTCTCGAATCTGGGTTCGGTCTTCCTGGACTTCGGAAGGGGATTTGGGAGCGGCCGTGCCTTCCAAAGCAGCCGCGCCTCGGTCGTCGCCGACGGCTCAGTCCCGCTCCAGGTGCTCCGAAAGTACGCTCCCGCGTAGTACCGCTCGAGGGGCGTCATCGTGTACAGCAACGGCTCGAGCAGAGGTCCGAAACCCGCCGCAAAAAAGAAGCTTCCGAGCACGACGGCGGCAAGGAGGAAGGCCGGCCGCTTCATTGCGGACCTGCGATCTTGGGGTCGGGTTTGGTCTCCGGCGAAAGGAATTCCTGAAGCATCTTCCGGGCCGTCGCAAGCTTACGTGCGTCCGCCGCCTCGCGGATTTTGAGCACCGCTTCGGGCAGAAACGGTTCGTTGTTTGCGGCGGCTTTCGCGCTCGCCTGGAACAGATTCAGGATCAGATACCGGGTCGCCGCCAGCTCGCCGAGCAGCAATTCGTTCACGTCCGGGCTCGGCCGCGCCGCCCGCAAGGCCACCTCCCGCAGCCACTCGGCCAGCGTCTTGCCACTCTGTTTGGCGACCGTCTCCACCGCTTCGAGCTCGTCAACGGAGAGCCGGGTCCCGACGGTTTTGGTCCGGAAAGAGGCGCGGTTGTCAGGGGACAAACCGCTCGAAGACGGGGCGGGCCGAACCGGAGAAGCGAAGCTCAAGCGAAGATTTCCTCGCCAGCAACCCTATGCTCCGCCACGAAAGCCGTCAAGAGCCTCGAAACCGCGATTAGAACCTAAGTGCATCTCCTGCAATGCGTTTACGGCAGAGTGCTTAGTCCGTTTACGTGCGGAAACGGATGTTTACTGGCGTAAACGTTTTGAGGATAAGCTGCTGTTTCTACAAACGTTTACGCTAGTAAACCATCTACAGCTTCACAGCACCCATTTGGGGGTGATGTGTCACTCTTCTTCCGCTGCGTGGCAGCGCGCTTTGAATCTCCAGAGTTCCACCGTGAGCACTTGTTGAACCCTTCCTGCTCGGACCAAGTAAAGGTAACGCCCACTGAAGTTCACTACCAACGTTCGTGGCAACGGTCGATAATCAGGTCCAGCATGATTGCCTGGAGCTACATATGTCATCGAGAATTGATACAAAAGCGCCACGAAGAGCGCTATCTTACTGGGGCGTCATTGCACCACCCCTAACCGCTGCGGGCAAAGAGCTTGTTCAATCAACCAGACGCCCCCTTTCGAAGAGTTCAAACGCCAAAACAACAAGCGGAAAGCCAAGATCTTCCTACTGGGGCGTCATTGCGCCGGCTCTCACCGCTGCAGGAGAACAGCTTATCCTAGCGAACAGCAACTCCTCTTCGGAGCTGCAACAAATCCGCTCAGACACCATGCTGTCAGTCGGCCCTGCCACTCACATCCAAAGTGTTCGGCCCTGACTCAGAATTAGAGTTTGAGTGTTGTAGTACCGAGGCTTCGGGAATTCCCGCGCGAACAGATCAAACTGCGAGACGTGATCGGCGATCACGTCTCGGGTGAGCTCAGGGAAATGCTTCCATGATGCTCAGCCCATTGCATCCAGCATCGCTCATCGCCTCGGGTGGAAGAGACCAGGACACCATCCATATCAAATCACAGACCGACGACATCGATCTGGATTGTGGCGTACGGGACAGTGACCCGTCGCGTTCGTGGGGTGAGACCCAGCCCTCCTCCATTCGGATCGAACTGTGTCCTACGAGTGCCTTCGCTCCTGTCTATTCCACATAAGTCTCATCAAGCTTTACGCGTTTCGGCCGATAAGGAAGCTAAGGAGATCATCATGTTCGTTTCCGCCGCTGCTCCATCTCAGACACTCGCGAAGCAACCCAATGTGGGCCATGAACTTCCCAGCGATCTCCCATACGCCCTGACAAAGGCACTCGGCCTTTCGCAAAGCGAAGCCATCTGGTTTCTGCAACATGTTTGCAAGAATGGACGTCGGCCATCGATCGAGGCCATGATTCGGATGCTTCCAGTTTCCGGCATGGACAAATAGTGCTGGCCACAATTTAACGGTGGTTTGGATCTCGCGGCGGCAGCACAAAACCGAGCGCTTCGAGCGAGGATCTCACGCGGAGCAACCGAGGGAGGTCCGGGCTGCAACTGATGAAATTTGTGGGTAGGTTGTGGAGTGGACAGTTGCCGTTCTCGAGCGCGATGCCCAGGAACTGCGGCCATGGCACGGCACTGTTCTCCAGCAGAACTGCGCCGAGCGTCTGGAATGGACGATTTTGGATCCACGAAGTCTGCTGAACAACTTGCTGTTGCCAATAGCGTCGAAGACCTGCGTAATCGCGATGGAGGTATAGGGTCTGTTCGACCGCAGGAAGATATTGCATTTCATCGGCGATTTCGAGATCTACATGGGACGCTAATCCCACTCGCTGTGTGACCTCTAGAGCCATGGCGACGGCGAACGTCTCGATCAGGTAATCACTAACGGTGGCCCCCATTTTTACGTGGGCCAGCTCGTGAGACAACTGGTACACGAAGCGACCTTCCCGCAGTGGATCGATGGCGAAGAGGGCGATGCGAACCTGTCCTGGAACGACATCGTTCCGCTCATGGGGATATCGGAAGGTTGCAGAGATCGTGACCGGAGCGCCGATCTCTTGCTCGAAATCCAGCTCACCTTCATGCACCTGGTAGCAGAGAATGGACCCCGTGACGCCAATTCCCTGCCCTGGAACCAAGCGATCGACCTGAGTCGCTACCCGGTCTGCCAACAGCTGGAGACGGGTGCGATCTGAGGTCCGAAAGCTCGCCTGATCTAACAGCACCTTTGTAGGGGGAACCTGTGCTTTTGCCCGGCTCCCGAGAGCGCAACAGAAGGCGACGAACAGTACCAATGTCCACCGAAGAGCGATTTGGAATTGCGTTTCATCCGATCCATTCCTATGATCGCCCGTCATAGAGGATTCCCATGAAACTGCGTCGCTTCTCTGCCCTGCTGTCGCTCGCTCTGTCCCTCACCCCCACCGCATTTGCGTCCCGCCCGTATTACGGGGGTGGACACCACACCAGTTCTCACGGCGGTTCGTACGGCACATCCGGCTCGAGCCATAGAGGCGGCCACTACACCAGCCGAACCGGATCTCATCAATACGGCCGCCACAAGTAGAGCAGCATTGTTTGGGATCGCGATCTGGGGCGCTTGAATCAACCGCACCCAAGCGCTTCAGAGGGTTACTGCTGGGTGCACACCTTGCCATGATCAGGATGATCGCCTTCGGCCTTTGCATCTGCTTCGGACATGTATTTTCCGTTCTTGGTTGTGCCGTAATACTTCGTTCCCGAGCAGTGATAGACCTTGCTGGTTTTGTTGACCCAGACCATTCCTGGACCGCCGCCGGGCGCTTGCGCCTGGGGTGCTGCCGACGATGTGCGTGCCTGTACCGGCGCTGCGGGTTGCGGTGCGGGTGCTGCGGTCGCAGGTGCCGTCACGGGAGCGGCGGCAGTGATGGCAGCGGTTTTCGGTGTGGGAGTGGAAGCCGGCTGTGCAGCAGTTGCTGCCGACGTCGCGTACCAGGTCTGCACGCCTTTGTGGCCACTGCAAGCGCCCGATTTCTTGGCCGCCGTCGAATACGTTCCATCTTTGCACTGGCCGGTTGCGCCAGTGGGAGCCTGAGCTAGAGCGCTCACGGAAAACGTTACGGTCATTGCAAACGCCGCGAATAAATACTTGAGCTCCATCCATCACCTCGTGAAAGTGTCTCCGCGAGTCTACGTTGAGTTCAACCTTCCAATTGCCTGTTTTCATGCACGATGCCCTGTTTGCCCCGAATACTGTGGGTGTTGAGCGAATTCCGATCACCTCGCCCCATGATTTTGGTCCGCCGTGGACGCTTCTTCACGTCGCCCACTTCCGGCGCTGCCGCCATCCCCACCCTCTTCACGGTTGAGGAATCCGGACCGAGCACCACCTGGACTCGCTGGGAGCTCGCCGCAGCCGGCCGTAGGGCTTCCAGCACGGCCTCCGGGTTCCGCTGAATGACGGTGAGGTACGCCCTTGCGGGCACTTCTGGCGTCCTTCGTCCACCTTCCCAGTGCTTGACGGCATCGAGGCTGAATCCGAAGCTGTCGGAAAAGGCGGCCTGGGTCATGCGTAGCCCTTTGCGGATGCTCTTGACGTCGACGGTGGGCGGAACAGTGACCTTGTAGCCGTCCCGTTCGCCATCGAGGTAGGCCTTTGACTCCTCGAGCCCCCGCAACACCTTGCTGAAAGCTTTCCCGCTCATACGTCCTCCCTCCCTGGTTTGAACAGCGTCTTGACGAACATCGTGAGCGCAACGCGCTCGGCTTTGGTCAGATTGGCCTTTTCGTTTTTGGCAAAGGCGGCGAGCAAAAAGATGGGATGGCCGGCGTCGTGGTGGATGTAGACCACCCGTCCACCGCCGCTCTTTTCTCTGCCACCTCGACCGACCCGCACTTTGCGAACGCCACCTGTTCCCTGCATGAGGTCGCCACACTCCGGGTCCGTCGCCACCATGGTCACGATGGCTTCTCGCTCCCTTGCGATAAAGCTCGGCGAGTATTTAGGAAGTGCGGAGGTCGATATTGATGGACCCATCGGGGAAGTCTGCCCGCAGCTCGAGCGTCGCTCCCAGGCCTCCACGTACTCCCGCAGGGTGCTGAGGTACATGTCGGTGCGATTCTCCAGCTTTCCCAACTCTGTCTGCATCAACGCTTGTACGGTGTTCAGGGCGGAGCTCCAAGGAAATGAGCCTGCGCCCGAATGACGTGCACTACGGCTGCAGGTGGACGACATGACGACCGACTGCCGCTTTGCATAGTGTTCGACGCAGCCCCATCATCCAACGATCGCTCCGGATGGTTCTACATTGAAGCTGGATGACTAAAGCTGAGTGTTCGCCAGCTAAGATCCGCTTCACTTCCCTACTCGAGCTCTCGCCTGTGTGCCGCGAACTGTCCACGAAGAGATCCGGAAAGTCGTGGTCTGTCCATAGTGCGATGAAGTCAGAGAGGAGCACACTTCTTGGGAGTGCTACAAGCCAGCGAGCCAAGTCATCTTTCGCTATGTTCGCTGAGCGACGAACAGCAAAGCGGGATCATGCAGAGAGGTGCTCAACACTACTATGGATTCCGCGATCAGTGTGATCATCGCCTCTTACAATCGCCCCGAACTATTGAGGATGTTGAACAAGGGAATGTCATCCTCAGTGGGGCAGGCTTCCGCCTCCAGCTCCCGCATGTAAGCCAGCCTTCGCGTACCAGTCGCCGCAGCGTGCTCTCGTCGGGCAGCTGATTATATCCGCGCTATGATGTGCGGCAATCTGCGGCCAGGAAGCTGACGGTCCATCTTTGCCGGAACATGAAGTCCATGAGGACGCGATGCGGCCGGGGCCGACACAGGGAACAGGCACGCTCCCCTTTCGTCCAGGCCGGAAACAGCCGGCGTAAAGCCACCGCTGGCCAACCGGGCAACCTGAATTTCGCTCTGAGTGAAGGGCCAAAGGTAGCTAAGAAGTCGTCTAGTGCGAAGCATTCTGACGCGTCCCCACTTGGTATTTCCGTAATCCCCGCCCGCACACCACGAAGGCGTAAAGTTGATGAATAGATACCAGCAAGAAGTTAGCGACTCCAGAGCACGTTTCATCCCCTGGGCTCTTTCACATTTGATAGGGACCTAAGGACAAGGTTGCGGATCTCCGTTCCCTACTGCTCGCACCGACCTCGGAGGCGTGACTTGGGTGTCCCTACAATCTCTGCGGTCCTAGCTGTCGCAGTGTCCTTCCGGCCGCATCCCGTTCTTTCTGTGTCTTGGATTCGTCGTTCGCAACGCGCTCAAGTTCCTCAAAGTCCTTCCGAAACCAGCTTTTAGTTCCTCTTCTTCCCTGAGTTTTCTTTCTGCCTCTTCAGCGGCAAGGACCGCCTGACGCTCCATGCGTTTGCGAAAGTCCAGGAAGGTCGAACCAACAAAGGACTGTGGCACGGTGCATAAGATCAGGCCAGTTGGATTAGAGATCGAACGGTTCTGTCGTGCAAGCTCCAACTTTTCTCGAACAAAAAATGAGATTTCATCAGCCCGAGCATCTGACCTGACCTTCCTGCAGGCGCGAACCAGTTGCACCGCCGCTGGTTGGTCCACCGGCCAATATCGATTTAGGGCATGTGAGACAGCCAACACATCAGCGTCCTCTGATTGCTCTATCAACGCTACCGCCGGCAGTGGAGGCTGTATGGCCCTGGAACCAGGGGTTAGTGGGGCTCTACGCCTTTTTGGTGGCGCTGGCCGTATGGATCTTTCATCCCCTGGTGTTTTTACGTATGCAGGGGACGTTACAAGGCCGGCGCCATCGCGAGTACAAAACACTACACCCTTATTACGGAGTACAAACTCCAATCCCGCGGCTCGTCGACGTTCCAAGATCTGCTTATAAGAGAAGATCCGGTAGAGCCGAGCCTGTGAACTCATTGTTTCGAAATCTTCCAGGATCTCCAGAGCGAGTTTTTCATATAGCTTAGATATATTCTGACGAACATTCTTTTTCGCCATGTTCACCCTTAAACCCACATCCGCAGCGCCCATCCGTACGGTCCTCGAGCTATTCGGATCGGTGCTTTCGGGGCGACCAGTTCGCCATAGAACTTGATAAATAGCTTCCTCGCCTAAGGAGTGTCCGTCTTGCGCAAGGACACACCGACGTATTTTCGAACGACCACGCCCAGGAATAAGTTCATTGGCGGCGGTTTCAACTACAGAGTGTCTTTCATCCCCAGGGCACGATTCATCCTCCGCGGATGTTCCGATACCTATCGCTTTGAACGGGAGAGAGTCTTTTCCATTCCCGCCGGCCACTAAAGGATCAGGATGTACTACGTTATCCACAACGACAGGGACACCGAGAGGCGCGGTGGCCGCGGCTGCTATTTGATGTAGTGCGTTCGCGTGTGAACTCGATCGCGCCTCTGTTTTATTCTTGATAGGTGTAATTACAGCCCTCGTCTTGTTAGATGGGGCCGAGTGTAACGGTGCAGTTGATGCGTGCCCTGGGGATGAAACATGCCCAGCGGCTGCAACAGGCGCTGGGCATGTTGCATCTTGGGGTGTTTGCGCACGATCACCCAGCACAGAGCCGTGATCGACAGGAAAGATCAAAAGCGACAGGAAAAAGAACCGAAGCAGGAGAGCCAGCAGCGACGTGATCACGATCCCCATCCAGATTGGCAAGCTCAGTCCGAGCTTCGTCCGAGGTTTGTTGAGGGCTTGATTGATCGCCAATGGCTCTCCACGCTTGGTCGTTTGCATGGTTAGGCGAGCACCGACACGGCGTGCGTGACGACCACTGAAATGCTCTGGCCCGTGAGCGAGCTGACCCACTGCGGAGCGAAGCCAATCACAATACCCGCGAACAAACCGCCGCCGATTGACATGAACCCCTGCGCGATATTCCGGCCCATGAACTGGAACACGCCGAACACGATGCCGATGATGACCGCTATCGCGCCACCGAGCATGCAGGTCTTCTGAACGGCGCTCATCGCGGTGGTGACACCGCTCAGATCGACCGTGCCTTGTGCGTGAGCTGCAAGGGGCGACAGACAGAGTGCGACGAAGACGGGGCCGATGGTCCAGCCAGCTGCCTTGAATCGCTGCTTGGTGAAAGTGTGTGCAGACATGACTGCGAGGCGGGAGAGGGTTCTGTTGTTCACGAGTTGCTCCTGTGGTGCGTCGGTTAGAGGTGAGTTTCCGGCCCGGCAATGCCGCGGTGCTGGATTGCAGGCATGACGCCGCGGCCACCGAAGAACGCTGGTCGTCGGTTACTGGCGTGCCATTTAGAAGGTTTAGGGTGTTCTCAACTGCCAGCTGCGCCGGTAAGGGTAGTCTGGAGACAACGGGACGAGATTCTGTGCATCGGAGAAGCTCCAATTGACTGAAGTGGACACGAAGGCGAACGACTGCCTTGTGGTCTTTCAGCAGCAACAGAATGGGGGAAAGGGGTGGGACGTGTTTTCGACTAGGTATGTGTACCTATGTCTTCCATACCTATGTTCTTGTTACCTAGGTACGTAAAAACGAGCGTGCCGCAGGTGCGGCGATTTGTCAAACGCCTTTCAGAACGTAACCGGTTGCCCGGGTGCCTTGCACAGGAATATCAATGACTTGCAGGATGTGCTACACCAATGGGAAGCAGTCTCACGAGAGAGGGACAGGGGGAGGCCCCTCCTCTGAAGGCGACCCATGCGCTACTCGTATGAAAAGTTCCTTGCGGAACTCGGACCCAAGCTGAAGGCGATGAGAGTGGAGCGGGGCTGGACATATCGCGACATGATCGTCAGCCATGGTTTTCACCTCGCCCACTGGCAAAGCTTTGAGAAGGGCAAGGGGCTGTCTATTCCTTCCCTGCTGAGGATCTGCGAGGTCTTCCAGGTGCCGCTCGAGCATCTAACCGCCGGCCTGGGAGTTGAAAGCGACGTCGCGGAGATGAAGAACAAGGTATCGAAGACCAGCCCTCGCGCTGGCAAGACCGCTACCAGGGTCGGCAAACCCAGGTCGCCTAAGGTTTCTTCTCCCGGTTGATCCGTTCGCGGGAGTCGGACAGGGGCCGACACGTTATCTCCGAATCCAACACGGGAAATCCGTTGCTGGTCACGAAACTATCGAACAGACGATGGAGAGCTTCCACAACTGGAACCTGGGCCTCCGCTTCCACAACAAGACAGGCATTCACCTGGACGATTGACATGACACTCCGAATCGAGCTCTTCGGCTCGGTGACCGGTAGTCCAACCGACGGACAGCCCGGCTCTGGCACACCAACATGCATGCGAATGGCCAAGTCGTTTGGAGGCAAAGCTTAGATACTCAGCCGGGATTCAACCCTAACGCGCCTCGGCTGTGAAAAGACGTATCCCTTTAAAGGAAGGCCTTTTCCTTTTGTTCGCCTGCAGCCTTGGCCTCCGAGGAGGATTTGAAAAGCATACTTCGATGGCATAACCAATCCAGGTGGCATCGAGAAAAATCTCTACCTCCCGGCCACTTGGACCCGAACGTCAACGTCTTCTCACGGTCCCCGATACTGCCAGCCAACCTCTCACAATTAATGCCACTTGGTCGAAGCGAGAGGTTGGCTGGCAGCCCATCAGGGTAAACGTGCGTTCCACGTAGAAGCCTACATGTCAGAGTCACTCAAAGCACCGTTTTTGCCAGCCAACCTCACTATTCCGCAATCGCCCTATTCGGGACCAGAGAGGTTGGCTGGCAGTTTCGAGAGGAATCGTTCCCGGCTGCACAAGATTCCGTGCACATCTGCGGCAGGATGCGGGCCGGAGCGAACCATTGTGACTGTCTGGGGATATGGTCAAGGCGGCTGGAAGCTATGCGAGAGGACGGCTGGCAGTATCGAGAGAGGCCCGCTGGCAGTCACGCGAGAGGTTCGCTGGCAATCTCGAGAAGTCGGCCGTCAACTTAGGAGAGGCCGGCTGGCGAGGCTTGCGAGAGGCATGCTGGCGCCGAGCGAGAGGTTCGCTGGCAAAGATAGAGAGGTGCGTTGGCGGCTTTCGTGCCCTAACCGATTCATTCTATTGCGCTTAAGCAGGTCTACAGTTTTTAGCTGTTTTTCCAGTTGTTGTATTTCCTTATAGTATTCAGCAAACAAGAGGGTGGGTATGAAAGAAAAACATAACGGCATGAAACCACCCTCGGTCTCCACAACATTGATGCCAATCGCTGTTGATGTTGATCTAATCAGGTTCGAGAAAAACCTCCTCCAAATCGGGTTTTTCGGGGCTAACGACGCACGAGACAAAAATCGAAACACACGCCGGGTTGAGCAGACCGTCATTCGCAACGGAAGTAAAATCAAGGTTGCCGCCGAGTTCCGCGGTTCAGAAGCGCTTGGATTACCGTCCACTACAGACCGTGACAAGTTCATTGCATTGCTTAAGCTCGTGAGTGAAGAGCGTGTCAAGTCCGGGGTGATCACGAATCCGATACGATTCAGTGGATACCGTTTGATCCAGGAATTAGGCTTATCGCGGAATGGGGAGATTTACGAGGAGATTCATCGGTGGGGCAAGCGGATGACCGACACCACGATCACCTCCGAGCAGGTAGTGTACAGAGCTGCTAAGAAAGTGTATTCCGACGAGACTTTGCACGTCTTCCGGAGTTTTCGTCGGACCGGAAGCAGTAATCTCAACGGTACGGAGCGGCAGGAGAACTACGAAGTGGTCCTTGAGGATTGGCTTCTTGAAAATCTCAATCAGCGCTACGTGGTCCCCGAAGACTTCAACGCGTACAAACAGCTCACCCGGCCGACTGCAAAAGGGATATTCGGTAATCTTCATCTCTGGTTTCATGCTAGTTCCGGTAGGCCGGTGGAAAAGGACTACGCGGATCTATGTAACCTTTTGAACGTGCAGGTGTACCCACATCTTTCAAAGATAAAGTCCACAATGGGATTAGCTCTGAACGAACTCGTCACCATTCGGTATCTTTCGAAGTGGGACGTGCAGAAAATGTCCAGCAAACAAGGATACAAGGTGGTGTTAACGCCTGGGGAGGAGTTGTTGAGGATATTAGATTCCACGCGCCCTGAAAAACGTGATCAGCCCTCTGCTTCTTCAACTCTTGTTCCTAGCACGGTCCCTCAACGGGCTTTCAGCGCTGAAGAAGAAGAAGCCGAAACCTTGCTGAAGCAGTATGGTGTCTTGCCGGCTAAGGCGTCCAGTTTGGTTGTGACCTATGGAGCTTCGACGGTAATCGACACGGTCGAAGCTCTGGCAGCTAGCGCACTCGGCGGAGGGCGTAAACATGTCAGCAATCCCGCGGGTCTGATCATCTACTCTCTTGAGAACGGGATGCCAGTCCCTGCTGGATTCGTCAGTTCTCGTAAGCGTCAGGCTGTAGAAGATGCGGAGAGACAGAAGTCCCAAGAGGGGCTAGACCTTAGACTGCAAGAGTTGGCGTATTCCGATTGGGTAAGGGGCGAGCAGGAGCGGTTGGTCCAGTCTCAATTTTCTCAAGAAGAGCTGGAACAGAGGTTAATTGAGATATCGGAACGTCTTGCAAGAGCTGACGACCGCTTTCAGCGTCTGGCTCCAAGGGTCAGGAACGATTTGGCAGAGAGGATGCTGCACAAGGAGCTTTCGGCCAACGTGACCCTTCCCTCTTTCAGCGAATGGCAGAAGGAGACAACACAACGGAATCTTTTCTAGGCGAAGTGTATTCGCGGTACCGCGAGTTGCTTCCTGCGCAAGACTGCTCGCATAGAAAATGCCATATACACTTTATGTAGCCACAAAAAGCCTTATCTTGCGTCAAGAAGCAACATAATGCTATATACGGCGGGCGCGAGATATATAGCGCGATATTTAGTTCAACGGAGTGTCGGGGGTGCGTCACCCACACTTGCTCGAGTATCCGATCAGCGCTATTGGGCTACATAAAGCTGTATAAAGCGGTAATACTCCGTGCTTCAACACTCCCGATGCAGAGCCGCCTACACGAGGGGCTACCGTTACCGTACGAAGAGGGAAAGTACTCAAAAAGGAACGCGATAGCTGTAAACTGCTATTTGTCGCTACATAACGCAATATGACGCTAGAAATCTGATATGCTCGGTATGTTTCATGGGTACCCAGGACGGAGAAGCCACAAGTGCCAGTGATTGTCACCGCGAGTTCTAAGGGAGGCGCCGGAAAGAGTACGCTGACCCTCGTGTTGGCCCAGGCGTTAGACGCCATGGGCGCTAGTGTCACGATCATAGACGCGGATCCGAACCGTCCAATCGTCCGTTGGAGAAGGGGTAAGTCTCTTTCTAGTGTTCAGGTCGTCGGGGATGTCACAGAAAGCAGCATAATTAAAGTAATCCGCGAGCAGAGTGTACGTCGGCAGTTCGTGATGGTGGATCTCGAAGGAACCGCGAATCGGCTCGTTTCTCGTGCAATCACGCAAGCCGACCTGGTGTTGATTCCCCTTCAAGCGAGTGCTCTGGACTCGAACGAGGCTAGTAGAGCGGTGGGTTTGATCCAAGAAGAAGAGGAAGCACTATCTGGCCGTGTAATTCCGTTCCGCGTTATCATGACCCGTACAAACCCCCAAATCACCACGAAGATCGAGGCGGGCATCTACCGCTCTCTGGAGAAGGCTGCCATTCCTCTCTTGCGAGTCCGTCTCCACGAACGCCAAGCCTATAAGGCCATCTTTGTCGAGAGACTCTCACTCTCAGAGCTCGGGCCAACGGTGAACGGCCTCATCGGTGCGCAGGAGAATGCCGAGAGCCTTGCCGCAGAGATCATCCAGCTGATTACAAGAAGCAGGGACGCGGGAGAGAGCCAAGATGCATGATCAGGATACGGAAGAAGATGCTTTCGGCTTTGACGCCGTTCGAACCTCCGCGAAAGCACGAATCAGGCAGATTCGCCCTGAGATGCCACCTGAACCTCCAACCGATCTCACCGAAGTTGACGAGATTGCAGGGAATGCAGGTTTTGTAAGCAGGGAATCACCCGTAGATGACACTCCGGTCATATCAGCGCGGAGAGGTCGACCCCGCGCACCCGAGGCATTCGAAGCTATCAACATGCGCGCTCCGTCAAGCCTGGCAAGGGCCTATAGGCGTTGGTGTGAGGAGAATCGGTATAGCTACCCAGCAGCTCTGGCCGAAATCATGCGTCGCGCTGGGATCCCAACCTCATAGACAGGGCTTCTAGTATCCCCCCGTCTTGAAACACGGGACGTGCGCTGCACGTCCCCCTATATGGTCAGAAAGTTACGGGAATCTCAGGGTTTCCGTATCGGAGAACTAAATGGACGTAACACGCATGCTGGAGGAGCTGAACCGTGAGATCGAGCGCCTAACGCAGATCCGGGATTTGCTGGGGGTACCCGCCGCTGCGGCGAAGCCTGGTCCGGGCCGCTCCAAGGGTTCTGGTAAGCAGCCGGCAGAAGCCATGCCGAAGCGTCGCATCCTGAGCGCGGAGGCTCGGGAGAGGATTGCGGCAGCGCAGCGGAAACGCTGGGCGGCAGGGAAGCAAGCCAGCAAATCGACGTCAGCCGGCGCGAAGCCGAAGCCGGTTGCGGCGAAGAAGGCGGTCAAAAGTCTTCAGTCGACGAAGAAAACGTCACCACCCGTGAACAAAAAAGCAACGGCCAAGAAGCAATTGGCCAGTCCAGCTCCAGTCGAAGCGGCTCCCACCGGCGAGTAAGGCCGAGGCGGCGTCAGCCTCCGGCTTCCATCGCCTCGAGTTCCTGGAACATGGTCCGGAGGTCGTCGACGGCGCTGTCTTCGGTCGGTGGCTTTTCCGGTTGGAAGGCATCGATGAAGCTTTCGGGATCCTCGTCCAGGATGCGGGCCAGGGTCATGAGGTTTTCGGCGAGCTCCTGAACGGTGTGGAAGCTGATTTCGAGCCGGCCGCGGCTGATCTCCATGCCCTCGGGCAGGGAACTGACACTGACTGGCGGCTGGTCGACTCGGACCAGCCAGCGGAGCTTGCGGCGGGAGCTGCCGGCCCGCTCGGCCCGGACCTGCTCTATATATCTCGAAACGTCCTCCGCCTCCTGAGCGCCGTCGAGAAAGCTCCCCAGCGCCTCGCGCTCGACCAGGCGCGAGGTCCCGACCGCCAGGACCGGGAAGAGCTCAATCAGCTTCTGGGCCGACCTTGGTTGAACTTCAAACAGACGTTCGAGGTCGCGCCGGTCGTAGTGGGACCGGACGGAGTTGCTGACCGATCGGCGGATCTCGTGGAGGCGGGGGAGCCAGGTGATGGGCCGCGGCATAAGGCAAATCCTTCGGAGTGAAGAAATTGAACGCTGGAGCGAGTTTAGGACGTCTTGGGAGGGAAGGGAATAGCTGCGCGATCGCGCAGTAATTCTTAGTGGACCTGTTCTCATTTACCCACGACAATGGGTATTGTCGGAGGTGATTCCAGGCCCGGCTCTAGCGCTTCGCGACCCGCAGCGGCTGAACCACGACAATGTCAGTTGTCATGCGAAGACGATGGACATCGCGCCGTGCTCCTTGCGCGTCGGCGTCACGGTAATCTCAACGTCTTGGCCGAGAGCCGTCAGGAAGTCGATCAGCCTGCCTACGGAGAAATTGCCAGCGCGGTTGCGGGTCAAGGCTGAGACGTGAGGCTGCTGAATGCCGAGGATCTTCGCGGCCTCGACCTGGGTCAGGCCGCGGTCCTTGATGATGCGGGCGATCTGGAGCGTGAGCCGGGCCTTGGTCAGCTCCTGATCCGCGTTCGGCAGGCCGAGATCGGCAAACACATTGCCGCTACCTTCAACAACATCGTCCGCCTTAATCGTTTTGCGCGTGGTGGTCATGGGTCAGCTCTGCCTTTCCTTGTAGTGACGCTCGGCGGCTGCCAGCCGCTGATAGATGAGGTCTATTTCAGCCTTGGGCGTGGCGATGCCCGATTTCGACTTTTTCTGAAAGGCGTGAAGCACGTAAACGACATCCCGCAGACGGACGGTGTAGACGGTGCGCCAGGTGTTGCCGTCGAACGGCGTCACGATCTCCATGACGGCATGACCGCCAAAGCCTTTCAGGGGCTTGGCCGTCGGGTTGGTCTCACCTTTCTGCGCCGCATAGAGGGCATAGCCGACGTCAAGCCTGACCTCGGGCGGGAACGTCCGCAAATCCTTCTGCGACGACCCAACCCAGCGAACGGCTTTTAGCTCCTCATCCATCATACAAGTATATGTCTATGTGTATTTTATTACCCGTTGTCTAGGCTGTGGGTTTGTGGGACGATCGCGAATCGGAACAGGATACCGTCTGCGTCGCCATGTACGTTTGGCAAAGCAGTACGAGTTGCTTTCGCAGTCTGGCGACCATCGAAGGAGAGGCTCCTGCTTCCAGAACGGAACGGATGGCGCCTGACATGGCTGAGAGCATCATTTCGATCGCAAACGTGTCCGGTGGTGTGGTGATGTCCGGTGCTGTTTGAATCATCGCCTCCAGTGCCTTGCGGGATCGGTTGACCGTCCGCTTGATAAGCGCCGGTCCGCCAACGTCCGTTGAGATTCGGTAGAGGGCGATTGATATATCGGCACGAACCATCTTAGCGTCGATGAATCGCTGCACCACATCGCTCAGCATGACCGAGAGCGGTTTGCCACATGCTTGCTTGCAAGCGATCTCCACGGCTTCAGACCCCTTGTTCATGTGGTCGTTCAGCAAGGCAAAGAGCAGCGATTGTTTGTTTGGGTAGTACTGGTAAAGCGTCCCAACGGAAACGCCGGCCCGCTCGGCGACCCGGTTCGTTGTCAATCGATCCAGCCCGTCAGTGAGCAAAACCTGAATAGTCGCCTCAGCAATAGCTTCGACGGTCACCATCGAACGTGCCTGAGAGGGCGTCTTTCTTGGCTGAAACGCGGATGCCGTTGCTGCTCTCATAATGCGAGCTTTGAAACTGAAGGAATGCTCATCTAATAAGCAATGATCGCAGAAGAAGCAGTCGCGTTCAAGACTCGATCATGGATGACTGAAACCAGATTGGAGAGCCCATGCCCACCTTAGAAGAACGTATTCAGAAATTGGACGATGAAGCGGCCATTCGAAGCCTCGCTGCTGCGTTTGCTGACGCAGCCACTCGGCACGACATGACAGAACTTGCAGCGACCCTCAAGAAGGACGCGCTCTTCACAATCGGAGCGCCGCTCCTCAATGTTGCTCATGGCGTTGAGGCGATCGTTGCGTTCATCTCAAAGCTGCGCAGCGACAAGGAGTTCTTCGTGCAATTCGTGCATTCCGGCGTGATCACGCTTGACGGAGCCAGTGCAACAGCACGATGGGTCATAGAGGAAGCAGCAAAGGGTGGCGGAAAGTATTACCACAATTACTGTGTTGTCTCCGACCGGATGGAGAAGGTCGATGGCAAGTGGCTCTTCGCAGAAAGGTTCTTCCATTTTGCCTATCTGGACTTTGCCCCATTTACCGGGAATGCATACGCTCTCCCCGATGTGCTCTCGACTCACTAGAAAGATGCGGCTCAAGAATGGGCTGTGCAACAACAGGCAGCCCAGGATTTCACGCAAAGGAGCGCTGATGATCGTAGTAACGACACCGACTGGAAGATTGGGTCGCAGGAGGTTCTTGATCTCTTGGCAGCAAAGGAGACGGTACGAGTCGTCGTACGGATCCGGCCAAACTCTCGCAAGAGGTTCGTGATTAGGTAGAGGTAGTGGCCGGCTCTCTTGACGATGAAGCTGTGATGGAACAAGCCATGAAGGGTGCGGAAAGCGCGTTCCTGCTCGTGCCTCCCTCGTGTAGCGTGAGGTGTTCGTTGTCGCGGGTTTGTGGAATTGTTTGTCGCCTTCCGTGGCGATGATGGCGGTAAGCTATGGACGGGCAGTCGCGCCATCTTCTCTGAGCAACAGAATGTCGAGCTGTGCGTGATCCGCCTGCCAAAGGGCATTCGGTCGGGACTCTTCCCGCCGGTGCACGAGGTCATAGAGTTCACCGTAGCTACGTGCACCTTGTTGAGCCAGGGTGCGGAGATCATTTGGGATGCTCAGAGCGATATCGCGCACGACCCAATAGCTCGGCGCAGCTTCACCGATCATCTGCGCGAAGTGCTTCACTTGGCGGTGAACCGAGGTAAGCGGCAGCGCCGGCTTCTCGAGTGGCAAGCCCCTCGATCGCATCGCGCAACCTGAAAGAGACCGCGCGTCTCTCACCTTTATCTCGTCGTCCTTTCTTGACAAGCCCGGCCAAGCCGGCCCGCCTATAGCCAACGACACACCGCTGAAGCGTTCGGACGGAGACCTCAGCACCCTCTGAAATCGATTGAAGGTCTCCTTCTGGTCGCCAAGATGTGGCTCCAGCAGCTGAAAGCGCTGCATGGCCAATGCTCGTTCTTCTCCGGACAGTTGGCTTCAAGCTACAGGGTAAGAACCTCCGCAGGGCAGAGAAGCGGCCGAAAGCACGCTACGCGCAATCGCTGCGGAGCTGAATGAGCGTGCGATCGATGCGCCTCGCGGTGGGCAGTGGAGCGCCGTTCAGGTGCAACGGCTACTTAGCTTCTGCTGAGGCGTTGCCGTCCGCAACGGCACAACTCTCTTTGACGGCTTAGGAGAACTTGTCGCATACTACTCCTAATCATCTTAGGAGTGGTATGCCGTCGAAGCCCGTCGACCTCCTCCAGGGCACTCTGGACCTCCTCATCCTCAAGGCCGTCTCGCTCGGTCCTATGCACGGCTACGGCATCCTCCTCCGCATCGGACAGGTAAGCGGCGAGCAGCTCATCATCCAGCAGGGTGCGCTCTATCCAGCCCTACACCGGCTTGAGGTCGCGGGCTTCTTATCCACCAGCTGGGCCAGCAGCGACAACAACCGCCGCGCCAAGTTCTACGCGCTCACTGCGCAGGGCGAAGCGCAGCTCGCCGACGAGGTCGCCCGCTTCAGCCGCATGGCCCGCGTCGTTGCCGGCTTTCTCCGTGCAACCGAGGCGCCAACCGCAGCGGAGGCACAGGCATGAAGTGGCTCTCCACTCTCCGCGCCCTCCTTCACCGCCGCCGGTACGAATCCGAGTTCGACGAGGAGCTGGAGTTCCATCTCGCCGCCCGCGCAGCCGACCTCGAACGTTCTGGCAGCCCACCAACACAGGCACGTCGCCGTGCCCGCGTGGAGTTCGGCGCTATGGAGTCCCACAAGCACGACATCCGTCACGTCCGCGGCCTCCGCCTCTTCGACCAAGTCGCCGGAGACCTCCGCTACGCCGTCCGCACCCTACGCCGCTCCCCCGCCTTCACGGCCGTCACCGTCGGCTCACTCGCCCTCGCCATCGGCGCCAACACCAACATCTTCTCCGTCGCTCACCAGCTCCTCTACGTCCGCCTCGGCGTCCCGCACCCCGAACAACTCCGCATGCTTAGCGCGATCGGTCCAGAGCCAAGCGTGGTTCACTCCAGTTGGGGCAGCAGCGGCGACCAGGACGGCCAGTTCTGGCTTGACAGCATCCCCTACCCCGTTTTCAAGCAGCTACAGGCTAGCGGTCACAACATTGCGGGTATCGCCGGCTACAAAGATGTGAGCGTCAGCGTCACAGCCAACAACGAAGCCCGCCCGCAAGTTGCCATGGTGGTCAGCGGCAATCTCTACGACGTTCTCCGGGCCACCCCACAGCTCGGCCGCGGCATCCTTCCCAGCGACGAGGGCGCATCAGGCACCGGCTTCGTCGCCGTCCTTAGCGACCGTTATTGGCGTACCGTATTCGGCGGCCGCCCCGATGTTCTCGGTAAGAGCATTCGCGTCAACGGCAATGTCCTAACCGTCGTCGGCGTAAATCCGCCAGGCTTCACCGGCCCCGCCTCCACCACCACCTCGCCCGATCTGTTCGTGCCCATCAGCCTCGTCTCGCGCCTTCGCTCCAGCAATCGCAAGAACGCAGACTATATCGACACTTCGGAGCGGTGGTGGGTCAGCATGATCGCGCGACTCGCTCCCGGCGTCGGAAACGATCGTGCCGCCGCCGAGTTGAGCGTTCTTCTTGAGTCGGCCGTTCGCAGCAACATCACGGTGAAAGCGGGCGAGCATATTCCGCACACGCAGGTGGACGACGGCAGCCGAGGTCGTCGCTTCTCTGACAGCGCACGTACACCCCTGCAAACGCTGCTCGCCCTCACCGGCCTCGTCCTGCTCCTTGCTTGCGTCAATATCGCAAACCTCATGCTGGCCCGCACCTCTGCGCGCATGCGCGAACTCGGCGTCCGCCTCGCTCTCGGCGCCACCCGCGCGCGCATCCTGCGGCAGATCGTGACAGAGAGCCTGCTTCTCTCCGCAGCCGGCGGCGCTTTTGGCATGCTGCTCGGCTATCTCGGCCGCAACCTTCTCATCCGTATGTACATTGGCCGCGAGTACCTCACGCGCCCCGTCGACATTCCCTTCGACTGGACCGTCTTCCTCGTCACTGTGGTGATGACCATCGCCACCGGCCTTCTCTTTGGCATCCTTCCCGCCTGGCAAGCCACCCGCGCCAACATCAGCGCCGGCCTAAAGGAAAGCAGTCAAAGCACCACACGTCGCCAGACTCTCTGGACGGGCAAGTTCCTCATCGCCTTCCAGCTCGCCCTATCCACGCTGCTTGTCGCCGGCGCTGCCCTATTCGTGCGCACTCTCTGGAATCTCAACCACGTCGATGCAGGCTTCTCCACTGCGGACCTGCTTGAGTTCGATCTCGACCTGCCCAGCGAACGCTACCCCGGCACAAAGGTCAATGCGCTCCTCCAACGCGCCTATGACCACATCGGCGCCCTGCCGGGGATGCAGGCGCGCGCATTCGCCACGCCGCCTCTCCTGGATGGAAGCCAGGACATGAGCGGCTTCTACGTCGAAGGCCAGCCGGAACCCGTAAAGGACAGTGACGATAACGCTTCGTACTACACCACTGTGAGTCCCGGCTTTCTAGAATTCATGGGCATACCGCTCCTGCGCGGCCGCGACATCTCCGCTTCAGACTCCGCCACTTCGCCGCTCGTTGCAGTAATCAATCAAAGCGCAGCTCGCAAGCTCTTTCCGGGCATGGATCCGCTGGGCCGTCGCTTCAAACAGGGCTCCGATCCCAACAGCAAAGAACCGATCACATGGTTCACCGTCGTCGGCATCTGCGCCGACTCACAATACAGTGATCTGAAAAGGCCAAGAGGTCCCCTGTACTTCGCTGCTGCCGCGCAGAGCGAGGAACTCACCGGAGGCACCTTCCTCATACGAACTTCGCTCCCGTCTGCCCAGGTCATCGCCACGATGCGCAAAGCCATCCAGTCGCTCGACTCCGACCTTCCCATCAAGAACGTGCGAACGCTCGACGAGAAGATCGCCGATTCACTGCGGCAGGAGCGCCTCATCGCCACCCTCACCGCCGGCTTCGGCGTGCTCGCCCTGCTGCTCGCCTCCATCGGCATATACGGGCTCATGGCCTACACAGTTACCCAGCGCACCAACGAGATCGGCATTCGCCTCGCCCTCGGCGCCCGTCGCCACCAGGTGCGCCTCGCCATCCTGCGCGAGATCACTGTCCTCACCACCGTCGGTATCCTCGTCGGCACCGCCGCCGTCTTCGTCGCCATGCACTCGATGCGCGGCGTCCTCTACGGCTCCAAGCAGAACGTTGGTCGCGGCATGCTCTTCGGCCTTCACGGCTACGATCCCGCGAGCCTAACTGTCACGGTCGCCATCCTCACCACCGTCGCCATCCTCGCCGCCTGGCTTCCAGCCGCCCGAGCCAGCCGCATCGAGCCCATGCAAGCCCTCCGCAGCGAGTGAGCACCTCAAATGGCTCGGACGTGCGATAACGTCCTTTATCGTATGTAAAGCCGGAGTCCCAGGAGATGCTTAACGCACGTTCGCACTCACCGTACGATTGAGAACATGGAGCATATTGCGGCTACGTTTCAAGAAAGTCGGTTCTCCGAGTGGAGCGAAGTGCGTGAAGCTGTCGACGCGATCACATCTAGTTCGCTTGAGCACTTCAATCCGAGCACAATCGCCAATGCGTTCGAAGTCGTATCAGCGTGCGAGCTACGGACCAGGCTTCCGTCCGGAGTAAAGAAGGGCTACTGGCCCACCGTCGCTCTATGGTGGGAGGGATTTGAGTTGGAGGTGTTTGAAGATCGGGTGGAAGTTTATCGGTTTCGGAGCGACGGCGGAACGGATATTTGGTACGAGGAGCATTCCCCTACAAGCCCATTCACCCCGCGATTTTTAGAGGAACTGGAGCGTCTCGCGGCCTGATTGAAGACACATCCACTGGCCGTTAGGAGAAGACCCTCCGGGTGAGCATGTTCCTGGCTGTAATGTCCGTTTCAGGGGTAACAAGCCAACCTGCCCCGGTCGAAGCGCATACAAATCGCCACATGAGAGCGCTCAACGGGTGGCATCCGCTGAGTTTGTGGCGAAGTGCCCGCCACCCGCCGGGAAGCGGGTAGGTGAACAGTGACACACTTCTGCATTCCAGGCACCTCGATCTTGAGCAGCGAAATGCGAGCAGGGAGGTTCACGATAGGGCTTCCCGGATTTGCTTCAGCGCCGGCGTGGCGCCATAGGCCACTTCGCCGCATTCGGTGCGGGCGTAGGCTTTTTCGATCCCGCCGCTCAAGCTCTGGATGTCGAAATATCCGGTCACGCTTCGACGGGGTTCCAGCGTCCGGGCCAACGGCTTGCCGTCCAGCGTATCTGGTTGCGTGACCGCGAGGCGGTCTGTGCGACCGCGCAGTGTGAAGCCGATCTCATGCAGCGACACAGCGAAGACGCTGAGGTTCACGACTTCAATGCAAACCATCGGCGGCCCCAGGCCGCCAGGGCCGACCGGATGCGCCCATTTCGGCGTGACCCGCAGCCGGAGGCGCTTCTGGTCGTAGACATGCCACGTATTGAACAAGCCGAGCACGGCTCCGAGGACCGCGACCGCCATCGTGATTGCGTCCTTCAGCTCGTAATGCACCCGCCCTCCATTGTCGAAGTGTAATGGCCGACAGGTCCTAGGGTGACCAGTACCATGCCGATTTGTAGGCGGTGATTCCATACTCCGCCCAAATGAACTTCGTCCACATAGTTTGCTTCGGCGCACCACCTAGCTTTGATTCTTCATCGAGACGATTATGCACTTCGCTCGTGATAAACGACGCGTAGGCATTGTCTCGGAGCCCACAGAGTTTGGCCGCGTAGTTTGCAGCGCGCCCGACCCAGACCAGATCGTTCGAGCCCCACACGCCGGTGCGTGCTGCCATAAGCTTGCTCGTGTCGATCCCGACGGCATGTTGCAACTCAAAAGACGTGGTTGGATAGCGCTTTCTGATCCGGGGATTTAGCTCTTTCAACACCATGTAATTGATCTGCAGGGCGCATTTCGCGGCATCTGAGTTTTTCCGATTTCCGACAAAGACGCCCATCACCCGATCGCCATCGAAGGCCGTGATCGTTCCCTTGTTGTTCTTGATCAGCTCGCTAGCTGTTAGCAGGTAGGTCTTGTAGACCTCAGCAGCGAACCAGTCTTTGTAACCTTGTACGAGACTCGTTGATTCCGCCAGATCCGCATAAAGAACCGTGCCTTCAAGATCAACTGCACCGTTATCGTGCTTCACGTCTTCAGACGCAGGCACTGCCTCGCCATCTCGCCTGTCCCACTTTGTGGCGAGGACATTGTCGATTGCAGTTTGCAGTTCGCTCAGTGTTTTCATGAACTCCTATATTGGTCCAAGGCGATTGATGAGCTTGCGTATTTCAGTGCAGGCGGGTCCTATTCGAGATTTGACACTTGTATCGTCACCCTTTGGGTAGTCAATCGGCCGCACTCCTAGGAGATCCGAGGGGATTTTTACATCAACCCCGCGAGGAACAAGCATGACCGTTCGCTCTCTTCCGAGAGCGCCAATCGTTAGGCCCAGTTCGAAGATGACGTTGTCTCTAGGGCCAAAACTATCCTGCTTTCTGCTGTGAATCTTGTCGTCAGGAGTGATGAGAACAATCGCAAAATCTATTCGTGCAACAAGGCTCGTCAGGTCTTCGATCGGCGTTTTGGAAACGTTAAAGACACCGTCAACCCAGATTTCTACAACGAAAGGATCGTAAGCGTACATTGCCTGGATTTCTTGGGCGAGCGCCAATGTTTCAGAAGAGCAGGCGATGAAAACGACAGGCTGTACTCTGGGGGTCTTGATCAATCGATTCCGCTCGCTAAGTCGCCGGCTCAACTCTATTGCCAGCCGTCTTCAAAGCTTTGGGTGTGCATTCGCTAGCTGAACAAACCGTTTTTCACCGCATTTCAAAACAATGCTGTGTTCGCTCGCGATCACAGTCGCTGTGCGGCGAACGGTGGAATCGATCAAAGCAATCTCACCAACATGCTGGCCCGCTTTTCGCGTCGCCTGGTGTCGGCCATTTACATAAGTGTCAAAGCTGCCAGAGATAATGATGAACAGGTCGTTGTCGGAGTCGCCCTGTTTGATCAGTTCCTTGCCAGAAGCGATTTCAATTAACTCGCATCCAGCTATGAAGCTTTCCAGATCGGGCGTGCCACGGAGCAGCGTTTCGTCGTTGACTATATCCAACAACAGCTTCTGACCTGCTTCGCCAGAAAAGCGTGACAGCATTGGCCCGGAGCCAGACGCTTTCTCACCTCCACTCATGTTTAAAAGAGACAACAGTTTGTGAGAGTTGGTCAATGCTAATCGCGCGTACCCCCCAACGTTCATGCGAGAACTCTTGGTAGCTCGTCTAAACGCGTCGTGTAGCGGGCGACACGTGCCCCGCCGAAGCTGCCGTTTGAGGCTGTCCATCGTCGTCATCAGCCGGGCCGGTCGCATTGAAGAAGCGAACGATCACTGATGGAAGCTTTCTCGAACTCGCGACATTGGAGGAGGTCGTCGCAAGCCGCAACTTTTTGCGCGCCCGTGTTGTAAAAGGTGACGCCCGGAGGTAGAGCGTCACAGGAGGGCACCGCCGATGTCCGACAACAGCAATCACTTTCCGAAGCAAACACCCCCCTCACCTCCGGTGAGTAACCCGCCGAAGCTGGAAATAGACCCAAATTGGGCACAGACCACACGCAATCCGAGCGACCCTCAAAAGAAGTGGTAACTCACGATGGAGCGCCGCAAGGCGCTCCATCTTCTTTGGCCCACTCCCGCCGCTTGATGACGCTGCAGCGCCGATGACGGTGTGGGAGACCACAGCAACAGGCTGACCATCAACATTCTGGATTTACTGCTGGAAACCTTGGTAGGAAATGGAGTTGAAGAGGCTTCCCAATGCTCTTGAGTGATGGTCTGGTGACCAGCTTCTTTATGGAAGAATGATGAGAGCTTAGTTAGCTATGATCCTGAGGCGTGCTCTTGGGGTATACCCCTGCGAGACACGGCTCCTGTGACACAATCGCGTCTCACAGGGATTGCATTTCTGATTGTGTGACACAAGACGATCAATGCTAAAGAAGCTAACGTGACAAAAAGGAAGCGGTGGTCCGAGTGAACGGCTGGCTACCTGCAGGAAGAATCGATCTCTCGATCAATGGAGACCCTTCCGATAAAAGGCAAAGCAGCGTCTTGGTCGATACCGTGCGCTGCTATGATTTGCTCCCGGCGAAGCCGGTCTCGGTCACCCCAGGCTTGCAGATGCTCGATCAGCGGAGCCAGTGTTCTTCCATAATCCGTTAAGGAATACTCCACCTTAGGCGGAACGACAGCAAAAGCTTTTCGGGAGACGATCCCATCCTCTTCCAGTTCCTGCAATTGAACCGACAGGATGCGCGCGCTGAGATTCGGCTTAAGCCGAATCAGTTCCCCGAAGCGTTGTGTACCGTGCTGGATCAATTGGTGCAGCAGCAGGCCCTTCCACTTGCCGCCGATGACTTCCAGGCAGGCCTCCACACCGCACCCGCATTCCGAGGGATAACGCCGATATCTTTGCTTCCGCATACAAGTATGGTAACAAGAAGATTCCTTGCTTACAAAATTGTAACTAACACAAAATAAGCAACTTATGGGTTCTCTCTTCATCCGATTGAAAGCTGCGTGAAAAGCGCGTCAACCTGAGAGGACCTGCCATGAAGTTCTTCATCGTCTATGCCCATCCCGAGTCAACGTCACTGAACGGTCACCTGAAAGAGGAAGCGGTACGCGCACTTGAGAAAGCAGGGCATGAGGTGCAGGTGTCCGACCTGTACGCCATGAAATGGAAGGCGGTCGCCGACGGCGAAGACTTCCCGCAGCGTGATGCACGCAAGCCGCTGCGCTACTCGGCAGAGTCTGGTGAGGCTTTTCGTGAGGGAACGCAGTCGCCCGATGTTGCCGAAGAGCAGCGCAAGCTGTTGTGGGCGGACGTGGTGGTCTTCCAATTTCCACTCTGGTGGTACGGTATGCCGGCCATCCTGAAGGGTTGGGTGGACCGCGTGTATGCGCTCGGTTTCGCCTACGGTGTGGGCGAGCACGGCGGCCCACGTTGGGGGGACCGCTTCGGCGAGGGCACGCTCAAGGGACGACTCGCCATGGTGATGATGACGGCAGGCGGCCGTGCATCGCACTATGGTCCGCGCGGAGTGTGCGGAGCGGTCGATGACATCCTTTGGCCCATTCAGCACGGCAGTCTCTTCTATCCCGGCATGCAGGTGCTGCCCCCTGCGGTGTTTTATGAGGTCGGCCGTTCGACGGATGAAGCGGTGGCGGCCATGGTCGAGGTGTATACCCAGCGCCTGCTCTCTGCTGAAACGACAGAGCCAATCGCTTTCCGTTCGCAAAATGGCGGCGATTACAACGATGTGCAGGTGTTGAAGCCGGGGCTCGCCTCCGGTGTCGATGGGCTCGGGATGCACCAGCGCGAACCGGCGCTTGTGTCCAACACGGCGTTGGGAACGGCAGGTACGTACACTCCCCGGCATTTCGCTCCCACCTCCCGCGATTAGCTTTCGCGCAGTCTTTTCCGAGGTGTCCCATGTCCACAGTGGTGATGCATCAGGTAGAAATACGTCCAGCCCGGCAAGGAGGAATACCCTACGTCAACCCGTGGGTCGTCGCGCTGACTGTAACGCTGGCGACCTTTATGGAATTGCTGGATACGTCCATTGCCAACGTATCTCTGCCGTACATGGCCGGCGGCCTTAGACGCTCGTTCGACGAGGTCACCTGGATTCTGACCACCTACCTCGTCGCCAACGCGGTCGTGCTGCCGATGTCGGCCTGGCTGTCGCGGGTCTTTGGCCGCAAGAACTACTACATGGCCTGCGTGCTGCTGTTCACCATCACCTCGTTCTTTTGCGGCATCGCGCCCACGCTCAGCGTCATGTTGATCGCGCGCGTGCTACAAGGAATCGGCGGTGGCGGCCTCGCTCCCGTTGAGCAATCCATCCTGGTCGATACCTTCGAACCGGCGAAGCGGGCCAGCGCTTTCGCCCTCTACACCATCGCCATTGTCACCGCACCGGCCATCGGTCCAGTGCTGGGCGGCTACATCACCGACAACTACAACTGGCGCTGGGTCTTTCTGATCAACATCCCCATCGGTGCGCTGTCTGTTTTCCTGACGCAGCGTTTCGTACACGATCCGCCAACATTTGCCGAAGAACGGGCGGCGGCGCGTGTTGGCGGCAAGCTCCGTGTCGATGGGCTGGGCATCGCGCTCATCGCGCTCGGTTCGGCTTCGCTTGAAATCCTGCTCGACCGCGGCCAGATCGACGACTGGTTCGGCTCGAACTTCATCTGCCGGGCGTTCGCCGTCGCCATCGTCTGCCTGACGGCGGCCGTTTTCTGGGAGCTGCACACCACCGACCCAATTATCGACTTTCGCCTGCTGAAAGTGCGCAACTTCGCCATCGCCAGTGTTTTCTACTTCGTCTTTGGTGTGGGCCTTTTCGCGTCCACGACGATGATTCCACAGATGCGGCAGGCGCTATTCGGCTACCGTGCCATCGACGCAGGTTTCGTACTCGGCCCCGGCGCTTTTCTCATTACGCTGCTGTCCCCGCTCGGGGCGCAGCTAGTCCAGCGTGGCATCGTGCATCCGCGCATCATGCTATCCGGGGCACTGATCGTCGTTGGTCTGGCGTTCTTGCATTTCAGCCGAATGAATCTGCAAACGGACTACACCCACTGGGCACTGGCACGAGCACTGCAGGGTTTCGGCTATGCCTTCTTCTTCGTTCCGTTGTCGCTGCTCACGTACTCGGAGCTGCGTCCCGACCAGAACAACAAGGCGTCTTCGCTCACCAACTTCTTTAGGAACTGGGGCGGCAGCTTCGGTATCGCTTTGGTAACGACAATGAGCGACCGACGCGCAAGCTACCACCAGACCGTGATCGGTGCCAGCCTCACTCCATCGAGCGGGACGCTTCAGGCCCGCATTCAGGCAACAGCACTCTACCTTCAGCAGCACGGCTTTCCACACGCTGATGCCCTGAACGCAGCCTATGCACAGATGTACGAGCAGCTCGGCGCACAAACCCGGCTCATGGCCTTTATGGATTGCTTCTACGTCCTCGGCCTCATGACGCTGGTCGCCGCGCCCCTCATGCTGCTCACGCGCAACTTCCGGGTAAGCGGCAAGGCTTCCGCCGCTCACTAAAACAAACATTTCAACAACTTGAGACAGGAGAAATCAATGCAAAGCAACGAACAGGCAATCACCGTGATGGGACAGGCGCGAGCCAAGGGCGGCCACGAGGCGGACGTGCGCAAGGGCTTGCAAGCATTCATAGAACCGTCCCGCAAAGAGGATGGCTGCATCGCCTACGATCTATTCGAAGACGTTCAGTACACCGGCAGCTTTTATACGTTGGAGAAGTGGGCAAGCCAAGATGCACTCGATCTCCACGTAAAGAGCCAGCAGCCGGACATGAACAAGCTGTTGCCTTGGCTAAGCGAGCAGCTTCGCATCAGCGTGGTCAAGCTGGTGGCCTAGTTCTCACAGCTCCTGGCGTATGTCCCCATGCACCCATAGCTTTTGTTCGCGAGGCTGTCACAAACGAACAATGGTGTTGAAAAACTCCCGATGCCCCCGCTAAAAGTTTTAATAAGGGATGTCTGAGCCTCACCAGAGTCCCAAACGTCGCGTGTAGGGCAAGCTCGCGCGACGTGTTTTTAGGCTTTTTCGAAAAGTCGAGTTTTCAACAGCATCGAACGTTTGTGGTATCCCGACCTGCCCTAACTTTCCGAACGATGCTTCACTGTTTGGAAAGTTTGCAGTGCTTCTGGAGAATAGGGCTTTCCCTCACCTTACGGCGGCGTGAGCTTTGGCGATGCGCGTCAGGTTGCGTACCGTCCAGTGCACGAGAGGATAGATCTGGTACAGCATCTCTCGGCCCAAATCCGTCAGTTCGTATTCAACCCGCGGTGGAACCTCCGCGAAGATGAATCGAGTCACAAGCCCATCGTGCTCCAGTTGCCGGAGTGTCCTGGTGAGCGACTTCTGGCTGACTCCGTGAACCTGCTCCATCAAACGGCTGAAACGCATCGGTTCCACTTCTGCATCCAGAACGGCCAGGGTCCAAAGAGTCCATTTCTCCGCAAGCTGGCTGATGATCTTCCGCGCGAACGCTTGCTGATCTTCTGTCAGCTTGTCACAAAGATCATTGGCTTCGCTCCGATCTTTTCGCTCCATTCGTTACCTCCAGGTTCCTATCCGCAACAGAAGTGCCTTATTGCAAGTGGGTATTTACTGCTACACACTGAGATGACGACTTACAGGCAGGTCTGATCGGATGTGGAGTAAAAACATGAACACTATCTTTGGGGCAGAATCCACCGCAGATGAAGTGCTGGAAGGCTTGGACCTGCATGGAAAGCGGGTGCTTCTAACGGGCGCTTCCGCTGGAATCGGTCTGGAAACGGCGCGAGCACTTGTCGCCCATGGAGCAACCGTGGTTGGCACGTCGCGGAATCTAGATAATTCCCTTGCGGCGACGCAAAAGATCGAAGACACTGCCGCCAACGGGGGCGGCTTTACGATGGAGAAGCTGGATCTCGCTTCACTGTTCAGTGTCCGCGATTGTGCGGATACGCTAAACAGGGCCAAGGATGGTTTCGACGTCGTTCTTGGAAACGCTGGGCTGATGGCGGGGCCAAAGTCCCTCACCGAAGATGGCATAGAAGCTCAATTCGGCACAAACTTCCTCGGTCATTATCTTCTGATCAATTGCATCGTGGGTCTGATTAGACCGGCTGGACGCATCGTCCTGGTTTCCTCGGCAGGGCATCGGCGATCCGATGTCGATCTCCAGGACCCAAACTTTACGCACACCTCTTACAACGAATACCTGGCGTATGGAAGGTCCAAGACGGCGACGATTCTTCTGGCTGTGGAACTGGACCGTCGGCTTCGCGAGCAAGGCATTTGTGCTACAGCGATACACCCCGGGGCAATCCAAACAGAGACCGTGAAGAACATCATCGATTCCCTCGGAGAGGGCAAAGACGCGGCGATTGCGTCCTTTCACTGGAAGACCGCTTCACAAGGAGCGGCTACGACGATATGGGCTGGTTTTGTAGCGCCAGAATCTGAAGTAACAGGGAAGTATTGCGAAGACTGCCACGTTGCTGAGGTCGAAGACGATCCGAAAATCCAGAAGGGCGTTCGCTCCTACGCTCTGAATGCCGAAACAGCAGGGGCACTTTGGGCTTTAGGGGAGCGGATGGTTGGAGAACGCTTTCCTTTGCTTGCTGTGTAGTGGCTTATCAGGTCGAGAGCAGGCGCGGAATGCGTTTCTGAACGATAGAGTTACGAGTCAAGCACCAGCACCACAAACGAAGGTTTGTGACAGCGTGCCTCGTCCTCAACTTCCCACAACGGCGTTTATGAGGATTAATCCTGCGCAGAGGATCTTCGGTCATACACGATGTGGAGTGGATTGGCTTGCGGACCCACGTCAGTATGGTCCTCGGTCATGGTCTGCCCGTCCGCAGATATTGTGATCACTCCTTGCGCAACGACCTTACCTCGGCGAAGGCTCTGTTCCAGAAGTTGAGACGGGCCGAGGATCTTGTAGCGGTTCCCTCGTCCTCTACCGAAAGATACATACGTCCCCTGCGGGCTGTTCGCCTCTCTCAAGGAGAACTCAATGTGCAGCTCTCCATTCGGAATGTTAATCGTCATACGGCTTTGGTGGACGGAGATGCGGTAGGTCGTCGGAGCTTCTATGGAGCGTACTTTGCGCCATGAGCCCGCTAAGCCAGTGCCTGGAGTCGATCGAACGTAAAGGTCTGCATCCGTCAACCGTGTCCCGTCAGGAACAACGCGCCAAGTCTCCACGCTGAGCTCCGCGCCATTCGCGCTCAGTTTGTAGTCGATGCCGGATTTCGCGAGACGGCCATCTGCTAGTGGCGAAACCGAGAGGGAATCGCAGGGCACGCCGTGTGTACAGTCCAGCCGAGTGCGCCCGCCTCCGGGTTCAGCCAGGAAGTACGCCATGTCTGCCGCTTGCATTATCAACATTGTGGAGGGCACAAAGATGGAACTCTTGCCGGCGTCTTCTCGCCATACTCCGGTCCAGAAGCGGCTTATGGCTTCCTGCTGAGCTTGAGCATGGAACGACACCCATAGAAAAAGACAGAGGAGAGATCGCATGTCAGCACAGTAGCACCGACGCATCGTGAGCATGGGTAAGCTTTTCCGGCTCTATCGGTACCGATAAGTCGCATTGTGGGAAGTAATCCGGCTGGATCGGCCCTCTGCACAAACGAAGGTTTGTGACGACGTGTCCCGCCTCAACTTCTACTAAGCGCATTATGGTAGTACTCACTGCGCAGCGATGCACGAGTTGCCAATTAAGCAGACTACGTAGTCCGCCAACGCATCGTCGGTTTTAAGAACTTCACAGCCCTTCAAGCGAACTGCCAAGGTTTGTTGCGCTTAGACGACCAGGGGAAGCGCTCTCCAAACTTGTCGATCAGGCTCCGAATGTGACGCGTGACCACGGCGCGAGTCTTCGGCTGCGTTTGAAAGTCGGTTGCCAGAGCAGCCATGATGCAGCCGTTACCTGGATCGTCACGATGCTCTGCGCTCAGGTACTCACGAAGCATCGTCTGTTTGCCTTCTTTGGAACTGACGAAGTTCTCCAGAGCAGCCATCGACTGTTCGGAAGCGTGAGCAAAGGCCTCCGCCAGCAGATCCTCTTTTGAATCGAAGTGGTTGTAGAACGAACCGTGGGTCAGCCCGGTCGCCGTCATGATTTCGCTGATGCACATGTTTGCTTTTGCGATCTCACGTTAGCTACTCGGCTTTGCCATCTGCAAAGC
>CAXTLR010000017.1:0-40326 GCA_964245195.1 uncultured Acidobacteriaceae bacterium | reverse complement strand
CAACATTGTGGTGAACTCAACACCGGCGACGCTCTCGCGCGTCATTGATTTACGTTGTTGAGATAGTGCCGTGTTGGCGTTTTCCAACCCCTTCTCCTTCTGTCCCCCATTTACTTTGAGAACGCCAATGGGGTTCGGCTAGGTTTAGCCGGTACCTGCAAAGCGGAGGTAGGAACCTTTTGAGGGTCTGGAAGGCCTGTTACAGGCTTTCTACGACGTTGATTGAATGTAATTAAGGGTCAAAAAGATGGCGAAGAGCAAGTTTGTGAGCTACCTGAGAGTCTCGACCGCACGGCAGGGTGCGAGCGGCCTCGGTCTCGAAGCGCAGCGCGTCGCCGTCGACGGATTCCTCAATGGCGGAGACTGGACGCTCGTTCAAGAGGTCCTAGAAGTTGAGAGCGGGAAGCGCAATGACCGGCCCGCACTCGCTACCGCCCTCAACCTTTGCCGCAAGCATCGCGCCACGCTGGTGATCGCCAAGCTGGACCGCCTCGCCCGCAACGTCGCCTTTATCTCAAACCTGATGGAATCGGATGTTGAGTTCGTAGCCGTCGATATGCCCCAGGCCAATCGCTTCGTCGTGCATATCCTAGCTGCCGTCGCAGAACAAGAAGCTGAGGCGATCTCGAAGAGGACCAAGGCGGCCCTTGCCGCCGCAAAGGCGCGAGGAACGAAGCTCGGTTGCCGGCGCGTCTCGGCGGAGCGGTTTGCAGAGATCGGTGCGGAGGCGCGTGCGATTTTCGCCGCTAGAGCAAAGAAGGCTACGATTCAGCTGCTCCCGATCACCACCGAGATTCGAGCCAGTGGCGCTACGACACTCCGTGCGATCGCAGCCGAACTAAACTCCCGGGAGGTCGAAACGCCTCGCAGAACCGGGCACTGGTCGTCAGTACAGGTTATGCGCGTTCTAGCGAAGCTTGAGATTCATTCCCGCCCCGTGCAGAGCAAACGGAAAGCGCCGAAGTTTGCAGCGAACGTCGCATGATCATCAACATGCCTCTGCTCCGTCCCAAAATCCGAGCTTACCTAGACGATAGCGGTGACAGCAAACGCGATAAACATGTGGCCTGCGGAGGAATCGCAGGCAGCTCCGATATGTTGCCATTCTTTGAAGTGTTGTGGGAGCGCGAAGTTGAAGGCTTGTCCGAACCCTTCCGGTCCACAGAATGTGAATGCCAACAAGGACAGTTCAAGGCGTGGACAAAACCGGAATGCGACGCTCTGATCACGCGTCTTGTGGACTTGATGGCCTCGCCTATCAACTATGTCGGCTTGATCGGAACCGCTGTCTCGGTGGAGGCTTACCACGACATCTTCCCGGGCTCCACTATCGGCGACCCCTACCGATTCACGCTATTGCATGTCCTGATCAACCTAGGCCGAATGGCACGTCGCATTGGCTTGAATGCTGAGGTCTGCTTTGAGGAGGGGACCTCAAATGCCGACGTTACACGCACATACGAAGCTGTGCGCAACTTCACGTTTCCGCGCCCTGATGAACGCGGTCGCCTTGTAGGTCTAAGCTTTGGCACGAAAAACACCATACCGTTGCAAGCTGCCGATTTCGCTGCACGCGAGTGCTTCAAGGCAGCTATAAATCGCGGGGTAAGACGGCCCCGAATTCCGATCATGCGTATGTGGAACTTCTCCGGAATGGCGGAGTTGGGTGTGGAATGCCTTACAAAGCTGAAAGCTCTCGGAAGTCCACTTGATGTAGCAGTCGTGAATGCTCTAGGGTCCGAGTGCTTCATGGAATATGTCAAAGACAATGAGTTTTCGATCAATCGAGAGCCCGTTTGATAACGTCCTTTACCACATGTGTATAGAGGCGAAGAAGTGTTCGGCGGACGCCGAACTAGAAGCCGTCTTTTATTTGGAAGGACGCGATCATCTCTTCAGACACCTGCTGCATCATTTCGATATGCCTATCAACCATGCGGGGCGTCGCTTTATGCGCGTACTTGCTTGCAGCTTCGAACGGGTTTGCTAGCTTCTTATCTCGTTTCATGCGGTCCTCAAGGACGTCACTGAAAGCCATTGTCCGGATGGCCCAAATCACACGTTCGAGGGTAGCCACGCTCATGCTCACAAGGGGAGTTATCGTGAGCTGCTTTCGCCAGTCTTTGCTTAGCATCTGCTGAAATCTCGCGTTTAGATAGGTATTCGTCATAAAGCTTGATCCAACATCGTCGCGAGTGATGATTAAGGGAATGAACTTCGTGATGCCTCGGAGGCATTCCGGGAGTACGTCCGGTCGCAGCGTCGCCACTCTTTCCGCGGCCCGTGCTAACTGGCTGACACCGGCCTTCCTACTGGTACCTGTTACAAGCTTGTTGTCGAAATACTTTTTGAAGGCAGCATAGTCGCCCGTGTAGCGCACATCGGCTCGGCATGTGGCAAGCTTTACCTCGATCAAAACCGCGGTTCGGCCACAAACGACGAAAGCGTCACACAGGGGATCGTCAGTACCATCTCTCAGTCGAGTGTCCCGAGTAAAAAGGTTTTTGGCCTTGTTCGCATACTCCTCGAAGACCCAAGCGACATAATCCTCGAAGACGTTGCCCCAAAAGCTGAAGTAGGGTTCCCTGCGGCTCTCGGCCATTCCGCTTCGTACCCTCCAGATCACACCACTCTCAAGCTTCGACACGGCATACTCGTAGTCGAGGCAGAAGAGCTCGTCCACGTAGCGCAAATATGGATTGTCCCTTAAGAATTCAAAATCGGCGTAACCGTGAGCGGGTTGAGTGTCAGGAAGGTTGGAAAGGCGAAACGACACAGTATCGAACAGTTGCTCCACTTGGGCATCCGTGAGGTTAGTGTTACTGAACCATTGCTTGCTTAGTGACCCTCCCAAGGGCGCCCCTGGTGGTTTCTCGCTTCTGTCCATGAGGGCGTGCATGACAATTGCGTTGATAAACAGATAGTAGCGTTGAAGGGGGAATCCAAACACGTCCTCGAATTCCTTCCACACATCGAATGTTTTTAGGTGGCGTGGCAAACGCGGAATGATGACGGTCAGGTAGATGTAGAACCTGATAAACAGCATGAAGGCGTCATTGGGAGTGTTGATCTCATACGTCGGCAGGAATTCTCCCGCAAAGGTCACCATGACCTCTAGACTCTCGGTCATCTGCACGTGAGGCTTATAGAGTAGTTCCGCCGAGCCTAAAAGCATCTGCCCGAGAACGTTGTTTGGCATGGGCTGGGGATCGCCCTCCTGGATCGTCGTTTTAGAGCGTAGCGCCTCTGCCGCGAGATAGCGAAGCTGGCCTTGAAAGAAGATCACCCAGTCGCCTGCCGCGTATTGCTGTACTGCTGCTACAAAGCTAGGAGGGAAAAGTTTAGGTATCCATTCTGCCGTTACTGTCTTCTCTGCAGCCGTTACGGCATCAGGTCCGAACCTGAAGACGGCGCTTAGGCGGGCGCAAGCAATCAAGATGCGGCTCCGCTGAAAGAGTTCAATTACGTGCCGGTAATCTTCAAGCGTGAGCCGTTTGGGAGTTTGGGTCAGTACGGTCCACGAAAGCCAAAGTCGCATCCTAGGGATTGCTGGCACCGAGCCTCCAGAGGCTATCTAGACGGAAGTGGGTCGTGGGTTCATTGCCTATAGTGCGATAGGGTATACCCAATCGCCATGTCGCATCGGTACCTGAAACGCGTGCCAATAGAGTCGATTAGAGCGTTTTGCGACAGAGTGGAGGCCGAGTTAAGGCCCTACTGCGACACGTTTCCCTCGAGCCAACCTGCCGCTTGCTCCCGCCATGGGAGCACTATATTATGGAGAAGTGAGAGTGATTGCACGCGGCACCCTGAACGGCTTTGTTCGGAACAGGGTCGATACCAAGTACCAGAAGGCCGTTAAGGCTCAACTGGATGCCTGGTACGCCGAAGCGGCCAAGGCCGAATGGAAATCTTCCGCCGAGTTGAAGAGTCAGTACAGCTCCGCGAGCATTGTGTCGGCTGAGCGCGTTGTGTTCAACATCAAGGGAAACGACTACAGGCTCGTTGTGGCCATCAACTACGCCTTTCAGGTGGTCCTCATCAAGTGGCTGGGCACCCACAAGGAATACGACAACATCGACGTGGAAAGGGTGACGTATGACGAAAACAGGTATGCAGATCCGACCTATTAGAACGGAACAGAACCACAGAGCCGCCGTGGCCCGCATTGAGAAGCTGATGAGCGCTGCCCCTGACACCCCCGAAGGGGATGAGCTGGATGTGCTCGCGACGCTGGTCGATGCCTATGAAGCCAAGCATGACGTCATCGATGCACCCGATCCTGTGGCTGCCATTCAGTTCCGCATGGAGCAGCAGCAACTCAGCCGCAAGGATCTGGAACCCTTGATCGGTAGCCGCGCCCGCGTCTCGGAGGTTCTCACAGGCAAGCGGCCTTTGACCCTGGAGATGGTTCGTCGGGTGAAAGGTGGCCTTGGCATCTCTGCCGACCTGCTCATCATGCCCGCACCGGCATTGGAAAGAAGTCGGCCCAGTTCCCGGATTCAACCTGCAAAGGTGTCGGCTCGGGCGAAAGCGGCGACCAAAACCACGGCCGTCACCGGCTGAGGCGGGTGATCAGTGGATCCTGTCCAGAATGATCCGCAGATCGAAGCATTATGGAATGACGAGAGCCATGAGGAGTAACCCTCGGTGCTCCTTGGGATGGTGGCAGCATGACGTGTAAACGATGTCGTGTCGCGATGGTCGAGTTGAAAGGCCACATCTACCACGGGAACCGGAAGTTTCGATCCCGCTCTGTCAACGACACAAGATGAAGAAGCCCAGTAGAAGCTAAGCTCGCTACTGACGAGAACGGCGTCTATCGCGACCTATCCGGTTTATGGATGGCTGCATCGAGGCGATGAGCGCATTGGCCTGATATCGTCAGTCCTCCGCCTGCGCTCTTGCGCTCCTTTCTGCCGCTGGATTCGCCCAGTTCTACAAGATCCACGATGCGGATGTCGCCGTAGGCGAGACTGGGCAGTTCACCACTTCGAAAGCAGTCGTCTCGTTCCACCGACAAAGAGGGTCGCCGTGCCCTTGTGCGATGGGTGCAGGTAAAGGCTCAGAGCAAGAGCTTTCCGGCTCGCTGATGTGGTACAGAAGCTGACAGCATGACGCAGCAGCCTGCCTAACGCCGGGGATATCGCGATAACGGATTCAATCGGACGCTAATGCCCGCACTCACACCATAGGGGTTCAACGGCCCAAAGTTAAATGCCGGCCAATGCTGGTACTCAACGTCGATGACACGCAAAGTGCAATGCTGGCTCAAGGCGACATCTAGGCCGGCTCCCGGAGCATATGTCAGAAATGAACCGTGAGCATACCCGAACGGCAATGTAATTCTCCCCATACCCACAAGGACTTTCGCGTACGGCTGCAGCCGCCGCGGCCGCAGAACATGCACACGGAGTCCGCCAAGGTAAGTTGATTCCGTGACTTGTTCGAAGGTGTCATGATGCAAGAAGCGCGCCTCACCTTCCAGACCGAGTCGCCACTGTGGGTTCAGGTCCAGGTACGCTAGCCCACCCTCGATGTTGTGACCGCCATAATCAGCCTGGAAGTTCGATATGCCACCACCGACCGCGACGTAAGATCCGGGTCCACTTGCTGTCGGAACAGCCTGCCCGGCTGCGGCTGAACACACGAGTAAGCGTATAGTCACGATGTTGCACAGCAGCCACACGTACCTCCTCATCGCGTAACCGTCAGTGTGACTGTTTGCGCCTCAGTTGTTCCCGAGCCCTGCCCTCTGCCTATGACTTTGAAAGAGTAGGTACCAGGCGGTGTCCCGCTTGTCGTCAGACCACTACAACCCGCTACACCTATGGCGGTGGCACACGTTACAGCAAGGAGTAGCAGTGTGCCCCAGGTGCGCCGAAGTTGACGTCGCTTTCGGCCTGCAACTCCAAGTAGAACGCCCATTGGCAGAAAGCAGATCAGCGTGGTGCGGCGAGCTTCTTTGAGCGATGCCGCAGTACCGGCACCCAGTGGATCGCCAGTGTCTATGATCAACGATGTTGTTCCCATGCCATTTGAGGCAAGTGCGAGCTTATCACTGTTAAAGGTGCACGTTGCCGCATAGGGAAGCCCTAGGCAACCAAGTGCGATCGTATCCGTAAATCCTGCCACCGATGCGACCGTAACGTTGATGGTCGTGTGCTGGTGAGTGATTATGCTGATATTCGGAGAGTCCAACGTGACTGTGAATTGTGCAGCTTGACCCGCAGTAATCGTGCTCGATGCTGAGTTGGAGGCGGCGTAAGAGGGGTCACCCGAGTAGCTTGCTACTATTTGCTGCGAAGCCGTCTCGAACAACACCGTTACAGCAGCAACACCGGTCGGGCCTATACTTCCCACCCCCACAGTAAGACTCCCGCTCGTGAAGCTAACCGTTCCAGTTGGCGCCTTCGAACCTTGCCCTGCTACGACGGCAATCAATGTGAGTTGTTGCGGGTTTGCAGGATCAGTTGAAGAGCCAGTAACGGTGGTAGTGGTCGGGCGCAACTGAACGTTCTCGGTGTACACCGTGGAGCTGCTGCTAAAATTCGCACCATCCCCGGGGTAGCTAGCCACGATACTGTGCGTTCCTACGACTAGGTTCAGCAGGGTAAGAGTAGCGTGCCCAGTTGCGTCAATTTGTGCCGTGCCAATCACCATTGCGCCATCGCTGAAGCTGACCGCTCCGGTAACCGGCCCTGCGCCCGCATCCTTAAGTGTTGCGGTGAAGCTGATCGTACTCAGGGTCTCAGCTGGGTTGCTATCTGCGGTGACCAGAAGCGCCGTCGACTGTTTGACAACCAGCGCAAGTGCTGCCGAGGAGGATGCGACGGCGTTACTGTTACCAACGTACTTCGCCACCACGGTATGCGCGCCTGGCGCCAAGGTGGAGATCATTAGGACGGCAACTCCGTGTTCATCAAGCTGTGCGGAGCCGATCACTTGTGCGCCGTCAATAAAGTCCACAACGCCTCCAGCCGTCCCACCGTTAGTGCTTACATTGGCGGTTAAACTGAGTGGCTGTCCGTATGTGGCGGTGTTTGCACCTGCTGACAGGGTGGTTGTTGTACTCGCTTGGACAACTAGCTGTGAAAGCTGTGCACCAGCCGCGACGTAGGTGTTATCACCTGCATAACTGGCGGTAATCAGGTGCGTTCCAACGCTGAGTCCTGTGGTCGCAACGCTTGCGACGCCGAGACTGTTGAAAGGTGCGGAGCTGAGGAGTACACCGTTGTCTCGGAAATCCACTATGCCCATGGGGGGAAGCGCGCCCGACGCCTTAAGCTGGGCGCTGAAGAGAACATTTAGTCCGCTCACGGATGGGTTACTGCTCGACACTAAGGTGATCCCGGACGTTTGGACATTCTCCTGCAACAAGTTTGAACTACTGGGAGCGTCATTGGTATCGCCGCTATAAACCGCCGCTATGCTATGGACACCAGGTGTAAGGGCCTCTGTAGCGAAGGAAGCGACGCCGCTAGCGCTCAATGTCACGGATCCAAGAACCGGCGCCTGCGCTCCTGAGCCGTCGGTGAAAACGACGGCTCCCCCCGGCATGGAACCTAAGGAGTTCTTCACCGTCGCTGTAAACGTCACAGGTATTCCGACCGTTGGAATCGCGTTGTTGGAACTGAGGACAGTGACAGTGGGAATAGTTACGATTGGCTCAAGCACCACGTTGGAGGTGTCAGCCGAGTTGGCGTTATCACCGTTGTAATGTGCGGACAGTTGATGAGTGCCGAGGCTTAACGTTTGGGCATTCCAGGTAGCGATGCCTTCGCTGCTCAACGCCACGGTCGCGAGCGCAGTTGTACCATCATAGAACACTACTGTGCCACTCGGCGTACCGCTACCGGAGGTGGCAGTCAGCGTTAGGATAACGTTGCTCGTGACTTCGGCAGGGTTCGGAGACACGCTTAAGGTTAGGACGGGAGCCTCTTTAATGACTTCGGTATAAGGCTGCGATATGCTCGCTGCGTCATCGCTATCGCCTGAGTAGTTGGCCACAAAGGTATGCGAGCCAAGCGAAAGACCAGATACAGAACAGGAAGCGGCTTCCAGGCCTGTTCCCGATCGGGCTACACTGATTTCGGTACACCAGATCTTGCTTCCCTCGGAGAAGGTAACAGTTCCCGTAACCGTAGCATTGTTGCTCACGATGGAGGCCGTTAACGTTACCGGCTGGCCGAGCATGCCCGGAGTAGGAGTCGCCAATAAGGTAGTAGTAGTCGGCTCTACGCTGAGCACCTCACCATTCAGTGTGTCCACCGGAGTGATATTAGGTGCATCGGAACGCCAGGTCACCGAACCGGTCTCATCGCTACCCACCTGTGTAGGTGCGAAATCGATGCCCATCGTGCAGGAGTAGGTGGGAGTTAATACAAGCGAGGGCAGACAAGTCGTGAGTCCGGGGTCTAGTGCAGCCTGAGTGAGCACCGGCGATTGCAACGTTAGATTGACGTTTCCAGCATTAAACAATGCCCCCTGTATCGGAGCGGAGGTTTTGCCTACCTTCATGGTTGGGTACGTGAGGCTGAGAAGGGTGCCAGTCACTTTACGAACGTGATTGTTAAACATGTCAGAAACCCAGAGATTCCCCAAGGAATCGAAAACGACCGCGGAAGGACCATAGAAGCTGGCCTGATTGTCCGGGCCTCCATCTCCTGAAAGCCCTTCGTTTCCATTCCCCGCCAGCGTGTAGATGTCTCCGCTTTCAAGAACGCCTCGAATACGGTTGTTCCCGGAGTCTGCGATGAACAAGTCGCCCGCTGGATCGAAAGCCACAGCCGCGGGACTGTTGAGTTGAGCCTGAGTCGCCGCCTGCCCATCGGCTCCATACCCTTTTACGCCTGTTCCGGCCACCGTAGAGATGATGCCCGCAGTATCCACAAGGCGGATGCGCTGATTGTCTCTATCGGCGATCGCAATGGTGTATTGCACGCCGCCGCTGTAAATTCTTGCATTTACAGCCACGCTGGATGGGTGGTTCAGTTGTGCCAGAGACGCGGGACCGCTATCGCCGCTATACCCCGGCGTGCCTGTACCTGCGATTCCAGTAATCTGCCCTGTGGCGAAGGTTAGTAGACGGACGGCGGCATTACCGGTATCCGCAATGATCAAGTTGCCATCGGGAGTTAGGGCAATACCCTGTGGGGAGGTTAGCTTGGCGTTGGCGGCCGCCCCGTTGTCCCCCGTGTAGCCCGATGTGCCTAGGGTGCCCGCGACAGTGGTGATCACGCCGGTCACTGCGTCCACACGACGGATTGCGTTGTTACCGCTATCGGCGATATAGAGGTTACCCGCTCCGTCAAGCGCTAGACCAGACGGACCGCTCATCTCAGCATTTATAGCTGGTCCACCGTCGCCCATGTTGCCGGAGATTCCATTGCCGGCTACCGTCGAGATGAGTCCGCTGGAGGCATCGACTCGCCGCACACGATTGTTGTTGGTATCGCATAGATAAAGGTCACCGGCAGCATTTACGGCAAGCCCACTGGGCAGAAAGATCGAGGCGGCATTCGCCTGAACATTGTCGCCTTCGTAGAGCCACTGGCTGTCGCCAGCGACAGTGCTGATTGTGCCAGGCATCAGCATCGGCAGGCCACCCTGCCCCATTCCGCTCAGCAGCGCTTCTGCTAGAACGGTGGGACTGTGTTCATCGCCGGTTTCAAGGACCACAGCGCCTTGACGCATACCGGGGTACTGTGGCGAAAAGCTTACCGTGACGCTGCAGCTCTGGCCGGCATTCATGAGCATGCCCTGGCTGCAGAGACCCGCACTCGGACCAGTGGCGGCGAGATTGAACTCGAGATTAGGTAGCCCGCTCGTCAGAACCAGGACGGGTAAGGAAATGACTCCTGAAGTTCGTGCTGTGAGGGTGATAATGGCAGTCGGCGGGGAAAGTGGGTTCACCGCGGTCATCCCTAGAAAGGTGGTGTCATGGACTCCCTGAGCACCTGCCAACGACACGCCAGCTAGGAGCGACAGCATCATCAAAAGTGACCCGCAGCGTACCCTAACTCGCTCGATTAATTTGTAGGCAGTCCCGTGCTGCCAGCATCCTGTCTGCTTCATCCCTGCTCCTATGCTGAAAGCCGTCCATGCTTAGCCGGCGGCGAGCGTTCTTGCACGTGTTCCCACGCTCAGGCTTTTACTTTGGTTGGCCAGGACGGGCCATCAGTTCCCGCCCAAGATCTTCAGCTATCGTGCTGCCCGGCACTTCTGCCGTATCTCTGATCTGATCGGGCTCGTTCCTTTGGGCTTGCTTACACGATCTCAAAGGCATTGGGGTGTCACCATTCCCCAATCGGGTTACGGTTCGAAGGAACCGCGTTGTGGTTGAGGTCTTACGATCTACACCTTTTGCGGTACTAAACCTTTTTGAAGATCTGCCGATAAGGTCTGTGAGGCATATATGCCTCACATAACCGGAGGCGAAGATCACCATATGAAACTTCCTGCTAGTTTGACTTCCTTGTTTTACTTGCTCTTGGTCGCCCCTGCCTTTTCGGCCACCTATTATGTCTCCAACCACGGCAGCGACACCAACCCCGGCACTGACCCAACCACACCCTGGGCGACCCTGGCCAAACTCAACGAGAAAACTCTTCTTCCCGGCGACGCCGTGATGTTGGACTGTGCCAGCAGTTTTCGCGAAACGCTCTCCGTTGACCAGTCGGGCAGGCCCGGGGCTCTGATCAGCTATTCCAATTACGGCAATTGCCCAAATCACAGTCTGCCCCTGCTCAGCGGAGCGGACACGGTCAGCAACTGGGCTTCGGAAAAGGTCGCAAACGTCCCCAGCTACGCCAGCACCTTCACCGTCGCCCCTGCCGTGGTCTTCGAAGACAGCCAGCGTCTCAAGCCGGTCGCCTCGGAGGCGGCGCTGGTTCGCGGCACTTTCTTCTACGACGCCGACCTGAAAAAGCTGCACCTCCGCACCCGGGACGACTCCTCGCCCGCGGCACACCTCATCGAGGTTCCGGTTCGTCCGTACGTGATTCAGGGATACCGGACCAGCTATGTCAGCCTCACCGGCATCGAGGCAGACAAGGCCCTTCTGGACGATGTCAATTTCACAGGTTCACTCACCAACCTCACCCTGTGGACCGTCAATGCTGCCTACGCGGTACGCAATGGCATGTGGTTCAGCGCTAATACGGGCGAGTCGCAGAACAACGTGCTCGTTCGGAACAGCGTTGCCAGCAACAATGGCGCAAACGGCATGCTCAAAGGCAACGCGGGCAAGAACTTCATCTTTATGTACGACACCGCGAACCATAACGCCTTCGATCCGCAGTTCCAGTTCACCGCCGGCATCCGCCTTGTCAGCGACGGCGCCACCGACGCCAATCGCGCCACCTTCTCCGGTGTCCTTTCGAGCGTCGCCAACTTCAACGGCATCAACCCCGACACCGGCGTCGCCGTCGACAGCTCCCAGCAGGACGGCATGGGCGTCTGGTGCGACACCTGCGGCAACGGTTCCTTCCTCACCGGCAACATGACCCGCGGAAACGTCCAGGCGGGCGCCGATATCGAGTTCGCCGGCGCCGTCGGCACCCAGTCCATGACCTACAACACCGGCGTGGATAACTTCTACGGCGTCCTGCTCACGCGCCGGTCCCACAACGTCACCGTCGCCAACAACACCGAATACGCCAACTTCATCAACTGCGACATCCAGGGCGAGTACGGCGGCGGCGAAACCGCCGTCGGCATGGTCGGCAACACCATCGAAAACAACATCTGCTCCGAAAAAGTCATGAATGCGTATGGCACGTCGCTCATCGTCCGCTGGGGAGCAGAAAACAACACGGTCGGCGAAGGTTCAGGCAACGTCTACCGCAACAACGCACTCGGTGCCCAGGGCGCCGGCAACGGGGACTTCGCCATGTGGGGCAACAACCAGCTCGTCTCCACCTACGCGGCCATCGACGCCCTGTACAGCGCCCACGCACACGGTGCCGACGCTGCCTGGTACACCGCGCCCATCGTCTTCGACAACGCCCCGGCGCTCAACTTCAACCTCGTCCTTCCAACCACAACAGCAAACACCACCTCGGCCGTCATCACCAACATGATGACTGCAATGGTCGTACAGCTCCCCAACCTCGGCTCGTTCGCGCCTCAGTAAATCCTTAAAAACCTAACCCTAGCATGACGGAGACAGGGTGGCTCCGCCACCCTGTCGACCGCTGCTGCGGCGGCTACAGCAGGCTGTTGCGATGACGTTCAACACTTAGAAAACAAGCAGAGCGTGGACAACATGACTAGGCTCACCCATCCGAGGCATTACCGGAGCTCAGCACAGCCCGTAAGATCCGTGCATAGTCGAGATGAGGGTACCGTAGTTCTCAGGATCTAGACCTTGAAGAGAACAGCAGAGCGATCGGCCCCTTCCCCCGGGGCCGCTTTTTTACGTTTACCCGCAAGGCAGTCACGAGCTCCAGGATGCCCGTTGCATGTTCCCGGCATGCCTGAGATGACCCGCGAATTATCCGAAGTCTGAGAGCGCCACCGCACAGACACACTCCCCGAACAAGCCCCCGCTTATCCTATGGACGTCACTCAAAATCCCAGCATTTCGCTTGTGGACTTCCTCAACAACGGTCTTGTCCCCAAGTTCGACGACAGGCGGTGCGCCTTCTTCTCCTGCCAATTGCTCTACGACGCGCTTCCCTGGGCAGACGAACTCGACGAGTCCAACCTGGTCTGGTAGCAGCAGCCTTTCTGGACAGCAAAATACTACATCGCACAGACCTCGCCCTCCAGGGGACAAAGAGACCGCAGCCGATCAGGTTAGCTGGCCCAACCCGATTAGCCGTTGTACCGCGAAGCCGGCAGCAAGTCGGCAAATGTCTCCAGGTGATTCCGCACCACCCAGTAACAATTACACGCTTCCGCCTCAAACTCTTTCTTTTTGAGCAGCTAAGTCGACTCGCGGCGGTAATCAATTAGGCCCCTTCGCCTTCAGGTGCGCGGCCGCGATCGACACCCGTCGGTAGCGTGCTGCCCAGCTTATTGACCTTGGCACGCGCAGATCTTTGGGCACGCTCTCCCGATAAAGAGCACGACCGGATTCGGCACGGCTTGATGGTGTCAGACGGACGACCTCTTAGCTTCTCCCCTTAACCGGAGCTGACGAGAGAGACTTGGTCTGCCTGCGGTCCCTTTGCTCCACCGGTTCTCAAAGGTGATTTCAGCTGGCGGCGGATGCCTTCCTCGGGACACTGGCTGGGAGATCCCGGAACTTTAGTGTCACGGGAAGGTACTACGAGTTCCAGCGTTGATGTTGAGAAGCCTTTGCACGGCAGGGTCCAATGCGCCTGCGCCAGCACGAACGAGTGTGGCAGGACAAACACAGAAGTTTGATATGAGGATTGCGGTAATCCGCCGATAATGAGGTCCAGCATGACTATCCGGAGCTGTACATGTCATCGAGAACGGATTCCAAAGCGCCACGAAGAGCGCTGTCGTACTGGGGCGTAATTGCGCCTCCTCTAACCGCCAAAGGAAAACAACTTGTCCTCTCAAGCAGGAGATCCGTTTCGAAGCAATCAACCGCTCGGGCCAAAACTGAAAAGCCACAAGTGGTCTCCTACTGGGGTATGGTTGCGCCACCTCTAACGGACGCAGGGCAAAAGCTTGTCGCATCTACCAGACGGAACGTTCTTGACGAACCCTCTTCAGCGGGACGCCTAAAGGCTGAGTTCGCTGTGTGACCCAAGCCGAACCAGCTCGAGACTCTCCGCATCGGGCAGGCGATAGATGAGCACCAGATCGGGCTTGATGTGGCAGTCCCGGTGATCTTTCTACTCGGCGGCCAAGGAGTGATCGTGAAATCGCTCCGGGAGAGGTGTGTCGTCAACCAGAAGCGTGAGGACGGCCACGAGATCAGCGTCGAGGGTCAAGCAATGCTGCCCCTTGCTTTCGCGTTTGTAGTCCTTCTTGAACCGAGTGGTCCGGCTAATCGTCCGCATGGAGATCGACCAGAAGGTCGTCGACGCTGCCGACCTCGACCAGCTCACCTCGACGAGCCGCCTTCATGGCGGCGATGGTCTCTTCATTCGGAGTCAGAGGATTAAATGGCAGAGCTCGCTCCGCCACTGTGCGCATCAACATCATGCGAAAGGCGTCCGAAAGCGTCATGTCGGCAGCAGCGTAGATCGCCGTGGCCTCTTCCTTGACTCGGGCGTCTATCTTGGCACGAATGACAGTATTAGCGGGCATGCACCACCTCTGCGCTACATTGTAGCCCAAGCTAAGAAGGTATCTTGGCTGTCGACACAAAGCAAAAAACGCCTCAGGTTTCTCTACGGAGATGTTTGGTGGATGCAGCCCTGGTCATGGCATGACCGTTGTGACGGCTCTCCGGCGAGTGTCTAAATCAACCAGCAAAGAAAGCGGGCTTGCCGCGCTGCATAAGCGATTGTCGGAGGTAAAAGGGGGAACGTGAGCGAAACAGCCGAGTGGAGTGACGCTTCCCAAACTGATAAAGATTGCGGACCCGTATCCCTGCCAAACCCGGCTCACTGGGAACCTCTAACGGTCCGCTGCAGTTGGGTAAAGTGTTTGGCCAAGTATGCAAACTCTTTCGGATTGACGGGCCGTCATCCGGTCCTCGCTCTGTCCCGGCTGTCATGCCAAGATTCATCGGACAAAGGCGGCGCTCTCGGCCATGCCGCCTCTGCTCCTGGCACTCTGGCGGGAACAGCATCCTAACGCTCATGAGCAAGTGCAGCTCGACTTCGCCTCCAAGAAGCCCGCTGCTAAACCCGTTCCACTCTTCAGTGAAGAGAACGAGTGTCAAGAAAGAGGTCTCATATAAATCTGAAGAGTCGGCCTGCCTACATTATCAAGATGCGAGCCAAACCCGGACACGGCGGAAGGCTGTTCGAACTGGCCACTGTGGGCATGGAAAAGTCCGGTGCCTCTGATCGTTTCGTTATTCTTCGCGGAGACCAAGACCCAGACGTACTTTGGTGTGTCGAAGTTTTCAATTCGGAAGCCGCAAAAGAAATGTACGAAAGCAGCCATCTGGCTGACGAGTTGAGAGTAGAGATTCTTGGACTGCTTGCTGAACCGCCCACCCGGATCGAGGCTCACGCGTACTCCGCTGCTCCTAGATGAGGACTACATATCCCGTTAGAAAGTCAGTGATGAGAAATGGAGCTTTCATCGGCATTCGGAGTCGTCACAAACAAAGGTTTGTGACAGCCTTCCTCGTCTTCAACTTCCCACAACGGCGCTTAGCAGGACCAACTATATGCCCGGATTGACAAATGCTTCTGTCTCCATAGCTTGTAATCGAGTCCGCCAGTCGCGGAGAGCGAGGAAAGGTCGCTCTACACCCAGGTAGAGCAGCGACGCAGCCACGAGCGGCGCAGGCAAGATGATGGCCGTAGCCCACCCCGGGTGCTTGTCCATCCATTGCGAGTGCAGAGAGTACAGGACATTGGCGACGGGTTTGTGCGTGAGATAGAGGCTGTACGACAGGAGCGCCAGCGTGCGTGTCCCGAAGATCCTTGTCCCTGCAAGCCAAGAGTCCTTCATCGCAGCCGACATCACCAGCATTCCCAAGCCGATGGAGAGGACAGGATATCCAAAGACAGAGCTGAAGGCGGTTAGGCCCACGTTGGACGTGAAGCGGTCACGGAAGGCATACAGCGCGAATGCGGTGGTTCCAGCACCCCAGAAGAGCAACGCGTTGCGGTAGCGGCTGATTTGCTGCCACGCCTCTGGCCGATATAGCTCCACTAGAGCAATGACGACTCCTGCGAGCAGGCCATCCAATCGTGACCACGTCGGGTAGTAGATGTGCTCCATGTACGAAATGATGAAGGGACCGCTGCGTTCTCCATGAAGAGGGCGAGCGGAGACAGTACGTGCAGAACGAACCAAGCGCGAAGCGCAATGCCGCCCACTAGGATGCCTAGGACTACCGCTGTCGTCTTCTGGATGGAAGCTCTGCGGGAGAGCAGCAGTACGGCAACCGGCAGGAGCAGGTAGAAGCGCTATTCGACGCACAATGACCATGCATGTGAAAACGAGTTTCTCGCCGGATAGTCAATGAGGAGATTCATCGTAAAGGTAAGGAACTGCCATAGCGACGAGAGTCCGTTCCCGTCCCTCCACCTTGGCCAAAGAAAATACAAGGCGAGCACAACGGCATACGCAGGCAGGATGCGGAAGGCGCGCTTGCGATAGAACTCCGCGAGGGCTAGGGGCCTGCCTTGCTTCATCCTTCGGCAGAGCTGTCCACCGATCAAATAACCGCTAAGCACAAAGAAGAGATCTACCCCGATCCACCCGTAGCGCGTCGCGGGATACCAGGCAGCGGGCATGTAGCCGCCGAGGTGAAAAAACATAACGGCTACGATGGCTAGCGCCCGCAATGTATCCAGACCACGGATGCGCTCAGTCATCATCAATTCACTCAATCTCGCCTCCAAAATATGTGTTGAGGTTTTTACGTTTCGCAGAATCGAAACGTTCCTTAACTCCTGGGCAAAGATCAGTCCTGTGATGTCGCATTATCGACAGTGGTCCGAGCGGGTCATCACAAAGGAAGGTTTTTGGTGGTGTGTTGACCCCTCTGTTCCGACAACCACGGTTCTCTGTACTAATGCCGTGGTCTGCTAGCTCGGAGGGGGAATTGGCTCTGAAAGCGTGGCGTTAGGTTCAAGGTAGAGCATCCCGTGCGGGGCATCGAAGGTCATAGTGAAGCGGCGCATCATCTCCATGCCTATGATCGGGACTGCACCGGCTGGACCCCAGACGTGGTGAAACGTGTATGGGCCAAACGTGACAGTCTCATAAAAACCCGAAACGTCCTGATAACTTGTTCCAAGGCCATTTCCCAGCGTGGTCTTCTGGAGGGTTGGCGAACTCCGAACGGTGTCGTCGTCGATTGCATCCTCGGAGCCCGTATCCACCCGTAAGCGTCGCTCGTTGGTTTCTCCTGGCCGAACAGCCAAACCAACCCGGACATACAGACGGCTGTTGGCCCATTCCAGCGGGAGTGACTTACCGCGGCCAGTGTAGGTGAAGGTATTGGGGTCAAAGAGCGCGAGGGTGTGCTGAGCAGGATCAATGCGAACAACGTATTTCGCAAAGAAGTCAGCCCCGAGAAGACCTTCACATTTCAGCGGCAGCTCCACTTTGGACAGGTCTACGAGCTTTGCATGGGTAACCGTCGTGACACTCGACCCATCGTCACAAACGACCGTTTGTGACTGCTTCCGCAGCTCCGAAAAGCATGCGGTGATTCGCTGCGAAAACCCTACCATAACAGCGATCATAAACAACCGTTCACGGTAGATCGTTTGTGATAGCGTAATTCTATGGTGATTGGCTACGCCAGAGTCTCGACGGAGCAGCAGGGTACAGAGGCGCAGCTTCCTGATCTTCGGAAGGCTGGATGTAGGCGGATCTACCAGGAAACGATGAGCGGCGGCACGGTGGACCGGCCGGAGCTGGAGAAGTGCCTGGATCGACTGGAAAAGGGAGACACACTGGTGGTGTGGCGCCTGGACCGGCTTGGCCGGTCGATTCGCGACTTGCTTCAGATCGTGGATCGGCTCGAAAAGAGTGGCATCAACTTCATCTCTCTCACGGAGAAGTTCGACACGAGCACTGCCGCAGGCAGGCTGGTCTTTCACTTCTTTGCAGCTTTGACGCAATTTGAGAAGGAACTGATCCGAGAGCGCACGATGGCTGGGCTGTCGTCGGCGCGAGCGCGGGGACGGATGGGCGGCCGGAAAAAGCTGCTCACAGCGCAGCAGATGCGGGTAGTCAAAACGATGTGGGACAGCCGTGACCATACCCGGCGGGAGATCGCGGCTCAGTTCGGCGTTTCGATACCAACGATAGACCGGGTTCTGAGGGCTGCGCGAAGACTGCCGGCCAGCGGGGGAGGGAAGTGATGCGAGTGTTGATCGACGGTCTGGATGCGGTGATCGAAGGGGAGGTGATTGCCGGGGAGCTGCTCGACGGCGTGAGTGGGCAGTTCGATGTTGGGCGCGCGTTCACCGTGCGTTGTGACGACGGTGTGTGCTTTCTGATTCACGGTTGGATGGTCGAGGTCGAGGTCCTTGCTGAGCCTGCAGAAAGCGTAGTGTGAGCTGATGGGACGTCTGCTTCAAGGTTCGATCTGCTGTCCGTGCGGCCGGGATGAGATCCTCGCCCTTGGTGTCTGCGCGACCTGTTACACCTTGAAGCGGCAGGACGAGGAATATTTCGGCGGTCATCGGGAAGAGGTTCTGGAGAGAGACGGTTACCGCTGCCGCGTCCCGGAATGTACGACGCTGAAACGCGGGAAGCGGTCCGTGGCCGTTCATCATCGTAAGCCGGGCATTGACGACCCGAAGTGGATGATCACCCTTTGCCTGGCATGTCATGCCAAAGTCACTCGAACGTTGTTCCTGCGCCGCTGGTGGCCGAAGCTGCTGATTGTGCTGTGGAGAGAACAACATCCCACGGCGCACGAGCAGAAGACGCTTGAGTTTCAGGCTGATCAGCCACTCGCCCTACCGATTCCCTTGTTCTTAGAACAAGACTGATTGACGGTCGCCGGCAAGCCCGGAATGGCAAGAGGCTCGGTTGAACACCGCCCTCGCGACGCTACGCTCAGTACCCACCACATCCGGGATCCCTTCTGAAGCTAGAGCAGGCGCGATCGCTGACATTCGTTTTCTAAGCAGCAAAGAAGCGATTCAGGTGATGGCAGCGAGAGTACGTGATGATCGGCTGGATGAGCTCTTTCCATACGCCTTTGGGCTGATTGGACTGCCACAGTCGTTGCGCGGTGAAGCCGTTCAAGCTATGCAGGTACAGATCGACAATCCAGAGTTTCCCATTTCAGGTTGGTTCCTCACAGTGGAGGCGCAGCTTCTAAACGAATCTGCGAACGTCTTGGACAGTCAGGAAGCCGTCCGCTTTCGTGAGCTTGCTTGGCGCAAATGTTTGGCCTCGCTCTCTCGCAAAAGCGGCAAAGCTCGCGCGATCACGGCTGAAACGCTCCTTAATGAGCCCCCGAGCAGGATTGACGTTCAAGAGAAAGCCCAGCTCACGTCCGTTCTTTCCAGAGCCTTTCTAGATCTTTCTCCGGAACAGCAGTCGGCGGCCTTGCTTACTCATTGGAACTTACTGCGATCCGATGCGATCGAGCCCGCTTTGCGGAAGCTGGCTCAGCTGCCGCTTACAGATCCTGCCAACAATCTGTCCACGGTCTACGCAACGAGAGAACTGAAGGCTGCCGCGCTGTTGCGCTGGTACGATCTCAGCCCAGGCGAAGCAACCAGAGTAGCTCTGCAGCAAGTTGGCTCCGCCTCACCCTCCCTGACAGAAGGGACCTCGGCTTCTTAGGAGATCGGAAGATGTCTCAATTCGAGGCGGTCTGGGCCGACGCCCTCCTGAGCGAGACCAGCTACACGAAAGAGACAGCCTTGGCAGGACTGCTTGCTCGTTTTGGAACCGGATCTGCTCTGCCATCTGTCATTGAAAAGCTCTCAAAGAACGTCGGGCTTTGGCCGTGCGCACCCCAAGGTGCAGCTTTGGCTTACGTGGTCGAGTTCGACCCAGAGCAGGCTAGGGGGTTTCTGCGACGGGCAGTAGCGGCGAGAGGCAGGGACAGTTCCGCTTGCAACCACTCTATGTTTCAGGATGTGGCGATGTACACGTCTGGTCCTGTGGTGACCGATGTTGCGATCGAAGCGGTCAACGACCCGGACCCTCAAGTTGCCATGGACGCTTTGATCTATCTGATGTACTACGGAGACAAGCGGGCGAAGGAGCCGATCTGGGATCGTTATCTGCAGTGGTTCGAAACGTGGAGGGGAAAAGTGGCTGTTCTTGAAGCACGACAGCCAGGGGACATGGCCGGCAACTGGGAGCAACAGGGCCTTGGGGCAAATCTTGCAACCGCGCTCATCGCGAACCAGGGTTGGCTTGCCGACAAGGAACTGATCTCGCAGGTCTTAAATCGGTGCGTTGGAGAGCAGATGTGCACACAGCTGCAGCAACTCGCTGCTTCAGCGAATGAGCCTTATCGAGTGAGGCTGTACCGTTCTGGTCGCACAGTAAATCACACGATCGCTCAGTACACCGAAAAGAGCGAGGCCTTATTGCAAGCAAAACTTGCTCAGTTCCCACGTGGTACAAGCTTCGTCCTGCTGCCGGACTCGGTTCCCTCCGAAGAGCAGAGGGCCCTCGAAGACCAGGTCACATTGCTCTTCGACAAAGAAGGCATGTCACTCGCAGTGATGCATCAATAGCATGGGCTCTGCTCCGAGTTCAAGTTGACGCCAGCGGACGGCACGATCCTAGTGGGCTGGTACCACGGTCAGCATCACAGTGCTCGGGTACTTTCCCGAGTGATGAATAGACGTGTGCGCCACTACCCCGGTCGTCTCGTCGAAGTTGTTGCCGCCCGTGTTGAGATTGCGGTCGAATCTGGGGAAGTTCGCGCCTGCGACCTCCAATCGAATGCGGTGACCCGCGGTAAACAGGTTTGACGTGACCATGGGAGTGAGAGTCACTTTGTATACTTTGTCCTTCTCGAGCCAGACAATCTTGTTGTCTCCGTCGCGGTAGCGCAACCGCTGGATTGTCTCGTCCAGGTTGTAGGCGGTCCCATCTGGGAGGACATCGATGATTTTCGCCGTGACGTCCGTGTCTTTCACGTCAGCGGACACATAGTAGGTGACGGTGACGGGACCGGAGACCTCTACGTCTTTGGCCAGCGGCGCCGACGTGTACACCAGGATGTCCGACCGGTTCTCCATCTTTCGTTGGTCCAACGCCCCGCCGTTGCCTGGAATCGTGTTCGCCGCGCAACAAACGTTACCACCGTAGCTCGGCGTGGGGTGCATAGGGTCGTAGGTGAAGGTGTCGAATAGATCTCCGACTTGGAGCGTCGGACTTGGCCCGCTAAACTGTAGCAGTGACTTTGAATGCTGGTCGGCCCGGAGAACAAGGGCCCCGTCCCCTGCCAAGGTATTGGCGTGTCCGTCGCTCCGTAAGTCGAGCACCTCGGTCCTTGCTCCCTCCGGCGGCCAAGTATCAGAGTGCTGCCATTTGTTGAGCCCCATGGTGTAGTACTGCACCTTAGGCGTCTTTTTCAGAAAGTCGTTTTCCTCGTTCATAAGGAAGTGGTCGAACCAGGCGTAGGTCATCGCATCGTAGTCCAGTCGCGCATCCCCCATGTCGCGCTCGCCCACGACGGTGTGTTCGCTCGCCCGCTTATATCCGCAATGCAACGTGGGTGCGATGACGGCGTACTGCTGGTTTGCCGCGTCGCCCTTAGCGTGGTCTCGGACGAAGTTGTAGGCAGCCAAGTTGGGTCCAGTGGAAACGTCATACCAAGTCATAAACCAGAATGCAGGTATGTTGATCGGCATGGTGTCGGACTGCCAGATACCGCCCTTTCGCCATGCCGGATCGTTTGGCAAACGCTCGATCATGGCACCTCCCGTGTTGTTCTCCATGGGATCGCTGAAGATTCCCTTTGGGCCGCCCACAGCCGAAATGATGTCCTTCTCCGGCAGGTGCTCGTATGCTTTGGACCAATCGATCGGGGGAAGCTGTGGAGCTAAATCAAACAGCTTGGAAGCGGCAATAAGATCCGCCTGTGATGTGGCAGGAGGGAACTGGGGGCGCACCTGATTCTGCTCGCCGTACAGCCAGTCGATAAACAGCATTTGCACTGCACCGCCGCGGTACCAATTACCCTGCTCGTTATATGGACCTACCTTGCCCACACCCGCGCCAAAGCTCTGCGGGACCATGGTTATCAACGCCTTGTTGCCCAGCGAAGCAGCCGCAAGCTCCCATTCTGCAGTGGACGAGCAGCCGATGAGCCCTATTTTTCCGCTGGACCACGGCTGTGCTGACATCCAGTTAAGCTGGTCGTCGGCATCGGTTAGCGGTGCACCTAAAATCTCATAATCGCCTTCGGAGAAGAAGTGGCCACGCTCGTTCATCTCCACGAGCACATAGCCCCGCTTGACCGCGTCGAGCTCCTGGCTCATATCGCGAAACGTGCCCAGCCGAACATCCCAGAAATTAAAGTTGTACGGTGTACGGCTAAAGATGATCGGGTGTTTTTTCGAGGTATCTTTCGGGCGGTAGATGTCGGCCGCCATCCGTTTGCCGTCTCGCATGGGAACCATCACCTTTCGGTCTATAACAGCAACATCTTCCAACTGCTTCTCGATGTCTTGGCGCTTGGCGATCAGTGCGGCAGTCTCTTCAGGCGTAAGATTTGGTCGCTGCTGAGGGAAAAGCGGCAGGGCAGCAAGGCAGAACACGAATGCGGTAACGCAGAACAAGCGCATGGCTTAGAACTCCTGTGCGGTGTAGCTGCACGATAGCACTTCACCGAAAGATTGTTGAAATCGGCTTGCATCTGGGCTTCGCAGCTAGCCCTGTAACTTCTCACAAACCTCAACGCGTTTCTCAAGGCGGATGAGTGGTGAGGGTACATATCGTGCGGGCCGGCTCGGTGCGGTGTCGTACGGTGTACCGCTTGGCCTATCTAGGTGCCGAGGAGTTCAATGCTGCCAGCCCGCTTCGAAGATGTGACAACCGACGAGTGCTCGCGTTCCGAATAGGCACGCATAACCGCTTCCAAAAGCACGTAACGCTTCCAGCCTAAAAAGCTCCCGCCTTGACCTGCAGCATCCATCATCTTCGATTCAGACCTAACACTGAACGATCACTGATTCTCGGCCTCGTCGATAATCCCCGCCGCACCTGGACGCCCACGATGGAGGGACAGCGGTAGGGCTGCGGAGACTTGATTTCAGCCGTGCAACGGATGCTACGGGCTGCTCTGAACCTGTCGGGATGCCCCGCTCCGGTCATTGACAAAAAAGCGGCCCCTCTTGGAGAGAGACGGGCCAGGCTGCGCTATGTTCTTTGCACGGTCCAGATCCGGTGAACATCCGTGATGTCTTCTAACCGTTGAACCGATCCTAGGGGACTCCTCTGAGCTCCGCGTATGCCTCGGACGGGTCATCTTTGGTGCCGTTGATCGTAAGCCTCTGCCAGCATATGCAGACCCCTAGGCCGACCAGATGACGCTTGCGGCTCCACTCAGTGGCTTGAAAGCATGGCAGGCATGGAACGAGGCTCATGTTTGTCGAAGCAATCGCAAATCTCTGTCAGTATCAGCGGGAACGGCAGCGGAAGGGCGAAAAGACACTTTCTGAAGAGGCTGGCTGCCGTGCGTAATTCAGGCGGAGATCCGCCGTCACAGCTGCGGGCGGTTTTTCCATGTTCACTTCACCCTCACGGAACGGGCTAGGCAGCAGTGCTTTTCCGATAACCAGCGCTAGCATTGCGAGGTCGGCAGAGGTGCTGGAGCCACTTGATTAAGTGTTCTGATTGCATCGAGCTCACTATCTGGGGCGAAGTCGGTCGGAATCTGCAAGTGAGGATGGTGGAGTCCGCTGCGTCCACGCGGAAGAACAGATAGTCTGCGCCGCTCTTCGCAAACCTCACTTTGCTGCCTGGAAAAGCAGACGCCGCAGCGCCCTTGATGCGATCCTTTGCGGCCAGCCAGGCCTCGTCTGCGGCGTCCCTCAAGTGTGTCTCGTGTTGACCAATCATAGCCACAGTATCCGTCTCCTTTCTCCGCCTTGCCATGCCGCTGAGGTATGACGGCCTGAGGGCAATCGACTGTGCGGAATACAACTTTTGTCCTCTCGTATGCGCCAAAAGCGATACAACATTTCCAATTCGGTCCTGTAGGCTCGAACGAGCCTTCTGAACGCTTCGAGACATCACCTTTGCCGAGGTCAGCTCCCTACAACTTTTGTACATATCCAACTTCTCCAAAACCAAACACTTGACGGCACCGCGCTTCGATCATGACTCTTAAGTAACGTTGAGCGTGCCCACACGCTCGGCTACGTTTTTGTGAGGACACTTCACTACTGAGCAAGTGTGTTCCAGGAGACGGGTATGGTAGGGAAATCCATCACAACGAGCGACGGCCCGACAAGCTATAACCAGGCCTCTTCCGAGATGCTTGAGGTCGCGCAAGCTGCGCAAAGAGCAAGGGATCAGGTGGCTGATGTACTCATGAAGGTCAAGAGCGAATACCCAGAGTGGGTTCTCCCGCTCGAACTCGACGAGAGCAGACTTGTCTGACTATCGAAGTCGAGATCCAACTTCGGCCTTTGCTGTTGCTTCTCACATTCGGTGTCGTACCGTTTTCACGCTACTTGACGTAAATCTCTCACGCTCTTTGTCGTCGTTCGATGCATGGCGCTCTAAACGCAGGACTTCTGGTTCGGTTCTAAAGCTGTGAAGCTACCGGATAGCTGCGGAATGCGACAAAGAGCGTGAGAAAACAACGACATTTATTGTGAGAGACGACACATGCACCGCCCTCAACTCCAGCAGCTTATGGAATATGTGCGGGAAGGTGACACCGTCGTCTGCCACGCGATGGATCGCCTGGCCCGTAATCTGGACGATCTCCGCAAGATCGTGCTGGGGCTTACGGAGCGTGGAATCCACGGCCGGTTCGAGAAGGAAAATCTTACGTTTACCGGTGAGGATTCGCCCATATCTCATCTGCTGTTGAGCGTCATGGGAGTTTGAGCGGGTTTTGATTCGTGAGCGGCAGCGGGAGGGAATCGCTCTTGCGAAGCAGCGGGAAGGGGCTTACGTCGGCCGCAAGCATTCGCTCAGTCCGGTACAGGCGAAAGAGCTATGCCGGCGGGTCGCGCTGGGGGAATCGAAAACGAAGCTGGCGGAAAAAGTGAGCATCAGCCGCCAGACCTTATATAGATACGTTGCCGGAGAAGGGCATTGAAGGCCGGTCGGCAGCGGGTGATGCACTGCCCCTGCGGAAAGGCGAAGGTGCTTGCCCTCGGCCTGTGTGCGACCTGCCACACGCTGAAACGGCAGGATGAGGAGTATTTTGGCGGGCTGCGTGAAGTGGTTCTTTGAGCGCGACGGCTATCGCTGCCGGGTGTGTGACGCCTCTGGTCGCGATAAGCGGTCCATGCTGTTTAGGGATTGCGCAAGCGCAGCATCTCGACCATGCCTCACGCATTGAAGAAGTTCCGCAGCTCGGAAAGCACAAGGACCGGTTGTTCCTCCGGGAGCAGATGACCACACGGCAGCGCCTTGCCTGTCAGAGGACCTCCCACCTTAGGTTGCCAGGTGGCAAGCACGTCCCAGAGTTTGCCCACAGTGCCCTTCGCACCCCACAAGGCATGGACGGGCGCCTTAATCTTGTGGCCGGCCGCGTCGTCGGCGCGGTCCATGTCAAGGTCGATTCCTGCGGCCGCCCGGTAATCCTCGCATACCGCACGGATGGTTCCTTCGCAGCAGTAACAACGGATGTATTCGGCCATGGCCTCCGGCGTCACCGCGCCGGGCGTCTTACTCTGGACAAACAGGTGGTCGCGGAGGTAGTACACCGGGTCCAGGCTGATCAGGTGTTCCGGCATCGGTGATGGTTGAATCTGAAGAAACCACCATACATATTTCGTTGCGAACTCCTTGCTCGTGTCGTTGTACATCGTGAGCGTAGGTGCGATATCCATAAAGACGACCTTCTTTACGGCTTCGGGGTGATCGAGGCAGAGCCGATGGGCAACGCGCGCGCCGCGGTCGTGCCCTGCAAGCAGGAATTGCGCGTGGCCGAGTTGTTGCATGACCTCGACTTGGTCCTGAGCCATCGCACGAAAAGAGTAGTTGCTGTGGTCTTCGCTATAGGCAGGCTTGCTTGAATCGCCATAGCCGCGAAGATCGGGCAGAATAACGCTGTACTGCGCAGCTAGGGCCGGGGCGACCTTGTGCCAGGTGACATGCGTTTCAGGATGCCCATGCAGAAGGAGCAGGGGCGGACCATCGCCTTTGGTCAGCACCCGGATGGTCGCGCCCGAGGTTTTGATGAACTGTGACTTGAAATCAGGAAGCAGCTTTTGTGTCGCTGCATCCGATGGGCGAGCCGGCAGCTCAGGCAACTTCGAACACTTTCCCGGTCCTGGGTTTGGACTTGGGAGCGCGCTTGCTAAGTTGTCGGGGGAGGGGGCCTGCGTCGCTTGACCCGACGCCGATCGGTAAAGGGCTGCTACCGCTGTGCTCAAGCCAATCGCATTGAAGTGTCTTCGATTCATGATAGCTCCCGTTATGAGTGGTCTGAAACAGGCCGGGTAGTCGAGAGACGCTGGCTTGTTCGCAGGTGGCTAGGGTAGGCGATGATCGAGCTCGCTGCAGAGTTCAAGAAATCAGGCAGTTGTCTTTCTTCTGTAATCCGCCCGTACATCGCCCTCCCGAAATGTCGTATCTACGGAAGTGATTCGTGATTTCGATACCAAGAGCCGTGGAATGCCGGAACGGTACAAAGTGGGAAAGCGTTAGTGATAGAGTGCCTCGCCCAGAAGACGGGCAATCTCTTCCGTCGCTTCAAGGCAGCGCTTGGAATGCATCGTCATCTGAATAATTCCGTGAGGCAGATCGGGATAATGAACGTACGTGATATCGTTTCCGGCCTCTGCGAGCTTTTGGGCGTAGGCATGACCCACATCGCGCAACATGTCGAAACCGCATGTAACTAATAGAGCTTTGGGGAGATTGGAAAAGTCGGTTGCATTCAAAGGAGTGATGTAAGGCTGACTGTAATCCACTCCTTGGGGAAGCAAGGACCAGACAAACAGCAGTACGCCCGCCGTGTCTACATATCCGCCAGATACATTCTCGATACCGGCTGCCGTTTCAAAAGGCATCTTTGCCTCTGGGTACAAGGGCATCTGCAGCGCGAGCTGCGGTCCTTTCTCATCCCGCAACTTCTGCGCGATGACGCATGTCTGGTTACCGCCGGCGGAGTCTCCTCCGAGGGCAATGCGCTTTGGATCGACCCCACGGCCTGCCGCATTGTCATATAGCCAGCGGACCACGCACTCACCCTCTTCGATCTGCACGGGCCATTGATACTCCGGGGCAAGCTTGTAATCTACCGCATACACCTGTGCGCCGTTTCCTTCGCAGAGTCTTCGCATAGCCGTCTCGAACTGGTCCAGGGAGCCGACAATAAACCCACCGCCATGCAGATAGATCAGTGCTGCCACCGGTGAGGCAACGGGCTTGGAAGGATGGTAGACCCTCATCGGGATCGTTCCATGTGGCCCGGCTACGCCAAGGTATTCAACTCGCCCCACGGAGGGTGGGTGTTTATCGATGAACGCATCGTGCTCACGCCGTTGCACATGGATCGGCTTATGAGCACCAAGGACCGGGCCAGTTTTCATCCATTCAGCGATCTCGGGATCTTTCGTTGTGCTGCTCACCGTTGGTGGTATGGTTTTCGCGTCGTAGATTGGCATTTTTTCTCCTGGTAATACAGTATTAGTGCTTGGCCAACGCCTAAAGCTTTGACGACCCGATCGGTTGATCCACCGCCTCTTCTGCGACTTCCTACTCGGAACTTGGCACCTAGAAGCCAAGTCACGCGGCAGCCCGGACATGCACAGTTCCGCATCTGAAAGGCCGATCCTTCAGCTTTTCTTAGACAGAGGCTCTAAACCTTTTTCCTGCATCACGCTCGTATCATCCGGAGAAGCAAGATAGATGATGAGCTCCTTTGCGATCTCAACATGCTGCCGTGCAGAGCAGTGGCCGGTGTCATTGCTCCGAGTAAGAGGCGTCCCTTCGGAACTCTGACTCGAACAGGTCGATATCACTTCACCTCCACTTTGCTGGTCGGTCGTCACCACAAATTTCTTGAAAGGCATTCTCGCACGCATCCTAATCGCCAGTCGATGCTGAACGGCCAATGCGCTCACCGATATCGGATATGTTCCAACGTTCTCGTAAACGCTGCCAATGGAGTAGGTAGCTCCTGAACGATAGGTATGGGTGCGCTTGGCTGTGATCTTTCTTGGATACCTTACGAGCTCAACGAAGAGGTGAGGGAGCGCGAAGGTCTTTTTGCCGTTCGCGGAACGCGTTCACCTTGCTTCGATTGCCACACGTACTCATGTTGCACCAACGTCTGCGATGAGATTTGGTTTTGTCGCAGAACCATAAGACACATTCCTGGTTCTCACACCGCCGTATGAGATCGAACTCATCGGAAATGAGCAGTTCCCCAACCGCCTCGAGCAGCGGTCCAAGAATCTGTTCGGCCGTCTCCTGTCCCCACACGTGCTTCAGCTGCGGGCGACCATCGTGCATACCGATCACAGCATAGCTGTGTGACATCGCGAACAGCTCGTTGAGGGATTGCCAGTTGACTCGACGCCCGGCCTTAAGAGTTTCGATGGCGTAGCGAAATTCTTCCCGCAGCGCACACGTTGTTTTCAGCAGAGAGCCCGTGACAGTGGCTATTCGCTTCGGGCGTTCATATCCCATTGCTCCCAGCCAATGAAGCACGTCCTCATCGGTTTGTAAGCGGTCCACCAGCACTCCGTGGTTCAAAACAACGGTGTTTAGAAAGTCCAGCGCCGGGTGATCGCCAATCTTCAGCGGTTCGGACGGCGCGAAAGTCTTCGCTGTTCGGCTCACTACTCATTGTAACCATTGAAACAGTCGAAATATGGTATCGTGTCTGTAACCGCCAACCGGGCCGGTTTATGGTTACAGTCACATGGTGGCTTGAGTTCACGAACAGTACCCGAGCAGCACGGTACAAGAATAAAGCAGGAAAGGATTTGAGCCTAATGACGGAACCGTTTGAAACGCAAACAGTAGAGGTCCGCACCATTGAGGCAGATGGGGTGAACATCTTTTACCGAGAAGCTGGTCCGAAGGACGCACCGGTGATCGTGTTGCTCCATGGCTTCCCGGCGTCTTCATTTCAGTACCGAGGGCTGGCGCCGAGACTCGCCGATCGTTTTCGTGTTATCGCCCCGGATCTGCCGGGCTTCGGATTTACCGAGGTGCCAGAGAGCCGCAGCTACGAATACACCTTCGCGAATCTTGCACACACCATCAACGTCTTTCTAGAGGCGCTGTCCCTGACTCGCTATGCCTTGTATGTCTTCGATTACGGTGCTCCTATAGGCTTTCGCATCGCCACGGCTCATCCAGAGCGGGTGACGGCCATTGTTTCCCAGAATGGCAACGCGTACGAAGAGGGTCTCGGTGACGCATGGCAGCCCATTCAGAAATATTGGCGCGAGCCTACAAGGGAGAACCGGGAAACTCTGCGGAAGGCGCTCGGGCCCGCCGGCATCCGTTCTCAGTATCTCGATGGCGTGGCGCATCCAGAGCGGGTTGATCCGGTGGGGTACACCCTTGATGTTGCCCTGATGGAACGTCCGGGAAATATGGATATCCAGCTCGACCTATTTCTGGACTATCGCAACAATGTGGAGCTCTACCCGACGTTTCAAAAGTATTTTCGCGCGTTTGCACCGCCGCTACTTGCAATCTGGGGTAAAAACGATCCGTTTTTTACCCCGCCGGGGGCGGAGGCCTTCAAGCGCGACCTCCCGAACGCGCAGGTCGAGTTGATAGACACCGGGCATTTCGCGTTGGAGACCAATCTGGATAATATCGTACGTTCTATGCGGCTATTCCTTACCGAGAGACTATGACCTTTGACCCCGGAGCAGACCTGCGAAACGCTGCAGAGTAGCTGGGGCGGGGCACTACAGCATCCTCCATCTCGTCGCACCTTCTCGCAAACAACGTTTGTGATAGGAAGGTTCCGGTCAGTCCTAAGAAACCTGCGTGGTTGCTTACTTCGGGAGGACCACGCCAGCGGACCATGACGGCACGATCCCGTTAGCGCTTCCGCACCGTAACTCCGATGCAGTTCCCCTTTGATGGGCCATTCTGATGGCTCGCGTGATGCTGTTAGCCGGACGTATTTCTAGACCTGCTTCGCAACGTATTTACCACACACGGCAGGTGTTCGTGGGCATCATGGGTTGACCCACGTGACAGCCGAAAGCTCTACCAAACTGTTCCACGTTGCGTACCGACCCATCAACACGAAACTCCCCTGGCAGATGTGGATCCGTCTGACCACGAACCTTCTGATAAGCTTCAGTCCGCGTTTCGCACCACGATTGTGCGAACCCGATGAAGAATCTCTGGTCCTCCGTGAGGCCATCTATCTTGATGGATCGCTGTTTGGAAGGAAGCTGCGACTGCTGGTCGTGGAAGGCTCTATATGCGATGCGAAGACCTCCATTATCGGCGGTGTTCTCTCCTAAGCTGAGTTCTCCGTTCAGCCGCAGGCCGGGTGCGAATTCAAACCTGTTGTACTCGGACACCTCGCAGGATGTCATCTTGTCGAAGTTCGCGCGGTCCTGTGGGGAGAACCAATCCCGGCGGTTGCCGATTTCATCGTAAAGTGACCCCTCGTCATCGAAGCCATGGGTCATCTCATGGCCCACAAAGGTTCCAAGTCCACCGTAGTTGACCGCCGCATCGATGGTTCGAGAATAGCGGGGCGGCTGCAGGATGCCTGCCGGAAATTCGATATCGTTCAGACTTGGGTCGTAGTTCCCGTCGGCGTCGAGAACGCTCCAGTAGAAACGGCTCTCGTTCACAGGCTTCCCAATCTGGTCAAGCACGTTCTCTTGGTTAAGAACCTGGGCTGCGTGCAAATCTGCAACGAAGTCAGTCGAGGTCAGTTCCAAGCTGGAGTAGTCCTGCCAGTGGTTCGGGTAGCCGATTTTCTCACGCATCGCATCGACCTTCTTCAGGGCTTCCTGCTTTGCATCGGGGGACAGCCACGAGAGTTGTTCGATCTCTTCGCGCACAGCTCGTCGTACGTTTGCGATCACTTGCTCAGCGTCAGCTTTGCTTTGCGGTGAGAAGTTCCGCTTTACCCAGTCCTGACCCACGGCGTCCCGGAGTGAGGCACCAGTGAGCAGGGTGCAGCGCTTCCAGCGCGGCAGCGGCTCAGTCTGTCCGCGAAGAGTATTGTTGAAGAAATCGAAGGAGGCTTGCTCAAACGGCCTGGAAAGGTATGGCGCCATGGGCGTCACTGCATGGATGCGCAGGTAGCTTCGAAGAGCCGGCAATGGCTCAGTGGCAATCACCCGGGCTACCGTCTGCATGTACTCAGGTTGTTGCACGTTTACGGTTGTGAACGGCGGTGCATGTACCCCACGCAAGTAAGCAGACCAATCGAAGTCTGGAGTCAACCGGACGAGTGCCGCCAAGCTCATTGGGTGATAGATCTTTGCCGGGTCTCGCATGCTGACGCGCGACATCGAACCGGCGGCTAAGGCGGTCTCCACTCTGATTACGGCTTGTGCCTCGCCATCAGCTTGCTCCGGCTGATCCCCAAGCTGCTGGAAAACCTTTTGGAGGTAAAGCCGGTACGCAGCGAGCGTGGCCGCACTGAAAGAGCTACTTGTCTTCAGGTAATAGTCGGGCGCGGGCAGGGTCAGACCATCTTGGTGCAGCGTAGGGTTCTGCTTGGTGGCATCGCGGTCGTCCTGGGTCACGGAAAGGGAGAAGAGACCTGTGCCGAGAAAACTTCTATCGCCGAGGAATGCGCCAATCTGTGATTTTGTCTCTATGCTCTGGATGGCGCCCAAGGTGGGCTTTAGCGGCTTTATGCTCAGCCGCTCGGCCTGCTCCGTGTCCATGCATGCGGCATAGAAGGTGCCGTACTGCTTCTGCAAGGGTGTCGCCGGTGCCTCAGCCGCCTGTCGGAGCTGCTGGTAGAGCAGATAGGAGTCGCGGTCGTCCATCTGCCCGAAGACCATGACGCGCTCCTGGTCGGCAGGCACAGGGTTCGCCTTCGTCCAGCCCCCGCAAGCGTACTTGTAAAAATCGCTGCATGGATCGATCCTGGTGTCCATCCAAGAGAGATTCATCGACTGTAACGGCTTCGGAGGTGCTGGATTGCTATTCGTGTTTTGACCACGCGCTCCCGACCAACACAAACAGATAGAAAACGATACGGCAAAGACCCTGAAATTCAACCCTGCCTCCTAATGCATACCTAATCAAACGCTAGAGCCCATTCACGTGAACGCGAATTGTGAATATCGCGTCCAATATCAGGACCACTCATCACGAACGAACGTTTTCGGGATCGTCTCAACCCGCGACGACAACCGGTGTGCTGTCCTTGGCTGCACCACCTTGAAGAGAGGGAGCGGCAATTGCAGTCCACCATCGTGAGCTTGAGGACAGCGACCCAAAGCTGATGATTTCACTTTGCTGGCCTGTCATGCCAAGGTTACACGGATTCAGTACCTCAAAAGAGAATGGCCCGCTCTGCTTCGGGAGCTATGGCGTGAGCAGCACCCTAGTGCGCATGAGCAGACCACTCTCGACTGTGCAGAAAAGAGAACCTTCGCAAAAAGGGTTCCACTGTTCCGAGATGAGCAGGAATGAGTTCCACGCGAACGAACTGAAATCGATCCGTCCTTAGGAATCCTGTTATGCTTCAGCCTTTGGGAAACCGCCCGCGAAGGCGAGTTCCTTCAGCGTCTTGCGGTCACTTGGAACCTCCCTCGCCCGCAGCTCTTCAGGCAGGCTGTTCGGGTCGGCTGTGTTTGCCGACGGCAAACACAGCCTCTACCTTGTACCCCTTGGACACGTCCAGTTCATCAAAGGCTCGGTCGGCGTCAAACCCGATCATGCCGTGCACATGCCAGCCCATAAGCGTCGCTTGTAGCGCAAAGTTAGCGGCGGAGGCGCCGGCATCGAACGAGTGACTCGGCGAAGGAATCTCGTGCCCGCTGCGTGGAGAAATCATCGTGGAGTTTGAACTAAAGAACACCAGCGCCGCAGCATCTTTTGCCCACGATTGATTGAACGGCACAAGCAGATTGAAGAGGCGCTCCCATTCGGAAGTGTCGCGCAGGGCGTACACAAGCGCCATGGCTGCGAGTTATAGGAGGAAGCTGCCCAGCGGCCTGCTTCCAGCATGGTGAAGAGATCCTGCTGGCTGATTGCCTCGCCGGTAAAGGCACGGGGCGACCAGCGGTTTAAAAATACTTCGTGGACGGGGTACTCGGGGATACGGGGTGTGCTCATGATCACTCTTTCGAACGGTTTGTGTTGCGCTTAGGAGTGGGACTCGGTCCAGGCCAACATGACGGCCCCTGCTGAGATCGCCAGCATCACAAAGCCAAGAATCTGCTGCGGATGTATGCCCAGAGGCCGCTTGAAGCTGTCTTTGAACTCGGGATCGTACCAAGCGGTCCCGGGAAAGATCGTCGCGCACTCCATGGCCAGGTAGTACGTGGCAGCGACGGCCGCCGCGCTTGCGAGCACGTGGAAGGTGAGCCGAGATGCGGTGAACAGGAGCACCAGTGCCAGCGTGCCCAGCAGGGCTCCCATCAACATGGCCTGCGCATTATGGAATTTGGCATGGGGCGGCCACGCCGGGTTCTTGAGATGCTGCCGCGCTGTGTGTGGAATAAACGCGTCCACAATGACGGCGAGATATAACGAAACGGCTACAAACGCGACCATCCACTTTGCGATTTCCATTTGCGCCCCTTCCTGAAATTGTTGTCCTCAGAACCCGCCTTCAGGTCTGAAATAAGCCAGAACGGATGCCGCAAGGAGGACCAGGCATACCAACGATCCCACAAACAACTGCGGGTGCAATCCCAAAACAGTGCCATTCGCCTTGGCGAACTCCGGGTCGCTTCACGCCGTTCCAGGGAAGAGTGGGGCGAGCAACATCGCGACGAAATACAAACTCGCGGCTACGGCTGCGAGGCCGAAATGCAACGGCGTGAGACGGCCCGTTCCGAAGAGAAGAAAGAGCGAGTAGAGCGCCAGCCCGATGCCCAAGAACATGGTCTGCCCGTTGTGGAACTTCGCATGAGGCGGCCAGTGGGCGTTTCGGATATGTTGTTTGGCCGTGAAGGGCACGACCGCATCGGCGATCCAGCCTCCCAAGTTGAAGATCGCGACCAACGCGACAACCCATTTAGCAATCTCCACTTTGTTTCTCCTTCGCTAGTTCCATCAGGAACGGGTTGGTCAACGTAGCGGACTTCACCTTGGGCTCGACGGACATCCGGGCCGCAATGCTTCCAACCCCTGCTGCTTCTTTTCGAAACGGATGCGGACGGCGAGGCGCTGCACGACGCCATTGCTGACCAGGTAAGACGTGATGACCATAGGTTGTACTTTGGCTTTTGTGTCATACGGTACCATCTGGTACGGTACTGTAGATGAACGTGGCCGGGCAAGGATTGAGTCTTCCTACGTAGAATCGAAGAAGCATGCCTAGACCTAAATCAACCGGGCTCCCTCTCGCCGAAGAAGCACGAATGCACACCGGCAAGCTGCTGGATGTCGCCTCTCAGGTTTTTCTTGAGCAGGGTTATGAGGCGGCAAGTACCAATGAAATCGCAAAGCGAGCGAAGGCTTCGAAGCAGACCTTTTACGTTCGCTTCCAGACCAAGGAACAGCTCTTCTTAGCAGTTATCGACTATCGCACTTCAAAGCTGTCGGAACAGTTCTCCCTCCTTTTCAGCAAGAGCGACCCTGTGAGGCAGGTCCTTGTGGAGGTCGCACGGACGCTGCTCTCCGTGATCCTGAGTAAGGAACACATCGCCCTGCTGCGCCTTGTCTATATGGAAGCGCCCCATTTCCCGAATGCAGCGAAGCTGCTCGTCGAGCGTGGCCCAGACCGGGGCACCGATATGCTCGCGGACTACCTTAAAACGCAGGCTAAGCTCGGTTCGCTTCAAGCGACCGAACCGTTGCTCGCAGCGCAGCAGTTTTCCGGCCTGGTGGTGGGTGACCTGGTGCACCGGGCGCTCCTTGGCTTCGCCAACCCCAAACTGAAGAATCTCCTTGAGACCCGCGTGGAAACCAGCGTTGATGCCTTCCTGAAAATCTATGCCGGGTCAGGGAAAGGGTTCTAGCTCCGTTCGCGACGGCATGAGGGAATGCCTTCGATCCGAAAGCGACAACAGCAGTCCTGACTCAATCTCTTTAGTCCACATGGAACGAGTGGGCAACGATGTCGATGAGTTTCAGATGGGTGAGCGTGTGTGGGGAATAGTTCGCGCGACGGGAAAACACACCACCGCGGCTGCCGCCGAATACGTAGCTGTCCCGAGTAGGCGCGTCGCGCGGACGCCACGGAGATTGACGGACGTGCAAGCGGCGGCTCTGGCGGTTGGAGGAACAACGGCTTACACGGCGCTTGTAGATAAGTGAAGCTCAAGCGAGGCGAGCGGGTGCTGGTGCGGGATGCGGCAGGCGGTGGGCGCAGCGGCAGTGCAACTGGCCCATGCCATGGGGCGCCCGTCACAGCTCTCACCTCTTCCAGAGATGCTGACTACGTTGTCAGCCTGGGCGCGGATGAAGGGCTCGACTACAAGACGACCGCGCCGAAGGATCTGCCTGCTTTCGACGTGATCGTCGACACCGCTGGTATCGCTTTGGGGAGCTTCCGTGCTCGCCTTGCCCCCGGAGGACATGAAAGGTTTCGGGACACACGTGCGCTAGGTGCTTTGAGTACTCTACTACTTGTCGTTTTGCTCTCGGCCCAGACTTCGCAGACATCTCAATGAGCGTAGAACAGCGCAGACCGGATTGCTCAACCAGGTGCAATCTCAACCACAATCTTTCCAAACAGAGCCGGCGATACCGCGGCCTTGTAGGCTTCCTTCGCTTCCTCGAACTTAAAAACCTGATACACAGGAGGCTTGATCCGATGCGTGTCGATGGCGTCGATGAGATCTCTGTAGGCGTTGAGACCACCGACCGCTGTTCCCCTAATCGTGGCAGTTTTCGTCATCAAAGAAATGAAATTTGGTGGCGTTTCCGCATAACTGAATAGGCCCATCAAAGCGATTTCTCCTCCCGGGGCCAGTGCTGCAATAGACTGATCCATCGCCGCGCTGCCTGCCGCGTTGACCACCATGTCGGCGCCACCCAGACGCTTGAAGATTTCCTCTCCCCATTCGGGTGTCGCCCTGTAGTTCACGCCATCGATCGCTCCAAGAACTCTCATTCTTTCGAGTTTTTCGTCCTGACTCGATGTGCCGATTACCTCCGCGCCAACGCTCCGGGCCAGCAGCAGCGCAAAGAGCGATACGCCTCCCGTCCCAAGTACCAAGACCTTGTCTCCCTTGGCAACTCGCTTGCCCCTGTAAGGATGGTTGCCGTTGAGAGCAGACCAGGCTGTCAGACCCGCGCAAGGCAGCGTGGAGGCTCCAACGAAAGTCAGCGATTGTGGTGCGCGAGTGACGCGCTCCGCCGAAAGGATGATGTATTCCGCCAGCACGCCATGACTGCCTGGAGCACCCAGGCCAAAGCCCATCCCCACTGGCGCTGGGCCGTCCACCCAGTTCTCCACATAAACGCTTGTCACTCGGTCGCCGACGGACCACTTTTCTACGCCTGAACCGAGGGCATCGATCTCGCCTGCGCCATCGGAAAGTGGAATCAGGTCCTCAGTGATCTTCATGCCGAACTGAGCACCAAGGATAATCTGATCGCGGTAGTTGATCGAAGCCGCATGCATTTTGATGCGCACCTCACCAGGTCTTGGCTCTGGCATGGGTGCGTCTTCCAAGGCGAGTCCATCCAAACTTGTTGTTCCGGGTTTTAGAATCCAACGGCGCATGCTGCTCTCCCACGATGAAGCTATGTAGCGTCATTTCAGCTTAGCTTTAGAGAGGTTAGCGGCGGTAGCCTATTAATCGCGATTGCTTGCCCGATCCTCGCAGTATCCTCATCGTGATGTCGCGATATACTTGCAACAAGCAGGTATTTGCCCATGGAAGTCCTTGCCACTCTGCGATTCTTGATTGATCGATACTCGTACGACCATAAGTTTGCGGCGGCTATGCCGCGCATCAGGCTGTTGCGTTCTGAGGTCGCGACGGTTGCGGTTCCTGTTCTCTACCAACCCATACTCTGCATCGTTGCGCAGGGATGCAGGCGAGTCACTCTTGGCAAAGCGACATTTCAGTACGACCAAGGTTCTTATCTACTCGCCGGGATCGACCTGCCAGTCAAGGCTGCCATCGTCGAAGGGAGTGTTAAGAAGCCGTTTCTTTCTGTCGGTCTGCTTCTTGACTTCGATCTAATCCGATCACTTCTTCTCGAGATGAAAGATGCGGGCAGTGCAGCTGAGCTAGCTCCATCGACAGCCATGGCGACCTACCCCGTCAATCAAGATGTGTTGGAAGCCATGGTGCGGCTTTTAAAGCTCAGCGATCGTGCGTGCGATCGCCCTTTCCTTGCACCACTTGCAGAACGCGAGCTTCTCTATCACCTATTGAAGGGGCCACAGGGGAGCCTGTTGCGGCAGATGGCCAGAGATGGAGGCCAGCTCAGGCGTATCAGCATGGTCACCGAATGGATCCGGCACAATTACGCAAAACCCTTCCGCATCGATGTTCTCGCACAGATCGCCAACATGAGTCCAGCAACTCTGCATCGGCATTTCAAAACGATCACTCAGATGAGCCCGTTGCAGTACCAGAAGGAGCTCCGGCTGCGCGAAGCTCGTCGCTTGCTCTTGAACAACTTCGGCGATGCTGCCTGTGTGGGGTTCTCCGTCGGTTACAGCAGTGCGACACAATTCAGCCGGGAATACCGGCGGCACTTCGGGTCCCCGCCTCATCGCGATGTAGCAAGCATGGTGAATGCGGTCCATCCATTCATGAAAGCCTAAGCGCTCAATTGGCCGCAAAGGGTGAATTAATACCGGGATTTCGCGATGTAGAAAGTAAAGGCTGATCAATGTCCGATACATTGCCCTCGATCAACGAAACAGATTCCCCGTTGGTGGTCATGACAAACTAGCACAAACGAAGGTTTGTGACGACGTGTCCCGCCTCAACTTCTACTAAGCGCGTTTATGGTAGTACTCACTGCGCAGCGATGCACGAGTTGCCAATTAAGCAGACTACGTAGTCCGCCAACGCATCGTCGGTTTTAAGAACTTCACAGCCCTTCAAGCGAACTGCCAAGGATCTCGTTTGAGAGTTTAGGGTCGTCCACGACGCGAGCCAGAATCAGACCGCCGACCATGATGGCCAAGGCGTGGATGGCCTGCTTCCGTTTGTTGCGCTTAGACGACCAGGGGAAGCGCTCTCCAAACTTGTCGATCAGGCTCCGAATGTGACGCGTGACCACGGCGCGAGTCTTCGGCTGCGTTTGAAAGTCGGTTGCCAGAGCAGCCATGATGCAGCCGTTACCTGGATCGTCACGATGCTCTGCGCTCAGGTACTCACGAAGCATCGTCTGTTTGCCTTCTTTGGAACTGACGAAGTTCTCCAGAGCAGCCATCGACTGTTCGGAAGCGTGAGCAAAGGCCTCCGCCAGCAGATCCTCTTTTGAATCGAAGTGGTTGTAGAACGAACCGTGGGTCAGCCCGGTCGCCGTCATGATTTCGCTGATGCTTGCTCCGGAGAAGCCCCGTTCGCGAAAAAGCCGGGAGGCCGATTGCAGGGCTTTTGCATGTTTTTCCGCTGTTTCCGCTGCAGGGTAACGCATAGTCTTTCTCCTCTTTCGAAGTCGCCTGTTGACATTATGCCTGATGTGCATCATGCTTAGAAAGTCGCCAAGCCTTACGGTTATAAGGTATGACAGGAGAAACAGATGAGCGGAATCAATGTATTCGGAACGGCAGTAGTAACGGGCGCTTCATCGGGCATCGGCAAGGTCTACGCGGAAAAGCTCGCGGAACGAGGTTTTGATCTTATCCTCGTTGCCAGGCGTGCCGATCGGCTCTTAGTCCTGGCAGAGCAATTAAAGACAAAGTATGGCGTCGCAGTGGCGAACTTCATTGCCGACCTGAGCAAGCCTGAAGACCTCGAGCGGGTAGCCCAGCATCTTGAAGGCGACGCCTCGATCACCATGCTGGTCAACAATGCCGGCACCAGTGTCATGGGCCTTTTCGTGGATGCAAAGCCAGGCGTGATCGCAGATATGCTTCACGTGAATGTGCTGGCCCTGACCCGGCTCGCTCTGGCCGTCCTGCCAGGGTTCAAGCAGCGGGATCGTGGAACCCTTATCAACATGGGGTCGATCCTCGGATACTACGGCTACCCCGGCACTAGCGCATACAGCGGCACCAAGGCCTACATCCTCAATTTCACCCGAGGCCTGCAGGCCGAGCTGGCCAGCAGCAACGTCAAGGTACAACTCGTTGCGCCTGCTGGTACGGCGACCGAGGGTTGGGACAGTACAACGGTCGATTCGTCGATCGTGATGACGGCGGAGGAATGCGTGGAGGTCTCGTTGAAGGGCCTAGACATGCAGGAACTGACGACCTTGCCCTCCGTGAACGACCTGCATCTGCTGGCCACCTACGAGGCCGCGGCCAGCGCGCTGATGGGTGCGTCCCAGACCGGAAAGTCTGCGAATAGATATAGCCATATACAGTAAACGCTCTAAGGAGCAGGGTGAGCACACATTACCCACCCTGCTCCTGCTACGAGCAAATCACGCCAGTCATCTGCTCGTAGCACAAACGAAGGTTTCTGGTAGTTCTGAAGCGTTCATGAGGTGAGCACCGGAGCAGCCACGGAATCTGCTTCTGCGTCAATGTACCGAAGAAAGAGAATGAACGCGTTCTTTAACTCCTCTAGGGAGCACCGGAGGCCACCCTCCCAAATGTGAACTTCGAACGCGCCTGATTCTGGTTCAATCTTGGGCATGTAGTCGAACAGCCATAGCCCTGTCTCTAGCGCCACGCCGTCTCTGGCTTCCATGTACTTGCCGTTTCCCTTCAAAACTGCACGATGAACGCCCGCGGCACGATCGAATTCACGAGGCCACCCGGGTCCTTTCGTCTTTACGGCCGAGCGCGAAGTGTCAGTGCCGAAACGCATCGCTCCAGCTTACTGCGTTCGCTTCCAGTAGCGATTCAACATCTCGCGGGTATGATGCTTGAGCCAATGGTCGTCGACTGACAAGTGCGACGCCTGACGGGACCCCTACGCGGTCAGGGGGACAAGATTAACGCAACTACAGTTCGCCCTTACGCGATCGCGGCAATGGGTAACCTGGCATACGAGACCAACACATTTGGTGTTCCATCACTCGGTAAGTCTCAATTCCCAACGGCCCTGCTGCTCGGCTTGTGGAAGAATGTTGAGGGATCGAAGGATTCGTGAAAGTGGCAGCGGCGCAACCAATTGGGAGTCCGCTGTCTGGCGCCGTTGGAATGACCATACCGCTTGAGACTTCGGCGCCGAGACGCTGAACGCAGCTCTGTACCTTGTTTATCTTTCAGGCAAGCCGTACGTTCCACTCAAACTGAGATAGCTGAATCAAGTTGTAAGAGCACTACTGCTAAGCGACCTCCGTGGCTGGTCGGGCCCATCAACTCCGCAAGTTCTACATGTTTGCTTTTGCGATCTCACGTTAGCTACTCGGCTTTGCCATCTGCAAAGC
>CAXTLR010000016.1:0-48265 GCA_964245195.1 uncultured Acidobacteriaceae bacterium | reverse complement strand
ACTGCACCAAACATGGCGCAGCAGCGGAAGTGAATATGTCGATACAGCCTAGCTCTAGTGCCTTGATCGGGCGTTTTTAGAAGGCGATCCGTGGTGGTGATGACAATCGACCTTGACCGTTTCTTGATTGAGAGTCGAAGTGCTGGAAAACTGGCCGCCGGACCTGGCTCAAAGAGCCACGCTTCGACCAGAGGCGTCAGGTTATGAAGATCACGCGTAAACTCCCTCTGGCATATCGCTGAGTCGTGGCCCTTAAACTGAGTAGCTCTGAAGCTCTCATAAGCCTTTTGGTAGCAGCTACCAGGTGATTCGTTCACGTATGGCAGCAAATGGCTCCATGTGCTGCCAGCTTTCGCCGCTCCTCGCCGCGACAGCCACTCTCCAAACGCATTTACCACGTTTACAGGAATCATCTGGGAAATCTATCGCAAATCAAGATCTACCGTTTTTTCAATCACTTGGACGCTTCATCCATCTGACATGTGGCAGGCCACGCAAAGCCGGGAGATGCTGTATCTGGCTCAGGTGATCAGATCCATCACCTAGCCAATCCGAAGGTTACTAGGAGGGAAAATGCCAAATCCACCCATGCCATCCCAACCGATGAGCGGCAACCCGAGCAGTGGTTACGGGTATGGAACAGACACGGCGCGATTGCAGCGAGACCAGGCGGAACGCGACGAAGCGAAGAAGAAACTTTGGGAGCAAGGTCAAGGAAAGCGTACCTAGTTATTCACTACTTACGTCGAGCGGTCCCTTTGAGGACCGCTCGACTGTTTGCAGGACGTTCTAATACATAGCGGCCGCACATGGCGAGCCTACACGGGGAGGGGCGATAGTGCCTCGACAAGCTCACGACAAACACTAGCACTGTGGACGTCGTTTCAATGTCCGTAGAAAGAATGTAACGGGCGGCACAGCGACAATCTCGGCGCTTCCATAGCCCGAGTTGGACGAAGTTGCCGACAACGCCGTACTTCGTGACCGGCTCTTGCTAATCAGTTCCGTTGAGCGCAAGCTCTTTGGCCCTTTCTCTTCCCGCCGCAGGCATGATGTCCTCTTTGTCCGTACACACCGACCATTGCGTCATGCAGTCAAAGCCTATTTGAAAGATCTGCTCCCGCTTCGCTGGCTCTATGCTCGGGAGAGCACTTACCCAGATCGCTAGGCAGTTCGTGCAGCCGGACGGCCCCCATATCCGATAGTCGAGGTCCGCCTTTAGTCGGGTGTCTGGCAGGACAGTCACCAGCGATGCACGACCAAAAAGCATGTACTGACCGGATGAATACGGGACATGGTTTGGGTCGCTGAGCCATTTCCGCTCTTCCCGTGTGCCGTATCCCTTTGGGACAAGAACGCCCACAGTAAAAGAGTCGTCCCGCAGTAGATCACCCCTCGTTCTAAGCATCAGTTCGTAGGTGGGTTGGTGATCATGCGCGAATGGCAAAATTGCGAACCACCGAAAATCCACTCCACGCATTGCCTATCGTGTATTCGCAGTCGCCGCCCCCGCAGTTAACATCTGGAGTCTGGAAACCTGGCTGCTTCAGGAGGTGTTCGACATCCGATTTCGTAGTTCGTCTAGGATGAAGCTTTAGAAACTCTTTGTATATGGCCTCAGATCGTGAGCGGACGATAGTTTCATGGATGCGAGCTAACACGAAGAGCAGGCCATACGCGGCAAGCAGAACTGCGATCACCACGCGTAATGCACGCCACAATTTGGCCTTTGGCAACTGCGTAATCATGTTGGGATTATGCAGTTCGAGGACACTCTCGCAAAGTCGTTGCTATCGGCGACCTCGATTCCCTCCTCTTGCAATTAGTCTCCTAGTCTCCCAATTTCTCCAGAGACTAGGAGACTAATCGCCGTGATTCTCAGCGTTGCATCATTCAAAGGTGGGGTTGGAAAAACCACCACCGCCGTGCACCTTGCAGCGTATCTGCAGACGCTTGCACCGACGCTGCTTTTGGACGCCGACCAAACGAAAAATGCCACGGCCTGGACCAGCGTGGGACTGGCTTTCCGTTCCGTGTGGCGGGTATTGGGCAAGCGGCCAAGTTGGCAAAGGATTTCACTCATGTCGTGATCGACACCGGCCAACGGCCAAACATGGAAGATCTGAAGGCGGCAGCCGAGGATTGCGACCTACTAGTGATTCCGGCTGTCCCAGCCAGTCTCGATACAGATGGGCTTGGCCAGACTCTTCGAGCGCTTCAAGAGATCGGAGCAACAGGTTACAGGGTTCTGCTCACGAAGGTTCCTCCGTATGCCGCCAAGGAGGCCCTGGAGCTTCGAGGGCTGCTGGCTGACTTGAAGGCTCCCGTCTTCAAATCAGAGATCCCGCGACTGACGGCCTTTGAGAAAGCCGCTACCCATGGACAGATTGTGAATCAGGCAGACGACCGAAACGCAGCTAGAGCATGGGAGACATACGCTGCTGCAGGAAAGGAGATCCTATGAGCCTCAGAGACGCTCTTGCAGGAGTGAAGCAGAGCCAAGCGGACCAAGACCAGGTCAGGACGGATGTAACGGCCACAAACGTTCAGACACCTCGCCCGAAGGCACTCAGGGCTAAAAAGCCTCCCGTTGGAAGTCGAGTGTCGGGCAAGAGCAGCAATCCGGATTTTGAAAAGGTCGGAGTGTACGTCAGAACAGAGACGCGGAGGAAAGCCGAGCGGAAGTGGGAAGACCAAGCCGGTGGCGATCTCTCTGATTTGATTGAGACTTTGCTCAGTAAGTACATAAGAGACTAGGCGACTAATCTACTAGAATACTAGTCGCTCAGAGGCTTTCCCTACCGCCTCGGAGGCTTTGAAATGAAACGCGCTCTTACCGGTCCCAGCTTTACAGAACAGCTCCTCTTGGACGCTGTGGTCGATATTCAGCAAAACCCGGACGCCACGGAGGCCGCTTTCATGGCCCGTCAGCTCGTGCAATGCACCCTCCCCCACAGCGATCCCGGAGACGTGCCGATCTGGACCCGTACAAACGGAAACCTCACCCTGACTGTCCGGCCAGACTTCGATCGGAAGACTCATAAAGCGCTCTACCCTTATGGCTCAGTTCCCCGGTTGCTGTTGTCCTGGATTGTCACGGAAGCTAAACGGAAGAAGAGCCGGCATCTACGCCTGGGCAATAGCCTGGACTCGTTCATGAGGGAAGTAGGGCTTAACCCTCGAACCGGGGGAGGGAAGCGCGGCTGCCCTGGCGAAAAGACTCTCGGCAAGTAAAGCCCCGCAAGCCATCGAGCAGGTCGAACCGACGGACACTCCGGCATCCGCATCCTCGGTGGAAGAAGTCGCAGCCGCATAGCCTGGGATAGAACGCCGGCGCCTTCCTTCTCCTAGGCATGGTCGTCGTGCACGATCTTCCCAAAGCTCCAGGCCCGGTGATTGTGCTGATCAGACCTCGGATGACTGCGCCGTGTGCCGTTCAGGAGAATGCGTAAACGTTCTTGCGAACTCTTCCCCTTCGGCTTCGAGCACCCGGGCGAGCGCGTACATGGCTTCGGCCAGTTCTTCAACGGTTTCAAAGTGGACCTTCATCCGGCCGGGCGAGAGGGTGATGGAGGAGGGCAGGGAAGCGATCCCGATGGGGTCGCGGTCGCGGCGGACGAGCGAACGCGGCCTGCGTCTCGAGACCTGGACTTTTTCGGCGCGAAGCTGGTCGAACAACTTCGCCGTGTCGTCGGCGTCGCGTACCCGGTCGAGGAATCCGGCGAGCACTTCCCGGTCGACCAGCTGCGAGGTCTCGACCTGGACGGTGGGCAGCATTTCGAGCAGCTTGCCGGCGGCCCGGGGCTGGAGTTCGAAGAGCTGTTCGAGGTCGCCGCGGTCGTAGTGGGACCGGACCGAGTTTGCGACTGAGCGACGAATTTCGTGCAGGCGGGCGAGCCAGGAGACTGGGCGGGGCATCGGGGTCTGAGTCTCCAAAGACGCGAGCAGGAGTAACAACGCCAGTCTAGAGGCTTTCCGGGGGCAGGGGTATAGCTGCCAGATCTCGCACTTACAATTATCTTTTTGGCCGTTATGACATCTGAGAAGTACAGATTCTCAGATGCCAAGGCTGTAGAATGGGCTAAACGTGAGATCCAAAGCCAAAGCGAATCCCCAGGCCGCCTGCGGCGGGAAAAGAGGCACAGATGCTTGAACCGGAAGGGCAGGGAAGCGAGGCGGTCGAGGGTGGGGAGCTGGCCGCCCCGCGGGCGGTTCCGGATGCGTCGCTCGGCGAAGAACGGCTTCATGCCCAGGCCCGCGCTTTCCTCCGAGCGTCGAAGGCGCCCTCGACCCTCCGGGCCTACCGCTCGGACTGGCAGCACTTCATCACCTGGTGCGACGGCCGGACGGTCTCGTCTCTGCCGGCCTCGCCCGAGACCGTCGCCCTCTACCTGGTCGCGCTCGCCGAGATCCATCGGCCCGCCACCCTGACCCGCCGGCTGACCTCGATATCGAAGGCGCACGCGACCGCCGGTCACCCCAATCCGGCCACTACTCAGCATGCCGTGGTTGCCGAGACCCTGCAAGGGATCAGGCGTACCCTCGGTACCGCACAGCCGGGCAAGAGCCCGCTCCTCACCGCGGACCTCATCCAGGTGCTCGCCCATCTTCCCTCCGGCCTCGCCGGGGTGCGCGACCGAGCGCTTCTGCTCGTCGGCTATACGGGAGGGTTGCGCCGGTCCGAACTCGCAGCTTTGACGGTTGACGATCTGGCCTGGGTGCCCGAAGGCGCGGTGCTGACCCTGCGGCGGTCGAAGACCGACCAGGCAGGGCAGGGAAGGAAGGTCGCGATTCCCAGCGGAGCCCATGCCACCACCTGCCCGGTCGCCGCGCTCGGCCGGTGGCTCGAAGCGGCCGGGATCATCTCGGGCGCGCTCTTCCGCGAAGTTGACAGGCACGGCAAGGTGGGGGAACTCGGGCTGCATCGGGATTCCATAGGGAGCATCCTCAAGCGGGCCGTGGCCCGGGCGGGATTCGATCCGGCGGGGTTCGCGGGACACTCGCTCAGGGCGGGGTTTGCGACGCAAGCCGCACGCAACCGAGCCAGCGCCTTCGACATCATGCGACAGACAGGGCACCGCTCCATCACTACCGTGTCGCGATACGTCCGGGATGCCCAGATCTTTCGAGATGCGCCGGCAAGCAAGCTTGGGCTCTGAGCCCTCCTTCGCTTCATGGTCACATGAGCAGCGTCCCTAAAGGTGGCTCGAAGCAGTGAGGAGTTATGATCGTGAGCATGGCGGTGATCCACATTTCAGAGGCCGAAGCGGTCCGCGACTTCGCTGGCCTACTTGCCCAGGTACGGGCCGGAGCCGAGATCGTCATCGAGCACGGGGCCGATCCAGTGGCCATCCTGCGAACACCCACGCCGCCGCGACGATCCATCGAGGAGTGCATCGCTATGCTCCCGGAGAACTCCATGGCAACCATCGATAAGGATTTCGCTCTTGATGTAGAAGAAGCCTTAGCGGCCCACCGTGAGTCGCTCGACCCGCCGGTCTGGGACTGAAGCGCTTGGGCCTCATCCTTGACTCAAGCGTGCTGATTGCGGCGGAGCGTAAGGGTCGCAACGCCCGGCAAGCCCTTACAAACATCGCTCTCCAAGTCTCCGGCGAAGACGTGGCTCTCTCGGTCGTGACGGTAATCGAGTTGATGCATGGCGCTGTTCGTGCCGACTCGCCCGGACGGAAAGCCATGCGGCGGCAGTTCCTCAATGAACTCCTAATGGCGCTGCCGGTGCATCCAGTAACTGTGCCCATCGCTCTCCGCACCGGGCAGCTCGACGGGGAGAACACCGCCAAAGGCGTCCGTCTCGCCTTGGCCGATCTGCTGATCGGCGTCACGGCTTTGGAGCTTGGCTACGGTGTCCTCACCGGCAACATGCGCCATTTCGAGCGCATTGCCGGCCTCACTGTCGTCGCGCTCTGAAAGGGGTAGCTTGGGTTGCAATGTGGTGTCACGTGAGGCGCTTTATGGCATACACGGGACGTAATTGTTTGGCATAGGTGTAGCTTGGACCGCAATGTGGCGTAAGTCTTTGGGAATTATCTGGCGTACCGGCTGCCTCAGAGCGGACGTTCCAGGCTTTTGACGTCGTAAACCTTTGATTTGAGGTGACATACGCTTACCGAAATGCTGTCGAGCAGAATCCGAGTGCTGGCGCCGAAGGCCTGCTTACGCCAAATATCGCCCAAATAGTTGCGCCACATAATGTTCAAAGCAACACCTTGGGACCGCCCAGCCGGGCAAGACCCCGCTTCTGACCGCAGACCTGATCCAGGTGCTGGCCCACCTTCCCTCCGGTCTCGCCGGAGTGCGCGACCGGGCGCTCCTGCTGGTCGGGTACACGGGAGGGCTGCGCCGGTCGGAGCTCGCCGCCCTTACCGTCGACGATCTTGCCTGGGTGTCCGAAGGCGCGGTGCTCACCCTGCGCCGCTCGAAGACCGACCAGGCAGGGCAGGGAAGAAAGGTCGCTATTCCCAGGGGAGCCCATGCCGCCACCTGCCCGGTGACCGCGCTCGGCCAATGGATCGAAGCGGCCGGGATCGTCTCCGGCGCGCTCTTCCGCGAAGTCGACCGGCATGGCAAGGCCGGCAAGGTGGGGCTGCATCGGGATTCGGTTGGGGCCATCCTCAAGCGGGCCGTGGCCCGGGCGGGATTCGACCCGAAAGGATTCGCGGGACACTCGCTCAGGGCGGGGTTTGCGACGCAAGCCGCACGCAACGGAGCCAGCGCCTTCGACATCATGCGACAGACAGGGCACCGCTCCATCACTACCGTGTCGCGATACGTCCGGGATGCCCAGATCTTTCGAGATGCGCCGGCCAGTAAGCTCGGACTCTGAATAAGCGAATCATCGCTAGCTCGCCTTGGCACCCCAACCAACTGAAAGCTCCACGTAGATTTGGCGCAGATACCGAAATACAAATCATTCCCTCAGCTGTTAACTACTTGGTCATCCAATGCAGTTACCATTCCACGACTTAGGGATAGATAAAAAATTACTTGACGTACGTTCTTCTTTACACGATAGTGAGCTTGTCCTTGGATCGGTATCGGGCTTCGTTCTTAGAGTTTATTTCACGAGTAGATTCCCGCGACCGCCGCTAAGCTCTCCCATGAGGAGCATAGCTTCAGACGCAACTTCACGCTTCCGTTCCACGCACACGCTTAGATTAAGGCTACCTGCTTCATCCGAGTTTTTTGTGAGACTGGCAAGGTCAAACCTTGCCTCGGAGGGTCTATGTTCAAAGACTGTCGCAGCATTCCCGTGCTTACAGTTGCATTCTCCAACCGCAACTGGATTCAGCTAACCCGCAAGCTGAGGGAACTGCATATGTGCAAGGCAGGGAGATCAGCGTTGATAAGCTTTGTCTCCGCCATTAGTTTTTGGGTCTACTCATCCGATCGGACAACACTACCGAGCCAGCTTTCAGAAACAGGTTCGAAGCGGAGGACTGTCCATGGTTATGGATGTATTTTGTTTTTCCAGGTGTTTGTAATTTTTCCTTCTCTAACGAGCGCTCAGAGCAGCTTGACCTCCAGCGTGTTGACACCCTTTGAGAAGCAAGCCTTGTTAGCTTTCAATCCCGGAGCCTCGAGTCTCGTTTCCTTGACCATGACGGGAAATGCCACATGGATCGCTGGATCGCTTCAGGAAAGCGGCACTGTAATGCTAAAGGCTTCCGCCGATGGCTCAACCGCAGAGACATGGACCCTTCCTACGCAATCACATATTCACACCTCGACTGCGTGGAGCGCAGGCCGGAGTTGCAGTTCAACAAATTCAAAAGGAGTTGTCTCCGACAGCTCCGACCCGAACTGTTTAAGATCTCTTCCCTGGTTCGCTCCGTGGGTGGGCTTTACTCTTCTTTCTAAGGGCGTAGTGCTTGGGTCCCACGTAACTCAGGCTGCCGACAAGGCGAGCGGCAACGAGAAGCTTGCCTTTCAGACTATTCTTGGCAACACTGGTTCACCCGCTGATCCCAGCACTGCAAAGCTTGCTCAATTGGAAAGTCGCGCAGCGGTAACCCTAACGTTCGATCAACAGACTGCATTGTCGTCAGTTCTGGATTTCAATCAGATCATCGACAGCGACCCTGCACATACGATCCTATACCGCATCATTTTCAGTGATTTTCGTACCGAATCAGGTTACGTAGTGCCGCATCACATTCAGCGCTATATCCAGCGCACCCTTCAAGCCGACATAACGATCACGAACGTCAACGTAGAGTAGCTAGAGGCCAACCATGAGGATGATTCTGCTGGCGGCGATCGCCGCAACGATGACGTGCGTCTCTGCGTCGGCGCAATTGCCTGGGACAGGAGCCTATCCCTTCGCGAGTTTTGATAACCGTGGTTTCGATTCCATTAACCTAGGAAATGACAACATCCGCTTCAGTATTCCTATTGTCAACCGGACTGGGAGAGGTTTGGGTTTTAGCTATGCCATTCAGTATGAAGGGCTGATCTGGAATCCGGTCAACAACGGATCTACGACCGTTTGGACTCCTGACCCTGCCTGGGGCTTCACAGGCGCGCTGAACGGTAGCGTCTTCGCAGGTTATCTCACATATATGACAAGGCCGGGCAAATGTGAATATGGAAATGTCCTTCACACTGTTATCAGCACATCTGGCTATGTGTACCATGACTTTGCCGGCGGCGCTCATCCTCTGAATTACTCGACCTCGCCAGTGTGCAACCCAAACACGCCACCGTCTTATTCCACATCAGGAAACGGCGCAGCGACTGATGATTCTGGCTATACTTTGGTCGGCAGTCCTGCCGCCGGATATCAAATTCAAGCTCGAAATGGTGCTCTCATTACTCCGGCCACTGGAGAGACAACCACTAGCGCGACAAGTGAAGTAGACTCAAACGGCAATTCTATTAGCTTCAATGGTTCGGGCACTTTTACTGATACCAGTGGTGTCAATGCACTGACTATATCGGGGAGCAGCCCGGTTACTTTCACGTATCCTGTGGCGCTCCAGGCAAATGGCGCAACGACGGCGAGCGCATCTCTTTCATACAAATCCTATACTGTCCGAACCAACTTTCAAGTCTCTGGGGTCGTAGAGTACGGTAGCAATACGGTCAATCTCGTAGACCGGATCACTTTGGCAGACGGATCTTTCTATGCCTTTGGTTACGAGGGCACTCCAGGAGCAACGGACGGAGCTGTGACCGCGCGCATCGCGTCCGTTACCCTCCCGACCGGAGGAACGATTAGCTACGCCTATCAATATGGTTGGCCTGGAAGCATCAATACGGATGGCACTCCTGCCGGGCTAACACGAACTACTTCAGACGGATCGAAGCAATATAATCGCAATTACAGTCAGTACCCAGTGACAACCGAGTATGTACTCGACGAGAAGGGGAACGAAACTGATCTTAATTTTATTGCAGACACCAACGGCAACACCTATGAGACCGGCCGATGGGTGTACCAGGGGGCGAACAACTCAGGTTCAGTCGCGCTTCTGACCAAAACCACCGCCTACAACGGACAGGCACCAACAGCAGAGCTGACCGGCACGATCACTGAGGCTGATGTAACTTCCAGCTACAATGGCGGTTCCCAAAATCTGACTAAGAACAGTTTCGATGCATATGGAAACCTGTCGAACACCGCTCAATACAGTGGAAGCATCCTGCTTCAAAACACTGCGCTCGTATATAACTCATTCAGCAAAGTCACAAGCAGCACGACAACGGATGGAGCAGGAAACTCTTTGTCTTCGAGTAGCTTCGGATACGACGAGACAGGAGTGACTCCAACTTCAGGGATACCGCAACATACAACGTCTTCGGGGAATGGAGGCAATCAGACTTCCGCCCACATTTGGACAGGCACGTCTACCCTTACTACCACAACAGCTTTTTATGACACCGGCATGCCGGTATCGCAAACAACTCCCAATGGGACTACGAGCTACAGCTATGACTCGACCGGAACCTTTGTAACCCAGACGACGTTACCTACGCCGTCGAGCGGTGTAGGGCTGAGCACCTCAGCGACTTACGATACGAACTCAGGAGCTCTACTGACTTCTACTGGAATGAACTCCGGTCAGACAACAACGATCAACCAGTACGATGCTTTATTGCGACTGGTTGGACTTACACCGCCCTCCGGCGGATTTAAGAACTACACGTATAATCCAACCTACGCTCAAGTCGAGCAAACTCTTAACAGTTCGACAGGACAGCGCACTTTCAGCGCCGTACAAACAGATGCCTACGGAAGGCTAAGCCGCAGCATAACGGGAACTGGACAGTCCTCCAACCCCGGCTATGAAACGGATACGTGCTACGATGCAGCAGGCATGGCACACTTTGTAACTACATTGTATGCCTCACAGGGTTTTGGCCCAGCCATACAATGCCAGGGTTCGGGTACGACTTATCAATATGATGCTTTAGGACGTATTACTAGCGTCACTACCAGTGATGGGACAGCAACGACCCAGTATCAGAATCGCGCGGTGAAGACCACCGATGTTAATGGTGTTCAGCATATTAGGCAGTACGACTTGCTGGGTAGACTCTCCGCTGTGTGCGAAGTCTCAGGAAGCAATCTGGGAGATCAGATACCGGGTGCATGTAACACGGATATCGCGGCCACGGGCTATCTAACAACGTATAACTACAGCTATAACTCTACTAATGCAGCTAATGTACTTACGGTTTCACAGGGACCCCAACAGCGGGTTTTTCAAAGTGATCTTGTCGGCCGCCCTCTTTTTGCGAGCGAGCCGGAGCGGGGGGCGACAACTTACAGCTATTCATACACCAACGGTGCTGGTCTTCAGGTGGTGAGGAAACGTCCACGAGCAAATCAATCCAATGCGAGCACGTTGACGACCACTACCTCTCAATACGACTCTTTGGGACGTCTCGCTAGTGTAAGCTACGATGACGGTCTCACGCCAAGCAAGAACTACTTCTACGACATAGCGGCTCCTGGGCAACAGTGGTCTCAGTCACCGAGCAATCCAAAAGGAATGCTCGTTGCGACCAGCTCGGGCTCTGGGACATCGCTCACCGAATCGCAATTCAGCTACGATCTATCGGGTAATGTGGTAGCACTTCTGCAGTGCGCACCCTCGATCTGCAACACTTCAGCGCAATCGAGCAGATCCTTAGGGTTTGGATACGATCTCGGAGCAAATCTAACTTCATCCTCTGATGCGGCGGCAGGCTTAATCAGTTACGCCCGTTCTACAGCGGGTGAAGTGACTTCAATCACAAACAATACTTATCATGACAGCTACAATCCCGCTAGTCTGGTATCCAATGTGGTCAATACGCCGTTCGGTCCTAGCAGCTATGCGCTCGGCAATGGCGTGCAGTCCGTGCATACGTATGATGGTATGGGGCGCAGCAGCGGTAACTTCGCCTGCACCGGTTCGTCTTCCCCGCAATGTGCCAATGGGTCGCAGCTTTGGGGAAGCACAACGATCTTTAGTGGTTCGCGTCTGATCCAGGATTGTGACACCATGCTCAATGAATGTGAAAACACCGGGTATGATGAATTCAATCGTCTAATCTCTACAACGGATCTGACTGGTAACAGCGGCGACATTGGTAGCTACTCCTTTACCTACGATCGTTGGGGTAACCGGCTTAGCCAAACCTCGCAGTCAGGCGGCCCTTCGCCAGCTGCCCCGGTGAGCGACACAACAAACCAGATAAGTGGTATACCGTACGACGCAGCAGGAAATATGGAAAGTGATCGTATCTCCCATACTTTCACCTATGATGCTGAAGGAAAGGTTATAGCCGTCGATGGGGGAAACACCGCGACCTATGTGTATGACGCCCTTAATCATCGAGTAAGCGTTCAGACCTCGTCTGGGACAAACGAGTTTACCTTCGATCCTTTCAACCGGCGCATCTCCACATGGGCTGCCGCGAACAACTTCGGTATTGAGGGCAGGATTTATTGGGACGGAATGCAAATCGCTTATCGTGGATTTAGTGGCCAGACCTACTTCCAGCATAAGGACTATTTGGGCACGAACAGAATTCGCACCAACTACCAGGGAGCCGTAGCGGCGACAGAGTCTTCCTTGGCATTCGGCGATGGATTCAAGCAGAATATCTTGATTGCCGGGTCCGATCAGGACAACGATCAGTTTGCCGGACAGGAAAAGGATGCAGAATCCAGCTCGGAACATGCGCAGTTTCGGCAGTACTCCTCGTTGCAGGGCCGCTGGATGAGCCCCGATCCGTACGACGGTAGCTATCGCCTTGGTAATCCACAATCTTTCAACCGCTACGCTTATGCCCTGAATAACCCCCTAAGCTCTGCTGATCCGCTCGGACTAGATGGTGATTGCGAGGACGATGATGGCGCCTCTCCCGAGTGTGCCCAAGCATTGAGTGGTGGTGGCGGAGATGGTCTCGGTGGCGGCGATGGCAGCGGGCTTCCGTCTACGTCTGACTCAACAACCGTTACTGCAGATCCTTTCGACGATTGTAGCGAATGTCTGGAAGGATACTTTGGCAACCAAACGTTGGATTTTGGCGAACAACCTTCTGTTCCAACAATATCTGCCCCAAATAACGCGCCGACTCCGAATCCTTGCCAAGTGACACTTCTAAACATGGCAAATCAGCAGCTTGGAACCAACTTCAACAGCAGCAACATTGCGGGTTCCTACACCAATGGGACTGCGTACAACATCATCATTCAATCAAATCAGCTAACATCTGCGCAGTTCAACAATATCCAGCTTGGCCGCTACACAACATCTGGATGGCAATATTTCACCGGAGCAGGGCTGGCGGGTCACATCGCTGACGAGACGAATCTGGGCTTCGCACAGTCAGTTTTCCAAAGCTCCAACATTGGCGGCAATCTCTCCGTGAGCTTCGCGTTCCATGACGATCACGGGTATGCGAACAATCCTATCGGAGCGCTCATTCACTTCCTCACAGATGTGCTGGGCCACAACTCACGGAAGCCTTGCTGAGAATCTGGGGAGATCACATGAACAGCCTATGGTCAGTTCTTTTGGTTCCGGCTTTAGCCATACCTTTAGGTGGGCACACGACTTCTTTGGATCAGTCCATTCAGGTTCGGGTACTGGACGCCAAGAGTGGTGCCCGCGTTCCCAATGAGAAAGTGTCGGTACTGCTCAAAGGCGAGAAGAACGCAAGGGACTATACGACAGACAGCGAAGGCGACTTCTCTCTTCAACTCGATCCTTCTGCGGCCATATACGTAGCCACAGAATGGAGAGTCACCTGCCGAACGATCACACCGGGCGTAGTGCCATTCGTCCCGGTCGAGGCAATCTTGCAGGAAGGCTTTACTGTCGAGAATACGTGCGGCAAAGCTAAGAGCGAGACCATCAAAGGAAAGCTGGTTGTCTTCGCCAAAAAGTCTTCTCTCGTCGAGAACTTCAAACGATGACTCGGTTGCTCAACCTTCTGGTAACCGTTCTGCTGACCATGCCCGCGATGTCACTTGCTGCGTAAACGCTCGGAATCAAGCTGGTGGACGGTAGAAACTGACGACCTATGGTTGAGGCTTCCGCCTACGTGAATGTTTGGGTTGGTGGAGAGCGCAAGGAAGCAAATCGCGATACCCAAGGACGACACGGCGTTGCTCGACTACTGCTCACCTTGAATCCGAACGAGGAGAACATCCCCATCTCGATGGGCCACTGTACTATCGTCGGTAAGCATCCCGTTGTGGAATACGATGGGTGTCACGTGAGGCGCTTTATGGCATAAGCGTGACGTAATATTTGGGTTCTGGCTCACATTTGGTGAAGAGGGTTGGCGGGGTGTAGACCTTGGTCTATGAACCAATCAATTGTGATCCCAAGCGTTGCAGAAGTGGAACAGTGGAACTGACTTGCCTGCTGCCAAAATCCGGCGCGATCGAGGTAGAACTTCGTGCCTATCATCCTTCTTCTCTCTGCCCAAGCTGCGGTCACCGCTCATCCCGGGTGCACAGCCGTTACTGGCGCGTGATTGCAGACCTGCCCTGGGAAGGAATCCCGGTAAGGATCCTGCTTCAGGCCCGGAAGTTCTTCTATGGGAACGATCGATGTTCGCGCCGCATCTTCACGGAACAGCTGCCAACAACGGTGGCGCGCTATGCACGACGAAGCTGCCGTTTAGTGAGGCTCTCAGCAGTTTCAGGAGGAAGGAAGATCGGAGGGTGTGACTGCGACCAGCATCCTGCTCGCCGCAGGCGTGGAGGTGCGGGTCAAAGGGGCGAGAGATCTCATGCACCTGAAGAGCTACGCGATCGACGGCCGGCTCCTGAGGACGGGATCGGCGAACTGGTCTCCCACCGGATTGAAGCGTCAGGACAACGATGTCGCTACGAGTCCTCGCCGAAAGCGGCGGGACAGTTTGAGGAGAAGTTCACCGAAATGTGGAGCAGGGCAGGGAACTCGACTGTCACGGCTCCAGGCCTCTGATGCTTTCGTTTGTAGAGGTTGCGGGCTGTGGATGACACAGGGGGTTTACGTATTCGCCTCTTCATCGCCTGTGGGTGGAGAACGTGCAGCAACGACACGACGACGTTTAGCCGGCAGGATTTGCTGCCGCTGCGGGATCTCCCTCACGGAGCCGCCGTCCGGATGGATGGGGGAGCGGCATTGCGCTAAGTGCCAGCCCCGGCCGCATCGGGTTCTGATGAACCTTTCAGCAGCACAACGTGTGAGATCTGAGCTTTCTCGAAAGTGACTGCAACACCGTGATCGGCCGGCGGTTTGATGTGCCTACCGATCAGGAACTCTTTACCCTTGCCGAACGGGGCGGGGCGGACCTTCAGGAGTTGCGCGAGAGCATCGCTCGCTGGAATAAGGGTTCCGCCTAGCTCAACCTCACGGAGCAGCAATACCGGCGATTGCTGCGGCCGAAGGACAAAGGGAAGCAGTCGTAAGGGCTACGACACAGGCCTGGAGGTTTGGCATACCTGCTGATAGTCGTTCTGAGATTCGTGCGAAATTACCCACGACAAGGCCGCTGTCGTTAGGCAAAAAAAGCACGGCTCGGCCCTGTACAGCCTAGACCTTACCCACGACTTTCCTGGGAGGCGAGCGTTGAATCTCCGAGGATAAAGTCACGGAGAAGAAGTCGCTCTCTACCTACCATCTCGGTTAGCCGGTCGAAAAGGTCAGGACGGATCACGATCCCAGATCCGCTGATGGGTGAGCTGATATTCGTTTCGGTCATAATCCGCTCTCCAAGTAACGAGCGCAAGTCCGGGCCCGCTTGGATCGCGATAACAGAATCGTTCGCCGGGTCTCAGCGTGAGGGCTGCAAGTATGGTGGGACTCGGAGTTAGTATAAAAGGCGGCAGTCCGAGACCCTGTTTGCTATCGGCCGCGAGCCGCAGATTTCGATCTATGCCGAGCAGCGGCTGGCTCCTGGCGAATAGTAGCGCACCATGTTCCATCTTCACCACGGCTTTCCATAATCTCAGATCGCCAGACGTGAATGGAGGGATGAGGAGCGCCTCTTGGTCCCCGGGACCTCTTACTTCCATAGCGCAGTAGCGGAACGCAGTGAGCTCTTTCCCTTCCCGCCAGCCGACCGGTTCCACTATTCGTCGTTCCGCGAAGCCCAGCCATCTCCAATCTGCAAAAGTTCCTTGCGCGATGCTTTCGAGCTTTGCAGCCTCTTTTAGGCTGACGGTGCCAAAGATCATGCCTTGTTCCTCCCCGCCGGCTTGAAAACCTGTTTCGATCTGCGAAGCTCCCCGAGCGCGATCACGTATAGACGACCAGATCTTGTCTCCGCTGGTTGGGGGAGCTGCCACGGCCGGTCTGGGCTGACGAGTTGCTTCAAGTTGCAAGGGAATCTCCGGATCATCAAGGAGAGCAGACGCCAGAGCATCTTCCCAAGCCACACCGTCATAAGCGAACTGTCCGGCAGCGAGCAATGCAGCGCGGCCTCCAGCTGCGACTGCTTGTATCGTTTCTTCGACCGTCTCCTCGTTGACAAGGTATGCGTCAGGCCAGCGCTTCCGAACTTGGCTAGCAAGGCAATCTAACTGGGATCTGAGTCGTTTTTGTACGATCTCGCTATCCAGCGAAGAAATCGCCCGCTTCTGGACTGCAATTCCAAGACCCGGCAAGAGTCCTTCGGCGCGATCTAGTCGTGCGCCTGCTACAGAATCAATGAAGTCGACGAACATGGTCTTCTGGGAGGGATCTGGATCGGCATCTTCCGTGCTTAAGGAAATGAGCTGCATTCCATCTGGAAGCAGCGCGGCGTCCGGCACCGAGGATGCCACCAGAGGTGGGCTCTCACCGCGTACGAGGCGACGCGCCAAGGCTCGGATCGTGAGTAAGGAACGGGTCGAAAGCTCCCCCAGTGCGGCTTGACTGGCGATCACAACGGTCTCACCATCATTTTCCGCGGAAGCCAACGTGGCGAGAAGCCAAGACAGAGTCGCCGGATCAGATAGGCTCGAGAGCGCTCTGTTTATAGCCTCCACCATGACACTCGGGCGATGTTCTATGAGCAGCCCCAATGCAAGCAGGGTGCGTCGTTTCCGCTCGCGGCTAGGATGGAACAGCCCACCCACAGTGGCCAGAGCGAACGCGGCTTCGAGGTCACCAGGCACCTTTGCCGCTGAATCGGGCTGAGAAGGCGAATAGGGATGATCCGGATCATCACTGTCGGCGACGCGAGGGGCTCGTGCACTGATGACGGCCAGAGCCTCGTCCCAAACAGCGAAAGCAACATCGACCGATTCGAGCCCGGAGACCAATAGCGCACCAGAGGAGAAGCCAGTAATCAGAGCCTGTGTGATGCCATAAGGTCCATAGCTAGAGGCAATCGCATGTTCCACTTCTTCCGCCACAACAGCCAAAGCGGCGTCCCGATCAAGGCGCGAAGCTCGCTTGAGAGATTCCAATTCAGTCCTTCCGCCGAAAGTCAGCCACCCTCCGCCACCCCGGGTCCGAGTCCACGTCAGTGCGAGTGAAACTGCTGCGAGGCGGTTCGCGCCGTGACGTTCTAGACCCTCGCCGATCGCGCGTAGTATCTCGGCAGGTGCGCCGAGCGAAACTCCTTGTCCCAGCGCCCGCAGTGCTGATTCTGCCTCCTCCAGCCTCCCGCTGGCTGCCAACTGTAGGAGTCGGTAGCCGATGACATTCGCGAAACGGTCAACGCTCCATGCCGCTGACTGCGCATCGTATGGCCTTCTTCTCCATGCTCTAATCGCGCGGCTCAGCCCAGGCATGCCATCTGGGAACAGGTGATGGATGTCTTCGCCTTGAGCGTCCACAGTCACTCTTCGAGGTCGTGGCTGGTAAGCAGAGTTTTCAGATAGCGTAATCTGACGCTGCGCCAGAGACCCTACCGCGGGGACACCGGAACGCGTCGCCACTGCGTTCAGCTCTGCTACAAGCACATCGTCCTTTGCCAACAGGTCGTCGCTATTAGACACGCTGTAAGACACGTGGCGTTCGTCGGCACGAGCCATCAGCCAGGTCATGAGATCGCGCTTCGCGGGTTCTTCGCACATCGGAGCGTCCGAGATGCGCTGCAGCAGCACACTGTCACGCGGGTTTAGCGGCTCCTCGAGAGTCAGTCGAAGGGCTCCAGACAGGAACGGATCGACCTCAGCAAACCACTCTTGCCAAACATTCCCAAGAACCCCGTCCAACAGTTCACGCGGATCATTGCACCGACCGAGCAATTCCGGCACTACTAGCTCAGTTGCGTCCACTGGATCGGCCTGCGCGAGCAACTGCCACCACGTACTCCAAGTACCCCGTGTGGATTTCCCGTCAGTGTGCAGCGGGACACGTTCACAAAGCCCTTGCACTGCTGACACGCATGACCGGCCACGTTTCGGATCCGCAGTAATCAGACTCGGCAGAGCGTCCAGCACGCCGTAAACCGTGATGTCTTTGTGGTACCCGTATGAAGTGAGCAGTGCACACGCTTCTTCCCACAGAGATGTTGCCCGGTCGATGTCGCCTGCTTTGATCGCCAATCGCGCAGCCAGAAGTCGGTACTCAGCAAGATCGCTGTAGTAGCGGCTTGCCGCTCCCTCGGCAATCTCGCCGCCGATGAGGGTCTCGGCTACGGGGTACCGCGAAGGCGACGCTGTTTCGATTGCCAAACGCAAGAGGTAATCGGGTGTGACCGGCCCACCAACCGCCCCTCGGAAGGACGTCGTTGTGGAATCACGGATCTTGTTGAGGATCGCTAACGCCTCTTCCCAATGAGGGTCAGCCAACAGACGGATTGCGCGCGTGATCATCTCACGGATAAGAGGCAGAGTACGGTACAGATCGCAAGCGCGAGGATCACCCGAGAAAGGTCTGAGATCTCCGATCAGATGCTTGAACGCATCCATAATCATCGAATCCCGTCCCTCGTCGACCGCTTCAGCTCTCGCGAGCGCAACAGCAAATCGAAGCCAACAGCGGTACCAGCCTTCGCCCACGATCAATATGTGAGCTTGAAGCAGAATCTCCGGATCGAGATAGGAAGCGAGGGCGATCTGGTCTAACCAGGCCTCGAGCGTTACAACGTCCGACTCGATCGAAGATTCCTGCACCTCCCGTGTGAGTGAGAGCAGCTTCTCTCCGAAGGCGTTCTCGTTTTTATTGACAAATGTGTGTGGATCGACACCCAAATCCAAAAGTCGACGTATAGACCCAGTCTGGACACCATGCTTGATGGCTTTCTGAGCCAGCGCATGAGCAGTAAGCGACCGAGCACGTGCGCGAGGACTGCGCGCGAGCTTCTCAGCGCAGACGAGGTAAGCATCTCCCGGGTGCTTCAAGGCGTGTAGGAGTCGCCGCAAACCTTGTGCTCCGAAGGTATCGAAGACAGCGTCGACAGCCTGAGCCGTCGGCAAATTGCGTCGTTCTATCCATGCAGCAGCCCGAATCCAGTCGATCGCGTTTGTCTGGGTTGCTGTTGATTGAACCGTTCCCTCGTGTGGCGCAGGCCTCGGGAAGGCTCGCCCTGTTTCTTCATGAATGAAAGATGCGACGCGCAGCTTTCCGCGAAACAATGCCAAATGAACCGCTTCGACGGAGGCCTCTCCGTAGTGCGTATTATCCTTCAGCGCCTCGCGTTCAAAACCTTCGATGTAACGACTCCACGGAGCGCTTGCGCCGAGCCGATCCACTGCTGCACACATCTGCACGCCGTCACGCGCTGGCATTGCGAGGCTGTCATCAGTCAGCAAGCGGCTCGCAAGCCTCTCGGCCCCCATCAGCTCTGCAGGAACGTCGGCGAACGCAACCAGCAAAGAGTCGAAACGTTCGTACTCGCAAGCCTGAGCTGCGCGCGCAAGCTCCACACATCTTACAGCTGCCGCCCAATCTCCCAAGCGGGTAGCTGCGCCTGCTGCAATGGCCAAATTGGCTGCGATCGCTGATGCAGGATAGCCAGCCGCAACAGCCTTTGAAGAAAAGCATCGATCCACAAGATCGACGATGCGGCGATCATCTCCGGAAGCGGCAAGGATGGGGAGCAAAGACCGGAAAGACCTTGGGTCATCGAAGAGTCCCTTACCCTCGAGCCACTGGGCGATGCGCGCGAGCAGCGCCGTCATCGCCGGCCTCTCATTTTCGAACGAACGGCGCAGGTAACGCGCAAACGACTCGTGATAGACCCGGACTCCTCCTTGAGCTGCACGTTCGGTCAACACCGGGGCGAGCAAGTCAAGAGCAGAATCCACGTGGTGTGCACCATCAGGCCGAACCTCTCGCAGGTCAACTCTGGTCAGAGAAAAATTCACCAGCGCGACAACATCCGCGACCCAACTCGCTCCCCCCCCAAGAGCGTTGTAGAGATGTTGGTAGTAGTTCTCTAACGTGCCATCGAATGCGGGCAGATCTCGGACAGTCTGAGCAGCATTGATCATGGAGTCTGAACGCCGAAGGGTTTCCCGACACAAGTAGGTGGCGTATAGAGCGTTCCCGCTCGAGCGCTGCTCCAACTCTCCTAAAAACTCTTGAACCGCGTCCGAGTCTTCCAAGAGCGGCGGCCTTGCAGGATCCGCTGGATCATCCCCGGGCACCACACCGAGATGGCTCGCGAGTTGCCGTAGCTCTGGAGCGCTCAGACCTGGAACAGGAATGCTTCGCGTATTCTCATCGTTCAAAGGCTGCAGATGACCTCCGGGCTGGCTCAGGACAACCAGCACTACGCCTGGAGGAAGGTTCAATGCGGCAATCGACTCAACCAAGCTCTTGCTGGGATCAAACCGATCTCCCATCCGAGAGCGCACGCGTGTGACGTGATCTACTCCGTCGACAAAGAGAGCAACTTTCCGTTGAGGGCTCTTCTCCACAGCCCGCAGCAGAAATCTTTCGAGTGCTTCTTCATCGGCCGCGAAGCGTGGTCTCTGATCTAAGAGAAGGCTTGGTTCGGCGGAACTCAGCCGGCTAATCACGCTACCAAATACGGTTTCAGATAGGACGCGTTCATTTCGCTCACCATCTGCATCTCCCAGGTAGCAGTAATGCTCAGCCGTCAACCAACCAGCTTCCTGCATCGCATCCAAGACCTGTTGACAGATCCAAGATTTTCCCTGCCCTGGTGGGCCTGTGATCAGCAAGTAGCCCCCTACATCGGAAATCTCCGCCGCGGCCTCAATAATCTGTTGAGCGGCTGTAGATCTTTCTACTTCCAGACTTCGGTCAACCGGATGCAACCGAGCGACGGCGCCGAAATCACTCCTTAGGTTTGCACGTCGCAATAGCTCTTCGAACGTGACAACCAAACGCCCCTGACGCGCGGCACGCGCTGTTGAAATAATCGAAGCCGCCACATCCACGGCGCTACGATCCAGATTCGGAAAGGCTTCGGCACCTACATCCGAAGTCATCCTGTCCAGGAGATGGCGTTCAGCTACACCTGGATCCGTGAGATCAGCGCTGCTCCGTGGAGCGTCTACTTCGACCACCAAATGCTGGCAGGCCCACTCAAGATCATCCCGTGTCAAAGCTGCAGGCGCAGTCAAAAAGCGGAAGGGAGCATCTTCATCACCTTCTGGGCGAAGCCCTTGAGCCCATAGGGCGCTCGCATCAAAACGCAATCGCCCTGTCACAGTGCCCGAAACAAAGGGGCCTGGGTCATCTATTTGGATCGGCCTGAGCACCGCGTTCAGACCTGAATCGGTAGGGAACGTGTCCCTCAGCACTACACGATAGAGAAATCCGTTTGCGTTCTCGCCCGGGCCGGAGCGATCAGCAATCATCGAGGCGACAATGCGATCTAGACGCAGGCTTCGTGCATCCGTAGTGAAGGTGGCGAGGCTGAGGGGACGATCTTCGTTTCTGTGTGCTTAAATTGCGTTCGTTCGCGCCGTCCCTCCGCATCCATAGTCGACAGATCATCGAATCGGTCATCAGGCAGGAGCTTTTCATCGACATGAACGTGCGCGATCTTGCCGAGGAGCAGGTCGACAAGCCGGTATGCGACCAAGAGGTCTTGGTATTCGTACCCACGATGGGCAGCAGTGAGATTAGCCATAATAAAAGGAAGGCTCTGACCGTCGCCTACGGCATACGGACATGCTCCGAAATAATCTTACGTTTCCGCCGTATGAGCTCGCGACCCCGCCAACGTAGATCAACTGCGGTGAGCAAGAATCAGCCAATACTGTTCCGGTGAAGCGATAGGGTATACCCTAACTCCCCGTGGCATGTTGCTGAAAGATGTGGGGAACTAGGATCGTTTTCTGGTTTATTCTACACCTGATGGCGAAAGCTATAGAGTCTAATTACCCACGTTCACGCAAAGCCCTCCGTCCGGCCTCGGAGGGAAAGGGCCAGCGCGTTGGGTACACGCGAGTCAGCTCTCTCGATCAGAACGACGCCCGCCAGCTCGTAGGTCTCGACCTGGATCGCCGGTTCTTGGACAAGCTCTCCGGCAAAGACGTAGCCCGTCCCCAGCTCGAAGCCATGCTCTCTTTCATTCGCGATGGCGACACGTTGGTTTGTCACTCGATGGATCGGCTGGGCCGCAGCAACGAAGACCTGCTCCGTCTGGTGAGGGAATTGTCAGAGCGAGGGGTTCGCATCGAGTTCCTCAAAGAAAACCTCATCATCACCGGGGACGACACGCCCTGGGCAAAGCTCGTCGTCGGCATCTTCGCTGCGTTCTCACAGTTTGAAAGAGAGCTGGGCCGGGAGCGGCAGCGCGAGGGCATTGCGATAGCAAAGCGGGAAGGGAAGTACAAAGGCCGGGCACCCGCTCTCGCGTCTGCGAGAGCGGAGGAACTGCGCAGCCGGGTAGCAGCCGGTGAAGGTAAAGCGGCGCTTGCTCGGGAGTTTGGAATTGATCGCAAGACGGTCTACCGGTATCTGGCGTTCACGCCGGAGCTGAGGACGACACGGCAGAGCAGGGAAGGACACTGATGCGGGTTCTAGTGGACGGTCTGGACACGGTCATTGAAGGGGAAGTGATTGGCGGCGAGTTGCTCGACGGTTTGAGCGGCCGATATGATCGGCCGAGTCGCCGAGCTTGCCACAAGCTTCTTCCGCATCTTCCGTCAACGCGACCTGAAGGCGCTGTCAGCATGGCTGGAAGCCGCACGAGGTACCGCACTGGCGAGCTTCGCTGCTGGGCTTGAACTAGACCTCGACGCTGTGCGCGATTCGCTCAGACTGCCGTGGAGCCATGGCCACGTCGAAGGGCAAGTACATCGCCTCAAGCTCATCAAGCGACAGATGTAGGGCAGAGCGGGCTTCGACCTCCTGCGCCTCCGCGTCCTCCAGAAGGGCTAAGAATAGCTCGCTCTAAACAGCCCGCGGGAACACAACAGCTCATCATCAAATGTGCGCCAGAACCATTATTGCTTGGCCTACACGCCGAATGTACATAAGGTTCATTATCAGACGTAAACGGTTTGTTTTGTTAGAGATAAGATAACACAGCAAATATTGAGTGCAACACTAAGCGCCGGGTTGTCCCGGCGCTTAGTGTCCAGATGAGCTACTTCTTGGGTGGCACGACGGCGTCCTTCATGGTCTTGGAGAGCCGGAACTTTACAGTTGTCTTGGCGGCAATCTTGATCGATTCGCCGGTGGCCGGGTTGCGGCCCATGCGAGCGGCACGCTGAGCCTTCACGAGCTTGCCCAAACCAGGTACCGTAAACTCGCCCGTCTTCCGGGTCTGGGTTGTCGCAGTCTCGATCAGTAGATCGAAAAAGGCTGTGATCTGTTTCGGTGCAACCTGCAGCTGTTCCGCCATGAACCGGATCACCTGCGTCTTGGTCATCTTCGGCGCAATCGCCTTTGCGCCGGCTGAGGACTTCGCGGGTGCGGGCTTTTTTGCTACCGTCGTCTTCGCTGCTGCCTTCTTCGTCGCCAATGGTTTCTCCAGGTCTCTCGTTACGCTTCTGTTATTTGGATCGACTTCGGGAGGCCACGCTTTGCGGGCTCCTTCGCCTCCGTTATCTTCTTCCCTGCACTCTTCTTCGCCGCTCGTTTGCGGGGTGTCTCTGGTTCCGACTCTTCGAGGGCCTCTTCGCTTTGAATCATCGTCTGCACCTGATCGCGAAGCAGCTCTAAACGCTCTACCTCCGCGTTGATCTGGGCGACATACTGTTCCGACTGCTTGATAAACATCGTTGCCATCTATCCAGTGTAACGACTGCCGACGGTTCGTCAGTCCCATAATGCCTGCTCAAATGGCGTGAAATGTGTTCTGAGGACCTATAAGCGTATTGCCGACTGGCGTCTCCAGACCTACTCTTGCACGTATCCCGGCTTCGTGAAGAAGCGAGTGTTCAGCGTCATCACCAAGGCATAATCCCTTCCAGCCATGGAGCGGCTGGTCGATGCGATTGGCAATGAGTGGTACGAGGTGTCCCCTTTGCTTGCTGCCGTGGATATCGCGCCTGCCTCAGTATCCGGAGCGTCTAGTTTGCCTTCGCAAGCAATGACTTCAAATTCGCCTGATTCTCTGAAGCAGCACCGAGATTCAGCGAAGCGCATCACGCAATCAGTGATCCGTTAAGGGCAAAGCAAACTGCAGCCCCCCTGAGCTCCACAGGCGGTTTTCGCCGCGCTCGAGGTGCAGTGACGACTTGTCGCCAAGATCGCGATCATAGATCTCCCCATAATTGCCCACCGCCTGGATCACGTTGGCGGTCCAGTGCGGCTCCAGCCCTAGCAGCGACCCGACGCCGTAGCGTTGGCCCAGGAATTGCTGTAGCTCGGGCCGTGTGTCGAGCGTGGTCGAGCTTAGCTGAGCATGTACGTTGCTTTCCGTCACACCAAGCTGTTCGGCTTCGATCAATGCGTTCAGCGTCCAGTTCACCAGGGAGGCAAAGACAGTGTCGCCGAAGGTGACCGCTGCCAATGGGTCCTGCCGGATCAACTGGGGCAGCACGGTATAGTCCGCTAGGCGCGTGCCCTCGATGCCACGAATGTTGGCGAGCGAGGAGACGTCACTGGTAAGGGCATCGCAGTTGCCCGTGAAGAAGGCCGCTTCCATCTCGCCGGCTTCCGAGAACGGATACCAGACATAGGTGATGCCGTGCTGAACAGCGTAGCTATGCAGACCAGCTTCTGCGTCCGAGGCGGTCAGAAAGCAGACCTTCTTGCCTGCAAGGTCCAGGGGTGTGTGCACGGTCTGATTCTTCGGCAGCAGAAAGCCCTGGCCATCAAAGAAGATCGGCTGCGTATACGTAAATCCCCTGGCCGTGTTCGCCACGGTCGGACTGCCTGAGGCCAGTAGATCGATGTCGCCCGCCATCAGGGCCGCATCGGCCGCCGGCTCATCCGGGAAGCTCTTCACTACAAGCTGCGTGCCCGGCCCGAGTACTGCGACGGTCACCGCCTGGCAAAAGTCCGTATCCAGCGCTGCCCGGTTTCCATGATCCTCGGAACGTGAGTAGTCCTCCTCTTCCTTCGCGACGCCACACTTCAGCGTCTTTGTGCGCCGTACGCGATCGAGCACCGGGTGCGGGAGCACTACGGGTGTCTGTACCCTTTTCGCAGGAACGGGCACAGATGCGGGAGCATACACAGGAGCCTGCGCCAGACCTGCGGGGATAAGCAAGTAGGGCAACAGAAACAAGGCGGTGAACTGGCGAAACATGCGTGTATAGGCTCCAGGTATCTAAGCAAAACGAGATGCGCTGAAGTTCTCGTCACTAAGAGCACGCAGGCAGGGAGAGCCGTACTGCGCTTCCCTGCCTGTTTGCTGCCGACGGGACGACCTTCCAGCAATGGAACTAGGGCGTCCAGGTGCCGGCGGTAGGCGTGCCCGGATCCGAGCTGGGCCGCGGATTGAAGTCGACCGGAACGGGGTTCGGCAGTCCGGTATCGGTTGGGGTGATCTGCAGGGTAGAGCAACCGGTGTTGTTCAGCTGCGGGATGCTCGCATAGAAGCTGGGCGCCAACGTGTAAAAGCTGGCAGGTAGCGGCTGGGCGGCACCCGTGAGGCGGTTGTTGTCAAAGGCCACGAGCATATTGCCTACATTCGGAACGACGTCATCGGCGGGTCCAAGATAAGGCTGACCGTAGGTGGCCTGGCCCTTCACCCGTGCGGCAGCTTCATCCGGTAGATCGGCCAGCGGAGTCAAGCCGTACAGCGTATCGACAAACTTGATGATGGAGCTGTGTTCATCGGCCTCATGCGCCACGCCGTGCACCACGCCGTAAGGTGAAATGACGATGTTGGGAATACGCGGGCCTTGATCCAGCGCATCGCCATAGGGGTCATAGGAGCGGACCACCTCTGGCGCGTGATCGTACAAGCCGTCGGTCTCGTCATAGGTGATGATGATCGCGCTCTGCGACCAGTATGGGCTGCTGGCGATCGCGTTGACCTCCTGCGCTAGAAGTGCGCTTGAGATCTGCAGGTCGGAGTAGCCCGGGTGATCGTCGTCGCCATAGAAGACGGTGCGGAGCGCGGGGTTAGGGTCCTGCGGGTTCAGGCCTTGAATGTTGTTATAGCCGCCCCGCAGGTAGAACACGCCTCCTGTGGAGGGCAGCGCCTGATTTTGGATCGAGGTGAAAAAGTCACCCAGGCCGTGCATATGCGAGCTCACCGTTGGATTGTTCGACACGTAGCCGAAGTATTGAGGGGCATTGTGATGCTGGATGTAGTCGGCGTGGGTCGCAGTGATGGAGGCATCGGTTACTTCGTGATCGTAGCCTTGCTGGTACCAGCCCCAATTGGTAGGCTTCACGCCTGAGCCGGCAATCTCCATGATGTCTTTTTCCACGTCCGTCAGATCGGTCAATGGCTGCTTGTCGGTCGAGACCGTCTGGAAGATGTTGCTGCCCATGAAGGAGAGCGGCAACGTGGCGAAGGTCAGATTGATTTCGGGATTGGCAGCCGCGGCCATCGACGGCTGACCGCTGCCGTAGACGTCGAGCTGCGAACCCCAGTACGGGTCGCCATCCGAGACAACCGGGACGCCGTTTCCGCTAACGGACTTTCCGTATGCCATCGTGCTCTGCTGCGGGTGCTTGACCCATTGCGTCTCACCAGACTGGCCCGCAATCATTGCCAGCGCATTCGGCGTAGACGCAGAAAGAACCGTCTGATGGAAATTGTCAAACAGCACACCGCGATCGGCGTAATTCCACATCACCGGCGCGGTGTTGCAGTCGACATAGCCCATCACCAGCTCGCCCATCTGCTTCTGCGCCAGAGTCGGGTTCTTGTTTGGTTTGCCGTTGGTAACGGTTACGCCTTCTTCGGTCGTGGCATAGCCGTCGTTTAGCGTGGTTCCGTTCGGCTGCAGATCGATCTTGGTCTGATAAGCGGTGTGCGAGTGGTTCACCGAGTCTGTATCTGCCGGATAGATCGGCACCGTGCTCCCCGCTGGGGCAACGATGGTTCCCGTCGGTGCGTTGCCCAGAGAGGTGACCGAGAGCGGGATGCGGAACGGGGAGATGGTGGTCAGCGTGCCGTCGGTATTCACCAGCGTCTGCACAAAGCCGGGTGTTTGCGCGGCCGGCTGCGAGAATAGGCCGTTCGCGCCAGGATAGCTGCCGAAGTAGAAATCAAAGGAGCGGTTTTCCTGGAACAGCACAAACACATACTTGATGTTTTGTTTGATCAGCGCAAGCTTCTGCGCATCCGTCAGCGAAGCTTCCTGCGCCACGGGGATGGTGTACACCTGGACCGCCGGACTCGAAGGCGGAGCGATGGTGAGAGGCACGCTTGTTTGGGCGAAGCTCAGCTGAGGCCGCGCAAAACAGGACAGTGCCAGCAAAGTTACGGCCGCACTCGGTTTCTTGGTCATGTTGGATCTCCTCAAGGTTGGCGCACATATCGCCCCGCGTACTCACAAGGGGGCACTGCAGATCGTATTCAACCTCAAGTCGGTCAAAGTTCTGTGAATGCCGGAACAAAGTGAGAAGCCGTCCATCCTGCAAAGGTGCCATGAAAGGAAAACAATCCTGTAACGCGCCTGACACAAAAGTTGTATAGGTTGGGGAAACATCCACGAAGGAGTTTCCATCATGCGTCCCTTGCTCACCGCATCTGCTGCTTGCCTACTCATCTCCGGTGTCTCCGCCCATGCCGACATGGTGTACACGCTCGAGAATCAAGCCGGAACCGGAAGCTACGGCACCGTCACGATCAACTCCACCTTGGGGACCGTCTCTGGCCTCAACACGACCCAGATCATCGGCGGCGGCGCGGTCGCCTTCACCGGTATTGCCACCTCGCAGTCGTACAACGCGGCTTTGAATGAGTATCAGGCAACCTTCACCTCTGCCGGAGATCAGTTGCAGCTTGACTTGGTGGTGCCGAATAACGGGACCACGCTCATTGGCTACGTGCCGAGCAGCAGCTCCTTCTGTGCGTTTGCTTCCTTCGCTTGCGATTTTGAAGTCAACGATTACCAGGGTTTGGCTACGGTTGCCTCAACCCCCACACAGTTTGAGGGGAATCTGCTGCCCGCCGCTGCGGCGAGCGTAACTCCGGAACCCTCTTCTCTTGCCCTGCTCGGCACCAGTCTTCTGGGAATGTTCAGCGTGGCTCGGCGTCGCTTCACGAGAAGCGCATAAGCCACCTCGCGCCTGTCTCCGGACGGGCGAGGTGAGTCCGACGGGTTCCCGGAAAGCGAGCCCGATCTCTTTGAACCCTGGGAAGAGTGTTTCTGGCTTCCAGACCATGCAGCCACGTTTGACGTAGAGCTTCTGGCTAATTCTTAGGATCGCGGCTGAACTCCGCTGGACAGCTCGCAGAGCCGTTGACCGGATTGCAGCGGGCAACGACTTTGCCGGGAAGGCTGACGGTGAAGTTTCCGGGCCAACGGGCAGGTTCGTTGACGGGGTAGTCCGTGCTTAGGAGTTGGGCACCGCTGGCGATCATGGCGTCGCGCAGGGATGTATCGTTCAGGCGGGCCTGCTTGGTGTCGGCGTCGGTGCGGGCGCGGATGAGGTAGCCCTGTCGGACGAGCGCGGAGATGTCGGCGGCAGTTCCGTCGTTGCGCTCAAGGAACGCAGCGTCGGGCTGTCCCGGTTCGGCATTGGTAAAGAGAACGCGGCCGCGAAGCGAGGGATGGCCCTCAAGGTAAACCGGGCCAACAGCGCGTTGGTCAAGGAGGAAGACGACCTTGCCGCGAGCGCTTGCGAGGCTGGGCCAGTTTCCGGCGAGAACGGCAGCATTGAGTGTGGGATAGGTGCCGCGGACGTCATCGGGGGTGATGATCTCGGAGGGTGGAAAGACGGAGCGGATCTCGGCATCGAGAGCGTCGAAGGTGGCAGAGGTGAAGGGCTCAGGCTCGGTGAGTTTGAGGCGCGGTGAGGAGCCCTGCTTGGTCTCGACGAGGATGAAGATGGGGATGTGGCCGGGGTGGGCACGGGACCAGTCGCCTACCTGCTGCAGGCAGGCGGTAAGGGGCTGGCACGTGCTGCGGTAGTCGACATCCTGGACATGCATGACCTTGAAGCCGGGTTTGTCCATGAGGTGGCTGGGATCAAACGGCGGATCGGCAGGAAGTCCGGCAGCAGCGACCGTGACGGGGCCGGAGGGGTGGGCGTAACGTCCGCCCTGGGTGTCGGCGAAAATGTCGAGCTCGATCTGGCGGACGCCGGCGTCGAGCTGCCGCGAAAGAGTTGGGTGCTGATAGTCGAGTGCCCGATAGGCGTCGGGATATTTGGCTTGCCAGACCCTGGCCTCGTTCGCGGCGATCCCGGCGTGATAGCTGTTGTGCGTTCCGATGACCTGGATCTGGTTGAGCTTGAGGGAGGAGTCGGAGGTTTGAGCGAGGGTCAGGGCCGGGGCGGCAAGCAGGAGGAGAAGGAGATAGAAGCGGGGTTGAGGCAACGAGAGTTCTCCTGAGGAAAGCACAGTTCAAGCGCGGTAGGGCTTGCTGTAGTGGCTGGACCACTCGACGAGGTTTGCGTTCATGAACCGCCACGTGGTGCGTTGGGTGTCGATCTCAAGCAGCATGTACGCGTTGGGGTCGTAACGGGTCGCGGCCATGACGTAGTGCTGCGGGCCGTAGGTATGGGCGAAGTCGATCCACTTATGCATGTGGCCGGAGACCACGAGTTGGATGGTGTCCTGGTGCTTGCGCAACAGCGGCAGAAGGCCGTAGTCGGCGAACTCGGTGGGCGCGTCCTGGATCAAGGGGTAATGGATGAAGACGAAGGTGGGCCGGCGCTGCTCGAGCTGGGCTTCGAACCAATGGAGTTGAGCCTCGCCAAGAGAGCCGATGTTGGGGTTGAAGTCGGCGGCAGTGCGGTCCTGCGTGCTGCCGAGGAAATTGTTCAGATGGATGAAGCGGAAGCCCTTGTAGTCCAGGCTGGAGTACGGCTGCGCGTTGAACTTGGCAGCGAAGAGCCGGTGGCTCATCTCGCGCGGAATATTGCGGACGTCATAGTCGTGGTTCCCGAAGCCTAGGTGGACGGGCATGTGGAAGCCGTCGGCGATGGCTTTGGCATTGTCGAGGCGGGTGGTGTTCTGGAAGTAGAAGTCGTAGTCAGGCGAGGGATAGTTGTGGAAGTAGTCGCCGATGAGGAAGACCTGCTCGATGGCGGGATGGAGGGAGTTGATGAGATCGCGGGCGGAGGTGAGGCGCGGCGTGGTGACGAGGATGGATTCGTTGTCTTCAACGCCGTTCTCGGAGCCGGGCTTATAGAAGGTGTCGATGATATGTGGGTCGGCGATCAGGGCGATGTAGAAGGTGTGGGGTGAGGCGGAGGCGCGGGCCTGCTCAGCCCAGAGTTTCCGGGTGAGCAGGCTGCCGAGCGAGACAGAGGCGAGGGCGTTGAAGTGACGACGATTCATAAAGGCTTCTCGCTTGGGTTAGAACATAATCTTGCCGGCAAACTGCAGTTGGCGCGCCGGGAATGTGGTGGCGGAGGTGACGACACCGAAGCTGGTCGAGGTGGGGCTGAAGGTTTCGCTCGCCGGGAAAGCATAGTTGGTCTGGTTCAACAAGTTGAAGGCTTCGACACGAAAGTCGAAGACGACGCCTTCAGGGTAGAGGGCGAACTGCTTGTGGAGGCCGAGGTCGGTGTCGTAGTAGGGGTCAAAGCGGACTGAGTTACGGCCGGCGCTGCCGTAAGGCTGATTGGGTGTGGGCAAGCTGAAGGCGCTCAGCTGTAGCGTGTTGATTCCTTGGTTGCCGGCCGTTTTAGTGCGCTGCGCTTTGGGGATGACGGCGGCATTTGTGAGCTGGTTGGGCCGCTGGTTCAGGATCGTGCTGACCGACTGAAAGGCCGTGGGTGCGTAGATGATATTGACCGGCGAGCCGCTCTGGGCGTTTTCGATGGTTGTAACCTGCCAGCCGCCCAGCAGTTCCTGGAGCACCCGCGGAGCCTGGTTGCCGAACATGCGGCCCTTGCCATACGGCAGATCATAGACGACCGATAGGGTTTCGTTCAGAGGCTGGTTGTAGCCCGAGACACCACGCTCGCCCAACGGATTGGCTAGGTTGATGCGCGAGTTGTCGCCGGCGTTGGTGTCCAGGTGGCCGCTCGCGTTATCGATGGCGCGCGACCAGGTAAAGGAGTTCAGCAGGTAAAGCCCGTGTGCGGTGTGGTGCTCGAATTTCGTTTGCAGGCCGTTGTAAGAGAGGAAGCCGGAGGGCAGCGTCTCTTCGATGGTGGGGAAGGTTTTGAGTGGGCGGCCCTGGTTATTGAGCAGGAGGTTCACGCAGCCAGAACTCACCGCGGAGTTACAGGTTGCGGTAACGGGGTTGGCGCTGGCCTGGTTGTAGTCGGCGAGCACCTGCAGCTTTACGCCGTGTTCGCCCACGTAGGACACCTCGAAGGTGGACGAAGAGGTGATCTGGCGTTGGACGGTGAGGTGGAAGGCTTGCACGTAGCCGGTTGGCAGATTAGCCGGAATATAGCGGGCCTGCGTGTTGGCATAGCTAAGCGCCGTGACCACGGAAGGACTGGTGAAGCCGGTGGGGAAGCCCTGCGCTGTGGTACGGAAACAGGTCTGCGTGCCGGGAACGAAGGCGGCATTGGCCTGCGCCGTAGTGCAGACGGGAAGGGAGGACGCGCCGGCGATGAACGAATTGCCGTTGACCGGAACCTGGTTGATGCTGGTGTTCACAATATTTGGGAGGTTATAGACGAGGAGGTTCTCGCCGCCCTCGCGATTAAACTGGGCGTAGCTGATGCCGTAGCCCGCGCGCACCACGGTCTTGGGATCTATGGAGTACGCCAGGCCGATGCGGGGTGCGAAGTCCAGCTTCGGCATGTTGACCAGGGCGCGGTTGTAGAGCGAGCCGGGGGTGGCGGTCACGAGAGTGTTGGTGGCTGGGCTGAAGTTGGCCAGCAGATTGTTCTGCTCCCATTGCGGCGTAACGAGCTCGTGTCGCAGGCCTGCGTTGACGGTGAGCCTGGAGTTTACGCGGATGTCGTCCTGCAGGTAGAGGAAGTGCATGCGCTGATTGAGGTGAACGACCTGATAATTGTTCAGCTGGTATTGGCTTTGTGCGCCGAAGAGAAAGTCGCTTAGATAGCCAGCGTCTTTAGTGCCGGTGTCGGCAGCGCTGAACTGTGCAGAGGTCAGGCCAGAAGAGCTGAAGCCGCCGGCGTAGGTGGACTGTCCGTAGGTGGGGTTGAAGTCCTCAAGGGTGGTGAAGATGGCCTGGTATTCATAGCCGGCCTTATAGCTGCTGCGGCCATGCAGGAGCGTGACGTTTACCTTCGGGTGGTAAATGTAGGGATCCTGGAACTGCGGGTTGCTGGTCTGGTTGCCGAACTGGGTGTAGCCGCTGACGCTCTGGCCATTGAGACTGCGGACGACCGTGGGATCGGTAGGCAGGCCGGGGATGCCGGTCATCAGGCTGGGCAAGCTCTGCCCGTAGGGGAACTTGCCGCCGTCGGTGCGGGAGAAGGCAAAGCGGGCGTCCAGGATAGCATTCTGGGTGAAGGCGCGGGTAAGGCCGCCGGCGATCTGCTGGTTGAAGATCTGCACGTTGCCGTTGGAGTTGCCACCCGCCGAGCCTTGAATCGCAGGCGGCGACAGGATCGCACCTTTGTGCTGGCTGTACCGAGCGAAGGCGGTTGTCTTCTGGCTGAAGACCTGATCGACGCGGACATCGCCTTTGTCGTCGTTGATGGTGTCGGCGGGCAGGGAGGCGTAGTTATTTGCGAAGACGCCTCCGGTGACGTTGGGCGCAGGCAGCGCGTTGAGAACACCCTTGGCGAAGGAGGATACTGTCGGATCGCTAAAAGGCACCACGCCGTTACCGTACACCTGCCCGGTGATGGGGTTGCGGATCGGGACAGCAGCTGCGCCTTCTACCGCCTTGTTCGCCGGATTGGCTGCGAGAAAGGTGTAGCCACCATTGGCCAGGGCCAGAGCGCTGGTGCCAGCCTGGTTGGCCGTAGGCACGGTGGCCTGCATAATGGCGTGCACGATCTGACGGTCGCCTTCGTAGTCGGAAAAGAAAAAGGAGTGGTTTTTCCAGATAGGGCCACCAAAGCTACCGCCAAACTGGTTGCGAACCAGAGTGGGCTTTTGCGCCGCGCCTGTTAGGGGGTTGGTAGGGGCGGTAAAGGGTCCGATGGCGTTGAGAGCGGTGTTGCGGATGTAGTCGTAGGCCCTGCCATGAAAGTGGTTGGTGCCGCTGCGGATGCTAACGTTGATGACCGCGCCCGCAGAGCGTCCATACTCGGCGGAGTAGTTGTCGGTCTCAACCCGGAACTCGGAGATAGCATCCGGGGAGGGCGGAATAGCCTGGTTCGAGAAGCCCTGGTTGGAGGTGCCGTAGGCGTTGTTGTCGAGGCCGTCGAGCAGGAAGTTGTTGAACTCGCTTCGCTGTCCGTTCACGTTGAAGGACGCGTCGCGGCTGGAATCAGTCTGGTTTTCCAAAGCATTCCGGCGCACTCCAGGCACAAGCGCGGCTAGATCGGCATACGCCCGGCCGTTCAGCGGAAGGTTTTCTACCTCGCGGGTGCTGATGACCTGCCCGCGCTCGCTGCTGTCGGTCTCAAGCAGCGATGCGGCCGCATCCACCGTCATTATTTCATTGTTGGAACCAACTTTGAGCGCCACATCCACGCGCTGCCGTGCGTTGACGGTGACGGTGAAGGGCTGAGTGGTGCTGAGATCGAAGCCGCCGGCCTGCGCGGTCACAAGATACTGGCCAATCTTGACATCGGTAAACTCATACGCGCCCTGGTCGTTGGTCTTCGCGGTAACAACAGCCTTGGTCTGCTGGTCGCTCAAAGTAATGAGGGCTCCCGGAACGTTGGCACCGGAAGCATCGCGTACGTAGCCCAGCACGGAGGCAGTCTCAAATTGGGCATGGAGAAAGGCAGGAGCAAGGGTGACCAGACATAAAGCGGGCAAGGCGGAAAAGTTACGTCTCAAAGATGCATGCATGCCGGATTTGTACGATCCGACTCTAATAGGGAAGATTACAAAAACATGAGAAATAGATGAATCGTTTGTTTTCTGGTGAACGCTGACGTTCTCAATGACTCGCCGGATCTCTCTCGGCAACAAAGCGCTGACTGATCCAGGCTCGAGGAGTGCTGAAGAAAAGGCTGGTGCAGCAATTGCGTTTCGGTACCGCTATGTCGCAACACCAGAAGTTGTTCAATTCTGAAGCTTGCTCAGGACATTTCCCGTCATCCGCTCTGGCAAACCAGGACGATGCCAGCGGCAAGGATTGCGAAGCCTGACCATTCTTGCCAGTGTCGCTGAGAGACCCCGAACAACATAAGTCCACTTCCGATAAGCATGCAGCCTAGCCAACGTTTTCACAACGGCATAGTTGCTCCTTCAGAGTTGATCTGCCACGACAAAGCCGTTGAAATGGCGGCCACCGCCACCGACGATAGTAACAAGGTAAACAGGTAGAACCTACTGAACGTTAGATACTTGGCTGTTTAGGAATACCACCTTCATATCCTTGTAGATGTAAACCTGCTTTGTGCCGAGATCGACGATCTTGTCTGGATTGCCAAGCGACTTCTTCACTTCGTCCAGGCTCATGCCGAGCTTGATCGTTTTGCTTTCGACGGCTGAGACAGTGGCCGGGTCAGTAATTACGGTGTCGATGGTCTTCTTCACGTCTTCGGGCGTCATCTCGTCCAGGCCTGGGAGCTTGACGTTCAGCTCGGCTCTGTAGCGGGTTCCCTGGCCGTCGCCCAGCGTCGTCACATCGGTGGTGAGTAGTTTCATAAGAACTGAATCCTTCCTCAGCGTAATCAGGGTGACGTAGGCCTTTTCGTTGGGACTCAAGCTGAGAGATAAGCCGGTCGTTCTCGTCGGCCTGCTCCTTCGGCTTGGCGGCAAACGGAGCCGACAACTTGGGCTCCAGGGTAAGGCACCAGTGCAGGTCGATCCGCCGAAAGTTCGCCGTCTTCGCAAGGAAGTCCAGCCGGTGGTCCACAAAAGATTGGGTGATTGGATCGGCGTACTTCTTCTGGCGTGGAATCTCAAAGCCGGAGGTCACGCGCATGTACTGGAGGAGCGAGAAGTCTTCGGTGAGGCCGCGTACGCCGCCTTCGACGCCCCGCATCTTGGAAGCGATTTCCGGGTCTGTGAGACCTTCTTCGTCCGCTCCATCGACTTCAAGAAGCAAGCCATAGCCGCGTGTTTTGCTCGCAAACACGGTAGGGGTGACGAAGCGGACGATGGGCATAATGCTGTTCGAGGCCCCGGCTTCGGTGAACCATGGGTTAGCGTTTGCGCGGGTCATAGTAGCTCTTCTGGGTCCAGCTGAGGCCCCACAGTTGGAACATCTTCGGGTGTTTGCGCACGATCATCCAGCAGAGAGCGGTGATCGCAAAGAACATCACAAGGGCTAGAACAAAGAACCGAAGCAGGAGAGCCATCAGCGAGGCAATCACAATGCCCATCCAGATAGGCAAACTCAGTCCGAGTTTTTGCCGAGGTTTGTTGAGGGCTTGATTGATCGCCAGTGGCTCTCCGCGCTTGGTCGTCTGCATGGCTAGAGGCTCTGTCCAGTGAGAGAAGAAACCCACTGCGGTGCGAAGCCGATGACGATCCCAGCGAACAGGCCGCCACCGATTGCCATGAAGCCACCGGAGATGTTGCGGCTCATGAACTGGAACACGCCGAAGACGATTCCGATCACGACGGCAAGTGCGCCGCCAAGCAAGCAGCTAGTCTCAATGGACTTCATCGCTGAGGTGACACCGCTGACGTCCACAGTCCCCTGGGCGTGAGCGACGAGGGGGGAGATAGCGAGGGCAAACAGCACCGGACCGAGCGTGCGACCGGCATCCTTTGCTCGCTGTTTGGTGAAAGTTCTTGAGGCCATGGCTGAGAGGCGGGAATTCATTGCGGTGGTCAAGGTGGCACTCCTGTTATTGCGTGAATGAATCGCTTCGTTGTGCTCTACGAGAGCCTTATACTTGCGTTTTCCTTACCCCCATAACGGAGTTTTGCGGCGCACGACCTCACTGACACGCGAAACTATCCGCCGCCGTGTTCACGTTGCTGTGTCACCGCAAACCTGATTTCAAGTCGTCGATTGAGACATGGCTTTTTCCTCCGCGCTCTGTCTTTCGGTCGTTGATCGAGGCGAACAAAAGGTGTAAATTGGGCATCTACGTGTAAGCGCGATGAGCGGGAGGTTTTTGACACCCCTGCATCAGGATTGTTGAGAAAAAATGCTTCGGGCCCATTTACATCTCGTGGACGGTAAAGGAACACCGCTCAGCTTCACTGTTCAGACGGCGTGCGAAGTGGCATACGAACGAGCCATACTTGACTGCCCTGCGTTGGATCAGGCTCAGCTTGCGAACTGGGCGGCGGAAGTGGCGCTAGCCATGGAGGTACGCGGCGAGACAATCCAGTTCCCGAGGCGATATGCCTACATGGCGCTCCGGGGGAAAGTTCGCGACTGGTTGCGTAAGGGCCCAGGTCGTGTTGAATTGCAAGGAATGGGTTCAGACCTCGAAGGTGTAGCCGGGGGGAGCCAATCCTTTAGAGAACAAACAGAAAAAAAGATCTTGTTTGAACAAATCCAGCCTATGCTCAACGAGCGCGATCGCGTTATTCTCGTTCTGGTGCTTAACGAGCAAACCACGACTACCATTGCCTCGTTCCTCAATGTGACTTACGCAGCGGCCGCTAAGGCTATGCAGCGCGTCAAGGACCGAGTTTCGGTAGCTATTGACGGCAATCGGCACAAAGCGGATCTTGTGCCCGAGGCAGGCGAATTTTGTTCAACGAGAGGGACAGGCAGTGAATCGTGAGCTGATGAAGGACTTACTCCGGGAATCATTTCCAAACCCGGAGAGGAAGGGCTGTCCTAATGAGGATGTTCTCCAAGCCCTCGCCGAAGACCGCATCGCTCCGAACGATTCTGCGCTGCTCCATGTTGGTTCGTGTTCGGAGTGCTACAGAGAATATTTGCATCTTCGTCGGAGATTGAAGGCTCACCATTAGAATAGCGACCTGGAGCTCCCGCTTCAAACTCTCAAGACGGTTCAAACGTAGTTCCCTTCGCTGGCCGCTCTAAGCTTTAGGGTTTGGTGATTCTTGGAAAAAAGCTAAACCATTTCCGCAGGGGCCATAGGCCCTACTCTTGCTTACTTATATTCTTCTGTTCTCATGTACCTCTTGCTTCCTTATATAGAGGAACGCGGAAGCCCACCTTTTCAGACACGGAAGCCCACCAATTGCTACGCGATGGCCCACTTTTCGCGACGCGGAAGCCCACTATTCCGTACTCGGAAGCCCACTATTCGGTACTCGGAAGCCCACTGGTGACAGAGGAAAACCTGCGACTGTGTGGATATACGCGAAAGCCCACCCTTGGAAGGGCTTTCTACACGGAAGCCCACCCCAATTTGGCGTAGTGGCCTGGCCTGACTGCTTGATTGCTGACCAAGCGCCACTCGGAGTCTGCCTTCTCTCAGTTGATGGCTATATACGCGGAAACCCACCCGCAGAGCGAAGTAGTAGCACATGGTACGCGGAATCCTACCCCCGCAATTCCTTATCTACGCGGAAGCCCACCCATGAGCCTCATAAGAGCGATCGAAGGAATACCTTCATTGAAATAAAGGCGATTTGGTGTGTCAAAAACCTGGAAGGGTGGGCTTCTGTGTATACAACACGCTAAACGACTAGCAGGCTAAGAGTCATGATCAACCTAAACTCTGCTTGGGTGGGCTTTCGCGTATGTGACGGTTGGACGCTTAGCGCTTTAGCGGGCTAAAGCTTTCGAACGCGGTTCTTGGTAGCATCATCGTCAAGCATTCCTGCGCTGGCTCTCGCTACCCACAGACCTTTGGGATCTTCTCGCACCTGAGCGGCGGGCCAGAGGACCTTCAAAATCTTGATTGCTTTCCGAAGGTGCTGGCGTATGCGATAGGGGTTAGAGTCCGTTTGCGGAAACTGGTCGCTTAGGGCATCCCATGGAATGATCGATTCGCTGGATGCCGCGTAGCAGCGGTAATAAAGCCAAAAGACAAGGTCCTGGACCGGCGTAGGCCCTTTCAAGTCGAGCCAGAGACGGCGAGGCATCACGATGTTATGCTTTTTGATGTCGTGGAAGAGTGGTGCGTGAAGGAGTACACCGAAGCGGTCGCCCATCTCAGGCAGGCTCGCCTGTTTAGTATCACCAGCAATCGAGTTGGGTAGGTATGCGCGTGAGATCACCGGGAATGTATCGAGCGCTGTTGCTTCAGTTCCCTTTCGCGAAATGCTGATGACGAGCCCGGCGATCCTAGAAAATCGCTCCTTGATTTGCTTGTTCGTCCGGCCACCCTTCTCCAAACCCATCTCTCGACTGAATTCGGCTGCGCTTGACCAAGGGACAAAGGGGCTGTCGTTGCGTATGGCTCGGTCCAACAGCCAGAATAGGAGTTTGCGGTCGGCTCCATGCGGGAGCCCGACTCCATCAGCGGTAGCGGAGAAGGTCACGGCAAGGGTGGTCCCGTCGCCTAAGCGGGCGCGACGTGTGATTTTGGTCTCCTTGGTTGCGCTGTGCGGAAGAGTGCAGAGAATCATCGCCTGGGCGAGCTTGATGTACTCGTCTCCCAGCGTCTGATCTCGCCCGGCTACAGCGAGGTCCGCTACCCTGTCGCTTGTATTCAGGCGTGCGGCTTCACGCTCGGCGGTATAGTCCCGTTGGCCGTCCTTTTTTGCGACCTTGGCGAGCTTCTTGGCTGTGGAAGGTGCAAGGCTGGTGGGATTTTCTACAGGGGCTTGCGCATCCGTAGGCCTCGTCTCGCTGCGTAGATCATCGACGAACGTTTTGCCGGCGATAGATGAAAGGCGTTCCATTGCTCCTCACTTTCAGAGTGCCAAAGCACTAGAACGCTAAACCTCTGACCGTTTAGCTTCTTTGGCTAGCCACGCGGTGAGCAGTTCTTCCGCCAGGTCCGACATATCGCGTGGATCGTCATTGCTTCTCAGTACGTAATCGCATTCGGCATAGGTCTTCTTGCGAACATAGAAGGTTCTTCCCTGGTATGCATCGTCCTTACTCTTCGCCAAAGACTTGGTTCCTGACTTGGCAGCAGACGGCCGGCTGGTGGGAGCCGTGTCGTTTGAGCCAACCGGGGTAGTATCAGCTTGCTCGGGCTGGGCGCGTATACGTGGAGCGAGCAGGCCGTCGAACTGGCTTCCGGTGGTCTTAATTGCTGTTGCCATACGCTATGACTTCCTTTCCGGTCGAGACATACGCTTCCCAGGCCCGAACTGCGCGCGGGTCATCTACAGCGGAGACGATTACACCTGCCGCTGCCGCCTTCTCAAACGCCTTTAGTAGGGGTATGGCGACGCTGAAGGTAGGAATGCCTGCCTTCAGCAGCGCGCTTCGTAGGTTTGTCGCCTCTGCCTGCGGTGGTGGTGGTGCTTTTGTGATGAGGACGCGGAAGTTGTCGGCCTTCATCTCTGTGAGGGCCTCTATGGTCTGCCGCAGGCCATCGCTATCCATTGTTGCGGGAACGGCGGGAATAATGAGAAGGTCGCATCCTTCTGCAAGGGCCTTCAGGTCTGCATCGCTGGGCCTCTGGCCGGTGTCGATCACAGTGTGATCGAAGTCGCGAGCAAGTTTCACGGCAGAGCGAACGTCGGCAATCCGAAACGGCAAACCTTCACCTCTGGTTGACCACTCGGTTGCATTGCGGGTACCGTCCCCATCAAGCAGCAAAGTAGGGCCTAGCGTCTGGAGGTAAGCGGCAATATGTATCGCCGTCGTGGTTTTCCCCACCCCTCCCTTGAAGCTCGCAACTGCAACATGCATAGCAAATCCTTTAGAACGTCCTAGAGCGTTAGACGGTTAGAGTATCAAAGTATTAGATGTTTAGGCGGCTAGAAGCTCAGATTGTTGGGGGGGAGGGTGCGCCGGTATCGTCGGCGCTTTCCTCCCCTTCCTCGGTGATTTGACCTTCGAAGCTGTGGCCGGTGATGAGGTCCACTGCACGTTGTGCGCTGGCGGCTGCCTGCACGATCAGGCGATTGTCCTGTTCCAGCTTGCGAATCCAGTTCTGGATGTAAGCGGCGGTGTTCTGCTCGGTGTGTTTCGTGGCAATACCAGCGATGGCGCAAAGGAACGCCGCTCCGGTCTCCGCGACCAATTCTTCCTTGCTGTAAAGCTCATCGCCGAAGCTGCACCCGAACTTTCGAGCAAGTCGGCCTTCGTGGCCCGTGCTGTGCACCAGTTCATGAAAGAGCGTTGCGTAATAGTGGGCCGTGTCGATGAAACGGAATCGCGCGGGAAGGTGTACGGAATCAGTCGCGGGCCGGTAGTAAGCGCGTCCTTCGTCGACTTTTTCGGTGCGGATGGTTGGGTGTCCAGCCCAGCCGCTCACGATAGCTTCGCAGGTGTCGTCAGCATCTACCGGGAGGACAGGTGCCGGCTCAAGGGTTGGAATGGTCAAGGCCATCGCACTGGTCGACATTGAACACGGTGTAGTAGGTCAGAATAAACGGGGCTCGGTCGTCTTGCTCGTTGCCGCCCGTGGAAGCGAGCGGATCGTCGGTCTTCACCGTGCGGCTGCGAAGCTGCTTGTAGAAGACGATCTGCGAACCCTTCTCACCCTTGCGAACATTACCGCCCAACCCAAGAGCCTGTTTGAAGGTCAGCCAGAACGGGGAACTGAAGCGCGTACCCCACAGAAGGAACACGTTCACGCCTCGGTATGGCTTGCCGGTCACAAATTGCGGGGAAAGTCTCCGCCGGCAAATGTGGGAGCCTTCCAAGGTTTCTCCCAGGGGATGATGCCTTCTTTCAGGCTGGCGATGATGCGGTCGGTGACGATCTGGTAGACGCTGGGCCGGTCATTATGTGTCTGCTTCACGTTGATCTCCTGACATGGTTGGTGAGGCTATGAGGTTGTGGCGGTGTTCCTGCACTGCCAATAAAAAGCAAACACGCTAACAATCTAAACATCTGGCAATAACCCTTGCCCTACATTGTTTGCCTGTGTCTTCCAATGGCTTGGCTGTGTTTGTGTTCAAACACGCCTTGGCCCTGGCCCATGCCAGCGGGGGAGGCAAGTGCAGGAGCCGGATTCCTTTCCCGAAGGGCGGGCGTACGTGCCCGGTCTGCACAAGCGGGGCGCGGAAGATCAAGGTGGCTCTTGCGCGCGCGCCAGGGGCGGAGCCCCTTAGGAAGGCATGGTTCCCGCATTGCGCGGCACGCGCGAAATTGGGTTTGGAGCGTTGCGGGGTGCCCCCGCTGGGATGGGGGTCTCCAAGACAGGGCCGCTCTTCAGGTGCCGGCTGGGAGCTGGGGAAGGGCGCAGATCTTCCCCGTGATGCATCCAAACCGTTAGTGCTTTAGAAGTCTGAATGACTAAGTGGCTGTATACGAGAAAGCTCACGAAACGATGTTGAAACGATCAGGCTCAAAGTTGCGGCGAGGATTGGTGTTGGATTCGTACAGCATGGGGAGTCGGAGATTCCGGTATCCTGATTCTGCAATCGCTGTGGTGTGCATGCCTTGCCACTCCTGACTGGGGTTTGTGCATCGTGGATGGTTAGGGGCAGTGTTCCTGCACTGCCCCACTGAAGCTCCCCCGTCGGCTCTTCGCAGATCTTCCCCGTGATGTAACCTGAACTGCTAGTGGCTTAGCAATCTGAAGGACTAAGTGGCTGTATACACGGAAGCCCACCCAAAAGGTGATCTAAGCGGCGGAGGCGAGCTAATGTGTGGCCGGTATGTCCGTCGCAGCGACAAGCAAAAGATCGCGGAATACTTCCACGCTAACCCGCAGCCCGCCGAGCTGCCCATGCCGGTTGCGGACTACAACATCGCGCCGACGACGTTCCAACCGATCATCCGGCAGGCCAGAGAATCGGGTGAACGGGAATTGGTGCTGGCACGCTGGGGTCTGGTCCCGTTCTTCACGAAAGAAGTGAGCGACATTAAGGGCCTCTCCACCATCAACGCGCGGGCCGAGTCGATCATGAAGGCTCCGACCTGGCGTGAGCCGATGAAGAAACGGCGCTGCATTGTGCCTGCGAACGCTTTCTTCGAGTGGTCGAAAGTATCGCCGCCCCTTAAGCAGCCGTATGCCTTCGAACTTGCCAGCGGTAATCCGATAGGCTTCGCGGGCCTGTGGGACGCGTCGAAGGATAAGCAACGCACTGGCGTCAGTCCTTCGCTATCGTGACCACGAAGCCAACGAACTCATGAGCCGGGTCCATCCGAGGATGCCCGTGATCCTGCACCCACGTGACTACGACCGCTGGCTGGACAGGGAGGAAACGGAAAGCCTGCCACTCGATCTGCTGAGGCCCCTTGAATCAAACGAAATGGAGATGTTCGAAGCCGATCCCAAAGTCGGTAACGTCCGCAACAACGGACCGGAACTGATGCGAAAGGCTGCTGCTGCTGCTGAGGATGGCGATCTGCCGCTCTGAAACAGCCATGCTGAAGGCATGGCACTTCCTGAATTTCTTCGCGCGATTGACGCGGAGATTGATCAATTGCAGCAGGCGCGTCGACTCCTCAGCGGCTCTGAAGTGGCTGCTCGACCTTCCGCTCTTCCCGGAAAACGGCGCGGTCGTCCGCCGGCGGTTCGAGAAGAAGAGCCGAAGCAGGCAGGGAAGCGGAGGATGAGTGAGGAAGACAAAGCTCGCGTCGCGGCTGCGCAGAAGAAGCGCCGGGCCAAATTCAGGAAAGCTGCAAGGTCACACCCCAGGTCGTTGCTGCCAAGAAGGCCGCAGCTTCGGCAAAGCAGGATACGGTGAAGAAAGCAGCGGAACAGACCAAGAAGGCAGTCTCCGTGAAGGTAGCGGCGAAAACAGCCTTCGCTCCGGCCAAGAACGCGGCGACGCCAAGCGTCTGCAGGAGCAGATGATGCGTCTCTTCCGTGCTCTAATTAGCTTCGAGGACACACGTGAGACCCACATACGCTACCTGGACATGCAGGTAGCGCCCAAGGCAGAGCTCTGGTGGGACGCTAGCCGCACCCAGCAGGACGATCTCTGGGACAGCTGGATAGAGCTGGGGGAATCGTTCTACGAGGCGGTAATTACCTCTTCCGTGCCAGTTGACCTCAGAGCACTTCGCGCGCTGAAACGGTCGCCGCTAGCCCTCGATCTCTATTCTTGGCTGACGTACACGACCTTTGTAGCGTCCTGCAGCCGGAAGGATCGCCTCGTTCCGTGGGAGGGTTTGCACGGCCAAATGGGGGCCGAGTACGCCGAGCTCCGGGATTTCAAAAAGAAGGTGATTGCCACGCTGCGCAAGGTCCAGCTTGCTTACCCTGCGTTGAAGTTGGAAACGACTGCCGATGGCCTCGTGATCCATCCATCCACCACGGCGATTCCCACAAAATCCTCTCAGACTAGGGCTTTTCCACGGTGAAACGGTCCCGGAATTTACGGGGCCTTTTCACTTTCTACGGTGAAACGGTCCCGGCGCTACGGTGAAACGGTCCCGGCACTACGGTGAAACGGTCCCGGATTTTGTCCGCTTAAAGGAAGCCTGTAGTTAAGCCTTTAGTCTTTACCTTTAGTTTCTCTATTCCTGTAGTCGGTCGGGCCGAGCTTGTGGATTTTCAAACCGGCAACGGTCAAAACCCATACGGTGAAACGCTAGCGCCTCCCCGATCTGGGAAAGCTATAGCCAGCTTGCAAGCCGTGTATATACAATAGCTATACGAACGTGTATTCGACGCTGAGGGTCAGGGCTTTGTCTGGGATAGCGATAAAGCCGCCAGCAATGCCTCAAGGCACGGCGTACGGTTCGAGCAGGCCCGAGAGGTCTTTCTCGACCAGCTCGCCCGCTACGAGGACGCCAGCCCTCAGGAAGAGGCACGGCAGGCATGTATCGGCCTAACGACCGACTACCGACTCCTCTACGTCGTCCACGTAGTTCGGGAAGGTGATGTGCTCCGCCTCATCTCCGCAAGGATTGCGGAACCGGCGGAAAGGAGACGCTATGAAATGACTGATCGCATCAAGCGCAACATGCAGCCAGACAAGCCTATGACCCTGATCTCCCTCCGGCTGCCCGATCACGTCATCGAGGACCTCAAGGAGGTCGCCCCCTCGCTCGGCTTCGGAGGCTACCAGGCGCTTATCCGGGCCTACATCTCGAACGGGCTCCGCAAGCACCTGGCCGAAAGGGAAGCGCAGAGAGCAAAGGACTCGACGGTCGAGGAGTTCAGCCAGAGACTCATCGCTCATGGAGTGCCAGAGCAGGCCATAAAGGAAGCAGTCAAAGAGATGAGAAAGGCAAGGTAGATGGCGTGTACACGTTTGTGTATTATTCTCTTTGAGAGCGTGCGGCGTGGAGCTGGAATTCGAATGGGACGAAGAGAAAGCCAGAACCAACCTCGCCAAGCATGGCGTTTCGTTCCTGACGGCTGCTGAGATCTTCGCCAACGAGATCATGGAGCGGATCGACGACCGGAAGGACTATGGCGAGGTTCGCTGGATTGCTCTCGGCAGAGCGGATGCAGAAGTGTTCCGCGTGGTGTACACCTGGCGCGGCGACCGCTCATCCGCATCATCAGCGCCCAGAAAGCGAGCAGAGATGAACGAGACATCTACTATCGTCAGACACTCCCTTAGCCAGATCAAAGCCCTGCGCGAACGGGGCGAGGATCAGACCAGCCCCGATGCTCCTGAAGCCGAATCCCTTGGGGCGGACTTTTGGAATAGTGCCCGCGTCGTCATGCCAGCCGGGAAGACCTCTGTACATTTGCGCCTGGACACAGACGTAGTGGACTGGTTCAAAGGCGCTGGGAAGGGCCACCTGACGCGTATGAACGCCGTGCTTAGGGCTTACGTCGAGGCTCAGAAGCACTCGCCCTCACAGACCAAACCCTAAGCCTCTGTTTCGAGTCGCACAATTCACAAAGGATGCTCTATGAAGCCTGTAGAGGTGGTGAGCAACGAGATTGCTCAAAAGTTCTATCTCGAAGAAGCGAAGATGTTCACAAATGCAGTCTGGGACATCGACAAGCTAATTGGTCAAATTTTCGGCGCGACCATCGCAGTAGCAATCACTCTTCTGTCCGTCTTAGCGAAGTCCATTTTTGAGGATCAGCGCTATACTCTCCCTCTGGCCTACGCGACTCTAGCGCCGAACGTCATCTCTTTGGTTGCGTTTTATTACCTGTTAAGCCAGAGGAGATCGCTTGTGGAGGTTCGGCTCCTACGTCCACTATCTAGAAGTCCGTCTTGGAGTCGTTGGTTTCCAGAGTAGCCTGGGCAAAGTTCGAGACGCGCCAACTAGAAGAGGGGAGTCAAATGACCCAATTCCGTATTCGTTTTGGGCGATATTTCTTTTATCAGCTTCCTGTTTTGGCTTCATCTTAAGTGGAACACACTACTTGAAGAACTGCTTTCACCTATTTTCCTTGCTTCCATTAGTTTTTCTGTTCGCTAAGTACATCGCTGCCGGCATCCGGGAGGTCGTACAGGAGGACTTTCGCCAGCCCATCGAGAAGGCCGTCGAGGGGCCGATCCAGTCGATCGAGGTGGCGGCCTACCATGCGCGCGAGGCGGTCGAGCAGATTAAGCGGGAGGTCCGTTTCCAGAACTGGACCGTGTTCGCCCTCATCCTGGCTCTGGGAATGGCTTTGGGGGGCTTCGGGGCCTACTTCTTCTTTGCCCGGCAGGTATCGGCGTTCAATGACCGCTTCGACTACCTGCAGCATCTTCTCCTTGCGCCCACACCTGCTGCAGCAGACACCCACGTCCCGTCGCCGAAGCCGACCGGGAAGAAGCCTGGGCAGCACTAAGGCAGGCAACGGGGATTGAATTTCTAATTTTGCTCGGAACCCTCATTGGTGCAGTACAGCAACGTTTTTGAGATCGCTTTAAGCTCTCCGCCCTTGAGAACGAAATAGCGCTGTCTGCATAGATTGCGATCCTCTGGTGCGCACGGATCGAGTTCGTATTGAACGACGAGCAGCGTACTGTTTGGCTTAGAAAAGAGTATCGGCACGTAGGCATGCCCATCTCTTGTGACGGGGGGCGAATCACCTGCGTCGAACATCCGGACCTGGTTGATTCCCGCGCCGGTGCGAAGACTATCTAAGGTGTAGTAGCGACAGCAGGTTCCGCAGGAATGCGCTGCCAGATAGTATTCTCCCGCGAAGTTCACTCGGGGTCGAGACGCGGGCTTTCCCGTCTCGTCATTCCAGTTTCCCTGTGAGTCTTTATGGAACTCTCCTAGGATCTTCGCGCGTCCGTGGTAAACCTCGACTGGAAATTGTTCGAACCTCACTGAGCGGGGAGCGTTTTGCGCTGCAAGTAATCCCGAGGAGATGCAGAGCAACGCAGATGCAAGGAGAGCGCAGGAGGCGAGCATGAACTTCATTCCAGGGAGTATAGAGTGTCGCGGATGTAATTCTCAGTTGACCCCCGACAACCGGAGTTGTCGTGGGTGACTTGTTTACAAGCAGCAAAACGATATGCCTCAATTACGGGTGCGAAAGCTCCTAATCAAAACGACCAGAAGGCCGGGAATGGAGTACAGGCCAGCGTTGATGATGCAAAACATGATCCAAGCGACGAGGGCTGTCGAATGGGAAGCATGATCAAGAGCTAATGAGGCGATGCATATCGGGCAGAGCGCGACATACAGGCTCCCGGCTCCCATGTTGGTGGAGCTGTAATAGGCAAGCATCGCTAGAGGCAAAACAAAGCCTAGAGCCGCACAGCCAAGAACTACTCGCCAAGCAGTGCTCATGTTTTTCACTGCAATGTTCATGTCCTTCACTCTAGTTGAACAGACCCTCTACGTTGCCAACCGGCTTTCCTCGAAGGCGCTCTTGAAGCTACCATCCCTGATGTGGCGATCACCGTGATTACATACGTCCTCTTCTGTCTAGCACTTCTCTTCTATGGAGCGATGGTGAAATCAGTGTGGCAGCTTGTCTCTGAGACAAGGAGAGTGTCTCCTGAACGGCGCTTCAACCGTTTTTGGTGGATTCCTGCCTGGAAGGTCCATCGCAAGCTTCTTCCTGATAGCTCGCTGAGACAAACAATCGTCCTTCGGTTTGGTTTGACCTTCGTTCTGCTTTTCACTGCCACGGCAGCGATGGGTATTGGCATCATCCAGCGAACTCGTTAGCAAGAGCCCTTGCACAGGCCCACCTCCAGGCAACCGGAGGCGACACGAAAGCTTGTTACTCCTGAAACGGACGTTTCAGGGGTGCGTTCACATTTCGACCGGATCTCACTCGCCGCCAGTTTCTGGCGGCAGAAGGTGTCCCGGATCAAGGAACCCTATATCAACGTATCCACTTGACCATGCAACCTGACCAGCTCGGTCGATGTACGCGAGTTCCTTCTCCGTTTCGACCAGGCAAAGGCCTCGGCGGAAGCTACCCACCCCAAAAAACTAAGGCTCAAGTTGGAAAGTTCCGTCTGGGAGGAAAAACCCCTTTTCACAGGCGTCAGCGATGGATTTATGCGCTTCGCCTGTGCCCGTATCAACTGCCGCAAGCCCTTCTGAAAAGGGATTTGTCCATAAGAAATCGGCAGGGATGACAAGGGTTCCCTCGCGATTTACGAATCCTTTGCGCTTGTTTAGTTCGACAGTACCTAGCCCTTCTGAAAACTCCAGGGCCATATCAAAGCGGGGCTCAATTTCAAAATCGCCATTTTTATTGATGTATCCCCATCGTCCGTTTTTAGCCACGCGTGCCAGGCCGTGTCGGAACGGGCCTGCCATTCCACGCTCGCATACGAACTGATTTGGAATCGCAGATTCTCCGCTGGGAGTAATGTAGCCCCATTTGCCTTCCACTTTTACAGCCGCCAACCCCTCCGAAAAGCCGCGAGCGTCCTCAAAGACCGGAGGGATGATTACATTGCCATGTTTATCGATATAACCGTAGAGCTCGCCGGCTCGGACACAAGCAAGGCCATTGTTGAAATAGGAAATAGAGTCCCAGCGCGCCGGAACTACTACGGTTCCCGAAGTATCGATCATGCCGAAGCGTGCATTCGATGATGAAAAGTCCGCGAGTCCTTCGGTAAACTCCAGGGTCGTGAAAGAGAACGGTCTAATGACGAGCTCTCCGGATCGATTGATTGCACCGCAGAGCTTGCCTTGTCGAACCGTGGCTAGACCGTTTCGGAAGGGATAGGCATGATCGTAGATTGCAGGAACAATCTTCTGTCCCTGCCGATTCATGTAACCCGCCTTGTACCGCTTTCGACTGCGGCCTTCGCGCACAAAAATCGGATAAAGGTCAACGGAAGTTTGCGGCTCAGGCATCTCCAAAGGCTAGCATTCGCCTCAGCCGATATCTATCGTTCCATCACTCTCTGGACCTGGACCGCAGACCACTCCCCTAGTCTTCGGGGCGTAGGGAATTCACGAGCGTTGAGTTCTGCGGCGATCGCGCGGAGCGAGCTCGCTCCGGTAGCTTGTATGGCCGTGATGGTCGGA
>CAXTLR010000015.1:0-73615 GCA_964245195.1 uncultured Acidobacteriaceae bacterium | reverse complement strand
TAAACGCCGTTGTGGGAAGTTGAGCCCGTAAGCTGTCACAAACCTTCGTTTGTGACTACGAGCCCGGTCACAGGAGACCTCCCTCGAAACAGCACTGATACATGCGGCACCGTTGACTTCATTGGCAGTTCTCGTGGGGTATCGATCAAGCATGGTGTGTAGGCGTTGCACGCGAGCCGGCGATGAGGATATCAACGAGGCGGCGGGCGCTGGGCTCCCATCCGGGCATTGCGGTGGTGTGGAAGATGCCAATCAAGGCACGCACGAAGTCGTTCGGGTCGGTGTCGGAACGGAGGTCGCCGCTCTCGATGGCACGCTGGACGGAAGTGACGAATGCTGTACGGATAAGCGGACGTGAGCCTTCCACAAGGCGCGTCGGGCCGCCGCTTACGGTGTCCAACGCCGGCAGGATAAGGCTCTTTTTGGAGGTGCAATCGATGAACAGCAGCATCCAGGCGCGAAGAGCGTCGAGCGGCGGCATGGTCGCGGCGAAGCGCTGCTCTGCAGCAGCAAGCTTTTCGACCTCGTTCCTGTAGACGGCTGCGAGCAGGTCGTCGCGCGTTGGAAAGTGCCGGTAAAGAGTGGCATTGCCGAGACCCGAAAGCCGTGCGATCTCGTCAAGGCTAGCGGCTGCGCCGTCGCGGGTGAAGACTTCCTTGGCTGTTTTGAGGATGCGCTCACGGTTGCGCTCCGCATCGACGCGGGGCTTGCGGGCAGGCGGCGGAGTTGGTGACTTCTTTTTCGGCATATGAAATTCTAAAGACCATGACGCAAACGGGGACGGTCCCTGCTATCTTTAGCCATGCGGGGTTTATCCCCGTTTTATTGGTCGCGGACCTATGTGTCAAATCTGCGCGCGGCCCGTTGAAGATTGGAGTGAAGGCAATGCGTGTTTTCGTAACGGGAGCGACGGGGTTTATCGGGTCGCCGTTGGTCAAGGAACTGATCGGAAGAGGTCATCAGGTGCGCGGACTCGCGCGCAATGACGCCGCCGCGGCGCACCTGACTGCCATGGGTGCGGAGGTGCATCGCGGTGATCTTACCGACCCTGACAGCCTTCACACCGGCGCACAGGGGATGGAAGCCGTAGTAAACCTAGCCTTCAACCATGACTTCTCGACCTTTGCGGAGAATGCACGGGACGAGATGCGAGCCATCGAGACGCTGGGTGAAGCTCTGGAGCCTGGCAAATTGCTCGTAGTCACGGCCGGACTCCTGCGCGGCACGCCTGGCCATGTACGGACAGAAAGCGACCCTCCTGCCGAGTCGGCCGCGGTTCCACGTAGGCCGGAACAGACCGCGCAGGCTGTGGCGGCGCGGGGAGTCCATGTAGCGGTCGTGCGTCTGGGACAGATTCATGACGCGGAAAAGCAGGGCATGGTGACGTACCTGGCACAGACGGCGCGCCGGAAGGGTGCTTCCGCGTATGTGGGTGACGGCACAAATCGTTGGTCCGCCGCTCCGGTGATGGATGTGAAGAATCTGTATCGATTGGTGATTGAAAGGGCGAGCTCCGGCCTATCGACCTACCATGCGGTGCAGGAAGAAGGCGTTTCCTTGCGAGATATGGCGCAGGCGATCGGTAAGGGACTCGGTATCCCGGTGGTTTCGATTCCGGCCGCAAAGGCGGTTGAGCACTTTGGGCCGTTCCTGGGTCAGATTGCGGCGTTGGACCTGCCGGCTTCGAGCGAGTGGACGCGCAAGACGCTCGGTTGGGAACCGACGGGGCCGGGGCTGATTGAGGATCTGACGAACGGAAAGTATTGACCAGTGTATCCAAGGACGCTTGGGTTTAAGACGGCCTCCGCTCGTTCCGGGTCCGCTGAAATTTCGCTAAGCCGTGCAGGAAAGGGAGTATTCATGAGTCGTGTGGCTAATCGCAAGGTGATCGTCATTGGTGGAACGTCCGGCATCGGATTGGCAACCGGGAGGCAGTTGGCAGCGGAAGGTGCGCGCGTCGTGGTCGCCAGCCGGAATCCGGCGAAGGTGGCTAGAGTCCGGGAAGAGGCGGCAGAGCTGACGGTCGAAACGGTAGACGCGTCCTCCGTAGGGGCACTTCAGGCCTTTTTCAAACGGCACGCGCCGGTGGATGACCTTGTTCTCACACTCAGTGAAGGAAAGGGTTTCGGTCAATTCAGAGAGCTTGATCTATCTATTCTGATGGAGGGATTTGATGGCAAGTTTTTCGCGCAGATCCGATCCGCCCAGCTTGCACTTCCATTTCTTTCCAGAGATGCGTCCATCACTTTTGTTACGGCCATTTCCGCAAGAGCCGCGCATCCGAACACCGCAGGACTCGCAGCCATAAACGGCGCAATCGAATGTATGGTGAAGCCACTCGCAAAGGATTTGAAGCCCATCCGCGTCAATGCCGTATCGCCTGGAGTCATAGAGACAACGTGGTGGGACAGGCTCCCGCCCGAAGTACGGCAGCAGGGTTTGAGGGAAGCTGCGGAGGCTTCTTTGGTTGGTAGAAACGGCACGGCTGAAGATGTGGCCGATGTCATTGTTCTCCTGGTCAGGAACTCATTCATCACCGGCACCGTGATCGAGGTTGATGGAGGACTGCGCCTCATCTAGTCAACCTACGAGGCGACCGGAGTTGTGCGAAGGAAACCCACAAGGCCGCGGTATTACCGGCTTCGTTGGCAAAATTGTGGTTGAGATTGCACCTGGTTGAGCAAGCCAGTCTACACTGCTCCACGCTCATTGAGATATTCGCGGTCTGGGCCAAGAGCAAAACGACAAGTAGCAGACTACCCTGAGTATCCAGTGCACGTGTGTTGCCTTCACGGTCGTTAGATCTGCTCATACCACAAATGTTGTCACAAACCTTCGTTGTGGAGAGGCTCGGGCCAGCCGAATTACTTCCCATACTGCGACATCACAGTAGAAACCTGTCCAGAGTCGGTACACAGGAAGCAGGCTCATCAATGTGGAGGTAAGGTTATTTGGAAGGTTTCAGAAACTCGTCTAGATCTTTTACAAACTTGATGGGCTGCTCTGCGTAGATGCCCGCAAACGACAACCTTCGCTCAGACGCCCAGGCAAACAAAGAGTTGATCCTCGACGTGGCGCGCAAAGCGTTCGCGGCAGATTCCCACGCTTCTCTAAATTCAATAGCCAAGGAGGCCGGGGTCGGAGCCGGTACCCTGTATCGGCATTTCCCAAGCCGGGAATCCCTGGTACTCGGCGTTTACCGCAAAGAAGTCGAATCATTGGTCGCTCTTGCCCGTCGCTGCTCGCGAAAGAGACGCCGATTCAGGCTTTTCGTATGTGGTGCGACCAATTGGCAAAGATTGGAAGAATGAATTACGGAGTAGCCGATATCGTGCACGCAGCGGCATCAGAGCAAGATGCAGAGGCTATCTACGAACCGATGCTGGGGACTGTCTCCCAGTTGATGAAGGCCTGCAAGAGCGCCAATGCTATCCACCCCGCAGCGAAGCCTGAAGACTTCCTGGTCTTCGTGGGACTGCTATGGCGAATTCCTCCATCCACCTCTGGCAAGGCACAAGTAGAGCGTCTTCTCGCCTTGGCGTTCAGAGGATTAGGAGTTGTGGAGTAGTCCCTATAAACGCCACTAGCGCAAGTTGAGCATGCGGTAAGCAATCAAAAATGTTCGTTTGTGAGAGCGTCGACATGGGCTGAGTATCGTCCTTTTCTCAGCAAGATAGGCACCTTACGTCACAGTGAGGTATTGCGTTGCGACTAGACCATACCGCCGCTCTTGAAAATACTGTTCGCGCATCTTAAGGCGGCAGCACTAGAAGGCCGCAGTTGCCAGTACAACAACGACGCGGCCTTAGCTGTATCAAATTTTGTACGATTTTTGAGCATCGGAGCACCAGGCCTCATGTGAAAGACGGCGGCCAAGCGGAGGGCTATATCGGGCAGTTTGCGCGTGGTTACGTTTGCCGCGCGCGACTGAAGCCCTCTCGCAAATCAGATCTGCTGGACTTTGATGCTTCAGGTGTGTATGTTTGCTTCATACACATACGGAGGACGGCGAATGCCGGCAAGTACCAGGTTTGTAGTCGCAACCCATGTCCTGGTGTCACTTGCAATCGTGCGAGATAAACCGATGCGATCAGAGGATCTTGCGTTCAGCGTGAATACCAACGCCACTGTGATCCGAGCACTTCTCGGTCGCCTTATGGAGGCAGGTCTCACAACATCTCAACTGGGCAACGGTGGCGGTGCCCTTCTGGCCAGGCCGGCTCAAGAGATCTGCTTGCTCGATGTTTATCGGGCAGTGGAAGACGGTCAGATATTCAGCACTCACCGCAATGGACCGAACCAGGCTTGCTTTGTTGGCAGGAACATCCAAGAGGCCATGCTTCCGGCCCTGGAAAGCGCGAAGCAGGCTTTGGAAACAGAACTTGCAGCGGTAACGATCGCCACCATCGCTGCTGAAGTTGCAGGCTTAGGAAAGTTCACTATTCCATGGAATGGCTGCTGACATTTTTTTGCTGTTTCAGTAAGCGTGTAAACCACACACATCCACGTAAAATCAACGGTTCTGAAAGGACACCTCGCATGAAAGAGCTTCTCGTCATCCAAGTCAGCCCTCGCTTCGATTACTCCGTCTCACGAAAACTGACGAACAAATTCGTTGAGGACTGGCTGTCCATCCACTCAGGCGGCAACGTTGTGATCCGCGACCTTATGCAAACAGAGCTGCCCTGGGTCGATCTGCCTTGGATTGGCGGAGCGTTCACGCCCGCCGAGCAGCATTCAGAAGAAATGAAAAAAGCAATCCAAGTCTCCGACGATTTCATCGCCGAGTTGAAGACTGCCGATGAAATCGTGATCGGAACTCCCATGTACAACTTTTCCATCCCGGCAATCTTAAAGGCCTACATCGATCACGTTGTCCGCATGGGCGTAACGGTCACCATGAGCTATGAAGGACTTCTGACTGGGAAGAAAGCCACCGTCATCTTGGCTTCTGGAAGCGACTTCGGTCCTGGGACCAAGTATGAGTCGGCCAATGTCGCAAGCCCCTACATGAAGCAGATTCTGGGTTTTATCGGAATTCATGATGTAACGATTGTTCAGGCAGGCGGCACTCTCGCCCTCGATATGGGACAAAAGACCTATGAGGACTTTTCTGCTCCCCTCCAGCCGGCGTTAGCGGCGGCCGCGCAGGGCTAAGTGGCCAGTTTGGTGGACGTGGAGGTCGCACTTCACGTCCGCGTCTGTTTCAGTTTTTTCGCAATCGGATGCCTTGCTTCTCAAGCTCTGCTGACTGCCAGCGTGTGCATGCCAGTGTGCCGCCCCGTTCATTGACGGTGAGAGGTGCGTTGAGTATCTTGGGCCTGTTCGGAGGCATGGCGAGAGAGAAGACAGCTGAGCTCTGCCCTCGGAGCTACGCACCCATACGAACCGCGCAGGACAGGTATTAGAGGCAGTCGGCCCCCACTTCAGCAGGTCGTAGAGTTGATGCACCAGAACCTCCTCTACGGGACTGTCAGACCATCCATTCGGGGTTCGGGCCGTCCGAAACAGCTGGTCCAAGGAGAGTTTAGATAGGAATAGTTCATCGAGTAAGCGTTCCTCACTTTAAATTCGCCTGTCATGCTCCCAAGCAGGTCGACATGACAGGCCTCTTAACTAAACCAGTGACATGCCGCCTTCGATACGCAACTCGGTTCCGGTGGTGAAACGAGAATCGTCTGAAGCAAAATAGAGAGCCGCTGCCGCTATCTCCTCGGCTTCTCCCATGCGCTGTAGTGGCAGGTTTGCGATCATCTGTCCAAAGCCGGCCATCTGTTCAGCGGTAAGGCCCATTTTGCTCCCGATCGGGGTATTGATCGGTCCGGGCGTGATCGTGTTCACGCGGATGCGACGTGGAGCAAGCTCTACAGCCAGGTTGATTCCAAGCGACCGCAAAGCCGCCTTGCTTGCTCCATATGCGCTGGCCCCGGACATGCCGAGGACCGCCGCTGTAGATGAAGTGAGGATGATGGATGCGCTATCGGAGAGAACAGGCGCGGCATGCTTCAAGAGGAAGTATGGCCCGCGAAAATTGATGTTGAATATCTCATCTAACAGCGATTCCTCGACCTGTTCGAGGGCAGCCAGCCGCGCGATACCGGCATTCACAAAAAGCAAGTCAATCCGCCCATGCTTGTCGTTCACCTGTCTCACGAGCGCTTTTGCCGCTGATGGATCGCCGGCGTTCGATTGAATGACCTCGACCTCCGGCATCGCTTGACGTGCCGATTCCACTCCGTCCTTGCTGGCTCCGGTAACGATCACCGTTGCGCCTTCAGCTTGGAACAGCTTTGCCGTTGCCGCACCCATCCCACTTGTACCGCCCGTGATCAAGGCGATCTTTCCAGATAACTTATTCATAGCTTTCGCTTCTCCCAAGTGATCCCGTTGCGTCGTAAAGGATCTTCTTGGCGAGTTGGACTCGCCCAAAAAGCCCATCGATGCAACAATCGACATACGTGCAATTCACTGTTGCACTCGTGGAACAAAGTAGAGCAACGATGACGAACCTCAACGAGCTTCAATACTTCTCCCTGGTAGCGCAGACGAGGAGTTTTACGTTGGCAGCCGAGCGTCTTAAGCTTCCCAAGTCTTCCGTCAGCCGTGCCATCAGCCGGTTGGAACAGCGCCTCGACGTTCAGCTCATCCAACGCACAACTCGGAGCGTCCGGCTCACTGAAGCGGGCAAGCTTTACCTCGCCCATTGCCAAAGAGCGATCGAGGAAGCCGAACTGGGAGAGATTGCGATAGGCGAAATGATGGCCACTCCGAAAGGCACTCTTCATATCGGTACACACATCGGGTTTGCGCGCTTTGTTCTGCAACCGCTGCTGAATGAGTTCTTGCTCATGTACCCAGAGGTAAACGTCCACATCGAGCTGCTGCATACGAAAGAGCGGCAAAGCGAGGATGAGCTTGATCTGGTCGTTCGTGCCGGGCCGCTCGAAGATTCTGACTGGCTGGTCAGGCCTCTTATGCAAGTGCGTTTCGGCCTGTACGCAAGTCCCGCGCTGCTCAAACAACACGGACCGCTGAAATCGCCCTCGGATCTACAGCAGTACCCTTGCATCGTGTCGAACTGCAGCCCGCTGGGAGAGCCTGATGGCTATGGAATGTGGCGCCTGCAACGCGAACGTGAAGTGCGCGAGGTTCAAGTGGTCGCGCGCGTAGCCGTGCCCGATCCCACCGTGCATCATCAACTCGCTTTGGCGGGCGTGGGCGTCGCGATGCTCGGCCAGGCTGAGGTCGTAGAAGATCGAGAAGAACGCAAATTATTGAGAGTGCTGCCGGATTGGGAGCCAGAACCGCTCGATTTATACGCTTTGCACCCTTCGCGGCTCGCTGCATCCCCGAAGGTGAGAGCATTATTAGAGTTCTTAGGCAAATCCTGCCATGCTACCTCTCTTTAACCAGCGTTTGTGAAAGCGGCAGAGATTCTGTCCTAACTTTGGCGGCTTGGAGGAAGCTCGTCTGGATGTCCTTCACAGGGCCGCTAAGGCACCGGAAAGGCGTTGGAGTCCCATAATGAGGTTCTCCCCAGAGCGTCAGACTCCTTACCACGCCTAACTGTCCGTTTTCTGACGGGACCCTACCCCGACTATGCGCAATGATTCGCCATTCCATGGCAGGAACCGGCTAGCGAGCAACTAGCTGAAGATCGGCTATCATCCCTGGCCCATTCGGCTGCCAACGTAGCACTGACCGGGTCAACGCACTACTCGCCCGCATATCCATTCCGGCGAACATGGCAAGCCAGCCGAAATGAACTTTGGCCTCGTCCGGCGACAAGCTCCTAAGAGGCAAATTCAGTCCCGCCCCGATCACTTCCGCGAACTGCCGTACAGGTATGCCTTCTTCCCCGACCGCGTGATAACGTGTACCCGGTTGCCCAGCTTCGATCACAAGCCTGTAAAGGCGTGCGGCATCAGAAAGATGGACCGCCGCCCAAGCATTGTGGCCTTCGCCAACATAAGCGGAGATACCCTTTTCCCGGGCGATTCGCAGCAGTTGGCCGACAAATCCAAGCTTGGCTGGGCTATGGACCTGAGGTAAACGCACGACCGAAACGTTGATGCCGCTTTCAGCAGTGGCCTGTCCTGCGAGTACGGTTGCCTTCCGTGGAATCGGTGTCTCCGGGGTGTAGAAACTTCTCTGGCATTCTGCCCTGGCAACCATGGCGCTCAGGAGCAGACTCGCCATAGGCGAGTCCTCCCCGGTGAGGACTAGGTTCACCGGACTGCAACCGAAGGCGATCGTCGAACCAGGCGCTTGGTGGTCACGGAAAAAGGAAGATTGCCTGCTGAGTCGCTCTACCGGGCGCACGCGGAGCAGTTGAAGTCCTTGCGCGGCAAAAGAGCAGTTTCATATCAACTTTCCCGGAGTGCTCGGCGTGGACGTTGCAGGGTAAGTAGAGCTGGCCGGCTACGGCGTGCAGGGCTTTGCCAAGCGAACCCGAGTCATGGCGATGGCAAGGGGAGCTATGCTCAGGTCGCCGCAGCCGAAGCGATGGTGCTCTCGCCCATTCCAGACGCGTTAAATTTTGAACAGGCCGCGGCATTTCCGCTGGTGTCGACCACCGGGGCGCAGCTGATTGAGCGCGCTGCGAACGTGCAGCAGGGGCAAACCATTCTCATCACGGGTGCCGCCGGAAGTGCAGCCGGTAGGTTTCGGATAAACACCGCGTTCTTCGTGCTGGCCTTTAGAAGTTCAAAGCTGGTAGCTCCCAAGGGTTGATCTTACTGTCCGTTTGTCGACGATGTTCTCGGGGTGAGCAGCCCCAAACTCGCCTGAAGGCTCTCCCGAAGGCACTCTCTGTGCCGTAGCCAAGTGAGGAACAAATTGCGAATATTGAGTCGTCGGAACTCTTCAAGCGGTCACCGGCGAGCAACATCCGCCACCGCGTCAGATACTCCATCGACGTCATCCCCGTTTTCTCCCTGAACCTCTTGGCAAAAGCCGTTCGAGACATGAAAACGGTGTCAGCGAGCTCTTGCAAGGTCCAAGGCCGTTCCGGCTCTTCGTGCATGCATTTAACTGCTACCCTCATCTGCACATCCGCAAAGGCGAAGAGCCAGCCAACGCCGTCCCCTGCTTCTTGCAAGTGCAGCCGGAGTGCCTGAACAAGCATCATGTGGGCCAGCTGCTGAGCGACTAGAGATCCACCCGGCTGAGGATCGTCCAATTCTTTTCTCATGCGATCCAGCGACCAACGCATGGTCTCTTTGTCGGAGTGGCTGCGCAGGTGCACGATCGGAGGTAGCGAACTCAACAACATGTCGGAGTGACTTCCGGTAAGAAGGAAGTGTCCGCCAAGAATGCAGCACCCTTGTGTTCTCTCATGAAGGGCCTCGCTTCCCGGCCCTAACGCTGCGAGTTCGTAGGCAAATCTCGCTCGGGGAAGAGACAAGTCTTTCGTCAGGCAGAATGGCAGACCACGGGGTAGAAGGGCACAGTCCCCCGTACTCATGAGCACAGCATCGGGAACACCTTGAACCGACAACCAGCATGAGCCGGAGCCAACGACGTAACACTTGATTCCGTCGTAAGCGACGAAGTCAAAGCCCGTTTTCTCATTTACGACGAAGCCGCCCGATGCGTAGCTCTTCAGCTTGAGCAGCGACAGAACCTCTGAGAGGGGATCCATAACATCTCCGTACGATCGATCTAGAAATGTGCACTTTCAGTATAGATCGTACGTGCGAAGGTTTGCGTCTGATCCTTGAAAGTCCTCACAAGTGAACGCTCACGGTAAAGGCAACGATCTAACGGAGGAGCAACTCATGAAAGTTTTTGTTACTGGCGCTACGGGATTCATCGGTTCGGCCCTCGTTCCCGAACTTCTCAAAGCAGGTCACCAGGTGCTTGGGCTCACACGTTCCGATGCAGGCGCAGAGTCGCTTATGGCAGCTGGAGCCGAGGTCCATCGGGGAAGTCTCGAAGACGTGGACAGCCTTCGCAGGGGCAGCGCCAAGTCAGACGGTGTCATTCACTGCGCCTTCAACAACAACTTCGCACAATTCAAGGCGAGCAATGAGGAAGATAGCAACGCGATCAACGCTTTGGGAGATGAGCTCATGGGCTCGGGTCGCCCCTTGGTGATCACCTCGGTCGTGATGATGGGTATCGCAGTCCTGGGTCAGTTGGCTACGGAAGACTACTTCGATCGCGACCAGCCAAATCCTCTCCGGTGGACTGAGAAGACAGGAGCTGTCGTTGCAGATCGCGGTGTGAATGTGTCGGTACTCCGACTTCCTCAAGTCCACAACATCATCAAGCAAGGCATCGCGGGGCGCCTTATCCAAGTTGCAAGAGAAAAAGGGGTTTCGGCATACCTCGGGGATGGCGCAAATAGGTGGGCGGCAGCGCACGTCCTCGATGTTGCCCATCTCTACCGGCTTGTACTGGAGAAGGGCGAGGCGGGACGCAGATACCACGCTGTTGCAGAGGAAGGGATATCTCTGCGTCAGGTCGCCGAGGCAATCGGCGAGGGCTTGCAGGTTCCCGTGGTCAGCCTCTCTCCCCAAGAAGCTCAAGTCCATTTCGGCCCGCTAGCGATGTTTGTTGGCGCAGACCTATCGGCGTCGTCCATAAGAACGAGGCAGCAGTTAGGGTGGGAGCCAACTCGCCCGGGACTCATTCAAGACCTCAAGCAGGCACAGTACTCCTGAGAGGCCTTCGCTGCTGGCGCTTCTCTCGAAGCGCTTGAGTTTCCGTTAGTTCGACCTGCAAGTTTCGGCCAGCGAGGCATCATGAGCCATGAGACATATCCAATCGACAAAGCATCGGAGACTAAGCTCGACGGCAAAGGCCAACTCTCCGAGCTTTCGTTTCCTGACCTGACACGGAGAACAGCACTCAAGGGAGGTGCTGCGCTCGCGGTCGCGCATCTCCTCAGGAAAACAGACCCCGCATGGTCGCAAGAGATCACCAACATCGCTCCTGGTTCGGCGATCTCGGGTGAGTACTTTGTGCCTCTTCAAGCGCGGGTGAATGGCCGGGATTTGTCGCTGCAGGTGGATGCGCGGACCTCATTGCTTGATTTTCTTCGAGAAAGCCTTGAGCTGACTGGCGCGAAGAAGGGCTGCGATCATGGCCAGTGCGGTGCGTGCACGGTGCATGTCAACGGCCGGCGAGTTGCATCGTGCCTGATGCTGGCAGCCAAGGCCGAAAGACAGGAGATCACCACGATCGAGGGGCTTTCGGACGGTAAGACGCTGCACCCTATGCAGCAGGCGTTTATCGATCATGACGCGCTTCAATGCGGCTACTGCACACCGGGCCAGATCATGGCGGCGGTTGCCTGCGTAGCCGAGGGCAATGCGGCATCCAAGGAACGCATTCGCGAGTATATGAGCGGTAACCTATGTCGCTGCGGCGCCTACGTCGGTATCGTAGCCGCGGTCCAAGACGCCGCATGGAAGATGGGGAAGGCCTGATGCATTCCTTCAGCTATATCCGTCCGGAAACCCCGGAAGAGGCCCTTCGAGCATTCACAACCGCAGGCCCGAGTGCGCGCTACATAGCCGGTGGGACCACGCTCTATGACCTTATGAAGCTCGATATCGAGCATCCGGCACACCTGATCGACATCACAGCGATTCGCGGACTCAACTCTGTCCACTCCCATGGCGACACGCTACGGTTCGAGGCGTTAGCCCTCATGAGTGAGGTCGCCAGTAATGCAATCATCGTCCACGACTATCCAGTTCTGTCAGAAGCGCTTTGGCGTGCAGCTTCGCAGCAGCTCAGGAATATGGCGACGGTGGGCGGAAATCTACTTCAGCGCACGCGTTGCATGTACTTCCGGAATGGTGCCGGGTCATCCAGTACCGTCGGTGTGTATCCCTGCAATAAGCGCGCACCAGGCTCCGGTTGCGCGGCGATCGACGGACTAGACCGCGGCCAGGCTGTACTAGGTCAAAGCGAGTCGTGCACGGCCGTATCTTCAGGGGACTGGCCGGTTGCTCTGACTGCTATGGATGCGTCCATCGAGCTTTTGGGCCCGCTCGGGGGGCGTACCTTGCCTGTGCGAGAGCTCTACCGGCTTCCGGGGTCGACTCCCCATCTGGAATTCAACCTCAAAGCGGGCGAACTGATTACCGCAATCACCGTTCCGAAAACGAAGGCAGGGCGCACTTCGACTTATCACAAGATTCGGGATCGCGAGAGCTATGCCTTCGCGCTCGCTTCGGCTGCGGTCGCGCTCGATATGGATGGTGATCGGGTTCGGAGGGCCCATATCGCGGTCGGAGGGGTCGCCACGCGTCCTTGGTGTGCTCCGCTTGCTGAAAAGGCGCTCGCAGGGAAGCGCTTGACACCGGAGCTTGCCCTCGCCGCAGGTCACGCAGCCTTGGATGGTGCCAAGGCCGGAACTGCAAATGGCTTCAAAATCGAGCTCGGCGCTCGCACTGTGGCTGACGCGTTGATGATTGCAGCCAAAAGGAATAGCTGATGAGCCCACAAAAGTTTGCCGACATCGAACGGGTCGATGCGCGGGATAAAGTGCTCGGTGTCACTCGATACGCCGCCGACTTCGTCTTCCCCAAGATGCTGTATGCAATGCTGGTTCCCGCCACGATCGCCAAGGGCCGGGTTGTAGAACTCAACACGGACGCCGCAACGAAAGTTCCTGGTGTCTCTCGCGTGCTCACCGCGAAGGATTTTCTTTCTCCGCCCCCGTTCAAGAAGGATGGCCCACCGCCATCACCGCCGACCATCGGAGACGAGATAAGTTATCGGGGTCAACCTTTAGCACTGGTACTCGGCGAAAGCCTGGAAGCGGCCATCCAGGGCGCGGAGGCGATCCAGCCTCGTTACAGCAGGCAACTGTTCGTCGCGAAAATGGACAGCGAGAGTGCAGAGAAAGTTCCCGGCAAGCCCACAAGGGTCGGTCAAGCAGAGGCCGCCTTAGCCAAAGCCACAGTACTCGTGGACGAACACTACGAAACACCGACCCAGCACCACAATCCCATTGAGCTATTCGCAACTACAGGCCGCTACTTTGGGAAAGTACGCCCTCGCGCGCGCTTTACAGCTCGACCCGGATAAAGTGCATGTAAAGAGTGCCTATGTTGGTGGGGCTTTTGGGCAGAAAGGCATGCCAAAACGTCAGACGGCCTTGGTCGCACGGGCCTCCATGCTCACCGGGCGCCCGGTCAAGGTGGTTACGCCCCGCGGACAGGTTGCGCATCTTGCTCCGTATCGGCCACAAAGCCTGCATCACATCAGGCTTGGTGCGGACGCAGAGGGCCGAATGACCAGCCTTCTTTATGACATTGTTCAGGAGAACACGCCGGGCGGAATGTTTGGAGTTGGGGACTACCATGTGGGCGTTTCGCGACTCTACGGGATCGACAACTACTCCGGAACTGGTTCCGAGATCTACATCGATCGCCAGGCGCCCGGCAATATGAGAGGTACTCATTCCTTCTGCGCCTGCTTCGCTGTGGAATGTGCCGTGGATGAGCTCGCCTATAAGCTCAACTATGACCCGCTCGAACTACGGCTGGCGAACGATACGAAGGTAGATCCGCTAACCGGTCGTCCGCTTTCAAGTCGCTATCTCGCCCAGTGCCTTACAGAAGGTGCGCGGCGTTTTGGCTGGGACAAACGTACACACGAAGCTCGCTCCATGCGCTTACCCGATGGAACCTTGGTGGGATGGGGTCTAGCTTGCGGCATCTTCCACGCAAAGATGGGTGCCTCGGAAGCGACATTAAGGGTTGGTGCCGATGGAACGACAAGGCTGATTACCGGTGGTCACGAGCTAGGCCAGGGTATTCGCTCTGCCATTGCTAACACCATCCTTCAAGGCCTTGACTTAGATGCTGACAAGCTGGAAATTGTGATCGGGGATACCTCCGCCGGGCCGCAACCTCTGACTGCTGGTCAATGGGGCACGGCAAGCGTGGTGCCGGTGACCGCAAAAGCAGTCGCCAAATTGAAGGCTTCTTTAGAAGAAATGGCGGCAGGCCGGCAGCTCAACGGAAATATTCACACCAGACTGACCCTGTTGAATCACCCGTATCTTGAGGTTACCGTTTCTGAGCTGGCTCCAGGACAGAACCCGGCAGCAATCGAAAGTATGCGTCAAGGCGGGTTTGCAATCGCCGGTCCTGAGTTTCCGACTGCGACGGCGATGTCGTACATTGCACATTTTGTGGAGATCCATATCGATCCCGGGACTCGCAGAATAAGAGTGCCCCGGTCGGTGAGTATAGCGGATGTCGGCCGGGTAATCAGCCCCAGAACGGCCTTGAGCCAAATGTACGGCGGAAGTGTCTGGGGCTTTAGCACCGCTCTGCGCGAGAAATCGGAAGTAGATGCCCGCTTTGCGGGCTATCTAAACGACGACCTGGCCGACTACGTCGTAGCGGTCAACGCCGACATCGGCGAGATCGACGTTGCATTGATCGACCAGCCGGACATGGCCGCGAACTCGGTTGGTGTTAAAGGCATGGGCGAAGTGGTGATGGTTGGCTCAGCCGCCGCAATTGCAAATGCGGTGTACCACGCGACAGGCAAGCGCGTACGTAAGCTGCCTATCCGTACCGAGGATGTCATTTAGAACTCCTCAAGGCAGAAGCGCCGCAGGTGTCCCACCTTGGTCGCGGTTGGCATTGAGGTCGCCTGGGTTCTCTCGTGGAAACTCTTGTGGAAAGTGGCTTCGCTGTGTTCTCGATCAATCCCAAGCAGGTCGACCGTTTCCGTGACCGCTTCACCGCCCCGCGGACAACCTCGCCATTTCGCCTCGCGCGAACGCGCGTGTGCTCTTCAACCCGTGCTCGACGGCGGCTCCGCCGGTTACGGGGTGAAGCGTTTCGGCGACGGGTACCGGGCCTATTCGCCCTTCTACCATATCGACGCCGACGCCGTTTCGGCTTGTCATTTTCACCTCAATGCTCAACGTGGATAGGCCGCCTCTTAGAGACGTTTGTTCGCGAACTATCAAGCCGCCCAGCTGCGCTGGGGCCCGTAGCGCGGTTGGAGCACAGCCGGGGCTAAGTTTCCCATCGCGAGCCGCTAAAGGACTTCAGCGCTTCGATTGCTGCCGTCGATGTAGGCGGTTGCACTTTAAAAGCTGCGGAAATTAGGACATCGACAAGTGACCGGCACTCGTCAATTCCGGTGGCCAACAGCTCACAAAGAAATTTGATCCTCGACAAACCGCTCAGCATGGCAGCCGGCTCAGCCACCGGGCTGGCGCTTAGCATCTTCTTCCCGGAGGGGTACACATTCGATCCGAAGCACGAGGTAAGGTATAAGCATTAGGTCTTTGTTCAGCTTGGCATTGCGAGCGGTTCTGCATTCGAGATTTCAAGGCGAAGACCACTTCTGCCAAGAAGTCTCAAGCTCATGGCTTTTCCGAGAAGCTCTTTAAAGGATTCGCTCTGACCGAAAGTATCGACCGCCGCCTGATCCGTCCATCCCTCCAGAAGATGAAACTTCGAGTTGTCTTCGACATCCTGCGCAACTTGGAAGTACACGCACCCGGAACTCGCACGACCAACCTGGACGAGATTACGGCAGATCTCTGCGAAAGCGGGAATGTCCCCTTGGTGCACGGTGTAGGTTGCGTTGACGGCGAGAGTAGGCTTTGCATTCATGTCGGGATCATCCTTCTTGGTGTTGTTTCAATCGCCTGTGAGCGCGATGATTTGCCCTCTAACCGAACGATGAACGGTGATTGTTGATACGAGAGAGCGGCAGCTTCAGCTTTGCTCCCCTCGGATAGTTGCTGATCCGACGTTATCTTGAGGCAATACAATTGGCTAGTACCCACTTTTAGGTAAGTATCTACAGATCAACAAAGGAGATGGGCAATGCCTGAGTGCGGACTGGATGTGGCCTTGGCAATGATAGGAGGCAAGTGGAAGATGCTCATCCTCTACTACGTGTGCCATGAAACCAGGAGATTCGGTGAGCTTCGACGACTTCTGACGGGCATCAGCGAGAAAGTGCTGATCCAGGACCTGCGGCAAATGCAGGAGAACGGCCTGCTTGCCCGGAAGGACTACAAGCAGATTCCCCCAAAGGTGGAGTACTCCATTACGCCATTTGGGAAAGTTCTTGGTGAGTCGCTTCGTCCGCTTTGCGCCTGGGGAAATGAAAACCGAAAGCATGTATTCGATAACGAATCAGGTAGCAGTACGGCTGCGTAAGCACAGGGACACCCATCATGGAGCCCTAAAAGGGTGCAGGCTCACAGGATCTGGGTTAGGCGGATGCTGAGGAGGCTTCGAACCAGAGCAAACGTCCGATGAAGAAACTGTTGTTATCCGTTGAGACAAAGCGCCATCACAAACTTTCGATGGTGTTGAAAAACTCTCTGTTCCACCGGTGAACGTCGAAGTGGGGGATGTCTGAGGCTCACCGCAATTCCAAACGAAGCGTATAAGGCATCCTCGCGCGACGCAGTTTTAGCACCTCGCGGGAAGTCGAGTTTTTCAACAGCATTTTTCGTTTGTGACGACTGCTTCTCAGAATGAACGTGTGCCTAATGCGAAACCAATCTGTTCGAACAAGCCTGTCGTAGCATCTGCAGCAGAGAGGGTACTTATGATTCAGGGTTCGGTAGTCGCTATCACAGGAGCGAGCAGCGGCATTGGAAGGGCTACGGCACTACGTTTGTCCAAAGCAGGAGCAAAAGTTGTTCTTGGTGCCCGAGGCGAGAGTGGTCTCATGGTCCTCACCGACGAGATCAAGGCTGAAGGCGGCGAGGCGGCTTATCGGGTCACAGACGTAAGTAAGCGCGAAGACGTCCAGCAACTCGTAGCCTTGGCGCAGAGCAAGTTCGGCCGCCTTGATGTGCTCTTCAGCAATGCAGGGGCGATGCCGATCGGACCCATGGACGACCTGGCTGTTGATGATTGGGAAACGATGGTGGATGTAAACATCAAAGGCGTCCTCTTTGGGATCGCAGCGGCCCTGCCGGTATTTCGCACACAGGGCGCTGGACATTTCATTCATACAGCTTCTACCGCCGCCCGCAAGACCGTTCCGAATCAGGTAGTGTATTCCGCAACAAAAGCTGCAGTCCTCGCAATCTCAGACGGGCTCAGGCAGGAATTGGCTGGAGCGATTCGCGTCAGCACGGTGCTTCCCGGTTTCACAGACACATCCTTCGCAGAGCATATAAAAAATCCAGGGCTTCAGGCACAGCTCCGTGCTGCGGGAACGAAGTTCGCTATGTCCCCCGATGCTGTAGCAACTGCTGTCGCCTACCTCATCGACCAGCCCGAAGAAGTGAACATCGGCGAAATCACTTTACGATCACGAGCGCAACCCTGATGTTCGCGATGCGATGAAGAGACCGAAATGTCCTATATCGTGCACAAACGTTTGTTTGTGCTAACGCGCGGTCGAACCGGATTACTTCCGCTAAGCCGACATATCGGGATTGAAATGCACGTCACCATCTCTTGAGGTGGCGCTCCACGTCAGGCAGCAGTGCTCCTGAGCAGGATTACGTCGCGCCGAGGAGGAACCCCGAACATACGGCCGTACTCACGGCTAAATTGTGAGGGACTTTCATAGCCGACCTGAAAAGCCGCCTTTTCGACATTTGCCGAGTCGGCGGTCATAAGTCGCCGAGCTTCCAGAAGACGCAATTGCTTCTGATATTGAAGCGGGGTCATCGAGGTAACCGCTTTGAACTGGCGGTGAAAGGCGGATGGGCTGAGTTGCGCAATAGCGGCAAGGTCACCGATGCGAACTGGTTCCGCGAAGTGGTTGCGAAGGAAGTGAATCGCTTCAAGGATGCGATGTTCGTGATTGTTGCTCAAGGTCATCCTGACAACCTCACTGCTGTGTGGGCCAGAAAGCAGCCAGTAACAAATCTCGCGCATGATGCCTGGCGAGAGAACCGGAATAGCGCCAGGCGTATCGAGCAGACGGACTAAACGAAGCGTGCACTCGGTAAGAGGACCGTTGAAGTCGGTGACGAAGACACCACAGCTGAGCGTCTCGCTGGGCCTGGGCGGATCAGCAAGTTCACTCGCAATGGCGCGCAGGATCGCTAAGTCGAGTTCGAGGATGACACCAAGGTAAGGCTCTGTGGGGCTTGCCTCCGTGACGGTTCCGAAACCAGGCATTTCGACGCTGACGAGCAAAGCCTGCCCAGCGCTGTAGGAGTGGCACTGGTCGCCGAATGTGGCTGATTTGGTTCCCTGTACGGTAATGCAGAGAGAGGGTTTATAGAGAAGATGATTAGCCCGGCGCTGGTGGTCAGAACGCAGGATGGTCAGTCCTTCCATGCAGGTGAAGAAGGGACTTTGGCCAGGTTGCGCTTCGGTATAGCGCAAGACAAGTTCCGCGAGGCACTCTGACACGTAATCACCTTCCATGAACTTTTATCCCAGTGCTCCACGCTAATCCATCAAGCAGGAATAGGCAAGAAATCGGAAGATTCCGGTATATCTCTGTCTGTTTGTGAAACGTACCCTTGAGAGAACACGGATCACAGGAGCGAACTATGTTCGAAGCAAATGTAGCAACGGCTGCGAAAATCGCCATCGTTACCGGCGGAAGCCGTGGCCTGGGCCGCAACACAGTGCTCAACCTGGCCCGGCGGGGCGTAAACTGCATTTTCACCTACAACTCGAATCGTACAGAAGCCGACACGCTCATCACCGAAGTGAGCGAGACGGGAGCAAAGGCCATTGCATTGCAACTTGACGCCGGCAAGATCAAGACCTTCAATGCGTTCGTACAGATCGTCGCAGCAAGCCTTGTGGAGATGGGAGCGGTACGTTTCGACTATCTAGTCAATAACGCTGGCACATCCCATCATGCGCCATTTGACAAGGTGACGGAAGAAGACTTCGACAGCCTCTACAACGTTCATTTCAAGGGTGTGTTCTTCCTTACGCAGAAGCTTCTGCCGCTGATGAACGATGGCGGAAGAATCGTGATGATCTCGTCGGGACTGGCCAGATTTGCCTTTCCGGGAAGCTCCGCTTATGCCTCTATGAAGGGTGCTGTCGAGGTGCTTACGAGATATCTGGCAAAAGAACTCGGTCCACGCGGCATCGCCGTGAACACCGTGGCTCCGGGCGCCATCGCGACGGATTTCAGTGGCGGGATGGTGCGGGACAACCCTGCAGTAAACAAGCAGATCGCCGGGCTGACAGCACTGGGACGTGTCGGGCATCCGGACGACATCGGACCCATGATCGCCTCGCTTCTCTCCGAGGAGAATCGCTGGGTGAACGCTCAGCGCATTGAGGTCTCGGGTGGCACGCTGATCTAAATCTACTTGCCCGCTGTGTTCTTGTGCTGAGAACACAACGGGCCAAGATGGATGCACTTGGAATAGACAGCGCGTAACAGGGCGTATAGGTCCTGATAAACGCCGCTGTCGGAAGCTGATCATTCAGGCTGTCACAAACGTTCGCTTGTGGCGACTATTTGAATCCCAGTTAGACAAAGGCAACCGGATGTTTTGTCGATCAATCAATGACAAACACCCGGTCTGTTTTGAAGCAGGCGTCTAGTTTACGACCGACGATCCTCCGAACACAGCGTATTGCCGCATGCTGGGTGTGAAGAGGCTGTAAAGGGTTCGCGGATCAGCAGGCGCGCTCAATCTGTCTAAACCTTCTCGCTGCTCTTTGGAGAGAACGACGTTCAGAGCTGCTGCGTTGTCCATTACCTGCTCGGGCCGACTCACACCCATGAGGGTTGAGGTGATTCCGGGCCGCCCGCATACCCATGCGAGTGCAATGCGTGCAGGCGTCTCTCCGGCCTCTGCTGCAATCTTCTTCAGGCCATCTACGACGGTCCAGTTTCGCGGGGTAAAAAGCGTGTCGCCGAACGGGTTGGCTCCATCCAGCCGCTTATCACCTTCCGGACGCTTCTCGTTCTCCGCTCCGGCGTTGCGAGGTAAACCGGCCGGACGTGAAGGACCAGCCTCGACGGCAGCACGGTCGTACTTGCCCGTCAGCAACCCAAACGCGAGCGGACTCCACGGCACGATCCCCATGCCGAACTCCCTTGCCAGCGGCACATGCTCATCCTCAATATCGCGATTGACGAGTGAATAGAAGTATTGGAGAGCGATCGGGCCGGAACAGCCGCGCACGGCCGCAAGAGTCGCCAGTTTGCTAACGTACCAGGCCGGCGCGTTCGACATGCCCCAGTACCGAATCTTGCCCGACCTCACCAACACATTCATCGTTTCCAGAAGTTCTTCAGGAGGTGTAACCGAATCCCACACGTGAATCCAGAACAGGTCCACATGATCGGTACGCAGCCGCTTCAGTGAGCCTTCAAGGGCCGCGTGGATATGCCGTGAACCGTTGCCGCCAGTATGCACACCCTCACCCGCAGCGAATCCGGCTTTGGTGGCGATTACGATCTTTTCCCGCAGCTTGCCTTCGACGATGAATTTACCCAGCATCTCTTCGCTGCGTCCTCCGGAATACACGTCTGCCGTATCCACAAAGTTGCCTCCGGCTTCTACGTAGGCGTTGAAAACCGCAGAGGAACCGGCCTCGTCGAGCCCCCAACGGGCCGTGCCGAAGGTCATGGTTCCAAGCGAGAGAGGGCTAACGATGAGGCCGGAGCGGCCAAGGGTGCGATAGTTCGTAAGTGACATGATGAGTTCCTTAGTGGTCGCTACGAAACCAAGTACACAGCACTTGCAAACGAGTGTCAAGGTGTTTCATAGTAACAACTATGGAACAAACCTTGCCTTCGGAGAAACGCAGACCGGGACGCCCTTTGAGCTTTGATCGGGATGCCGCCCTGCAACAGGCGATGCTGTTGTTCTGGCGTCACGGCTATGAAGCAACTTCCGTCAATGATCTAACCGCAGCCATGGCGATAACTCCGCCCAGCCTGTACACCGCGTTTGGCGATAAAAGGCAGCTTTTCTTCGAGGCCGTCAGACGCTACACCTCAGGACCGGTATCGTCTGAGTCCATCATTGACAAGGCACCCACAGCACGCGAAGCGGCTGTATCTTTGCTCAGGACTTCAGCGGTTGGATTCACCGGGGAAGGCACACCAGCAGGATGCCTGATCGCAAGTTCGGCCATCAGTTGTTCCCCCGCTGCCGCCGACGTACAGAAAGCGTTGACCGATATACGTCTCGATATCGAAAAACATCTTCGTTTAAAGATCGAGCAGGACAACAGGAACGGTAAAGCGAATCAGAAGATAGACGCAGCAGCCATGGCAGGCTATGTCATGACACTCATCCAGGGTATGTCTACGATGGCCCGCGATGGTGCATCGCGCACGAAACTGCTTACAGTCGCCGATGTCGCCATGCAAGCGTGGCCCGCTTGAATATAAGAACAACCGACGTGAAAGGGCAACTTCCTCAGGGAGCACTAGGGAAGTCAGAACGCCACAAATACCAGAAACGTTCGTTTACAAGAATGACGACATCGTATTAATTAGGAGAGATCCGAGGAGACAAGATGGGCACGCTCCTCGAACCTTCGCCAAATTTTCTACTGCGCTCCGTTCGAAACTGCCTTCCATGACTCCCACGTGGCCAGGCGATCGGCGTAGACCGCGCGTACCTGAGGGAGCGACGTGCTACCAAGGATGAGCCGCAGAGGAGGCTGTTCTGCATCGACAACCTGAAGGATCGCCGTTGCGGTGGCTTCGGGATTGCCCCGCTCCAGCTTCATCAGTCCCGCCATGAACTGCTTGCGGAAGTTGTCGTATACAGGCATCGCCTCAGCGCGGGCCGCACTCTTGCCAAAGTCGGTTGCGTAGGCGCCTGGCTCAATGATCGTCACCTTGATGCCAAACTCGGCGACTTCCTTTGCCAGGCCCTCGTGAAGCGCCTCGGCCGCCGCTTTGGTTGCGGAGTAGATGCCAATAAGGAGTGCCGGTGTCAGACCAAGGCTGCTGGTCACCCCCAGAATGTGACCGCTTCCCTGCTTTCTAAGCAGCGGCAAAGCCGCTCTCAGCACGCGTATTACGCCAATGTAATTTGCATCGAACAACTCTTCGATCTGCTCATCAGTCGCTTCTTCAGTGGTCGCAATCAGACTGTATCCGGCATTGTTGACCAAAACATCCAAACGACCAAAGTGCTCAAACGCCTCGTTGACTACCTGCGCTACCCGCTCTCGGTCGGTCACATCCAGTTGTAGTGGAAGGACTGCCTCGCCGAACCGTTCCTTGAGGTCAGCGATATCTCCCAGTTTGCGAGCCGTCGCGGCGACTCTGTCTCCCCGCTTGAGCGCTGCTTCGGCCCAGACCCGCCCGAAACCGCGTGATGTTCCGGTGATAAACCATACTTTGCTTTCCACTTGTGTTTTCTCCTTGGAGGCTAACTGCCTCTGGCGTTTATCTGTACACTGTCAAGTTATGAGGCGTAATTGTCCTGCAGGAACAATCAAGTGAAGCTAAGCAGAACTCTATCGAACGATCTAAACAGTGTCAAGACCGCCAACCGGATCAGAGCGAAGCGAGCTACCTACCACCATGGCGATTTGCGCGCAGCGCTCATCCGGGCCGCAGATGAAATCATCGGCCAGCTTGGTATCGAGGGTTTCTCGTTGCGTGCGGCAGCGTTGCGGGCTGGCGTCTCCCCGGCCGCTCCTGCGCATCATTTTGGCAGTGCCCGGGGGCTCTTGACCGAGGTTGCCATTCTTGCTTACCAGCGAGCCGCGGAGGCGATCGGACAGAACAGCAAGGTAGACGATGTTGTTGCCGACGTGCGCGCGATCACGCTTGCTTTCATTCATTTCGTCCTGCAGTATCCCGGACACTTCCGCTTGATGTTCCGCAACGACCTTGTGGACCGCCGTGACCCACGCCTCGCCGCGGTCAGCAAGGTACCCGGAATGCGGCTAGGCCAAGCTATTCTTGCCTACCAGGGCAAGCCTTCTGCCGATCCAGGTTCCTTTAGCGATGCTGCGGATATGCTCTGCGGCCTGGCAACTCTCCACGGACTTGCGAACCTTGTCTTGGAGGAGAAGGCGATCCACTTCTTTCAGGGCGCAAACCACGAGAACTTCGTGAGAGATTTCCTGCCCAGAGTGATCGAGCACCGATATCCATATGCAGTTCGGTGAGCGCGGTGGCGATCGTCAGATCCTGTCCTCTTCTTTGCATCACAACGTTCTTCGCTTCTGGGTCCCACGTCTTCATGTTCTTCGGATGGGTGACGGAGCTGCTCCAGGCAACGCTATCAGTTGGCTGGTTTGTAGCAGTGCAATACCTGCTGCCGATTGGCCTTCAACGCTCTGCTCCGGCGACGTATCTATATAGGGTCTGGCGGCTGATGCTCAATTCTTCGGCCAGCTTTGTCTTCGATTCGCCCAGCGCCACACGACGGCACAGCTCCTTAGCCTGTACCGGACTCAGCGAATGCTTGCGGCCAGCGTAGGCTCCTTCCCGCAGCTTTGCCAGAGCGATGCCCTCTCGCTGGCGTTCGCGAATCAGGTCGCGCTCAAACTGAGCGAACGCGCCCATCACACTCAGCAGCAGATGCGACATCGGAGAGTCTTCCCCGGTGAACGTAAGATTCTCTTTCTCGAATCGGACGTGGACTCCCCGTTCGGTGAGCCCCAGGACGATCTTGCGGAGGTCGTCGAGGTTGCGGGCCAGTCGATCCATCGCGTGGAAAATGACAGTGTCCCCTTCGCGCACGTATTCATGAGCTGCTGGAGCTGAGGCCGGTGCATGTCTTTCCCAGATGCCTTGTCGGTAAACCGCTTGTCGAGGTCGACTCCTTCAAGCTGACGCAGTTCCTTCTGATCGAGAGCGCTCACCCGCAGGTAGCCTACCGTCTGCCCGGCCCGCCGCTTCCCTTTTGTCACGTTAGGTTCTCTGGCATTCACCATCTTGTGTCACACTATCAGAATTGCAATCTCTGTGAGACGCGATTCTGTCACACAAACCGTGTCTCGCAGGGGTATACCCAGCGAAACGCCGGTAGTTCTTGATTCGAGTAGCACACTTGCCGGCTTAGAGCTGCTCACTGTGTGAGCAAAGCTGACGGTGCGGTCAACTCGTTCCAAGCCTCTTCATTCGGCTTCGCTCTGGGGTGTCCAAATGTTCCTGATCACTTCAGCTTTTGCTCGACGGGGATTCGTTCTTCTCCAGCTCCATGGTGCCGAGCACCATCGGCGTCGCTCCGGTAAACACCAGAGCGTTTTTCGCTTTTAGGTGAGATTGCGTCGTTTCGGCTCAGCAGGCGTGTTTCGACCTAAGAGGTTCAGCGCTTCCGCTGCCAGCATTCGTGTGAGCTCAGCCGCGGGCATTTCGCGGGCCAGCGGCGCAGACTGCCCCGCCCACATCTGCATGTAGTCGAGCGAGCCCGCAGCTTCCGATGCCGCCCGCAAAGGGCCGACTGGTGTCGCAGCGTGCGGAAAGGCGAGCACGTCTTCGGACAGGAAGCCGCCCTCCTCCATGTAACGGTTTACGATGCCTCTCGCCGGACGCCCGCTGAAGAGGTTTGTGATTGCCGTTCCGCTATCGGTTACTTCGCGAAGCGCTTTTCGGTACAGCGGCGACACGTTCGCTTCCGGGCAGGCCAAGTAGCCGGTTCCGATCTGCACACCGGATGCGCCCAAGGCAAACGCAGCCACGATTCCGCGAGCGTCTGCAACGCCTCCAGCCGCGATCACAGGGACCGCGACCGCATCGACCACCTGCGGCAGAAGAGCGAACAAACCAACCTGCGACGCGACCTGTATTTCGAGAAACATGGCACGATGCCCACCCGCCTCGGAGCCTTGCGCAATGATCGCATCGCAGCCATGGTCGTCGAGCCATCTCGCTTCCCGCACGCTCGTTGCCGAAGACAGAATTTTGATGCCGCCCGCTCTCAGGCGCGCAACGAGCCGCGCCTGCGGCAGGCCGAAGTGGAAGCTCACGACCTCGGGCTTCAACTCCTCAACGACTTCGCACATCTCCTCGTCGAACGGCAGGCGCAGGCGGCCCTGCGGCACTGCATCGGCATCGAGCTTGAGATTCCGGTAATGCCCGGCTAGCGAGGATTTCCAACGTCGCTGCGCATCGCTCGTGGGTTCGGACATAGAGTGGCAAAAGAAGTTCAGGTTCAGTGGACGATGTGACTGTTCGCGAAATGCCTGCACTGCCGCTCGCACATCGTCCGCGGAAAGGAGCGCCCCGGCGAGCGACCCCAGCCCTCCGGCTGAGGCAACGGCGCGCGCGAGCGCCACCGTGTCGGACCCGGCCATCGGCGCCTGCACAATGGGCACGTCGAGATGCAACAAGTCCAACAAACGGTGATCGGGCCAGGGATTCATACGTCGATTGTGACGCAAGTGCGCAGATCCGCTTGATACGTCGTGCAGAGCGCTTCCGTCTGAGTCAATCAGCGTCGCTCGAAGAACAGGTATGTGGAGACCAAGACGCCCGTAACGATCACAACCGTCTTGAGTGCCCGCGTGCTGATTTTGCGGGAGTAGGAGGCTCCGCAACAACCTCCCACTGCCGCGATGCCGGCCATGACAATGCATTGTGGCCACGACACAGCTCCGGCGACGATAAAGATAATGACGCCGATGCCGTTCGCTAGAGTCGTACACAGCGCCTTCAACGCGTTCGACTCGTTCAGCGGTCGCGGGTCGAACAATGACAGCGTGGTGAAGACAAGGATCCCGGCACCCGCACCGAAGTAGCCGGTGTAAAAGCTCACCAGCAGAAGGCCAATGAAAAGGCCGGTTGATTTCGAAGTGCTCACACGTCCCCTGCGGAACGCTCGGTCGAGACCTTTCCGCAGAGGCTCGCCGAGAGCAAACAACGCCGTGGCAAAGAGCAAAAGCCAGGGAACCAATGAGAGGAACCGGGCCTGCGGCGTCTTCAGCAGAACAATGGCTCCGGCAGCGCCGCCCAGCGTCCCCGCAAGCACGACCGGCAGGAGGCCTTGCTTGCGGGAACCGAGCTCTTGCTGGAAGGCAAAGACCGAAGCCAGTTCACCCGGCCACATCGCCACGGTATTCGTGGTATTGGCGGTAACCGGCAGCAGCCGCGCACCAAGAAGCGCGGGGACTGACAGAAAGGAACCACCGCCTGCCATAGCGTTCATGGCACCCGCAACCAGCGCCGCAGCTGCGGGAACGACAAACCGATGCCACACATCCACACTCATCTTTCGCGATACTCGGTCTGCCGGTTCTCATGCTGCTGTTGCGTTTACTTCATGGGACGAGGAGCACGACCTTACCTTCAGCCCCTCCGCCTTCCGCTAGGCGCGTCGCTTCCTGTACCTCAGAAAGCGGAAACGTCCTCGCAACCGGCAGCACGAGGACGCTTCGTGCAACGTCCCGGGCCAGTTCGGCGAGACGCTGTGCATCCGGTTGTGCCATCATCGCCTGTACCTGGATACCGCGGCCCGGGTCTTGGCTTGGTGGCCCCACAAGCGAGGCGTACACGCCTCCATCGCGCAGCAATGGAAGCACCTGCGCCTGCAGTTTGCCGCCCACCGTATCGGCAATGACATCCAGACCGCGCAACTGCGTCAGCTCTTCCGGCTGATCAAGCGCAATGACCTTCGCCGCCCCGAGTTCTTCCGCCTGCTTACGCTGTGAAGCACGAACCCCGGCAAACACCTGCGCTCCCCGCTGTTTTGCAACGTGCACAGCAACGCGTCCCACGCTGCCAACAGCCCCGGTAATCAGAACCGTTTGCCCTCGCTGCACATTCGCCGCGCGTTCGATCAACTCCGCGCCCGTCGTCAGCACCAACGGCAGAGCGCCGGCCTGTTCATAGCTTAACTCGTCCGGTATCGGCGCCAGTGCCGTGCTGCTCACCGCGGCGAACTGCGCGTAGCTGGACTTGCCCATCGCCATCACGCGCATTCCCGTTTGGAATCCGGTTACTCCAGGACCGGCCTGCTCTACGTCACCGACGATATCCAAACCGAGCACCTGGGGAAAGTGCATCGGGAACTGCTCTTTCGCCTCGCCCGAACGCATCTTCCAGTCAAGCGGATTGACACTCGTGGCCCGTATCCTGACCAGAACTTCGCCTGCCGCCACTTGCGGCTGCTCGGTTTCCTCATACTGCAACTCGTTCACATTTCCATACTCACGCACAATCACAGCTTTCATCTCTTCGACCCTCCTTGGGTCAACTTCTGTTTTGCAGAACCGGAGCTCGCGCTCTCATCGACTTTGGCTTGCTGCGGTTCGAGCATCTCGGCTGCGAACAGCCCCAACTTCCGCAGCAACCGGTAGAGTTCCTCGGCTTCTGCATCATCGAGAGCGCGCATGGCAGATTTCAACTGTTTCGCGTGCGTTGCGTACAGCGATTCGGCAAGCTGACGCCCTTCGTCTGTGAGTACCAGCCGACGTGCCCGACGATCCCCCTCGGTCGCCGTGCGGTTGATCAGCCCCTTCTTCTCCACGCGATCGACTGCTGCCGTCATTGATCCAGTAGCCAGAAGAATCTTTTTCTGTATCTCCGTGATGGTGAGAGGCCCTTTGTGCAGCAGCGTTTCCAGCAACTGAAAATCGCTGGTGCTCAGTCCTGCATCAGCGATCCACTTCTCAACGAGCAAAGCCATTGCGCGCTGACAGCGTGCCAGGACAATCCATAGTTTGGGTGCGCTTACACGTGCGGTCTCTCTCATGATGCTGTCAGTTGCCGCCTCTCCTCCAGAAGGCCATCTATGGAAGCCGAGCCGCCACCCCTGAGCATCAGCGCGTATGTAATCGCCAATACCAGCAGGTGGTACTCGTATCCCTCGCCTTGCTTCTGACCTTCCCAGTTCATGAAGAAGCCTTGGTGACCTTCCACCATTGCGACCGCGACGATCATGTTCGCGGCGACTCCAAATGCGGCGACACGTGTCAAGAGGCCTGTGATTAGTCCAAGCCCACCGAAGAACTCCGCACAGACCGCGAGGAAGGCTAACGGAACGGGAACGTACTTTCCGGGCACGAGATTGTGGAGAGCAGCGTCAAGACCCTTGCCCCCAAACCAGCCGAGCATCTTCTGAGCTCCGTGAGCGAACATGACAACGCCGAGCGTCACGCGAAGCACGGTTAAGGCGGTACTCCTGTGGGTCTCAAGCATTCTTCGCAGCATTTCTACCTCCTCCCACATAGATGATGTCTCCTTAGATAAGGATTCTTTATGTAAGGAGTAAATAAAACGAGGAGCCGCAAGGAAGAGATTATGATCACGACAAGCTCCCTTGGTGAGAAAAACCGGTGTATCCAGCTGCAACCGCTATGCGGCTGCACATGAAGCGGCGCCGAGAGGATTTCACGTCCTTACGGGTATCCAACGCGGCGAGACTCAGGGCCGATCCGCGTTCTAGGAGTGAGTCGAGGCGGGAAGCCATCTATATAAGGTAGGCACGGAAACGCCTAAGTTGCTGGCCACGTCCCGCGCCGGAACACCGCTAGAGAGCAACTTCTTCGCCGCTTTCACCTTGCCTTCGGTCATCACCCGCTTGCGGCCACCCGTTCGGCCGAGTTGGCGTGCGATCTCCAGCCCAGCGCGGGTTCGCTCGACGATCAGTTCCCTCTCCATCTCGGCCAGGCTCGCCATGACGTGAAAAAAGAACCGGCCGGACGCCGTGCCAGTATCGATGGAATCGGTCAAGCTTTTGAACTGCACTCCCTCGTTTTGAAGCTCACCAACAAGCTCGACGAGCTGCTTAACGCTCCGGCCCAGCCGATCCAGCTTCCAAACCACAAGGGTGTCCCCGGCTCGAAGACTCTCCCGAGCTTGCGTAAGCCCTAGGCGCTCAGCCCGGCTCCCACTCGCCCGGTCTTCGAAGATCTTCTTGCAGCCGGCGTTGCGAAGAGCCTCCGTTTGCAACTCAAGGTTCTGGTCCTGAGTTGAGACACGCGCGTAGCCGATCAGCAGGCCCTTGTCTCTCAAACCGGTTTTCATCGGCGGCTTCTTCGTAGGCGTTTTCTTCTCGGAACTCGTCTTGTGACCACGAACCGAGCATAGCATTCGAGAATATCTTTCGAGAATGAGGATTGCCAGCGATCACGCGAATCGCGTTCTCGATTGGAGGCGCTCTCGTTATCCTTCGTTTGCGAGAAGCCTCTGCACCCTACCGAAACTGCTTGAGTTGCCTAGACCAACGACGAGAGGACGATGTCACCTCGTTGATCGAAGAACGAAAGTTCAGTGTCAGCACGATTTTGGTTGACTGGCTTATCAGGAGCGTATACCTTGCATTACAAGGTATAAGCCATGGCATTGATAGCTCCGGACAGTATCGAACTCTCTGACAGGTGGGCAGCCCAAATGCGGAAAGGCGCGCTCGAAATGGCGGCACTCGCCAGTCTTTACAACCGACGACTCTACGGCTTGGAGATCATCCGAACGCTGGAAAGCGAGTCCGACCTGGTGCTTTCAGAGGGCACCATCTACCCGATCCTCAGTCGCCTAAAAAAGGAGGGCTTGCTGGATTCCGAGTGGGTGGAGGCTGAAGCAGGCCATCCCCGCAAATACTACGTATTAACTCACGCGGGTCATGAGCGCCTCACTTCGATGGCCAACGCATGGAAGAGCTTCGCAAACAGTTTGAACCGGCTTCTTGAGCCGGTTCTCGATACAAGGAGAAGGGCATGACAGACGATCAGGCAATTCAACTGTACCTCGGCACTCTCAGTACGAACCTCTGCTCCCTGCGACCTGAAGAGCGACACGAGATCCTAAAGGAGATCGGAGTGCACATCCGTGATGCTGTCTCCAGCGAAGAGCCTGTGCTGAAGGTTCTCGATCGCCTTGGGACACCTCAGCAGCTGGCCAACCAGTACCTGGATTACGAAACGCTTCAACGAGCAAAGAGCAGCACTTCACCCGTGGCTTTGCTTCGAGCAGTTTTGCGGGTCGCAGCGCAAAGCGCCGCAGGGATGCTGGTCCTCTGTTTCGGCATATCCGGCTACCTGACTGGGGCGGGACTCATCATCTCAGCTTTTCTGAAACCGTTTCTACCCGGACAGATAGGTCTGTGGCGCCAAGGCCATGATTCAGTCGTCGCCGGCTTACCCAAGCAGATTCCAGCCTCCGCTCCGGAGGTTCTCGGATGGTGGTACGTTCCGATAGCTTTGCTCCTCGGTGCACTACTTCTGCTCTGCACCTCTCTCCTCATTCGGTTGTTCCTGCGACTGTCGCGGTTCGTCCAGACACGATTCGCCGAGCCGGTTCCCAGGACTGCCTTCGCTTTCATGCTGTTGTTTGGTGTTGTCCTGCTCCTGCCCTCTTCTCTTCAGGCTCAGGATGATAAGTTGACGCCCTTGGGAGACTGGACTGGAAGCTTGCAGGTACAGAGTCAGGAACTACACCTTGCTTTGCATGTCGTAGCGGATCAGAGCGGTCTTCGCGCAACCCTGGATAGGGTCGATCAGGGCGCAATGGCCATACCCACGGACGCGGTAAAGTTCCAGGTTAAGGATTTCTCATTCGATGTGCCCGCCATTCATGGGCACTATCAGGGAACGCTGAGCGCGGGAGCTGCTGTAATCACCGGGACGTGGTCACAGGGGGGCGGTAAGCCTTCCTCTTGCATGGAAGCGCGGCCAGGCAGCAACGCTTGAACGGCCTCAAGAGCCCAAGCCTCCCTTCCTCTACAAGCAGGAAGAAGTCACGGTGGAGAACACGAAGTCTGGTGTTCGGCTCGCAGGCACTTTTACAGAACCAAACGGCAAAGGGCCATTTCCGGCCGTCTTCCTCATTACGGGGTCGGGGCCACAGGACCGGGACGAGACGGTCTTCGGGCATAAACCTTTCCTCGTGCTTGCGGATTTCCTCACGAAGCATGGAATCGCCGTCTTGCGCGTAGATGACCGAGGCACGGCCAAGTCGACCGGCGACTTCAAGCTAGCGACCACGGAGGACTTCGTTTCCGATGCCCTCTCAGCTGTTTCGTTTCTCGAACACCGTGGAGACATCGATCCCAAACAACTTGGTCTTATCGGGCATAGTGAAGGAGGAACGATTGCCCCCATGGTTGCGGTGCAGACTCATGCCGTTTCCTTCATCGTGCTGCTTGCTGGAACGGCTGTACCCGGCGACGTTCTTCTTCCTGATCAGGTATACCTGGCTTCTCTAGCAGAAGGTCAATCAGAAGCTGAGGCTCTAGCACAGGCCCATCACACAGCCGAGTTTATGAATGCCTTCGACCGTGGTGGCAATGCAGAGAAGGCGGTCGAGATCATGCTTGCGGCTGCCCCAGAAAGGGATGCACAAACTAGGCAGCGTTTGGAGGCAGAGGCTCGTTCATATGCAACGCCCTGGTTCCGGTTTTTCGCCACATACGATCCCTACCCAACCCTCCGCAAAGTGTCCTGCCCGGTTCTCGCCCTCAACGGCAGCAAAGACGTCCAGGTACCAGCGGCTCTGAACGTCCCCTTTCTTCGCGCTGCTACTGCATGGAATACCCACTCGCAGGTCAGCATCGTGCCCGGGATGAATCATCTGTTCCAGAGCACCCAGACTGGCTCTCCCTTGGAGTACGCCAAGAACACCGAACGATGTCCCCCGTTGTGCTGCAGCAGATCTCTGATCGGATACACCAGCAACTTCAGATGGCGATGAACAAGGCATTTCTCGCAGGCTCTCGCAAACCGTCGTTTGTGACAGCTCGATGAAACACGTGAAAAGAGAAAGACCCCCAAGTTAATCCACAAGGATGGTCACGCTTGTCGTGGCCGTTGCCGTCGGAGCAGACGAAATGCTCGCTCCGAGCAGGTACTCCTATGAGATAACTGATCATCCGGGCCATCTCCACACTCTAGTCACGAGGCAACCTGTGCGAATCACAAGAACGCAAGATGAAGATCACCACAGCTGGAAGTCAAAGACACGCAACCTCACCCTAGGAAGAGACTTGGTAAGGTTTCGCAAGTACCTGATTGCTTTGTTGTTGGACTGGTCTTTCCTCATGGCGGTGCCACTAGTTGCCCAACACTCCATGGCAACAGACTGCCTCGGTGCATTAGCGAAGGATTACTACAAGTACTCAGACAGCAGTCACCTCAGCCTTGATTGGCTCAAGTCAATTGATGAACAAACGTACGCGTCTGCGAAAAAGGACAACAGTTTCAGCCTTCTCGGGATCTTTTCGGGTGGTGCGTTCAACCTCTCCGATGACTTCTCCAGCTTCGATCAGAAAAGATCCAAGTACCTGGAGTCCAATCACTACACGCGAAGCGAATCGGATGCGAAGGAGATTGTCTCTCTCACAACATCTGAGCGTGCATACACCGCTTACGAAACCTGCTTACGAACGATCGGCTCGAATGGGGGCGTATTGGTATGGGCTAGCAGAACAACTATGAACGAGATCGATCTCGTTGTGCGTTACGCTAATCCGACTGGGCGTCCCTCAGCCCGCCTTGTTGGTACGTTAATAGGCGGGAGTGTGGCCGGACAGCCAAAGGGTCAACTGTGGAAACGCGGTCTGCGGTGGGGAACGATGGGAGAAAAGCCTTTCACTATCATCCCTACCCAAGGTGTTTCTGCGACGACTGTTCGAGTGCAGGATGAGTTCGGTGGGCCAGTGACGGATATCACCTTCCAGCGCGCGGACGGAATAATGAAGCTCCAATATGTAGGGACGACCTCCGTTCTTCGAAACCGGGATTTCACCACGATAGGCCCTACATCTCCTGACAACAACGGCAATGACGGCAACTGTCCTAATCCGGTCGGACGCGATGGAGGAGGGTATTGCAAATCGGGAACAACGGTTAGCTTCGCCGTTGCCGCACCCAACTTTCTGCAAAATGCAAGAGGAAACGTTATCGGATCTGGGGGTCCGTGGTCGGAAACGTGGATGCAGGCCGAGATCTCTCCAGACGGCCTGATGGCAAATTATGGTCGGGCCAACTGGGGTCCCCCAGTAAACCCGACGCTCACTGTCGATATTTGGCAGCATTTAGATTCAGGACAATGTGGCCTACCGCAAGCTACCCCTGTACTGCTCGGGCAGCAAGTAGTGTTCAACGTTGCGAATCAATGCCTGCCTATCGCCTCCGTTCAGTGGAAAACATTCGCTATAAACAATACTGGCGTAGTCAAAGCCGGAACTTCGTCTCCTGACGGGGCAGAGGGTGTTGATGCAGCAACACCAATCAATAGCGGCGACTCCTCCCTGATCGGGTACAAGTTGCGGCGGCATCAGGGTGCTCCATCTCAACACGCTTTTGCCTTCACGCTGAAACAATAGGGTTGCGGGGCCACTAGTTCGCAACGCCGGTCCATGACTATTTATTTCTTGATCACACGACAAACGACTGAGGTGTTCTATGCCAATTGGGATCTCGCTCAAGAACGTTACGACGGGCACGCACAAATACCGTGCCTTCGACAAAATGGACAACGACACAGTTGTCTTCGACGGTAGTGTGACCCCTGGCGAGAAGTCGACGCCATTTGATCTTGCTCCTGACGTGGATAATCGCGGGAGCGTAAGCGTTACTGTGTCTGGAATGGTAGGTAAGACCTTCTCTTCCGTTTCAGATGGAGATGTGCTCGACATGGACTGAAGAGCCGTCACTTTCCTGCCCCTTCCAGGTATCGGTAGAGCGTCTGGCGACTGATCGACAACTCGGCTGCGAGATTTGTCTTTGACTCGCCTGCGACGGCGCGACGGCGAAGCTCCTTCACCTGAGAGGGAATCAATGATCGCTTGCGACCCTTGTAAGCACCGCCACGAAGCTTCGCCAGTGCGATGCCCTCTCCCTGTCGCTCGCGGATCAGGTCGCGCTCGAACTGCGCGAAGGCTCCCATCACGCTTAAAAGCAGATGCGACATCGGGGAGTCCTCGCCCGTGAACGTCAGGTTCTCTTTCTCGAAGCGAACATGGATCCCTCGCTCTGTGAGCCCCAGGCCCACCTTGCGGAGATCGTCAAGATTCCTGGCGAGACGATCCATCGCATGACAGATGACTGTGTCCCCTTCCCGCACGTAGCTCATCAGCTGTTCCAGCTCCGGCCGGTGCAGATGGATGTCTCACTCAAAAGACGCGAGACATGCTTCGCCCGCCGGGCCGACCTGGTGTGAGGGGCGCTCAGCCATCGATTGAATGCTGCACGCTACAGAGCTTAAAGCTTGTAGTAAGGCTTGCTTCATGCCTCGCTTCAACCAAGATGAGATCGAGCAGATGAGCCGCGTAGCAAATGAGTCACAGTTTAGCCAGTGGCTAGGCGGTTCTAACCTCAGCTAGAAGATCCGGGGTAGCGCTCCAGAACCCTTGAGTAGCTTGAGATCCCACCCTGTACCTCGAACGTGATAGCTTGTTGCACAAGATGAAGTCAGCACGGCCAGTACGCAAAGATATTGCAATGGGAACACGTATCCGCGAAAGACGGAATGCGAACGCTCTGTCTCAGGTCGAGCTCGCTCAACGCCTTGACGTCTCTCAGGCGACCGTCTCGCTTTGGGAGCAGGGGAAAGCAACACCAGCCAGCGCGCAGCTGGAGAAGCTGAATCAGATTCTTGGAGGTCTAACTCCGGCCTCAGATTCCGTAACGGAGGCAGAGTCCCAAAGTCCCGTTGCCGCATGGCTGTCCCGAGCGCTTGCAAAGAAGAACCTCACCGCGGGGGAACTCGCGGCCAAGGCGGAGGTAAGCGTTCCAACGGTTTACAACATCTTGGCAGGACGCGCCCAGAATCCCCACCCACGTACGATCTCAGCCCTGGAGAAGGCGCTTGATGACACCTTTGAATCAAAGGATCAGACTAGAGAGGCCTCCGAAATCCAGGGCATTGGAGAGCTCATCGACTTCAATCCGTACGACCAAAAGGAAACTCCTACCAAGCCGGGTGTCTACGTTCTCTACGACATCAGCCAGAGACCTATTTACGTAGGCAAAGCAAATAAAATTTCGTCTCGGCTGAACGATCACAGCACCAGGTTTTGGTTCAAGAGACCGCTGGTAGAAACTGGTGCCTACATCGAGATCAAGGACGCGATTCTTCGAGACCAAATCGAGACCGTGCTGATTCAGTTCCTAAAAAACAACGCGGTCATCAACAAACAGAAAACTGTGCGCGATGAAGATTAGCAGCTCTACTGCATTTGCTAATCTGCTGTGCAGCTTCGACCAAAAACGTCGTGTAATCGAGTAGAGGAGAGATCAGGATGCAGGCAAGGTCCGAGCGGCGTGGGAACAGCCTCTAGAGATGTGAATGTCGAATATTCTGAGCGCGTTCCAGCCTAATGCGAGCCTGAGCGCTGAGACGTTTCACACCGAAGTTGCGCGCTACCTGGGCCAGGTAAGCGCCCGGATCGACTCTCGGGAAAGCTGCCGCCAGCTCGGGCAAAGCGATCTCCTCGATGGAGCGGCAGTCTTCGCTTGTCGCAGGGTACCGTGCAAGGTTCCAGGAGCCGGCGGTTGCAGCATCGGACCAGACGAATGTCGCTCCACTCTCTTCTTGCAGCAAGTAGTGCGCCGATTCCGTCAAGGAGAGAACACGTTCGCGTATGCGGTTGCCAGAACGAAGGAACCCGTGTGCTCGGGCGATGCGTTCCACCAAAACATCGTCCTTGATGGGGCTTTCCTGCTTCACCACCTTTGCGATCAGTTCGGTCAGCAGGGCGGAGTAGGCAGGCTCGAAGAACCGGTCGGGCTGCAGCAGTGATTTTTCCGGGTCAAAGGTGGTGGATGTGTAAACACCCGGTTGAAACTGATCCGGGGCAGCGACCTGTGAGGTGTCTGCCGGCAGAAGAGACGAGCCCGGTGCATCGGTCGGCTTTTCGGCAGGCAATTCGCGTGGCTTGACGGCGGCGGCGGCTTCATCGCCGGTTGCCTTCAATTGCTGCAATTGGTCCTGGGTGCTGCTTTCTTGTGGCAGTACTGGGGCGGATGACTGAAGTGGCTCAGCCTGTTGCGCCGTCGCGGCTTCGCGTTTCAGACGCTGACGCTCCGCCTCAGTTTCGGTTTCCCTTCGCTTGGTGAGCAGTACCTGCAGGCGCGTATTGAGCTGCTGAAGAGCTGCACGGCGGTCAATCCACCAGTCTGTCGACCAGACGCGCACCAGCTCCCAGCCTAGTTGCCGCAGAACCGATTCTCGTACCTTATCGCGGTCGCGCGCAGTGGCAGCGCTGTGGTACGTCGCACCATCGCATTCCACGCCTGCCAGGTAGTCTCAAGGGCGGTCGGGATGAACGATGCCAATGTCTACCCGGTAACGCGATGCGCCTACCTGTGGAACGAGCCTCCAACCTAGATTCCGAAGACCCTCGGCGACAGCTTCTTCAAAGGCGATTCGTACCCGCCCAGACTGCCTGCGATGGCTTGCCCTAAAGCGCGTGGTCCTTGCTCGGCGAAATGCAAGAAATGTTTCAGATCTCTCAGTGCTTCGGAGGATGTGCGATTGAGATCAATCAGATGCGGCGGGAAGGACGTGTACACCAGCATTTCTCGGCGGGCACGGGTGATGGCTACGTTCAGGCGACGCCACCCACCTGCTCGGTTAAGGGGTCCAAAGTTCATGGGCATGGAAGGCGCATCCGGGGTTTCCGGACCGTAGCCTATACCAAGAAGGACGACATCTCGCTCATCGCCCTGAACTGTTTCAAGGTTCTTGATGACGACGGGCTCTGCCGCGTCTTCGGCGAAGAACCGCTCAATCGCCGGATTCTGAGCGCGAGCCTTATCGAGCAGATCTTCGATCAGCTTCTGCTGTTCGGCGTTCAGGGTGATGACGGCGATGCTTTGGAAGTGCCCTTCGGCGTCGGCGAGTGAAGCATCCGTCAGCCTGCGCACAACTTCCTTGACAATCGCTTCCGCCTCGATTTGGTTGGTTCGTGATTTGCCACGAGACCAGGAGCCGGTCACGCGCTTTAGCGTCACGGCGTTGTCTCGAGTCACAGGCGCGGGAAACGTCAGCAGGTCGCCTTCGTAGTAGCGATGGTTGGAGAACGCAATTAGGCTTTCGTGCAACGAGCGGTAGTGCCATGTGAGCCGGTGCCGTGGCAGAGCGGCTCCGAGGCACTCATCCAGCAAACTTTCTTGGTCGTCGGAGATGTCGCTGTCGTCGTCGGCTCCGGCACTACGGGTAAAGAAGCTGGTCGGCGGCATTTGCTTAGGATCGCCAGCGACGATTAGTTGTCGTCCCCGCGCGATGGCGCCTACAGCGTCCCATGGAGCAATTTGCGAGGCTTCGTCGAAGATGACCAAGTCGAATAGCGGAGCGCTGGCCGGCAGGTATTGTGCGACGGAAAGAGGGCTCATCAGCAAACAAGGTGCTAGCGTCGTAAGAGCCGAGCCCATCTCGGTGACAAGCTGCCGCACAGGCTTGTGGCGTTTTGAAAGCTGGAGCTGATGGTGCAGGGTTGCGAAGCCGGGCGGCAGCTTGGGATCGACTTTCGAGGGGATGACTCCGCACAGCTTGGCTCGGATGTAGCGCTTCGTAAGGCTGGCGAAATTATCATCCAACTCACGAAACCGAGCCAGTCGATCGGTGTGCTCTGCCAAGTTGAATGTGCGTAAAGCTGGGGCGTCATCCAGCGCTTGCTCCACCCACCAACGCGCATAAGCAGACTCAAATGTCTGCAAGGTGTCTGTAGGAGAGATGATCCCCTGTTCAAGAGCGTCAACGAGCGGCTCCAGCCCCAGGGACAGCGCTTCCTTTCTAACACGTAGCCAAGCAGTCCAGCGGTTGAGTCCTGAGATGTTCCCGATCAGCAACGCGGCGTGACGCTCTGCTGTCTCAAGCAGGTTGGGGCTGCTGCCGGACTGAGAAGACTCCGCCAAGCGCTCGAATTCAGCCAGAGCATCTGAAAAGAGGCTGTACGTTCTGCTGTACTCCAAGGCTGCTTGGTGGAGCGGTGACCCTGTAGTGAGCTCCTCCCTCCTTTCGCTTAGAAGAGATTGCAAAGCTGAACGGAGCGCTCCGGTTTGAGCAGGACTATCGCGGCCCGGGCGACAAGCAGCCTTAGCTTGGCGGCGGCAGCAGTGGTTTTCTCCATCGCTGTGGTATCTGTACCAACGCCGTTCCAGCCAGGAATGCTTTTCGCCTGTTCCCCAAGCCGCTCTACGGCAGCTTGGCTTTCAAGCATTTGCCGTAGCCTGTCTAGGTCATGGTCAAGATCAAGATCAGGCACGCCCAGGATGGACAGCTCATGCAGCACGGCCTTGCGTTTGAAGACGGACATGGGCCAGGCCGCGGATTTGGCTTTTTCCCATTCGCTTGCCAGGTACTCCAGGGGAAGCGATTTGATGGCATCCGGAGGATAGTGCGTGGACAGTCCGCGTGAGGCTTCAGCGTAGCCGGCGATGAGCACGGTGGCTTTTTGCGCGCCTTGGAGCGCGGCTGGGGCGTTGGGGGTAAAGATGAATCCAAGGTGCAACCGCGCGGCTTCGGGTAGAAATTCAGCCAGCTCAGCCAAAGCGGCTAGCGCCGTACCGCTAGCTGAAGGTTCCACACCGAGACGTTGCAGCAACGTACTGCGGGCTGCACGGCATGCGACCGCGGTCGCCGCTAAAGAGGATGCAGCTCTCAAAAGACCGGCTTGCCAAGCGTTCGACCATTCAGGTTCTCCGACCGGCGCAAAGGCAGCGACATCCAGCGTGGCGACGGCCGTTCTCTGCAATCCGAGCCTACGGGCTACGTCTTTTAGAGCCCGCATAGCGGAGTCGTCATGGGTATTATGCGGCGGCCAGCTCAGGTGCACAGGGCTGGCGCCATCGAGGAGCACGCGGCCGACCGCGCGGTGCACCGTCCACCCATTGGGGTGCACATGATGCAGCGCTTCCACCAAGGCATTCAGGGCATCACGCTCTCGGCAGATCGCTTCGGCATCCCGTGCCCAGGCCTCCGCGGGCAACTCCTCCGCCGTGGTCCAGGCTCGGTCGAGTTGGTCCAGGACCTCCTTCTTGTTGGCCTTATTAGAGTGGAGCTCCAAGCAGAACGGTCCCAGTCCGTTCGCTCGCAAGCGCCGGTGCACCACGTCGAGCGCGGCACGCTTTTCCGCGACGAAGAGCACGCGCCGACCCAGCGCGAGGTTGTGCGCGATCATATTCGCGATGGTTTGCGACTTGCCTGTGCCAGGCGGGCCATCCAAAACAAAGTCGCAGCCGCGAGCCGAACCAACTACGGCCGCAAGCTGAGAAGAGTCAGCCGGTAAAGGCGTGAAAAGTTCCCCCGGAGCAACCTCGCGGTCCAGGTCCTCAGGGCGCGGTGGATGTGCCGCATAAGGGTAGGGCTCGCGAGGCGTTTCGAGCAGGTGACGGACGACGCGGTTGGCTTTGAGCGTCTCCGTGCGGTCGGCGAGATCCTTCCACATCAGGTACTTTGCAAAAGAGAAGGAGCCGAGCTGCACATCTTCGGCGACTTCGAAGCCGGGCGTATCGCGCACCGCCTTGCGGACCGCCGTCCAGATGCGCGCGACGTCGACTCCATGGCTATCGGTAGGCAGGCCCGCGGCCAACTCGGGCACTTCCAGCCTGAACTCTTGCCGCAGCATTTCCAGCAGGGTCAGGTTCATGCGCGGCTCGTCGTCGAGGAGTGAAAGGCGCACACCCGACCGCACGCTGCGACGATCGAGTTTGACCGGCAGCAGCAGCAGCGGAGCCCGGCAAACGCGAGTGTCGGTTGCGGTCTTCTTCCAGTTGAGAAAACCTACCGCGAGGAACAAGGTGTTCGATCCGCCTTCGGCCAGGTCCAGGCTTGATTTGCGGAACAGCTCCACCAGTTGCGCGTCGAGCTTCGGCTCTTGGAGTAAAGCGAGCACTTCACCCCGACCCAAAGCATCCGAGGCATACGCGGCGTCGAGCGCTTCGCCCGTTCGGCTCTGGTGCAGCTCGGCGTCTCTGCCCGCCGCGCCTTCCATCAGCGGAGCGGCGACGATGCGGAAGCTTTTGCCGTCGGCAAGCTCATCTTCAAGCTGGCCCGGGTTGGGGCACAGGAGCGGGATGCCGGAGGACCCTACAGGTGCATCGAGTAGTCGGTTGCGCGCGGTCAGGTCGAGCAGTTTGCGCTGCCAGCGCTGCAGGCGTCCCTCGGGGGTCGATGCCGTTTCGGAGTCGGTGACGTCGAAAGCAGGCAAAGCGGGCGCTGCCTCGAGGCTCAGCTCCGCGTTGTCGTCGCCAGCCGACGACAACGCACCCTGAGACCCGCCGGACGCAATGGCTGGCAGCGCCAAAGGCCGCAGCCGCTGCATGCGGGCGCGCCGCAGATCCAGTGCCATGACGAATTCGGCTTCGCGCTCCTCGGCGATTTGCCGGTTGCCTTCCGCAATGGCTTTGCCAAAGCCGGGGCGATTGCCCTGCATGCAGAGTGTGGTTTCAAACACCAGCAGCTCCTGCAGCGCGACGCGTTTGCGTAGGGCCGAGGCGTCCTCTGTGATGAGAGAAGCAAACTCCTGCTGCTGCAGCCATACGCCGGTGAATGCGTGGCCTTGGGGTCAAGATGATGACCGGGTTTAAGCCGATCTGTTCGAGCAAGGCCGCAAAGAGGAGAGCCGTGTCTAGACAGGTGGCTAATCCATGTTCGACGATCTGTTGCGGCGCACGGATCTTCTGACCTTGGTTTTCAAAACTGGCTGGCGGTAAAGCGTACGTCAGTCGCAAGCTGGAAACGGCCGACCAGATCGCAGAGGCCAGCTCGTAGGAGCGCGCCCTGCTCTTGGCCTCGTATCCATCTAGCTTGTCGGGCTTGTTGGCGTTGCGCAGCACCCCGGCCGAGGCTTTCAGGATGCGCGCAACGGCCGCGTCGTTCGGCTGCACAAACATGGCGAGTAACTCCGCCATGCTCCCAGCACCACCCCACTCGCTAGCGGCAAGAATTTCGACAGGGTAGCTTTCTGTTGCCAGACATTCGGCAGCATCACCGCGCGTGCTGTCCGGCCACAACTTCAGTAGAACGCGCGCATGCACCGCTTCCTGCAGACTGAGCAGAAAGCTGGCGTTCAACTCCAGGTCGCGGTTGCGGATGACAGTGGAACTGCCGGGCTGGAGGCGGTCGAGCTTCCAGAGGCGAGGAAGAAAGACTGGTGGGTCGGCGGATATTTCCAGCTCAAGATTCTCGAAAGCCACTTCTGCATTGTTGGTGACGCGCAGCTCGCGTAGCACCGGGACCGCGCTTTGATGCGTGGCAAAACTCAGTTTGGAACAAACGGACGCTACGATGGAAAAAGAACGTGCAAACGCAGGCGTCGAGGCGGCAATCGCAGCGCTATCTGCCCTGCCATCCAACTCTTCAACTAGGGGAGACACAGCGTTTTCCACTCCAATTGCCAGATGTCGTTTTGTAGGGCAGCATACCAGAGTACAAGATGAGACATAGCTTTCGCTTTCTGCACGCAGCTGACCTGCATTTGGACAGTCCTCTTCGCGGCCTATCGCGCTATGAGGGCTTGTCGGTAGAGGAAATACGCAGCGCCACGCGGCGGGCGCTGGAGGCGTTGATCTCATTCGCTATCGCGGAGTACGTCGACTTTGTCGTGATTGCGGGCGATATTTTCGACGGTAAGTGGCAGGACATGGGCACGGGACTGTTCTTTGCGGCAACCATGGCCAAGCTGAGCGCCGCGAACATCCCGGTGTACCTGCTGAAAGGCAATCACGATGCGGAATCGCTGATTACACAGCGGCTGCCGCTCCCGCCTCTCGTGCAATTTTTCAGTTCCAGGAAGGTCGACACATTCTTGCTGGAAGATCATGCAGTGGCCCTTCATGGAAAGAGTTTTGCCAACGCGCATATCTCTGAAGACATGACCCTCCAGTATCCCGCTGCGATCGATGGCTATTTCAACATCGGCGTTCTGCATACGTCGCTGGGCGGCTATACGCAGCACGAAACCTACGCGCCTACATCGATTGCCGCGCTGACGGCCAAGCAGTACCAATACTGGGCGCTAGGTCACGTGCACGATCATGCCGTGGTGGCCGAGCATCCACACATCGTGTACCCCGGTGTGTTGCAGGGGCGAAAAATCACGGAAACGGGCATGAAGGGCGCGGTGCTGGTGGAGGTAGAAGATGGCACCGTACGCAGTTGCAAGCCGATTGCCTTCGACGTGGTGCGATGGAGCCGGTTGATGGTGGATTGCAGCGAGCTCAAAACGCGCGACGACCTGCACCAGCGGATGCGCACGGTGCTGCGCCACGGAGTTGAAGCTGAAGCGGAAGGTCGGCCGTTGGTCATCAGAGTGACCTTTACGGGAGCTACCGCCCTACACGCGGAGCTGCAGGATACGCGGTCGCTGTTGCGTGACGAATTGCGGGCCATTGCCGCGGAAATCGATGCAAACCTATGGGTTGAAAAGATGACGCTCGATACCAGTGAGACTGTCGCGGTGCATGCGCACGTCGCGAAGTTGGGCGAGTCGGACTCCGAAGACCTCTTCGCAATGCTCGACCAGGCGTCCGTAGACCCTGAGTTACTGGAAATGCTGGCGAGCGATTTTGCGGTGTCTCTTTCGACCACGCCCCCGCCGGCTGCTGGCGATGAGTCCGTAAATGCCGCTGTGCGCAAGGGCCAATGGGCAGCGCTCGTTTCGCATGCAAGTGCCGCCCTGCGGGCGCGGCTGCTAGGAGCACAAAGCTGATGCGCTTCGAAGAACTGCACCTGCTGAAATACGGCAACTTTGAAGGCTGCGATCTGCTCTTTCCAAAGCAGACCTTAGACTTCCATGTCATTTTCGGAGCGAACGAAGCGGGCAAATCCACGACGCTGGCCGCGGTGGGCGATCTCCTGTTCGGGTTTCCGCATGGCAAAGCGCAGGACTATCGCTTCGATGCTTCGCTGCTGCGTGTGGGCGCGGTGCTGGAACAAGGCACGCAACGGACGCAGGTGCGGCGTAAGCGCGGGCGCGGTGCCACCCTGATGGATGGGCAGGACAACTCGATAGACGAGGCTGTGCTGTCCGGCATGCTCCACAGGCAGACGCGCGAAACGTTTCATGCGGCCTGGAGCCTGGACCATCGCCTGTTACGCGAAGGCGGCCAGGCTATCGTCACGGCCAAGAACGACATTGGGCAGGCACTGTTTGCTGCGGGCTCGGGCCTTATTAGTGTGACGCGCATTCTCGAAGCACTGGAAGAGGAAGGCGAACAGATCTGGGGGGCTAGAACCAAGTCGAGCCGCAGCTATACGCGCGTGAACAACGACTTGAAGGATGCGGAAAAGCGGCTACGCACGGCCGAGGTACGTCCGGCGGCGTGGAAGACAGCGTACGACCAATTACAGGACCTTGAAAAGCAGCAGGCGCAGCTGGACATCCAGCAACAAACCCTGACGGCGCAGCAGCGCACCGTGGAACGGGCGCGCCGGATATTGGAGCCTGTAGAGCAACTGCATACCCTGCATGCTTCGCTCGCCGGGCAGACGGCACCTCTATTTACGCCTGCGATGGAAGCCCTGTTCGAGACCACCTTTGCCCTGCGTACGCACGCAGTGCTGCAGCAAGGAGTTGCGGAACGGCTGCTCGCCGAAGAACAGGAGCATCTCCAAGCGATTGTTCTGGATCAGGCATGCCTTGCCCGTGAAGACGAGGTGGAAGCGCTGATCGAAGGGCGGAGCACATGTCAGAATGCGGCGGACGGGCTGCCTGCGAAGCAGGCGAGGCTCGACCAGAAGAAGCAGGAGCTGGCGGAAGCGCTGCGGATGCTACGGCTACCGGAAATGCCGGCGGCCACGCTTCTACTGACCTTGCCAGCGCGGGCCACGGTAGCTGAATTGAAACGGCTGCTGGCCGAGCGCACAGCGCTCGACAGCGCGCTGCAAGTTCTGCGCGATGCGCACGCGGATGCAGAGGTGGAACGAGACGCGTCGGCGCGGGCGCTGGCCGATCATGAAGTGTTGGAAACGGCCGCGGAGCTGCAGGCCGTGGTCGAGACCGCCCGGCGGATGGACGACCCGGACGGGCAGGTCGAGCAGGCACGCAGGCTACAAGCGGAGCACGGAAAGGAAACCGCGGACGCGTTTGCCCGCTTACTGCCGTGGGCTGGAAATGCGGAAGAGTTGCGCCGGCTGACGGTTCCGCCCGAAGACCTGCTGCAGGCCGCGCGCGACCGGGAGTTTGCCGCCGCAGCGACCTTGGCAGAAGGAACGCAGGAGACTGGCCGGTTACGTGAGGAACTGGCCGAGCGATCGCTCGAACGCGAGCTGCTGCTGAAGACCGGGACCGGGGTATCCGCCGCAGCAGTCACGGAGGCTCGGACGTCGCGTGACGCCTGCTGGGTCAATCTGCGGGCGCATATCGAAGGCAGGAGGGTCCTCGCCAGTCCACGCACCGAAGCCGACCGGTACGAGGGGCTGGCGGCGCAGGCTGACCACCGGGCGGACGAGCGATTTTTGTCTGCGGAAGCATCCGGGCGGCTGGCGCAGGTAGACGCCGCGGTAGCTACGGCAGAGCTGCACCTGACGAACGCAGTCGCCCGCGTAGAACTCGCCACCACAGCCCAGCAGCAGGCAGAGAGCCTGTGGTCGGCGGAGCTGGCCAGGAGGTCACTGCCCGTGGTTTCTGTGGCGCGGCTGCGGGAATGGCTCACTCTGCGCGAAGAGGCTGTTAAGGCGGCGGAGCTGGCCGAGGCATCGGTGGCGGCGCTGCATGCGAATGAAATCACTCTGGATAGCGCCCGGCAAACTCTTGCCAGCGCGATCGCTCAGCCAGCGGCGGGCAAGTCATTTCGCAAGCTGCTGGATGATGCCGAGGCCGTTTTGAAAACCGCCCTGGACAGCGCCTCGGCCTTTACCCAGTTAAAGACGGCGCTGCACAAAGCGGAAGACAAGGTGCTCGGTGAGTCGCGCAAAGTCGAACGCAATCTCGCCCAAGCCCGGGCATGGCAGGAGACGTGGAAACAGGCCATCGCGAAGGCGCACCTAGATGAAACGGTCAGCGCGGCGGAACTCGACACCGTGGAACTTGTGCGGGCGACGGTGGCCACCGTTCAGCAGCTCCAAGACGAGATTGAAACCGCCAGCAGCACGCAGAAAGACTTCCTGACGCGAACGGAAACGCTTTGGTCCGCTCTGCAGATGCCTGCGCAGCCGGAAGAAGTTGGCGAGCGCATCGAGCTATTGAAACGTCGCCTGCAAACCGCGCGCGGCGACCGGCAGCGCGTTGCGACGATCACTGTCGCGCTGCACGCCCGCGAAGGGGAACGGCGCACCGCGGAAGCTCAGCGCACATCCGCTGAAAGGAGCCTCCAGCCTCTGCTGGAGCTTGCCGGCGTGGAGGAGTTACCAGCCCTTTCCGAGCGGATCGAGGAGTCCAAGCGGGTGCGGAAGGTACTCGACGAGATCGACGACCTGAAGCAGACGATCCTGTCCTTGGGCGATGGGGTGCCGCTGGCTGCGCTGCTCGGGGAGGCAGAGGGTAAGACGCCGGACCAGCTTGCGCTGCGATCCGACGAACTGGCGCGCGAACTGGCAAAGTTGAGCAAGCAGATTCGCGATGCCGCGGATCTTGCCGGCGTGTCCCGCACCACCTTCCAGGCTCTCGATCACGGAGCGAGTGCTTCGGAAGCCGCGGCTGATGCTGAAATGGCACGCTCGGAATTGGACGTGCAAGCCGAGGCGTACTTGCTGAAACGAACGGAAACCCTGCTACTGCGCTGGGCCGTAGAGCGGAAACGAAAGCAAACACAGAACCCGCTGCTGCTGAGGGCCGGCCAGCTTTTCAGCATTCTTACTAGTAATCGCTACAGCAGCTTGTCCGTTTACGACGATGGCAGTTCCTCTGTGCTGCTGGGCAACTCTGCCGATGACTCCCGGCCTGTTCCGGTGGGTAATATGAGCGAGGGAACTATCGACCAGCTCTTCCTGGCTTTACGAATCGCCTCGATTGAACAATCCGTCAGAGGCGGTTCCATCTTGCCTGTGCTAGCTGACGACCTTTTTATCAATTTCGATGATGGACGTGCTGAAGCGGGCTTTCGCGTCCTGGGCGAGCTGGCGAAAACCACTCAGGTGCTTTTCTTCACTCATCACCAGCACTTACTGGAGATCGCGAGAAAAAGCCTGCACCCCCATGAGACTCGCGTCTGCAATCTATGATTTCTCAAATGAATTAGCATGACTGATTACATAGGCCGAGTGCTCGCGATAGGCCTGGTAGAAGATCTAATTCCTCCTTCCGTCCAGAGGAGAAGTTCCGCGTTTCAGATGGAGTACGGACCTATGCAAGGTATCAGCAAGCAACCGTGTGGACTTCCGTTAGCTACGGTTCGCTCATTTTTTCCAAACGTTCGATGATGATCGGAATCCTACGCTGGCTGACAGAGTCGCCCGGAACGTATCCGGGCAATGCCTCCAAGAAACGTTCGTTTGCTAACAATTTAGCCGCAGCTTCCGCTAAATATTTTCGGAGGTCCATCGGTGCACTGTCGAGCTCTTCGAGCAGTTGCTCCCTGCCTTCTACAACGGCGATGAAGTCTTCCAAGTCGTGGCTCATGTAGAAGTCGTTCTTGCCGCGATCGTAGAAAGCTTCCATTTTGGTCCCGAGAAAGAAAGGAGCCGCAATCAATCGGATCACCTTTCTGCTCGGCAATGAGGCCGCCATGGCCGTCTGGATTGCTCCCTCGTACCAGCGGTTGGAGAAACCAAGCGCTCCTTTGTCTGTCGACATGACGTCGAGCATGAGACCGCCCTGGAGAAAGCGACATAGCGGAGCATCAGGACGAGCGTCGTTCTGAAATCCGATGTCTCGCAATCGATCACAGAACGCCGAATAATCGGCATAGTCGGCCGCCAGGATCACGTCGACATCGTATGTGGATCTAACTGGACCAGAGCCTTGATCGGTCACGAGGAGATCGAGCGTTGCTCCCCCTACGAAGACGACCTCCGGCAGCAGATGCTTCAACATCGCAGCTGCATCTTCGAGCAGGGGCAGATTGCTAGCCATCTGCGAATAACCTCTTGTTGACGATCTCAAGGGCGATCTTTCGCTCTCGGACTCGGCCATCCCGCAGCGCATCGACAAGGCTGAGGAGTTCGTAAAACGCAGGGTCTGCCAAGGCGGCCTCTGCAGCATGTTTATAGAGTGGCTCAAAGAAATAGCCCCGGACCTTGCCTAGTACATGCGGCCACACAGGGACCTCCGTTTCGCCATGGTGGATGAAACTGGACAGCGGTTCGGCTGCGAACGAGGTTGGCACGCCTCTTGTAAGCTCTCCCCGGACGGCCGGATACACGTACCTCATTCCATGTCCCAACAGCTCCAGCAGGGCCGAGCGGTTTACCTTCTTCGGCCCTTCGTGACTCAGCAATCCAGACATGCGCACTCGCTTTATGGCTGCGTGCACCTCGGAACTGGAGACATGGAGTTCGGACGCAAGCTTCTGGAATGACGCCTCCGCAGCGCCCGGGAGCGTGAGTTTTAGCAGAAGCGCGATGTCGAACGGGCGAAGCACGAAGGCAGAATACCATTCTTCATTCTAGAATTACGAATACAGAACAAAAAATGTGGGATGATCCATGCCGTCCGGCCGGTGCTTCCTTGGTTACATACGATAAAGGACGTCATCACTCGTCCAAGCCAAACTGCTGATGCCGTTACTTCTCATAATGCGACTTCTCGGTACAGATCCTGCTCGACGCGGCATGTAAGCAAATTCGAGCGAATGCCGGGTGTAGCCGTCTTCACTCTAGGTGGGCGACCAGGAGAGTCTGATGGCGAATGAGAGAAGGCTATTCCGAACGATGAATGGCGGGTTCAGAATGATGATATCGATCCAGATGTGCTCGCTGGCTCTATGCAGCGGACTGCAGGCCCAGAGCTCGCGGTACGAGCCAGATTGGCAGACGGCAGCTGGCAACCAGCAAGCTTTCGAAGCCGCCTCAGTCCGTCAGAGTTTGCCCGACTCTCGCAGGAGGGACAATATCGATCTTGGCCCTATGGATTCGTTCAGCATCGCAGGCGGGATCTTCAGCACAAACGTGTCGTTGGACAGCTACATCATCTTCGCTTACAAGATTGCGGATGCAAGCCAATACCAGTCCCTTGGTGCTCAGCTCCCCAAATGGGCAAAAGCTCCAGCGAAATTCGATGTTGAAGCCCGTGTAGAGGGAACCCCTACCAAAGACCAGCTGCGGCTTATGATGCAGGCTCTCCTGAAAGATCGTTTCAAGCTGAGCATGCATACAGAGACGAAGCAGCTTCCTGTTTATGCGCTCGTCCTGGCGGACTCAAGTCATCCAGGGTCCCAGCTCAAGCCTCACCCCGAAACCCTCCCTTGCCCGGAAATTCCGTTGTCACCGTCCAAAGGTCCCGAGCCTCCCCCGGTATGCGGTCTGATACAAACCTGGGTGGATGGAGGCTTGTTCCATTTGCGGATGATCGATGTGTCCATGGAAACGTTAGCGGGTTCCCTGGTTCCGTTCTTAGGTCCCATGGCGCGCTTGGACGAGCGGCCCACCATAGACCGAACTGGCCTAAAGGGAAGGTATGACTTCACCCTCGCCTTCCAACCAGAGCCGCAAACCTCCCCTCAGAGCGGCCCCCAGGAAGAGACTGAGATGACTGGCCCAGTACTGGTAGAGGCGTTGAGAAAACAGTTGGGCCTCAAGTTGGTCAAACAAACTGGCCCGGTAAACGCGTATGTCATCGACCATGTAGAGATGCCATCAGATAACTAGGCTTGGGGGTGCGACGTCAAGTGATCAGCTACCCGATTAGCCCCTGTAAACGCCGCTAGCGGAAGTTGAGGACGCGCTGCACTTGGATCGCGTTCCACTGCCCACCGCGAGGTGTATCGACAGCTCGCTCGTTGAGCTCGGCAGCAATCGCGCGTAAGGTGCCGATTCCCTGCCCGTCAGGAACCGGTCTGTCATTTAAGCCCATCTAGCAAAGGGAGTTGGGGGCTGGCATTCGCCATCCCATGCAGAAAGCTGATGGTATCGGCCAGGATCTCGCGCCGGCCTCCCTGCCCCTTATGTGGTTTGATGCCCGGTTTTCTTGCGAATCAGCCGTACTTCCCGCTTACCTCCGACAATGGGCGTTGACAACCTGAAGCTAACCATAGACATTGGCGAGTGTCGAAGGAACACTGGATCCGTGCTGCGTAGTGGACTATTAAGCGTTACTTCTGAGGTGCACATGGCTACGTTAAATTCGAAGTCCTACAGGTCCAGCCTTAACCTTGTTCTTGGTGTGATCTGTTTTCTGCCCGCAATCGCCCCCAGCGTAGTGTTCGCATCGGCTTCTTTCGCACAGGCGCAAGCCACCGCTCAGACCAAGAGCAACATTGATGACACGTGGCAGGGGACCCTCCACGCCGGCAAAGATCTCCGTACGGTATTACAGATTTTGAAAGCGCCTGACGGAACACTCAAGAGCACCTTCCGCAGCATCGACCAAGGGGGCCAGCCGATCCCTGTGAAGAGCACCACCTTCGAAGGCGGCGAACTGAAGCTCAACGTGGAGGCGATCGGCGGTAACTACGCCGGAAAGCTCTCCCCAGACGGCGCCACACTCACCGGTACCTGGACGCAGGGTGACCAACCTCTCCCGCTGATATTTCTACGTTCCACGCCTGAAACGGCGTGGGCTATCCCGGAGCCGCCGCCGAAGATTCCTGCCATGGCATCCACCGCGGATCCCAGCTTCGACGTGGCCACGATCAAGCCCAGCAAGCCCGACCAACCGGGTAAAGGCTTCGGCATCGGTCCGCGCAACTTCCATACCTTCAATACCACCCTGAACGACCTCATCATGTTCGCTTACGGTGTTCAGGTGAAACAACTCGTCAACGAACCGGCGTGGATGGATACTGACAAGTTCGATCTGGAAGGAAAGCCCGACGGAGAAGGGCAGCCCAGCGAGCGACAGTGGAAGGAAATGCTGAAGAAGCTGATCGCAGATCGCTTTCAACTCAAAACGCATCCCGACAAGAAGGAACTCTCGGCCTACGTTTTGACCGTGGCAAAGAGCGGCCCCAAGCTCGCAAAGAGTGAGGCGGATCCCGATAGCGGGACGGCCTTCTTCTTCACGAAGCTCGGTGTTCTCACTGTTCGAAACGCAACCATGACGGACTTCGCCGGAGGTATGCAGTCGTCCGTCTTCGATCGACCCGTTGTCAATCGCACCGGCCTCGAAGGACGTTGGGATTTTGCGCTGAAGTGGACTCCAGATGAATCTCAGTTCGCAGGGTTCGGCGTCAAGATTCCTCCGCCGACCGATGCTCCCGACCAGCCTCCACCCGTCTTCACCGCCATCCAGGAGCAGGTCGGCCTGAAGCTCGATGCCACCCGCACTCCGGTCGACGTGATGGTTGTGGATCACGTGGAGAAGCCAGGTTCCAACTAAGGCAGGCAAGGTCCCCGTGAAGATCCTGTTCGTTGACTACACCGAAGCCGAGATCCACGAGCAGCGACTCAGGAGAACATTCGATCTATGAGACATCAAGGCCGGCGTCGTGGTCTCTGGCTCTTGTTGCTCGCAGCGACATCAATGCTGCAGGCACAAACGCCTGCATCCAGCGATCGTGCCCCCGCGCAGGCTACCGTCACGTTCGACGTCGTCAGCGTGCGTCGGAACCACTCCGGTTCGAGCAATTCCGGCATTGAAACGCACCCAACCACCTATACCGCAACGAACGTCTCGCTCATCCAGCTTATAAATAATGGCTATGACATACGTCCGGACCTCATCTCAGGGCAGCCGGGGTGGGCCGAATCCGAGCACTTCGACGTGCAGGCAAAGATCCTGGACAGCAGTGCCGAGGACCTGCGGAAGCTTACACCGGAGCAGCGGAGAAGCATGCTCCGCGCAATGCTGGCGGATCGATTTCACCTTATAGCTCACGTAGAAACCAAGACCCTCCCTGTCTACAACCTCGTTCTTACGAAAGACGGCCCCAAGTTCAAGCCCACCGTTCATCCGGCAGAGGATGGAGGGACTTCCACAAATGACACCAGCTTTGAGGGCCATGCCATACCTGTCCGAGACTTCGTGGTCTCGCTCGCCGGAATGTTGCAACGCACCATCCTGGACAAAACCAATCTGTCTGGAACGTACGACGTCACACTCCATTGGGCGCGCGATGGTGCGGCATCTTCCGATTCTTCGTTTCCGCCGCTGTTCACGGCGCTGCAGGAGCAGCTTGGCCTCAAGCTGGAATCCGCCAAAGGTCCCGTCGACACGCTCGTCATCGACCACGTAGATCGGCCATCGGAGAACTAAGGATGCGTGGGCGCCCAGCAAACCGATCACGCTGGACCACATCGCTCTTCTGCGCGTCCACGATTCTGGGATCTATCTCGGTAGGTCACGCGTCCGAGTATCACGGGCGTGTCTTCTTCAACGGCCTGCCTGTACCCGGTGTCAGCGTTACGCTCACCCTCGGCGAAAAGCGCGTCACTACCGTCACTGACCTCCAGGGTCTCTACAGCTTTGCCGACCTCCCCGACGGCACATGGAAGGCATCGCTCGAAATGCAGGGCTTCGAGCCGCTTGCCGGCCTTGCGATTATTTCTCCCCGCAGCAGCTCCGGCACATGGAACCTTCAGATCCTCAGCCTAGAACAGATGCTCGCGACCACGCACGCAGCCCCAGCGGTGGTCCTGCAGCCCAGGGTTGCCGAACCGCCACCCACAGCCAAGGCACGCAACGAAAAGCAGGACAGCTCTGCCGTCCCCGACGCCCCGCGATCAGAGGAACCCTCATCCGATTCCGCCGTAGCCGACGGATTGCTCATCAACGGGAGCGACAATAACGCTGCCACCTCGAAGTATTCGCTCGCACCCGCCTTCGGCAATCGTCGCCCAGGCTTGAGAGCTCTCTACAACGGCAGCCTTGGTGCGATTGTCAGCAATTCCGTCTTCGACGCACGGCCTTATTCGCTAACCGGCCTCGACATTCCTAAAGCCTCCTACAGCCGGGTCACCTTCGTTGGGACGGTCGGCGGCCCGCTCAACATCCCCCATCTTCTTCCGCGCGGACCCAACTTCTTTCTCGCTTACCAGCGCACCCGGGACAGTGATGCGGACACCCTTCCCGGCCTTGTTCCCACCGTAGCCGAGCGCTCTGGCGACCTTTCCGCCGTGCTCAACGGCGTCGTGCTCTCGGATCCCATCACTGGCCTGCCCCTCAGCAACCCGGTGCTTGTCAGTCCCCAGGCGCAGGCGCTCTTACAGCTCTATCCGCTGCCCAACCTTGCCGGAAATACCAGCTACAACTATCAAACGCAGGTGCTGAATAACAACCATGCCGACGCGCTGCAGTCGCGCCTCGACAAAGGCATCGGCCGGCGGGATCAGGTTTTCGGCGGCTTCGCGTTTCGCAGCGCCCGGGCCGACAGCTTCAACCTTTTCAGCTTCCGCGACACCACCGACACACTCGGCCTCGACAGCAACATCAACTGGTCGCACCGCTTCCCGCACAGCATCCTTAGCGATGTCGGTTATCGCTTCAGCCGCTTGCGCACCCAGATCCAGCCAAACTTCCAGGGCAAGCAAAACATCTCCGGGGACGCGGGCATTACCGGCAACGACCAGGACAGCACGAACTGGGGACCACCGGACCTTGTGTTTTCGAGTGGTATTTCCGCGCTGACCGACGGGATCAGCGCCTTCAACCGCAATCGGACCGACGCACTGTCTGTGACAGCCACCTGGACGCATCGGAGACACACGACCACCTTCGGGACTGACCTACGGCGTCAGGAGTTCAACCAGCTGAACCAGGCTAATCCTCGAGGAGTCTTCACCTTTACCGGTGCAGCAACGGCGGGTACTGCATCTGCCGTGGGTTCCGATTTCGCTGATTTCCTGCTTGGCGTGCCCGATACGAGCAAGCTTGCCTTCGGCAACCCGGATAAGTACTTTCGCCAAACCGTGTACGACGCCTTCGTCAGTGACGACTGGCGGATCCGCCCGGAGTTGACGGTCAACGCCGGCCTGCGCTGGGACTACGGATCTCCCCTGACGGAACTCAGGGACCGCCTCGTCAACCTGGATGTCACGCCTGACTTCACCGCAGTCGCGCCTGTCCTCGCCAGCAATCCCGTCGGCTCGCTCACTGGCATCCACTACCCGTCATCGCTGATCCGGCCAGACAAGCGAGATTTCCAGCCGCGTATCGGCATGGCCTGGAGACCCTTTCCCACATCGACCATGGTGATCCGCGCTGGCTACGGCATCTACGTCGACACGTCGGTCTATCTCGGAAGCACGCAACTCCTCGCGCAACAGGCACCGCTCTCGAAATCCGTCAGCGTCTCCGACAGCGCCGCCTGCCCGCTCACGCTCGCTGACGGCTTTCGCGATTGCGCCGGAACCACCAGCAATACCTTTGGTATCGATCCAAATTTCCGCGTCGGCTACGCGCAGACGTGGAGGCTTTCCGTGCAGCGTGACCTGCCCGGGGCGCTTGTTCTCACCGGCTCCTACCTAGGCACCAAGGGCACGCGTGGACCGCAGGAGTTCCTGCCCAATACCAACCCGATCGGAGCCGCCGATCCCTGCCCGCTCTGCGACCGCGGTTACATCTACCGCTCCTCGAATGGCGATTCCATCCGCCACGCCGCAGAGCTGCAACTGCGTCGACGCCTGCGCAGCGGCCTCACTGCGACCCTCGACTACCAATACGCCAAATCGATCGACGACGACTCCGACCTGGGTGGCCAAGGCCACCTCACCACAGTGGCCGACGCAACCGGCAGCAGCGGAACGCCCGGTGCCATCCCCGTCATCGCGCAAAACTGGCTCGATCTCCGCGCCGAGCGCAGCCGCTCCAACTTTGACCAGCGTCACCTGCTCAAAATCAACTTCCAATACACCAGCGGCCAGGGCATCAAAGGCGGAACGTTGCTCAGCGGGTGGCGCGGTACCCTGCTCAAGCAATGGACACTTGCCAGCCAATTCTCTGCCGGCACCGGTCTGCCGGAGACGCCTCTGTATCTCGCCGCCGTTCCCGGAACCGGCGTTACCGGAACCATTCGACCCAATCGCACGTCAGCGCCGCTGTATGTTGGACCCTCGGGATACTTCCTGAACGCCGCCGCCTACACCGCGCCGGCAAGCGGTGCGTGGGGCGACGCCGGCCGTAACTCCATTACGGGTCCCAACCAGATCTCACTGGACAGCTCTCTCGCCCGCACCTTCAAGTTGCGCGATCCACTCAGTCTCGACGTCCGCCTCGATGCGACCAACCTGCTGAACCACGTCGTCTTCACCGCGTGGAATCCCATCACCAACAGTACGACCTTCGGCCTGCCCTCCAACACCCAAGCCATGCGCAGCCTGCAGCTCACAGGGAGGCTCCGGTTCTAGCCATGAAACCGTTCCTCATCGTCATATCAATCCTCCTTCCGCTGTCCGCCACAGCGCAGACCATCGGCGCGAACACTGCGGGCGGAACGGACAAAACGTACACCCTGAACGTCAAGTCCCGCCTCGTGGTCGAAACGGTCGTCGTCACTGATAAGCAAGGAAAAACCATCTCCGGTCTCACCGCGAAAGACTTCACCGTAACCGAAGATGGCACCCCGCAGATCGTCCGCGTCTTCGAACATGAAACCCTTCCCGCCGACGCCGCCCCCCTTCCCGTGACACCGCTCGAAGCCGAACAGGTCAAAATTTACAAACGCCTCAGCCGCGGCACAATCGCCGCAGAGGGCGACGATAAGACCCACTACAAAGACCATCGCCTCCTCGCGCTCTACTTCGACATGAGCGCCATGCGGCCGGAGGATCAGCAGCGTGCTCTTGCGGCTGCGGAAAAATTCGTCCGCACGCAAATGGCTCCGGCCGATCTCATCTCCATCTTGCGCTATAGCGGCGGTGCCGTTGACGTTTTGCAAGACTTCACCGCGGACCGCAACCGTCTGCTCAGCATCCTCGAAACCCTCGTCATCGGTGAAGGCCAGGGTAACGCGGAAGGCATCGAAGACTCGAGCAGCGTCGATACCGGAGCGGCCTTCGGACAGGACTCGAGCGAGTTCAACATCTTCAATACCGACCGTCAGCTCTCCGCTTTGCAAACCGCGGCACGCCTGCTGGGAAATACCAGCGAAAAGAAGGCACTTCTCTACTTCGCCAGCGGCTTACGCCTCAATGGCAATGACAACCAGGCGCAACTCCACGCCACCGTCGATGCTGCCGTCCGCGCGGGCGTCTCCTTTTGGCCGATCGACGCGCGCGGCCTCGTAGCAGAGGCGCCGCTCGGTGACGCGACACAGGGCTCTGCCGGCAACGCCGACCTTTACAATGGCACGGCCGCGCAGGCGACCACAGACCGCTTTCAGCAATCGCAGGACACGCTTTACGCTCTGGCCGGAGACACGGGCGGCAAGGCGCTCTTTGACAACAATGACCTCACCCGCGGTATCGTCAACGCACAGCACGCCATCACGGATTACTACTTGCTCGGCTACTACACCACCAACACCGCTAAGAATGGACAATTCCGTAAAGTCAGCATCACCCTGGGCGACGTCAACGCCAGGCTCGATTACCGCAAGGGGTACTACGCAGAAAAAGAGTTCGGCAAATTCAACGCAACCGACAAGGAGCGCCAACTCGAAGATGCCCTCGCTCTCGGCGATCCCATCACCGACCTCACCATCGCGCTTGAGCTTAACTATTTCCAACTCAATCGCGCCGAGTACTACGTTCCTCTGACCGTTAAGATTCCTGGCCATGAACTGACGCTCGCAAAGCGGCTCGGCGCCGAGCACACCCTGCTCGACTTCGTTTGCGAAATCATGGATGACGCCAGCGGCCAGACCGTCTCGAACGTCCGCGATAACGTTAATATCAAGCTCTCCGACGCCACTGCCGCCGATCTCTCGCGCCGTCCCGTCGAGTACGATGCCGGCTTTACCCTTCTGCCGGGCCGTTACACCGTCAAGTTCCTCGCGCGAGACGACGAGACCGGTCGCATCGGCACCTATCAAACTGCCCTCATCATCCCCAACCTGAATAAGGAACGGAAGCGCATCCCGATCAGTTCCGTCGTCCTCAGTGCGCAGCGCGTCGACCTCAAAGACGCACTCTACAACGCCTCAAAAGCGAAAGAGCAGGCGCGCAACGATGCGGTCAACCCTCTTGTCAGTGACGGTCGCAAGCTCATCCCCAGCGTCACCCGCGTTTTCTCAACCGACCGCGACCTGTACATCTACTTGCAGGCCTACGCGACCAATACCCTTGCTCCGCCACTACCGCCGCGGTCGCCGACCCTGGTCGCTTACGTAACGTTGTATCGCGAGCAGGGACTCGCCTACCAATCGCCAGCCATCGCGGTCCTTCCGATCGCCACGAGCCGGTTAGGGTCCACTCCCCTCAGCTTCACCCTGAAACTTGGAAGTCTTGCTGCCGGCGAATACCAGGCGCAAGTCAATGTTCTAGACGCAGCGGGTCAGAGGGTTACCTTCTGGCGAGGATCACTTCTGCTGACTCGATAGTGTAGCTCGCACTAAGGGAATACTTAGTCCTGCACGCAAACCTAAGGAGAAAAGCATGCGGCATGTGGGCCGAGGAAACTGGATTCGCTTGTCGGGCTCGGTGGTGCTCTGTCTACTCCTCGGTCCTGTTGCGTCTTATACGCAGTCTGCGGGAGCGTCCCCAAGCTTCGCTGTGACCACTATCAAGCCAAGTCGCAGCCCGGGATGGAGTCTGTACTTCACCGAAAACGGATTGGTAGGCCGAGGTGTGTCACTCCAGCAACTCGTCGTGGAAGCCTATGCGGCTTATCTGCCAGGAAGTGTTGCAGGTGGCCCGTCTTGGATGGGTAAGCAAACATTTGACGTTGCAGGAAAATTGGATACCGACGATTTGCCCCGCTACCGGGAACTGACCTTGCCGGAGCGGCGGTTGATGCTGCAGCGCTTGTTGAAGGAACGATTCAAGCTTGTTGTTCACCGCGAGCCGAAGCAGGTGCCCGCGTTTGCACTCGAGGTCGGGTCGCGCGGAATCTTAGCGCAACCAGCGAAAGAGGCTTTGCCGGAAGGGATAGCGGAATACGAAGGTCTGATCCGGGTGAGCCGGCCGGGACACCTGGAAGCCTTCGACTTTCAATGCGCCGGGATTGCAACGATCTTGCAAGGTACCTTGGGCCGTATGGTCGTGGACCGAACAGGTTTGAAGGAACGGTTCCACTTTATCTTGCATTGGAGCCCGGACGCGCCGAGTGAGGCAAACACGACCGACGATGCGGCCTGGCCTCCTCTACCAAAGGCACTGCAGGAGCAACTCGGTCTTTTCCTGGTGTCCACCACGGCTCCGATGGAAGTCATAGTAATCGACCATGCAGAGACTCCTTCGGACAATTAAGGCGCAACGCTTCAACGCCAGATCGACCCACTTGTGTTGATACCGCTTGGCGCGAGGAAGCGAACGATGATGAAGCCTCTTCGTCCAAGGGGAGTAAACGCTTTGCCGAGCCATACCACGCCAAAATGCTTCTCTCTCCTACTGTTTCTTTTTATCCTCGCCGCCTGCGACACAAGCCACGCGCAACCGCCCGTCAGCTCTTCCCTGCACTTCGAGGTCGTCAGCGTTCGCGAGTCGAAGCCCAACCCTGATGGAAGCTACAGCATGCGTGACGACTCGGATCCTCACAACTCGTACCTTAGAATCATGAACCTCAGCCGGCTCGACCTCATCCGGGAGGCTTTCGACCTGAGCTCGTTCCAGGTAGAGGGCCTCGCCGGCCTGCCGTGGGCCATCTATACCGTCCAAGCCAGATCCGGCGAAGATACTGACGCCGCCTTGAAGGCAATGACCGACGAACAGGGCCGCCAGGCAAAGAGGCAGATGCTGCAGGAGATCCTCGTCGCGCGCTTCCACCTGCGATACCACTTCGTCACGAGGGAGGTGCCGAGCTACCTGCTCGTAGCTGACAAACAGCCAAGACTGCGTCCCTCGGCTGTCAAGCCACTTCCGCCCGGTGAACCCGAGCGCCGCGACGACCCTGCCTCTCCCTCGATCACCTGGCACTGCGGCCGTCCGGGATGTCGCATCGACGCCCGCGGCCAGACCACGGAAGAACTCGCGCGGATATTCGTCGAGTACATGCAGGCGCCGATCGTTGATCGCACCAATCTTCCCGGATTGTGGGACTTCAGCCTGCAATGGTGGGCACCCTTGATGTCTCCTTCGGGGACGCCAAACGACGACTCGTACCCGCAACCCGAGGCCGCCTTCGTTCATCAACTCGGGCTCGAGCTGGAGCGCGGAAAGGCTCCAATGCAGATGCTGATCGTCGACCATATCGAGCCACCTACGTCAAACTAAGCTGTGGCAGTGCCGCTCGGCCAATCGATGTGACACTCCACTTCGAAATTAGCGCATATAAATGGTGGTCCTTGCTGCGAGTTGATCACGGCTACCGATCACACCTCATCTCCAACGAATGCACTTGAAAAGGCTCTACATCGACCCAAGTCGACGCTCCCCCAGAAGTAAGCGATAAGCACGCATGAACGGCAGCGACAATCCGACGAGAGGGCGGCCGCCGGCCTTGCGGCAGAGCTTGGCGCAGGTGCGCCGGAGATCATGCGCCCCGAAGCGCTCGATGCCGATCTCGCCGGCTGCCTGCTCGACCACCGCTCAGACAGCCCAGTCACTCAGCGTCTCGCCCACTTTCCTGCCGCCCTTGCGCAGCGATTGGAAGAGCCTGCCTTCCTCGATCCCGGCCGCCGTCATCCAGGCGTTGATCCCGTGCTTGACCCACAACAGGACAGCGACGGTGCGAACGCGGCCACCCTTGCCGCGGGGGTCGAGGAGCACCCACCGGCTTTCGCGTAGCTGCAGGATCTCGACGTCGAGCGAGGCGAGCTCGGCCCGACGCAGGCCGCAGCCGAGCAGCACCGCCAGGATGGAGTAGTCGCGCTTGCCCTTGAGGGTCGATCGATCGGGCACGGCCAAGAGCTCGCGCGTCTGCTCGCGGGTCAGCCAGTTTCCCAGCCGGGTCCCGCTTCCCCGGAGGTTGGGGACATCAGTCAGGGTAGCCGCTTCCTCGGCCCCCAGGTATCTGTTGTGGCGGGCTTCCCCGACCAGTTGGCGCACCGCCGACAGCCGCACGTTCGCGGTCGATGGCGCCGGGCCTTCCATCGCGGCCCGGAACTCCATCAGCACCGCCCGGGTGAGCGGTCGCCCGCGGGCGACGCGGAAGAGGAGGTCGATGGCATGTCCGTAGGCCAGCTTCGAGGTGCGGGCCGCGACCGAGCCCAGAACCATGCGGCGAAGCTCCCCCCTGGGCCGGGGTCAGGCGGCTCCAACCCCTCCGCCACGCCCGGAACCAGGATCCGGGCGCCGCTTTCCCGCCCTTCTTCGGGCAGATCCCTGGTTTCGGCTGATGTCGTTTTGCTAATTATGTGGCACACTTCGGTTCGGAATATCTGGCACACTGTTGATCCTTGGCCTGCCCCGTTTTCTTCCGAGAAGCGGAGAATCCTGCCGTTCCGGGAATGGGCCTGCCCACATACGTTCACCCCGATTCTCCAATGTGCCACATATTTATCTCAAGAGCATGCCAGATAATGTGACACGCTACAACCATCCATGGCGCCTCGGACAATATCCCTAGCATGTGAAATCGTGAAGCGCCGCTCATGTGGAGGTCTCGCTGACTTACCTGCGAGTCTTGCTTCCGCCCGCACCGCCGATTGATCGGTAGGGCGCCATGGACCCCCGGGGGTGAGGCTTGGCGCACAGCATGACCCGGTTCCGGCTCTAGGAGGCAGGTACCTCTGTTGGCAGATGGAGTTCGGCCTCCATGTCTTCCAGGCTGACGCCCCGCGTCTCCGGATACATCCTCGAAACCACAAAGAACTGCAGTGTGGTCATCGAGGCGAAGAAGTAGAACGGAGCGGCGGAGCCCCATCGGGTCGCGATGACGGGAAACAACAAAGATACGACGGCGTTCATAAACCAATGCGAAAAGCTGCCAATACTCTGGCCTTTGGCGCGGACGCGGTTGGGAAAAATCTCGCTGATATAGACCCAGATCACAGCGCCTTGCGAGAAAGAAAAGAAGCCGATAAACCCCATCAGCAACCAAAGTAAGGCGCCGTGACCGCGATGGAGCTGGAAGCTCACACCGACCCCGGCTAGGCACACCGTCGTTCCGACCGAACCGATCAAAAGCAGGGGACGCCTGCCTACCTTGTCGATGATCATCATCGCCGCACTGACTGCAGCCAGATTCACAAAGCCGATCAGAATGGCTTGCTCGTCGCTGGAAACCTGAGTGAACCCGGCTCGCTCAAAGATGCTATTCAGGTAGTAGAGGATCGCATTAATGCCGGAGAGTTGATTGAACATGCCGATGGAAATCGCCAGAAAGAGCGGAAAGCGATATCGGCGCTGAAAAACGCGATCCGCCGAGGATCCGTGCTCCTGCTTAAGCGATCTGGCGATCTCTCCCAGTTCGCGCTCCGGGTCTACATCCCCGTTACGACGGAGAACTTCAAGAGCAGCCTTGCCACGGCCTTGTGCCACCAGCCAGCGCGGGCTTTCTGGAATGCTTAAGAGCGACACGAGGAAGCATAGTGCCGGAAGTGCCGCCACGCCGAGCTTCCATCGCCAATCATGCGGCCCATACGCGATGCGGCCCACGACATAGTTCGACATGTAGGCCAGCACGATACCGAAGACGACATTGAACTGAAAGGCGCCGACCAGTCTGCCCCGCAACTTCGGTGGCGAGATCTCCGCGATATACGTCGGACCGATGACGGAGGAAGCGCCGACGGCTAAGCCGCTAAGGGTTCGAAAGACGAGCAAAGCGGACCAGTTCCACGAGAACGCACAACCGAGCGCCGACAAGACGTACAGGAGTCCCACCAGTCGCAGACAGGTGCGGCGGCCGAAGCGGTCGCTCAGCGCGCCAGCACCGGCAGCGCCAACCACTGTTCCCCAGAGCGCGCTGGAGACAGTGATGCCGAGCGTGAAAGCTGTAAGGTGATACACCCCGGTTAGGGCTGTTGTGGTACCCGCAATGACCGCTGTATCGAAGCCGAAGAGCAGTCCGCCCGCGGACGCGATAACCGCGATCCCGACAAGGTGTTTATTGATCGGCCGGGGTTCGCTCGGAGTGTCGGTCACACTTTATCTCCCCACATCGACTTCAACTCATAAACGTCAATACGGTTGAACGTGAACGGCCGATTTTCTACAACGGCCGCCAGGGCTCGGTGGAGGTGCTGATCGACAAGGGAGTGGCTGAGCTCTTTATCGACGGCGGCCGGCGGTACATCGTTCGTGATATCCAGATACACCCAATAATTTACTTTTCCCTCGGCCAGCTGCAACGGAAATGCGCGTTTTGCTGCGCCGTGTGCGGAGATCGTGAAGATCCGCGACTTGGCTTGCCGGCCGATAGGGACATTCAGATACTGCTGCGTAACATGTAACTCTCGCGTCTGCGCGGCGAGTCTGGGCAGCGCACCCAAGACGACACTCGCGAAGTAAAGACCCAGGACAAGCCGTACCCGCACATGCTTGCGCACGAGTGTGAACCACGGGAGATCAGCTACCCGACACATCAGGGAGATCCACTGCATCTTTCACCTCGACGACAATGGAGTGGATGGTACACGCGGACTCAGTCGTTTGCGCAAAGCTGAAGGTCTTCCAGCATATGACCGCGTTCCGTCTTCACCTCGGCGGCACTCCCAATGTTGTGCTCGCTCCCTCACGATCAAGCATCTCTGTCAGCTCGGCAAGCCGCCGGACAGCCACGGCTATTGTGCACTCCGCTAGAAGAGGTACTTCGGCCGACCGCAGGCGATGCGGAACAGGAGGTCGATGGCGTTGCCGTAGGCCAGCTTCGAGGTCCGGGCTGGGACCGAGTCCAGGACCATCCGCCGGAGCTCCTGCCGGGCCTGGGTGAGTCCTGCTGGGGTCTCCCCTGAGCCAGGGACGAGATCTCGGGGCGGCTTCCCTCCCCTTCTGGCGTCTGGTTCTCTGTTTGGTGGTTCTGTTCCTGGTTTCTGCTGTCGTCTCTCACAATAAATGTCGTTGTTTTCTCACGCTCTTTGTCGCATTCCGCAGCTATCCGGTAGCTTCACAGCTTTAGAACCGAACCAGAAGTCCTGCGTTTAGAGCGCCATGCATCGAACGACGACAAAGAGCGTGAGAGATTTACGTCAAGTAGCGTGAAAACGGTACGACACCGAATGTGAGAAGCAACACCTACACCACCCCCTGTGTACGTGTAATTGTTAGTTGCGCCGAATGTTTCAATGTTACCACCCAGAACTCCACCACCTCCCGAAGTGAACGGGACCGTCGCGCCGCTAAGAGAAGTGCATATAGAAAATTGCTTATCATTGCCTTCAGAAAAGCAGGCTTTGACTGTTGCGGTGTACTTGGGGCAGGCGTTCATGACGAATCAGCAGAGATCAGTTGGTCCCAGGTTTACATGAATCCTGCAAGGTCACATAGAACTCCTCCGGAGCCGGGCCATGCCCGTATATGAAAGCAGAGTTTCTAAACTGGTCTACCCTCCCACAATCGAACGATAGCTCGATATTTCTCTGGCCTGTCCAGCGTGCGGATAGGCCAGAGAAGTCGAACCCATGCAAGAAGCATTGACGCTTATCGCTCGGAAAGACATTGTCGGCTCCTTCCGCGACACAGACATCAACGTTGCGAATGCCTGAGTGATTAAACTCCTGAGAACGCATGAGGAGTTGATAATTTCCGCTTCTAATCGTCGAGATAGAACTCTCGGTAACGTGCCTGCACCCCTGCAGAATGGTCACTGAAAAGCACAGGATGACAGTTAGTAGCCTTTGCATGACGCTCCATACCCGGCTGGAACCTGCACGCTCGCACTTGGATCCATGCCGTATTGACCGGTCTGATCACCAGCTGGGTGGTACAAGTACGAATACGCGCCAGCAGCCATTGCTGTTGCTTGATACGGAATACCGATGTTTGCAGAAACGGCGGCATAGGCGAAATTACCCGCGTCGCCCAGAAACGCCATCTGTGAATAGCCAACCCCCTGACCAAACATCCCTCTGAAATTTGTACCTGAATACGTTTGACGAGCAACAGTGGTGGGATCGGTCACAACGGGACCATACGGTGTGGAGAATGGATTGGCAGCAGCCTGATTGATGCTGTTGCTAAGCTGATTCACGTAGCTGCCTACAGTGCGTCCATTTGGGAGAACCGTTCCGCATTGTCCTTGCAGCCAGTCTCCGCTATGCGTGACCTGGTTGCCAACGGTGGATCTAGCCTGCTGCTCGAATGCCGCCAAGGCTTTCGGAGTGGCTGTGGTCTGGGCAGTCGCAGACTGAAGTGCTAGCGCGCCGACATAGACAAGCAAGAGACAGGCGTTCCTGCTGATCTTCTTCTGTGTTGCCTCGTAGAAAAGTGAAGGGCACCGCCGGGGGCCTGACAGTATGGGACCGGATAAGGTCAGCAAAGCTCGTTGAAGAGCCGCGTAACACATAGACAAAGGCATAGGTTCTCCTTCAACAGCGCAGACAAATTCGGCCTCAGGCGAGGCGCATGGAAGAGCGGCAATCTACAGGGGAGACTCGGCGGCCTCAAAACAGAGGCGAATTCGTTGCGGACCTGGAAGGTCCAAGTGCGTCAGGAGTTCTGAAACGCAAATACCAGCTCAGCAGGCTGTTCTCAGTCGCGAGTACCTTCGCATACTCCTACGGGGATGTGTCAATAAAAAAGTGTGAACGAAAGTTTCCTAGGGAAATCACAGTCCAATCGCGTCGTTGACGGCGACGGCGATGTCCTGTTCCGACCCGAGGTACCGTTCTGTGGTCTGGATGGAGGGGTGCCCGAGCAGGAATTTGATCTGCTCGAGGTCCCCGCCGGCTTTCCGGCACAGCTTGGCGCAGGTACGGCGGAGGTCATGGGCCCCGAAGCGCTCGATGCCGATCTCACCGGCCGCCTGCTCGACCACCGCCCAGACAGCCCAGTCGCTCAGCACCTCGCCGATCTTCTTCCCACCTTTGCGCACCGAGCGGAAGAGCCTGCCTTCCTCGATCCCGGCCGCCGTCATCCAGGCGTTGATGCCGTGCTTGACCCACAGCGGGACGGCGACGGTGCGGACACGGCCACCCTTGCCGCGGAGGTCGAGGAGCACCCACCGGCTTTCGCGTAGCTGGAGGATCTCGACGTCGAGCGAGGCGAGCTCGGCACGGCGCAGACCGCAGCCGAGCAGCACCGCCAGGATGGCGTAGTCGCGCTTGCCCTTGAGGGTCGAGCGATCGGGCACGGCAAGCAGTTCCCTCGCCTGCTCTTTCGTAAGCCAGTTCCCCAGCCGGGTGCCGCTCCCCCGGAGGTTGGGCATATCGGTCAGGGTGGCGGCCTCCTCTGGTCCCAGGTATCCATTCTTGCGAGCTTCCCCGACCAGCTTGCGGACGGCCGACATCCGCACGTTCGCTGTCGACGGCGCCAAACCCTCGAGCGAAGCCCGGAACTCCATCACCACTGCCCGGGTGAGCGGCCGGCCGCGGGCGATGCGGAACAGGAGGTCGATGGCATGGCCGTAGGCCAGCTTCGAGGTACGGGCCGGGACCGAGTCCAGAACCATGCGGCGGAGCTCGGCCTGGGCCGGAGTCAGGTCGCCTGGCATCTCTCCCGAGGCCGGCGCGAGGATCTCGGGCCGGCTTCCCTGCCCTTCTGGGGTCTGGTTCTCTGTTTGGTGGTTCTGTTCCTGGATTTCTGCTGTTTTGCTCACCGTCCTACTTTACCTCCGGCAATCGGCATTGTCGTGGGTAAATGAGAACAGGTCCACTAAGAATTACTGCGCGATCGCGCAGCTATTCCCCTCTCTCGAAAACATGCCTAAACTCGCTCCAGGACGGCTTTCTGCCATCAGGAGGATCTGCTTATGCCGCGGCCCATTACCTGGCTTCCCCGCCTCCATGAGATCCGCCGTGCGGTCGCCAACTCCGTGCGGTCTCACTACGACCGGCGAGACCTTGAAGGGCTGTTCGAGGTCCAGCCCCGATCAGCCCAGAAGCTGATCGAGCTCTTCCCGGTCCTGACGGTCGGGACGTCGCGGCTGGTTGAGCGTGAGGCGCTGGTCCGGTTCCTCGATGGGGCGCAGGAGGCCGAGGATGTTTCGGGGTACATCGAGCAGGTCCGGGCCGAGCGCACCAGGTCCTCGCGGCGAAAGATCCGTTGGCTGATTCGCGCCGACCAGCCGCTCGTCAGCGTCAGTTCCCTGCCCGAGGGCATGAGCCTCGGCCGCGGCCGGCTCGAAGTCAGCTTCCGCTCGGTCGAAGAGCTCGCCCGGAGCCTCCTGATCCTGGCCCGGATCCTCGATGAGGATCCGGAAGCCTTCGTCCTGGCGTATGAACCGGAAAAGCCGAGGGTCGGGAATGGGGAGAAAGATGGGGTAAGGGGGATGTTTCAGGAACTTGAGGCTATGGAGGCGGCGGGTAACGCGCTCGACAGTGTTCCGTGACCGGGAGCTTATTCGGCAGTTGCCGCTGGTGGCACTGCCGGTGCTGGAGGAGAGGTCTTGGCAGCCTGCTTCTGAGAGAAGGCGCGCTCAACCCGGTCGGGTGGTGCCTTCTTCGACGGAACCGCTTTTTTCGCGGACTTCTTCGCTGCAGGTGCTTTGGCGAGTGGAGACTTGGCGGTGGTAAGAGCCGATCTGCCGGCTTTCTTCCCTGCTGCCCAACGTTTCCGCTGCGCCGCCGCGATCTTTTCTCGAGCTTCAGCACTCAGCGTTCTCCGCGTCGGCGCGGCTTCGCTCGAGCGAGCGACATCTTTCTTGCCAGGACCCTTGGGGCGACCGGGGCCAGGCTTCACTGACGCGGTGGTTTCGCCCAGCAGATCCCGGATGTGCGTCAAGCGCGCAATCTCACGATTCAAGTCGTCCAACATGCCGGAAACATTCATCCGACCCTCCGATCAGGGAACTTCGAGGCTCCTGTAACTGTTTGAGCATACAGGCAATGTGCTGCTGCCAGTGTCCGAGAGAATAGCAATTGACATCGGCAATGAACGTCTGTGGAAACACCGGCGTTGGCCGCCATCTCTTCCTCACGGCCGTAAAGCCTCCCCAAAGACGCGGACCCTGCCTTCAGGTATTCTTGCGAACTCCGCGCCGTTCTTGGCTCGCTGTCTTGATCGGCGTGACGGTGGTCAAGGGAAGATGTAAGGCGTTGCGTAATATATTTCGAAATACATGGCTGTTTGTTCGGGAGTGACAAGTCTCGGTTCAGAGTTGATGCGAGAGGTGCCTGCCGATGCAGAAGACCGGTCTTAGAAAAATGGATCGTAGTGTGTTGCGCACTATGGTTCGCATTGCAGTTTGCAACGCAGTACGTATGACGGGTTGTAATACATTACGCCTGAGGGATGAGAGGTGAAATGCCGGTCATAGTTGCAGCAAATCCAAAGGGAGGCAGCGGCAAGTCGACGACCTGCATCGTGCTAGGAACGACTCTCGCTGCCCAAGGAGCGACGGTTCGGATCATAGACGCTGATCCGCAACAAACCCTTGCCAGGTGGGGAAAGGGAAGCAGCGCCTTTAGAGAGATCGTAGTCTCTCCATCTCAGAATGAGGACCTCACCACATTGATCGATCGATTGCAGACCCAGTTCCAGTTCGTCTTCATCGATGTGCAGGGAACGGCAAACCAAGAGATGGTGGCCGCTATGTCTAGGGCAGACCTTGTCCTCATTCCGATGCAGGCGAAGACAGCTGACGCAGAAGTAGCCACGAGGGCTATCGGCCTGCTCCGCACACAGGAACGCCTGTTCAAAAGAACTATACCGCACGCTATCGTCTTCATACGCACGAGTCCCATCATCGTGACAAGGGAAGAGCGGGAGATCCGCCTGAATATCGAAACCGCAGGTATACCGCGGTTCTCCTCGAGCTTGAACGAGCGCACCGCCTTTTCCCATGTGTTCGCTTACAAGAGTGCCCTAAGCGAGCTGAACGCGAAGGATACAAACGGGCTCGAAGCTGCCCTACAGAATGCGGTCGATCTGACAGCAGAGATGGTTCAACTCCTCCGGAAGCAGCTGGGAGCCGTTGCATGAAAATCATAAACTCATTCGAGAATCTAGCTGGCGGGGACCTCGACGTTTTTGCTCCCAAAGCACCAAACCTCGAAGTGCCGGTCCCATCTGCGTCGCAGCTAAATCGAGTGGCGAAAGATCAAGGGTTCGATGTCGACAACCGTCCGATCACCAGAAAGCCGTTAAAGAGTGGACGAGTTGCTGGTCGAGACCGTCCAGAACCCATGACGCTCCGGATCAGGGTAGCCGATTGGAACAGGTTCTCCGCGTTCTGTGAACGGAACGGCTACACAGTTGCAGACGGATTCGAACGGCTAATGTCTCTAACAAACGATCTTTAGCCTGCATCGTTTGCCGGAGTACATGACCTGAGGTGAGGCCTCTTCGAACGCATTGAGCGCAGATTCTACCTTCATGGGGAGCAAGCAACATGAGTGAGATCCTCGCAGGAAAGAAGATGCGGGATTATGCGCAAGAACGGAAATCAGCAACCGACAGCAGTATCGAACGGGTTGTGTCTCTGCGTGATGATCGTGACACCGGTGCCCTCGGGGATGAGGTAATCAAGATGGCGCAAGCTCTCATTCTATGTACCCTCCCATACCGGCCAACTGAGGAGCGCCAAGTTGTCCGTTCAGCGCGGTTGAGCGATGGCTCCACATTGCGGGTGACTTTCACGGCCGGCATCACGGGCATTGGGATGGCATACGGAAACGACAGGCATTTGATGGCCTGGCTCTTTGATAAAGCGATCAACTCTGACACGGCATTCGTAACCATTAAGAGCGCCAGTGACTATCTTCGTGAAACAGGGAAGAGTCGAAACGGAGACCGGGTGAAAGAGCTTGCAGCTCGCCTTAGCCGACTGACTGGCCTCGTCATCGGCATCGAACGAAGGTCCAGCGGTGCTACCCAGACTGTAATGCTCCCAATGATCGCTTCATCGAATCTCCCGAACAACTTGACCGTCCAGCTCAAGGCCGAGAACGGGGGGCAAAGAGCCATCCCAGGGCTTGAAAATCCTTTCGGGATTCAACTCGAGGAACGTTTCTTTCAGGACATTAAGAAGCATCACGTGGCAATCCCAAGGCGCTTATGGATGCAGCTGCAGGGGCAAAAGGGCGGGCCTCAGCTTCAGGATCTACTCACATTCTTCGTTTACCGCTGCTACTGCGCTCAGAGCGAAACCGTCATCCCTTGGGCTGGCTTAAGAGAGCAGTTTCCTCAGGACGACAGCAATCCTCGTCGCTTCAAACAGAACGTTAAAAAGGCCATTCAGCAGCTTCGAATTCTCTGGCCGGAGATCAGAATCGACGTAGTCAAAGAGGGTGTTTGGGTTGACAGAGCGGTACAGCCACTCCTGCCTGACGACCCCACGAAGAATCGGATTCGGCGCTTAAACTCCACCACCACCAGCTGAGTGAGTGGACCTTCTGCGTACACCGGGGAAGGTGAAGCGAATGTCCAGGACGGACCTTCCGCGTACCGGGAACGTGGAACTCTAGGAATCTGTTCAGAAGCTGGTATATGGACCCTCCGCGTACGCTTATGTCGACTGAGATCAAGCTCACAATGACCTTCTGGAGCTTCGAATCGTGCGATTCTCGACGACGGACCCTCCGCGTACGGCGCCTTTCACGCCGATCTCGTTAGTTATCCACAAAAAGCGGTGGAAGCCTGAGAAAACCGGAGATCTTCCGCGTACGCAGAAGCGGACCCTCCACGTACAGGACGTCGGCCTTCCGCGTACACTTGGCGGACCTTCCGCGTATTTCAACAGGACCTTCCGCGTACGCCTTAATAGGAAGCAAGAGATTCAAGAGCAACTAGAGAACACATAAGACACGCAAGTGTTTATGTCTGTGGAAGATGTGCAGACCGACGCGACAACAACGCAAAAAGGAAAAGAAAAACCTGCTTAGAAAGCTAAGACAACAAATGTAGCGCTTGAACCCTGTTGACGAAGCCTCAGAATCGAGCGGAAAGGCACCGCCAAGACGTTTCGAAGGGTAGGGAAGTAGTGGTAGGTCATGGCAGCGCAATCGGTTCCGCAAATGCTCAGCCAGAACAGACGTTCGACGTCGCTAGACGTACCCAGAAGATTCCGGAACTGAAAGTCACCGAAAAGGAAACCCGTTCCTGCAAAGTAACGAGTAGAAGTCTGTACGCGGAAGGTCCGCATCGCACTAAACTACAGCAGCTAATTGCGAATGTCTGGCAGTGTGACTGCTCCTGTAAAGCGCGAGAAGTCGCTCTCTCATCAAGTAGTATGCAGTCGCCGCTTCCTGAACATTGAAAGGACCCAACACATTGCCACGGGCGCTCAGCGTACCCACTGATAATTTGAGCGCCGCTCGACGCAACGTGATGCCATCTCGTCGCATACGTTCCGCAACGATGATGCTCTCGTCAGGATTCCACCGCTGTGCATAGCCGGCCAGCGCGATCAGTATCTGCGCATTCGCATACATGCGACGCAAACCTTCGTCTTCACCGATGAGTGTCCAAAGCTCTGTGGTGGCAATTTGGAGTTGACCTTCGGTCGGCTGGAGGTAATCGAGAGCAACCAGCGCAATCCCTTGACTCGAGACCGGTTCCACTCTTGCAAGAAGAGCATCCCAGCTAAGACGGGAGAGCTCGGACGCCTTCTTCCGTGTTCGGAGAAGGGCAAACCCGATTAGACCTATGGCAAAAGAGAACAAGAAACAGAAGCTCATTGGTTACGCCCGTCACCGCTCCCCAGATCGTATTGGACTCTTCGGTGTAGCGCAACTAGATAAGCCGTCATCTCAGGCGACAGGGGTGCGCGGATCTCCCTGGACCGCCAGAACGCAGCGATCCAGTACACAAGGACCAGCAGATAGATGAGCATGCGGGCGTGTACCAGGATCACGAAATCGCGGTTCCACCCGAGAATCACGTGGCCGAGCTCCTCCATCAAGGATATGAACGCCCAGATTGCGATTCCTTGACCGATCGCGACAACATGGTTGCGTTGTTGGAGGCCGAGTCGATTTGCGGCAGCGGACATAGCGATGAACAAAACACACGTCAACAGTGACGTAAACACTGTAACCCGCACATCCCAAAGGTTAAGGCCTTTCGATTGCGGGGCTCCTATTTGAGTCGCAATGACGGCAGCGCCGATTAATCCCGAGACACCCCAAGCGAGAAAAGCAATGCGGGCATCACGCACCCACGTCCCTGTCGGACGTAGCGCGTCCCTTGCAATCTCGAAGATCAGCGCAATCTGCATAACGTAATCGACGCACCCGGTGATCCAATAGGCGAGAAAATAGCCGTGTCTTGTTCCGTATCGAAGAACAAAGAACAGAAGCACTGTCCTCGCTGCCCCGAACCCTATAAAGAACGTGAAAGTCGGGAATTCACGGCGGCCCCCGCGAAAGAACAAGACAAACACAAGGGCGACGTTGCCTATCAGGCTCGCCGCCCATAATGTGTTGTCAAACGTCGTGAGGGTCATTTGACGACCTTAGCGCTCTTTCCGAACTACAAGGACAGGCAATACAAGACAGTGTACGCAATCAACTGGAGAGTGGTCGGTGGCACTATTGCTTTGACCTGAGGGTGAGGGTTGCACCCAGTCTGTTCTGCTCGAATCGTGGACGTAGTGAGGATGAAGAAAAGGCCGGTAACGCTGATCGCTTTACGCATGGTGGAAGCTCCGTGGCGCTAGTAGCGCTGCCCAAGCGTAGCTCTCGCCAAATCGTAATGGCAGGAATCTTCAACTCGATTAGATTGAGATTTCAAACGGTCGGGCGATGTACTACTCGATAGGGTCGCCAGGCGCGACCTTTTCTTGCGTTTCCCTTGCTTTTATCTGATCAAGAGCCTCTTCTGAGTACTCCCCCAAACCATCGAGCAGAATCGAGAGGGAAGTTCCCAGCGCTTTCGCGATCCTTAACAGGGATTGAACGTTTGCCGCACCACCACGCTCGAATCGACGCCACTGAGAGTCGTGGTAGCCGTGCTTTACTACCATGTCACGGAGCGACAACTTCCGTTCTTTACGAAACTCCTTGATGCGTCGGCCTAGCGCTTTCTGGAACGCCTCGTACTCCAGGTCCGCGCCCTCTTCAGTCATGATGCTTGCCTCGATTGATGCGTCATCGCCATGTGGCGGCTCGTTACTGAACCATGTCCCATGGACGAGCCTAGTCCAAGTCTAGGAAGTACCAAGCAGCTTCAGTCGGATCGTTGGCTACATGTGAGCCACGCCTCAATCCTTTTTATAGGGCGTCGTAAGGCAAGAACGCTACGTTACCGGAGAGTAACGTCACTGGAAGGTCACGCACCAAAGCAATAACGCCATACTCCCGCAACGCCACAATAGTGTTATGTACTTGACAATGGCGTCACAGTTTTGTACTACTTTGTCCAGCGTATCTGACCGTCAACAAACGATTCGCTGTATGCGCGTTACCGTTCTCTCACTTCACCCTCTACCAAAGGAGAATCACTTGAACAATTTGCTTGATAGCAGGTTTCGTCATCGTTGGAAGGCCAAGCAGGATGCATTTGCCGTTGCGCGTGCAATGGTAGGACGCACTCTTCCACCTCTTCTTATTGTTCTGGCTATTAGCGGCGCCGCTCACGCACAAGGCACCGTCGATCTGAGCGGTGTCACCACCGCGATGAGCGGTGTTCAAAAGACTTGCGAGCTCGGCGGGGCCATTGCTGTTTGCATCGGCATTGTCTTCGGCGTGTTTCAGTTCATGGGCCGGAATATCGCAGGCGGCTTCATGGCAATCGGCGGCGGTTTGCTCGCCGGCATCGTGATCGGATTTGCGCCGCAGTGGGTCAGCTCGCTTACTGGCCAGAGCGTTTCGATGGTCGTCACGCACGCCGTAAAGGCGCTCGCATAAACCATGCAAATGACCAGGCGTGGAGAGCCATTGGCGATCAATCAAGCCCTCAACAAACCTCGGACCAAGCTCGGGTTGAGCTTGCCAATCTGGATGGGCATCGTGATCACGTCGCTGCTGGCTCTCCTGCTTCGGTACTTTTTCCTATCCATCCTGATCTTCCTTTCGGTCACAGGCCTGTGCTGGGTGATCGTTCGCAAACACCCCAAGATGTTCCAACTGTGGGGCCTCAGCTGGTTCCAGAAGAGCTACTATGACCCGCGCAAACGCTAATCAGTGGTTCACCGATGCCGGGGCCGCGAACAGCATCATCCCCATCGCCCGCTTCGTCAGTCCCACGATGTTTGCGACCAAAACACGCGGTTACGGATGCCTCTTCGAGCTTGCCGGTGTGGACGAAGAAGGTCTCACCGACCCTGAGTTGGAAGCCAGGGTGCGAGCCATCGAGATGGGCCTGCGCGGCCTGCCCGACGACTCGTCGCTTTACCAATACATGCGCGTCACGTCCGGGTTCGACATCCCCCGGCAGGTCAAATACACCGATCCCGTCACCCAATCTTTCGTCGATCACCGCCTCGACTTCCTCAAGAAGACGGCCAACTTTCGACGCATCGACCTCCACTGGTGCCTCACCTTCGAGCCCCAACTATCGAACCCGTTCGCGGCCAAGCCGAGGGACCAGGCCAACGAGAACGAGCGCTTGATCAGTCAGCTCCGGAAGGCGGCAACCATCCTCGAAACGCACCTGAGCGGCGTAGTGGGACTCAAGCTGCTGGGCAAGGAACGAGTGTTCAAATTCTTCCGAGAGCTCTTCAATCTGGAGGAGTGGGCGGGGCACACGCCGCTCGTCTCCGACCTCGGCGTAGACCAGCAGATCGTCAACAGCGCCGTCTCCTGGCAGGACGATCATCTCAGGGTAGGGAAGCGTCATGTGCAGATGTTCTCGCTCACGACCACGCCCGCGGCCTCGCAGCCGTGCCTGTACAACGGCATTACCAATCTCACCTGCGACAGCGTGCTGTGCACGACCTGGCGGCCGCAATCGACCTCCACCGTGCGCAAGGAGATCAGCGCCCAGGAGAAGTGGATCGATTTCTTCAAAGTCGGCATCTTCCAGCGGGTGATGGCCGGCAAGAACTTCGCCCAGCTCGACCAGGGCGCAGGTGCAAAAGCTGCTTCGGAAGGCGTGGATGACCTAGGCCTCGTCGTGAAGGAGCTGAATAAAAAGGGCCAGGGCAAGTACACCGTCACGCTGCTGCTTTCGGCCAAGAGCGCCGAGGAACTGAGAGACAACACACCTGTCGTCCACCGGACGTTCGTGGACGCGCAGGCGACCGTGATCGAGGAGACCATCGGGAACCTCTCAGCGTTTTACGCGATGTTTCCTTGCAATCAGAAGTACAACGTCTTCCCGCTCTGGCTGGGCGAGGATCACCACGCACGGCTGTCGCCAGTCTTCGCCCCCAACATCGGCCATCCACTGTCCGAAGACCTCGACAGCGAGTATCTGAACGTCCTCGAAACCCGGCAGGGAACTCCCTTTTTTCAAGACGCCTATGTGAACGGTGTCCGGGTGCAGCTCACCATCGGTCCGACCGGAACCGGCAAGTCCGTGCACACCAACCAGATGCTCGGGTTGGAGCGGAAGTACAACGGCTTCACCTACATCTTCGACGTCGGCAACAGCTACGAGAGCATGGTCGAGCTGTATGGCGGCAGGGTCGACCGGATCGGTCTGGACGGCCCGCGCGTCAACCCGTTCGCTCTGGAGGAGACCGATAAGAACATCAAGTTCCTGAACAACTTCGTCAAAATGCTCCTCACTAACGGTGGGGCCACCCTCTCCCCGGAGGACGAGGACACGGTGTTCAAAGCGGTGCAGGACATGTACCTCATCGACCGCA
>CAXTLR010000014.1:0-79954 GCA_964245195.1 uncultured Acidobacteriaceae bacterium | reverse complement strand
GCCCTCGTCAAGTACAAAAAGCTCGTCGGCGGCGGCATGATCAAGATCGTCAACACCACCGTCCCCAGCGCCCTCATCAAGCTCGGCTACTCCGACGCCGAAATGAACGCCATCGTCAGCTACATCGACGCCACCGGCACCATCGAGGGCGCCCCCGGCATCAAGCCTGAGCACCTCGCCTGCTTCGACTGCAGCTTCAAGCCCGCCAAGGGAACCCGCAGCATCCACTACATGGGCCATATCAAGATGATGGCCGCCGCCCAGCCCTTCCTCTCCGGAGCCATCTCCAAAACCGTCAACCTCCCCAACGACTGCTCCGTCCAGGAGGTCGCCGAGGCCTACATGCAGTCCTGGCGCCTCGGCATCAAGGCCGTCGCCATCTACCGCGACGGCTCCAAGGGCACCCAGCCCCTCAACGTCTCCACCGACGCCGACAAGAAAAAGGACGCAGACGCCAAGAAGGCAGAAAACATGGGAGGCTCCGACGCCGCCCAGGTCGAGATCGCCGAAACCATCGCCGCCGAGCGCGCTGCCGCCTCGCAGGCTCTCACCACCCACCAGGCCACCATCGCCCAGCTCAATCAGCAGGTCGCCCAGCTCACCGCCGCCTCCACCCAGAACGCCGACGCCCTCGACTCGAAGGCTCCCCCCCGCGCCGTCCGGCATCGCCTTCCCGCCGAGCGCGCTTCCGTTACCCACAAGTTCGCCCTCGGCGGCCATGAAGGCTACATCACCGTCGGGCTCTATCCCAATGGATCCCCCGGCGAGATCTTCATCCGCATGGCCAAGGAAGGCTCCACCGTCTCCGGCCTCATGGACTCCTTCGCCACCGCCATCTCGCTCGCCCTCCAGCACGGCGTACCGTTGAAGGTCCTGGCCTCGAAGTTCGCCCACACCCGGTTCGAGCCCTCCGGCTGGACCGGCAACGAGCAGATCGGCTATGCCAAATCCATCATGGATTACATCTTCCGCTGGATGGAGATCCGCTTCCTCTCAGGCACCCAGCTTGACCTCTTCGCCGGCCTCACCCCCAGCAACTCGTCCGGCAGCCACTCCATCCCCGTCGTCGGCACCATCGGCAGCGGCCCCGCGCCCACCATCCACCTCAACCCCACCAGCCCCTTGGCCACGGACGTCACTGTAACCACGCCCCCGCAGCAGGTCCACATCACCAACGGTAGCTACCCCAACGCGCACCCCTCTACAGCCGTCATTCCGGACGCAGTCCGGAATCCCCGTATTTCGTCTTCCTCCCTTGATCCCGCCACGCCCTTCGGCGACCTCGTCGAAGACCGCACCCCACCCCGCGAGGGCATCGCCCCGGACCTCCAGGCCCGCAGCGGCCTAACCGAAAACCTGTCCTTCGAAGACCGAGGCATCTACCACGCCGCCGACGCCATGAAGGATCTCTACGAGATGGGCGACAGCCCCAGCTGCGCCACCTGCGGAGCCATCATGACCCGCAGCGGCAGCTGCTACCGCTGCATGTCCTGCGGCAACACCAGCGGCTGCAGCTAGTAACTTTGGCGCTGCTCCTGATCACTACCCGGGTGTGACCGTGAAAAGACTAATAAACTCGAGAAAGTTTGAGACATCCAGCTCAACCTTGCGGGTATTGTCTCCGATGGTAAGAGAACGTGAGGTCTTGCGGGTCGCCGGGTTTCTCGTCGGCGATGACTCGCCTCTCGCTATAAAAGTCGCCAGTACAGAGGTGCTTCGGTGGGCACAAAGCAAAGCAGCAGCTAAGTTTCCCGCCGAAGCATGGTCACAAGCATCATTCGAACAACTCTCCAGCGGAAGAAGCCGCATCGCGGTCCGCTTAGAGACTGATGGCGTCGATTATTGGGCTCTACGCGTTGAAGACCCAGATAAGACAGTAGCGGGTCGGATTTGGACTACTGAAATAGTTATAAGTTCGACTGAAAACGAGGCGCCCAAATTTACTGCTCGACTACTGGTTAGCAGTCCCGAGCCGACCCTGCAAATTGAGCCACACGTACCAGGCTTAATCGGCAAATTATTGAACGTCCTGGCCTGGTATCGGGTTCGTTCAAAGTTGTTGGAAAACCCTTAACTATCAAGAGCGCCGAACATGCCGAGAAGCTCACAGGCGCTTTGATTGATGTCGAGAGAACACTTCCCTTTATCGTCCTTACCGTACCTTCTGGAGCGGTCGATCCTTTTAAGCCACTCCTTGATGCTAAGGTTCTCGCTGAAGCATGCGCGGGGTTGGCTACTGTGTTCATTCTTCCGTCCGAGTTCACCTGGAATTTAACAGAACGCTTTGGCAAGAGGCTGTCGGTTTATGAGGGCGCTGCAAGAATCTATCTTCAAGGTTTCACGGAAGACGCAAACCCATTTGGAGGTCATGAGCTTGTTCTATTGAGTGAATCCTCACATTCGCTAGCCGCAGATACAGCGTTGACTCGCCTACGCTGGATGGCTGCTAATGCGAGCATCAGACGTTTGGTTCTTGGCCGCGAGATCGCTCCATTCGCCGCTTTGCGTCTGAAGAGTCTAGAGGAACGGCAGGTCCAGCTACGCGAGGGACGCGCAACTACCTTCGAGCAATTGGAAGTTGCGAATCAGCTGATCAGTGGGCTCGAGACTCAGGTCGATGAAGCGGAAAGATTTCAGCAGTACTTCTCGGACTTACATCGCGAAGCTGAAGAACGTGCTGAAACTTCTGAATCGCAACTCAGAGCAGCTGGATTCCGCATAAAGCAATTAACCGATCAGTTAACGAGCTCAGGTGTTGCACCTGATGCGAATATCAGAGTCCCTGTGTCGTGGCCTGAATTTCCAGATTGGTGCGATCAGAATCTAGCGGGACGTGTAGTGCTTACTCCACAAGCACGACGCAGTGTTAAAAATCCGGAGTTTCTTGATGTAGCTCAGGTTGCTAGGTGCTTACTTTGGCTAGCAAACGATTATCCATCCGATCGCCTAAGGGGAGGCGAAGGTTCTATGCGGGACCGAGCGATAGAACAAGGTGTCAAAAACGCACATTGTGGTAGCGACTCTTTCGAGTTTGAATGGCAGGGTAAAAAACATGCAGTTGATTGGCATGTAAAAAATGGTGGAAACACCAGGGATCCAAGCCGATGCCTAAGAATTTACTATTTTTGGGACGAACAATCTCAACAGTCAGTGATCGTCTCTATGCCTGCACATAGGCGTACTGAAGCGAGCTAGCAAAGGCATTAATGGTCCACCCCTGACGCATAATGCTTTTCGGACTTTCTCCAAGGTCCTACAACTCACCCAACAATGAAAGCTTTTAGCGCGGTCCTCTACGCTGTGCATACCTCTCAACGGTCAGGCAACCACGCTCGATGCCGAACAGCATCGACCCACTATAATCCTGCTATGCCCCCCACCCTCGACCCCCAAACCGAGCAGCGCATCCAACGCGAACTCGCCCGCGGACACGACACCGACGCCGCCCAGGTCATCCATCGCGCCCTCGACCTCCTCGACGGCAAGGAAGACTGGCTCCTCTGTAACTGCGAAGCCACCAGCGGGCTGCAGCGAAGACCGTAAACAACGAAAACGAGCGGCCCTCAAGGCCGCTCGTCCCACATCAAGCCAGGACTACTCGATCGTCGTCACCTTCCCATTGACAAACGTAACCTTCATATCCTTGTAAATGTAGATCTGCTTCGGCCCCATGTTCACGCGTTTGCTAGGCGTTCCCATGGCGGCCGTCACCTGGTCCGTCGTCTCTCCCGGAGTGATCGAAACTTCAGCCGGGGCCGCAACCGGTCCCGCAGCACTAACTCCGTCACTCGGCCCGCTCGCCGCTCCCTGACCCAGCACATCCTTCTCGGCAACGTCGGCAGCCTGCGCCTGCTGCGTCAGTTCCTTCTCGCCATTCGGGTCCGGTGGCGGCACATTCTCAGCCACCAAGGCGTTCACCGGAGGAGCCAGGGTCGATGGCGGCGCCGCTGGCAGACCGCCCTTCCCCTGCTTGGCCTGCAGATCCTGCAAACCCTGATCCACCGTCTCCCGCATATGGTTGTTCATGTTCTGCAGCTCATCGAGGCCAATCGCCACGCTCGCCGTTCTCCGGCAATCGTTCCCTCCCTTGCTCGCGAGCACAACCACGTTGGCCGTCGTATCGTTCGGTCCCGGCGGCGTCGTCAGTTGCAGAACATCTCCGTCCGTCACCGCGCACTCCTGGCCTGAGCTGTCGACCACATCGACTTCCTTGCCTGCGACAAACACATGCGGCTGCCCGTCGCTGAGCAGGCGCGCAATACTGCTCGACGCTGGATCCGGCACCTGCTGCTGCGCGTTCGCCTGAGCCTCTACGTTCTCAAGAGCAATCTGCCGCTTTACCTCCTCCGACACCATCTGCTTCACGTTCGGATCAAGAGGTGGCCCCGCATACGCCGCCGCAGCTTGACCGGCCGCGACCTGGGCCTGGTACTGTGCCGCGAGCGACTGGGAGATGAGGTAGTCCGTGAGCCACAGCGAGGGTGCGCTGTACACCGGGTAAGGCGTGAAATACGCGTTATACGAGCCATACCAGGGCGCCGCCCCGAACCCCCATTGGTAAGCCACTGGCACCGCCCAGGGATTGTAAGCCCAACCATAATAAGCAGGCGCGTAATACCTGGTCGGCGCATACACGGCCAGGGCATAGCCGTGGTAGTTGTAGGGCGAATAAAAACGGTCATAGGCGCGGCCGTTATAGTAGTACGTTCTGCGTTCGAACTCGCGCCCGTGCGCCATGAAGGGTCGACCAACGTAACCCGGCCTGCCGCGCTCGTAGTACATGCGTCCGCCACCCGGCCGCTCCATCATCACTCCGCGTCCGCCGCCCAGGTTGTGATGAATGTCCATCCCTCGCGCATGCACATCCATCGGCCGGCCGTCGCGCCGCATCGTCATCTCGCCGCGCGGGCTATGAACTTCATGCGCTCCAACGGGCATCGCATGCGCCACTCCCGCAGGCCTTCCCGCAGCACCTGGACCTCCCGTATGCGCACCCGCTCCCGCACCCCCGCCCACTCCGGCCGGACCTCCACGGGCCGCGTTGGTTGTCGGCGCGCCCACGCCCCGTCCTGCAGCCGCGCCGCCACTGGCCGTAGTCGGGGACGCGGAGTTGGTCGTAACCCCTGTCTTGGCAGTGGTCGTGGTCGCACCCGCACCGGTGGTTGCGGTACGATTTGCCGTAGTCGCTCCAGTGGTGGGAGTCGAACTGTGAGAAGCGCCTGTCGCCGTGGCAGGAGTGGCAGGCTTAGCTGCCGTCGCGGGTGTCGTAGGCGTCTTCGCGGGGGGTGCCACAGCTTTCGGCGCTGCCGCCGGTGCTTTCTTTGCAGGCGCCGTCTGCGCCTCCAGGGACACACAAGGTACGGCTACGGCAAAAGCCACACCCGCAACGAGCAATGTTTTTCTCGATCCTGCCTCAAGCATGATTCCCCCGTGTAGCTCCCTTGCGGTATGAAGTATGAAACGTTACTCGACGGCCGAAACCTTGTTGTTCATGAACGTGACTTTCATGTCCTTGTAGTAGTCGATCTCCTTCGTACCCATCTTCACCACCCGTGCAGGCTGGCCAAACGCGGCCACCACCTGCTCCTTGGTCTGGCCCTTCTCGAGCGTCAGTGGTGCCTGGTCCGTAGGAGGAGGGGGTGGAGGAATCGCGGCCATAGGTGCCGGTGCTGGCGCAGGGGGTGCCGGGGCATTCGCCGGCTGTTTCGCCGACGTCTCGGTGCCGCCCTCGGCATTGATCACCTGGGACACTTGTCCGAGGACCTGGTCTGCCGAGGAGGTCGTGCCTTTGGGGAATGGAATCTTCACCGACGCCATGTAGCGCACGTCCTGGATGGCGTCGCTCAGAAACTGCAGCGTTACCCCATCATTGGCCTGCTGCACGTCAATCAGCCAAATTTTCTCTCCGGCCACAAAGGTACGTCTAACAACGCCGGTGCTGTGCCCCATAAACCCGAAGGCACTCATCTTTGTACTTGCGGTCGGTTGAAGCTGGCCATCCTTGTAGACCAGATTCGCCCTTGCCGACGAGTTGATGGCAAACATCAGCAAGCCATCCTTCTTCAGATCCATTACCGAGCCTGCAGTAACGATGTCCGTGCGATCTGCCGTAGCCTTGGTCAGCGGGAACTTTCCCGCAATTGCCTGATCCAGTGAAGCCTGGGCACCAGCAGGGAGAGTAGCTAACAAAAGCAGGAATGAATAGAAAGACGCTTTCACTCGAAGCCTCCTAAAACAAGGGCCATGAACTTGTATGGGATCGATCCGAGTGAAATTCTATGACAGTATCGAAAATCAAACAAGAGGAAGCTTAGAGGGAATGCTGAAACAGCCCGCACCGCAATAGTTTGCCTCCGGCGCTCCCGTTCCGCCGAAGGCTCACGTCTCATTTTCTCCGTAAACCAGCCCAGCTCCACCCAGCCCCAAACGCTTCCCTACCCCACAACTTCCTCCCTCACCCCGCGTCTGTACCCTCGAACGGAGGAACCATGAACCTGAAACAAACCCTGCTCCTCGCATCCTCTACCGTCCTGCTCACCGTCGCCTCGGCCAGCGCCCAGATCGTCGTTCGCATCGGCCCACCGCCACCGCGCCCGGTCGAGCGAGTCCCCCCACCGCCGCCCGCTCACCGCGACTTCGTTTGGGTCGCCGGCTACCATCGCTGGGACGGACGCGAATACGTCTGGGTCCCCGGCGCCTACCAGCATCCGCCCCACCCCAACGCCGTCTGGGTTCCCGGCGACTGGCGCAACGAACGCGGTGGACACGTCTGGCATGAGGGCTATTGGAGGTAGTTCGATCGGCCCGGCAAATCATCAGATAGGGGATGAGTTCCCTCACCCCTATCCGCTTTCCCTTTGACAATACCTACGCTCGTCTGCCGGAGCACTTCTACGCCCGCCTTCCGCCTACCCGCGTAGCGGCCCCGCGCCTGATCAAGCTGAACGTCCCGCTGGCTGAGTCCCTGGGCCTCGACCCCGAGCAGCTCGCCTCCCCGGAAGGCGTCGAAATCCTCGCCGGCAACCGCATCGCCGAAGGCTCCGAACCGCTCGCCATGGCCTACGCCGGCCACCAGTTCGGCTCCTTCGTCCCCCAGCTCGGCGACGGCCGCACCAACCTCCTCGGCGAGGTCGTCTCCCGCGACGGCCTGCGCTACGACCTCCAGCTCAAGGGCTCCGGCCCCACCCCCTTCTCCCGCCGTGGCGACGGCCGGGCCGCCCTCGGCCCCGTCCTCCGCGAGTACCTCCTCAGCGAGGCCATGGCCGCCCTCGGCGTCCCAACCACCCGCGCCCTCGCTGCCGTTGCCACCGGCGAGGTCGTCTACCGCGAGACCCCTGTCCCCGGCGCCGTCTTCACCCGCGTCGCCGGCAGCCACCTACGGGTGGGTACCTTCCAGTACTTCCTCGGCAAAAACGACATCGAAAGCCTCCAGACGCTAGCCGATTACGCCATCTCCCGCCACTACCCAGACGCACAACACTCTGCTTCGCCCTACCGCTCGCTGCTCACCGGCGTTGTTACCCGCCACGCCGAACTGGTCGCCCAATGGATGCTGCTCGGCTTTATCCACGGTGTCATGAACACCGACAACACCTCCATCTCTGGCGAAACCATCGACTACGGACCCTGCGCCTTCATGGAGGCCTTCGACCCGCGCTGCGTCTTCAGCTCCATCGACCGCCAGGGGCGCTACGCCTATGCAAACCAACCCCACGCTGCCCAGTGGAACCTCGCCCGCTTCGCCGAAAGCCTTCTTCCCCTCCTGGAGAAGGAAGCCGGAACCCAGGAATCTGCCCTCGCCTGGGCGTACGAGGCGCTTGAAGCCTTCGGTCCGCGCTTTGAACTCGCTCATCTCGCTGGCATGCGCCGCAAACTTGGATTCCTTACCGAGCGCGACGGAGACGCCGCGCTCGCCGAGAACCTGCTAGACCGGATGGCCGCCAACAAGGCCGACTTTACCCTCACCTTCCGCCGCCTGTGCGAGGCCGCTGCCGGCCTGGACGGCGACGCGAAGACAGGCGAACTCTTCACCGACCCCGTAGCCTTCGACGAGTGGGCAAAGCAATGGCGTCAGCGTCTGGCGGAAGAGCCGGGCTCGGCCCAGGAACGCGCAAGGTTGATGCAGAAAGCAAATCCGCTGTTCATTCCGCGCAACCACCTGGTCGAAGCGGCGATCACCGCCGCCGTCGAGCGGCAGGAGTTTCAGCCCTTTGAGGATCTGCTGAGTGTCGTGCTGCGCCCCTTCGAGGACCGCCCGGGTAGCGAGCAATACGCTATCCCTGCTCGCCCTGAGCAACGCGTCACCGCCACATTCTGCGGAACATAGCCGAAACAAGGTACTTTGGAGGCATAAAACCGGTCCGCCCTACACAAAAGTCGTACTCAATCTTCCTCACGTAATCTGTGTCATTGCCGATATTCTCAGCAGAATGGTTGTAATTCGCATCCTTGTAGGCTTGATTGAAGCGCTGTTGCGCGTGCTGGCAGACGCGCTCTCGGCAGGAATCGCGCTTGCCTTGATCCCGATCCTCGGCGGGATCGCACTCATCACGGTCGCGGTTCTCAGCTTCTCCGGGCTTGGAACTTTTGCCCTGTTCCGCCGACGAAAGAAGTAAGTCAGACGGCCTCGGCCAGGGTGAGCGCGAAGCGGTCTTCCGCATCGCGGAAGCTGCGAACAGGCCGGAAGCGTGGAGAGAGAAGCGCTGACAGGCTTTCTCGCGTAAATTTATAGCTGTTTTCGGTGTGAATGCTCTCGCCGGGCGTGAAGCGCAACGTTAGCGCGGGGCCGGCCGGGCTCATGGGAACCGAGATGGTCTGAGCGCAGGTTGAGACCAGATGCATCTCCATGCGGCACTCCGCCGCGTTCCAGCGGGCTTCGTGCGCAAAATGATCAAGCCGGAAGTTGGCGGACAACTCGCGGTTCAGGCGGGCAAGAATGTTCCGGTTGAACGCTGCCGTGATGCCTTGCGCATCGTCGTAGGCGGCGATCAGCGAAGCGACGGACTTTTGCGGACTCGGGGCCAGGTCGGTGCCGATCAATAGGTGATCGCCCGGCAAAAGCTGCGATCGCAGGTTGGCGAGCACGCCGCGCGCTTCATCGGGACTAAAGTTTCCGATGCTTGAGCCGATATAAAGAGCGAGGACCTTGCGATGCGGTTCGTGCGCGATATAAATGGAATCCGTCACGTAGTTGGCGACCTGCGGACGGACGATCAGACCGGAGATGCCGGCGGAGAGATGCTCGCAGGCCTCGTCCAGAGCGCTGGCGCTTACGTCGATCGGCTGATACAGGACGCTTGCCTGCCGGCGGGTCGCTGCCGCCAGCAGCAGGCCCGTCTTGGTCGCGGTCCCGGCTCCGAGTTCGACAAAGGTCGCTTCTGCCCCGAGAGCCTCGAGGATCTCGTCGGCATGGGCGGCGAGGATTGCCCGCTCGGTGCGGGTCAGGTAGTACTCGGGCAGCTCGGTGATCTGCTCAAAGAGAGGAGAGCCGGCCTCGTCATAGAAGAGCCAAGGCGGCAGAGTCTTTGGATTGGAGCAAAGCCCGGTACGAGCGGCATGGGCAACGGCGTCGACTGCTTCTGCAATTTGCGACACAAATACTCCGTAAGGATGTGTTGTTGGGTGTCTACCGAGATGCAGACAAGGACGGCGTATGAGGAACAGGGCGGCTCGGCGCGGCAATCACGGAAGTGGCCCGTCATCCTGGGCCAGGCGCAGGCCGGAGAACTGCCAGCGGGTCGCGCCGGGAAAGAAATTGCGGTAGGTGGCGCGGATGTGCGTGGCGGGCGTTACGCAGGAGCCCCCGCGGAGGATTACCTGCGAAGACATAAACTTGCCGTTGTACTCGCCCAGAGCTCCCGGCAGCGGACGATATCCGGGGTATCCTGTGTAGCCCGAGGACGTCCACTCCCACACATCACCATAGATCTGCTGGAGCGACGAACCAGCTGGAGCGGAGGTGGGATGCAGGTTGCCGGACTCGAGCATGTTGCCAGAGTTATCCGCCCCGGCATCACGGGAGTTTGGCGCCAGCGATGTTGCGGCGTGCTCCCACTCGAACTCGGTCGGCAGGCGACAGCCCGCCCAGCGTGCGAACGCATCGGCTTCAAAAAAGCTGAGGTGACACACGGGAGTCTCGAAGAGAGCATCCAGGCTTTGCCATCCGTGCAAGGTGAAAATGCTCCAGCCAGAATCTGGCGCGGAATCCCGTCGCCAGTAAAGAGGCGCCTGCCAACCGCTTTGGCGCATGGTGCTCCACCCTTCGGAAAGCCAAAGCTCGGGCCGGGTATAGCCGTTATCGTCGATGAAGGCCAGGTACTCGCGCGCCGTCACCAGCCGGTTGGCCACCCGGAACGGATGCAGGAAGACTGTGTGACGAGGCGTCTCGTTGTCGAAAGCAAAAGCCTCCGGATCGGAAGGGTCGGGAGAAACACCGATCTGGGTGAGCCCACCGGGAAAGGAGAGGAAGGCAGCCGAAGACGTCGTTCCCTTCGCCGCGTCGGGGGCAGAAGCACTCACGCCTGGTGCAGTACAGTAAGCCGGTTGCAACGGGTTGGTGAACAGTGCGTGTTTGAAGTCGGTCGCAATGAGCTCAAGGTGCTGCTGCTCGTGTTCAAGCCCGAGCACCACGCGGCGAAAAACCTCATCCCCTTGGTTCTCGAGATCGCTCTCCAGCAACGAGAGGATGGCCGCGTCCACATGTCGGCGGTACGCCAGAATGGCGTCGAGTGGCGGCCGCGAAAAGGAAGACCGCAGGTTTTTAGCAGGCATGTCGCCGAGCGACGTGTAGTAGGAGTTGAAGAGCCAGGGGAAGTCAGGATGGAAGACTTTGTACCCCGAGGCGAACGGCGCAAGAACAAAAGTTTCGAAGAACCACGAAGTGTGCGCCAGGTGCCACTTGACGGGGCTTGCTTCCGCACAGGACTGCACCATCATGTCCTCGGGCGAGAGTGGCGCGGTAAAGGCCAGCGTTGCCTCGCGGACCTCGCGAAATCGGGCGAGCAGGGCAGAGGAGCCGCAGGAGGGAGCAGGGGCGGTTTGCGTGAGCATTGCGTATCGTCCTTGTCGAAAGATCGAACAATTGGATGCTCGCCGGGCGGCCGGGGTGCTCCAGATTAGGTTTCCGTTCCGCTCGACGGGCAAACGCCAGGCGCCGCAAGCGCACGCAAATCCATCCGCAATGGAGTCTTTCCGCCAGACTAACCGTCTTTATCGACAGGCGGTCACTCGATGAGCATGGGATTGTTCCTGATGGCGCGGCGTTCTGGAGCGGCCTTCCTTTCGCTTCTTGCGGTGATCGTATTGCCTGGGCCAGCTATGGCGCAATTCGATGGCGGGGGTGAACCGGCGGTTGCCATGGGCGGTGGCCGGGGCGTGCAAGGGACAGTCACCGCCGTAGCTGCGGACCACCTGACGATGAAGACCGAGCGTGGTGAACTGTACCAGGTAGCTGTCTCGGCCAACACACGGGTTTTGAAGAATCGCGAGCCGGTTCGGCTGACCGAGGTGCATCCCGGCGACGGCATCGGGGCGATGGGTGAGCTGGATGCGCCGAACAAGACCGTTCACGCCCTCTACCTTATGGTGGTGGATGCCGAGCAGATTAAGAAGGCTCGCGAGGCCCTGGGCAAGACCTGGATCAGCGGGACCGTGACGGCGATCGAGGAGACGAGGATCACAGTTCTGCGGCCGGACCAGGTCAGCCAGGTAATCTCGGTCGATGAGGACACGTCCTTTCGGCGAGGAGGACGCAGCATGCAGATGGCGATGAGCGGCGTTGGCGGAGCGCAGGAGAGCGGCCGTACTGGCGGGGGAGCCTCGCAGGACGCCGGAGAAAGCGTCACGCTGCTGGATGTCAAGGTGGGCTCCCTGGTGGCGGGTCCAGGAACCCTCAAGAAGGGTGTGTTCGTGCCGACGACCCTAGGCATCGGCGAAGCGTCGTCCCGCGGCCGGAGACGCCAGGGCAACGCCGCGGGAAGTTCCACCGCCGCTCCGGGAACGACAGGAGAGCCAAAACTTCGATGAGAGCACGGCGGCCGTCCACGCAACTTCGCAACGGTAAGTATGCGGGCTTGGCGCTTCTCGGCACCGCCCTGCTGGTTCCGGGATGCGTGCGAGCGCAGGCGCCTCAACCGGCTTCGAGTCCTTCGCCGGCCGAGGCCGCTCCGCCCCAGGCAGTTGGCCCTGCGGCGAGCGTAACCGCCACCGGAGGCACAATCCATGGATCGGTCAGAACCGGGACGAGTCCCTTGCCGGGCGTCGCGATCACGGCGACTAACACGTTGACCGGCAAGCGATATGCAACCTCCACCGGTGTCGACGGCACGTATGCGATGACCATTCCCCGGGCCGGTCGCTACGTGGTTCGGGCGGAGTTCGCGGCCTTTGCTCCAGTCACGAACGAGGTGCGGATCACGGCGGAGGCCGCCAACCAGGTCGCGGAGTTCAAGCTGGAGCTTGCCTCTCGTGCGGCGCAGGCGCAGGTAGCGGCCACTCAGCGCACGCGCACCCTGGGCACTGGCGGCCAGAGGTCGACCATGACGCTGGACATGCAGGGCGACACGACGGGCGTGGAAGCAGCGACGGCCAGTGGTGCAGCAGCGGCGGCCGGCGTTCCCTCGCTGGCTGGGCTTGCCGGGGGCGATGCGACTGCCTCAGCTGACTCCGTGACGGTAACCGGCGTCACCGGCAGCACCAACGGCCTGGCCGGTTTCAGCGAGGACGAAATCCGCAATCGCATCCAGGACGCGCTCAACAACACGCGGCAGCAGGGCGGCGCAACCAACGACCAGATCCAGGCGGTCGTCGGCATGCTGGGTGGCATGTTGAGCGGTCCGCCTCCGGGTGGACCCGGCGGCAGAGGTGGTGGAGGACGCGGAGGGCGCGGCGGCGGAGGAGGAGGCGGCGGAGCGTTTCGCAACTTTAACCCGGCCCAGCCTCACGGCAGCGTCTTCTATCAGGGCGGGAACAACGCGCTGAACTCGGCGCCGTGGTCGCCCACCCTGGAACCCGTGATCAATCCGTCGGCGTACTCGAACCGGTTTGGTGCGAGCATAGCCGGGTCCCCATATTTGCCGGGCTTGACGAAGCCGGATACGCGGCAGTTTGTTTTCATCAACTTAACCGGACAGAAGAATCTCAACCCGTTCCTGCCAAACCCGGTACGCGTTCCCACCGTCCTTGAGCGCACGGGCGACTTCTCGCAGTCGTTCCAGAGGGTCAGCGGGGGATTGTCGCCGGTTGCGCTCTTCGATCCCGCAACCGGGTTGCCGATTCCGGGCAACAATCTGCGAAACAGCACGGTCGGCATCTCGCCGCAGGCTCTGGCCCTGCTGAGCTACTATCCGCAGTGCAACATTAACTGCGGGTCGAACGACCCGACCGTCTTCAACTACCAGACGATCTCGAATGCGGGTGCGAACAACGTCGCCATCAATACGCGGTATCAGCGACAGCTCGGGCAGCAAACTGGCGGCGGTCCCTTCGGCGGCTTTGGCGGTGGAGGTGGTCGCGGTGGTGGAGGCGGCGGCAGGAACGCCAATGCGCCACCGGTGCTGCGACAGAACATCAATGCATCCTTCAACTACTCGCATAACGCGAACGATGATCGCAACATCTTCCTGCCGCTTGGCGGGACGACGGCGAGCGACGGAAACGCGCTCAATCTAGGGTACGTCGTCAGTTACGGAAGGCTTTCCAACAACGCTTCGGTCAATTGGAACCGCAGCTCGTCCGAGACCCAGAACTACTTCACCGACAGTGCCACGAACCCCACCCAGACGGCGAATTTGAACATCCCGAACCAGGCGCAATCCTTTGCCAACCCGCACTTCTATAACGGCGTGCCGTCCCTGAACATTACTAACTTCGCGGGACTTTCGAACACCACGCCCGTGCAATCGATCAGCCAGACGATCAGCTTTTCGGACTTCGTGGCCTGGCGGCACAAGCGGCATAACTTCCGCCTGGGTCTGGATATTCGCCGCGTGCACGCGGACTCTGTCGGCGGCAACAATCCGCTCGGCTCCTTTACCTTTACAGGCTATGCTACGGCCAGTCCCGCCTACCAGGTCGCCGGGTTGAGCGGATCAACTGCGGCCAGCGGGTCGGGATTCGCCGACTTCCTGCTGGGGCTGCCGGAGAGCACCAGCATTCAGGCGGGTATCTACAAAACCTACCTGCGCGAGAATGTCTACGACTGGTACGTGACCGACGACTTCCGCGTCAAGTCGAACGTGACGCTGAACTACGGGCTCCGCTACGAGTACTTCGGTCCATACACCGAGAAGAACAACCGGCTGGTGAACCTGGATCACAATGCCAGCTATACCGCGGTGCAGACTGTTTTTCCGGGCGGCACGGGAGCCTACGGCGGCCAATTTCCAACCAGCCTGATCCGTCCGGACCGCACCATGTTCGAGCCGCGCTTTGGCGGGGCCTGGTCGCCTAGGTTTGCGGGAACGAAGAACGTCGTGGTGCGCGCGGGCTACGGCCTCAACTTCAACACGGGCCAGTACCGCACGTTTGCGGAGCTGCTTTCGCATCAGGTGCCGTTCGCCGTAACGCAGAATAACGTTGCGGCGACTCCCACCAGCGCCAACCCGGCGCCCGCCGCAACCGGTTGCACGACGACGCAGGCACCCTATCCTTATATGACATCGTCGGGAGCCTCCGCGGTCCGTCCGGCCACGACGGCAAATCTGACGCTCAGCAACGGATTTGGCTGCTCGACCGCGCAGCAGATCACCAATAACTGGGCCGTCGATCCAAACTACCGGCTCGGCATGGTGCAGATCTACAACCTCAACGTGCAGAAAACAATCCCGCTCGGGATCGTGCTGAACGTGGGTTATAACGGCTCGAAGGGAAGCGACCTCGACCTGGTCGGCTCGCCGAACGGCACACCCGCGGGCACGACGACTCCGGGCATTGCGCCTTTCGACTATGAGCGATCGATCGCAGGCTCGCACTCGAACCAGCTTGTGCTGAGCGCGCAGAAGCGGCAGCAGAAGGGCATCGCGGTAGGCTTCACGTATGTTTACTCGCATACCATCGACAACGCCTCCGGAGTCGCCGGCGCGATAGGCACGCCGATCCAGAACTTCTACCGGCCGGATCTTGAAGAGGGCAACTCCACCTTCGACCAGCGCCATAACCTCACCGGCAACTGGGTTTTGGAGCTGCCGTTCGGGCCCAACCGCGAGTTCCTCAGTAAAGGGGGCTTGATGGCGAAGGCGCTCGACGGCTTCTCGTTGAGCGGTACGTTCACCTTCGCAACGGGAACCTACTTCACGCCGCAGTACTCCGGCAATCAGGCGGAGGCCTCGGCAGCCAACACCTTCAATCAGAGGCCGAACCGTGTGGCCGGAACGGCAATCAAGGGCGCGGGGCAGCTGAAAGGTTTTTTCAATACAAGTGCGTTTACCTTGCCCGCCTCAGGGCAGTACGGCACGGCGTCACAGGGCTCCATCGAGGGACCGGGAACAGTCGCGACCAACGCCGCGCTCTCGCGAACCTTTCAGCTTGGCGGGACAAACTCGTTTGAGGCGCGAGTGACGGCTACCAACGTCTTCAACACTGTTCAATACAACGGCATCAACGTAACGGAGAACTCGGCCAACTTCGGTCAGGTCACCAGCGCGGCGGCGATGCGTTCCCTGCAGGTTCAGGCGCGATACAGATTTTAGGAGCAACAGAAGAAGGGCAGGCAGTATGCGGCAACTGGTGGCAGCACTCACAATCGGACTTCTCGTACTGCAGAGACCCCTCTGTGCGCCGGCGCAGGAGCCGCAATCGCAAACGGCTGCCCAGAGTGGTGGCCAGAGCGGTGGCCAGGCAAGCGGCCCCACCTTCACGCTGAGTGTAAATACCAATCTCGTCCTGACCAACGTCGTGGTGCGCGATAAGAAGACGGGTGAGCTGGTGAAGAGACTCAAGGCCAGCGACTTCCATATTCTGGAAGACAAGAAGCCGCAGACGGTGCGCAGCTTCGATTACCAAAGCGTCGACCAGGCCGTGGCCTTGCGGGAAAAGAACACAGTCCAGGGCAAGGCCACGATCGCCGAACTGCTCGAACACAACCTGGCGGCCTCTCCGCAGCAGCTGCGGGATCACCGGTTAATTGTGGTGTTCTTCGATCTTAGCTCGATGCAGGATGAGGACATCGATCGCGCCGTCGATGCCGCGACCGATTACGTGAAGAACAAGATGGCTCCGGCGGACCTGGTGGCGTTGGTGAGCATGTCGACCGGTCTGACGATGGACCAGGATTTTACCTCTGACAAAGACGCGCTGCTGCACGGGCTGGCGAAGTACAACGGCACGGACACGACCGGATTTGCCAACGGCACAACGGGCTCGACCGACGCGACGAGCGATGATACGAGCCAGTTTGCCGCGGACGATACGGAGTACAACAGCCTGAACACGGACCGGGAGCTGCTGGCGATCCGCACGATAGCCAGGAGTCTGGAGCGAGTGGACCAGAAGAAGTCGATGCTGTATTTTTCCGGCGGACTTACGCGCAACGGGATTGAGAACCAAGCCAGCCTGCGGGCCGCAACCAACGCGGCCGCCAAGGCGAATATGGCCATCTACTCGGTTGATACGCGTGGACTGCAGGCGGTGGTGCCGGGCGGCGATGCAAGCCATGGCAGTCTGCGCGGCAACTCCGCTTACAGTGGCAGTGCGGTCACTGCCGCGTTCAACGCGAACTTCGCCTCGCAGGAGACGCTCGGCACCTTGAGCGCGGACACGGGAGGCAAGGCGTTCTTCGATTCGAATGACTTCGGCCCGGCGTTCCAGCAGGTGCAGCACGATACGGAGGCGTACTACATTCTCGGTTTCAAATCGACTAACCAGGCGCGCGACGGCGGCTTTCGCCACCTGACGATCAAGGTCAACCGTCCGGACGTGGTCGTCCAGTATCGCCCCGGATACTACGCCCCGGCGGACTTCCAGCACGCCAAGAGCGAAGACCGCGAACTGGCGCTGAGCGAGCAACTGCGCAGCGACCTGCCCGCGACCGACGTGACGCTCTACCTGCAGGCCCTCTACTTCCGCACGGGCGAGGGGCACTTCTTTGTGCCGGTAAGCCTGATCGTTCCCGGCTCGCAGATTCCCTTTCTGAAGAATGGCGACCGCGACAAGGCCACGCTGGACATCATCGGCCAGGTGAAGAACGCGCAAGGAATCAAGGTTGGTGACGTGCGCGAGACCGTAAAGCTGGCGGTCGACGCGGCCCAGCAGGTGAAGGAGAAGAACGTTCAGTACTCGACCGGATTCAATCTAGCTTCGGGCAAGTACAGCCTGAAGTTCGTCGTGCGCGAGAACCAAACGGGTCAAATGGGAAGTTTCGAGACCGACTTGAATGTCCCCGATCTCAAGAAAGCGCCGCTGAAGCTGAGCTCAGTGGTACTGGCTAGCCAGCGCGTGCCGGATGCGCAGAAAACGGCCAATCCGCTGGTGCGCGATGGCCTGGAATGGATTCCGAACATCCCGCATGTCTTCCGGCAAGACCAGCACCTCTACTTTCTCTACGAGGTCTACGATCCGGCGCACCAGAAGAGCGAAGCACCGCCACCCGACACCGGCGCGGGCCTGACGCGGCGTCCGCCCCTAAGCGGCGTGCATGTGCTGACCAGCATTGAATTTCTGCTCGGCGGAACGAAGGTCTATGAGACGCCGCTGGTCGAGGCTAACACGATCAACAGTCCGGACCGCGGTGCCGTTGCCTTTCAGTTCGATGTCCCCCTTGCGCCACTGCAGCCGGGCGACTATGTCTGCCAGGTGAACGTAATTGACGACGCGGGAGGCAGCTTTAACTTTCCTCGCATGGCGTTGCGCATTACCAGGCCGGCCGGCTCTGCGCCCGCTGTTGCTCCTGCCGAGGCTAAAACGCCAGCAGTCGCTCCGGCACCCTGAGGCGGTATTGACAGCCTCGCGGTGCGGGCGCAGTATGTTGGCAAGTTGAGGCACTGCCATGAGACCATGCCTGCTCGCCGCCGTCTGCCTGCTGCTCCCGTTTGCCTACGTTGCGGCACCATCTTACGCACAGCTGTCCGGGAGCGCGGACTCGGAACGGGTCGCGCGCCACCAGTCTGCGGACTGGGTGGCCATGGAGGGACACCTTCCTGATCCGGCCACGGCGTCCCCTGCCAGTTTGCAGTTAGCCGCCGACGTGATGCGGGCCCGGCGTCTTCCCGAGGACGCGCTGGACTACTATCGCTTTGCACTCGAGCGCGGGGGCGATCCGGGAAGATTGACCAACCGCATGGGCATCACGCTGTTGGAACTGCATCACCCGGAACTCGCACGCACCGCCTTCCAGCGCGCGGTCCACCTGGCGCCCAGGGACCCCGATGCCTGGAACAATCTGGCTGCTTCGGAGTATGTTGCGGGCGACTTCCCGCGGGCCATCGGAGATTACAGGCGAGCAGTCAAGCTCAACAAGAACAAGGCGACTTTTCACGCCAATCTGGGCACGGCCTACTTTGAAGTCAAGGATTACGACAGCGCTCGAAAACAGTTTGCGATGGCTCTCAAGCTCGACCCAAACGCCTTGCAGAGCGGAGGCTCGAGCGGCATTGAGGCCCATGTGCTCTCGCCCAGCGATCGCGGCCGTTTTTGCTTCGAGATGGCTAAGCTTGCCGCCCGGGATCACAACGTGGACAGCATGCTGCGCTGGCTGGCACGGGCGACGGAGGTGGGCTTCGACACGCAATCCGAGATGGGCCAGGATCGGGTGCTTCGGGCTTATCTGGGCGACCCGCGTGTGGTCTTGATGATGCACAACGCCAAGGCGATGCGGAACGGACAGATCGCCGACCTGGCGCTCATGCCGGCGCTGCAGGATGCCAAGCTATAGCTCTTTGTACGGGCAGTGGCGGCAGTCGGAGTTGCAGCAGTAGCCACGCTTAAGATGGTAGGCGGCTGTGAAGACTAGGTATGGGCCGTCGAAATAGAAGTCTTCGGGCGCGAGTTCGTCGGAGGTCGCGGGCTCGTCTGCCGGGAGGTCGGATGGGGCAGTCACCTGCTCAGAATAACCGCTGCTCGGGCGCCGAGCTGGAAAGCTCTGAAGTGGATGGGATGGAGCTGGCGAGTTCTGTTGATAGGGTGGGGTCAGCTACAAGGGAGCCATTGAGGAAGCGAAGATGGCGGCCGGGAACAGCGGCGGTGCGGACGCCGGGGATGACGATACCGACGAGGTTCATGGGGTCGGCGGCGGCGACGGAGATGTCGTGCGTGCAGGTCCGGCTGCGGGAGTCGCGGAGGGAGTCGACGGCTTCGGGTAGGGCGAACTGCTCGCCGCCGAAGCCGGAGATAAAGCGGCCTCCGCGGATCTCGCCACGGGCTTCGAGGCGGCGAAGGATGTTGAGGAGGTCACGCCATTTTGGGGCGTTCGACTCACGCTCGAGCAGGTCGCGGAAGAGGACGCCGTAACGGCAAAGCAGCATGCGCGCGGCGGACTCGTGCGCGGCGTCCAGGCGGCGGGCTTCGGCAATGGCCTGCGCCTGATGTTCGGCGGGAGTGGGTTTAGTCGCGGGCGCGGGTGGCTCGGCCTCGTCGCAGAGGAGCGACCAGCGGCCGGCGGTGGTGCGGGCGGAGGCGCGTTTGTTGAGGCTGGCGGGGGTGGCGGCGGCGGCCTTGCGGCGGGGATCCATCATGCCGCGGAGTTGGTCGAAGCCGTCGGCGGAGGCGATGCCGGCGGTGGCGAGCTCCCAGAGGGCGTGCTGGGCCTGAGGGCGGGTGAAGGCGAGCAGGCGCTGGAGGTCGTTTGAAAAGCAGGCTCCGCGTTGGCGGAGGAGAGTGCGGACGGCGAGGGCGTCGGGGCTGAGGGCGGCGAGCAGGGTGCTTTCGTCGACGCACTGGGCGGCGAGTGCGTGGGGGAGCCAGTCAGCGGACTCGCGGACAAAGAAGGTGATGGGCGCGGCGTTGGTGGGGATGACACGGCGGGGAGCGGAGCCCTGGCCCACAGACCAGGCGGGGTGCGGCGAGACGCGTCCCCAGCCTACGGCTCCGGAGAGGCAGAGGGCGTCGAGCCAGCGGGGATCGTAGTTGGCGATGCGGGAGGGAAGCAGGGTGCGTTCCCATTCGACGGCGGGGGCTTCAAAGCCTTCGAGCTTGGAGAGGACTTCGAGCAGGCCTTCTTCGCCGGCGAGCTGGGTTTGCGGGGCGAGGTGCTGCCAGCCGAGCAGCCAGCGCATGTAGACGGAGGGCGTTACGGGTTCGACGGCCTTGCGCAGGGTGCCGAGGGCGAGGCGGTGGATACGCTGGAGGATGCGTCGCTCGCACCACTCGATCTCGTGTTCGGGATCGGAGGGTGTGAGGGCGGGATGCTCGAAGGCTCCGCGAAGGGCGAGCCCTTGCATTTCCATGGTGAGAAAGGCTTTGAGGATTTCGGCGGCGGGCAGGCTGGTGAGGGTGGAGAAGCTGTTGGCGGTGACGGGGCCGAGGATCTGTAACCAGCCCTGAACGCATTTCAGGATGAGTTCGGGATTTGTAACCATTTCTGTTTCGGACGCGAGGGACTGGACTGCAGGTAGGTGTTCGGTGGCGATCCAGCAGGGTTTGCCGTGGACTTCGACGGTTTGGACGCAGCTGTTGCGGGCGAGACGCTCGTAGAAGATGGGCCAGCCGGCGGCCTGGTCGGTGTCGAGGAAGGAGAGCGGCAGGAGGATGAGCGAGAGCAGGAGGTCGTGGAGCTCGTGTTCGTCGCGGAGGTCGGGCCAGAGTTCGGCGCGGACGGTGTCGATGGCTGCCTGGTCGAGATGGCGGGGCTCGCTGTGAGACGTGGAGGGCAGGCCGCGGCGGAGGGTGGTGGCGCGGGCTCGGCGTTCCTCGGCGCCGGCTTCGTCGAGGTAGGCGTAGGGCATGGCGTTGATGAGCTCATGCGCGAAGACGGAGGGGTTGGGCGTATCTATTGCTAAACAACGGATTGCGCCGCTTGAGATGCCGCGGAGGATCTCGATCAAGCCCTCGATGTCCATGGCCTCGGTGAGGACGTCTTTCATGACCTCGCGGACGAGGGGATGGTCGGGGATCTGGATGTCGCCGACAATGGTTTCAAAGCAGGCGGCGGCTTGGGGGAAGACGTTGGCCATGAGATCGTCGGACCGGGTCCGCTGGATCTGCGGGGCGACGCGTTTGCCTTTCTGCATGCGGAGGAGTTGGAGGCTGCGCCCGGCGGCCCAGCGCCAGCGGTTTTTGAAGATGGGCGAGGTGATGGAGGCCTGTTCAAGGAGCTCCTGCGCGGTGTGCTCGGTGAGGAAGTGGAAGACGTCGGCGAGGGGGAAGCTGTGTTGCTCGGCGAGCGAGATGTTGATGCCGTTGTCGGTGGCGGCGGCCTGGAGCTCGAAGTTGAAGCCGCGGCAGAAGCGTTTGCGGAGGGCGAGGCCCCAGGCCTTGTTGACGCGGCCGCCGAAGGGGGCGTGGAGGATGAGTTGCATGCCGCCGCCGTCGTCAAAGAAGCGCTCGGCGATGATGGTGTTTTTAGAGGGGACGGCGCCGAGGACGGCGCGGCCGGCGACGACGTAGGCGATGAGCTGGAGGGCGCCGCTGCGGCAGACGCCGGTTTCGGATTGGAGCCAGAGGAGGGTGTCCGTGAGCTGTTGTGGGGGGCCGTCCCAGGTCTCAGAGGCGAGACCTGGGGCACCCGGAGTGGTGGCTGGGTAAAGGCGCAGGTCCGCCGGGGAGACGTTCGAGGTGCGCGTGGAGATTTCTTCACGTAGGTCGCCGACGCCGTTGGAGAGAACGCCGGTGCGCTGCGGGGCTTCGCCCTCCCAGAATGGGATGCTGGGCGGGGCGCCGTGGGCGTCTTCGACGAGGACGCGGCCGGCGGATTCGATCTTCTGGATGCGCCAGCTGGCGTTGCCGAGGAGCACGACGTCGCCGGGGGAGGAATCGACGGCGAAGTGTTCGTCCAGAGTTGCGATCTGGACGCCTTCGGGTTGGAGGATGACGGCGAAGAGGCTGGTGTCCGGGATGGCGCCGCCGTTGGAGATGGCGATCATGCGGGCGCCGCGGCGGGGGTGGAGCTCGCGGTGAACTCCGTCGCGGAGGAGGTAGGCGCCGTAACGGCCGCGGCTGGACTCGATGCCTTCGTGCAAAAGTTTGAGGAGTTCCTCGAAATGCTCATGGGTGAGGGCGCGGTAGGGATAGGCGCGGCGCAGGATGTCGAAGAGGGCGTCTTCGCGCCAGGGCTCGGCTCCGCAGGCGGCGACGATGTGCTGCATGAGGACGTCGATGGGGGCGTCGGGGATCTCGAGCTGGTCGAGCTCGCCGGCGCGCATCTTGCGGATGAGGGCGGCCTGCTCGAGGAGGTCGTCGCGGGTGGTGGCGAAGAAGCGGCCCTTGGGGATGGCTCCGCGCCAGTGCCCGGCTCGCCCGACGCGCTGCATGGCGACGGCGACGGCGCGGGTGGTGTTGATTTGGCAGACGAGGTCGACGTTGCCGATGTCGATGCCGAGCTCGAGCGAGGCGGTGGCGATGAGGATCTTGATCTCGCCGCGCTTGAGGCGCTGTTCTGCGTCGAGGCGCAGGGTGCGGGAAAGTGAGCCGTGGTGCGCCGCGACGTGCTCTGGCCCGAGGCGTTCGGAGAGTTCGAACGCGATCTTTTCGACGAGGCGGCGGGTGTTGACGAAGACGAGGGTGCTGCGATGGTCTTCAGTGAGGGAGGCGAGCTTGTCGAAGAGTTCGGTCCACATGGAAATGGTGGCGATGGAGCCGAGTTCGTCCGAGGGAACTTCGATTGCGAGGTCGAGATGGCGGCGCTGGCCGACCTGGACTATTTTCGCTGGCGAGCGCGAGGGGTGGCTGCCGGTGAGGAAGTCGGCGACGAGCTCGATGGGGTTCTGGGTGGCGGAGAGGCCGATGCGTTGAGGCGGGGTGGCTAGACCGGTGAGGAAGGCGCCGGGGGTGAGGTGGTTTTCTCCGCAGACGAGAGCTTCGAGGCGCTCGAGCGAGAGGGCGAGATGAGCGCCACGCTTGTCGTCGGCGACGGCGTGGATCTCGTCGACGATGACGGTGCGGACGCGGCGAAGGTTCTCGCGGGACTTGCCGGAGGTGAGGAGGATGTAGAGGGATTCGGGGGTGGTGACGAGGATGTGCGGCGGGTGGCGAAGCATGGCGGCGCGTTCTTTGGCGAGGGTGTCGCCGGTGCGGACGCCGGTGCGGATGGTCGTCGCCAGGTAGCCGCGGGTCAGGGCGAGCTCGAGGATCTCGGCCAGCGGCGCGTCTAGGTTCTTCTGGATGTCGTTCGAGAGCGCTTTGAGGGGCGAGACGTAGACGACTTCGGTGACGGCGGCGAGGGTGCCGGCGATGGCCTTGCGAAGGAGCTGGTCGATGGCTACGAGGAAGGCCGAGAGGGTTTTGCCGGAGCCGGTGGGGGCGGAGATGAGGGTGGTTTCGCCGGCGAGAATGTGCGGCCAGCCGGCCTCCTGGGGCTCGGTGGGCGTGCCGAATTTGGCGACGAACCACTCCTGGACGACGGGATGGGCCCAGGCGAGGGAGGCGGCGACCGGTGCTTCGGCGATCATGGCTCGATCTTATCGCGTTCGCCTGTTGTTCGCTTACATATTGCCGGCGCCGATGTCGCTGGCCTGGGCCGCGGGGTTGTCGACGTCGAGGTACTGCTCGATCACGCGGTCGAGAGAGCCCTGGGCGGTGAGGATGAAGTCGATGACGTCGCGGCCGGCGCCCTGGCCGCCAGGCAGAGGCGTGACCCAGTGCGCGGCGGCTTTCACCTCGGCGCGGGCGTTAGCGGTGGCGACGGCCAGCCCGCAGAGGCGCAGGATAGGCAGGTCGACGATGTCGTCGCCGACGTAGCAGAGTTCGTCGGCGGTGATCTGGGCGTTGGCGAGGATCTCCTCGAAGGCTTTGAGTTTGTGGGCCTGGCCCTGGTAGACGAACTCCATTTTGAGGTCGCGCATGCGGAGGGCCACGGTCTGACTTTGGCGCTTGGTGATGATGCCGGTGCGCAGGCCCCCGAGGCGGGCAAGCGAGATGCCGAGGCCGTCGTGCGCGGTGAAGCTTTTTACCTCCACGCCGGAGCCATCGGGCTGCGGAATGAGGGTGATATCGCCGTTGGTGAGAACGCCGTCGACGTCGAAGATGAGGACTTTGATGTTGCGGGCGCGGGCCTGCGCGTCTTCAAGCGGGATCATTCTGCGATGATACAAGCCGGGGAGAAACGGGCGCATGCGACGAGCTTGGGCGGGGCTGCTGGTGGTTCTGGTTGCGCTGATCGTTGTATTTCCGTGGCTGAACCATGCGAGCCGCCGTGTGGCATTCATGGGCGATTCGCTGACGTGGGGCTGGTCGTTTCCGCGGTCGAACCTAGGCGTTCGCGGGGAGACGACGGCGCAGATTCTAGAGCGCTTTCCACGGCAGATCTCTTCGGCGAAGTACCGTGAAGTCGTCATTCTGGGCGGGACGAATGACACGCTCCAGGGGCTGGACCCGGCCACGACCGTAAACAATCTCGGCCGGATGGTGGATCTGGCCAAAGCGGCGGGGGTCCATCCGGTGCTGGGACAAATACCGCCTATTTATAGAAATAGTGGGCAATATCTCCGAGCTGTGGACCTCCTGAATTGCGGCATTGTGGGGCTAGCGGCGGACCGGCACATTTCCGTTATCGATTACGCGAGCGCGCTACGTGGGCATTCGGACGCTTACAGCGACGGCGTCCACCTGAAGCGGCGTGGGTATCTGCGGATGGAGTGGACGCTCGTGAGGGCGGACGATCCGTTCTAGGAAGGTTCTGATGTCGGTCGATCTCGACGTTGCATGTTGGTCGCCGAGCGGAGACATACATGCGATGTCGTTTCTCTCGGGAGAACGGTCGTATAGGTTCGCCACACGGTACGCCCACACATAATCGCTATTACTTAACGAAGCAGCATGGAGACGATCGAGGCGGACATCAGGTTGGCCATGGTGCCGGCGAGCATGGCGCGGAGACCGAGTTGGGCGAGATCGTTGCGGCGGTTCGGGACCAGGGCGCCGATGCCGCCGATCTGCATGCCGATGGAGCCGACGTTGGCAAAGCCGCAGAGGGCGAAGGTGGCGATCGAAAAGGTGCGGGGGGCGAGTGAGGATTTCAGCAGGCCGAGCTGGGTGAAGGCGACGAACTCGTTGATCATCGTGCGGGTGCCAAGCAGGTTGCCGATCTGCCGGGCCTCTCGCCAGGGAATGCCGATCAGCCAGGCAATGGGTGCGCCGATGACGCCGAGGATGGCGTTGAGTGAGTGGGGGAAGGGGATGTGGCCGTGCGCCCAGCAGAAGTCGGAGATCCCGAGCATGATGGCGTTGAAGAGGCCGACCAGGGCGACGAAGGAGATCAGCATGATGGCGACGTTGAAGGCGAGCTGGCCTCCGTCGATGGTGCCGCGCGCGATGGCTGCGATGAAGTTCTCATTGTGGTGCTCTTCGTTGGGCGGCATGTGGACGGTGCCGGCTGTTTTGGGTACTTCGGTTTCGGGGACCAGCATTTTGGCGACGAGGATGGTGCCGGGAGCTGTCATGATGACGGCGGAGAGGAGATCCTGGGCGTTGATGCCGAAGCTGATGTAGGCGGCCATGATGCCTCCCGAGACGTGGGCCATGCCGGAGGTCATGATGGTCATGAGCTCGGAGCGGGTGGCGCCGGCGAGGAAGGGGCGGATGGTGAGCGGGGCTTCAGTCTGGCCCATGAAGATGCTGGCGGCGACGTTGGTGGATTCGGCGCCGGAGGTTCCCATGGTGCGCTGCATAATCCAGGCGACGACCCTAATGATTTGCTGCATTAAGCCGATGTGGTACATGATGGCGAAAAATGCGGAGACGAAGATGATGGTCGGGAGGACGGCGAAAGCAAGGGTGGCGAGCGAGTCGCCGGGCGTGCCGATGCGGCCGAAGACGAGGGAGGAGCCGTCGGCGGAGTGGCCGAGTAGCGAGGTGATGACGGTCGAGATGCTGTGCAGGATGAGCTGGCCGGTGTTCCACTTAATGACCAGGAAGGCGAAGAGGATCTGCAGGCCGAGGCCCCAGGCGACGGTGCGCCAGCGGATGGCGCGGCGATTTGTAGAGAACAGCCAGGCCAAGGCGAGAAAAGTGAAGAGGCCGAGCAGACCGGTGAATCGGGCCAAAAGGGGGCTCCGGGTGAGGAGGATAGAGACGGGTGTGCAAAGTATACGGCGAGCGTGCGGGATGGCTCGCAGGCGCGGGGGTTAGCGGCGGATAACCTCGCGGACTAGGTTGGGAAGGACTGGCGGTTCGGGGCGGAATATGTAGGCGGCGCGGAGCATGTCGAGAGGTTCGGCGAGAAGGGCCTCGTCCTCGGCATAGAGGGTGACCAGGGGGGCTCCCTGCTGTACGTAATGGCCGAGTTTGGCGTGAACTTCGAGGCCGGCGTGGGCGCTGACGGGATCGCCGGGGCGGGTGCGGCCGGCACCCAAGCGCTGGATTGCCCAGCCGACTTCGGTGCAGTCCATAGAGGAGAGATAGCCGGTAGAGTGCGCGGTGAGGACGGCCGAGGCGCGCGGTTTGTGGAAGGCTGCGGGGTTCTCGAAAATGCTGGTGTCTCCGCCCTGGGCCGCGACGATGCTGAGCCAGGCTTCCCACGCGGCTCCGGTGGCGAGGAGCTGGTTCGAGAGTAGATAGCCGGCGGCGGAGGATTCGGCATGGCCGGCGAGGAAGAGCATCCAGCCGGAGAGGGTGTTGGTGAGGTGGATGAGGTCAGCGGAGAGGTCGCGGCGGCGGCCTTGAAGGATTTCGACGCACTCGTAGACCTCGAGCCAGTTGCCGGCGAAGCATCCGAGCGGCTGCGACATGTCGGTTAGCAGAGCGACGGTGGTGGTTCCGGCGGACTCGCCTGTGTCGACCATCAGCTGGGCGAGCTGGCGAGCCTCGGCATCAGTGCGGAGAAAGGCACCCGAGCCGGTTTTGACGTCGAGCACCAGCCCGTTGAGGTCTTCGGCGAGCTTCTTGCTCATGATGCTGGCGGTGATGAGGAAGGGCGATTCGACGGTTCCGGTATGGTCGCGCAGCCCGTAGAGGATGCGGTCGGCGGGAACGAGCGTGGGCGTCTGGCCGATGAGGCAGGCCCCGCAGCTGCGGAGGATCTCGGCAAAGCGTGGAAGCGTGAGCTGGGTGTTGAAGCCCGGGATGGTCTCGAGCTTGTCGAGCGTGCCGCCGGTGTGGCCTAGCGAGCGTCCGGAGATCATCGGAACGCAGATGCCGGGGACCCCTGCGGAGGTGGGATGAGAGAGCCCGGCGGCGGCGAGGATGGGAGCGATGAGCAGGGAGGTCTTGTCGCCGACGCCGCCGGTGGAGTGCTTATCAATGGTGTAGGTGGCGAGAGGTTTGGCGTCGAAGACCTCGCCCGAGCAGCGCATGGCGTCGGTCAGGCTGGCGAGCTCGGCGGGGTTGAGTCCGCGGAGCAGGACGGCCATGAGGAACGCCGCGATCTGCGCGTCGGTGACGGTTCCGGCGGTTGTGGCGTGGACGAAGCCGCGGATCTCGCTGTCCGCGAGGGCCAGTCCGTCGCGCTTGTGCTGAATGATCTGGATGGGATGCAGCGAGGGGCTCATTGGGGGGTCAGGCGGAAGGAGGCGGGCAGCAGGTCGGCAAGCGTGCCCGCGCAGACTTCTTCGGTCTCGCCGGGGTAGAAGATGAGGGTGTCGGGGCCAGCGAACTCAGCCAGGGTCTGACGGCAGGCTCCGCAGGGCTGGCAGGCGGCGTGATTGAGATTGCTGATTGCGACGGCGCGAATGCGGATGTTTGGACCGTAGGCTGCAACTGCGCAGGCGACGGCAGCCTGTTCGGCGCAGGTGGTGAGGCGAAAGGAGGCGTTTTCGACATTGCAGCCGGAGATGATCTCGCCGGTGTCGAGCAGGATGGCCGCACCGACGTAGAAGTGGCTGTAGGGAGCGTACGCGCGGTGGGCGGCAACCTCGGACTGGGCGAGCAACTCGGCTTTTCGAGCTGTGGCTGTGGAAATTTCCGGCATGGGTCTCCGTTGAGGGTAAGGGGCGAGAGAAAACTTAGCAAGTATTTCAAAAAAAGACTGATGGTTTGGCGAATCTGTCCGATATAGAGACTGTGGACGATTTGACCAAAGAGTTTCTCGCGGAAGGCATGGACGGTTTGGACCGTATGGAGCGGTGCCTCACCGAACTGGAGCAGCAGCCGGGCGACCGCGAGATGCTGGATGATATCTTTCGCGCCGTGCACACCATTAAAGGCTCGACTGGTTTTCTGGGCTTCAAGCGGCTGGAGCTGCTGGCCCACGCTGGCGAGAGCTTGTTGGATTCGCTCCGGGAAGGCCGGATCAAGGCCACTCCAGAGGTTATCAGTGGACTGCTGCAGCTTTTGGACGTGCTTCGGCAAATTTTGAAGTTGATTGAGCTGACCGGCGGAGAAGGCACTCGGGCCTCGGATCAGGACAGCACGTTGGTAGCTCTTCTTAGAAGCCTCAACGGTTTGGAAGGCGAACTCACGGATGTAGAGGAGCGCGGCGGGTTGGGAGAGACTTTGCCCGCGCCGGCCCCGGTCGTCGAACTCTCTTCGGCGCATGCTCTCCCTACACCGTCTGGAGGTTTGGCCGAGCAGACCCTGCGCGTGGATGTGGAGGTTCTGAATCGCATGATGAATCTGGTCGGCGAGTTGGTGCTGACCCGCAATCAACTCTTACAGATTCACTCGGTAGCTCCTCAGTTCTCCGAACTGACCCGAAGGTTGGATAGCGTTACGGCCGAGCTGCGAGAGACTGTTATGCAAGCACGCATGCAGCCGGTCGGCCACTTGTTCGGGAAGTTCCCACGCATGATCCGCGACCTGTCAAAGAGCTGCGGCAAGCATATCCGTCTGCAGTTTTCCGGACAAGAAACCGGGTTGGACAAAAGTTTGCTGGAAGCGATTAAAGATCCGATCGCGCACGCAGTCCGCAATGCCGTCGACCACGGCATCGAGGATCCTTCAGCGCGCGCCCTCGCAGGTAAGCCGCCAGAGGGAGTCATCCGGCTGCAGGCGCGGCAGCACAATGGCTCAGTGCTGATTGAGATATCGGATGATGGGAGAGGTATCTCGATTGCGCGTGTATTGGAAAAGGCGGTTGCGCGTCAGGTGATTACCCCGGAACGGGCGGCGTCTATGAGCGACCGAGAGGCGCTGCAGCTGCTCTTTTTGCCTGGTTTCTCAACCTCGGAGACGGTCACTCACGTGTCCGGACGCGGCGTCGGTATGGACGTTGTTTTGGCTAACGTTCAAAAGGCCGGCGGCACAGTGGAACTGGAATCGTGCGAGGGGCAAGGTACGACGTTGCGGCTACGGGTTCCATTGACCCTGGCCATCGTGCCGGCTCTTGTAGTGCTGAGTGCAGGACAAAGCTTCTGCTTGCCGCAAGGACCGCTTGCCGAGCTTGTGTATGTGCCGGAAAGAGACGCTGCAATGGCTGTCGAATACATGGGGCAAGCGGAACTTTATCGCCTTCGCGAGACTCTGCTGCCGATGGTCCGGCTGGACCGGATGCTAGGCCTAAGAAGTGAAAAGAAGAAAGAAGACGTGCAAGGCTTCTACCTGGTCGTGCTGGAGCTTGAAGGCTGCCGCTTTGGGCTGGTCGTCGACGACATTCTGACCCCTGAGGAGATTGTGGTGAAGCCGCTTTCGTCGGGACTTCGTGAGATCGGGCTTTTCTCCGGAGCGACGGTACTCGGCAACGGAACGCTGGCGATGATTGTCGACATCGCGGCCACCGCTGCGCGGGCGGGAGTAGGACGTTCCATGGAGCCGACAGCGGCGCCGCTGCCGACGATGCCTGAAGTAAGTTTGCAGGAATCTTTCTTGCTCTTTGAGGATCGTCAGCCAAGATCGCGGCGGAGTCGAGCTATGGGTCAGGATGCTGAAGCCGGTTTCCGCACCGATACTGAACCAGAGACGGCTCTGGATGCCGAGCGTAAAGCTTTGCCGCTGCGTGCGGTGGAGCGGATTGAAAGCGTAGCCGCCCACCAAGTGGAGTATGTCGGCAAGCGAGCGGTATTGCGCTACCGGGGTGAGTTGCTGGCACTTGAGGATGCCGGCTCAGTGCTGTCAGAGGCGGAACCAGAGGCAAACCTAACCATTCTGATTTGCGCGAAATCTTTGGAGAGCGGACGCAAGCAGAGGTTCGGCGTTGTGGTACGCAGTGTGCTCGATCTCGCGCAGGGTGAATTGCTGGACGGAACAGCGCGCGTATGTCCAGAACGGCTTGCGCTGGTGAATGATCGGCTTGCCGTGGTGCATGAAGAGTTCGGCGATCAGCATATTCTGGAGGAAGTCTCATGACCGCACTCGAGAGTGAGAAGCCGCAGGCAGGTGTAACTGCGCAGGAAAGTTTATCGTTGTGCTGGCTTACGGTGGATGGACGCCTGTTTGGCATTGACACGCGCCAGATCCGGGAGGTGCTTGGGCCGAAGAAGGTGCAAGCAGTACCACTAGCCCCCGCTTTTCTAGCCGGGGTTCTCGCCTATCGAGGCGAGGTGCTCACCGCGGTGGATCTTCGCTGCCTTCTGGGCCTGCCGCCAAATCGAGAGCAGGGCCGCTTGCTGGTGCTGGACGGAGAAGGGAGCCCGTTCGGACTTCTCGTGGACTGGGTAGGCGGAGTTGTGGAGGTCGAGGCGAAGACGTTGGTTGCGAATCCAACCACGCTCGACGCGAACAGCAAAGCCCTGTTTCGTGGAGCATACCGTGTTCCGGAAGGATTGCTCGTTCAACTGGATGCCCATCGCCTTAGGCCGGAACATTTGGTAGAAGCGGGGCTTTTCAGGTTCGAAACGGCCGGAGGAGTGCAATGAGAGCGCTGATTGTCGACGATTCGAGCTTTATTCGCAAGCACCTGCGCGAACATCTTGTGAGCCTTGGAGTGACCTGCGTTGAGGCGCAAGACGGCAAAGAGGGGCTGGATGTGTTGCGTCGTGAAGAGCGTTTCGACCTGACCCTGACAGACGTAAACATGCCGCGAATGGATGGGTTGGCCTTCGTGAAATGTCTGCGCGAGGAGGGACTGGGCCCCGAGATGAAGGTCATGATGATCACCACCGAGACGGACGACAGCTTTATCTCTCGTGCTCTGTCATACGGCGCGGATGAGTTTCTAATGAAGCCGTTTACGTCGCAAAGCTTGAAAGAGAAGTTGTTGCTGATGGGATTTGCCAGTGCTAAGTGATGTGCGTGCGGTTACCGGATGAAGGGAAACGGAACGGATGACGATAGAAACCAGGCGTACGGTGCGGGTGCTCGCAGCAGACGACTCAGCGGTGATGCGCGGTGTAATCCGGACTATCTTTCAGATGCATGCGTCGGATATTTCGTCCCGGCTGCCCGCGATGGAGCTGTGCGGAGTCGTCCGGGATGGGCAGGAGGCGCTTGACTGCGTGCGTGCGCTACAGCCGGACGTGTTGCTGCTGGACCTTGAGATGCCGCGGCTGAATGGATTGCAAGTGCTGGACATCCTGCGCATTCAGGCGCCCGCGTTACCGGTGATCCTGTGCAGCGCACATACCGAGCGCGGCGCTCGGACGACTCTCGATGCGCTGGCCCGTGGTGCCGAGGACTATGTGATGAAGCCGCGACATCAGGACGATGTGGCTTCCTCGTTCAAGCTCCTTATGGAGCAGCTGCTGCCGAAAATTGCGATGGCTGCTCGCCTGCCGGAGCCTGGCCGGGCCGGGTTGGAGTTGAGAGCCAGTTCTGCACTATTTTCGTCTCCGCCGCCGTGTCCAAGCCCAGAGTCTAGAACGCGAGCGGAGTTGGTGGTGATTGGCTTGTCGACCGGAGGTCCAGCCGCCCTGGAAGCGATGCTGCCCGCTTTGCCTGAAAGCTTTGATGCTCCGGTCCTCGTGGTACAGCATATGCCGAAGCTGTTTACAAGTGCCTTGTCGGAACGGCTGAATCGGCTGTGTCGCCTCTCGGTGAAAGAGGCTAAGAACGGGGACGCAGTGAAACCGGGCGGGATCTGGCTTGCTCCGGGGGACGCTCATATGGAGATCGCGCCCGGAGGCTTGATCAAGCTGCATCAAGGTGTTCCCCTGAATAGCTGTAAGCCCTCCGTGGATTATCTTTTTCATTCCGCGGCAAGGCTCTACGGAGGGTCGACCCTGGCAGTGATGATGACCGGTATGGGCTCGGACGGACTTGACGGAGCACGCGCCGTGCAGGCTGCGGGAGGCTCGGTGCTGGCTCAGGATGAAGCTTCGTCTGCGGTATGGGGGATGCCAGGCAGGGTGGTCAAGGAAGGCATCTCCTGCGCCACGATTGCGTTGCCCGATCTTGCCAGAGAGCTCATGGAACGGGTGAACTTCGGACGCCTGCCTACTCCCTGGTCGCAACGAAGTCTGGACGGACGGGAGGTGCTGCATGCCGTGCTCTGACGCGGACTACGCCTATCTGCGCGAACTGGTCCAGACGCAGTCGGCCAATGTTGTAGATTCTTCGCGCAAAACCCTGTTCGAGAGCCGGTTGCAGCCTTTGGTTCGGGTTGCGGGCGCTGGCAATCTGGAGGGTTTGGTAGGTCTTCTCCGGGAAAATCGGTCTGCGCCGTTGCATCGAGCGGTCGCGGAAGCGATGACGATCAACGAGACAAGCTTCTTCCGCGATGTGAAGCCGTTCGATGTGCTGCGCGACCAAGTGCTTCCACAGCTGATTGAGCAGAGAAGCGCGGAACGAAAGCTTCGGATCTGGAGCGCAGCAAGCTCGACTGGGCAGGAGGCGTATAGCGTTGCGATGCTGCTTGCGGAACACTTTCCGCACCTGGCGCGGTGGGATATCCGGATTATCGGAACGGACCTTTCGCGAGAGGTGATCGAGTACGCGAAGCGCGGTCGTTACAGGCGGCTTGAGGTCAATCGTGGCTTGCCTGCGAGACTGCTGTTGAAACATTTCCGTCGCGACGAAGACGAGTGGGAGGTGAGTGACGGGCTAAAGGCACGATGCGAGTTTGAGGTTGGCAATCTCTGCGCTCCGCCAACACGCACGTTCCTTTTTGATCTGATTCTTCTCCGCAACGTTCTGCTGTACTTCTCTCAGCCGGATCGTACTACTGTCTTCCGCGAGGTTCATCGGCGCCTGAGTCCCGGCGGCTTTCTGATTCTGGGCAATGCGGAGCAGGCTGAGGATTCTACCGAGCTGTTTCGAGCGCAGTTCACGAAAAATTGCTATTTTTACAGGCCAGTGAAGGAGGAGGTGCGAAACCGCGTTTAGACCATGTCCTCTCCTCAACGCGAACATGAGCCGGGTGCATGGAAGCCCTAGAATGGGATTAGGCGGACACGTAGGGATGGGGCGGTCGACAGGCAGCAAGAGCAAGCCGGAGGAAAGTGCTGCAGACGCGGCTCTATCGTTGTTTCACCCTGTGACCGCTCAGTGGTTTCGCGAGGTCTTCGACGGACCCACGGCTCCCCAGATTGAGGGTTGGCCGGCGATCGCGCGCGGCGAGTCCACGCTTATCCTTGCCCCTACCGGCACAGGCAAGACGCTGACGGCCTTCCTCTGGTGTCTCGACCGATTGATGTTGAGAGCACCTGTGGAAGATGAAAAGCGCGGCTGCCGTGTGCTGTACCTGTCTCCCTTGAAGGCGTTGGCCGCGGATGTTGAGCGCAATTTGCGGTCGCCTTTGGCAGGGATCGCCAACCTGGCGAAGCGCGAGGGGGTCGCGGTTCATCTGCCCGAGATCAGCGTCCGCACCGGAGACACGTCCGCCAAGGACCGGACCCGCTTCAATCGGCATCCTGGCGACATCCTCATTACGACGCCGGAGTCGCTTTACCTAATGCTGACCAGCGCGGCTGGGGAGCAGCTGCGGACGGTCGAGACGGTGATTGTGGACGAGATTCACGCTCTGGTGCCGACCAAGCGAGGGGCGCACATGGCGCTTTCGCTGGAGCGTCTGGAGGCGCTGGTTGCGGCGTCACGGCCCGGGGCGAGGTTGCAACGGATTGGTTTGTCCGCAACGCAGCGTCCGCTTGAGGAGGTGGCGCGGTTTCTGGGGGGAGCGGAGCAGGGAAGTGGTTCTCAGCCGCTCCTTGCCAGCGAAGGGAAAGCCTTGCTGCAGGCCAACGTGGAGGGGGAGGTGCCGGCGGCGTTGATGGAGGTGGCGCGGGATGAGGCGGAGCCGGCGGCGGGCGGCCCGCGCTTTCGTCCTGTGACGATCGTGAACGCGGGCGCGCGCAAGGTCCTCGATCTGCGGGTGGAGGTTCCGGTGGAGGACATGGCCAAGCTCGGCGAGATTCAGGACATTCCGAGTGGGCCGGCGAGTCAGTCTCCGAAGCGGACGAGCATCTGGCAGAGCATTCATCCGCGCCTGCTTGAGATTATTCGGGAGCGGACGTCGACGCTGATCTTTGTGAACGCGCGGCGTGTGGCGGAGCGGCTTGCCGGAGCGCTGAACGATCTGGCCGGCGAGCCGATTGCGAGGGCGCACCATGGCTCGCTGGCCGCGGCGCAGAGGACCGAGATCGAAGAACTGCTGAAGGCCGGCCGAATCAAGGCGCTGGTGTGCACTTCGTCGCTCGAGCTGGGGATCGACATGGGGGCGATCGACCTGGTGATCCAGATCGAGGCGCCGCCTTCGGTTGCGAGTGGGATGCAGAGGATCGGGCGCGCCGGGCACCAGGTGGGGATGCCGTCGAACGGGATCATCTTTCCGAAGTACCGGGCGGACCTAGTCGCGTGCGCGGCCGTGACGCGGGCGATGCACGAGGGACACGTTGAGTCGACGCGATTTCTGCGCAATGCGCTCGACGTGCTGGCGCAGCAGATGGTGGCGGTTGTGGCGCATCCGCCGCTGGAGCTGGAGGCTGCGGAGCGGAGAACGAAGGGCAAGACGGATGAGGACGAGAGCCCGGGAATCAGTTATGCGGGTCTGCTGGGCCTGGTGCGTGGCGCGGCGAACTATGCGGCGCTGAGCCAGGCGGTCTTCGACGGCGTCCTGGACATGCTGGCAGGGCGTTACCCCAGCGACGAATTTGCGGAGCTTCGTCCGCGGGTCACCTGGGATCGGCAGCGGAACTGGCTGACTCCGCGGCAGGGCGTCAAGAAGATTGCCATCCTGAATGGCGGGACAATCCCGGACCGGGGACTGTATGGCGTGTTTCTTGCCGGGACGGCGCAGGGCAAGCCGGTGCGCGTGGGCGAGCTGGATGAGGAGATGGTCTTCGAGCAGCGAACGGGCGACACGTTTATCCTGGGCGCGAGCACGTGGCGGGTGGAGGAGATCACGCATGACCGCGTGCTGGTGAGCCCGGCTCCCGGCGATCCGGGCAAGATGCCGTTCTGGCATGGGGACCAGGCGGGTCGGCCAATGGAGTTTGGCCGGCGCATCGGTGGCCTGGTGAGGACGCTGCGAGAGATGCCGCGTAGTGTTGCCGTCTCAACGCTCACGTCGGAACACGATCTGGATCCGCAGGCGGCGGAGAATGTGATGCGGTACCTGGCCGACCAGGAGCTGGCGAGCGGACAGGTTCCGGACGATCGCAACATCGTGATCGAGCGGGTGCGCGACGAGCTCGGAGACTGGCGAATGTGCTGCCTGACGCCCTTTGGCTCGAAGATCCATGCGCCCTGGGCGATGGCAGCGACGGCGCGGCTGCGGGCGAACGGCGGCCCGGAGGTTGAGACGATGTGGAGCGAGGACGGGTTCGTTCTGCGTTTTCCGGAGACGGATGAGCCGCCCAGCGTGGATCATCTGCTGCTTGAACCGGACGAGGCGGCGGAGTTGGTACTGCGCCAGCTGGGATCGACGGCGGTGTTTGCGGCAAAGTTCCGGGAGAGCGCTTCGCGGGCGCTGCTCCTGCCGCGGCGACGTGCGGATGGACGAACGCCGTTGTGGCAGCAGCGCAAGCGGGCGTATGACCTGCTGAGTGTCGCGAGCCGCTATGCGAGCTTCCCCATTCTGCTCGAAGCGTATCGCGAGTGCCTGCGCGATGTGTTTGACATGCCGGCGCTGATGGAGATTCTGCGCGGGGTAGGGAACCGTAGCCTGCGGGTGCATACGGTCGATTCGCGGACGCCGTCCCCGTTTGCCGCGGCGCTGCTGTTCAGCTATGTCGCTAACTATATCTATGACGGCGATGCTCCGTTGGCGGAACGGCGGGCGCAGGCGTTGTCGATCGACCAGGACCAGCTGCGCGAGCTGATGGGCGACGCGGATCTGCGCGAGTTGCTGGACCTGGCGGCGATTGAAGAGACCGAAGAACAGCTGCAGTGCCTGGCCGAGACGTACAAAGCGCGCTCGATGGATGGCGTGCATGATCTGCTGCTGAAGATCGGAGACCTGCGGCGCGACGAGCTGCTGGCGCGCTGCGTTTCGCCGGAGATCGCCCTGACCGTCGAGCGCCTGCGAAAAAGTTTGCGGGTGCTTGAAGTTTCCGTTGCCGGGGAGAAGCGGCTGATTGCGGTCGAAGACGCTGGCCGGTATCGAGATGCGCTGGGAGTGCCGCTGCCGCCAGGGTTGCCGACTGCGTTTCAGGTGGCGGTGCCGGATGCGGCGCTCGATCTGCTGCGGAGATTCGGACGGACGCATGGACCGTTTACGACTGCGGAGGTGGCCAAGCGATTCGGCCTGGCTCTGGAAACGGCGGAGGTGGTGCTGAACCGGCTGGTGCAGACGGGTCGGATTGTCGAGGGCGGGTTTCGGCCGGGAGGAGTGCATCGCGAGTGGTGCGACCACGAGGTGCTGCGGACAATCCGGCGGCGATCGCTGGCGCGGCTGCGCAAGGAGGTCGAGCCGGTCGAGCAGGCGACGCTGGCCCGGCTGTTCACGCGCTGGCAGGGCGTCGTGCAGCCGCGGCGGGGGCTGGACGCGCTGCTGGACGTGATCGAAAACCTGCAGGGAGCGCCGGTGCCTGCGTCTGTGCTCGAGAGTGAGGTTCTGCCCGCGCGCCTTTTTGGTTACAAGCCGGCGGACCTGGACACCCTGATCGCCGCGGGGGAGGTGGTGTGGTGCGGCGTGGAGGCGATCGGCGAGAAGGATGGGCGTGTGGCGCTGTATTTGTCGGAGAATCTGCCGGTCTTGTGGCCGGTAGCACCCAGGTCTCAGGAGCCAGCGGAGGGCCCGACTGCAGAGAGGGAAGGCAAGATCGTTGAGTATCTGCGGGCGAGGGGAGCTTCGTTCTTTCAGGAGCTGCACGATGGTACCGGCGGCGGCTACCCGGGGGAAACGCTGGAAGCGGTGTGGAACCTGGTGTGGCGTGGGCTGCTGAACAACGATGCGCTGCATGCGCTGCGCGCTTACTGCGAGCGGACGGCTTCGAATACCAGGAACGCCAAGCCGGCGCGGAAGGTGCATCAGCAGACGGGTTTTCGATCGCGGCGGACGACTCCGCCGACGGCGCAGGGACGCTGGTCGTTGAATGCGGTTGCCTTCGACGAGGGCCGGAGCGCGACCGAGTGGAGCCATGCCATTGCCCAGCAGCTGCTGGCGCGCTATGGAGTCGTGTTTCGCGAGACGGCGCATGCAGAGGGGCTTCCGGGCGGCTTCTCGGCGGTCTACGATGTGCTGAAGGCATTGGAGGAGAGCGGCCGGGTGCGGCGCGGGTATTTCGCGGCGGATTTGGGCGCGACGCAGTTTGCCATGCCGGCGGCGGTGGACCTGCTGCGCAGCCTGCGGGTGAAGCGCGACGGCGATAAAAGCGAGATGCTGATGCTGGCGGCGACCGATCCGGCGAATCCGTATGGCTCGCTGCTGAAGTGGCCGGCGGGTGGGGATGAGGGGTCGTCGCTGACGCGGAGCGTGGGGGCGCGGGTGGTGCTCTGCGACGGCTCGCTGATTGCGTATCTGCGCCGCGGGAATCCGAATCTGCAGGCGTTTCTGCCGGAGGAGGAGCCGGCTCGGACGCAGGCTGCGAAGGCGCTCTCCGAATTTCTGGTCACCCGTGCGCAGGGCGAGGGCGGGATGCTGTTGACGAGTGTGAACGGCCAGGCAGTGGGCGCGAGCTGGATGGCGCGCGTGCTGCTCGACGCAGGATTTGTGGCCGCTCCGATGGGATTCAATGTGCGGAGAGTGTTGCCGAGTTTGCCGGCGATGGCTGCAGCGCAGGCCTAGGAAGCTTCGTTTGGTTCCGTCCACACAGAAAGCCAGACCAACCTCAGTCGATCGAGATTTTCCGCAGCAGCTTGAAGTTCGAGAGCATCTGGCCCGTGCCGAGCACCACCGACGCCAGCGGATCGTCCGCGATTGAGACCGGCAAGCCCGTTTCCTCGCGAATCCGCTTGTCCAGATTTTTGATGAGCGCTCCGCCGCCGGTGAGCACAATGCCACGGTCGGAGATGTCGGCTGAAAGCTCCGGCGGGGTCCGCTCGAGCGCCACGCGGATGCCGTTGATGATCGTGGCGATCGACTCTGCCAGCGCCTCGCGAATCTCCGTGTCGTCGATCGTGATGGTCTTGGGTACGCCCTCGATCAAGTTGCGCCCGGTGATGGTCTTGGTCAGCGGCTGGTCGAGCACGTACGCCGAGCCCAGCTCCATCTTGATCTGCTCCGCCGTCCGCTCGCCGATCAGGAGGTTGTACTTGCGCTTGATGTAGGTGATGATCGACTCGTCCATCTGGTTCCCGGCCATGCGTACCGAGCGCGAATACACAATCCCCGCTAGCGAGATCACCGCAATGTCGGTGGTTCCGCCGCCGATATCGACTACCATGTTGCCGCCTGGCTCCGTAATCGGCAGCCCCGCGCCAATGGCCGCTACCATGGCCTGCTCGACCAGGTGCACCTCGCTTGCCTTGGCCCGGTAGGCCGAGTCCATGACCGCGCGCTTTTCAACCTGCGTAATCTCGGACGGCACCCCGATGACGATGCGCGGATGCACCAGCATCTTGCGGTTGTGCGCCTTCTGGATGAAGTAGTTCAGCATCTTCTCGGTCTGCTTGAAGTCCGCGATGACGCCGTCCTTCATGGGCTTGATGGCCACGATGTTGCCGGGCGTACGCCCCAGCATTTCCTTGGCCTCTTTGCCGACGGCCTCGATCTCGCCGGTCACCTGGTTCACCGCGATGATTGATGGCTCATTGACGATGATGCCTTTGTTATGCGCGAAGACGAGCGTGTTGGCCGTTCCCAGGTCGATCGCCAGATCGGACGAGAAGAGGCTGAACAGGGAGCGCATGTTGTGAACGCGCGAGTAGCGGGACGACTGATAGTTGTTCGAGGACATTATGAAGCGCTATTCCCAATCGATTGAATGCGGATCTTGTCTATCCCACCATTGTACGCGGGCGCGCGAGGCTCGACCGAGACACTTGCGCGGCACGCCATTAGCGAGAATGTCAACAGTCACCCGGGCGATGCGATACTTAGATCAGTTTTGGAGATAAGCCGAATGACGATTGGCGTACCGAGGGAAGTAAAGGATCACGAGAGCCGCGTGGGTGTTACCCCGGCCGGAGTCAAGGCGCTTACCGAGGGCGGACACACGGTGCTTGTCGAGACCAACGCAGGCGCACTCTCCGGGTTTCCTGACGATGGCTTCCAGGCGGCCGGAGCCGAGATCGTGGGTTCCGCCTATGATGTCTGGCGGCTTGCCGACATGGTCGTCAAGGTCAAAGAGCCGACCGAGAAGGAGTATCGCCACTTCCGCGAAGGCCTTGTGCTTTTCACCTATCTTCACCTCGCGCCGCTGCGCGAGTTGACCGACGCGCTGCTCGAGAAGAAGGTGACCGGCATTGCCTACGAGACTGTCCGCGACCGCGCCGGCACCTTGCCGCTGCTGACGCCGATGAGCGAGGTCGCCGGACGGATGAGCGTCCAGGTTGGCGCCACGTATCTTGAGAAGGAGCACGGCGGACGCGGCGTTCTGCTCGGCGGCGTCCCCGGTACACCCCCGGCAAATGTCTGCGTGATCGGGGGCGGCATCGTGGGCACCAATGCGGCCAAGATCGCGCTCGGCATGGGCGCGCGGGTCACCCTGGTCGATCTGAACCTGAACCGTTTGCGTGAGATCGACGACATCTTCGGCGGCCGCGTGCACACGCTTGCCTCGAACAGCTACAACGTGGAGCGTGCCGTCTCAGAGGCCGACCTGGTCATCGGCGGCGTGCTGATCCCGGGAGCCGCCGCACCGAAGATCGTCACCAAGGCCATGGTGGCGAAGATGAAGAAAGGCGCGGTCATCGTTGACGTCGCCATCGACCAGGGCGGCTGCATCGAGACCGCCCGCCCCACCACGCACAGTGACCCGAGCTTCGAGGTGGACGGCGTGGTCCATTATTGCGTCACCAACATGCCGGCTGCGGTACCGAACACCTCGACCCTGGCGCTTACCAACGCTACCTTCCCCTATCTGCTGAAGCTCGCCGGCATTGGCGCCAAGGCAGCCATCGCCGAAGACAAGGGCATTGCCGAAGGCGTAAACACCTACGCCGGAACCCTGACCTACGAAGCCGTGGCCAAAGCCCAGCAACGCGAGTGGAGACCGGTCGCGGAACTGCTGTAAGTACGCTTTTTGCCGCGAGCCGCTGGGCTGCGCCAAGCAAGCCGTATCACTCAGATCGGAGCAATAGTTGACCGCGAACGCAAACCTGCAACGCGCTACCATCGCCGCTCTCCTGAACGCGTTGCTCGCCCTCTTCGTCCCAGCCGCCCAAGCTCAGCTTCAACTCGCCATCACTTTCGACGATCTCCCCGCCCACGGAGCCCACCCACCAGCTCAGTCTCGCCTCGACATCATCCAATCCATCCTCACCACCCTTCGACGCGAGCACCTCCCACCCACCTACGGCTTCATCAACGGCGTCCGTACCGAGGAGCACCCCGAAACCTTAGCCGTCCTCCAGGCCTGGCGAGCCGCCGGCCAGCCCCTCGCCAACCACACCTGGTCGCACCCTAACCTCGGCAACACTCGGCCCTACCAATTCGAAGCCGACATCGAGGCCAACCAGCCGCTCCTTCGCACGCTTATGCCCGTAGATGACTGGCACTGGTTCCGCTACCCTTTCCTGCAGGAAGGCGAAACCGTTGAAAAGCACCGGGAAATCCGCAAGTGGCTCGCGGACAATCACTACCAGGTAGCGGAAGTTACCATGGACTTTGAAGACTATCTCTGGAATGAACCCTACACCCGCTGCTCCGCAAAGGACGACTCCGCAGCCCTTCGGGAGCTTCACGACTCCTATCTCGCCACTGCCGACCAATACATCACGCTCTACCGCGCCTACGCGACGCGAGTCTACGGCCGTGACATTTCCTACGTCCTCCTCATGCACGTCGGTGCCTTCGACGCTCGCATGCTGCCTGAGTTGCTCGCGCTTTACCGCAAGCGCGGCTTCGCCTTCGTTTCCCTGCCCCAGGCGGCCGCCGATCCCGCCTACCGCGAAGATCCCGATGTCGCCTACGTCGATGGTGACAGCTTTACCGACATGCTCGCGCTTAAGCATGGCGTCTCAAAGGCCGGCCTGCCTCCACACTCCAAGCCCCTTGACCGCCTGAACACCATCTGCCGCTAAACTCATTCAGCGAGGCACTCCTGACGACCAGCGCACAGCAACGCAAGGCCTGGATCATTGCCACCGGCACCGGCGTGCTCGTCGTCTTCCTTGTGCTCGCCGCCCTGAATGCCTTCAAACTGACCTCGCTCAGCCCCGCCACCACTGGGCAGATTGTCGTCTACACCGGTCTCTCCGCCGTCGCATTCCTGCTCTTCGTTGGCATGCTTGTCATGCTGGTCCGCAACCTGCTCAAGCTCTATGCCGACCAGCGCAGCCGCGTGCTGGGCAGCCGCCTGCGCACGCGCATGCTTTGGGGTGCGGTCCTCGTCAGCCTTCTGCCCATCTCGTTCATGTTTTTCTTCAGCTACGGCTTGATGAATCGCGCCGTCGATCGCTGGTTCTCGCAACCCGTGACGGAAATGCGCGACGAGTCCAACCGTATGGCACTCGACCTCGCCGGCTACGCCACCGCCAACGCTCGCGCCGAGGCCGAGAGCATCGCCGCCGCGCTGCCTGCACTCACGCTGGCAAAGGAAGGACTCGCCAATCGAGCCCCCGTTGAACGCGTCCTGCGCGAGCATGCCATCACTCTCCAGGGCGGCTTCGTGGTCGTCTTCCGCGACGGCAAATCGGTCGCGGCCTTCAATATTCCGAAGCGCTCGGGTGCCGGCGCCACCGTCAAGCCGCTCCTGCCCGAGCCCCGCAACGCTGCCTACTCCGGGCCTACCGGCGCAGATGTGGAAGCAGAAACCCCGGACGTCGCCTCTTCTGCGCTCGAACCCGGCGAGCGGCTCGATGCTCGCGACCCCGCCAATGCCGAGCTCCTCGCCGCTGCCCAGCGCGGGGACAATCCCGTCTTTACCCTCGCCGGCTCCGACTTCGCCCTCGGCTCCGCCACCCTCGTCAAACAGGGGGGCGCGATCGGCCACGTCGTCACCGGTCTGCCGCTGCCGCACGGCATGTCCGCCACCCTGGCCCATTTGCAAAAAGCCACCGCGGACTACTGGACGCTCTTTCGCGCGCGCCGCTCCGTGCGCAACACCTACATGATTCTGCTGCTGATGATGACCAGCTTGGCGCTCTTCGCTGCCAGCTGGCTGGCGCTGCATCTCTCGAAGCAGGTGACCAAGCCGGTCGAAGCGCTCGCCGATGCGATGGACTCGATAGCGGCCGGGGACTATGCGCATCGCGTCGCCGAGAGTGCCACCGAAGAGCTCGGCGAGCTTGTCCGCAGCTTCAACCGCATGGCCGAGGATCTTGAAGGCAGCCGCGCCCAGGTCGAAGCCTCGACTACCTTGCTCAGCGAGGCCAACGCCGCGCTCCAGGCCCGGCGCGGCGAGCTCGAAACGATGCTCCAGACGATTCCCAATGGCGTCGCGACCATCGATCCGGAGCACTCCATCGTCCTCACCAATCGCGCTCTCACCGAGATGCTCGACCCAGGCGGCCAGCGCCCCTTCATCGGCCATCGCATGGAAGAGGTCTTTCCTGCCGAGCTGATGGAGCCGCTCGACCGCCTGATGAAGCGCAGTCACCGCATGGGGTCGGCCGCGAGCGAGCTGGAGCTCGGGACCAACAGCCAGGGCACGCTCAATCTGCTGGCCACGGTCGCCTTGCTCGAAGGCCATGCGCGCGAGCACCTGGGTTATGTCGTGGTGCTTGAAAACGCGACCGAGCTGCTGCGCGCCCAGAAGCAGAGCGCCTGGAAAGAGGTTGCGCGGCGTGTGGCGCACGAAATCAAAAACCCGCTCACCCCGATTTCACTGTCCGCCGAACAGATCGCCCGCCACATCGACCGCCTCGGCACCACGCTGACCAATGCCGAGCTCCAGTCGCCTTCCGTGGCGGTCATCCGCCGCTGCAGCGAGGTTATCTCCACGTCGGTCGAAAGCATGCGCGGCCTGGTCGACCAGTTCGCCTCGCTCGCCCAGTTTCCCACTTCCGCACCAAGGCCCGCCGACCTCAACACCATTGTCGAAAACTCGCTGGCCATGTTCGCCGGACGTACCCAAAAGATCCGCCTCATCCGCCGTCTGAGCCGTGATCTCCCTCTTGTGCTTGCCGACCCTGAAGCCATGAAGCGCGCGCTAGGCAACCTGATCGACAACGCCGTCGAAGCCATGCAGGGAAGCCTTCTGCGCGAGCTCCGCATCTCGACCACGCTGCTCGACTCCGGCCTCGTCGAGCTCACCGTGGCCGACACCGGCAGCGGCCTTACCGACGAGATGAAGGAGCGCCTGTTCCTGCCCTACTTCTCGACCAAGCAGCGCGGTACCGGGCTTGGACTTGCCATTGCTGCGAAGATCATCCAGGAGCACGGCGGCAGCATCCGCGCCGAAAAGAACGAACCCGCCGGCGCAAAATTCATCCTCGAATTTCGCATCGCCAGCATGGCAGAAAGTGGCGACCGACCCGCCGCGGAAGCTCCGTCTCTGGTCTCCAGTCCATCACTATGAGCCACGTTCTCATCGTCGACGACGAAGCCGAAATCCGCGAGTCGCTCGAGAGCATCCTCGCCGAAGAGGGCTATCTCGTTACCTCCACAGGCACCGCCGGGGAGGCCCTGACCTTGCTGCGCGATGCCGCCTACGATGTTGTGCTGCTCGACATCTGGCTGCCCGACCGCGACGGCCTCGAGACGCTTGGGGAGATCCGACAAATGGACACTGCCGGTGTGCCCGAGGTCGTCATCATCAGCGGCCACGGCACGATCGAGTCCGCCGTACGCGCCACCAAACTTGGCGCCTACGACTTTCTTGAAAAGCCGCTCTCCTTGGCCCGCACGCTGATTGTTTTGAAGAACGCTATACGCGCGCGCCAGATGCGCGAGGACAACCAGGAGTTCGCGCGGCAGCTCGCCGTCAAAGGCCCGTTGAGCGGCACCAGCGTCCCAATGAAGGCGCTTCGCCAGCAGATTAAATTGATGGCCCCGACCAACGGCCGCGTGCTCATCTTCGGCGAAAGCGGCACCGGCAAAGAGCTGATCGCGCGCTCCATGCACGCTGAAAGCCTGCGCAAAGACCGTGTCTTTGTCGAGCTCAACTGCGCCGCCATCCCCGAGGACTACATTGAAACCGAGCTCTTCGGCTATCGTCACGGCGCGGCCCCGGGAGGCGGCGGCTCAGGCGTCCCCGCCGAAAAGCGCGGCACCTTCGAGCGCGCCGATGGAGGCACTCTGTTCCTCGACGAGGTCGGCGACATGAGCCTCAAGACCCAGGCCAAGGTCTTGCGGGCCTTGGACGAACAGCGCTTTCTGCCTGTCGGCGCGAGCCGTGCCGTGCACGTCGACGTGCGCGTGATTGCCGCCACCAACAAGGACCTTGAAGAGGAGATTGCCCGCGGCAACTTCCGCGAAGACCTGTTTTATCGCCTCAACGTGATCCCTTTTTTCGTGCCGCCGCTGCGCGATCGCAGGGAAGACATTCCACTGCTGGTGAAGGAGTTCTTCGCCGAGTTCGGCGCGCAGTACGGCCGCCCCCGCATCGAGATGAACGAAGACGCCCTTGTCGCGCTCAAGCAATACCATTGGCCGGGCAACGTGCGCGAGCTGCGCAATCTGGTTGAGCGCGTGCTGATCCTGAATCCGAAAGTTGGACGCATGGAGCGCAAGCATCTGCCTAAGCTCGTGCAGCGCGACTCGCGCGAGGCGACCAAATCCGCTGCCCGCGGCGAAGAGTTCGCCACTCTGCTCGAAGCCCGCGAGGCGTACGAGCGCGACTACATCCTCAAGAAGATCGACGAGTGCCATGGCAATGTGAGCCGCGCCGCCGAAGGTCTCGGCCTCGAACGCAGCCACCTCTACCGCAAGATGAAAGCTCTCGGCGTTAGCGTCAAGGAGTAGCGCCGTTCTTTCCTGGCACGTGTAAACTCTGAAAACACTCACACCCCTTGAGGCTTTTGATGACCAAAGCTTTCGCCCTGGCCCTGTTCAGCCTGTCCCTGGCTCCCGCCGTCGCGCAGGACGTCTCCGCGTTTGAGAAGCAAGAGCTCCCGGGGCTCGTCGACACCTACAAGCAAATCCACGCGCACCCCGAGCTCTCCCACTTCGAAGTCAACACCTCCGCCCTGGTCGCCACCGAGCTGCGCAAGGCTGGCTATACCGTCACCGATCACGTCGGCGTTTACCCCGACGGCTCCCGCGCCTATGGCGTCGTGGGCACGCTCAAGAACGGCGCAGGCCCGACGCTGCTGGTACGCGGCGACATGGACGGGCTACCCATCATCGAAGAGACCGGCGTGCCCTATGCGAGCCACGTCACCGTCAAGAACAAGTCCGGCCAGGACGTCGGTGTGATGGAAGCCTGCGGACACGACGTCCACACCACGGTGCTCATCGGCACGGCGCGCGCACTCGCCTCCGCCAAATCGCAGTGGCACGGCACGCTGATGATCGTCGGCCAGCCGAGTGAAGAGACCATCGACGGCGCCAAGGCCATGCTTGCCGATCATCTCTACGAGCGCTTTGGCAAGCCCGACATGATCATCGGCCTGCATGACACCAACGGCGCGCCTGCCGGCAAAGTCGTCCTCACCAGCGGCCCCGCACTCGCCAGCTCCACCTCTGTCGACGTCACCCTGCACGGCATCGGCGGCCATGGCGCCTCGCCCGAGGCAGGCAAGGACCCCGTCGTCATGGCCGCCATGCTCATTGTGCAGATGCAGACCATCGTCAGCCGCGAAGAGAGCCCGCTCGCTCCCGCAGTGGTCACCGTGGGCGACATCCACGGCGGCACCAAGCGCAACATCATTCCGAACGAGGTAAAGCTCGAGCTCACCACCCGCGCTTTCAGCGAGAAGAGCCGCCAGGTGATCCTCGACGGCATCCGGCAGATGGCCATGGGTGTCGCCACCTCCGCCGGCATGCCTGCGGACAAGATGCCCACCGTCACTGTGCTTGACGACGAGTCGACGCCGTCGCTTTACAACAACCCGGAGCTCTCCGCCAGGGTCAAAGCCATCCTCGTCAAGACTGTCGGCACGGACAACTTCATCGACGGGAAGCCTGCCATGGGCAGCGAGGACGTGGGTGTCTTCGGTCTTGCGGACAACAAGATTCCGACTGCGTATTACTTCCTCGGAGCGATGTACCCGGACCGCTTTGCCGCCGCCCAGGCCGCCGGCAAAGAGCTGCCCGGCCCGCATACCAGCAAGTTCGAGCCCGACCCTGAACCTACGCTGGAGACTGGCGTCAAGACATTAACGGCTGTGGCTATGTCCCTGCTCAGCGGAGGTGCTCCCAACCCGGCCGCTGGCCAGTGACGCAGGAAGGAGTTGCCGGCCCGGCGAATGAAAGCTACTCTTCCCCCGCCTGCTTCGCCGCGATCTGCTCCAGCTGCCGCCGCCAGTCCAGGTCCTCGATGAAGTTCGGCTTGGATCGCCAGTCCTCCTGCACCTTCACAAACAGCTCCAGGAACACCCGCGTCCCCAGCAGGGACTCAATTTCCTTTCGCGCCGCCGAGCCAATCTCCTTTAGCATGCTGCCTTGCTTGCCGATCAGGATCGCCTTCTGCCCCGTGCGCTCGCAGAAGATCGCTGCCGCGATCTTCGTCACCGGCAGCCGGCCGTCGGCGAGCTTCTTCATCGACGCCGGCTCTTCAAACTTCTCGACCACCACCGCCGTCGCATAGGGCACCTCTTCGCCCGTCAGCAGCAAAATCTTCTCGCGGATCAGCTCCGCCACCAGGAACCGCTCCGGCTGATCCGTCAACTGATCCTTCGGAAAATAGCGCTGCCCCTCCGGCAAATGCGCCACCACCTTGTCGAGCAGCAGATCCAAGTTGATCTTCTTGCGCGCGGAGATCGGCAGAATTTCCGCAAACGGGTGTAGCGCCGCCCAGTGCGCGATTAATGGCATGATCTCGGCCTGCGCAATCTGGTCGATTTTGTTGAGCAGCAGGAGCACCGGGCACTCCAGCTTCCTGATTAGCTGCAGCGAGAACTCATCCTCCGCTACAGACAGCGTCATGCGCCCTGTCACTTTGCCTGAATCTTCCTTTGGAAGCTTATGCGTTACGTCCACCAGGAACAGCACTGCATCCCGCGTCTCGAGCGCGTCATGCACCTCCTGCATCATGCGCCGGTCCAGATGCGTGTCCGGCTTGTGAATTCCGGGCGTGTCTACCAGGACCATCTGCGCCGCGGGGTGGCCGGCGTCCGTCGCAGTCTTTTTCTTGAGGGGGATCTCCAGCACTCCGTGAATTCGGGTGCGCGTCGTCTGCGGCTTATGCGTGACGATTGCGATCTTCTGCCCAAGCAGCGCGTTCAGCAACGTAGACTTGCCAGCGTTGGGCCGGCCGATGATCGAAACGAATCCGGAACGAAGAGGCATCTTCCCTCAGCATACGTCGCTTCCGGGGCGCGTGTCCGCTGCCTAGGTCAAAGGCGTGACCGAACTCACATCGATCGCAGCCCGTTGCGCCTGCTCCAGCCGATGCACCTGCACCGCCTGCGGACCCTGCACACCCTCGGTCACATCGAAGCTCACCGGTTCGCCTTCCTTGATCGACCGGAAATCTCCGTTCTGGATGGCTGTGTAGTGCACAAAGACATCCGAGCCGCCATCCCTGCCCAGGAATCCATAGCCTTTCGAGGGATTGAACCACCGTACCTTGCCTACAAATTGAGACATCGCTTCATCTCCCTGCTCTGATTTGAGTAGATTCGGTTCGCCGCGCAGACGGCGAGCAACCTTCCTTGCGCTTGTGCAGAACACAATAGCACATTCATTTCAGAGCAGGCACTTCCGTTCCGGCCTTAGCTGACTGCGACAGGAAGCAGGCTGACCCGGATCGAGTCAATCCGCCGATCGGTACTCGCCAGTACCTCCAGCCGCAGACCCGCATCCTGCACCACCTCGCCCGGTAGCGGAATATGCCCGGCCAGTTCCGAGACCAGGCCGCCCACGGTGGTCGACTCGTAGTGCTCCGGAAGCCGAAGCTCAGCGGGATCCTCGCGTTCCGCCGGTGCCGCGCGCTCCCACTCCTGCTCTGCCGTCGATTGTGCCTCTTCGCCTGGGACACGGCTCCCGGCAGTCTGGTCGGCAAACAACTCGCGCAGTCGCGAAAGCTCAAACGTTCCGGACACCACGTAGGCGCCGTTCGACTCACGCACCGGAGCATCGTCGGCCTGCGGCTCATCGTGCTCATCGGCGATGTTGCCGACGATCGCCTCCAGCAGATCCTCAATCGTCACCACTCCCGCAACCAGGCCGTATTCGTCGATGACGATCCGCATATGCTGCTTCTCGGACTGCATCTCGCGCAACAACTCAGCCACCATCTTGGTCTCGGGAACGAACACTGCCGAGCGCTGCATTCGCTCGACGGTCAGCGTCTCGGCATCTTCATCCGTAACCTGCAAAAGGTCATGCGCAAACGCGATGCCCGTAATGTTGTCCAGCGACTCGTGGAAGACAGGTACTCGTGAGAAGACGTGCTTCTCAATCTCTGCCGTGAACTCCTTGAGCGTCAGCGTGTCCGGCACGGCAAAGATCTCTGGTCGCGGCGTCATCACCTCTCGCGTCACCTTGTCGCCGAACTCGACCACCGAACGCACCAGCTCACGATCCGACTCCTCGAGAATGCCCTCCTCTTCACCTGCCTCGAGCAGCGCATCCATGGCCTCGGACGGATGCTCGTCTTCCTCCTTGTCCTCCGCCTCGGCCAGCGCGACGATGGACAGCAGCAGCCCCAGCAGCAGCGTCACCGGCAAAATCACATAGAAAAGCGCCTGCAGCAGATAGCGGATCCGCGACACCCAATTGCCTTCCGTGCGTACGAACAGCACCTGCGGAATCAGCCGGTCGAAGATCAGGATCAGCAGGATCAGCTCGAAGATCGCAATCCCGATCTCACTCCAGGGAGGCGATCCGGCCCGGTACAGCCGCATGCCTGAAAGCAGCGCGAGCCCAGCCAGCGTCAGCTGCCGTAGCACCGAGGCTGACTGCGCGGTCGACTCGCGCCCCAGCCGAAAGCTCGGCTCCACAAGCTTCTCCCAGCTGTCGATGTTGTCCTGGTACTCACGCGCCAGGAATTTGCCCATCTCGGAGTAAATACGATCCACATACGCGGCCAACGTTAGGACAACCAGCAGCGCGGCCAGTAGCACGACTTCGAGAGCCGTCATAAACCCTTTCCTGTCTTGTGTTTCGAGTACGTTCGTCCAATCAGACCGGAGCGCAGTTTCAGCTGTCCGCGCAGCTCGCCTTCGCGCGCGGCCATCTCGCCGGAGTCGGTTTCGTGATCTTCCCCGGCCAGGTGCAGCAGACCATGCAGCAGCAGAATACGCAGCTCATCGCGAAGCGTGTGGCCGTGCTCGGCAGCCTGGCGCGCGGCGGTGTCGAGCGAAATGGCCAGGTCTCCGGCCATGCCCTCCGCTTCCCGGGGCGCGGGAAAGCTGAGCACATCGGTGGCTTTGTTCTTCCTGCGAAAGGTGCGATTCAGGCGGCGCACCTCAGTGTCCGAGGTCAATAAAACCTCTACCGAGCCTTCGAGAGCGACAGCCGCGCAGGCACGATTTAAGAACCGCGAGAGACCAGACCGGCTGAGAGTGGAGAGGGCTTCGAGCGCAAGCGGACTACTTGGGGGGTCGATGGTAATCATCGGGAGGAACAGACGCCTGTGTGGCCTCCGTTCCTCCCGATCATAGCGCATTTTGCGGAACGTTACTGCGGTTTGGGGACCGCGTGCGGAGAGTTCATCGAGGATCCCGGCGCGCCAGGCAGGCTCGCGTCGATTGACAACGGCAGCGGCTGTTGCGAGCGCCCGTAAGTGTCATAGGCGCGCACAATCCGCTGGACGAGGTGATGACGGACGACGTCGACATCTTCGAAGTGGCAGAAGCGGATACCCTCCACCCCGTCCAGCACATGCAGTGCTTCAAGCAGCCCGGACTTCTTCGGGTTGGGCAGGTCAGTCTGGGTCAGGTCGCCGGTGATGACGGCCTTGGAATTGTTGCCCAGGCGCGTCACAAACATCTTCATCTGCTCGGTCGTGGTGTTCTGCGCCTCATCCATGATGATGAAGGCGTCGGACAACGTTCGTCCGCGCATAAAGGCCAGGGGAGCGACCTCGATTACGTTGCGCTCGAGCAGCTTATCTACCTTCTCCTGGTCGAGCAAATCGTACAGCGCGTCATAGAGCGGCCGCAGATAGGGATCGACCTTCTCCTGCAATGACCCCGGCAGAAAGCCCAGGCGCTCCCCAGCTTCGACCGCCGGCCGCACCAGGATGATGCGCGACACCTTCTTGGCCAGCAGCGCCGAGACGGCCATCGCCACAGCCAGGTAGGTCTTGCCCGTACCCGCCGGCCCGATGCCGAACGTCATGTCGTTGGCTTCAATTGCTTCCACATACTTCTTCTGGTTGGGCGAGCGCGGCTGGACCATGCGCTTCACCCCGGCTGACCGCTGCTTGCCCTGATCGACGAGCTGCCGCAGCGTCGCATACGGGTCGGCCACCACCAGCTTCAGCAAGCCATGCAGTTCGCCATTCTGCAGCGTCACGCCCGAGCGCCGAAGCGAGTCGAAATCGGCGAAGACCTGGGCTGCGCGAGCGACCGGAGCCTCTTCACCACAGATATGAATGGCGTCGGAGCGGAGGTCGATCGTGACGTGCAATCCATCCTCTAACAGGCGAAGATTCCCGTCGCGGGTTCCATAGAGGGGCTCGATCCCTGGGGTGATTTCGAGAGTTTTTTTCGTCAAGCGGGTGTCTGACCTCCGTCAGGGTAAAACAGGTTGGCACCCGAGCAGGTGCGCTGTGGATTGGTTGTGGGGGAACAAGGGGCGATGCAGGGCGGAACGTGTAAGACACCGGGGAGGTGTCTTGTGGCTGCGACCGGGCTGGTAAGCCGTACCGAACGGGTGCCGATAATGGTTGGAGAGTAGAACTTCCGAACGCCGCCGTCAAGGGTGGATTTCAGGTTACGAAATCCGGCCGGCCGCAGATCCACGTTGACCGAAGCTGAGGACATCCGTAGACTTAGAAGTTGCAGGGAAGTGCCTCGGGGCTATGTTCACGCTGTCTCAAGTCCTGCACCCATTTTCACCGTGCGCGTCTCGTTGTCTAGCCGCCGGTCTATAGAGAAGAGAGTTTCCATGGCAAATCATGTTTCCTCGCTGAAGCGCGCGCGTCAGACCGTCACGAAGACGGCCCACAACCGCTCCAACCGCTCAAAGCTCCGCGGCACGCTGCGCACGCTGCGTGAGGCGATCCTCAAGGGCGAAACGCAGAACCTGATGGCGGTCTACAGCTCGACCGCGTCGCTGCTCGACAAGAGCGTGCAGAAGGGCGTGCTGCACAAGAACACCGCCAGCCGCTACAAGAGCCGTCTGAACGCTCGTGTCAAAGCGGCCATTCAAGGCAAAAAAGCCGCATAGAGCAGTTCTGCGGCCAGCTATAGCTCTTCCGGCCTGAGTTGTGCTTCTTCGCCGCAGACCAGGCTCTGATTTGCCGCGAGGTAGCTATGGCTGCTTGGGATGCTCCGGACTGTACAGCGAAGGCGGCTTCCGCTCCGGCTCAGCCCCCTCCGGTGCGCTCTCCGCCTGTGGAGCCGCCCCGAGCGTACCGCCCGCAGGTCGCGCCGCCACCGTCACCGCTGGCGATTCCTCTGCCCGCCCCGGAGCCAGCGGCGTTGATTTCAATCGCACTTGCGCCTCGTTCCGCTCCGGCGCGTTCTTGGCCGCTGCCTCAATCGCGCGCTGATCCTGAGCCGAAAGCGATCCCAGCCGGTACACCTCGATATTGCCTGCGCGCAGCACGGCGAGCGCCATCCCGTCCGGCGATAAGTCGAAGTTCTGCCCCGCACGTTGAATGGGCGATGGCTGTACCTTCAGCAGCAGACGCCCGTCATGATGCTGCAACACCGTAACCTCCTGGGCGTTCAGCTCCTCCGGAAGGATGTTGTCCGGATCGTAGTAGCTGCTCGACACCAGCACGCGGCTGAAGGCAAATCGGCCTGCCGCCGGAGCCGCAACCAGGTATGGCGCAATGTACTGGCCGGAGAGCGCCTGCACCCACGGCTCCTCGCCACGCAGATTGAATCCGCTCAGCAGCATCCGATCCGTCCCGCCATGGCAGCCAAAAGCAACGAACTCGCTGGCGCTTATGAAATACGGACGCGGCGCGCACGTCGTGTCATACGGTGACAGCTCGACCTTCTTGCCTGTATGCGAGAAAAAGTCGAAGTCATATACACCCGGCGATTCTTTGATCGCATCGAGAAACCCGTCCGCCGTGGCCGGAATGCTGATCAGACCGCGGGCCCCGAGTACCCCCGCCGCCCGCGCCGAGACGCGCTCCGTTCCTCCCGGACCTTCCTCGACGCCCAGGCGATAGAAGTGCAGGTCGACCGGCGGCAAACCGGCGCGCTCGGAGGAGAACTCCACGGCCGGCGGCGCACTCAGCTTCGGCGGAGCCGCACTTCCCGCCGCGCCTGCCTGGGCCGGAGCCTGCGTCCGCGACTGCAGCGCCTGCGCACCCTGCGCCGGCCCGCCACCATCGTCGATCTGGTGCCGCGGAGGGATCGTCTCGATGGTCAGCAGGTCTGCGCCGGGCGAAACCGAGATATAGCCAATCCGCCGCTTGAAATCCAGAAACGGCTGCTCGCGGAACGCCTCTTCCTTCGGCAGATTGGCCAGCGGGTCGATTACCGTCAGGTGCGTCCGCACCCGCAGCAGAAACCGCCCGTGCGAGAGCGGCCAGAGGTACTGCTCGCGGTCGCGCGTACGCCACTCGGTGCGTGCCAGCACCTTGCCCGCGGGCAGCTCCAGCAGCAGCGCCGTCACGTTGCGGTCGTCATCTTCAGGCGTTGCATCCGGCATGCGTTTTAGCAGGCCGCGATTGTTGAAGGTAAACAGCAGGTGCGTTTTGTCCACGAAGTGCAGCGTAAACATCGACCCGCCAGCCGCCAGCATGCGCGACGGCACCGCCTGAAATCCTAGCGGCCCAATAGGCAAGGAGATGACAGGTCCAGCCGCGCGAGGCCCCAGGGCCAGCGCCGATGCCATCATCAACGCGCAAAAAGTGAGGGAGCGGCGGAGCGTGCGCTGAGCGAAGGCAGGAACTTTGATGTGTGCCATTTCACAATCCGAAAGTCAGATGAGGGGGAAAGAGGAGACTTCCCGGGAACGTAGCACCGGCGCCGATCTTCATCTACTCTTTCATAGACGAACGTCGGCGGCAATCCGCTCCGTGCCGTGTTCTGCCGGCGTTTGGCGTCGAGATCGAGCAGCTTCACGAGGTTTTTGATAAGCATGCAAGCAAGATTGACCGCGATCTCACTTTCCCTGGCTGTCCTCGCCTCTGGCGCGGCGATCGCTCAGCAGGGAACCCCCACCACCTCGACGAACGTGACCTACACGCCCACACCCAGCTTCGACCTCGGTTCGATTGACGCCAAGGCCGACCCCTGCCAGGACTTCTACCAGTTCGCCTGCGGCAACTACACCGCCAGTCACCCCATCCCTGCTGACCAGGCCGGCACCAACGGCTTCTATAACCTGTACAACGTGAACACGCAGAGGCTGAGCGGCATTCTTGAAAAGTCCGCCGCCGGAGGCGCCTCGCGCACGCCCAACGAACAGAAGATCGGCGACTATTACCACGCCTGCATGGATACTGCCGCCATCGAGCGAGACGGCCTTCGCCCGATCGAGCCGCTGCTCAAACAGATCGACTCGCTCTCCCTGCTCTCGCTTGCCGGGCTCACCGGCCGCCTGCAGCGCATCAGCGTCGACGTGTTCTTCAGCTATGGCGAGCAGCAGGACTTCAAAGATGCCTCGAAGCAGATCGCTGTCGTCGACCAGGGCGGGCTCGGCCTGCCCGAAAAGGACTACTACACACGCACCGGAGCGAAAGACGAGCAGTTGCGCAAGGACTACGTCGCCCACGTGGCGACCATGCTCTCGCTTGCCGGCGAGCCCGCCGGGCAGGCCCAGAAAGAGGCGGCTGGTATCCTCCGCTTCGAGACCGAGCTCGCCCGCGCCAGCCTCGGTGTCACCGAGCGCCGCGACCCGGAGAAGGTCTACCATCTCGTGCCCATCGCGCAGGTGTCCGGCCAGTTCCCGATGGGGCTCTTCGGTCAGTTTGAGGAGAACATTCACTCCCCGCGCGTTTCGGAGATCAACGACGCCGTTCCCGGCTACGTCCCGGCCTTCATCCGGCTGGTTCGTAATACCGACATTGAGACCTTGCGCGCCTACTTCCGCTACCACCTGCTCACCACGGTCGCCGGGCATCTGCCCAAACGCTTCGATAGCGAGAACTTCGATTTCTACGGCCGCAAGCTCAACGGCACCGAGCAGCAGGCCCCGCAGTGGAAGCGCTGCAGCAACTCCGTCGACGGCGCGCTTGGCGAAGCGCTCGGCCAGGTCTACGTCCAGCAGTATTTTGCCGGCGACAGCAAGGCCAAGGTGCTGCAGATGGTCGGTGACATTGAGCGCGCCATGGAGGCCGACCTTGACCAGCTCGACTGGATGAGCCCAGCTACCAAGGTTCGCGCCAAAGAAAAGCTGCATGCCATCGCCAACAAGATCGGCTATCCCGATCACTGGCGCGACTACAGCTCGCTTGCCGTGACGCCCGACGATGCCGTCACCAATGCCCTTCGCGCGAATGCGTTTGAGAATGATCGCCAGCTCAACAAGATCGGCAAGCCTGTCGACCATACCGAGTGGGGCATGGCGCCGCCTACCGTCAACGCCTACTACGACGCCAGCATGAACGACATCAACTTTCCCGCTGGCATCCTGCAGCCTAACTTCTACGACCCTAAATCCGACGATGCCGTCAATTACGGCCACATCGGCGCCGTCATTGGCCATGAGCTTACCCACGGCTTCGACGACGAAGGCAAGAAGTTCGACGCCAGGGGAAACCTGAGCGACTGGTGGACCCCGGAAGACACGAAGAAGTTCGAAGTCAAAACCGACTGTCTCTCGAACGAGTACAGCAAGTTCGTGGCCGTGGATGACGTCCACGTCAACGGCAAGCTCACCCTGGGCGAAAACACCGCGGACAACGGAGGCCTGCTCCTGGCCTACATGGCCTACCTCGACCGCGCCAAACAGAACCACGAAGACATCGGCGCGAAGACAGACGGCTACACCGGCTCGCAGCGCTTCTACATCGCCTATGCCCAGAACTGGTGCAGCAACGATCGTCCGGAAAGCCTGCGCCTGCGCGCCCAGACCGACCCGCATGCTCCCAACCACTTCCGTGTCGACGGCCCGCTCGTCAACCAGCCAGGCTTCGCCGGAGCTTTTTCCTGCAAACAAGGCGCGCCCATGGTCCCTGCGAAGAGCTGCCGCGTTTGGTAGTCAACCCTACACGTGTCGTGATTCTGGCACGAAGCTCCGGGTGCCCCCTCTTCGCCGCAGTCTCATTGCGGCTGAGAGGGGAAGGTGACCCTCCTGTGCGACAGTAAAATAATGCCACCCTCACCCTCCAAGCGGCGCGGCCTGGGCTTCGCCGCCTGCGCCCTGGCCAGTTCCTTCTGGGGCTGTGGCTTCTTCTTCGGCAAAATTGCCCTTGCCGAGATGAACGTCGGCGCCATGGTCTTCTACCGCTTCTTTTTCGCCTCGCTCGCCTTCCTGCCTGTGCTCTTCACCCACAAGCCGCGCCTCAACCGCCGCGAGTGGCGTCTGCTCCTCGTCGGCTCGTTTCTTGGCGTGCCGCTGCAGTTCCTCATCCAGTTCTACGGCTTGTCCCTGACGACCGTCAGCCACGCCTCGCTCATGGTCGGCACCATGCCCGTCATTCTCGCTGTGGGCGCCGCTGCCTTCGCCCACGAGCGCATGGACTCGGTCGGCTGGATCGCGCTGGCTGGCTCGACAACCGGCGCCGCCCTAATCGCCCTCGGCGGACACCGCTCTGGCAGCCACACCGGAGGCCCCTCGCTCGCCGGCGATCTGCTCGTCGTCCTCTCGCTGATCATCGCCCTCTTCTGGATTCTGCTGAACAAGCACCTCATGCAGCGCCACTCCGCCCTCGTCATCACTGCCTACGGCGGGTTCGCCGGCACGCTGATGCTGGTCCCCATCGTCCTGCTCGGCTTTGGCTGGCCGCCGGTCGCGCACATCTCTGCCCCGGCCTGGTGGGCGCTCGTTGGCAGCGGCGTCCTCTGCACCTCCACATCCACCCTGCTCTGGAATTGGGGCATGACCCAGGTCCCCGCCTCGCAGGCCGGCGTGCTGCTCAACATGGAGCCGCTGATGGGCTCCATTCTGGGCGTCGCCGTACTGCACGACTACCTCGGCCTCAGCGCCTGGGCCGGCGGCGGGCTCATCCTCGCCGCCGCCTTCACCCTGACCGTGCACTCGAAGACCCGCGTCCTGGAGGCCATCCCAGCAGCCGTGGAACTCTAACGGGCAGAACTACACCGGCGTAATAATCCCACCCACCGGCATGCTCGTCGGCAGCGTGCCCGGCCGCTTCAGGTGCATCGCCTCCGCCGTCATGTCCGTATACTTCAGCCCCGCACCCGTGTTGAACAGCACCACCTTGTCCGTCGGCTTCAGCTCCCCCGAGACCAGCAGGCGCTCATACGCCGCCGTCGCCGCCGCACCCTCCGGGCTCAAGAACAGCCCCTCGTTCTTCGCGTAATCGAGGATGCTCGCCAGGATCTCCTCGTCCGTCGAAGCGATCGCCTCGCCGCCCGACGCCCGCACAATGTCGAGGATGATTGCATCCCCGTACGGCTTCGGCACCCGCAGCCCTGCGGCAAAGGTCGACGCCTGCTCAAAGAACTGGCTGGCCGGCTTACCCTCGTCATACGCCCGCACAATCGGCGCGCACCCCGACGATTGCAGCGCATACATCTTCGGCCGCTTTAAGCCCTTTTCCACCCACCCCAGCTCCTCCATCTCGTCAAACGCCTTCCACATCCCGATCAGCCCCACCCCGCCGCCGGTCGGATAAAACACCGCCTCCGGATACGTCCAGCCCAGCTGCTCGACGAGCTCGTACCCCATCGTCTTCTTGCCCTCCACCCGGAACGGCTCCTTCAACGTCGATATATCGAACCAAACCTGGTTGGCCGGCGTCCCCTTCGCCTTCTGCGCCTTGATCTCCTCGCCCACCATCCGCGCGCAGTCCGAGATCAGCCCATCGACCATGTGCACATCCGCGCCGTAGATTATGCCCTCGAGATAGTTCGCAAACGGCACGTCCTTCGGCATGTAGATGTGCGCCGCGATCCCGGCCGCCGCGCAGTACGCCGCCAGCGCCCCCGCCGCGTTGCCCGCCGAAGGCACCGCCAGGTGCTCCAGCCCATAGTGTCTGGCCATCGTCACCGCCATCGCCAGCCCCCGAGCCTTGAAGCTCCCCGTAGGATTATTACCCTCTTCCTTGATGTACAGCCCCGCATGCCGCTTCGAGCGGATCATCGGCGTCCAACCCTCGCCGAGCGTCACCGGCGTCACGTCCGGCAGCACATCCTTATAGCGCCACATCCCGAGCGAAGCCGCCGACTCCGCCGCATACCTCGCCGGCGCATCCCGGTGCGCGGTCCGCTTCAGCTCCTCCATGTCATAGCGGACATACAAGCTCTCGGCCGTAGCCGGGTCGAGCGTCTGCGGGGTGTCGGCGGAAACGTGGTTATGGCTGCGAACGGATTCAAGATACGCAATCTTGGGCATCCCTCTATCGTATCGAAACCAGACGCGCTCTCGAACCATGCCAGCCCGCACGCCCGATGAGAAAATCAACCCATGTCCTCAGCAACACTCCCACGCCAGCCGCGCATGATCGCCATGGACCTAGACGGCACCCTGCTCGGCTCCGACGGCCGCGTCGGCCAGCGCAACATCGCCGCCCTGCGCGCCGCCGAGGAGGCCGGGATTACCGTCGCCATCGCCACCGGCCGCCGTCACTCCTACGCCCTGCCCGTCCTCCGCGACCTGGGCCTCCGCCCCGACACGCTCCTCGTCAGCTCGAACGGCGCCGTCGTCCGCACCTTCGGTTCGGAGCTCATCGAGCGCACCTTAATGACGCTCGACTCCGCCCTCTGGCTCTGCGGCCATCTCGGCGAGTTCCGCAACGCCCTCGTCATCACCTTCGACAAGGTCACCCCCCAGGGCGAAGACACCCGCGGCGCCCTCGTCGTCGAAAATTTCGCCGAGCTCCATGCCAGCATCGATCGCTGGATGATCACCAACATGCCCTTCATCTCCCACGTTCAGCCCATCGAGGACGCCCTCCGCGCCGAAGCTCCCATCCAGATGATGCTCTGCGGCACGGTCGAGCGCATGCGCCGCGCCGAATCTTGGATGCTCTCAGACCCCCGCGTCGTCGCCGTAGGAGACACCCGCGAGAGCGGCCAGATCTCCCTCAACCGCACCGAGTACCCCGACCGCGATCTCTCCATCGTCGACATCCTTCCCGCTGGCTGCTCGAAGGGCGTCGCCCTGCTGCATCTGGCTGCCGCCCGGGGCATCTCCGCCCAGGAGATCATGGCCGTCGGCGACAACTGGAATGACGTCTCCATGCTCGACATCGCCGGCTTCCCCGTCCTGATGGGCAATGCCCCCGCTGACCTTCTCGCCGCAGCCCCCGCCCGCGGCTGGCACATTACCGCTCCCCACCACGCAGACGGAGTAGCCGAAGCTATCGCCGCCGCATTGCCTACCCTACTCACCGCCTGAACTCTCGCACGCCTGTCGTTCTGGCGAAGGCAGAATCCTCGTATTTGCTGTTGCTCTTTTTTTGCCGATCCACCCTAGAGAGGTCATCTCGACCGCAGCGAACGGTCTACACCCTTCATCGTTGAAGGGTGGGATGTGTGTGGCGTAATAAGGCCGTACACTGGTGCACAAATCTGGCGAGGAGGCCGACTCTGCTTAGGCCACCACGCTGCCGAGGTGTGTATGCCGACCAGGACCACGAACACGATCCGCCATTCCCCCATGGAGCACCCCCGGCATCAGTACCCGCAAGAAACCCAGGCTTTGCGGAAGATTGCAATGAGCTGCGGCCTCACGGAGACGATCAAATGGGGTAAGCCGTGCTTTGTTCTTGGCGCCAAAAACATCGTCCTCATTCAACGCTTCAATCACTACCTGGCCCTGATGTTCTTCAAAGGCGCTCTGCTGAAGAACCCCGACGGGTTGCTCGTTCGCATCGGCGAGCACATGCAGGCACCCCGTCAGTTGCGTTTCAGCCATGTCGCAGAGATCGACCGCCTAAGACCGGCGATAGAGTCCCTCATCAGGGAAGCCATCGGCTTGGAAAACGCTGGCGCCAGGATCCAACGCACGCCTCCTGCAGAGCTGACGATTCCTGAAGAACTACTCCAAAAATTTGAACGTGAGCCTACGTTCCAGCAGGCCTTCCGTGCCCTGACCCCCGGACGCCAGAAGGGCTACATCTTCCAGATCGCCGCGGCCAAGCGTCCCAGCACTCGCATCTCCCGCATAGAAAAGTACACTGCTCAGATCCTGGCCGGCAGAGGGTACAACGAATAGCTTCTGCAAGGTTGACGTGCTTCAGGCGCGGTTCACGCTGCGGCTCAATCTCAGCTTGACATCTCTGCCTTATCCACTACCATGAGGTTGTGGATGCACTGGACACAACCTTCGCGGCTCTTTCTGATTCGACCCGCCGAGCGATGATCGAACGACTCTCCCAAGGACCTGTTTCGGTACATGGATTTACGGAACGGTTCGCCCTATCGCAGCAGATGATCTCCAAGCACGTTGCTTCTCTGGTACGGGCGCGGATTGTGGTGAAGACGAAGCGTGGACGAGAAAGCGTGTGCACGCTGAGGCCAGAGGCAATCAAGACGGTCAGCGATTGGGCGATCAGCTATCGCCAATTCTGGGAAGAGAGGTTCGACAAGTTGGACGTTGTTGTGAACCAAATGAGAAAGGAAGCCGAAGATGACAACAGGCACGACTGACGGTACCGAGCGCATGGTTGTGACCAGAGTGTTCGATGCCCCACGCGAACTGGTTTGGAAGGCTTGGACAGACCCAAAATACGTGATGCAGTGGTGGGGGCCGAAGGGTTTTACGGCGCCTGTTTGCCGGATGGATTTCCGCGTGGGAGGCAAGTTCCTCTGCTGCATGAGAGCGCCCGATGGGCAAGAGTTCTGGAACGGGGGTGAGTACCACGAGATTGTTCCCCACGAGAAGATCGTTTCCTCCATGTACTTCTCCGACTCCAGCGGAAACAAGGTTGCGCCTGCCCACTATGGAATAGAACATGAAGCCATTGAAGATGCGTATGACGTGGTTACTTTTGAGGATCTGGGAAATGGCCAGACGAAACTCACCTTCACTGGAAACGAAACCATGGAGAATGCCGTAACGAGCGGTCAAGTAGAAGGTTGGCACCAGATACTGGATAAGATCGCCGCAGTGATCGCGGGGCTGGCGCAAGAAGAAGGGCTCTAGATTCCTATCGAGATTAGCCTGCTTGCTATGAAGTTTTGGAGGAGACCGTGTCCTACGCAATCAAAGCCGCGATCGACGATCCAACTCCGAATGTCTTGGTCTTTCCTGCGCAGAAAACAATGTACGGTGGCAAGCAGATCGGCCCAGGAGACGAACTTTTCCTGTTCGCGAGCGAGAACCAGGGCGGAAAGGGACTCGTCGCGTTCGGGATTGTGGCAACGGCGGAAACTATCGAAAAGAGCTCACGCAATGTACGCGAGGCACCCCGCGTGAGCATTACGGTGAACAGCTTGGTTCGGGCGCAACGGGTTCTTGGTCGTAGCGAGCTGAAGCCGTTCACAAACTGGGCTGATGAGCTGCCGCAGACAGAGCTCAATTTCAAGTTCTATCGTCAGGCAACAAACAAGGTCGTTGCCATCTCTGACCGAACTACTTCTTTTTTGAAGAAGTTCTTCTGAATTCAGACACTCAGCTATCCTGATCCCGACCATCCTATGTCCTGCGGAACGCCGCTCACGCCAGTTTCGGGCTAGATCTAATTTTTATGCGCGGGCTCGATCGCGCCGGGTCGCTGGTCCTTCCCGAACGCCACCTCACCCTACCGCGTCATAGACAGTCCAACCTCCTCTGGTAGGCTGACTCTGATGATTCTCCGCACCCTCCGGCGCACCCCAATCCTCGCCGCTTCGGCCCTGCTCCTGGCCGCGCCCCTCGCCCGCGCCGGCGAGCACATCACCCTGCGCAATGGTTCCGAGTTTGACTGCACCCGCCACGAGGCGCAGGAAAGCGACACTGTCCGCCTCTTCCTCCGCAGCAGCATCGGCAGCGACAACTACGTCGACGTCCCGGCTCGTACTATTCTCAGCGTCGAGGTCGTTCCCGACCCGCCCGCGCCTGCAGCCAAACCCATCAACCCGCAACCCTCTACGTCCGAGCTCCACGACCTCCTGACCCATGCCGGCTCCGCCCACAATATCGACGCCGAACTCCTTGCCGCCGTCGTCCACGCTGAAAGCGGCGGTCTCGCCCACGCCGTCTCCCGCACCGGAGCCCGTGGTCTCATGCAGTTGATGCCCTCGACCGCAGCCGTCCTAGGCGTTCATGACGCCTTCGTCGCCGACCAGAACGTCGACGGTGGCACCCGCTACCTCGACGCGCTGCTCACCCGCTATCACGACAACGTCGTCCTCGCGCTGGCCGCCTACAACGCCGGACCCGCCGCCGTCGACCGCTTCCACGGGGTCCCGCCTTTCCGCGAGACACGTGCCTACGTCGCCCGCGTCATCGGCGAGTTTAACCGGCGCAAGTCCGCCCTCGTCGCCGCCGCCGCTACACCGCTCGCCCGGTGAACGCCCGCCGCATCGTCACCTGGACGCTTGCCGCGCTGGTCCTCGCCTTCCTGGCCTGGAAGCTCCAGACCACGCACTTTGACTGGGCCGGCTTCGCGCGCAGCTTCCGCACCGCCGACGGCCGCCTGCTGCTCGTCGCCACCCTCGTTATCTACTCGAACAACCTCTTCCGCGCTCTGCGCTGGTCAATCTTCCTGCGCCCGGCCTATCGCGCCTCCGGCCTGCAGCCCGTGCCGTGGTACCGCCTTATCGGCTCGCAGTTTCTCGGCTTTACCGGTCTCGCCCTTTTCGGCCGCATCGGCGAGCTCATTCGGCCCCTGCTCGTCGCCCGGCGCACTGGCCTCAGCTTCCCCTCGCAGGTTGCCGTCGTCACGGTCGAGCGTGTCTTCGACCTCGCCGCCTTCGCCCTCATCTTCACCGGCAACCTCTTGCTCTCGCCGAATCTTCGCACGCTGCCCTACCTGCATCGCGCCGGGTACACCATCGGCGGCCTGACCCTTGCGCTGCTGGTGTTTGTCGCTGCTATCCGCCTCGCCGGCACAGCCGTGGCCCGCGCCGCCAGTCACACCATCGGCATGATCTCAAAGCCCGCCGGGGCCGCTCTCGCCGAAAAAATCCTCAGCTTTCGGGACGGCCTCAACGTTATTGACAGCCTCGCCGACTTCGGCCTAGTCTCCGCACTCAGCCTCGCGCTTTGGGGCACCATCGCCGTCTGCTATGTGCTCGTCACGAAGGCCTTTCCCGCGCCTGTGCACAGCCTTTCCGCCGCCCATACCATCGTGCTGATGGGCTTCTCGATCGCCGGGTCGGCCCTGCCGATTCCGGGCGGCAGCGGAGCCTGGGCCGGCAACGTCTTCGCCCTCACCGAGCTCTTCGGCATCCCGAAAGAGCTCGCCGTCTCGACCGGCCTGATGCTCTGGATCATTCTTACCCTGTCCATTATTCCCGCCGGACTGATCTATGCGCGCGTGGAAGGTATCTCGCTCGGTCAGGTCGCACGCCGTAGCGAAGAAGCCTAGGACCGAGCGGCCTGATCAGATCAGCATCACCGCCCGTAGGTATACGTCCCACACAGGTTTGTTGAACCCCCCATCGCCTCCGCCGTCAACACCGGCATCGCTGCGCCGGAGAAGAACGCCAGCTGCAGCTGCTTGCCGGCCACGTAGCTTACGATCCACTGCGTCTCTTCCGACCCACACAGCGTGTTTTTGCTCAAAAACTTTTTGTTCGCCGGAATGCTCGTCCGGAACAGGTTTCCAGTCCCGCCTGCTGTACCGTCGATTGAGAAAACTGCAGCCATCTCCGCCGGCTGCAGCTCACGGATTTGTGCCACCGCAAAGCTTGAGAAGTTAATTGAAATTTTCTCGCCGCCAAAGCCCACGTCGCCCGTTACGCCACGAGCCGTCTTGCTCGCCGCCCTCCAGGCGCCCTGCTCCTGGGCCGCCAAGGCCAGAACCCACCCACACACCGCAACCGCGACGAATCCACTGAACCGCTTCATCCTCCCAGCATGCCACTCGCGCCGACTCCGAGCAACCAGAGTCCGCGCGAGTGGCTTCTGCGATTAGGGGGTCGCCGGCTTCGGGGCCGCCGCCGGCATGTTTGCGAAGTTATACAGCTCGTCCACAATCGATTTTTCCGCGCCGGCCATGCCGTACACCTTGCCCGCACCTTCGATTACCCAGTACTCATTCGCCGCATGCGCCCGGCCGCCATAGCCCGCGCTGCCTCCGGCGATTTGCAGGCCTAGCGGCACCGTTCCAGGATCGCCCTGCTTGCCATTGGTGAACAGATAGCCCGGCCAGGCCCCGCCGCCATTGGTCTCCATCGCATCCATCGTGCTCGTCTTGCTCAGCGGCGGGTTCCAGGGAATGCCAAACTTGTCAAACATTTGCTCCACTGACCGTGCCACGTTGGTGTCGAAATCCATCGTCGACCAAGGCTGATCGCCAATCAGTTTCACCTCGACGTCTTTGTATCCATGCGTGTCCAGGTGCGTCCGGATCTTCTTGAGCAAATCCCCGCTGTTCATGTCCGGGATGTAGCGGATGCTGTGCTTGGACGTGATCTTATTGGGTAGGATCGCGCCCGAGCCGCCGGCGTACATGTTTCCTCCCCAGATGCCGTCGATGTTGAACGCCGTACCAAAGCTCGACATCTTCAACACCGTATACGGATCGTCCGAGATGAAGCGTGCCACGCCTACGCTGTCCGCCATCTTCTTCAGGTTCGTCTTCGCTGCGGCCTGCTTCATGCGCGCATCGGCATCGGGCGAGATAGGCTTGATGTGGTCATTGAAGCCTGCGATGTTCGGCGTATTGCCATCTGGCTTCACCAGCGTCGCCAGCATCTGAATGTGCCGCCAGGCCGGGCTATCGACCGACCGCTTGAAGATGCCATGGATGTCTGAGACCGTCGGTCCGCGTCCCCAGGCCTTGCCGCTGGTCGTCAGCTCGATGTACATCAGGCCTTCGGACGCGCCAGTCACTGATGCCGGACGAGCACCATTCTGCCCGCCAAACATCAGCATCGCGTCGGCCTTTTTCAAGAGCTCCGGATGCGTCGTTACAAATTTGTTTAACCCCATCGACATCCGCTCTTCGTCGCCCTCGGCCACGATGATTAGGTTCACCGGCAGCTTGCCGTTGGCCGCCTTGATCGCCGAAAACGCATTCAACTCCGTCATCTCCGGGCCTTTGGAGTTCGTCGCGCCGCGCCCGATCAGCACCTTCTTGTACGCCGGATCGATGCCCGCCGTTGCTCCATCGACCAGCCGCCCCTCAAACGGCGGAGCCACCCAAAGCTCCGGCTGCGTCACCGGCATCGTGTCGTACATCCAGTAAATTAAGAGCGTCTTAGGTGCGCCCTCATTGCAGCTCGCATACACCACCGGGTTGCCGTTCTGCCCCCACTTGGTCACGCCCACGTCGAAGATCCGTGTCTCCTGGCAGCCCAGCTTGTCGAAGAAGCCCTTGACCATCTCCGCCGACTCCGGAATGCCTTCGCCGCTGTTCGAAATACTCGGCTGGGCAATCCACTTCTGCAGATTCTCGACGTGCTCATCGATGTGCTCATCGATGTAGGCGAACGCCTTCTTCTCCGGCTCCGGCACCTTGCTCATGTCGATCTTGACGGTCTCATCGCCATAGGGACGAATGCCCAGCTTCGGCGCCGTGTTGGTCGCTGTTGTGTGCTTCTTCTCCGCGTTCTTGCATCCGCTCAGTCCCACTGCTGTCAGCAAACCAGCGACCGCCAAACCATTGCGCATTTCCTATCCTCCGAGACCTTGCACACCCGAACCCACCGCCGACGGCACGCCAGCGAAGGCTCGGCCTCCGCTCTCCCGCGCACAGAGAGTGTCTCGCATAAGTTTGTGTGTTGCGTCGAAGTGTATCTCGTTTGCGCACGCCGTTCCCGGTCCAACCGCCAGCATAGGAATTAGCTATCCCACACATCAGACTTCCGCCCCGCTGCTAGAATCAACTCATTCCATGAAGTGCCCCTTCTGCGGTTTCGGTCAGGATCGCGTCGTTGACTCACGCGAGAGTAAGGAAGCCGATTCCATCCGCCGTCGGCGCGAGTGCGAGCGCTGCGAAAAGCGCTTCACCACCTACGAGCGCATCGATGAAATTCCCTACATGGTCGTGAAGAAAGATGGCCGCCGTGAGCGCTTCGATCGCCAGAAGGTGCTCAACGGCCTGCTGCAGGCCTGCCAAAAACGTAACGTCTCCGCCGCGCAGATGCAGGCCATCGTCGATGAGTCCGAAGCCTTCATCGTTGACTCTGCCGAGCGCGAGCGGCCCACCCACGAGGTCGGCGAACTCATCATGACGCGCCTCAAAGACCTCGACACCGTCGCCTACATTCGCTTCGCCAGCGTCTATCGCGATTTCAAGGACGTCCGGGAGTTCAAAGCCGAGCTTGAAGATTTGCTCAGCGGCAACCGCGCCTCCCCCGCGCCCGAACCCAGAAAACGCGTCCCGAAAGGATAACCTCCGCTTTGCCTTCCGCTCCTGACCCACGCACCCACCGCATCACCGTCATCCCCGGCGATGGCATCGGCCCCGAAGTCACCAGCGCCGTCGTCGCTATTCTTGAAACTGCTGGCAAACCCGAGGCCTGCACCTTCGACTGGCAGCTTCACAACGCGGGAGCCGGCGCCTTTGCTAAGACCGGCGAATACATTCCCAAGGCTCTTTACCACTCGCTCGAGCAAACCCGCGTTGGCCTCAAAGGCCCCGTCACGACTCCCATCGGCGGCGGCTTCGCCTCGATTAACGTCACGCTGCGCAAGCAGTTTGATCTCTTCGCCAACTTCCGGCCCATCAAGAACCTTCCCGGCCTCAACACGCGCTATCCCAACATCGATCTCATCATCGTCCGCGAAAACACAGAAGATCTCTACGCCGGCATCGAGTACATGGCCGCCCCGGGCGTCGCGCAAAGCATCAAGATCATTACCGAAAAAGGCTCGACGCGCATCGCGAAGTTCGCCTTCGCATACGCGCAGAAGCATGGCCGCAAGCGCATTCACGCTATCCATAAAGCCAACATCATGAAGCTCACCGATGGGCTGTTTCTGGATTGTGCGCGAAAGATCGCTCAGTCGTTTCCCGAGGTCGAGTACAAAGAGCACATCGTCGACAACACCTGCATGCAACTCGTGCTGAATCCCTACCAGTACGACGTCATCCTCACCGAAAATCTCTACGGCGACATCCTCTCCGACCTCTGTTCGGCGTTCGTTGGCGGCCTTGGCCTTGTGCCCGGAGCCAACCTGGGCGAGCATTGCGCCGTCTTCGAGGCCGTTCACGGCTCCGCGCCGGATATCGCTGGCAAGGATCTCGCCAACCCCACCGCGCTGCTGCAGAGCGCCATCCTCATGCTCCATCACATCGAGGAACCCGCCACCGCGCGTCGCGTGCAGACCGCGCTTGAACAGGTCTACACCGAAGGCACGGCCCTTACCCGCGACGTCGGCGGCAGCAGCGGAACCAGGGCTTTCACCGAAGCCGTTTTGGCCGCTCTCTAGCGGCATCCAATTTCGAAGAGGTCGCCATGAAACTCGTTTCCGCAGTTGCACTTACTCTCGCCTGCCTCTCCCTCGCCGGCTGCAAGCCGGACGCCGCCATCCGCAAAGGCGAACCCATCGGCGACGGCGCCAGGAAACCGGGCGAGCCCTCCGCCCCGCGCACCCCGGTCACCGGTCCTACCGGCTCCATCGCAGGCACGGTCACCTACAACGGCCCGGCTCCGACCGCCTCCATCGACACCTCCATGGACCCTGCCTGCGCCATGGGCGGCGGTTCGGACCGCCTCCCGGTCGAGCAGATCGCCGTCAAAAGCGGCAAGCTCGCTAACGTCTTTGTTTACGTCAAGAGCGGGCCGCCGCAGGCCATGAACGCCGCACCCTCTTCCACCGAGCCCGTCATCATGGATCAGCAGCACTGCCGCTATGTCCCGCATGTCCTCGGCGTGCTCGCCGGGGGCACGGTCGAGTTTCGCAACTCCGACCCCACCATGCACAACATCCACACGACGAGCGTCGACAACCAGCCGATCGACATCTCGCAAAGCCCCCGCGGCGCTCCCGTCCGTAAGCAGTTTGCCAAACCTGAGGTCCTGCTGCCGGTCCGCTGCAACAATCACCCGTGGATGAACGCCTTCCTCAACGTCTCGGCGACGCCGTTCTTTGCTATCTCGGACGCAAGCGGCCACTTCGAGATCGTTGGCCTGCCTCCGGGCGATTACGTCCTCGGCGTCGCCCAGGAGAAGCTCGGCGAGAAAACCTTGCCCATCACCGTCAAGCCCGGCCAGGTCGCCAAAGCGGACCTGAGTTACGCAAAGTAAGACACGTGCCCAATACCCCGTGAATCTTAACGAATCCACGCGCTATGCTTAACCGATGGAGCACCGAAGCTAGATGGAACGACGAAGAGTAGGTATCCTGGGCGCGACCGGCATGGTCGGGCAGCGTTTCATCCAGCTGCTGAGCCAGCATCCCTGGTTTGAAATCACCTGGATCGCCGCCAGCGACCGCAGCGCCGGCAAGCGCTACGACGAGGCCTGCCGCTGGAAGCTCGACACGCCGCTCCCCTCGAACATCGCTGCCATGACGTTGAGCCCCAACGTGCCCGAAGGCACGCCCAGCCCCGAGCTGCCCAGAATCATCTTCGCCGCGCTCGACTCCGCCGTGGCCCACGAGCTTGAACCCAAGTTCGCCGCCGCTGGATGCGCCGTCATCTCGAACTCGAGCGCCTTCCGCATGACTTCTGACGTCCCGCTCGTCGTGCCTGAGGTCAACGCCGGCCATCTCGCGCTGATCGAGCGACAGGCCTACCGCAAGGACTCGGGTGGCTACATCGTCACCAACCCTAACTGCTGCGCGATCGGCCTCGTCCTCGCGCTCGCGCCGCTTGAAGCCGCCTTCGGCATCGAGAAGCTTTTCGTCAGCACGCTGCAGGCCGTCTCGGGCGCTGGCTACCCCGGCGTCGCCTCGCTCGATATCCTCGGCAATGTCATTCCTTTCATCCAGAACGAAGAAGAGAAGCTGCAGGAAGAGGTCGGCAAGCTGCTCGGAACCCTGGCCGACACGCAGGATCATATCTCTCCCGCCGGTCTCACCCTCAGCGCTCACTGTAACCGCGTCGCGGTCGTCGACGGCCACACCGAGTGCGTCTCGATCAAGCTTCGGCGAGCCGCCACCCGCGAGCAGATCCTCGACGCCTGGGCCGGCTTCCACCCGCTGCGCGGCATCCACGAAGGCCAGCCTCTGCCCTCCGCGCCCGACCAACCCGTCGAGTATGAAGACGCGATTGACCGCCCGCAGCCCCGGCTTGACCTCATGCGCGGTCGCGGCATGTCGACCACCGTCGGCCGTCTGCGCCCCTGCACCCTGTTTGACTGGAAGTTCACCTTGCTCTCGCACAACACCATCCGTGGCGCCGCCGGAGCCGCCTTGCTCAACGCCGAAATGCTCGCCCTGCTCGGCAAGCTCGACTGGAAGACTTCTTCCTCTATCTCTTCCCCCAGGACTCTATGAGTACCCCCCACCCCAACATCGTCGTCATGAAGTTTGGCGGAACCTCGGTCGAGGACGCCACCGCCATCCAGCGCACACTTTCGATCGTCAGGACCCGTCGCGACCAGGGCCTGCAGCCGGTGGTCGTCGTCTCCGCCATGGCCAAGGTTACCGACACGCTGCTGGCCGCAGCTGCTGCGGCCAGCCACAACGACAGCGAGAAAGCGCTTTTGCTCTCCTTTGATCTCCGCCGCCGCCACCTCGACGCTGCCGAAGAGCTCGTTGGCCGCCGCGCTATCGGCGCTCTGGCGCATGAGCTTCACCAGAAGTTCGACGCCCTCGATGATCTGCTCCGCGGCGTCTCCGCCGTTGGCGAACTGACCCCTCGCACCAATGATCTGGTCGTCAGCTTCGGCGAGCGCATGTCCAGCGTCCTGGTCGCCCACGCCTTCGAGCACCGCGGCCTCTCCGCCGCCCACGTCGACGCCCGCACCTGCATCATCACCGACTCGCACTTCGGCAAGGCCGCGCCGCAGGAGGCGATCATCGAAGCCCGCCTCAGCGAGCACGTGTTGCCCCTGGTTGCGGCCGGCGCCATTCCCATTCTCGGAGGCTTCATCGGCGCCAACGCCGAAGGCATCACCACTACGCTTGGCCGCGGCGGCTCGGACTACACCGCCGCCCTTGTTGGAGGCGGCCTGCACGCCGGCGCGATCGAGATCTGGACCGACGTCAACGGCATCATGACCACCGACCCGCGCATTGTGCCTGAAGCTCTGCGCGTGAAGACCATCAGCTTTGAAGAAGCCGCCGAGCTCGCCTACTTCGGCGCCAAGGTCCTCCATCCCGCCACCATCCTGCCAGCCGTGCAGAAGAGCATTCCCGTCTGGGTGCTCAACTCGCGCAACGCCACGAACGAAGGCACACGGATTACCGCCGTCGCGCCGCACTGCAAGTCGCCGTTCAAGAGCATCGCCGCGAAAAAACGCCTCACCATCATCGACATCGTGGCCAGCCGCATGCTCATGTCGCACGGTTACCTGAAGAGCGTCTTCGAGGTCTTCGACCGCTACAAGTGCCCGATCGACATGGTCTCGACCTCGGAGGTCTCCATCTCCGTCACCGTCGACTCGAACGAGCAGCTTCCCGCCATTTGCGCCGAGCTCGGCAAGATTGCCGACGTGAAGTATGAAGGCCGCAAAGCCCTCATCTGCCTGGTCGGTGAGGACATTCGCGGGCAGAACGGCATCTCCGGCCGTGTCTTCTCCGCGATAAGCCACATCAACGTCCGCATGATCTCTCAGGGCGCCAGTGAGATTAACATGAGCTTCATGATCGAGGAAGACGACGTTGACGAGGCCATCCGCTCGCTCCACCGCGCCTTCTTCCAGTCGCCGGATGAGTCCGTCTTCGACGTAGCCGCGCTCGCCCAGGTCGTCAGCTAAGCCGGCCAGCTTTCCGTGGATGGGTTTGCGTACGACGGTTCTGTGTTTCCTGCAGTCCTCAGCAAGAGGAGCACTGGCCTCTAAATCTGAGGCAAAAATATTTGTATCAGTGGTGCTTCTCGTCGTTGGCGTTTTTGGATTCGGCCTCTCTGTTCTCTGGGGCAAGACAACTGGAAGGGATATGGATCGCGACACTAACCTTTTCTGCTAAAGATGTGGAGTGGATTCGTAGTAGTTTTTCTGGCTCTAAACCTACTCGTGTAGCCAGCTGGCCGTCCTCTTTTCCTCTACGTCCTTTGCGCTCTTCTCTTTGTCTTCTGCCCTTGTTCTAAACTGAAAGAACAACCATGCGCGTTCTCGTCCTGGGTCACGGAAAAACCGGTAAGCTCGTAGCCGATGTCGCCGCCGAACGCGGCCACGGCGTCCACGTCCTTGATGCCAAGGAGAACCCGTCCGCCGCCGCGCTCACACCGCCCTTCGTCGCTGGCTTCGACGTCGTCATCGACTTCACCACGCCCGAGGCCGCCGTCCAAAACATGCGTGCCTGCCTTGCCACCGGTGCCCGCATGGTCATCGGCACCACCGGCTGGTACGACAAGCTGGCTGACATGCGCGGCCTGACCGAGCGCCGCCAGGCGGGCCTGCTCTACGGCACCAACTTTTCCGTCGGCGTCCAGGTCATGATGCAGCTTGCCGGACAGATGGGCGCGGCCTTGAAAGACGCCGGATACACCTTTGCCATCGAAGAAACTCACCACGTCTCGAAGCTCGACCAGCCCTCCGGCACCGCCCTCACCCTGGCCGACGCCGTCTTTCCGAAAACCCCTACAGATGCCGCACCCGCTATTCACGCCGGCAGTATTCCGATTACCTCCCGCCGCGAAGGCGACGAGACCGGCCTCCACCTGCTCATCGCGACCAGCGACGCCGACCGCCTGACGCTCAAGCACGAGAGCTTCTCCCGCCGCAGCTTCGCCGAGGGCGCCGTTCGCGCCGCTGAGTGGCTCTCCACCCGCAACGGCTGCTTCGACTTCCGCGAAGTCTTCGCTCAGCTCTAGCGGAGCATCCTGCGCGTCATTCAGTGCTACGCTGCGGACCGTCTCCCCAAAGCAGCTGCATCTTCCATCGTTCTCAGGATTACCCAGCACTCTGCCCTAACCACCCTTGCACCCTGCCCGCACACCCTCTACCCTAGTCTCATGTCCTCCGCAGCCGCAGCCGTCCCCGCCGCCGATTTCGCCTCCCTCCCCTTCGAGGAAAAGCTTGACCGCTTCGCCAGGCTTGCCGTAAACGTCGGCCTCAATCTGCAGCCCGGCCAGGAACTGCTCATCTCCGCCACCCTCGACATGGTGCCGCTTGTCCGCCGCATCACCGAGCACGCCTACAGCTCCGGCGCCCTGCTCGTCTCCACCACCTATTCCGACGACGAAACTGTCCTGGCCCGCTACCTATACGCTCAGGACGCCTCCTTTGACCACGCCGCCCAGTGGATGGCCGACGGTATCGCCGCGGCGTTCAAGAGTGGAGCCGCCCGCCTCGCGCTTGCCGGAGCCAACCCCGCCCTGCTCGCCGGCCAGGACCCCGCGAGAGTCTCCCGCGTCAACATCGCCGCTTCCAAGGCCAACAAGCCCGCCATGGAACTCATCACGCGCCACGCCATCAACTGGTCCATTCTTGCCTGCGCCACGCCCGCCTGGGCGAAACTCGTCTTTCCCGGCGTCCCCAAAGAGGAGGCCATGGACAAGCTCTGGGACGCCATCTTTAAAGCCTCCCGCGCCACCTCCGATGACCCCGTCGCGGCCTGGAAGGCCCACTCCAAGTCCCTCCACGAGCGCGTCGCTTACCTCAACGACAAGCGCTTCCACTCCCTGCGCTTCCACTCTGACAATGGCCAAACCGACCTCACCGTAGGCCTCGCCGACGACCACCTCTGGGCCGGCGGCGGCGGCACCGGCGGCAACGGCGTCTTTTGCAATGCGAACATTCCCACGGAGGAGTGCTTCACCACGCCTCACAAAGACCGCGTCGACGGCTTCGTCCAGGCCTCGAAACCGCTTTCCCACCAGGGAACCCTGATTGAAAATATCTGTTGCCGCTTCAAAGCGGGCCGCATCGTTGAGGCCACAGCCTCCTCCGGCGAAGACGTCCTCAACCGCCTCATCTCTACCGACGATGGAGCCCGCCGCCTCGGGGAAGTCGCACTCGTGCCGCACTCCTCGCCGATCGCCCAGAGCGGAATCCTCTTCTGGAACACGCTCTTCGACGAGAACGCCGCGAGCCACATCGCGCTTGGCCAGGCCTACGCCACCTGCCTTCGCGGCGGGGAGCACCTGGACGAAGCCACCCTCGCCAGCAAAGGCGCCAACTCCTCACTCATCCACGTCGACTGGATGATCGGCTCCGGCCAGATGAACGTGGACGGCCTGGCCGCCGATGGCTCCAGCCAGCCCCTCATGCGCAGCGGCGAATGGGTCTAAGCCGCGGCTTGACCCTCGCAGTTCCGCCTCCCATGCATCGTAGCCTCTTGTGGCTGAGAGACCTCGCCCTTCGTCTTCTACTCTCCGCCTTCGCCGCGGCCGTCCTTCTCGGCGTTGCCTGCTCCGGCATGTTCGTCGCCATGGCCCCTCGCCTCCTCAGCGAGTCTGTCGAGCCGCTCAGCCTTCTGCTGCTTCCTGGCCTGGTCTTCGCCATCGTCTCGGCGGGCCCGCACGACTTCCAGCCTGAAACCGTCCTCAAGGCCTCTGCGCTCTTCTGGTTCCTGGCCGCCTTCCTCTTCTTCACCTGGCGCGCCCGCACCCGCTCATCCGCGTCGCCGGGTGAATCATAGCCCGTAGTTTCTATCTCAAACTTCGGATGCTCCATCTCAGACACTCTTATCGTCTGAGGTGGGGGACAACAGCCCACAGCTCCACTTTCCGATAAACTCAATCTGCTATGGATTTTTCCGGCTGCGGCACCGCCCTCGTCACGCCCTTTCGCCCCGACGGTACCCTCGACGAGCCCACCCTTCAGACGCAGGTCAACGCCCAGATCGACGGCGGCATTCAGCTTCTCGTTCCCTGCGGAACGACAGGCGAAGCGGCAACCCTGTCCGAGCCTGAATACCTTCGCGTCATCGAGCTTACCTGCGCCGTCTCGGCCGGCCGTGTGCCGGTCTTCGCCGGCTGCACTCACAATGCCACCGCCGCCGCCGTTCGCCGCGCCGAGCGCCTGGCCCAGGTCGCTGGCCTCACCGGCCTGCTCACCGCCAACCCCTACTACAACCGGCCCAGCCAGGAAGGCCAGTACCAGCACTTCCGCGCCATCGCGGAAGCTACGCCGCTTCCCGTCCTCCTCTACAACATCCCGGCCCGCACCGGAGCAAACCTCGAGCCTGCCACCGTCCTTCGTCTTACCGAGCTTGAAAATATTGTCGGCATCAAGGAATCTTCGGGCAACATCATCCAGATCACCGAGTTACTCCACCTTGTTCCCCGCAGTTTTCGTGTCTTCGCCGGCGATGACGCTCTCGCGCTTCCTGTTATGGCTCTCGGCGGAGCGGGCCTGATTTCCGTCGCCTCAAACGTCATTCCCGCCCAAATGACGGAGTTGGTCCGCGCCGCGCTCTGCAACGACTGGGTGGGTGCCCGCCGGCTGAACCGCCAGGTCTTCCCCCTGATCCAGGCCCTGTTCTCGGAGCCCTCTCCCGCGCCCGTCAAGGCCGTCATGTCTCTTCTCGGCCTCGGCCCCGAGACCCTCCGCTTACCTATGGTCTCCGTCACCCCCGCCACCCGTGGCAAGCTCGAGAAACTCATCGGGGAGCTGGGCCTTCTCTAGCCTAGAGCTTCACCAGCATCTTCCCCACATTGCCTCCCTCAAACAGCTTCAGAAACGCCCCCACCGCCTGCTCAATCCCCTTGTCCACTGTCTGCGCCGCCTTCACCTTTCCTGACGCGACCCACGGCACCATCTGCCCAAGGAAACGCGGCATCTGGTCGAAATGGTCGCTCACGATAAACCCTTCCAGCCGCAGTCGTTTCCTCACTATGTTCGTCAGTCCCTGAACCGTCGCTCCTCCGCCGTTGTACCCCTCGATCATCCCGCACATTGCAAAGCGCGCGTACGGCCTGGCCACGGCAAGCGCCGCCTCCAGATGCGCTCCACCCACGTTGTCGAAGTACACGCTGAGCCCTTGCGGAGCCGCTTTCTCGAGCGCCGCCGTCAGGTCTTTCTCCGCCTTGTTGTCGACTACAGCATCCACCCCCAGCGAGCGTACGAACTCTGCCTTCTCTGCGCCGCCAGCCGACCCGATCACCGTCGCGCCCTGGATCTTCGCAATCTGGCACGCCACCGACCCCACCGCGCCAGCCGCCGCCGAAACGAACACCACGTCTCCCTGCTTGACCTTCGCCACGTCCAGGATGCCGAGATACGCCGTCAAGCCAGTCAGCCCGGCCACGCCCAGGTACAGCTCCGGCGCCAGCTTCGTTGTGTCCACCTTCATCATTCCCGGCGCATCCGCGGGCGCGTTGAAGGCTTCGCGCCAGCCGAACATGGAAACGACGGTATCTCCTGCCTGCAGGCTCGCATCGTTCGACTTCACAACCACGCCAATGGCCCCGCCCTGCATCGCTTCGCCCAGCCGGAACGGCGGCACATAACTCGCCACATCCCGCATCCGTCCGCGCATGTACGGGTCCACGCTCAGCCACTGATTGCGCACCTGCACCGCGCCTGACTCTGGCTCCGGCAAGGTCACGGTCGCCAGTTCGAAGTTCTCCGCCGACGGCATACCGTCCGGTCGCTTCACCAACCGTACTTCCCGAGATTCCATGACGTCCTCCACGGTCATCCTACCTTCAAACTCCGGCCCAACCAGCTAAGCTATCTCCAATGACCCCCGCGGAACTCACCTCTCTACAGACCTCCATCGAAGACTACTTTTCCCGGGGCTCCGACGCCATCGGCGACCCCGAAGCCCTGGCCGCCTTCCACGCACTCCGCGATGCACTCGAAGCCGGCACCCTGCGCGCCGCCTCGCCCGACCCTGCCTCTCCCCTCGGCTGGACCGTGAACGCCTGGGTCAAGCGCGGCATTCTGCTCGGCTTCCGCCTCGGCAAGCTCGAGAGCCACGCCGAGGGTGCCTACATCGACAAGGACACGTATCCGGCCCGCACCTTCACTCCCGCCCAGAACATCCGCGTCGTCCCCGGCGGCTCCAGCGTCCGCGCCGGAGCCTTTGTCGCTCCTGGCGTCGTCATCATGCCTCCGGCCTATGTCAACGTCGGCGCGTATGTGGACGAGGGCACGATGGTCGACTCGCACGCCCTGGTCGGCTCCTGCGCCCAGATTGGCCGCCGCGTCCATCTCTCAGCCGCTGCCCAGATCGGGGGCGTTCTCGAGCCCGTCAACGCCTCCCCGGTCGTCATCGAAGACGACTGCCTGGTCGGCGGCAACACCGGCGTCTACGAGGGCACGATCCTGCGTACCCGCGCCGTCCTCGCCGCTGGAACCGTTCTCACCCGCGGCACTCCCGTCTACGACCTCGTCCGGAACGAGATTCACCGCGCCACCGCTGACGCTCCCCTCATCATTCCCGCCGGAGCGGTCGTCGTTCCCGGATCGAGAGCCATCTCGCATGGCCCCGGCAAGGACTGGGGGCTCTCCGTCGCCACGCCCATCATCGTCAAGTACCGCGATGAGAAGACCGAGCTCTCCCTCGCGCTCGAAGACCTGCTTCGCTGATCCCCCTTAATGCATGCGCGTCCAGGTCTGGGTCCGCCCCAGCAGAGAAAATCCAATGAACCCGCGCACCACCAGCTTCTCGCCGCCATCGTCCAGCCGAAACCTGCACCGGTACACCTTGCCCGTATCCGGATCGAGAATGTCCCCGCCGGCAAACTCGCCGTCCGTCAGGGTCATGTTGCGCACGATGGTCAACCCGACGATCGGCTTTCCCTTGCGATCGTCCCGGCAGTCGTCGCACCGGCTTTGCGCATCCTTGCTGTCGTACACCCGCGTAATCTGCCCAAACCAGTGCCCATTCTCTTGATAGACACGGACCTCTCCCTTCGGCTGACCGGTCTTGTCGTCGACCGTCCGCCACACTCCGGCCGCGCTTGGAGCCTGGCCGAAAGCCCAGGACAGCAAGCCCGCGGGTAAAAGGAGCAACACGATCAAAGCCGCTCGTAGACGACCAGTTTTCATAGAATGTCTTTCCCTCCGGCTAGTGTGACTTAACTCGTTCTGTCAGGAGATCTCTTTAGCGTAGATCTGGTAGGTGACCCGGGGTTGGGCGTTGGCCTGGTGGAGGGCGTAGACGCGGTCACGGATGAGGGTGTCGGCGGCGGTGACTCGCTCGCGGGAGCGTAGAAAATCGAGCCAGGACTCCATGAGGAAGGTTTCGTTGAGGTGGGTCGGGTCGTGGGTGTCACGGTAGATGCCCCAGCGGAGAGCTCCGTCGCGGAGGCGGACGCCCCGGAGCTCGTGGATAAGGCGGGTGAAGAGGGCGTACTCGTCAAGCGGGATGGTGTATTCGATGGAGATGCGGACGGGGCCGTCGTTAGGGTCGCCTGCGGCGGAGGCGATGCCCACGAGCTCGGGCGCGGGGCGGGTGAACTGGTGCGGGGTGAAATCGGGCACGGGGCCTTGCAGGATTTTAAAGCGATGGACAATGGGCAGGGTAAGAAGTAGCCCGGCCGCGGCGGCGGCGAGCGCGTAAGGAGTCTGGGTGTGCTCGGCAACGAAGCCCCAGAGGACCGAGCCGAGAGCCATACCGCCCTGAAAGATCATCATGTAGCTGCCGAGGGCGCGGGCAGTCACCCACGAAGGCACGGAGAGCTGGACGGAGGTGTTGATGGTCGACATGGCGCTGGTCCAGGCGGATCCTGAGAGGACGAGCATGGGGATGACGATCCAGGGGTTGGGGATGAAGGCGAGGACGAGCAGGGTGACCGACTGGATGAGCGTCGCGAGGGCGAGGAGGCGGTCGGCGGGGAGGAGACGGCGGACGCGAGGAAGCTGGGTGGCGGCGACAACGGCTCCGACGCCGAGCGAACCGTTGAGAATGCCGTAGCCGAGGGCGCCCTGTTTTAGGTCGCGGCGGGCAACGACGGCGAGCAGCGACCAGATAGCGGAGACGAAGAAGCAGTACGTGAAGGCGCGGACGAGCGAAGCCTGCAGCTGCGGCGAGTAGCGGACGAAGCGGAGGCCGCCGCGGATGGAGCCGGCGATGCGCTCGGACGGCAGCGCTGACTTGAACAGCGGGGTGCGCTTCCAGTTGACCAAGACCCAGATGACGCCGGCAAAGGAGACCGCATTGAGGGCGAAGACAGAGCCGGCGCCGCTGTGCGTGGATTTGAAGGCGGCGACCATGAGTCCACCAAGCGCGGGGCCGACAGCGCGGGCGAGGTTGTTCGAGGCGGCGTTGAGCGAGACGGTGTCCGGGATGAGGTCGCGCGGGACGAGTTCTGGGACGATAGCCTGCCACGCGGGGTTGTTCATGGCGGAGCCGATGTTGAGCAGGAAGGTGAAGGCGAGCAGCGCCCAGGGCGAAACGTGGCCAAGCAGCGTGAGCAGGGCAAGGAGGGCGACCGAGCCGAGCATCCAGGCCTGCCAGAAGATGAGCAGCTTGCGGCGGTCGAAGATGTCGGCGGTGGCCCCGGCGAGCAGGCCCAGTAGGAGCACGGGGGCGGAAGCGGCGGTCTGCATGAGGGCGATCAGCAGCGGGGAGCCGGTGAGCGCGGTCATCAGCCAGGTGCCGGCGGTGTCTTGCATCCATGTGCCGACGGACGAGATCGTGGAGGCGATCCAGCGGTCGCGGAAGAGCGGAATGCGGAGCGGGGCGAAGCCGGAGGAGATGGCGGGCGGGATAGCTTCGGCAGAGGGCTCGGTGTTTGGAGAGGTGAGCGGCACTTATCTAGCTTACGTGCGAGAGTGGCTTAAAGAGGAAAGCCACGCAGCGCGGTGGGGGCTGTTGCGTGGCTATTCCGGTAAAGCAACGAAGTGGGTGGACTTCGTTAGAACCGGCTCGACTCAACGCAAGCGCGAGGAGCCATGCTCTAAGAAGAGTGTAAGTGTAGGTTGCGCATGCGTCAAGTGCCGTCTATCGACTACAGCCGGCAGATGAGCAACTCGCGTTCGTAGATCATTTCAGGCGGCAGGTGGTCGTGTAGAGCGAGAAAGAGCTCTTCGTGGCCGATGACCTCCTGCTTCCAGGCTTCGCGATCGACGGCCTGCAGCGTGGCGAACTGCTCGTAGCTGAAGTCGAGGCCCTGCCAGTTCATGTCGTTGTACTTGGGAGTCCAGCCAATCGGGGTTTCCTTACCGCGAACCCGGCCGCGGACGCGGTCGACGACCCATTTGAGGACGCGCATGTTCTCGCTGTAGCCGGGCCAGAGGAACTTGCCGTCGGGACTCTTGCGGAACCAGTTGACGTGAAAGATGCGCGGCGTGCTTGAGAGCGTACGCTGCATGCGCAGCCAGTGCCGGAAGTAGTCGCCCATGTGGTAGCCGCAGAAGGGCAGCATGGCCATGGGATCGCGGCGGACTTTGCCGATGGCACCTCCCGCGGCGGCCGTGGTTTCGGAGCCCATGGTCGCGCCAACGTAAACACCGGACGACCAATTGAATGCCTGGAAGACGAGCGGCATGGTGGTGGGCCGGCGTCCGCCGAAGAGGAAGGCGCTGATCGGCACGCCTTCGGGGTCCTCCCAGGATGGGTCGATGGTGGGGCACTGGGCCGCTGGTGCGGTGAAGCGTCCGTTGGGGTGGGCGGCCGGGGTCGGAGAGGCTGGGTGCTGGTCTGTGGCTACGCCGTACCAGGGGTTGCCCCGCCAGTCGATCGCCTCAGCGGGCGGGGTTTCGGTCATGCCTTCCCACCAGATGTCTCCGTTGGGGACGCCGTTTTCCGTGACGAGCGCGACGTTGGTGAAGATGGAGTTGGCGCGCAGGGTGGCCATGGCATTGGGATTGGTGAGATCGCTGGTGCCGGGGGCGACGCCGAAGAAGCCGGTTTCGGGGTTGATAGCCCGGAGCTCGACCGGTCCGTCGGGCTTGACCTGGCGCGGGAAGATCCAGGCGATGTCGTCTCCCACGGTCCAGACCTTCCAACCGTCGAAGCCCGCGGGCGGGATGAGCATGGCGAAATTGGTCTTGCCGCAGGCCGAGGGAAAGGCAGCGGCTACGTAGGTCTTTTCAGTCTTTCCGCGCGCGTCGGCGGGGGATTCGACGCCGACGATGAGCATGTGCTCGGCCATCCAGCCTTCGTCGCGGGCGATGTTCGAGGCGATGCGCAGGGCGAAGCACTTTTTGCCGAGCAGCGCGTTGCCGCCGTAGC
>CAXTLR010000013.1:0-86467 GCA_964245195.1 uncultured Acidobacteriaceae bacterium | reverse complement strand
CGCGGCAGTACTCGACCGGAGGCAAGGCCAAGCTGCTCGGCATCAGTAAGCGAGGCAACGTCTACCTGCGCAAGATTCTGATTCAACGGCGCCCGAGCTGCCGTGCTGCGCATCAGGCGAGACCGTGCGCCCATCGGGGCCTGGCTTGGAGCGTTTCAAGCAGATCAAGATGCTCGATCTCAGGTACTTCCTCAGCACGGACGGCAGCAATGTCTTTGTGGAGTCAAGAGACGACTACATCGCCCAGGACGGCACCGCCTACAACAATGTCTACATCTTTAATTTGTAATCCGAGATGGCAAGATTGCAGAGGGATACGAATACGCAAACCCCGTGACATATGCAAAATTAGCGGATCTGCCGATAGGGTAGTCTTTCCTTGCAGCACACCAAGCCCCCATACCCTTATGGGGGCTTGGTAGGTCGTAGCCACTCTGTTCGGTAACGTGTAACGCGACTCTCGTCGGTGGTGCCTCCGGATTGATACGAATCGCCATTGCACTCATCGCGATCAAATCGGTAACGATATGTCTTATAGTGAGGAGCAACACCTGTCAGGGCGGCTCCGGTTCCAACTCGATGCGGTCGTTAACCGCATTCTGCAGTCGCTGCTTACAGCCAAGATATCGCTCAGTCGTTTGGACGGACACATGCCCGAGGAGAAACCGAATCTGCTCCAACTCCCCTCCAGCCTGGTGACAGAGACGGGCACAGGTCCTGCGGAGGTCGTGAGGAGCAACAGGACCAAAGCCACAATCTGAAGCTGCCTTTCTCACAATTGAATAGATGACCTTCGCGGTAAAGCCGCTACCCCACACCTTGCCGGTCTTGGCCACAGAACGGAACAGGGTGCCACTCGCCAGGTTTGCTGACTTCAACCAGGCATCCACGGTCACCTTGACCCACGCCGGCACGGGCACCGTTCGGACGTGACCGCCTTTGCCAATCAGGTCCGCCAAGATCCAGTGATCTTCCCGTAGCTGCAGGTCTTCAATCCTGACGGTCACGATTTCAGCCCGGCGCAGACCACACCCTATGAGCATGGCAAGTATGGCTCGGTTTCTTACGTTCCGGAGCTCCAGCCCAATAGGTGCACAGAGGAGGGTCTTGCCCTGCTCGGCAGAAAGCCAGTTCCCTACTCGGACGCCCAGCCGCTTTGCACCCTTGACTCTGCGTATCCCAGCAGCCAGATCGGGGCTCAGTAGGCCACAGTCAGACGCTTCGTACGCCAGTCGGCGTACCGCAGCCAAACGCAGGTTGATTGTCGCCGGAGCGTACCGCCGCTGTTCCAGCGAGATCCGGTACCGGGTCACAACGGTTCTGTTGAATGCTAAACGAGGTTCGGAGCAATACCAGTCGATGAAGTCCCGGATGGCATGGTTGTAGGATCGTCGCGAACTCGGGGAGGCAAGGCTATTTAGAACAGCGGTTTTGGACTGCTCCAGGTCGGGCAGCTTCAGAATGGTCTTGGGGCTCTTCCTCTTGGTACTTTTCGCCATGGCACGGCCTCCCAGCCGTGCATGAAAGACGAATCGCGCTTGCTCCTCACCTGTAATGCGTTTCTCGGGACCTATGTTGCAAGGCATTAAGTCTATTCCCTGAACGTTTGAGCCCGCTTGCATTGATCCGACTTTTGCGCGTCGACACTACTTCTTTATGAGGCTCAACTTCAGGTGCTTATGTCTAATTAGCCGAAGGCTTTTCTATGTGGTCGATTGCGATGACTTTCACTAAGGTCGTATACGTTTCAAGCCTTAGTCCGAGTTGCTGCTGCCATCGCCTCGAACAGGGTTGGTGAGTCATTCACATCCGTCTGCGCCTTTCTCACCGGCGGACTTCCGTTGAACTGCGATTCGTCCGGCATAAACTTCACCGCGAAATCATACTTGCCGGTAAGTCCCGTACTGTTCACCACGGGGCGATCAAGCACCATCGATTGCAGTACCTCCGAGAACTCGGCCATTGTGGCGTTTCTCATTGGGAAAGTAATGCCACCGGACTCCGGCACCAAGCCGAAGCTCATTCCGGGACCAGCGAAGTCGGTCTGCTTCAGTTTCGCTCCCGTCTTGACAACCGCAAGCATACGCCGACATCTCCTTCTTGTCCGTGTGGAAGGTCAACTTGAAGCGATCGGAAAGAAGCTTTCGCACCAATGATCGTTGCTGCGTAGGCGTGGGAACCCCCGCCGTATCCGCCTTGGCCCTGATGTCGTAGCGGTCACGGCTCATCCACTCCGGCCCTCCGACGATCTGCTTGGCCTGCACGTCATAGGCATACGCGATTAGATTGACCAGTGAAGCGTTTCGCGTTTCAAAATCATCCTCTCCAAAGCGAAGCATCGTCATGTTCGCCGCGCCTGAGTTGTTTGGCTTGATTGTCGCGACGTCGAACGTCGGATCCGCTGTATCCGACATACTCTTCATCGGTGGACGCGGAGAAGGGATCTCCCACGCCATCCTCTTCGTCGCGCGAACTAACGTGAGCGGCAACGATTCGAATCCTGAGTCCACGTGCCTGTCATTGACGTACCGTCGGTGCTCAATACTCCCTCGTAAGTTCCGGTGAGCATATCAACGGTCAATCTCACCTTCACCCCTCACACGATCACTGAACTCACGGAGGCTGGTTGTCCATCTTCGTCTATGCTGTACCACTTCGCCGCGAGTCCATTGTCGGTATGGCGGAAGCGGACGACGATCCGCAATGTCTTCTCGTTCTGTAGAGTTAACGTTCCCTGCCAATCGCCGGAGATATCGCTTTTGCCATGAACCTCGGCGGCAGGGGCGGCCACCTGAGCCCAAACGCTAGTTGCAGGCGCGCTGAGCAGCCCGGAGATACATAGCGCTGCTGCGAAAATCCAGGTACGCCTCGCGGAAAACGGAGATTCTTGTTCCATAAGTTCCCAACACCCTCCGATGATCCTACCTGACCGTGGCGTGCCCCCTGAAGTCCCTTTTTCGGCACGAGCGCGTTCAGCCACCTAGATCGCATGGTGAGTTCTCGCCAGCAGGGCTTGGACGGCCAGGGCCGGGCCCAACTGGTGTGACAAGCGTTTATCGGTACGAGGGCAGTGCCCCGGGGCCGCCATGGGTTCTCCTCAAACCTGCTTTTGCGCGAACTCCCAATTAGAGTGAGTTCTATGCTCCGCGCCAGCCCGCTTTCCCTGTTAACGGTTATCCTCTTCGGCATTCCGCGATCTGTTGCCCAATCCTCTGCGGCTTCCGTTTTTAACGCCTCGAACCTTGGTGACCAGCTCACCCTCGACCACGCCTGGCTCTTCCACCCCGGAGACGACCCTGGCTCTGCCGCGGAGCTGGCCCGCCGCCTTGGAAGTCGGGGCGAAGCCTTCGACCTTGTAGCCTCCCTTCTCTGCGCCTTCCCTTATAGCAGCAAGCGTGGTCGTCTTGCCGGTCCCGGTGTCGCCCATGATCTGGACGTGCTTCGCCTCGGCACTCTTCGGGATGCGAAGCAGCACCTGCTTGTTTGGAAACTTCGGCTTCTCCGTCGTCTCAATGCCAAGGCCGTCGGCCTTCAGCGCACGGTTGAACTGCGCCGGGGCCAGCATGATCGGGCCTTTCAGGCGGCGTCCGTAGTTCAATTCCCGGAAGCGCCGCATGTCCGCGCGTACGCCGAACGGGAGTGCAATCAGGAACACAAGCAAGCCCTGTGCGAGCGAGATGCCGTACATCTCCAGCAGCCCATGCCCTTCAAAGAAGGTGTCGTGCAGCCAACGGCTGAGAGCGGCATCGTTGTACTTCTTCGCCGGTCCCTGAAAGAAAACGGTGTGGCCCTGGTGCTTGGCAATCTCGGAAAGCATGACGGGAACGTTGTTTCCGCTCGGCAGGACGGTTTCACCGGGTAGAAAGTCGGCGGGCATCGCCAGCCCGGGAGCGGCCTTGGCGCCTCCGACATAGAGCAGCCGGTACGTTCCGGTCTGCTTGAACGTCACTCCCACCAACGTCTCAACGTAGGTCGTCGTGTACGTCTGCTGCAGCGGCGTCTCGGAGAACCGCAGGTGCTGCCAAACGAAGACGCGTCACTACAAACCCGAGTGCGAAGGCAATCAATGTGTAGATCGGTGCGTGTGGCGGCCACACAATGGTCTCTTTGTGGCCCCACGTCTGTTGAGTTGTCATCGGATGCTCTCCCTTCCGACGTACTGCTGAATCATCTCTGCCGATGCTTTGTGCTTGGTAGCGCGTATGGTCTGAAGTTGCTTCTGGAACGTCTCGCGCGGCACCGTATCGCCGCACGCGATGGACTCCAGAGCATAGTTGAGAAGCTGGCGGATCGCTACGACCTCGGGAAAGGTCGGCCTTACCGACTCGCCTCGGACCGTTGCCAGCAGCGCCTCGCGGCACCACTCACTGAGTGCTTTTCCTTCGGCCTTTGCCGCACTCGCAATCCGATGGTGCTCCTCGCGGGTCAGCTTGGCAGTTGCGCTGTGCCTGCGTGCTTTGCGTCCCTCTGCGCGACTCAGACGGTCTTCTATGGTCATGCTGCCGACGGTTTCTTCTCCTGCATGGTGGTCCTCCACAGGTGGCTAAGTGGCTACCGAAAGTAGCCTGTTAGCCACCTGGTTTCTGCATGTCACTGATTTATCGGGAGGTAGCTAACAAGCCACCGCATATGCGTTTCACGACACCCTGGAAGGGATGGAGTGTCACCTTACTTCCGCTGCAAAGCAGCGTGCTGTTGCATTTCGCCGTGCATGTACGAAGCACGCCAAAGTTGATGTGACAGTGGGCCACTCACACGCAACTGCGAGGTGTTTGGTTGTGCCGGAAATGCTTCGCAGACGTGCTCCTTCGACGCACAATCCTCCACCTACACTGGTGTCAGGAGGGTTCGTGAGAGTAGCAGCAATCAGCGATACGCATGGCCGGCAGAACTGGGCTATGCCTTCGTGCGATGTGTTCGGTCATGCAGGAGACATCACCCGCCGCGGCTCACTTGCGGAGACCTCAAAGTTTGCAGCACGGCTGCGCGACGAGATGAGCTCGCCGCACGGACCGAGGCACGCGATCATCGTTCCCGGCAACCACGACCAGTGCTTCGAGATATTCCCGATACCTGCGCGCGAGTTGTTTGGAGAGAACGTACACGTTCTCCTGGATGAGTCGGTCGTGCTTGACGGGGTGCGCTTCTACGGTTCTCCGTGGACGCCTCCGTTCATGCGCTGGCACTTCGTGGCAGAGGAGAGCCGGCTCGCTTCCTTGTACTTAGCCATGCCTGATGTCGTCGACGTTCTGGTAACGCACGGACCGCCTCGCGGCATCCTCGATCCCGGATGGCAGGAAGCGCATGTCGGATCCACTGCCTTGGCGGAGGCGGTTGCCGCTCGGAGGATCGCGCATCACGTGTTCGGACATTTGCACGACGCGGGCGGGCAGTCGGTCCAGCGCGGCGCGACGACGTTCCACAACGTCGCGGCTTGCGACGAACAGTACGTGCTCGTCAAATCAGCCGAAGGTGATCAACGTGCAGCCTGCGGAGTAGGGTGAGCGCCTACACCGGAGTGCCAGAAGGTCACTCAAGGCTGTGTTGTCTCGTCGGCAGCGCAAATCGCAGACGGAGGCTGGTTGGCATCAGATTTCGTTCGGAGGTCGAGTCATCCTGCGCACTTCGGGTGTTCGTCGGCCCAGAGTGTCGCCTGCTTTGCCGCAACGCCGGCGCGGTCGAGTTCCGCAGTGCGAAGCTTCCACTTGTCGACCAGCTTGGCCGCCTGGCGGTGCCGCCGCTCGGCACGTGCGAGCATCCGCTCCGGGTGCGCCCGCTTACGCGCCGCCTGCTCCGGCGTTGCTGAGGGATGCATCGCGGTGGACTCCTCCAAGCGTCTCCCCTACAGCCTCGGATCGATCGGTTCGCTCTCGAGCGCCAGCACTCCGAATACGCACTCGTGTGTGAGCCGCAGCGGCTCCTTGCGGACGAAGCGTTCCAGCGCTTCGATGCCGAGCGCGAACTCGCGGCTTGCAAGCGAGCGCTTCGCTCCGACGGCACGCGAACGAAGCCGTTCGAGGTTCTCGGGCAGTAGGTACTCGGGCCCGTAGATGATGCGGAGGTACTCCGCGCCGCGACACTTGATTGCCGGCTGGGTGACGCCACGCCGTCCCTCCGCGATGAAGTCCAGAGGCTTGACGACCATTCCTTCCCTGCCCTGTCCTGTCATCTCCGTCCACCACGCGGTTGCGGCTGCGGTGCTCTGCTCATCGCGCAGGTGGACGATGCGGAACGGAGTCGCCAAGAGCAACTCCGCGTCAGCGGCGCAGAGCTTCGCAATGGTTTCCATGTGCCACGTGTGTGGCTTGTCGGTGTGAACTGCACCTTCGCTCGCGAGCACGTGGAAGGGGGCGAGCTTAAGATCGTTGATGGAGTGCACGGGCCAGCAGTACTGACGATACGCCCGGGTGTAGTGCTCGACCGCGTCCAGGCGTTTGACAACCTGCTCCGCCAGACCCTCAAGGCCTGCCACCCGGATCATTGCCTGCGCGAGGATGTCGCGCTCTGCCGCGAGTCCGCGGACACCGGCGTTGCCCACGGGAGCGTACTGCTTCTGCAGCAGCTCCTGCGCCTTAGCCGACCACGGCATCAACTCGCAATCGAGACAGATCCAGTCCGTCCCGAGCTCCTCCCAGAGACCCGCCGTGTTCGCCGCTGACTGCAGCCGCGAGAGAAACTGGTGTTCCAAAGCGTCATCGGTAAAGAAGCGCCGGCCTGTCCGGGTGTACACCGTCCCGAGCGCAGCGTGCACCATACCGAAGCGCTTCAGCGACACGCTCTCGTCTTTACAGAGCACCACCACTGCGCGCGAACCCATGTGCTTTTGTTCGCAGACGACAGTCGCGATGCCCTCGTTACGGTAGAAGGCGAAGGCTTCGTCAGGATGCTCGAGCAGGTTCTCGTGCTTGCTGGTTTCAGTAGGCGACATCGTCGGTGGCAGATAAATCAGCCACTTGGGATCGCTCGCGAAGCGGCTCATCACCTTGAGCGCCGCGATGGCATTCTCCTCCCGGATGGTGATCTTGGGTCGCAGACGGGTGTCGATCAGGCGCTTGCCTACCACGTCTGCGAGGTCGAGTACGTCATCCTGCGCATGCTGGAGAGTGCGAGATGCCTCGACCTTTCAGGAAGGAACGGACGCGCGGGTTCGTAGTAGGTGCGGTGCGCCTTGACGCAGATGATCTCCCGCTCTGGATAGCGGAGCGCGGTAAGCTGGCCGCCGAAGACGGCACCGGTATCGAGGTTGACGGTGTTGTTCAGGAACAGCGGCTCGGGGACGGGTGTGTGGCCATAGACGACGAGCGCCTTGCCGCGATAGTCGCCGGCCCAGTTGTAGCGGACCGGTAGACCGAAGTCATCCGTCTCGCCGGTGGTCTCTCCGAAAAGCGCGAACTCGCGCACTGCTCCGGAGCCGCGGCCGTGCATGGACTCGTTCAGGCCGGCATGCGCGACGACGAGCTTGCCGTCGTCGAAGACGAGGTGACTGACGAGCGCGTCCAGGAACTTGGCGACTTCCGCACGGAAGATATCGGGCTCGTGGCTAAGCTGCTCCAGCGTCTCGGCCAGACCGTGCGTACGCTTCACATCCTTGCCTCGGAGCGCGCGAACGAGCTTAATGTCGTGATTACCGGGCACGCAGAATGCCTGGCCGGACGCGACCATGCTCATGACGAGCCTGAGAACCTGCACGGTGCCGGGACCACGGTCCACCAGGTCGCCTACGAACACCAGCTTGCGCCTTTCCGGAGACGACACCTTGTATTGCCCTTCGTGCTCCTCAACCGTGTAGCGGAGCTTCGCTATCAGCTCGATCAGCTCGTCGTAGCAGCCGTGCACATCGCCGATGATGTCGAACGGTCCATGCTCCGCCTTGCGATTGTTCCAGAGGGGCTGCCGTTCGATGGTGACGGCGTCCACCTCCTCAGGTGTGGACAGCTTGAAGACGTGGCGGATGCCTTCGCGCTCCAGCCCGCGCAACGAACGCCGCAGTTGCTGCGACTGGTTGCGGATGACGTGCGGTCCAAACTGCCGGTCCGGTCGCGCGACGTTGCGATCCTGACAGAGCCGGTCCGAAAGATCGAAGATGATGGCTTCGGCAAAGAGGTGAAACTCCTTTGCAAGCGCGATGAGCGTCTTGCGAGCTTCCGGCTGCACGTTGGTCGCGTCCACCACGGTCAGATGACCGCGCGTGAGCCGCTTCCGCACAATCGTATGCAGCAGGTCGAACGCGTCCCCGGTGGCTGACTGGTCGTTCTCATTGTCCGAGACAAGCGCCCGGCAGAAGTCGGAAGAGACGACCTCAGTCGGCAGGAAGTGCTTGCGCGCAAACGTCGACTTGCCGGCACCGGAGGGACCGACCAGGAGGACGAGCGAAAGTTCAGGAATACCAATTTCCATGCGATCCGCTTTCAGCTCATTCAGGCTCTCGCGGCCAGACGAACTCTAATCAGAATATCGTTCAAGGCAGCCTGCGCCGTGGGTGCGTCCGGCAGGGATGTCGTTGAGGCTTCCGTGACCAGACGCTCGCGCGAGTTTGGAACTCCTGCTCGTATAAAGCCACCTCGCCAGCCGCGAGTGTTTGCTGTTCCGCTCCCTCCAGCTTGCGGGCCAGGAGGTCTGGAATGAACTGCAGGTGGTAGATCTCGTTCAGAAGCCCCAGATTCGCTTGGAGCTCTCCGGTCCGCATCAGGTGGATTCCCGTCAGGAGCACGCGGAAGGTGTAGAGGAGCGGCTTGATCCGGGGCTGCTCTTCCTTTTGAAAAAGACGCCACTGACTGTCGGCAAAGCCAAAGTAGTGGTGAGCATGATGCCTGGTCAAGAGGGCGGACGTCAACGCCTTCACCTTTTCGTGCTCGGGTGTCGTATAAACCACGATCGGCGAGAGAAGCTGCTCCAGCACATAACCGTTCGGGCGCAGCAGGAGCTTGAAGAACTTGCGGATGTCGTGCGTGACCAGATCGAGCTCAATCTCTGCGTCCTGCTCTACCTGCACTGTCTCTTGGAGAGGCATTAGGCCGACAACCTGCTCGGCGGGTAAGACGTGGACTCCGCGAAGATCCCAGTCCGAGTCTGGGGACGGGAATCCATACAGGTGAGCTCCACTCACCGTGGCGAAGATGAGGGGGTAACGGTGGAGCCGCGCTGCGGCGAGTACCTGTTCTGGCATCACGTATTTGCCTCCACCATCTTTGACCGGGCCCAGACCAGGAGCCGGTTCGCTTCGGCATAGTCCGGAGCATCTGGCAGGCTGCTTGTCTGGAAAGCCCGGTCGAACTCGCCATGCAGGGACAGGCGCCAGGCGTTCACATCGGCCCACGGGCGGTTTCCGTCCCTGATTGCGAGGAGTGCTTCCCGATGCTTGGCGACCAGCACGGGTAGGTGGGCTTGCTGGAGCACGCTGATTCCCTGCAGCAGGAGTCGGATCAGGTGCATGGCATGCTTCCACTTAAGTTCGCCCGTGGCTCGCAGGTCCTGCTCAAGACGCTTGAACTGAGACATTACGTAGCCGTTGTAGGTTTGGTACACAAGCTTCGAGAGGAAGATGTGCCGTTTAGCCAAGATCGCGTCCGCGATCTCTGAGCTCTGTTCCACCAAGGGCGTGAACAGGCATTCCAGGATATTGGGATTCGCCTTCAGCGCGAGCACCATAAACTTCTTGAGCTCCCAGTAGCACTCTTCGGTTTCTGGACTTTCCAACTGCTCAGGCACTCCATAGAGCGACCACTCCAGCGCGGCCGGCGGAAGGTAAATGCCGCGCCGGTCGACGTCGGAGCCCTCGCAATTGAGACCGTACGCCTGCGAGCCGACGATACAGCGATAGATCACATACTGCTCAAGCGCGTGCGCTTTGTGAGCGGCTTCAGCGTCGCCCAGAGGACCGATCTTCACCTGCTTGAGAATGGAAAAACTCATTGCGCCGTAGGCTTATCTCTGCCCCTTCGGCGAACCGGACCCTGTAGGCATGCTGCGCGTCTGCAAGCGTGCCGATGATCTCGGCAACGGCTCCCTTGCGCTGAGGGCCGGTCACGGCATCTCCTATTGCGTCGGGACGCACCACGATCTGCGTTCCCATGGGAACGATCAAGTCGAGCGAAAAGGCTGTTGCCTTATTCAAGGGAGAAGACCGCCATCTGGGTTGGGGCACCAAGGGACGGGTCTTCAGGACCGACGGCCTCGAAGCGGACCTCATATCCAAATCGCTCGGCGAGGGTACTGGCCCAGTGCTCGAACTCGGCTCGCTTCCACTCGAAACGGTGGTCGCCGTGGCGGAATTCTCCGGCGGGGAGTGTGCTGAAGACGGCGTTGTACTCTGCGTTGGGCGTGGTGAGGACGATGTGGCGGGGACGCGCAAACTCGAAGATGTTGCGCTCGAAGGTGGCTAGCCGGGCTGCGTCGAGGTGTTCGATGACCTCGACTACGGCCGCGGCATCGAAGCCGGCGACCCGCTGGTCGCGATACGTGAGCGAGCCTTGGATTAGCTCGATGCGGCTGCGCTGCCGCTCCGGCATCTCGTCCAGGCGCAGCTTCTCCTTCGCGAACTCAAGCGAGCGCCAGGATACATCCATCCCCAGAATGCTCTCGAACTGCTTGTCTGCAAGTAGAAGACGCAGCAACTTACCCTCTCCACAGCCAAGGTCTACAACCCGCTTGGCTCCTGTGTTCCGGATAACGTCGAAGACTGTTTGAAGGCGCTGCTGGTGTAACGAAGGTGCCCGTTCCTGGTCTTGTCTCTCGGGAGCTGTCTCCTCCGCCTCGCTTTCTGAAGACTCCTCGGCCAAAAGACGGCTAAGGGCTTCGCGAGCGAGGCTGTGCTGCCGCTTCAAGTATCGAGAAACGATCAGGTCCTTCTCTGGATGAGCGCCCAGCCAGCCTTCGCCACGCTTCAGGAGCTTTTCAATCTCGTCGTTCGCGACCCAGTAGTGCTTCTCGTTGTCGAGCACGGGGATGAGCACGTACAGGTGGGTAAGCAGGTCCTGCAGCCGCGCCGTGCCGGTCACCTTCAGAGAAACATAAGGCGACGGCCCCCAATCCGGGAACTGGTCGTCGAGCTGCGATCCTTGCATCTCGACCGAGTAGCCAAGCGGCTCGAACAGACGACGCACCAGATCCTCGCCACCTCGCGCCGCAATGACCGGCAGATGCGCAACCAAGGGGACGGCGGCCTCCGCAAGTTCCGGCCGTTCCTTGCTCCGACCGCTCATGGCCGTCGTAAATAGGCGGCCCATGGCGACACTCAGGAAAGAGTTCGCGGCATAAGGCCTGTCGTTCACGTACTGCTCCAGCTGCCCACCTTCTCCGGCCGGCCCCCGCCCACGCACCAGAGCAACTGGATCGATTTCAACCAGAAGAGCAGCAGTGCAAAGCTCCGGGCTGGCGTCCGGGTAGAAGACATGCGCTTTTCCAAAGGACAGGTCTTCCGTCTGAACCCGGGCAGGATTCTTGTGGAGCAGATAGCCGAGGTCGGTCGCGGGTTGGTGAGTGGTGGAGATTGTGAGAAGCATCGCCTTCAGTGTAGAGGACTGAAGAACACTCGCCTTCTTGGACTTCGCGTAACTCGTCCCCGGACAGCGTTGCACCGATTACTCTGAAAGCATTTCCATCCAGAGCCGAAGCGTGAGGTCTTCGCGCTCGGGCCGTCCGAGTCGCCACCGCAGTTCGATGTCGTAGCGTTCCTGCAAGACGCTCAAGTCGAACGAAATCGTTTTCGCGAGAAAGCGCACGTCGTCACGATCCTTCTGGCTATTCCGCTCCAGCTTGGAGAGCACGATGTCGTAAGGGTCGAGAGCCATCATGCGGAGGTGCCGATAGGTGCCCGGAAACATCTCTGTCAGGCGGTCCTCATAGTTTTCAGGGATAGCAGCAACCGAGACGCGGTCTAGGTAAACGCGGTGCTTGTGATGAAGCGGACCACCCTGAAAGGCCAGGTTCATAAGCGTGTCCGATGCTTCACGAGGCGCAAGCTCGACTATGTCCAGGTCGGCGGTGGAACGTTCGAGCCCGTAGAGCTGCGTCACGACGAAACCACCGATGCAATCCATCCTCACCATTGTGTCGACGGCGTCATCCAGCTCTTGCAGAAAAGAGTGCCACGGATTTGGCGGCTGAGTCCTATGTGAGATGGGCAAGATGCTCAACCTTCAAATCTGTCAGCAGGTTCCAGTGCGCTGCAGCTTCCGTTCGATGGGAACGAAGCCACACCTGCTCTGCCCTTGAAAGCGATGCCTTACAAAGAGTGTCTTCAACGGCGAGTCGCGAGCGCTCCAAGCGCTGGACTTGCTGAGCGAGCGCATTCCTCGCTGAGGTCTCTTCCCTCTCCCGTGCTGCCTCCATAGCCAGGGCGGTCACAAAAGCCAGACGGTTCTGCCTGTCCCTCAGCTTCGCATTGGTCACCAACCATTCCCAGTTCATCTCCGGAAAGCGGAATGGGAGCCAGGGCAAAGCTTCCACGACACGCGCGTCAAGCTCGTCTTCATCGAGAGCTCGAAAAAGCAATTCCGCCGGATTCAAAGTTGCTTTCGATTCCAGGTAGGCAAAGCCGGGGTACCCTAGCTCGCCCAAAGACTCTTTGTAGAAGGCTTCCGATGAGCTCTTACCCGGGGCATGCAGGGGCCGAGTCGTTGGAGCCAGAGAAAACACCGCAAGCGCCGCGGCGGCGAGTTCTTCCGATACCGGCCGTGATCCGCGCTCCACCATGGATAGGTAGGCCTGCGTAACGCCCAGGTGACCCGCAGCCTCAGCTTGCGTCCAATGCGCGGCTGTGCGTGCGGACTTGAGATCGCTGACCTTCATCGAACCATTATAACATTGCGTGTTATATCATTCAATTCAGAACAGCTCTTCCCCACACCGTGCAAGCAGCCCTTAATTGGCTTTGAAAATTATCCAGATCGTCGCATCGTTATGTCTTGTTTCATCATTTTTCATCTTGGACTACCTGAAACTTCTTGCTTCTTATTAAGCACAACCGGAAAGTGCGGAGATTCCGACTGGGAGGTGCGGAGAGCTGGACTGGGAAGTTCGGCGAAGCTGACTGGGAAGTGCGGGTACCGTGACCGGGAAGTTCTATGAAAAATGAAGGCTCCACAAGTGGATTGTGGAAAGTTTTCAGGCGTTCTGGTCATTTCGAAACCTTTTGACTGGGAAGTGCTGCGTAACCGGGTTTTTGACGACCGATGAGGATAGAACAGATGACCGGGAAGTGCGGAACGGTAAACCTCCCAGAAGTACAAACCCCTTGTAAAACGTATCTTTGAGGAAAACTTCTGACTGGGAAGTGCGGTCTGTGCAAGATTGACGACCGGGAGGTGCGGCTGTGGATCCTTGTTTCCCAGCGGATGGAGCTCCGTTCATTGACTTTTCCCCTGTGGCCGGAAGGATCGGCAGGTACTCGGTGTATTTCACCGGGAGGTGCGGCTAAAGCTTCAATCGCATGACCGGGAAGTGCTGGCGAGATGACACGACTTGACGGGGCCGACCTATCAGACTTTGCGCTATTGACCGGGAAGTGCTGCGATGCCATTCCAGGGCATACCGTAAGTTTTTTGACGGAATCTAGCTAGGAAGTGCCGAACGCAAGCGAAAACTGTACGGGAAGTGCGGTTCTTTGTTATATCGGGTGCTGCTTAGGGTTTCACCTAAGGTCTTTGGAGCTAAGGCACTAACGGCGAGATCGTCGAAACCGCACTTCTAGGTCATTCTTGGATCGGGAACCGGGAGCCGGCGAACGTGTTTTGCCTGTGGCACGAGATGGTGTCCACCCTCGGGGGGTCCGATACGCAGGCCTTTCTTATCCGCTTCAGCATTCAGCTCGGGCCAGATGGTCTTGAAGACAATGATCGCCTCCCGGAACCTGGTCCGGATACGGCTTGCGACACTATCTTCCTGCCACAACTGTTCGCGAAGGCTCTCCCAAGGGATCAAGGTCTCTGTCTGAGCAGCAAAACTCCGCCAGTACAGGAAGATGAGCAGATCCTGCAGCTGCGACTTCTTCTTGGTCGCCTGTAGTAATTCGAACGGAACGGGAACGTGATACTGAAGGATCTCTTTGAAGATGCGGTCGCCGAGCTTGAAGCCGAATACCGGAGTGTCCATGCGGAGAAGGTTTTGGCCGCGCTTGTCGGCCTTCATATCGACGGAGGTGGGTAGGTGGGATTCCTCAATAAACGGGACAAGAACCGTCGATTCGCTGTTCCCTTTTCGGACGACGCCAATCGTGAGACCCGTGAGGCGCTTGTATCGTTCTTTGAGGTCTTTGCGGTTTTTTCCGCTGTCGGCCATGCCAACATCCCTGAGGAACTCTGTTGCTGTGTCCCAGGTCACCAAGGGCGACTGCGTCTTAATCGCTTTGTCGATCATCCAGTGCAGCAGTGTGCGGTCCGATCCGTACGGCATTGCGATACCGTCAAGCCCGGCGCTAAACGTAACTGAAACTGTCGAGCCGTCCCCAATACGCGCCCGCCGCACGATTTTGGTTTCCTTGGTCGGACTGTACGGGAGCCCGCACAGAACCATGGCCTGGGCGATCTGAGTCATCTGCATGCCAAGGGTTCCGGCGTCCCGCTTCTCACGGAGCCTTACGAGCTCTTCGACAAAGCGTTCTTTGCTCTGGGACTCTTCGTTCTGCCGATCACGTGATTTCAGTTCCGTTGGGGACTTTGCCAAGTTTCCTCCTCAATGTGTGATTAGCGATAGCGCTGGAGATTCAGCTGAATTCCCTCGTTGATCAAATCGGTCTGGTTCAGCTCATGCTTCTTCGCGACTTCGTTGAGCTGCTCTTTCAAAGATTGAGGTATGCGGAATGTTACAGGAACTAGGACTTCCCTTCTCTTTTTCGTCAGGAGGGTGTTGCCTGCGAATGCCGGGGCCGCTGCGGGCTCGGTCGGGACCTCGGCGGCCGTGACGTTAGAGAGAACAAGAATCTCCTCAGCCACGGGTGCTGCCTTTGTGGGCTGAAGAAGCGCTGCTTCATCCTTCGGTGCGATCACGCTGCGGCTTGGCTCTCGCACAATGGACGGTCTCAGGCCCTCGAACGCAGACTTTACTGCTGGTCGGCTAGACATTTCGCAATTACCTCCTTGGTAAGAGAAAGAATCTCTTCGGCGGCTTTCGAGTTCGGAGCGGTGTCGATCACGGTTTGACCCGACGCCGGCGCTTCGGCGAACGCGGTTCTGTCGTGGATCTCGGTATCCATCACGCTGATCTCGATTCCCTGGTCTGAGAACATGGCTACGGCGCCCTCCTTCGCTGTCTTCCCAAGCCGATTATTCGGGTGCTTTGCGTTAAGCAGCAGAAAGACCCTGAGATCAGGCTTAATGGTTGAGACATCGGTGAGGACCGGCAGCATAATTGCAGTTGCCAGAAAGTCGATCGGAGTGGGCCTGCTTGGGATGATGATGCAGTCGGCGGCAAGCAGCGCTGAGCGCGTGACGGTACCAAAGCCCTTGGTTTCAGTGCCGGGCGGACAGTCGATGACCGCAACCTCGTATGAAGAGTTGCCGATAATCTTCGGAAGCTCCTTATGGATCGAAGCCGTGGACATCGCAATCACGTCGAAGTTGAGCTTGGATTCTTCAGAACGGTTTCTCCATTCGGTCGCACTTCCCTGCGGGTCCGCATCGACCACCAGGACGCGGAACCCCGCAGCGGCCAAGCCTCCGGCCAGGTTCATACAAGTGGTTGTCTTTCCGCAGCCACCTTTTTGGTTCGCAATCGCAATCGTTATTGCCATAATGAAAATGTAGCAGTATGCCTCGCAGTACGCATAGCAATACAGCCAGCAATACGCGTAGACGTACATATCAAGGTACTGCCCGCTGTGCAGTGTGCCATATAGCCAGGCATGATGTTCGCAGTGCGGCGGCCTGTACAGTAGTTTATTCTCAGTAGAGCTCCACCTCGATCCTGCGATGAAGACATACTGACCGATGTACGGCTAGCTGTATGTACAGCAATATTGTGTCTTGTTTGAGACCATGGTGCGTGAGATCTACTCCGTACGATGCAGAGCCGCAAACAAGGTTCGGAGTTCTTCATCAACAGGCTGACTACCTGCCGGGGCGTCAAGTCTCGCCCGAACCGAATCGAGATCGTTCTGCATGACTTGGGCCAACACCAGGAGACCCTCAAGTATTCTTTCCGCGTTCGCTCCGGTGACCCGGATCTCTCCGGGCCTGAGTATTACGTTGTCGGGGATGTCCCTCAGAGTTACGCGCCGGAGATCTTCCGGCAAGCTGATACGAAGCGGGCTCGGCCGCGGCACTGGTTCGGCAGCCTCATGCTTTGATCGAAGCGCCATATCGACGGAATCGGCGCTCGCCATCTGATCAAGAAAGTTGAGCAGGGAAACGCGGTCTACGAAGTGGGTTCCACCCACCGCTTGAACCTCGCCGATTGCTTTCATCAGATTCTGAGCTGAAGCGCGGCTGATTCCAAAGAGCCGCTCTATGTCCTGGCGAGACCAGGTTTCGGTTCGGGAGCGAGCGGCACGTTCGCGAATGGGATGAACGTCTCTGGACCATTTGACGGGTCGGGCCAATGAAAACGCCTCCTGCGTGGCTTCTTCAGCATACCGGGTTACTGGGACACCTGCTATTTACCTTTACACATGCCTAACTACTTTACCCCCGACAATGTCTATTGTCGGGGTATACTGCTCCCGTGACTCAAACTGCCGAAATCACCGTCTGGGAAGGCAGCGAAGAGCCGCAGGGCGCCTCCACAGAGCGGCACTGACGCCGGCACAGTTGCAGCTGCGTCAGAAGGTTCTCGACTCCGTCACCTCCGCCCACTCCCGCCGCAACTACGGCAAGGCTCTAGACCTGCTCTTCACCCTGGCCGCCGGCCGGCCGCTTTCCCGTGCGCTCCACATGGAATACCGTGCGGCGATGGACGGCCTGGCAGCTTCAACAGTCAACGTCCGTCTGTCGGCCGTGCGCAAGCTGGTCACCGAGGCACGGAAGAGCGGCATGCTCTCCGCCGAAGAAGCTGCGCACCTGACCGATATTCCGAACATCCGGCAGAAGGGCACCCGCATGGGGAACTGGTTGACGAAAGAGCAGGCGAGAGAACTGCTTGCCGTACCCGACCGGTCGACGGTGAAGGGAAAGAGGGATTACGCGATCCTGGCACTCCTCGTTGGCTGCGCGCTGCGAAGAAGGGAACTGGCCTCGCTCACGGTCGAGGACATCCAGATGCGGGAAAACCGCTGGGTCATCATCGACCTCCGCGGCAAGGGCGGCCGCGTCCGCACCGTGGCCGTGCCGGTCTGGGTCAAGAACGGCATCAACGCCTGGCAAACGGCGGCGAGGATCGAGGAGGGTCCGCTCCTGCGATCGGTCAACAAGGTCGGCAAGGTAGGAGAGAGCCTGAGTGATTGGGCGGTGTGGGCCGTTGTCACTGAATCTGCCAAGGAGATCGGGATCGAGCGCTTCGGCGCGCATGACCTGCGCAGAACCTGCGCCAAGCTCTGCAGAAAGGCAGGAGGCGACCTGGAGCAGATCAAGTTCCTCTTGGGCCATAGCTCGATCCAGACTACCGAACGGTATCTTGGGTCGGAGCAGGAGATCGCTGTAGCTGTGAACGATGCGTTAGGTTTGTGATCATGGCAAAGGATGAAGATCGGCATGCTCCGACACATAATTTCGGCGAGCTACTAGGTGAGCTCAGGGTGTTGATTGCTGACGCCCGGCAGCGAGTCACGCGCGCCGTGGATCAGGTTCAGGTTCAGGCCTGTTGGCAGATTGGGAGACAGATCGTTGAGTTCGAACAGGGTGGGGCTGACCGGGCAGAGTACGGTAAGGGTCTCCTGTCGACGCTGGCCGAATCTCTTACCGTCGAATTTGGACGCGGATTCGATGCCTCGAACCTGCGCAACATGCGTCTCTTCTACAGAGCCTTTCCGATCCGTGACGCGTTGCGTCACGAATTGAGCTGGACGCATTATCGGGCGCTGCTCCGCGTTTCCGACGCAAAGGCTCGGGGCTGGTACATGGAAGAAGCCGCGGTTACAGGGCTGGACCACGCGATCCCTCGAGCTTCAGATCGCAACTCTATACTACGAGCGCCTTTCGGTGAGCTCCGATAGGGCAGCTGTTGAGGCCGAGGCAAAGACCAAGTTCAGCTCGCTTCAGCGACCACGGGACTTTGTTCGTGACCCCGTCATGCTGGAGTTCCTCGGCGTGCCAGGGACAGGACGACTTCTCGAGACCAATCTTGAGAAAGGCCTTTTGGCTAATCTCCAGGCGTTCCTGCTCGAGCTCGGCCGCGGTTTCGCGTTCGTGGCACGGCAATTCCGGCTGAGTACCGAATCCAAGGACTTTTATGTCGATCTGGTCTTCTATAACTATTTGCTGAAGTGTTTCGTGCTTTTTGAGCTCAAAACCGGCGAACTAAGTCATCAGGACATTGGGCAGATGGACATGTACGTTCGAATGATGGACGACCTCCAGCGTGCCCCTAACGACAATCCGACTGTTGGAATCATTCTATGTACGCAGAGAGATGCATCGGTAGTTCGGTATTCCGTCCTGCACGGCAATGAGCAGATCTTCGCTAGTCGATACAAGCTGGTACTACCGTCAGAAGACGAGTTAAGGGCCGAGCTCGAGCGAGAACGGCTAAAAATTGAGCTCAGTTCCGAGGAACCTGCTGGCTGAGAGGCAGGACGGCTCTGTTGCATTAACTCTGAATCGTGGCCAGAGGGCCGCGCCTGTAGCTTGAGTATTTCCTTGTCGTAGGTTTGTGCCGCTTGTTGTCGTATCCCGAGCGAAAATTAGCGTGACGAGTCACACGGCTAAACGAATTTAGTATTTACTGAAAAGCATTTAGACCGCCAGTGGACCATGCGCACTCGGCTCGGGATCGGCGGCCATACGACAAATATCACCTCAAACCTACGACAGATTTTTCCTCAAACTACGGCGGTGAACGATCGTCGCTTGATACATTCAAGGGAATAGTCTGGATTTGGAGAGTCAGCACGTCTGTAGTCTAGCTGCCATCGCATCCGGAGCGCCTACGCGTCAAAGACAAAGCTGCGCCCGCACTATGGAATGCAGTCTTGGCGGCGTAGCAAAACTTCACTTTGTCGTTTCCAAACTCATCCTATGATTTTTAGTAATGCCGATGGAGGAACACTTGCTGACACTTTTGCTCGCTTTTGCGTTCAGCTACACCCTGCGCAATACGAACGTACTGCAGCCGCCAAAGGCGCCTTCATTAGCCGCATGGACAAGCCAGGTAGCTGGGGGGCGGGAGCCGGTGGAGTTCACGGCAAAGGATGGAAGCCATATTCGCGGTTGGCTTTACCGCGCGGAGCAAACCAAGGATAGCGGTCGCAACACTCAGCCCTTCGTACTGTTCTTCTATGGGAGCAATGAGGACCTGACCCATGAGGAGGCCAGATTAGCGTGGCTGAGGGATACCCTCCACGTCAATGCAGTGTGTTTCGACTTTCCGGGATATGGCTTTAGTACGGGCCGGGTAAGCGTAGAGGCCACACGGGAGATCGCCCTTGAAGAGTACGACTTTGTTCACGATCACCTTGCCGTGCAGGGTGCGGAGGATAGCAATGTTGTACCTGGCATTGTGGCATACGGCTGGTCGATTGGGACTGGTCTGGCGGTGCACGTGGCAAGCGAGCGGCACGTTGCGGGCCTGATGTTGCAGGCGCCCCCGGCCAGTGCGGATGAGATGGCAGCGTGGTCTTCCCAGCACGACGTACCGCGATTGCTGCGCGGCATCGTGAAAGTCACCATCGACCCTGAAGTCCGACCGATCTACGACAACGTCAAGGAGATTGGAAAGGTGCAGAGCCCGTTGCTGGTGGTGCAAGGTACAGAGGACTGTGTTGTCCCGATTGCACAAGGGGGAGAAGTATTTGCGGCATCACCGGCTAAGCAAAAGCAATTTGTGGAAGTACCGGGTGCGCACCACAGCGATCTGAGGGTTGGGCATCCGCCCGCAGGCGATGCGGTGGCGGAGTTTCTGCGGCTAATCAGCAGGTTCCCTGTGACGGAAAAGAACAACCGGCAGTAGGGGAGACACTCCGTTCTGCTTACCTTACTCAGTCCTCAGTGCGATCGTCGGATCAACCTTGGTTGCGTAAAGAGCAGGTATCAGACTGGCGATTATTCCTGCCGCAGCTAGGACGAGTGCGGACGCGAGATATGTGAATGGATCGAAGGGAGCAATCGAAAAGAGCAGGCTCTGCATACCCTGGGCGGCGGCAAATGCGAGAGCCCATCCCAAGACCAAGCCGATCGCCAGCAGTCTTACTGAATGCAGCATGATCATCATCAGCACTTGCTGGCGGCTCGCGCCGAGCGCCATGCGGATGCCGATCTCGCGCGTTCTTCGGCGAGTTGCTTGAAAAAGCAGTCCGTAGATACCGACGATCGAGAGCAGCAGACCCAGACCCGCCAGCACACCGAGGAGAATCGACGAGATTCGCTGCGGCGCGACTGATTCGACGACCATCTGTCGCATACTTCGAACGTTTGAGATCGGCAGGTCTCTATCGATTTCCCACACCTTCGCCTCCAGCTTGCGCGCGAAGACTGCCGGTTCGTCAGTTGTGCGTGCGACGACGCTCATCTCTGCTTGAGGCCGCTGCAAGTAATTCAGATAGAAGTCATCTTCGCCGGTGGCGCTGAGGGCGGTTTGCCGTGTGTCGGCGACGATGCCCACGATGACAGCCCAGGGAGCCTGCGAGGATTGCGCGCCGAGCTTTATCCTTCGCCCAATTGCATCCTGGCCGGGCCAGTAGCGTTTGGCCATGGACTCGTTGATGATCGCCACCAGAGGTGCTTTCGCCGTGTCGCTCTCCTCAAAGCCTCGCCCGCGTAGCAATGGAATACCCATCAACTTGAGGTAGCCGGCGTCGACCACATGGAAGTTGGAAAGCGGGGTGTGCGCCGTATCCGAATGGAGAAAGCCTTCAGGCGAGAAGTAGCCAAAGGCATACGTGTCAGAAAGGGGCACCGATGTCACGAGGCTGACCGAGCGGAGTTCACCCTGGTCGCTGAGCGATGAAAGGAGCTGCCGGTAGAAACGGCTGATTTGTTCGGGATCGGTGTAACGCGTTTGCGGCAGCGTCAAGTCGGCGACCACCAAGTTGTTTGGATCGAAGCCAGGCTTTACTTCGAGAAGACGCCGGGTGCTTGAAACCATGAGCTGTGCGCTGATCAGGAGCACCAGCGCCATGCTGACCTCGACCACAACGGTCAGGTTCTGGACGATATGTTTTGCGCGGCTGGAGCCTGTGCCTTTTTGGCCTTCTCTGAGCGCTTCGCTGAGGTTCAGGCGGTAGGTGCGGAAGGCGGGGAGACACCCGCAAAGCAGGCCTGTTGTAAGCGAAAGGACAGCGGCGTAGAGCAGTACGTCAAGATTGATTCTGAGATCGACGATGCCGCGTAGATTGTCCGGGATCAGGAGTGCCATTGCTTTGATTGAGATTGCGCTCAGGACCAGGCCCAGTCCGCCGCCAAGCACCGCTACCGCGACGCTCTCGAGTATGACTTGACGAACTAATCGGGACTGCGTTGCACCCAACGCGGCGCGAATTGAAATCTCCCGTTCACGGGTTGAGCCCCACGCCAGCATCAATGTCGCAACGTTGACGCAGGCGATGAGAAGCACGAAGGCGACCGCGCCGAAGACGAGAAGCAGCACGAGGTGGCTGTCCTTGACGACGCGTTCGGACAAAGGTGAAACGGAAGCGGTGAGGCCAGCATTGGTCGACGGGTATTCACGTTCCAGATCTTTCGCGATGACATTGAACTCGGACTGTGCCTGCGCAAAATCGGTGGAGGGCTTTAACCTGCCGATCACCCAAAGGCCGATGTGAAGACTGCGACTATTGAACCTGTCGGCAGACAGTCCGATTGGCACATAGACGCTGGGCTGATGGTCCGTGAGCATCAACCGTAAGTTGGCGGGCAGGACGCCGATAATGGTGTAGGAACGGTCGTCCAGCAGGATTTGTTTTCCCACTACGGAGTCCGCCGCGCCAAGTGCGCGCTTCCAGTAGCTATAGGAGATTAAAGCCACAGGTTTGCTTGCGACGGCGTCATCGGAGGCCTGGAAGTCGCGCCCGCGCACCGGTGTGATGCCCAACGTGGCAAACAAGTCGGCGCTTACCTTGCAGCCCGCGACGCGCTCCGGCGTACCAGGACCGCTGACATTCCAGTGATCTTCCTGATACGCGCCCAAGAGTGAGAAGCTGTGCATGCGCTGCTTCCAGTCCAGATAGTCGGGATAGGACACCTGTAATTCAGGAAGCTGGCGCGTGCCCTCGGACAAGACCGCGAGTTTCGCGGGGTCGTTGTACGGGAGCGACTTGAGCAGGATTGCGTCCACGGCGCTAAACACGGCGGTGTTTGCACCGATGCCGATACCCAAGGTCATGACGATGATCGTCACGAGCAGCGGGTTACGGCCAAACAAGCGCAGTGCGTATCGAAGATCTCTGGAAATTTCGCCCATGCCGCTCCTCAGTGGACAACAGTCGTCGAAGTGGTAGAGGACTGCCGAGATTCGGAATGGCGTTGCGCTGCTCTAACGAATTCGGAGTGGGAGCGATTCGCCACGTCTGCGTGGACCGCCAACAGAGTTTGCGAAGAGGGGATGCGCTTCATGCCTGAAGCCTTTCCCCAGACAGGAGTGCCGGATCCTGTGTTTCGTCTGAGACGACATTGCCGAATTCGAGCTTGATGATGCGATCGGCCACGTGGAAGTAACGATCATCATGCGTGATAACGAAGACGGTTTTACCCCTGCTTCTCAAATCTAACAGGATGTTGAAGTAGAAGATGTGCTTGAAGGTGGGATCCTGATCGGCGGCCCACTCGTCGAAGAGGTAGAATGGGCGATCTTCGAGGTAGGCCGTAAGCAGCGCCAGCCGCTTGCGTTGGCCGGTGGATAAGTCGAGCGTGGAAAAGGCTCCTTCGGTGACGCTGACTTTGTGCGAGAGCTGGAGTCGCTCCAGCAATTCGGCCGCCGCACTATCCACGTTCGTGTCATCGATTCCCAACAGAGTCTCGAACAGGTGGAAGTCGGTGAAGACGGCAGCGAAACGTTGCCGGTAGTCGTCACGCTCGGAGTCCTCGACGATGCGGCCACCGACCGAGATTGTTCCGGAGGACGGAGGGTACAAACCTGTCAGAAGCTTCGCAAAGGTGGACTTGCCGCTGCCATTTCCGCCCACGATGAAGAAGATGCGACCGGGGGGCAACGTGAGCGTAAGGGGCCCTACGGAGAAGACTTCAGACCCATCCTCGGACGAGTACTTGAATGCGACCTCGTGGAGGCGGATCTCCTCCGCAGCAGCGGGCGGGTTGCGCGGAGACACCTGGTCGACATCGGCGGTGAGGCTGAGTCCGAGTTTGTTCACATTGTCCAGTGCGACGGCGGCGCGATTGCCCTGGGGTGCGAGATTGATGACGGACTCCAGCGGTCCGACCAGATACAGAAGTATGAGAATAAATGCGAAAGGCTTGGTGCCGCTGGCCAGGTGACTTGTTAGAGAGATGAACAGGACGGCGCCAATGGTCAGAAACATGAGCAGTTCGCCCCAGGCTACCGCACCTGTATAGACCTTTAAGCCGTCAAGCATGTGCCTGCGGTATTGCTCAGCCGTGTCCTCAACGCAGGAGGTCAGGAACAACTCACGGCGACGACGGTGGAGCTTGAGTTCCTTCCCTCCAGAGATGAGCGAGCGGAAGTAATGCAGCAGCGTGGTACCCCGGTCGCGTGCGAGGACTATGTGGCGATTGGCGCGATTCAGCATGAATTCATAACTGACAAGACCGGCGACCATAAAGCCCAAGACGACGCCAAGCATCTGCCAGGACAGGAACGCCAGATATCCGAGGCACGCGCATAAGATGGCGACGTTTGTACAGAGCACCGGACCATTGGCGACAAAGTTCGTGATGGCGAGGACGTCGTCGGTGAGAACTGCAAGGATGCGGGAGGGCCCAACCGATTCGAGAGTTCGAAAGGAAGTCGCCATGATGCGACGTGTGAGATCGCGGCGAAGATGAAAGAGCGACGATTGTCCGAGCGACGCCAATTGTAAACCTGCCACCGACCGGAAGCTGAGCGCCAGAAGCATGAGGATGCAAAAGGCCAGGGCAGATTTGTGAATGGAAGATGCGTGATTGAGGGCGTAGTTGATTTCGACCAGAAGGGCGGTGGTCGCCAGACCTGCAACAGCACTGCAGACAGCCGAGAGCACAAAAGCGGACGGCGCCGTCCGGAACATAAAACGTATCAGATCCATGCGTTCTCCGGGGGGCGGCAGTTAGAGCACACGAGCGCCCCTCCTTATTGGATTCGCCCTGGGCATCGCGGCAGGCGGTTCCGCTTTGACACCCGCGCCATCGTGGATGACCAGGTCTGCGGCGTTTGCCAAGCAGTCGCGCCCGGTGAGACGAAATGAGATGGGCGACAGAGGGCCCATGAGGAGGGTATCCCGCAGAGCCGGGAATCGCGTGAGATCGGGCTCGACACCCGCCTCCCGGGCAAACGTGAGGGCTGCCGAGGGCATGGGAAGTGCCGAGAGAGGCACCAGGTGACTCTCCATCTGCTGGGGCGAAGCAAGCGGGCGGGCACCGCTCCAGCTGTAGGCGACCCATCGCGCCTGCAGCTCGATGACCGGAAAATAAGGCCCCATCAGATCGTAGAAGCCGAGAAAGGCGAGATTGGGGACCTCTGGATGAAAGGTGTGTTTGTAGAGCATGAGGCGTTCGTCCTGGACCCGCAGAATGGTTTGTAACTCGGTGCTCAGGAAGCCGAGATCCGGGCGATAGCCGGTGCCTAAGAAAATCATGTCCGCGGTTTCTTCGCTCCCATCTTCGAAGCGCAGAGAATTTCCCGCGATCGATTGAATCCAAGGCCGGCAAGCGATACGGCCGTCGGCCACCAGAGACAGGAAGCTTTGATTTAACGTGATCCCTGCCTCGAGGACGTTCCCGGAAGTCGGAAGCGTTCCCCAAGAGCGCGGATCCCCGGCTGTTCGCAGCAGCAGGCTTTGCATGTCGTCACACACGTCACGTGGCGACCGATGCTCGGCGGAGAGTGCGGCGGACCTGGTCATGACAGAGTGGTCGACGGGCACACCGGCGACTATTTTGTTCATGATGTAACGCTGGCGGCGGGAGCAGACAATGACGCGGGCCTCCGCGTGCGCCAGTTCGGTCGCAATCTCCAGCGCGCTGACACCGCATCCGGCGACGACTAACGTCTGCCCCTGGAACGGGCGCGCGCCCCGGTAGTGCAAGCTGTGCGAGACACGACCGGTGAAGGCATGCAGGCCTGTTATGTGAGCCTGGACCGGTAGCCGATGCCGCCCCGCGGCTACAAGGACATGGGAGAAGTTCATGTCCTGCTGGCGCCCATCTGGGGTCTCGTATGTCACAGTAAAGCCTTCGAAATGACGGGATAACAGGACGACCTGGTGCCCTAACCGGAGATTCGGCGTGAGGTCAAATTGTTGTGCATAGCGTTCCAGATACGTCTGCACCTCGTCGGCGGAGAGAAAGAGTGCTCCGGGAGAGGGCCGCAGGTCACTGAAGCACGTCATCAGGCGCGAAGTGTTGGTGCGCAGGTTCGGCCAGACACCGCTGTGCTCAGGATCCGCGGACCAGTGGCCGCCAATACGCCTGGAGCGATCGAAGAGGGTGACAGCGAAGCCTTCGCTCTTGAGAAAGCGCGCGGCCACCAAACCCGCGGGGCCGGCGCCCACAATGGCAACGGACTTCATACGCGCCCACCGGTGTGAGTCAAGGCTTGCCCGATCGATAAGTCCGACTCTTCAAGCAATGGCCGGATGGCGGCGGCAACGGCGTTTACCGCTGGTACGGAGAGCAGGTCGTCATGCGTGGAGTCAATCTCGATCACTTCAAGGCCGCCAAGTGCGAGGGAGTCCCAACCGTAGGTGCTGTCTTCACCGCGCGGTACGGGCACTCTGAGCAACACGGCCGCGAGCGGTCGAGGCACCGGCTTGAACGAGGAGATCGCAAGCTGATTGGACGCAATGACGCCCAGGATTCTTTGCAGGTGGTCGACGGAAACAGGAATCGGGAATGCTCCACGGCCTTTCGCATGGTTGAGGTAGTGGAAAGACTGTTCGCGAAAGGTGAGCTTTCGCATGTCTGCTTTTTGGAGGCCGGCTTCTGTGGCGAATTCGATGAGGTATTCCTCCGCTAGTTTAGTCAGCTGGGTTTCGCGCGGCAGCAGTTTCAGATGCAAGGGCAGCTTGTCGGGTATCGCAGGTCTGCCGTCCAAGAGAGCGAGCAAGGAGACGGTCTCGCCCGCGTCATGGATGCGGCACGCCATTTCCCACGCGATCCCGGCGCCCATGGACCAGCCAACGAGCCGATAGGGTCCGCGGGGCTGAATCGTTCGGATCGCGTCGAGATAGACCTGCGCCATCTGTGGAATAGTTGCGAGCAGATCCTGCCCTTCTTCGCCACCCTGTGATTGCAGCCCATAGAGAGGTTGATCCGGATCGAGAAGGTTTGCGAGTTCGATATAGCCGTGGGCGAACCCAAACTGGGGATGCACGCAGAAGAGTGGATTCCGCGTTCCGGTTTTCCGAATCGGCACGATGCAGGGCGGGAGAGACTGAGATGCGTCGCCGCGGAGCGAGGAGGCTTGTTGTTCGATACTGCGATGTTCGAAGACGAAGCGTACCGGGATCTTGCGTTCGAACTCGGTTGAGAGGCGCGTTGAAAGCAGGATGGCCTTGAGAGAGTTGCCGCCGGAGAAGAAGAAGTCCTGCACCGGATCGATGTCGCCAATGGCGAGCACATCGGTCCAAATGCGCGTGAGGCGTTCTTCCCAAGTGTCTTTTGGCGCGCGAGAGTGCAGCGGCAGAACCGCAGGTGCGGGCAGCGCGCTGCGTTGAAGTTTTCCGTTGGCAGAGCGCGGCAACTCCGCAAGGTGGACGAACGCACCAGGCACCATGTGCGCCGGCAGACGGGAGTGCAAAAACTCACGAAATGCCTGGGGAGTTGGCGGATCGCCTGGTGTGCGCGCGGTCCAGTATGCGGCCAGTTGTTTGTTGCCTAGAAGATCCTCGCGGACGATCACCGCGACCTGGTCGATGGGAGGATAGCTGCAGAGTACGGTCTCAATCTCTCCGAGCTCTATGCGGCAACCGTTGATCTTGACCTGGTCGTCGATGCGGCCGAGATACTCAAGCGTGCGGTCGCTGTTCCAGCGAACGAGATCGCCCGTTCGGTAGAGACGGCGACCCCCAACGGAGCTGAACGGGTCCGGTAGGAAACGCTCGGAGGTGAGCGCCGGGCGATCCCGATATCCCCGTCCGACGCCAGGGCCGCCAAGGTAGAGCTCACCGGTGACTCCGGGAGGAACAGGCTCCATTCGCTCATCAAGGACATAGGCGAGTGTAGCGCGGATGGGCCTGCCGACGTTGGGCGTGTGCTCGGCAACCACTTCGGCGAGGGTCGAGTAGGTGGTGCATTCGGTTGGCCCGTACAGATTGAGAACCCGGCCGTTATTTCCGGTGCAGAGGCGCTCGGCAAGCCACTTTGGGAAGGGCTCGCCTGCAAGGTTCATAACGCGGGGGAGTTGCTTCGCAGCAGGACTCTTTCGCCATTCCGCGACGACGGAAGGAACGGCGGCAATGAGGCTAGCCTCTCCGCCCTCCCACTCCAGAAGATTGGGAGAAACGATGACACGGCCACCGCAGCAGAGAGGAGCCAGGAGTTCAAACAGGGATACGTCAAACGAAACCGAAGTGCAGAAGAGAACCGCGTTCAGCTCATTCCGTGTGTAGGCGCGAAGCGCCCATTCCAGCAGAGCGACGGTGCAGCCATGCTCGATGACAACTGCTTTGGGGCGGCCTGTGGAGCCGGAGGTATAGAGCATGTACGCCGCGTTCTTCGGTGTCACGGTGAGGTACGGCGCTTCCTGTACATAGCGTTCGATACGCTCGCATTCGGTATCGAGCTGCAGCATCGGTATGGCTGAACCCTGAAATTTTGTGGTCAGGACTGTATCTGTCACAAGCACTGCCGGGGCCGCATCGCGGAGCATATATTGGAGCCGCTCTGCGGGATAGTCAGGGTCGAGTGGGACATAGACTCCGCCTGCTTTCAAACAAGCGAGGAGCGTTATGACGATCTGTTCCGAACGCTGGAGGCACATCGCTACACGTACTTCGGGCCCTACACCTCTTTGCTGAAGGAAGCGTGCGAGCTGGTTGGCCCGCCGATGCAAGTCGTCATAGGTCCAGACTCGAGGCCCGCAGCAGAGCGCCTCGGCGTGCGGCGTGCGACGCGCCTGCTCTTCTAACAGGACGGTGACGGTGGTGTCGCGTACTCGTTCCTCCTGGCCGGCCCATTGCTTGATGATTTCGTCGCGTTCGCGGGAACTGGTGAGCGGGACCGCACGAATGTCGAGCTCAGGACGGCGTGCGACGGCAGCAAGGATGTTGAGGAAGTGTTCGGTCAGGCGCGAAATGAAGGCGTGCTCGAAGATATCCCGATCGAACGACAGGACGCCGACGATGCCCTCGCCTGTTTCGGCCATCGCTACCATCAGATCGAACTTTGCTGAGTCGTCTTCGGAGTCGATCTGCTCCATGTGGAGCTCTCGGAGATCACACTTCACCGGAGCCTGGTTCTGGAAGACAAACACTGTTTGGAAGAACGTCGGCCGGTTTGGATCGCGGCTTGGAGCGAGTTCATCGAGCAGCCTTTCGTACGGGACGTTCTGGTGCTGCTGCGCTTCGAGGACGGTGGTCTTCACACGGTCCACCAACTGACGGAAGGTAAGCGAACCGCTAAGATCGGTGCGAAGGACGAGCGTGTTGACCAGAAACCCGATGAGCGGTTCGAGCTTCACGTGCATGCGATTCGCTGTGACGGTACCGACGGCGACATCCGTCGTGGCGGTGTAGCGAGCGAGGGTGAGCTTGAACGCGGCAAGCAGAACCGTGAAGAGCGTCGCACCCTGCAGGGAGGCGATGCGGGCGAGTTCGGTGGCTGTCGACGGCGGCACCAGCAAGGCGACATGCCCCGCGCCGTTCCCAGCGCCGGCCTGAAGCGCGTTGTTGTCGGATAAGACAAGGGGCGTCAGACCGCTGAGTTTGCCTCGCCAATACTCCAGCTCTGTTGCTAAGTCGTTCTTTAATCGGTCGCGCTGCCAGAAGGTGTAATCCGCATACTGAATCTCAAGCGGGGGAAGAGGCGAGGGGCGTCCGGTGCAGCCGGCGTCGTAGAGTTGCGCGAACTCGCTTGCGATGACGTTCATCGACCAGCCGTCACTCGCGATGTGGTGTATCGAGGCCAATAGAATATGCTCGTCCGGATGGCAGGAGATGAGTTTGACGCGAAAGATCGGGCCGTGTTCCAGATCGAAGGGAGTTTGCCTTTCGCGCTCGTAGATCGCATCTATTCCCTCGTCGGGCGCGAGAGAGATCTCCTCGAAGGGCACCGTACCGAAGGGCGCGATGAACTGCGAGGGTTCCTCGCCGGTTTTGGGGAAGCTCGTCCGAAGGATCTCGTGGCGTCGAACGATTTCAGACAGGGCGGAGCGCACCGCATTGCGGTCCAGGTGGCCGGTCAACCGGAAGGCCACGGTGATGTTGTTGACGGTACTGCCCGGCTCGATCTGATCGAGGATCCAGAGCCGCCGTTGCGCAAACGAGAGTGGAATGGGACCGTCGCGCGGATACGAACGAAGCGGAGTCTGTTCCGAATGGGTCCGCAGCTTCTTGTTGAGACGCAGGATCAGCAGTGCACGCTGTTCAGGTGTGAGGCGACTCACCTTTGAATCGACTGCTGCTTCAGTCGTGGGAGGCAGCGAGGCAGCGGAGGCCTCTCCGCGATTGGAGGCGAGTTCTGAAAGGTAGCGTTCGAGTGGCGTGCAACTCAATGTGCTCACAAACTCCTGTGCGGCGTTTCGCGCCTGGGCTGATCGGTTGCGGTAGTGCTCCGGATCCGTCATTAGCGGTTCGAGCGCGGCTATCCACGGCCCCACATCCTGCGTCGGCACTTCCGCGAGCGGCAGAAGCGCATCGTCGAGTGTCTGGCTGTATGTCTGGATGGGGGAGACTGGCAGCAGCGAGCCCGCGCCCAAGACGGCTTCGCGGAGACCGCCGCTATCGGCGGCAAGAACCGGAATGCCACGCAGCATCGCGTCTACGCTGGCCATGCCGAACCCTTCTGTCCACAACGATGGCATCACAAGGACGCGAGCCTGGGACAGGATGTTGTCCAGATTTGACGCATTCTCAAGTAACCGGACGTTGGGCTCTCGTGCCAAGGCGAGCCGGTCATCAGCGGTCGTTCCATACCCTGGGACCGCAGCAAAGGAGAGATGGCGGAAGTGTCTCGCGAGTGCAAGGAAGATCGAGATGCCTTTTACGGCGCAGGGATTGAAGAGCAGGACGGCGCCTGAGTCCCACGAAGAGAGGTCGGGAAAGGGTCCTGAGCCGTAGTGCGGCGGATGATTGACGAACGCTTTGCGGCCAGTCCATTGCTCGACGTAGTCTGCAACAAATTGACTGATGGTGACGATGCCGGCAGAGGCGCGGATGCGTTCGGTACGGCCTGGCCCGGGATAGAGACTGCACGGACCAAATGGAAGCATCTGTGGCGTGTGGGCCAGAAAAATGACGCGCTCTGCACACTTGTCGAGCGCACCCGCGAGCAGATTCTGGCTCTGATCTTCGGACGAGACAAAGACCCAGTCCGGCTGGAACTGGTCGATGTGCTGCGCCAGGAGACCTCGTTGAAGCGACGTGCGGGTGCTCACCACCTCGACGCCGTTCAGGTGGTACGAGTCGCAGCCGTCTCCGGTTGTCCACTGTATTCCCATCGCGTCGAGCGCTGTCAGGTAGTCGTCAAGGGTGCTCGTGCTGGGCGTTGCCAACGCGGGGACGACGACGCGGACTTGATGGCCACGGGCGGCGAGGCTCTCCGCGAGGCTCCTGTTCGAGCGGTTCGCCCCGCCGTGGGAGCGAAGCCAAGGCAGATTCATCGTCAGGATGATCCGCAGCTTTCGCCCTGAGGGCGAAGGACGGTCAGTTGGCTCCACCGGCCATCTCCTTCTCCAAGAGTGCGTTGATTTCAGCGTCGGAAAGACCGTCAAGCTCGTCCAGGAGCTCGTCGATCTCTGCCGGCTGTGTTTTTGCAGCCTGTGCCGCGGCAATCGCGTCGATCACAGCGGAGAGCGTGGGAGCGTCGAAGAGAACGCGTATGGGAATGTCTACGTAGAACGCAGCGCGGATTCTTGCGGCTAACTGAATCATTGTCAGAGAGTGGCCACCGAGCTCGAAGAAATTGTCGTGAACGCCGACGCGCGGAATCATGAGGATTTCGCGCCAGATGCCGGCGAGCATTTCTTCAATGGGCGTGCGTGGTGCCACAAAACTGCTACCACCTGCTGCCTGCAGATCTTTGCGAGCAGCCAGCGCACGACGATCGATCTTTCCCTGCGCCGTAAGCGGAAGGGAATTGAGAAAGAAGAAGCCGGAAGGAATCATGTACTCGGGCAGGGTGTCATGAAGTCGATTGCGCAACGAAGCGCTGCTGACGTCATCGCTGGGCTCGGTAGTGACATAGGCGACGAGCCTGCGGTCGTTGTTTGAAGACTCGCGTAGAAGCACAACGCATTCGCGAACGCCGTCGCATGCATTGAGGGCTGCTTCGATCTCACCGAGTTCGATACGGAAGCCGCGAAGCTTCACCTGGCTGTCGAGGCGGCCCAAGAATTCAAGGGAGCCGTCGGCGTTCCAGCGGACGCGATCCCCCGTGCGGTAGAGGCGAGCGCCTGCTGACCTTGAGAACAGGTTGGGTAAAAAACGCTCTGCGGTGAGATCGGGGCGATCGAGGTACCCGCGCGCGAGGCCTTCGCCGCCGACATACAGTTCGCCCGGCGCACCGATCGGAAGCAGGTTGAGATCGCGATCAAGTACGTAGGTCTCGAGATCAGGGATGGGCCGGCCAATGACGTTTCGCGGAACAGCATCTGCCGCTGGAGCGTCAATCGGGAAGTACGTCACGTGAACCGTGGTCTCTGTTATGCCGTACATGTTGACCAGAGTTGGGGAAGTATCTCCGTGACGGTCAAACCAGGGTCGGAGCTTGCCGACGTCGAGCGCTTCTCCCCCGAAGATGACGCACCGGAGCGCAGAAGGCTGAGCATGAGTGCTGCCGCTGGCCTCAACGAAACTGTAGAACGCTGAGGGCGTCTGGTTGAGAATCGTGACGTTCGCCTTCTGGGTGAGTTCGAAGAAGTCCTTGGGGGAGCGAGTAACCCAGTAGGGCACCACGACTAGCCGGCCGCCATTCAAGAGCGCTCCCCAGATCTCCCAGACCGAAAAGTCGAAGGACGGAGAGTGGAACATCGTCCAGGTATCGCGATCTGAAAAGCCGAACCATGCCTGGGTGGATGCGAGTAGGCGGGCAACGTTCGCATGCGTAACGGCGACGCCTTTGGGTCGTCCCGTGGAGCCGGACGTGTAAATCACGTATGCGCCGCTTGCCGGGATTACGTCGACTGACTGGAGAGCGATGAGGTCTGCATCGCTCGCGCGCGCGGCATCGATGAAAACAGTAGGGCCGGACCAACCTGCGAGCGCAAATGCGTCCTCACGGGAAGTGAGGCTCAAGTGCAGACCGGCATCCTCAGCTGCGAAGCGCAGGCGCTCCGGCGGGAATCGAGGATCGAGCGGAACGTAGACGCCTCCAGCTTTCAGGACTGCGAGCATCGCGACGATCAGGTCGAAGGAGCGTTCAAGACAGACGCCAACGCGGGTTTCGGGTTTGAGTCCAGACTGCAGCAGATGGCTTGCGACACGATTCGCCTGCTCGTCGAGTTGGAGATAAGTGAACTCGTGCCCTTCGAACTCGACGGCGATGGAATGCGGCGAACGCTCAACCTGGCGCAGGAAGAGGTCATGAATGCATGCGTGGGCGGCAGCGGAGCTTGGCGCCTGATTCGAAAACCGCACGATCTCGGCTTTCTCATATGCGGAGAGGAGATCAAGAGCCGAGGTTGTCTGATCCGGGTTCGCTGCGAGCCCCTGAAGAAGGTTCAGCCATCGCGACGTCAGCAGGCGTATGGTTTCGGGATCGAACAAGGAGCCGTCATACACGAAGGATCCGGCAAGTCCTCGTCCTTCTGTCGACTGCGCCAACGAGATCGACAGATCGAATGAAGTACTTGCCCCGGTTTCGATTGTTGTCAGCGTGACGTCACCAAGCTGCAATGCTGGCGCTGCGATATTTTGCAGCGCGAAAAGCACCTGAAAGAGGGGAGTTCTGGAGGCGTCGCGATCGGGCTTAATCGTTTCGACCAGTTTCTCGATAGGAAAGTCCTGATGGGAGTAAGCATCGAGCGTTGTTTTCCTCACCTGGGCAAGCAGATCAAGGAAATTGGGATTGGCGCTCACGTCGGTGCGTAGCACCAGCGTGTTGACGAAGAATCCTACAAGCGGTTCGGTCTCACGTCGATGCCGGTTGGCGATGGGCGTCCCGAGGGCGAGATCGGTCTGCCCGGTCCATCGGTACAGCAAAACATCGAGAGATGCGACAAGCAGCATGAAGAGTGTCACACTCTGCCGACAACACAGGGCTTCGAGTCTTTCCGTCAACTCCGTGCTGAGTTCGATCCTCACTTCGCGGCTGTCGCGACCGGCGCCCGAGCGGGGACGGTCGAGCGGAAGATCAAGCATATGGACGTCCCGCAGTTGATCTTTCCAGTAGTCGAGTTGGGTCGTATAGGTTTCGCCTTGCAGCCAGTTGCGCTGCCAGGCTGCGTAGTCGGCGTATTGCAGACTAAGTTCTGGAAGTCGATGAGGCCTGTCGCTGACGCTCGCATCGTAGAGCTCCGCAAACTCTGCGACCAACACACGCATGCTCCAGGCATCCGTCACCATGTGGTGCAAGGTGAGGAGGAGGACATGGTCGTCTTCACTGCCGATGATGAGCTTGATGCGGAAGAGTGGTCCTGTGGCGAGATTAAAGCCGGTGGCAAGCTCTGTTTCGAGGATGCGACGTGCGTGCTGCTCGCGTTCCGCCTCGCTCAGTCCGGTGAGGTCGATCTCCTCCACCGGCAGACGCAACTCTGCGGCGATCCGCTGCCGCGGCAATCCATCTTCTGCCGGGAACGTTGTGCGCAGAATCTCGTGGCGCTCCACAAGTTGCTCAAAGCTGCGCATCAGCGCCGGCTTGTGCAGCGTGCCGTGAAGGCGAAGGGGGATCGGCACGTTGTACTCCGTGGTGCCGGGATTAATCTGATGGATTGCCCAAAGACGCAGTTGTGCAAACGAAAGCGGGAGATCGCCTTTCCTGCCGGCCGGTGCGAGCAGTGGGATGGTCGAGCCTGCGTCGCCAGCGGGTGTGGTGTGAATGGCAGACGCGACGTCGCGAATCGTGGGTGTGTCGAAGAACGTCCATAATGGCAGGTCAACTCCGAACGCGCTACGGATGCGGGAGACGACCTGCGTTGCTGTGAGAGAGTGACCTCCCAACTCGAAGAAGCTGCGATCCACGCTGATGCTGTCCCGTCCGAGTACGTCGCGCCAGATCGCGCTGACAATCTCCTCCGTTGGGTTTTGAGGCGCCACAAATATATTTGCGGACGACTTGTCCGGAGCGGGTAGGGCGGCCCGGTCGACCTTGCCGTTTGCGGTGAGAGGCAGCTCATTGAGAGCGATGAAGAAGTCCGGCAGCATGTAGGCGGGGATGCCGCGCAGAAGGAAGCCGCGGAGCAGCGAACCGGTCGCATCGCAGTCCGGGGTTAGCACCAGGTACGCAACGAGCTGTTCCGCCTGCGGATCGTCGCGGCGGAGGATAACGACTGCTTGAAGCACGCCTGGGTATTCAAGCAGCGAGGCTTCGATCTCACCGGGTTCGATGCGGTAGCCGCGTAGCTTGAGTTGATCGTCCATTCGACCCTGAAACTCCAGCACGCCGCTGCCGAGCCAACGCACGCGGTCTCCGGTTCGGTAGAGCCGTGCGCCGGGAGTACCTGTCAGGCAATCCGGAATGAACATGGCCGCGGTGAGGGAGGTGTTTCCCGCATAGCCGCGAGCAAGGCCTGCTCCGCCGATGTATAGCTCGCCCACAGAACCGATCGGAACAGGTTCCAAGGCCGCGTCGAGCACATATGCCCCGGTATTGGCGATCGGCACTCCGATCGGCGCGGGGCCGCTGCTCTCTGAATCATTCGGCGAGATGGAGTACAAGGTTGAGCATACGGTCGTTTCCGTAGGGCCGTACCCGTTGATGACGTGGAGGCTCGGGTGGGAGGCGGCGATACGGCGCAGGAGACTGCTCGGAATGCGCTCGACGCCGACGAGCAGGCGGCGCAATGCAAATGGACCGGCATCGAGCCATTCGGCCAGGCGCGGCAGCATAAAGGAGGGCACGTATGCACTGGTGATCTCGTGGTCACGCATCCACTCGATGAATGCGTCGGCGTCAAGGCGAATGTCGGAGTTGGGAAGTTGTAGTGTCGCGCCGCTCAGCAACGGGGCAAATAGTTCGTAGATGGACACATCGAAGCTGGGCGAAGTCCAGAGGCTACAGGTATCTCCCACGTGAAGAGGCGCGCGCTTTTGAAACTCCGCGATCAGATTGATCACCGAGCCATGCGTGACCAACACACCTTTTGGTTTGCCCGAAGAACCCGAGGTATAGATCATGTAAGCCGCGCGATCGGGGGACGAATCGGCGGGAAGGGCGAGAGGCTCCAAAACGCTCACCACCGAGTCTGCCAACACATGAGGGGTGCCTGCAGGCAGCCGATCGAGCAGGTTTTCACTGGTGATGGCGGCGCAAGCCTCTGAGTTCTGCAGCAGGTAGCCGATCCGATTCGACGCGTACGCGGGATCGATGGGGACATACACCGCGCCGGCTTTCAAGATCGCCAAAACGGCAACGACGGACTCGATCGAAGTCTCCAAGAGTACGGCAACTTTCGATTCGGGACCTTTAAGGTGTGTACGTAGAGAGGCGCCTAAATGTGCGGCCCGGCTATTAAGTTCGCCGAAGGTGAGGAACCGCTCTCCGGCGCGTACGGCAATTCCGTCCTTGTATTCCGCGCAGCGAGCTGCGATCAGAGTGTCCAGGCTAGCTTCTGGAATGGGTGCATCCGCCGGATTCCACCCGTACAACAACCCGTCGCGCTCGTCGGGCAGCAGACCGGATATCTTCGAGATCGGCTGTGATGGATAAACGGTAATCTCGTGGAGTGTCGTCAGCCATCGCTGCACCAAGCGCTCGATCGTGCCGCGAGAGAAGAGGCGGGTCGAGTAGGACATCGGCCCGAACAAGCCGTTCGCGCTTTCGTGCAGCGTTAAATCAAGTTCGATCTTCACGGCCTCGGTTTCCGGTGGGAGGAGTGCGACCTGGAGTTGGCCGGCCTGGATGTCGGAGAAGGGGGCGTTTTGGAGGGTGAACATGGCCTGAAACAGGGGTGTGCGGTTCAGGCTGCGCTCGGGGTTGAGCGCTTCGACCAGCCGTTCAAAGGGCAGGTCCTGGTGGGCATAGGCGCCGAGGGAGGTTTCGCGCACACGGCCGAGTAGATCTATGACGGTCGGGTCGCCGCTCAGATCGGTGCGGAGCACAAGTGTGTTGACGAAGAACCCGATCAGGCCTTCAATCTCAGACCGCGTCCGGTTGGCGATCGCAGTACCTACCGCGATGTCATCCTGCCCGGTCCACTTCGCGAGCACCAGCTGAAAGCTCGCCAAGAGCACCATGTAGAGCGTGACGCCCTGCTGCCGCGCCAGATCGCGCAGGCGGTCCAGCGTCTCCCCCTCCACCTCGACAGGGACGCTTGCGCCCTGGTAGCTACGCTCAGCCGCACGGGCAAAGTCCGTCGGCATCTCCAGCACAGGAACGTTCTTCAGCTGGTGTTGCCAGTACGCGAGCTGCGTCTCAAGCAACTCGCCACTGAGATGCTCGCGCTGCCACACCGCATAGTCGGCATACTGAATCGCCAGCTCAGGCAGCGGCGATGGCTCGCCCATGCGAAACGCGTTGTACAGCGCTCCAATTTCGCTGACCAGCACACCCATCGACCAGCCGTCGCTCGCAATGTGGTGCATGGTGAGCAAAAGCACGTGCTCCTCCGCGGCAAGCTGCAACAGCCGCGCTCGCAGCAAGCGTCCACCGGCGAGGTCAAACGGCTGCCCGGCCTCCTCGCGCATCCACCGGCGCACCTCCTGCTCCGCCGATGCGGAAGCTCGCAAATCCACCTGCTCCACCAACGGCCATGAGGCTTCGCACGGCTGCACCACCTGAACCGGCACACCGTCCCTCACTTCAAACCGCGTCCGCAACACCTCGTGCCGCCGCACAATCTCCCGCAGCGCACCCTCCAACGCAGAACTCGAAAACTCCCCGCGCAACCCCACCGCCGCCGGTACGTTGTACGCCGTGTTCCCTGGCTCCCACTGATCCGTAAACCACATCCGCTGCTGACCAAATGACAACGGATACGAGCTAGCGGTTGCGGCGCGGCTGATTCGGTCGCGCACACTAAGGTCGCGCTGCTGCAGCATCCGCTCCAGCAATTTGCGCTTGTTGGCGGACAGGATCGAGTTCCCAGCGTTCCGGACGCTCATTGTTGCTCCTCTTGTAATTCCAGAAGCTCGGCGATATCGTCCTCGGGCATCTCCTCCACCTCTTGGATCAACTCTGCCGTGGCTTCAATCCTTTGTCGGCTCGTGACATCGGCTAACATCTCAGTAACGATTCCCGCGACCGTTGGATGTTCAAACAGCCGTCGTAAAGGAAGTTGAACGCTGAACAATTCCTGGATCTGCGAGACGACGCGCGTCGCGGAAAGAGAATGGCCACCTAGTTCAAAGAAATCATCGAGCACTCCTACGCGTTCGACATTTAGAACCCGGAGCCAGATCGCGCAAAGCACCGACTCAAGTGCCGTGGACGGCGGCACGTACTTGGCCGCCACATGGCGCGGGGCCAACTCAGGGCGGGGAAGCGCACGTCGGTCAAGCTTACCGTTCGGCGTGAGCGGAAGCTGGCCCAGGACAACAAACGCGGAGGGTACCATATGCTCCGGCAGAGTGGACCGGAGCTGTGCGCGAAGCCCGGATGATCCGTCCAGCTCCGGCTCGACGATGACATAAGCGATCAGTTGCTTCTCATCGCGATCGCCACCCTGCACAGGCTCGGCGATTACCACCGCATCGCGCACGCCGTGAAGATTCCGGAGTGCCGCTTCCACCTCGCCCAGTTCGATCCGGAATCCGCGAATTTTCACCTGCGAGTCGATGCGCCCAAGATAGTCTATGTCCTCGCCGCTTCCCCTTCTTGCCAGATCGCCCGAACGGTAGAGTCGCGCGCCCGGCGAGGAGCTATACGGGTGAGGGATGAAACGATCAGCCGTAAGATCAGGACGATTCAAGTAACCGCGCGCCAGCCCCGGACCGCCGATGTAAATTTCGCCGACTACCCCTTCGGGCGTGGGTTCAAGGCTTTGGTCCAGCACATAGAGTTCGAGGTCCGGCAACCTTTGGCCGATTGCGGACGGCCGACCGGCCGCCATGTCAGCAGCACTAAGTTGTTTATATGTCGTGTGTACGGTTGTCTCCGTGATGCCGTACATGTTGATGAGGCGGCAGGCGGGGTGAGCAGCCGCCCAAGGAGACACAAGGTGCGGATCGAGCGCTTCTCCGCCAAAGATAACGTAGCGAATCGCGAGTGGGCGGTTTTGCCTGCGGTCTACGTCCTGCAATTGACGGAATGCCGAAGGCGTCTGGTTCAGGACCGTAACTTGATGCCGTTCGAGGAGCGCGTACATCGTCTCGGGCGAGCGCACGTCGATGCGCGAGGGGATGATGAGCTTGCCGCCGTACAGCAGAGCGCCCCAAAGTTCCCAGACAGAGAAGTCGAATGCGAAGGAGTGGAACAGGATCCAGCTATCGGTTTCACTGAAGTCGAACCATTGGGCGGTCGCATCGAAGAGACGAACGACGCTTGCGTGCGTGACGACCACGCCCTTGGGGCGGCCGGTTGAGCCGGACGTGTAGATGACATAGGCTGCACCGCTGTCATCAACGCTGCTGCTTTCCGGCACGTCGCCTGATTCGATCGGATCGCTGCAGTCAGGCACGATCGCTTTGGCGCCACGGACCCGCTCCTCCAAATGGTGCCGGGAGATCAAGACCGCGGGTTGCGCATCTTCGATGGTTTGGCGCAGGCGATCTTCCGGATAGTTCGGGTCGAGGGGCACGTACGCCGCGCCGGCTTTCAGTACAGCCACAATGGAAACGACGAGATCTGTCGAGGGTTCGAGGCAGATCGCCACACGTTGTTCCGGCACGACGCCCTGCAGCAACAGGCGGCGGGCAAGCCGGTCAGATCGTTCGTCAAGTTCGCGGTAGGTGAGTGTTTCGGACGCGAACACGATGGCCTCGCGATCAGGCGTACTGGCGACCCGCGCCTGAAACCGCGAGATCAACGAATCGCCGCTTAGGTGGCTGGCGAGCGGCAGATTGCTGTCGCGGATTAAGGACCAGCGTTCCTTCTCATCGAGCAGAGCGATACGCGAAACGGTTATGGAGGGATCGCTCGCAACCTGCTCCAGGACCCTCCGATACTGTGCGGAGACACGTTCAATGGTCGTGTGGCTGAAGAGGTCAGTGACGTATTCTAAGGCGCCGCGGAGCGCACCCGGCTCTTCGTGCAGTTCCAGAGTTAGATCGAAATTCGCAGCCTTCACTTCCGGTGGGAGGAGTGCGACCTGGAGTTGGCCGGCCTGGATGTCGGAGAAGGGGGCGTTTTGGAGGGTGAACATGGCCTGAAACAGGGGTGTGCGGTTCAGGCTGCGCTCGGGGTTGAGCGCTTCGACCAGCCGTTCAAAGGGCAGGTCCTGGTGGGCATAGGCGCCGAGGGAGGTTTCGCGCACACGGCCGAGTAGATCTATGACGGTCGGGTCGCCGCTCAGATCGGTGCGGAGCACAAGTGTGTTGACGAAGAACCCGATCAGGCCTTCAATCTCAGACCGCGTCCGGTTGGCGATCGCAGTACCTACCGCGATGTCATCCTGCCCGGTCCACTTCGCGAGCACCAGCTGAAAGCTCGCCAAGAGCACCATGTAGAGCGTGACGCCCTGCTGCCGCGCCAGATCGCGCAGGCGGTCCAGCGTCTCCCCCTCCACCTCGACAGGGACGCTTGCGCCCTGGTAGCTACGCTCAGCCGCACGGGCAAAGTCCGTCGGCATCTCCAGCACAGGAACGTTCTTCAGCTGGTGTTGCCAGTACGCGAGCTGCGTCTCAAGCAACTCGCCACTGAGATGCTCGCGCTGCCACACCGCATAGTCGGCATACTGAATCGCCAGCTCAGGCAGCGGCGATGGCTCGCCCATGCGAAACGCGTTGTACAGCGCTCCAATTTCGCTGACCAGCACACCCATCGACCAGCCGTCGCTCGCAATGTGGTGCATGGTGAGCAAAAGCACGTGCTCCTCCGCGGCAAGCTGCAACAGCCGCGCTCGCAGCAAGCGTCCACCGGCGAGGTCAAACGGCTGCCCGGCCTCCTCGCGCATCCACCGGCGCACCTCCTGCTCCGCCGATGCGGAAGCTCGCAAATCCACCTGCTCCACCAACGGCCATGAGGCTTCGCACGGCTGCACCACCTGAACCGGCACACCGTCCCTCACTTCAAACCGCGTCCGCAACACCTCGTGCCGCCGCACAATCTCCCGCAGCGCACCCTCCAACGCAGAACTCGAAAACTCCCCGCGCAACCCCACCGCCGCCGGTACGTTGTACGCCGTGTTCCCTGGCTCCCACTGATCCGTAAACCACATCCGCTGCTGACCAAATGACAACGGATACGGCTCTTCATGGATTGCTTTTGCGATGGGCGGTCCGTCGCTTTTGTTGCCGCCGGATCGGGTCTCGATCTCCCTGGCGAAGCTTTCGATCGTTGGCTGTTCGAAGAGGAGACGCAGCGGCAGGTCGAGACCAAAAGCGGCGCGCGCGCGCGATACAACCTGCGTCGCCAAGAGTGAGTGCCCGCCGAGCTCGAAGAAGTTGTCGTCCGTGCCAATGACGTGCGAACCGAGGACCGTCTGCCAGATCCCGAGCAGGATTTCCTCAGCCGCGTTCATGGCAGGTTTGAACGCGCGCGGTCCGTCGCTGACTACTTCCAGCATCGGCAGTTTGCGGCGGTCTATTTTGCCCGTCGGCGTCAACGGAAGCGATTCCAAGTGCGCAAACGCCTGTGGAACCATGTATTCGGGCACGTGCTGCTTCAGAAAATTACGCAGCGAAGCGACGGTAAGAGAGGCACCCTGACAGGACGTGAAATACGCAATGAGGCGCTTATCGCCGGGCGCGTGCGTGTGCACGGATACCACGGCCTGAGCGATGTCCGGGTGAGAAAGAAGAGCCGCTTCGATTTCGCCCAGCTCGATACGAAAGCCGCGGATTTTTACCTGATTGTCGCGACGCCCAACAAAGGAAATCTGGCCATCGACGGAGCGGCGGACGATGTCACCGGTGCGGTAAAGACGTTCGCCGGGAACGGACGCAAACGGGTTGGGAATGAAACGCTCCGCGGTGAGATCCGGACGGTTTCGGTAGCCGCGCGCGAGTCCGGAGCCGGCCAGATAGAGTTCCCCACTCAGTCCCGGGGGAACGATGTCGAGCCATGGATCCAGCACATACGCCGATGTATTTGCGATCGGCTTCCCGATCGGCACGGTGCGCGCATAAGGCTCCCGGTGGACAGGGTGCCAAGCCGCAAAGGTTGTGGTCTCTGTCGGTCCGTAGACGTGGAGCAGGCGTCCTCGGAAGGTGTTGACCAGAGTTTCTACCCTCTGGGTGTCCACAGCTTCCCCGCCGAAGAGGAGTGTTTCCAATCCCGCGAGTGCTTGTGGGCACTGATCAACAAGGCGGTTGAACAGTGCCGTCGTGACGAACATGGTCGTGATGCGGTCGTGGATAAGTTGCTTCCCGAGCCTCTCCGCATCGGCAACTACATCGAACGGGAGAATGCAGATTGCTGCTCCGTGTAGCAGCGGTCCCCAGATCTCGAAGGTGGCTGCGTCGAAGGCGATGTTCGCAGCGTGGGCTACGCGTTCAGATCCGCGGAACTGGATGAAATCGGTGTTGCAGACAAGCCGGACGATATTACGGTGCGACACGACGACACCCTTCGGCACACCTGTAGAACCCGACGTGTAGTTCACATAAGCGGCACTGTCCAGCGAGGTATGGGGCGCCAAATCTTTGCCCTCACCCTCTGCATCCACCTCGACAATTTGAGCCGCAACTGGCGGAAGCTCCGCCCGCAGCCTGCTGTCGGTGAGGATGAGGTTTAAACCCGTATCGGCAATCATGAACGCCAAGCGATCAGGCGGAGATTGATGGTCCAGCGGAACGTACACGCCGCCAACTTTGAGCGTGGCGAGCATTGCGACAATCAAAGCCGGTGAACGCTCCAGATAGAGGCCGACGGAGCGTTCAGGGCCGGCGCCGAGGACACACAATCTGCGCGAGAGTGCAGTTGCACGAGCATCGAGGTCAGCATAGCTGAGCTGCTGGGAGCCGCAGAGTACGGCGGGGGCGTTAGGCGTGCTAGCTGCCTGGCGTTCAAATAGCGTGTGGACGCATCCCTGCGGATAGTCGGCCACTACCCCCTCTCCAAGCGCCAGTTCGTGGGCCCATTGATCGTCAGCCATCAGGCGCAGCCCGGAAAGACTTACATCGGGAGTGTCCGCCATTTGCGTCAGAACGCGGCTGTAGTGCTCGATCAGGCGTTCGATGGTTTCGGGTAAGAACAGCTCTGCGGCATACTCAATTTCTCCGGACAGGCCATTTTCATCCTCACTCAGCATGACCGACAGATCAAATTTGGCGGCTGCGGAGAGGGTCTCGATGGAGCTGATCCGGAGTTGCTCCAGGTGCAGCTCTTCGGTGGGTACGTTTTGCAACGCGAAGACAACCTGGAACAGAGGCTGGCGTGCAAGGTCGCGATCCGGCTGTAAGACCTCCACCGTCTTCTCAAAAGGCAGCGTCTGGTGAGCGTACGCGTCCAGCACCGTTTTACGGAGCCGGACGAGAAATTCAGACATGGTGGGATTGCCGCGCAGGTCGGCGCGCAAGACAAGTGTGTTGACGAAAAACCCGATTAGCGGCTCCAGCTCCGGAAGTTCGCGGCCCGCGACCGGCGAGCCGACTGCGATGTCGTCGCGACCGGTGTAGCGAGCGAGCGTCACCTGGAGTGCGGCCAGGAGAGTCATGAAGAGCGTGCAGCCGTGAGCCTGGCTGAGCTTTTTGAGAGATGTCGTGAGCTCGCGCCCAACGCGGAAGTTCTTCCAGCCGCCCCGATAGTCGGCAACGGCCGGACGTGGAAAGTCGGTTGGCAGTTCGAGGTAGTCTACGCCCTCGAGCTGCTTGCGCCAGTAGACAAGATGCTCTTCGATGGACTGCTCATTGAGCGAGGATCGCTGCCAGACTGCGTAGTCGGCATACTGAATCGGCAACTCTGGAAGAAGGGCCGTTTTGCCCCGGCTGAAAGCCCGGTAGAGCAGGCCAAACTCCCGCATCAACACGCCAATGGACCAACCGTCAGAGATTAGGTGGTGCATGGTGACCAGCAGACGGAACTCACTCTGTGCCAGCCGGACCAGGGTCACGCGAAAAAGAAGATCATCGGCGAGATCGAAGGCCCGCTGCGCCTCGTCCCACAGCAGCGCTTGTGCTGTTGCATCAGGATCGGCAGCATCGCTTACGTCAACCACGGTCGGTTCGAATCGCACATTGTCTTCGATCTTTTGAACCGGCTGTCCATCTTGCGAAAGAAAGATCGTGCGGAGAGATTCGTGACGCCGGACAATCTCGCGGAAGCTCCGCTGCAGCGCGTCGATGTCCAGGTTTCCACTCAGCCGAACAGTCCCGGCAATGTGGTAGGCCGAGGTTCCCGGTATGAGTTGCTCCACAAGCCACAGTCGTTGTTGCGCGTAGGAGACGGGCATTTTTGCGGAACGCAGAGCGGGGCGCAAGTCGATTCTGGGCACAGAATTCGGGGTTCGCGCTGCCTGCTCGATTCCCTGGGAAAACTGACGGATGGTCGACCGCTCAAACAGGAGGCGTAGTGGAACGTCGACGTCGAAGGCTTTCCTGACCCGCGACAGAACCTGTGTTGCGAGAAGTGAGTGGCCGCCGATCTCAAAGAAGTTGGCGTCGATGCCTACGCGCTCCGTGCCTAGCACTGCCTGCCAGATGCCGGAGAGGATTTCCTGGGTTGGTGTCTGCGCCGCGGTGAAGAGCTCGTCTCCTCCGCGCTCCGGTTTAGCGAGGAGCTTCCGGTCGAGCTTTCCATTTGCCGTAAGTGGCAAGCGGTCAAGGTACACAAAAGCGCCGGGGATCATGTACTCCGGCAGAGTGCTCGAGAGTGCCATCCGCAGTGTTTTCGTCGACAGATCTTCGCCGTCGGTTGCGGTCAAATAAGCAACCAGTTCCTGCTGGCCGTTATTGTCCTCGCGGACGATCACAGCAGTTTCGCGGACACCGGGACAGCTGCGAAGCGCGGCTTCGATTTCGCCCAGTTCGATGCGAAAACCACGGAGCTTGACCTGCTCATCGGCGCGTCCGCGATACTCCATGCCGGCGGAGTGATACCGGGCGAGGTCGCCTGTACGATACAGCCGCAATCCGGGTTCGGCGGCGAAGGGATGCGGGATGAATCGGGATGCCGTCAGGTCCGGACGGGCGAAGTATCCGCGCGCGAGGCCAGCGCCGCCGACATAGATTTCTCCGACGACTCCCTCCGGCACCAGCTCCAACCACTCGTCGAGCACATAGAGCTCAAGGTCTGCGAGCGCTCTGCCAATGGGGGAATGGCCGAACACGTCTACATCCGTAGCTGTCAGAAGCTTGTAGCTTGTGTGGACGGTTGTTTCTGTGATGCCGTACATGTTGATCATGCGGCACTCCGGATGATTCCGGAACCACGGGCTAACCAGTGAGGGATCGAGCGCTTCGCCACCGAAAATGATGGCCCGCACTGTTTGCACAGGCGTGCTTTCCTGGTCAGCCTGCTGCAGCTGAAGAAAAGCGGACGGAGTCTGGTTGAGAATCGTGACCTGATGCCGGACAAGCAGACTGTGAAACAGCTCGGGCGAGCGGCTTTCCGTGCGCGACACGATGACGAGCTTTCCACCATAGAGTAGCGCGCCCCAGATCTCCCAAACGGAGAAGTCAAAGGCATAGGAGTGGAAGAGGCTCCAGACGTCGTTCGAAGAAAAGCGGAACTGCTCTTCAGTGGCCTGGAAAAGGCGAAGCACGTTTCCGTGCGTGACGACCACACCCTTGGGCTGGCCTGTCGAACCGGAGGTGTAGATCACATACGCGGCGTTCTCCGGCTTGAGGTGGGGCAGACCGATCCCTGTGGGGACGCGCGCGGCAGGTGCATCGATTTCAAGGATGGCTGTGTTCCCCGCCTGTAGCCGGTGCCTGAGCGCGCCGGTCGTTACCAGCACAGCCGCCCCCGTGTCGCGCAGAGCGAAGTCGAGTCGAGCCTGCGGGTAATCGGGATCGAGCGGCACGTACGCTCCGCCGGCATGGAGCACCGCGAGTATGGCGACGATCATCTCCACGCTGCGATCAAGGCAGATGGCGATTAGCGATTCTTCGCGCACCCCCATCGCGACGAGCTTAGCCGCCAGGCGGTCTGCTCTGTCCTGCAAATCGCCATAGCTCAAGGTCTGGTCGCCGCAGACTACAGCGACCGCCGCAGGATCCTGCTGTGCCCGTTGTGCGAAGTGCGTATGGAGACAGCCCGCGGCGAGGACAGGACGGTTGCCTCCAGCGCTTCCTTGAAGGATCGACTGCCGCTCGGGCTCGCCTAACAAGCGAAGGGCGAAGACAGAGTCATGTGTGTGTTGCACCGCTTCATTCAGGATGCGTACATACACAGCGGCCATTTGCGCGATGGTGGTTTCGTCGAACAGGTCCAGGGAGTAGTCGATCTCTCCTTCGAGCGCATCGCCTACCTCGACGAGGGTGAGGCTGAGGTCGAATTTGGCATCGGTTTGCGGCACACCCATCTCAGAGACCGAGAGTGACCCTAGCCGCAGATGCTCCCTGGGCGTGTTTTGCAACACGAACATCACCTGAAACAGGGGCTGTCGGCTCAGATCGCGATTCGGCTCGAGTTCCTGCACCAGCCTCTCAAAGGGGATGTCCTGGCGGGCATAGGCATCAAGTGCGGTCGTTCGAACCCGGCCGAGCAGTTCAAGAAAGCTCGGCTCGCCGGAAAGATCTGTCCGCAGCACCAGCGTGTTGACGAAGAAACCGATGAGTTCCTCGATCTCGGCGCGATTCCGGTTGGCAATGACGCTTCCAACTGCCACGTCCCTTTGCCGGCTGTAGCGGCTGAGCAAGACATTGAACGCAGCAAGAAGCGTCATGAAGAGCGTCGCGCCTTGCTGATGGCCCAGGCTCCGCAGACGTGCGGTGAGCTGCGGCGAGATCCGGAATGGATGAGTGGCTCCGCGATGGGTCGGGATCAGCGGACGAGGATGGTCAGTTGGCAGGTCGAGCACGGGAACGCCAGCAAGCTGCTCGCGCCAGTACTCCAACTGCTCGTCGAGCACCGGGCCGGAGAGCCAGTCTCGTTGCCAGACCGAGAAGTCGCCGTACTGAATCGGCGGCTCAGAAAGAGGTGAAGGTACGTTCGCGGAGAAAGCCTCGTATAAAGAGGCAAGCTCTTTAGTGAGTACGCCCATGGACCATCCGTCGCCGGCGATGTGATGGATGGCGATGGTTAGAACATGGTCGTCCCCGGCGAGCCGCAGCAAGCGGAAGTAGAGCACTGGCCCTTGCTCCAGGTCGAAACCCCGACCGCCTTCCTCGCCGATCAGATCGAGCGCCGTCTGCTCGCGTAACTCGGGCAGCATACCCGAAAGATCGGACACTGGAAGCGGGATGTCCCAAGAGGGGAGGATCCGCTGGACTGGCTCTCCGTTGTGGCTCGGATAGCAGGTTCGCAGTACTTCGTGGCGGCGGATGATCTCGGAGAGCGTGCGTTCGAGAACGTTGATCTGGAGATCACCCCGGATCCGCAACGCGAACGGCATGTTGTATAAAGCTGTTCCCGGGCCGAGTTGTTCGATAAACCACAAGCGATTTTGTGCAGACGACAGGGGCAAATCCAGCTGTCGATTTACCGATAAGATCGACGGCGTCTCCACACGGCAACGAGAGCGAATCTCGTTCAGCTCCACCACAAGTTGTGCCACTGTTGGTGCTTCGAACAACAGCCGCAGCGGAGCCTCGATCCCAAATCTCCTTCGGATCCGTGAGATGACCTGTGTCGCCACCATGGAGTGGCCGCCTAATTCGAAGAAGTTGTCGTGCACGCCCACGCGCTCGATTCTGAGAAGGCTCTCCCAGATCCCGCAAAGCATCTCTTCTTCCAGGTTCTTCGGGGCGACGTAAGGGCCGGAGGCCTGCCAATCCGGTGCAGGCAACGCACGGCGATCCACCTTACCATTCGTCGTTAACGGCAGTTCATCGAGCAGGACGAAGGTTGATGGGCAGAGATACTCCGGCAGCTTGGACAACACATAGTCGCGCCATTCCTGCGGTGTCAGCCGCGCACCGGCTCCGTGCACGATGTATGCCACGAGACGTTTGTCTCCGGGAATATTCTCACGCGCCACGACGGCTGCGTGCGACACCTGAGGATGGTGAGCAAGAACAGCTTCCACCTCGCCGGGTTCGACGCGGAAACCGCGGATTTTCACCTGGCTGTCGAGCCGTCCTAAAAACTCGAGGTTTCCGTCCGGGAGCCATCGCGCACGGTCCTGGGTCCGGTACAGGCGCTCACCCGGAGAGGTGCCGAACGGATTGGGGACAAAGCGTTCTGCCGTCAGCTGAGACTCGCCGATGTAGCCGCGCGCAAGTCCTTCGCCTCCGACGTAGAGTTCGCCGGCGACGCCTATTGGCACAACCTGCAACCACTCGTCTAACACATAGGCAGAAGAGCCGCGGACGGGAACCCCGATCGGAGTCGTGCCCTGACGTGTCACGGCAGGATTGAGCCGGCAGCAGCAGCTGAACGTTGTATTTTCCGTCGGCCCGTAGCCGTTGATGAGCTGACAGGTGCCATACTCCCGGAGCATCTTTTCGACAACGCTGGGCAGGAGAGCGTCGCCGCCCGCGAGAAGCTGCTGTAGTTGTCCGAGCGCAGAGGGGTGCTCTTCCGCCATCCGATGGAACAGGCCGGCGGTCAGCCAAAGAGTCGTAATGGACTGCCGTTGTATTGTTTGCGCGATTTCCTCAAGCGAAGGGGTCGCAGAGGGGCATAGAACCAGTTGGCCCTGATTCAGCAGGCTGCCCCAGATTTCGAATGTTGAAGCGTCAAAGGCGACGGGGGCCAACTGAAGGATGACCGGCCTGTCAAGCAGTACGTAGTCCGGATTGCGAACGAGTCGAATGATGCCGCGATGCGGAATCCCTACGCCTTTAGGCTTTCCGGTGGAGCCCGAGGTGTACATGATGTACGCCAGATTGTCCGGATCGATACGACAAGGTGGGTTCGACCGATTCTGCGAAGTAAGCTCCTCCCGGATATCTTCGAGAGTGAGAACCTCGGAAGAGCACGAGCCCATCCGCTCCTTTAACCGCGCTTGAGTCAGGATGAGCCGCAGACGGCTGTCGGTTGCGATGAATTGCAGGCGTTCCACTGGATAGGCAGGATCGAGCGGGACATAAACACCGCCGGCCTTCAAGATGCCTAGAATGGCAATGATCAGTTCCGGTCCTCGATCGAGACAAAAACCAATACGGGGCTCAGGGCCTGCATCTGCAAGATGCCTTGTGAGCAGGCGGGCCAATTGGTTCGCACGCTCGTTCAGCTCCGAAAAGGTCAGCTGCTCGTCCTCTATACGGACGGCAATCGCATCCGGGCTCAGTGCCACCTGCTGTTCGAAAAGTTGGACGACACTCTGCTCCGTGGCGATAGGGACTCGTGGGTTGACGCACCGCCGTTGCAGGTCCTCGATCTCGTCAACGGGCATTACCTCCACTTCAGACAGGCGCCGATTCAGGTGCTCAGGGAGTTGGGACAGAATCTGTAGGAAGCTCTGGATGAGGCTGTCGATTCCAGAGAGATCAAAGAGGTCGCAAGCGTACTCGACAGTTCCATTCGCAACCTTGTCGTCAGCAACGAAGTGGAACGCCAGGTAGGAGTGCCCCTCCCCGAGCGTCATTTCGTGCTTGGAGACTGTTATCTCTCCTGCCTCGATTGGCTCCCCTGCAAGATCGGTCCAGGAACACATGACCTGGAACAGTGCCTCTCTGCCTAGCTCTCGGACTGGGTCGAGGTCCTCGACCAACATTTCATACGGGATCTCTTGATGCGCATATGCGTCGAGGAGCGTGGATCGCACCCGGGCGAGCACATCTTTCATCTGAGGATCGCCGGCCAGGTCGGTACGGAGCACCAGCGTGTTCGCTACCGGCCCGATGACTGACTCGACTTCAGCGCGATGGCGGTTGGGCGTAATGAGTCCCACCGCAATATCGCGCTGACCGGAATAGCGACACATAACCGCTTGGATTGCAGCGAGCAGCATGATGAAGACGGAGGAACCCTCGGACCGACTCAAGCGAGTCAGTCGAGTGATGAGATCCTGAGGAATCGCAAACTCTCTCCGCGCACTGCTGCGTACAATCGAGTTCCGGACTTGCAGGGCCGGGAGTTCCAGAGGTTTCAGACCCGCGAGTTGCACGCGCCAATAGCGCAGCTCTTTTTCGAACAGGTCGCTGGTAAGGTGGTCCCTTTGCCATGCCGCATAATCGCTGAAGCGAATACTCGCGTTCTTTACGGGAAGCGGAGTTGAGCTTTGTATAGCGTGGTAGATCTCCACAAGTTCGCGGAGCAGCAGTCCCAGCGACCAGGCGTCGCAAACCGTCTCGTGCGTGCAAAGGAGCAAGTCGTGGTCCCGGTTTCCACGTCGAGCGAGGACGGCTCGGAACAAGGGGCCGTGCGCGAGATTGAAGGGACGCTGGCGCTCCTTTCGGAGCTTCGCTGCGACAACACTCTCCGTCTGATCGTCAGGCAATTCTGCGAAATCGAGAAAGGCGAACTCTGGACTCGCCTCTGGCGCGGTCTGCAAAACCGGTTTGCCGTCCCGGGCGGGAAAGCTGGTCTGCAAGATTTCATGCCGCACCATCAGTTCACGCAGGGCACGTTCGATCGTCTGTACTGAAAGCTCGCCGCTCAAGCGAACGGAAAGGGATATGTTGTGCGCCGGCGTCCCTGGCGCGAGTTGATCGATGAACCACAGGCGCTGTTGCGCATGGGACAGCGGCAAGACATCTTCATCGCTCGATGCAACCGGATCGAGCAGCGAACTCCGAATGCCTTCAGACAAGGAGCGCACGCTTGGCCGTTCGAAGAGGACGCGAAGCGGCAGGTCAATATTCATCGCGTTCTTTATCCGCGAGGTGACCTGTGTGGCCAACAACGAGTGGCCACCAAGCTCGAAAAAATTGGATTCTATACTGACGCGCTCGACTCCGAGTACTTCGGCGAAGATCCCGGACAGAATCTGCTCGGCTTCATTGCGGGGAGCAGCATAGATTGCCCGCTTCGTCTCGGGAGCAGGCAACAAGTGACGTTGGAGCTTACCGTTTGACGAGTGGGGAAATTCCGCAAGAACGGTAAGACTGGACGGCACCATATACCCGGGGAGTTGTTCGCCGACAAACGTCCGCAACGCTTCAACCGGCACCGTCTGAAGGCCGTCACGCAGGATAAAGTATCCAGCTAGCTGCGGATTGCCGGGTGTATCCTCGCGCAGCACTACGGCTGCCTGCTCCACGAGGGGATGTTTGCACAAAGCCGACTCGATTTCACCAAGTTCGATCCGGTACCCGTGCAGCTTGACTTGGAAGTCCATGCGTCCGACGTATTCGAGCGTCCCGTCGTTGCGCCAGCGGACCAGATCGCCAGTTCGGTATAAACGCTTCCCTGGGTCCAGGCTGAAGGGATCCGGCACAAAACGTTCTGCCGTCAGCGCAGAGCGCTGCCAATAGCCTCGTCCCACTCCAGCGCCGCCGATGTAGAGCTCACCGGCAATGCCGACGGGCGCCGGTTGTTGCCATTCGTCAAGCACGTAGGCACGAGTGTTATAAATCGGCCGTCCGATGTTGGGAGTTTGCTGCGGGTCAACCTGAGCGAATGTGGAATAGGTCGTGCATTCGGTAGGACCGTAGAGATTCATCACGCGCGAATTGCCACTGGCGGCGTGGAGGCGCTCCGCCAACCACTTGGGAAATGGCTCGCCTGCAAGATTTAACACGGGCGGTAACGTCTGCGCGCCCTGGCCTCGCAACCACTCGGCAACAACGGAAGGAACGCTGTTGATAAGAGTGACCGGCACGCCGTTCGACTCGAGGAGGTTGGGAACGACCACGACGCGTCCGCCGCAGACCAGCGGAACAAGCAACTCAAAGACGGACAAGTCGAAGCACACCGAGGTTGAGAACAGAACCGCTTCAAGTTCCCTCCGGGAATACACCTGAAGAGCCCATTCGAGCAGCGCCACTGTGCAGCGGTGCTCAATCACTACGCCTTTGGGCCTTCCGGTTGAGCCGGATGTATAGAGCATGTAGGCGGCATTGTTCGGTGTGATGTCGACCGGTAAAGCATCATCACTCATGGCATCCAGTCGAGCCTGCTCGCGGTCCAGATCGAGGATAGCCACATCGAAAGAACGAAATCGCTCCGCCAGGGTGCTTGTCGTGATGAGCACCGCCGGGTTCGCGTCGGTGAGCATTGTGTCGAGCCTGTCCTGTGGATAGTCCGGATCGAAGGGAACGTAGACGCCTCCCGCCTTCATGACAGCCAGCAGCGTCCATACGAGACGGGTGGATCGATCGAGACAGACAACGACACGTACTTCAGGACCGACGCCGATCGCACGCAGCAGATGCGCGAGCTGATTCGAACGCTCTGTCGCTTCTTTATAGGTGAGAGCCTTGCTGCCGTCACTGATTGCAATTGCGTCCGGGGTTTTACGCGCCTGCTCGTACAACAGCTCGGGAAGTGTCGCAGCTCGGACCGGCTGTTCGAAGGCGGCCCATTGTTCGACCAGGGTCACGCGCTCTTCTGGGGTGATCAGCGGGATCGTCGAGATCGGTTGCTCAGGACGTCCAGTCGCATGATCGAGCACCCGCACAAAGTGGCGTGCCATTCGCTTAATGGTTTCAGGAGCAAACAGGTCGGCGGCGTATTCGATCTCTCCGGAGAGTGACGTATCGTCAGCAGTAAAAACAAAGGAGAGGTCAAACTTGGCGCCGCCCAGCTCTGGATTTAACTCCTCCACAGCCAACCCATGCGCCTTTGCATTTTGCAGGAGTGGGCCCTGGACCGACAGAGCCACCTGGAAAAGCGGATTGCGGCTCAGATCGCGCTCGCGTCCTTCCACGAGCTTTTCGAAGGGTAGATCTTGATGTGCGTGCGCCCCGAGCAACGTTTCACGAGCGCGCTGCAGGACCTCGTCGAAACTCGGGTCGCTGTCGAGCTGCGTCCGTAGCACCACAGTATTGACCAGAAAGCCGATCAGCGGCTCCAGCTCAGGCCGATTCCGGTTCGCGATCGGTGTTCCTATAGAGACGTCGTCCTGACCGGTATACCGCTTGAGCATGACCTGCAGAGCCGCGAGAAGCGCGATGAAGAGGGTGAGGCGTCGTTCGCGTGTGAGCAGAACCAGGCGCTCGGCGATGCCGTTCGGAATCGTGAAGCGATGCCAGCCTCCACGGTATGTGACCGTTGCTGGACGGGCGTAGTCCTCGGGTACCTGAAGGGCTTCAATGCCGCCGAGCTGCTTTTTCCAGTAATCGAGCTGTTGCTCAAGGCGCTCTCCCTGAAGCCAGTTTCTTTGCCACACCGCGTAGTCCGCGTACTGCACGTCTAGGGAAGCAAGCTGTGGTTGTGTGCCGGTGACATGACAGTCGTAGAGGTGAAGCAGCTCGCGGACAAAGATGCCGCTTGACCAGCCGTCGGAAACGATGTGGTGCATGCAGAGGAGCAGGTAGTGCTCCTGCGGATCACGCCGAAGCAGTTTCACGCGCAGCAGCGGCGCCTCGTCGAGCGCGAAAGGCCGGTGCGTCTCCTCGGACATGTGGCGGATCGCCAGCAGATCGGGCTCGACGCCAGCTTCGAGATCGGCAACAGCCAGCCTCAACTCTGCCTGCGCAGACACCTCCTGCACCGGGCTTCCGTCGCGGATTTTGAAGCGCGTGCGAAGGATACTGTGTCGTTCGATGACCTTGTTGAGCGCGGATTCGAGCGCGGACACAGAGAGCGAGCCACTTAGCCGCACAAGGCATGGGATGTGGTAGGCCGAGTTGCCGGGCTTGAGCTGCTCTAGGAACCACAATCGCTCTTGCGCAATGGAGAGCGGGTACTGCTTCGGCGCGGAAGCTCTCCGCTTGCGCAAGAGTTCTGCTGCAAGCTGGCGCTTGTACTCACCCGTCGAGATCGCTGAACCCACTTAGTATGTCCCTCCATTGCGGTCCTGTCCCACCCAGTTCAACTGCCCGGAACCGTCCATGTCCGATTCCGAGAGCGACGCGATTAAGGCGTCCAGTTCCGCTTCGGGCGTATGTTCCAGCTCCGCGAGCATGGCCGCTTCGTCCGGCTCCGCCACCACCTGGATGGGAGCAACTGTTAGAGGTACTGCACTATCGGCCTGCTCCCGGATAACCTTCGCCAGCCCCCGTACTGAAGGCACGTCGAAGACTGAACTGATAGGGATGTCCACCTGGAACGCCCGTCGTGCCTGCGAAACAACCTGTGTTGCTAGCAGTGAATGTCCGCCGAGCTCGAAGAAGTTGTCCTCCACGCCCATGCGTTCCACGCCGAGAACCGCCTTCCAGATCCCGAGCAGGACTTCTTCATCTGCCGTCGCCGCTGGCTGATAGGGTCGCTCGGTGCGCTCCGGGTGAAACACCGGAAGTGCAGCACGATTGAGTTTGCCGTTGGGAGAAAGGGGAAGTTTCTCAAGCCGGAGAATGGCCGTAGGAACCATTTGAGGAGGGAGGCGAGATGCCGCATACGCCCGCAGTCTCTGGAGCTGCTCTTCATCGAAGGAGTCGTTCACCACGATGTAGCTCACCAGAATGTCGTTCTGTGCGATGACTACGGCTTCCTGTACACCGTGGTACTCCCGCAATACCGATTCAATCTCCCCGAACTCGATGCGGAAGCCGCGGACTTTCACCTGGTGATCGGTACGGCCCAGATAGTCGATTCGACCATCCTCACGGCGTCGCCCTACATCGCCAGTCCGATAGAGGCGCTCTCCGGGCTTTTTACTCAAGGGATGCGGCAGGAATTTCTCCGCCGTCAGGTCGGCTTTGTTCAGGTATCCGAAGCCTACGCCGATTCCACCGATGTAAAGCTCGCCTGGAACACCCACCGGCACGGGGGCGAGCTCCGCGTCCAGAATGAAAGCTTCGCACTCAGGCAGAGGAGAGCCGATCATGGTCCAAGTTCGGGCTGCGAGATCGGCTTCTAAAAAGGAGGTTGCCACGCAAACATCTGTGCACTCCGTAGGGCCATAACTGTTCACGAGCTTGGCCCGGCCCAGGTGAGCGGTGAACCAGTCGCGTAGCCGAGAACTGGAAATCGGCTCGCCTCCGAGCACAACGGAGCGAAGGGTCGGGTGCGCGTTCTCTGGCGCGAAAAGATCACCCTCTACCAGCGGATAGAACGCGGTGGGCGTGCAATTTAAGACAGTGATGTGATGAGCTTCGATCTGTCTTCGAATTCGATCCGAATCATAGTGCGACTCCGCGAGCACCACAGTACCGCCCGTTAACAGTGGACCGAACAGACACTTCTGCGTGAGATCGAAACCGAATGACGAAATGATCAGCACTCGATCCTTCTCCGTCAAAGCCAGCTCGTCGACGGTGAACCACTCCAGCAGGTTGAGAAAGCCGGCTTGTGTCACTGCGGCGCACTTCGGCCTGCCGGTGGACCCGGATGTATATATGGCATACAGCGGGTCTGCCGGCGAGATCGAGACTGGGGGCGGGTCGGAGATGCAGTCGCGAAGAAACTCGAACGCTTCATCCATCGCGACAAGGCGTGCTCCTGAGCCGCTGGCGCGGTGTTCGTAGGCGGACTCCACCAGAACCACCCGGGCGTTTGAGTCGCACAGCATGTACGAAATCTGGTCGGGAGGATAACTGGGCGGGATCGGCACATACACTGCGCCCATCTTCACGGTTCCGAGTAGCGCGCTCATCATCGCTACGCCGGGCTCGGCACAAATTCCGACCCGCGCGCCTTGCTCGACACCGAGTTCCCGAAGCAAGTTCGCGATCTGATTGGCGCGCTGATTCAGCTCGTCATAGGAGAGCTCTCCTTTCGAGTAGACAACGGCAGTAGCACTGGGTCGTTCTGCCACCCGCTGCTCGAAGAGATCTCCAATCGTCCCCTGTAACTTCCGGTGCTCGCGAACCGGAGCGCACTGCGCATACATGGCGTCGCACTCTGCACTTGTCAGAAGCTGAATATTCGAGATATCGCCTTGAGTGTTGACGACCTGCTCAAAAATTGCGACCCAATGCGCGGCGAGACGCTCCACCGTATCGCAAGTGAAAATCTGCGGATCGTACAAAAGGTCAAGTACGAGGTCTTCTCCCGGCGTGGCGACAGCAGTGAGCGCGTAGTTCGTACTTTCGAAGCTGGTTGTTCCCGACACCTGGAAGGGCATACCTTCCTGCCCAGCCTGCGCAATCGGATAATTTTCGAACACAAGTATGTGATTGAACAGTGCCTCTTCACCGGGCACGTCGCTCGCCTGGTGAATCTCCGGCAGCGAGCAATGTTGATGGCTGGACATCTCCGCAAGCTGTTCCTGCAAAGCAACCAGCAGGTCGGGAATCGTGGATCCAGGCTGAAACTGAACACGAACCGGAAGGGTGTTGATGAACAGACCGACCATGCGGTCGCTGTCAGCCAGGGCTGCCGGACGACCGGAGCTCGTCACGCCAAACACTAAGTCGCGGCGACCGCTGTAGCGGGCCAGCAAGACCGCCCACGAAAGCTGCACAACGGTGTTGAGGGTCACCTTTTGCGAACGCGCGAAAACATCCAGAGCCCTCTTGAGTTCTTGACCGATGCGTCTGGTTGTTCGCTCTATTGCATGACGTGCAGACGCAGCCTGCGGCATTTCTATGCCAAGTTGGAGCGGTTGCTCGTACCCTTTGAGCAGGGCGCTGAAGAAGTTTCGGTCGTCGGAGCTCTCGCGTTCCTTCAGCCATCGAGCGAACACAGCCGGAGATAGCGGCGGGGCGAGTGACGGCTTTTTTCCCTCGATCAGTGCCGCATAGGACCGCGAAATCTCTTCCCAGAGGACTGCCACTGACCAGCCGTCGAGAATAGCGTGGTGATGCGTCCAGATCAGCTGGTAGCAATCGTCTGCGAGTCGCAGAAGTGACATGCGAATGAGCGGAGCTTTACCTAGATCGATCCCCCGCGCTCGATCTTCAGCAAGGTAGGACGAAGACCTCGTCCGCCGCTGATCGCCTGGCAGTGCGCTCCAGTCGTGGAATTGCCACTCAAGCGTCGCGCGGCGTTCCAACACCTGGATCGGTACGTCAGCTTCACCCCAGGTGAAGAAGCTGCGGAGAACAGCGTAACGATCCACGATCGATTCACACGCACGCCGCAGACTTTTTTCGCGTAACTCTCCGTTGAGTTCGAGACAGAGCTGATTGACGTAGGCGTCCTGCGTTGCTCCCCATAAGGAGTGAAAGAGCATACCCTGCTGTGTCGAGGTCGCCGGAAGAATCTCTTCCACATCCCGGCCCTCGGTCAGTGCGTCCAGCCGAGTTCTGCCAAGCTCCACTAACGGGAAATCGGACGGGAACGGTTGGCGGCCGACGATGCGGCAGTGTGCGGCAAGCGCATTGATCTCCTGCATGCATTGATCTGCTAAACGCCGGATTGTTTCCTCTTCATGGATGGCGCTGCTATAGGTCCATGTGAACTGCAGGCAGCCGGAACGGATGGAGGCGTCGATTTCGATCAGGTGAGGCCGCAGCTGCGCTCCATTGCGCTCAAAGCTGGAAGAGAGCGACTGGATGCTCCAGCCATCTTTTGCGTCATCGATCTGTCCCAGAAAATTGAAGACGATCTCGGGTTCGGGCACACCTCCGAGAGCTTTGCCGCCTTCTCGATTGAGATATCTCAACACGCCATAGCTAATGCCCCGACCCGGAACTGCGCGCAGCATGTGCTTTATACGATCGAGATCGGTCCCTGCATCGAGGCCGGCTACTTGCAGCACCACCGGATAGATTGTTGTGAACCAGCCGACCGTCCTGCTGAGATCGGCCTCGTCCCCGTGCAGACCGATTCTCGCGCTCTCCCGCCCGTGTCCTTCCAGGTCGAGCAGAACGCTACTGGCGCCCATCTCCTTCGCGATCGCCCGGCCGACGGCGGTCAACAGCACGTCTTGCAACTCCGTCGCAAAGGTCTGCGACACAGCCAGGCGCAGGTCCCGCGTTTGTGCCGGATTGAGCTCGGCCGTCGTCGTGGCAGCGTACTCGACCGTGTTGTTCCCGGACGCGTGATCCCGCTTGAGCGGATGGGAAACCGCCGAGGTGAGCCGCATCCAATAAGGCAGTTCGTGCAATGCTTGCGCGGACACTGCATACCGCCGCAGTTCGTCTGCCCACGTGCCAAACGCTGGCCCGCTAGGCCCAAGTGGCCTGTTTGCCGTCAACGCCGCCAAGTCGTCAAACACGATCCGCCAGGAAACGCCGTCGATGATCAGATGGTGCGCAATCAGCAGGAGGTTACGCTTTCCTTGCCCGAGGTCGAACCAAGCCGCCCGGAAAAGCGGCCCGCGATCCAGGGCGGCGGAGGACTGCAGACGGCGGCAGACTTCTTCAAAGGCGACTTGCCGGCGCGCATCGTCCAACTGCGATAAGTCTTTGCGCTCGAAGCACTCCTGAGGAAGCGCGGCATATTCCTGGTACCACTCTCCCCTCTCATCCCGGTGGAACTGCAAGCGCAGCGCGTCGTGATGCGAGACAAGCAGCCGGAGTGCGCTCTCCATCGTCTGTGGGGTGACACGTTCTGGAACTGACACGAGCACGGATTGGTTCCAGTGTTCCGGGTGCGGGAACTGCCTGGCGAAGAACCACTCCTGAATCGGTGTGAGTGGCGCGCGGCCTTCACCTCCACGATGCCTGAGCGCAAGTCCGGACGTGCGACCTGCGATGTGAGACGCCAGTTCGGCGATCGTCTGATAGCGAAAGAGATCTTCGATTTGGAGCGCGATGCCCTCCTGCCGGGCTCGCGCAACGATCCCCAGCGCTGATATCGAATCGCCTCCCGACTGGAAGAAGTTGTCGCGGGTGCCGATCCGGTCAAGCCGCAGCACACCGGTCCAAATTTCCGCCAGCTTCGCCTCTTCTGGAGAAGATGGTGGAGAGGCAGTGTGCTCGCGACGCGCAATGGGTGTTGGCAGTGCTTTGCGATCCAGTTTGCCGCTCGGTGTAAGTGGCATCTCCTCGACAAAGACACAAACATCCGGAACCATGTAACGCGGTAAACGCTCGAGCAGGTGTTGCCGGATTTCATCTTCCGTCGCCGGATTGTCGCGCTTCGGAAGTACGTAAGCAGCTAACGATCTGTGCTCCTCGCCTCCAAACGTGGTCACCGCCGCTGCCGCCACCCCAGGCTGCGCGAGTATCGTCGATTCGATCTCTCCGAGTCCTACACGGAACCCGCGCACCTTTACCTGGTCGTCGGTTCGGCCCAGATACTCGATATTGCCGCCGCGATTCCAGCGGGCCAGATCTCCCGTGCGATACAGACGCGCACCGGGGCGGTTGCTGAACGAATCGGGAATGAACCGCGCTGCCGTGGCATCAGCGCGGCCCAAATAGCCGCGGCCCAGGCCGATTCCCCCGATGAAGATTTCGCCCACGCTACCAATCGGTACTGGGTAGAGTTGGCGGTCCAGGATATGTATCTGGATATTTGCAATCGGCCGCCCGATCGGAACAGTTTCACCGGCTGTGTGGCAGGCGAAGTGAGTGACATCCACGGCTGCCTCAGTCGGGCCATACAAATTGTGAAGCTCAGCGGGTAACAGTTGAAGGCAGGTGGCGGCAGTAGCGGGCGAGAGCGCCTCTCCGCTGCAGAGCACCCACTTGAGACAGGAACAGCGCTCAATGACCGGGAACTGCAGAAAGGCGGAAAGCATCGACGGCACGAAGTGAATGGTGGTGACTTCTTCGCGAGCGATGAGGTCCGCCAAGTAGTCCGGATCCTGCTGGCCGCCCGGCTTCGCGAGGATCAGCGTTGCACCGACCATGAGCGGCCAGAAGAATTCCCAGACAGACACGTCGAAGCTGAACGGCGTCTTCTGCAGAACACGATCGCTCGGGGATAGAGCGAACTGCTCCTGCATCCACCAAAGCCGGTTCAAGATTCCGGCATGCGTGTTGACCGCACCCTTGGGTCGGCCTGTTGAGCCAGACGTAAAAATCACATACGCCGCGTTGGCCCCGGACAGCTCAACCGGTGCGTCCGGACCCACGCACGCGCGAATTTCTTCTTGCAGCAGATCGATCAGAACGGGCTTTGCCGATGAGAACAGCGCCTGGTCTGATGTGGTGATGAGCAGAGCGGTCTGCGCATCCTCTACCATCGAATTCAACCGGCCAGGAGGATAGTCCGGATCGAAGGGAACATAGGCGGCGCCGGCCTTCAGGATGGCAAGAAGAGCAACAACAAGATCAAAGCTCCGCTTGAGGCAAACGCCCACTCGGATCTCAGGCCCCGCACCCTGCAACCTGAGGAATCTCGCTAGTTGCTTTGAGTATGCATCCAGCTCCCGGTAGGAGAGCGTATCGCCGTTGAAGCGAACAGCTGCCGACTCGGGAGTTCTGCGAGCCTGGTCCGCGAAGACTTCGTGAATCCAGCGGTCCTGCGGATACTCGCGCTGCGTTTGATTCCATTCGCTGGACACCGAGTCGGGTTCCGCGGTCTTCAGCATGTTGAACTCGCCGACCGAGCACTCCGGAGCGGCGGCGACGCTTTGCAAGAGCGTGCAGAAGTTTTCCAGCAGACCCACTGCGCTTTGCTCGGTAAACAGGTCGCGATTCACCTGCAACTCCAATTTCAGCGAAGCGCGCGTTTCAATGATGTTCAGGTGCAGATCGAAGGGATATGCTCCTGAGGAGACCTGGAACAGTTCTGCGCGCAGGCCCTGCCATTCTCCCAGCGACGTCGCACGATCCAGATTGAACATCGCATCGACCAGCGGCGTGCGGGAGACTTCTCGAATAGCGTCGAACCTGCGGATAAGCCGGCTGAAGGGGTAGTGGATGTGGTCGAACACATCGAGCAGGGATTGCTTGACCCGCGACAGCAGACCGGTAAATGCCTCGTCGGAACGCACCTCCACCTGCACAGGAAGAATGTTCGTGCAATTACCGATAATCCGTTGTTCGTCGGGGCCGGACCGATCCGCAGCAGGGATACCGGCGATCAGCGACTCCTGTCCGGTGAGCCGGTGCAGGTACGCCGTGAAGATTGCGAACAGGCTCATGAAGAGACTGCATGCGTTTCGCCTTGCGACCTCCTTTAAGACCGCAAGAGCCTCGCTTGATACCTGCGCGCGCGCCACCTGTACGCCGTATGTCTTCAGGTTCGGCCGTGTGAAATCCGCTGGAAGGTCTGTGACCGCTGGATGAGGGCCCAGCCGATCCATCCAGAAGCGTTCGGATTCGTCCATCGCATCCTGGGTGCGATTCTGCTGAGCGATTAGGCGCTCCGAGAATTGCCGGGCAGACTTGAAGTTCACCGGCTCGCGGCGCACGAGTGACGAATAGCCCTGCCCGATTTCCTCCAGTAGAAGGATCATGGAAGCCCCATCTACCGCGAGGTGATGGCCGACTACAAGCAAGATGTGGCGCTCCGCAGAGAGCCGCACGACGGCGGCCCGCAGCAGTGGACCAGTTGCCAGATCGAACGGTTCACGCACGGTGCTCTGCAGCGTGCGATCCAAATCTTCTTCGAGACATGCCAGTTCGCGGAAGGCAACCGGTGGCGCATCGAAGATCAGATGCTCGCCTGCCTCGTCAACTCTGGACCGGAGAATGAGGTGCCGATCTACGACCATCTCGACAGCATGCTGCAGATCTGGCAGAGAGACATGTCCGTGAAGCTCGAGCCCTGCCGGGACGTGGTAGGCAATTGAAGCCTCCGCGTCCATGCTGCTAGCGAGCCAGATCTGCCTTTGCGCATCGTCCAGCGATACGCTTGTTCGGGGCACCCGCGAGGGTAGGATTTGGCTCTCCTGCAACCTCCAGACGCTCGCCTTGACACGCTCCACAAGCTCATCGATGTCTCCCTGCGTATGCGCGGTCGACAGGAAGCAGTTCCGTCCCTCCCAGATGTAAACTCCCTGGTCGAGCAGATGGTAGAAGAGGAGGTCAAGATTTCCGCTGAAGACAAAGCGGAAGAGCGACCCACAGTGCACCACGCGGATCTGCGGCGCTGCTTCCTCCAAGAACCGATTCAGCCGGTCGACAAGACGAGCGGTCGCATCGTTGAGACTGCTCTGCAACCCTGATCCGCGCCGCCGCAATTCCTGGAGCACCGCTTTGCTAGCGGCCATCGCCAGTGGATGCTTGCAGAACGTACCTGCAAAAAAGGTCGTCTTGGCCGATGGGTAGGAGAGGTCTCCATAGTTCCATGTACCGCCGTCAATACCGTCCATGTAGCGGCTCGCCCCGGCCACCACGCCGATGGGCATGCCCCCACCCACAACCTTGCCATACGTCGCTAGGTCTGCACGCACACCAAACCATTCCTGCGCCCCACCGGGCGCCAGCCGGAATCCAGTGATTACCTCATCGAAAATGAGTGCGATGCCTTTTGTTCGCGTGATTTCCCGCAGTTCTTGAAGGAAGCTGCGCGGCTGCAAGTCGGGTCTGCGGCTTTGCACCGGTTCCACAAGCACTGCCGCGAGCGTATCGCCGTGGCGCTGGATCGCTTCGAGAGAGGCCGGGTCCCCGTACTCCAGCACAAGCACATCCTCGATCGCGCCCGGTAAGATGCCTGGAGCGAAGGGAATCGCGCCATCACGCCGCGAAAGGTCGTTTTGCGCGATCACTCCGTCGTAGGTGCCATGATACGATCCCGCAAAAAGGGCGATTGTGTTCCGTGACGTCGCGGTTCTCGCCAACCGGATCGCCATCATCACGGCCTCGGAGCCAGAGTTACAGAACGTCACCCGGTCGAAGCCCGTGAACTCAGCGATGAGGCTGGCTACCTCGCCCGCGTCGGCCGATTGTGGCCCGAGTTGCAAACCCTTTACAACCTGTGCCTGCAAAGCCTCGTTGATGAACGAAGCTCCATGTCCGAACAGGTTGACGCCGAAGCCCATGGTCAAATCGATGTACTCATTGCCATCGATGTCCCAGATCCGAGACCCGCTCGAGCGCTCCGCCTGAATCGGATACAACATCTCCTTGACTGAATAGCGGAATCCGGCAGAAGCGCGATTGTCGGCGAGAACACCGCGGAACTCCTGAGTCCTCTGCTTTGAGCGAGCTGTCTTGGCCGTGTAGCGCCCCGCCAGCTCTTGGACATGGACCTGCTGCTGACCAGTCATACCGCTTGTGGCACCGGGTTGAATTGGCGTATGCGGGATGAACCGGCTCGGCTGCTGCGGCGGCGCAGCGGGCTTCGCATTTACGGGAGGCACCTCGACCGGCGGACCCGAACGTAGCTGAGCCAACAATTGCAATTGGGCATTGACTGTCTGCGAAACGAGCTGGAGTTGCTCCCGCAGAACCTGCTCAACGCCAGAGACTGGCAGAGGCGATGTCGCACTCGGATCGGGTGCAACGACGTGCCGTTCTGTCTGCAACTCTGCTGCTGCATCGGGTGCAACGGCGCGCCGTTCCGTTTCGGGCTCGGCAATCGTACCTCTGACCTCAAGGATGTGGTCTGCCAGCGCGCTCAGCGTCGTGTACTGCTCGAAGAATTGACGAATCGACAGCTTTACGCCGAACTCCTGCTGCAAGCTATCGACGGCGCTCAAGAGGATGATGGAGTCCGCTCCCATTTCGAGTAGCGGAGAATCCGTATCTACTCGATCAGCCGAGACCCCCAGCAGCGAACCAAGCAGCACGCGGAGACGAACGAGAAGCGCGGCCTTATCGGTGCGCTTGTCGTGAGGAACAGCTTCGGGAGCAGGCAGTGGCTTCTCCACAGGCACCTCCGGCGAAGACAACCAGAAACGCTCAGAGTCAAAAGAATAGGGCGGCAGCGAAACCACACGTCCACCTTTCGAGAGGTTCGACCACGCAAGTGTATCGCCTGCCTCGTAAAGCTTTCCCGCACCAGTCAGTAAGCTGAGGCTATCGTCCTGCCCCCGCCGAAGGCTCGCAACCGTCGTTGCATCTTTACCAAAGTGCTTAATGGTTTGGAGAATGGAGGACGTGTGCACCGGATGCGGGCTTATTTCGACGAAGGTGTCGAAACCGTCGTCGAGCATCTGCTCGATAACCTGCGCAAAAAGCACGGGCGCGCGCAGATTGCCCCACCAGTGCTCGACATCCCAATGAACATCGGACGCGCGTTTTCCCGTCACAGTGGAGTAGATGGCAATATCACAGACGCCTGAAGCGATTCCCGTGAAGTTTTCGAAGAACTTTCTACGGATTCGGTCAACCGCGGGGCTATGCGATGCGTACGGGATATCCACCATCCGAGCAAACACCGCGCGCTGGTCCAGCACTGCCTGAATTCTGGCGAGGGATGCCGTGTCTCCGGAAAGTACAGTTGAGTGAGGGCTGCTGCAGATGCCAACCGAAACGCGAGGAAAGTCTCCGACGAGCGCCTCCGCTTCTGCCGCGGCGAGCCCGGTCATGAGCATGCCCCCTCGATCTTGCAAGCCCTTCAGCAGCGTACTTCGCATGCAAGTCATGCGCACGGCATCGTCAACGCTGAGCATCCCGGCGACGTGCGCCGCAATGATTTCGCCTAGACTCACACCGCACACAGCGTGCGGCTCCACTCCCCACGACCGCCACACCGCGGCCAGGCCGCATTCGATTGCAAGCAGCGCTGGCTGAATCGTCTCAATGTCGTTCCGGTCCGCCACTGGCTCCCCAGCGAGCAGCTGGACGAGCGACCAGGGACGATACAGCTCGATGACGCGTGAGAACTCTTCGATCACCTTGCGGAAGACAGCATTGCTCGCGAACAGTCCACAGCCCATGCTCAGGTGCTGCGATCCATGGCCTGCGAAGACGAAAGCGCGCTTGCGCGAGCCAGCGGTTGCTTTAACCTCCCGTTGAAGAAAGCCCTGACATTGAAGACCGATCTCTTCTTTGGTGAAGCCGGCGAACGCTGCACGCCGGCCGTGATGCGTCCGCCGGACTGATGCCGAGTAGCAGATATCCGCGAGCGACGGCCCACCTGCAGCCCGTAGGAAACTCGCGTACGCTGCTGCCTGCCGTTGCAGCGCTTCCGGCGAATGGCCCGAGAGCGGCAGCAAAAACGGCCCACTTTGGGATGAGCTTTCCTCTGGCCGGCTCAGGTCCCCTTCTACAACGACATGAACGTTGGTACCACCGAAGCCGAATGAGCTTACGCCGGCGATCTTGGCCTGCTCCTGAGGCCAAGCGCGCAACGCGGTGGGTACTTCGAACCCGAACTGCGCCGGCGGGGTGTGCGGATTACCGCGTTCAAAGTGCAGGCTTGGGGGAATCTGCCCATGATGAAGCGCTAGCGCGGCCTTCACCAATCCTGCGACTCCCGCCGCAGCCTCCGTGTGTCCAATGTTAGATTTGACGGAGCCCAGCCAGCGTTCTCCCCGGTGGCTGCCACCAAGAACCTCGGCCAGCGCGCTCAGCTCCATTGAATCCCCAAGCACGGTGCCGCTGCCGTGGGCCTCGACAAGCGTGACCGCAGCGGGATCGACGCCGGCTACTTCATAGGCCTCCTTCAGTAGCGCCGCCTGCGACTCACGCCGCGGAGCCATGAGACCGTTGCTGCGACCGTCCTGATTGACAGCAGAGGCGCGAATGGTGCCATAGATCCGGTCACCGCTCTGCACCGCGTCCGAAAGACGCTTCAACACCACGATCCCTGCACCCTCGCTCCGGACAAAGCCGTTCGCACCCGCATCGAACGATTTACAGCGGCCCTCGGGCGACGTTAAGCCCGCCTTGCTGAAGTTGATCGCCAGGGCCGGAGAAAGAATGAGATTTACGCCTCCCGCCAGCGCAAACTCGCAGCGTCGCTCCCAAAGGGTGCGGCATGCAAGGTCGACCGCCACAAGCGACGACGAGCACGCGGTGTCGATCGCAAGGCTCGGTCCACGCCAGTCAAAGGTATAGGCCAAGCGATTTGCTGCAATGCTTGAGGAATTACCGGTTGCAAGGTAAGGCCCGATTGCCTTGGGGTCTGCCGCGATAAGCCGCCCATACTCGTTGGTGGAGACTCCGATGAAGGTTCCGGCATTCGCGCCAGTCACAGCTGCGCGCGTCATACCGGCATCCTCAATCGCCTGCCAGGCAACTTCCATCAAGATCCGCTGCTGGGGATCCATGAACTCTGCTTCACGCCGCGAGATCCCGAAGAACGCCGCGTCGAAGCGATCGATCATGGAGAGGAACCCGCCCCATCGCGTATTCGCCTTTCCTGGCTGCGCTGCGTCTGCGTCGTAAAAGCTCTCGACCGGCCAGCGGTCCAGCGGAACCTCCCCGATGGCATCGATCCCGTGCCGGAGCAGGTTCCAGAACGCCGGCAGGTCCTTGGCGCCCGGGAAGCGCGCGCCCATCCCCACAATTGCGATCGGCTCGCGCTGCTGCGGATTCGCCACCGGCGTAAGCGCGATGCGCGAGTCCGATTTTGGAGCCAGAAACTCAGAAAGAGCCGCTACGGTGGGGTGACTGTACAGAAGATCTGCCGGCTGCGAACACCCGAGAAATTGTTCCAGTTCTCCGGAAATTCTGAGGGCGTCCTTCGAATCGAGCCCGTACTCTGCAAAAGGGCGCTGCGGGTCTACCAGCGATTCCGCCACGCCAAGCAGTCCTGTCAGCCGCCGCGAGAGCCAGCGTTCGATCTCTACTCGCGTTCTCGCAACCGGGTCCGGCACCGCGCGCTGCGACGCCGCCTGAGCTGAGGCACTGGATGTCTTTACAACGCGCAACTCGTTATTCAGAAACTGCTGCTTGCATGCGTGCCTCTGAATTTTGCCGCTTGACGTACGAGCGACCGTTCCAGGCGCAATAAGAACGATTGCTGTGGGCTGCAGTTCAAACTGTTCTGAGACCGTCCGCCGGATTGCGTCGATGGCGGCATCCCATTCCGCTTCGCTGGTCTTGCGACCAGCCTCCTGAACGATAACGAGCCGCTCTTCCGCATCACCCTGAACAGAGAAGGCAGCCCCGGTCTCCGGTGTGAGGGCGGGATGGCACTGCCCAACCGCCCACTCAATGTCCTGCGGGTAGTGATTCACACCGCGAATGATGATGAGGTCCTTGAGCCGGCCTGCGACAAAGAGCTCCCCGTCCTTCAGGAAGCCTAGGTCGCCAGTTCGCAAGAATCCACCTTCGCCAGTTCCATCGAGCTTGGCGTTAAACGTCCTCCTGTTTTCCTCGGCTCGGTCCCAATAGCCAACAGACACGCTCGCACCACGTACCCAGATTTCGCCCACTGCGCCCTCGTCGCATCGAACCGAGGTCGCGGGATCGGCGATGACAACATCCAGACTCGGAAGCGGAGAACCACAGCTCACTACCTTCCGCTCCAGGGGCGCTACGACACCGGAAACTCGCTTTGCCGTAGGGGAAGGTTGCGGCTGCTTTACAGAGACCATGAGAGTCGCTTCTGCGAGCCCATAACAAGGCAACATCGCCTCCGGTCGAAATCCGCAGCGGGCGAATGCGTTGCAGAACCTCTCCACGGTATCTGCCCTGATCGGCTCGGCACCATTGAACGCCACCCGCCACGAGCTTAGATCGAGCTCTCTTTTCTCCTCCTCCGTCACGCTCTCAATGCAGAGTTCGTAGGCGAAGTTAGGGCCTCCGCTCACGGTCCCGCGGAAGTCAGAGATTGCCTTAAGCCAGCGATACGGTCTCTGAACAAAGGAGCTGGGCGGCATCCCGAACATCGGTATACCCCGGCAAGGCTGAACGACGCCCACCATGAACCCCATGTCATGGAACATGGGCGTCCAGGTGACGATGCGATCAGTAGGAAATTCCTGAACGACCAGGGCCTGCTCCTCAGCGTTGGCCAGCAGGTTTTCGTGGGTGAGGATGACCCCTTTGGGCGTTCCCGTAGACCCTGACGTGTATTGGAGCAGGGCGATGCTTGAAGGCTCGAGCTTGGGTCTAATCCATTCCGATTCAGCGGCATCCGGCAACGTGTCGGTCGCCAGCACACGCAACGCGTCGAATTGTATCGTAACTTTTCCCGCCATCAAGGCGGTGGTCAGGGCAAAGCGCGCCCCGCTATCTTGCGCAATGGCCTGAAGCCGAGATTGAAGCCGTTTCGATCTCGGTGCATAAGCGGGAACCGCGATCGCTCCTGCGTAAATACATCCGAACAGGCCAACGACAAAATCGAGCCCCGGCGGATAGAGCAGTAACACCTGCTCGCCGTGAGCTCCTGCGTCTTGCAATGCGACCGCAATCGAGACTGCCCGCCGGTGCAGCTCGCCGTAGGTAAGCTGCTGTTCGACGGCATCGACCCCAAACGCGTATGCCACGGTCTGACTCTGAAGAGCAACGCGGGAGCCAAGCATCTCCACGAGCGTGCGCGACGAGTTGCCTGCGCTGCTTGAAAAGCGATGGCTCACCACTGCTCCTCCAATTGCTGTGTTTACTGAGCCGAGGTCGCAGCTGTTGTCTGGAGCCTCTTGCGAACGGACAATGGCGTGATATCCGTCCAGACCTCCTTGATGTAGTCCAAGCAGTCCTGCTTGGTGCCCGATTTGCCGACTTCGCTCCAACCTAACGGAGCGGCCCGGTCAGCAAACCAAACCGAGTATTGCTCTTCGTGATTCACGACAACCTTGTAAACGCGGGTATCTTCTGTTTCGTTCGTTGACATCTTGTTACCTCTTTCGAATAGGATCAACCGGTCTTGCTACGGTATTGACTCAGAGACTTGCGGATATCGCGGGAAATGCTTTCGAGAAGCGCATCTTTCTGGCTATGAATGAAAAAATGGTCGCCCGGGAAAACCTGGGTGGAGAATTCCCCGCTCGTGAACTTTCCCCAGGCTGTCAGGGCGGCCCGGTCGACGCCTCTATCCTCTGCCCCGCCCAATGCCTTGATGGGGCAGGTCAGCGTCGGTCCAGGCTGGAATCGGTAGGCTTCGACCAACTCGAAATCGGCGCGAAGAATTGGTAGAACCAGATCCAGAAGCTCTTCGCTCTCGAGGAGATCCGGATGCGTTCCGTTAAGCTGTTTGAGCTCCGCGATAAACTCTCCCCGCGGAAGTGCGTGAATTTCTGTATTTCTCCAAGGAACCGAGGGTGCATTGCGTCCGGACACAAAGAGCATCTCCGGCTCTTGCTGAAACTCCGACTTCACCGCGCGTGCCAGTTCGAATGCGATCACTGCACCCATGCTGTGACCGAAAAAGAAGAACGGACGATCGAAGTAGTCTTTTAGAGCAGGCGCGAGTTCGCCCACGAGCTCTTCCAGACTCGTGTACGGAGGAGTGTTGAGACGCATTCCTCGCCCAGGTAGCTGAATCGGGAAAACGTCAAGCCCCTCGGGCAATGAACTCAACCAGTTGTGATACACAACCGAACTGGCCCCCGCGTACGGAAAGCAGAACAGCCGCGTGAGAGCTGGACTGCGAGTCTGTACGTTTCCAAACCAAACGGGCCAAGTTCGATTCACGAGGCTTGCCGACAATTTACTTTCTCCCTTGCCACTCAAACTTACCAGCAGAACAACACATTTGTTGGAACATCGGTAGAGATATCGATGAAATCTCGTAAGCGCTATAAAGCGGGGCAAGGCTATGCGCGCGAGTATGGTCCCAAGTTGTTCATTGAGTCGCACAACTCGTCCATTCCCGCGAGAGACAGATGCTCGCGCGACGATACTATTTCGGGATCCAGGTTCGTATGGTTACTAAATCGGTAGAAGTGGTAAGATAAATTGGAGGTTATTCTGTGAGACTAACATAATGTGGCAGACCGACGCTTGAACAAGCAGTCGGCCGTGAAAACGCTAGGCTTCACGCAAAAACCGTTCTGCCCGAAGCGGCTTTTCGGTTCGGATGATCTAGCTCAGGTCGCGTATAAGCCGAAAACGCATGGGGTGTACCATTCTCGCTCGTTCAGTGTCGAGGGCAAGGTGCAGCGTTTGTTTGCCGTAGTGTCTCGTGTCATCCGGAGGATGTGGCTCTGTTCAGGCTTGTCCTCACCCAAATGACCACGTTTCACCTCACCGTCATGATTAACGAGCTGCCAAGCTTGAGATGAACGGTGTCGGCAGTCCAGCTGCGAGTGATCGATGTGCCATAGTGCATTCGGAGGCGAAACCTTCTGTCCAACTGTGCATGTCAGGCGAGCAGCCGTCGACGCGACGAGCCTGAACTCTGCTAGAAGCCTGGCAAGCGCGAAGCCTGCAAACGGAAGAATCCGCTAGCAGTCCTACACTGATGCTTGAGCAAGAACGACGCAGCGCATTAACTCCGACGATCGAGCGATCCATTGATCCTGTCAGCCTTACATGGCGACATTCACGTCCTGCATGCATCGCTGGACGCTGAATTCCAGAATTTGCCAGAGTGGTACACACTCCTGTCGCAAGACGAGCGCCAGCGCGCCGCACGCTTCCATTTCGCTTTGCATCGAGATCGCTTCATCGTTGCCCGTGGCATCCTTCGCCGTCTTCTTGGCCACTACCTAGACGTTCTGCCTGAGCGTATCGCGTTTAGATACGGTCTCAACAATAAGCCTGCGCTGCTGGGTGACTTGGTGCACTTCAACATCTCTCACTCTGAAGATCGGGCTCTTTTCGCTTTCAGCGCCACAACAGCACTGGGAGTCGACATTGAAGCGATACGTCCTCTGCCAGGCATTCTGCAGCTTGCCCGCACCGCTTTTTCGATCGCCGAGCAGAAGGCATTGAATGCCCTTGCCCCTGAACTGCAGCGCCAGGCGTTCTTTCGATGCTGGACGCGCAAAGAGGCCTTCATCAAGGCTTTGGGGCAAGGCGTTTCCTATCCGCTAGACCAGTTCTCCGTCTCACTGGATGAGCCCGCACGCATCCTTCATGTGGAGACCGAGCCCAATGCCCCAGCGCAGTGGACTCTACAACACCTCACACCACATGACGACTTTGTAGGCGCTATCGCGACGCGCCAGCTACATCCTAGAATTTTCATCAATCATCTGAAGTAAGTTGTCTTCTGATCAGGCCGACACCACTTACGTTGGGAGTTACTAAAGTAGCTCACAGCTGTGATAACGATTAACTTGTTGGCGATATAAGGGCAGAACGCTTGGAAAATGGGCAGACCCCTGCGCTTCAATCTTGGACCGCACAAAAAGAACTGTTCTGAAGCTTTGTACATCGTACTTGCCGGACCTCGACCTCATGGAGATAGAAGTTGCGCCGATTCGATAAAAGTGACGAAGCAGCCGCTCTGGTATATGCCCCGCAGCAACCCCGTCCGCATGGCAGAGCAGTACGAAGCTTATACAGAGCACGCTTTGCAACGAAGTGTGCCGTCTCGGTGCAATTCGAAGCTGGCAAGCCGGATGGACGGATGCCTACGGGGAGCACGGGAAGTTTAAGGAAGCATTCTCGCCGGCAAAGTTTCTCCAGCCGTTCTTCGGAACGGGAGAAGAGCAGACGCCGAAAAGCACCGTTCAATCCGAGCTGCTCAGAAGATTAGAAGCGAGGCTGGATCGAGAGCGACATCCGCATGGGTCTAGGAAGTCTGCAATCCGCAGATTAGGTCTGCTCTAAGCCAAAGCAGGGCCGTGGAGTTGGCGAAGCCGCGGGAAGCTTGAAACGGTGAAGCTGTCCCGCCCGACGGAGCGGTATTTGGGTACGAGCAGGAGATCGCCGTGGCGGTGAACGACAGCTTTAAGGCTTTGAGCAGCAGAGCGCTGTCCCTGTGAGCGTGCAACTGAGCTAGCAAGAGACGCGAACGCTCGGTGGAGCGTACCGGCGACAGTGCGCCCAGGGAGACGCTGTAGCCGCCGCTTAAAGACAAGCCCGCGAGTGCTGAACAGGCCGGTGTCACGTTGTAGACAAGGACGTGCGCGTTCTGTCTCAGACGTGCTGTGTCCTCGACAGTTACTGTCCCTTGTCGCTGGTAAAGCAGAAATGCCGCCACAAGCTTAAGCATTCGAGTTAGGCCGGTCCTTGGCTCGTTTCAAGCTCGTGCTTAGCGAGCGTCGGCTTTAAGATCATCCCATGATGGACGAGCGAGCCGTTTTTGATCCGGATGAGATAAGGGCTGTTTGCCAGACAAATCTGCCGCCGGGCTTCGGGCCATTGCCGATGCGCTCGACGCTGGAGAACTAACAGGAACGCTATACGGAGTCACGGGGAATGGCTTTGTGAGCTGGCGAGACACCAGGGCGCATGTCATCCTGAGCGTCGATTTGGCAGCTGAGGTGTTTCGTTGGCAATCGGGGGAGAAACTATCTTTGCCGCCTAGACAACGGCTAGCAACTCCCACGTAGACACGACGGATGATTTCTGAATTGTGCGAGTTCAACGGGAGGGAAATGGAGCCGCTGGCGCGAGCTCTGCGGGGGCGCCTCCACCGCTGGGCTGCATTCCGACGTGCGTGGGCATCGGGCCCACGAAGACGCTGGCAAGGTAGCCAACTTCGTCGCCACGACGGCCGGGATACTGCGAGGTCTGCGATCTGCGTTCCAGCCGGATGCGGGCGGAGCTGCTGCCGACGGTTCCGGTTGAACAGGTCTGGGGATCCTAATGGAAAGGGGGCGGCCTGCCTGCTTATAATGAGACACCGTGAGATGGTCGCGACTAAAAGCGCCGGGGTGGCTGAAGAAATCATATTTTTGGGAGGTAATCCGCCGAGCAAGGCAGCTCGTCGGTCGTTCTCTTTACGGAACTCGGGATCAAGATAGAGGTCAGGTGAAAGCGGAGATTTCGTCAGGGTTCGCGCGGGAGCAAGGTACAGCAGAGCGTTACCTATGAGCACTGAGGTCTGACTCTCCATATCTGAGCGGATCTTTGCCCTTTGCGCTTCCGTCATCTCAGCAAAGCCCGAGACGTCTAGCATTTTGCAGCTTGCATCTGGTGCTTGCTGATTCGGCTGACCGGCCCCCAAAAGCGCTGGGAGCGGCCAGTTCGCCGCCCTGGTTTCAAAGCGCTCAGAGCATGACCTGTCCGCGAAGCCGGTGTAGAGAGTGATCACAAAGAGTGACCCAGGGTAGCGTTGGCGGATGAACTCCGCTAAAGAGCCTTTGTCATAGAAGTGAAACGCTCCGTATATGAGGAGTGCCCTTTTATGCCTGTTGAGGATTTGCTTTCCGATCAGATCAGCAGTGTAGAGGTCAGCCTGCCCGCCTAGAACCTTCGAAACGTCCTCTTTGGTCTTGATCTTCGACCAATCCACGGGTTTGCCGCCAAGCCACACGTGAATGCGATCATTGACGGGCAAATTCACATTCACGGCGCGGACTGCTGCATAGAAATTGAGGTATCCCAACGCAGTCACCGTCGGGAACCAGCCAACGTAGGACGTATCGCCCCAAACCTTGCGGAGTTCGGCATAGGGCATGTCTTCTCCATTGACGTAGCGGTCTATAGTCTGCTGCTGGGAAGCATTCCCAAACTCGACGACTACGTTGCCCACCTCTCTCGCGAACCGTGGATCGCCGATCAGGGAAACGTAGAAGTCTTCTTCCTGAGCAAGGGCGTGGTCATCACTCAAGCCCACCAACGGGCTTCGCTGGAAGGCTGCAAGAATACCGTCATTCGCTGAAGTAGTTTGCGCAGGATGAGCCGTGGAAGGCTGGGGCGCTTGAGCGACGGAGAGGCCGGGCATACAGGCGAGAGCGAGGATCAGGGCTTTATATCGCACATCCGAAAGTCTAAGCTTGCGGTACGAATCATGCGCTACTTAGGTCCCGCGAAGTCAGGTTTTGCGGCAAAAGCGGGTCCCCAACTTGCAAATTGCCGAAATGCCGTATTCGCGAATTACGTACCTAGCTGCGCCCGTGACCTATCGCGATGGATTGAGCAAAACGGCAGAAAAGCGCCGGGTTTGTTCCCGGCGCTCTCTGTTCAGTCGCGCTACTTCTTTGGTGGCACGACAGTATCTTTGATAGGTTTGGAAACTCGGAACTTGACGCTCGTCCTGGCTGCGATTTTGATTGCCTCGCCCGTGGCCGGGTTGCGACCCATGCGAGCCGCACGCTGAGCCTTCACGAGCTTACCCAAACCAGGCACCGTAAACTCCCCGGTCTTCCGTGTCTGCGCCGTTGCCGTCTCAATCAATAGATCGAGGAAGGCTGCGATCTGTTTCGGTGCAACCTGCAGCTGCTCGGCCATCAACCGGACCACCTGCGTCTTGGTCATTTTCGGCACAGTTGCCTTCGCGCTGGCTAGGGTCTTAACGGGTGCGGACTTCTTCGCCACCGCCTTCGTCGCTGCTACCTTCTTCGTCGCCAATGCCGTTCTCCAGAGCTCCGTATTACGCTTCTGTTGTGGGTACCGACTTTGGACGGCCGCGCTTTGCGGGTACCTTCATCTCTGTTCCGTTCTTTGCTGCACTCTTCTTCGCCGCTCGTTTACGGGGTGCTTCTGATTCAGACTGTTCCAGAGTCTCTTCGCTCCGAACCATCGTCTGCACCTGCTCGCGAAGCTGCTGTAAACGCTCGATCTCGGCGTCAATCTGACCGACATACTCTTCTGACTGCTTGATGAACATAGTGGGCATTCCTCCAGTTTAGCGACTACCGCGCGGCTTTTGGCTATGACGGCGCTCAATTGGCGTGAGCGGCGTTTGTCGATACCTATCACGTTCAATCATCGGATCTTCTGATCTGCCTAGTACCCGCGAGCGGACCTCAATCGCTCATAGCCGCCGAAAGCGTATCCACTTCCAGAACAATCCTCTGTCGCATCTCCACGCCGTTACTCGCGGCGTTTGTTGAAGCCCCGCATGGCGAACGTCAGGTTCCGTGCCACCAAGGACGGGCTCCCTTTCAGCTTGGAGTTAGCCATGCCTTCGGACAAAAGCTCCGTAAGGAGTGGGATGAAGTCTTCGTACATCGCTCGAACCGCCGGACGATTGATGTCAAGGAGGTCCCGTGCGTTGGGTGAATGCCATGAGCTCTATCCCGCGAGACCCCAAGCCTCGCAATAATGAGGAGCTTGCGTTCAAAGCTCCGAATGCTCCTTGCGGCCGAGCGAACTTCCGCCAACTTCGGTTGTCCATCTCCTTGACCACGGCGGCGAAGATGCCTTCCGAAGGCACAACAACAAAGCGGAGTGACTGGATGGCTTCTATCAACGCCGCCGACTTCTTCTCATCGACTTCAGAATCTGGCCAAGCACTCACAGATTCATCACGGGGAAGAGAACATTGAATGGCAAACGTCTTTGTCGAAGAACGGGATAGAAATTCCGTCGCGTTCGAGAGTCGCGTTCAGCTCTGTAGCGGACGCACCCAGGCATCTTGCGGTCTGCAGGCCATCTGCTCCGACCCAACGCTACGATTTCGGCGAGCGTATCTGCAAGGCCACAGTCGGAACGCCCAACAAGTGGCGCATCCTGCATCACCCGTCAGAATAGCCGTCGCGGCTACGGCTATCTACTTCCGCGCGACAGGAGAAAGCCCTAGATTCTACTGGACGATTTCACGCCCGTTACGCTTGCGCGCCTTACGCCCGAGGGCTACGCCTCCGCCGCCGTGATCGAGAACAGTCCCAGCAGCTCTCAGGCATGGCTTCGCCTCGCGCAGTCGCTTCTAGCGAACTTGGCACCTTGCCGCAAGGATCCTCGCTGAGCGGTTCGGCGCCGACGCAGCGCCGCCGCCTGGCGCAGGTTTGGACGTGCCCCAAGGTTAATCAACTGCAAGACCTCGCACCGCAATGCTCAAGGCCTCTACCCGTTCGCTCGTCTGTCAGTTACACTGGACAATTGCGTCCGAACTTCGACGCTCTCCGCTCTGAACTGAGGCCCTGCTTACAAGACACAGCAGGACCGCACCGCTCTACGGCTCGGCTTTGCTGCCCGTCCAACCCGCTTTTCGCTCTCCCGCTTCCGTTCGTCTCCACACTATCAGGGCCGTCCCGCTGCTACAGATATGGCGTTTTGCATCGCCGCCTGCACTCAGGGATGGTCCAGGAGCCGCTCACTTTACGATTCTTCTGAAGAGGGACGCAGCCAAAGAGCTGCTCAACCTTCCCCCCAAGGCCCCCACCATTGATCCGATGGTTCCCCAGGCGCCGGAGACGAAGGCAGCCATCAAGCGGGCCACGGACTTCTTGTCTTCCCATCTGCGCGGTTGAGGCGATTGATGCTGGTTCATCGCGAGACGACACATTATGTTTATTTTTTTAGAAAACGAGAGTGACTCGACCGACTCGTGACCAGCCCTTCACTTACGCGGGCGTCTTAACCCGGGCGGTCAGCGCGCCGAAGCGGATCACGGCTAAATCCAGGGATCGCGCCACCATGGCACGCAGTCCGGCGCATAGCCGCGGATGTAGATCGCCGTCTCAGACACGGCTTTTTTCGAGCGCTCGTAGTCGGCTCGCAAACCGCAAAGAATCATGATCGTCAACTCCTCGAGGAAGGCGCGATTGACTCGATTCGTCTCGTCCAGAAGGCGCATCGCCTCTGATTGTGATCCGAGCAGAATGCTCCTCGCCGCCTTGACCTCGGAGAACTGCAGCAACTCCGCCTGTCGGCCTTCCAGCAGCAGGGAGTCTATCGCGCCGATCAGGAAGTCGTCTCCGGAAAGATAGTTCGTCGCGGAGACGAAGCTGGCCCACACGCGATCGACCACGCCGTGAAGCAGAAACATCTGTATGCCGATGGCGAGGCGCTCAAGCGGGTCGGAGCGGTCGAACAAACGCTCGACGGCGCGGAGGTCGTCCGCAAGCTGCACGCTGAGAGCGTTGAAGGCATCTTCCATGGAGACGAAGTGCAGGTAGAACGTCGCTCGTGAGACCTCCGCCTGCCGGATCACGGAATCGATGCTGGGTGATTCATGCCCCTTGCTTTGCGCGTAACAGAACATGACCGCGGAAAGCAGCCGTTTGCGCGTCCTCTCACGCTTCGGAAGCCCAACGCCCTCTTCCTGTTGCTTCAGAGCCTCTACCGGCATAGTGTCCTACCCACAGACAAAGATTGGATTGAAAGCAAAAGTACCAAGCTTTTCCATCCTATCGAACTCACAGGAAGACGCCGCAAAACAGCGCAGAAGCCAGGCCGGCTGACAAGGTGAGCCGGTGCGGAGCAGGCTTCATCCCTCCCGGGATCTTGGGCGGGTGCGATGCCTCGCAAGGGTAACGCCATCGGGGCAGCCCGGCAGTCTGAGCGCGCACCGCTAACCTGTCTTTCCACGTCTCCGCAGTGATCTCGATGGCCCTTTGCCGCTTGCTCGGCAATCTGTCTAGCGATTTTCTCAGGGTTTTCGCACTCCCGTCACGTCGGACCAAACAAAAATGTACACAATGCCTATTGTCCATCCTTGATCCATGCTGCTATATTTGGCCCCGCTTCGACAACACAGTCGGCGGCAAGGAACACCGGAGGCATATGCACACGTTTGACAGCAGCACTCGCGATCTCACGCCAGCTCCCTTGGCCCGCGCCCTCTTCCGCCGTCGGCGGATCCCGCGCACGCTGCCCGGTATGCTCCTGACTTTGCTCATCGCATGCGCGACCTCTCCGTTGCTCAGTCCCCGTTCGGCGACAGCACAGGCTGTGTCCAGCGCGAAGATCCACGGCATCGTTACAGACGGATCGGGAGCCGTCGTCCGGAACGCAACCGTTGTCGCCACGCAGGTGGGGTCGGGCCAGAGCGCCACCGCCGTCTCCTCGGCGACGGGCGAGTTCATTCTGCCGAACCTGCCCGTGGGCGACTACGTCCTGAAGTTTACGGCTGCCGGGTTTACGACCTATAGCCGCACCGGCATCGTGCTGCAGGTCTCAAACGACCTGGAAGTCGACGCGCCGTTGACGATCGGTTCGACCGACACCGTGGTCAACGTGGACGCGGGGGCAAGCCAGATCCAGACCGAAGATAACTCCATCAACACGGTCATCGACCAGGCACGCACGGTGGACCTGCCGCTGAACGGGCGCAATGCGGCCAACCTGGTGCTGCTCTCCGGCAGCGCGGCCCCCACAGTCACCGGACACGTCGCCTCGTCCTCCAGCTATGGGTCGATCGGCGTCAACGCGATCGGCGGCTCGGTGGCCATCTCCGTGGCCGGTGGCCAGTCCAACCAGATCAACTTCCTTCTCGATGGCGGCGATAACAACGATCCGGCCTTCAATACCAACCTGCCGTTTCCGTTCCCGGACGCCCTGCAGGAGTTTTCCGTCCAGACCACCGGATTGGCGGCCCAGTATGGGCTGCACCCGAGCGGCACCGTGAATATCGTCACCAAGTCCGGCAACAATCAGTTGCACGGCGGCGTCTTTGAGTTTCTGCGCAACAACTATGCCAACGCGAGCAACCGGGTGACCGCGCATGTGGACACGCTGAAGCGCAACCAGTACGGCGCCTTTCTGGGCGGTCCCATCCTGGCCAACAAGCTGTTCTTCTTCGGCGGTTACCAGGGCACCGCGCTGCGCATTGCGCAGAGCAACACGGCCGTGATTCCGACTAATGCCGAGCTCGCGGGCAACTGGACACCCTATTTCCAGGCCATCCAGAACCTGAGCGCAACCAGGGTCTGCCCGATCGGCACCGCGGCCGCCGCCGCCAAGCTGATCGCGGCCGGCTTCACCACAGCGAATCCGACGACTTGTAGCGCGACCATCTCGCCTTCGCTTTACAGCACGACCGCCCTGAACATCGCGAAGATTCTGCCGACCGGCTCGACCAGCGATGCCGTCGGCGACGTTACCTACACAACCCCGTATCCACAGAATGAGAACCAGTGGATCGGGCGGCTGGACGACACGCTTTCCTCGCGCCAGAACGTTTTTGCACGCTATTTCATGACCAACTATAGCGCCCAGCCGCTATTTGCCGGCAATCTGCTCAATGCCATCAACCCAGGCCTGATCGACCGCGACAAGACCCTGACGCTCGGGCACAACTTCATCGTCAATCAGAACCTGACTAATTCGATCCGCCTGACGGGGAACCGTCTGGCCGTGCAGCGAAACCCGGCTACCGACCTTCCGAACCTGCGGACGCTGGGCTCAAACATCACGCAGACGGAGTCCAACTTCCTCTACCTGAACGTCATCGGAGGATTCAACGCGGCCTGCGGGCCATGCTCTCCGTTCGCCATCGTCACCAACCAGCTCCAGGCGGCCGATGACGTCTCCTACGTCAAGGGCAGACACTTTCTCCAGTTCGGCTTCGACTACATCGACCAGGAGTACAACCAGAAGCACTTCAACAATGAGAACGGCTTTGTGACCTTCAGCGGCACCTATACCGGCTTCTCGCTCACCGACCTGCTGCTGGGTGCGCCCACGACCCTGACGCAGTCCAACGGCGGGGCCGGCGCGCTGCTGCACCTCCGTCAGAACTACTTCGGCTACTACGCCCAAGACACCTGGCACGTCACCAAGAAGCTTGTCTTCAACTACGGCCTCCGCTGGGAGCCATGGCTGCCGCCCTATAACCGCGACAACCGCGGCCAAACCTTCTCGCAGGCCAACTTCAACGCCGGCGTCACCTCGAGCGTCTTCTCCAATGCGCCGGCGGGTCTGCTGTTTGTCGGCGATGCCGGGGTGGGCAACAGTATCGCCCACAGGACGCTCGACAACTTCTCGCCGCGCATCGGCTTCGCGTTCGACCCGACGGGCCAGGGTAAGCAGAGCATCCGCGCCTCCTACGCGTTGCTCTTCGATGAGCCGAACACGGATGAAAGCCTCCAATACACCAACTCCGGCGTGCCGTACGGCGGGGCCGTCACGGTTTCGTTCAACAACTCACTCAAGCGCAATCTGGATAACCCGTACCAGGGGGTCGCGGGCGGCAATCCGTTCCCAAGCCAGTACCCGCCCACCGCGACGATCGCGTTTCCCAGCGCGGGCATCGCGCCGCAGGTGCTTCCCTCTAACCAGGGCCGTCCTTACATGAACCAGTACAACCTGAGCTATCAATATCAGGCGCCGGGTAAGTTCCTGTTGACGGCCAGCTACGTCGGGACGCACACCGTTCATCTTTACGGTCTGCTTCCCCTCAACTACGCGACTTACATTCCGGGTACATCCACAGGAGTCGCAGGCTCGTGTGGTGCCCTGGTCATTATTCCCGCGGCCGGAAGTCCCTGCTCCTCCACCAGCAATACCACCCAACGCCTGAAGCTGAACCTGCAGACCGGCGACACCGGCGCAGGTGCACGCTATGGTGCTTTCAACGAGTTCACAAGCTACGCCAGCGCCAACTACAACGGCCTGATCCTGACCGTGAACCATCCGTTCTCGAACAGCTTCACGGTTCTGGCAAACTATACCTACTCCAAGTGCCTGAGCAACATCAACTTCTCCGGAGATACCAGCCCGGTCCCGCAGAACCCCAACAACCTGCCGGGCGAGTATGGCCACTGCAACTTCGACCTGACCCATAACTTCACCATCTCAGGGGTGATCACCACGCCAAAGCTCAGAAACAATCTGCTCAACCAGGTCGCTGGCGGCTTCCAGATCAGCCCCCTGTTCAGCTACCGGTCGGGCTTGCCCTTCACCATCACCGACGGGACCGACGCGTCGCTGACGGGGTTGGGTTCCGACCGCCCGAACGTGGTTCCCGGAGTAGCCGTCTACAATCACAACTTCTTCCCAAACACCGCGGCCAAGTACCCGCAGTGGTACAACACGGCCGCCTTTAAGCCGGCCGCTGCGGGCACCTTCGGCAATGAACAGCCGTTCTCTCTGCGCGGACCCGGCTTCGCCAACCTGGACCTGGCAATCTCGAAGTTCTTTCCGATCTACGAGCGCGCGCGGCTTGAGCTACGCGGAGAGGCCTTCAACACGTTGAATCATCCCAACTACTCCACGCCCACGAACTCGACCGCGATCGCTCCCCAACTCAGCACGCTTAACTCAGCCAACGCCGGCTTGATCACCTCCACTGCGGGCGACGCGAGACTCCTGCAGATTGCTGTCAAGATCACCTTCTAACCGCAGCAAGGGCCGGCCATTTCGCAGGCCGGCTCAGTTGCCCTTCGTAACTCTGCTGCGGATGCTTCGACATAAGAGGTAAAGGTCACTATGCGATTCACTGCTCTAAGCCATGAAACGGCGAGCCAGGAGTGGGCCAGAAGCTGGTACATCCCGATCTTGGCCACCCTCGGCATCGCCGTCTCGGTGCTCCACACGTACACGCTCGGCGCGCTGATGCCGGCCATTCATGCGGGCACTGCCTGGACCCGATCGCAGATCTCGGCCGGCCCGCTGATGGTCAGCATCACCGGCGTCCTGCTGTCGCCGTTGTCGGGCCTGGCCATCGACCGTTTTGGAAGCCGCCGCATCGCCCTGCCCGGCCTGGTCCTTTACTGCATGGCGTTCGCCGGGCTGGGCCTCACCGGGCCCAGCAGCCTGAGCTGGATCCTCGGATGGCTGGTGGTCGGCCTCACCTTCAACTTGGTCAATCTAAGCGTCTGGACCGCGGCGGTCGTCGCGGAGTTCGATACGAGCCGCGGCAAGGCGATCGGCGTCGCGCTCGCGGGCACCGGGGTGGGCTCCATGTGTCAGCCGTACCTCGCCACCCTGCTGCAGGAGCATTACGGCTGGCGCGGAGCGTATGAGTGGCTCGGCGCGGGCAGCCTGCTGCTCTCGTTTCCGTTGGTCTGGTTCTTCTTTCGCAGCCGCAAGGACAAGCTGCGGATCTCCCCGGCGAAGGCCACCGTCGTCGATCGCAGCACGCTGGGCGGGATGCCGGTGCGGGAGGCCTTTCTTTCCCGCCGCTACCTGCAGATGTCGCTGGCCTGCCTGCTCGCCTCCACCGCTGGCGCCGCCATGGCCGTGCACTTTGTGCCCATCGTCAGGAGCAACGGCCTGTCCGCGCATACCGCGGCAGCCATCGCGGCCGGCATCGGCTTTTCGTCCATCACCGGCAGGCTGCTGGGAGGCTATCTGCTGGATCGCGCCAGCGGCCCGCTGGTCGGCTTCGTCGCCTGTGGGTTTGGCGTCCTGGTTGCGCCGGCGCTGCTGCTCAGCCACACCGCCGGTGCTGGCCTTCTGGGTGCCTGTATGGTTGGGCTTTCGGCAGGCATGGAGATCAGCGTGCTCTCGTACCTGGTACCGCGCTACTTCGGCGTCCGCCACTATGGGCTGCTCTTCGCCGTCATGAACAGCCTCGTGATCGTCGGCCTGGGCCTCGGCCCGTTTCTGGGCGGTTACCTCTTCGATCACACCGGCAATTACAAGGCACTTCTAGTGCTGACCGCACCGCTGTACGCGGTAAGCGCCGTCCTCTTCGGTACTCTGGGACGCCTGTCGGCAAGCTCTTCCTCACCGGACCTGGTTTCAGCAACCCAGGCCAAGGCTTAGCGCACAACACGAGAGAAACAAAAACATGGCCATCGATACGCACTTCCAATTTCCCCATAGCTCGATCTGCGTAAGCCGCATGGGCTACGGCGCGATGAGACTGGCCGGTCCTCACTCCTGGGGCCCGTCCAAGGACACGGACAACGCGGTCGCCGTGCTGCGTGAGGCACTCGCCTGCGGGGTCGATCACATCGACACGGCGGACATGTATGGGCCGCATGTGGTCAACCAGATCATCAAGAAAGCGCTCCATCCCTACCCGAAAGAACTGACGATCGTGACCAAGGTGGGGGGACGCCGCGTCGCGGAACGAACCGTCCTGCCCGGCTACTCGCGGGAGCAGCTCACCGAAGAGGTTCACGACAATCTGCGCAACCTGGGGCTGGATGTCCTCGAGGTGGTCAACCTGCGCGTCGGTGCTCCGCTGATGCCGTTGGACGCCTCCATCGAAGAGCCGCTCACGATTCTGACAGAGCTGAAGGCGCAGGGATTGATCCGCCACCTTGGCCTCAGCAACGTTACGCCAGGACAGGTCGCCGAAGGCCAGAAAATCACCGACATCCTCTGCGTCCAGAACCTTTACAACGTGACCAACCGGGCTGATGACGGCCTGATCGATCACCTCGCGCAACAGGGCATCGCCTACGTGCCCTACTTCCCTCTCGGTGGCTTTAATCCTCTGCAATCCTCTGTTCTCGAACAAGCCGCGAAGGCGATCGGTGCCACCACGATGCAGGTTGCGCTTGCATGGCTCCTCCAGCGCTCGGCCAATATACTGCTCATCCCTGGAACCTCATCCGTTGCGCACCTGCATGAAAACCTGAACGCTGCCAAGCTGCAGCTCCCCACCGAGGTGGTCGGGAGCCTCGATGCGATGAACCTTGCCGCAACAAACGCCTGAGCTACAGGAAGTAAGGAGACAGAAGCAATGGCAAGCGAACTCCCCGCGGCCCATGCAGAGTTAGACGACCGTCAAATCCTAGAACGAGCGCAGATCGCCGATCTCATCCAGCGCGAACGAGCTACCCGGGATGCGGCCTCATGGGACGAGATGGCCCGGTACTATCATCCCGAGTCGTTTGTCGATGTCGCCTGGTTCAAGGGCAGCGGTCAGGCGTTCGTCGATGCGACCAAAAACAACTGGCGAACAGACGCGATCAACTTCCATGAAATGGGACCAGCCATCGTGACGATCAACAACGAGCGAGCGCTTGCCGAGACAGCCTGCACCCTCCATGGTTTTTACACCTATAACGGCGTCTCGGTGACGTCGACCGGCTTTGTGCGGCTCTTCTGGAGGGCTCAGCGCCTGGGAGATCGATGGCTGATTGCGGGTCTTCGCAGTGCCTACCTGCGCGACTTACTGCAGCCATGTAACCCTGCTCAGCACATTATGTTCGACGAAGGCGAGTTATCGACTTACCGCCTGTCATACCGCTACCTGACGGCTACCTTGAAGTATCTGGGGAGAGAGCCGAAGGACGATCTCCCCGGCTATGACCGGCCCGACACCGTGGCAAGCCTGATCAGCCACGAGAGGGATTGGCTGCAGCAGAAGTAATCGTCCAAGCTCCCCTCGAAGTCCAGAACAAGCTCAGCCGAAAAGAGTCGCACGATCAAGTCATCAGTCCACCGCTCGCCAACTTCCTTAAAGAGGTGACGGAGAGCGAATTCCGTCGAAGGCATACACGGTCGCGACCATCGATCTGCACAATGCCGATTGCCAGGTCAGGAGTTCGCTGCTGCGGCGGATCTATCCGGACTTGAGCTTGCTACCCGAGCGTAAAGGTGTCCAGTTCTTGCAAGCGACGGAGCTTCCAAACTAGGTCCAACCCTGTACCAAGCGATTCATAGTGAACCGCACGAAGAGTGCAAAGGAGAGATGAAGATGAGCGTCAAGTATGCGCTAACACCCGCCAACGAACTGGACCACATCGACAAACTGCCGGAAAGCATGTCCTGCGACATGGTCATCGTCGGGTACGGACCGGTGGGCATGATTTCAGGCGGCGCTGCTCGCGCAACGCGGATTGAAGGTAATCGTGGTGGAGCGTTTCCCGACTCGCTATGCGCTGGGACGCGCCGGTCACTTTGACGCGAGAACTTCCGGACCTTTCAGCACCTGGGTATAGCTCAGGACCTGGAGCTGCTCGTTCGCCCCATGCTGGATGGCAGTTGGTAACGGGTGAGATGGAAGTGCTCGCAACCATCAAGCTGGGGAGAGCGGAGCAGGCTGGAAGGATAACTATCTCAGCTATCAACCTGAGTTCGAGATCGTCTTTGACGCGAAGGTGCGTGAACTCGGCGTGCTTGTGTTCATGGGCCTGAATGCCGTCTCGATCGAGCAGGATGACGACAGGTTCGACTCACGGTCAAGGCCAGCGATGAGAGCATCGGTATCGCGGTGCCGGATAAGCACAAGGGCCAGAGCTGCGTGATCGACGCGGCGTTCGTCCTGGGAGCAGACGGGGCGAGAAGCTTCGTGCAAGACGCCATGGGCATCGGCCGGCGCGATCTCGGCTTCAAGGCGAATGCACAGCTTGTCATCGACTTCGAGCATATCGATCCTGATCGCGATCTTCCTTCTTTGCCGGAGGTTTTCCAGTTTCTCGACGTCAAGCGGCCTCGGCTGTCTGGGTCGCTGGAGCGGCGGCCGTTTCTCGCGTTGGGAGTTCCACCTTCTTGAGGGCGAAAGCCGCGAGGGGGTCCACCCCGGAGAGGGCAAGATCGCGCGAAACATCAGCGCCATCTTCCCAAAGGCCATCGACAACGCGATGACCTCTTCGGCGTGAGGAACACGTTCGGTCTGGTAGCTGTCGAGAAAACCGATGGACGCTTCGCCCGCGAGCACCGTGGGAAGCGCTTCCATGAAGATTGAACGCGTCGCGGATCGTGTGCGCGGCATCACCATCAGCAGCACGCGTCCGACGCGCCATTGCTTTGCAATCTTGTGGATAAAAGGAGCGTTCTATGGCACGAGGGAAGGAGCATACAGTGGAGCAGATCGTAAACTCTTGCGGCAGGGCAAAGTGAGTGTGGCGAACGGGAAATTGCCGTGGACGTGCAAGAAACCGAGATCGTGAAGCAGACGTACTATCGTCGACATAAGAGCTTGGCGGGTGAAGGTGGATCAGGCTCGTTGATTGCTTCCGTGTCAGAATGGTGAGACAGGAATCTTGACTCGAATAGAACGACAAGACCGGAGTGGAACTGCTGATGACTACCCGACGCGACCTCATTGCAACAGGAATCGGCATCACGGCAGGAAGCGCTTTGGGCCGCTTCGCAGTTGGACAAACGAAACCAGATTCTGTCGCCGCTAGCGATGCTCCCGTCGATGCTATGCGACTTGTGAACCCGGAGTTCCGAAAGACGCTCGAGGCAGTGTTGGCGCGAGGGACACCCCCGCCGCTGACGGCCGCGACACTTCCGCAGGTACGACAGGCCGGCAAGGCTCGCGCTCTGCCAATGCTGCCGACCCCCGAAGTGGTCCAGAGAATGATTCCGGGTTTAAAGGGCGCGCCTGACATAGCAATCTACATAACAGGGGCCGCCAAGGGTGCTTCAAAGCCGGCAGTGCTGCACATGCATGGAGGCGGGTACGTTGCGGGTTCAGCAGCAGACAGTCGCCGTGACATCCAGGATCTCGCTCTGGCCCACGACTGTGTGGCTGTTTCCGTGGAGTATCGCCTGGCCCCCGAAACGACTTACACTGGCTCGCGCGAGGACATCTATGCCGCGCTCGCGTGGCTTTACACAAATTCAGTTGAACTCGGGATTGACCGCACCCATATCGCTCTCAAAGGCGAGAGCGCGGGAGCCGGACATGCGGCGGCCGTGGCGATCATGGCACGCGACCGCGGAGAGATTCCCCTCTGCTTCCAGGTGCTTGTGTATCCCATGCTGGACGATCGCACGGGCTCCTCTGTACCTGCATCACCTTACAGCGGCCAGTTCATCTGGACATCGCAAACCAATCGCTTCGGCTGGACATCGCTGCTGGGCATGCCGGCCGGCTCAGCAGCCGTTCCATCCAATGCTGTGCCCGCACGGGTGGAGAACCTTTCCAAGCTTCCGCCTGCATGGATTGGCGTCGGATCGATCGACCTCTTTGCGAGCGAAGACCTGGAGTTTGCGCGTCGACTTCTGCAAGCAGGAGTGTCGACGGAACTGAATCTTGTTCCCGGAGCGTTTCATGGTTTTGATCGTTCCGTACCGCAGGCATCGCTCTCCATAGCTTTCTCCCAAGCTTGGAATACAGCGCTTAAGCGGGCGTTCACCCTCGCCACCTAAATTGCCCCATGAAGTGGTAGAACATCTGGCTCTCTTCCGGCTTCAGCAAACTCGACGCTGAAGTCCGCAGCGTATTTGTCTCGGGACGTAGCTGCCAAACGAAGGCACGTCCTCCACTACCACAGGAGGCACCGCAATTGAGCACGTAAATCCAGCATCCTTTAGCGATTGCACAAACACGTTGCGTAGCGCCGTCATTTTCACGCGTGTCTCTCCACATACGAACTCTCATTTTGAGCCTGTGCCCACGTGTTCACGCACATTTCGAACGACAGCACTCCCACCAGAGCCTTCCGTAGCCTCATGACTTCCTCCAGGAACGGGATCTCCTGATCTTACACAGCCGAGCATTCCCTCAAAGTCTTAGTGCTGTATTACGGATTGCTTGACTTCGGAGTCTGTAAGCGTCGGCGAGGCGTGATCGACTGA
>CAXTLR010000012.1:0-105414 GCA_964245195.1 uncultured Acidobacteriaceae bacterium | reverse complement strand
GTGGAGACTCTAACTCCCTACACACTCATAGGAACGGTACACACCGGACGCTTACCTTGCATCGACCGCAGGTGTCTTCGAGGTCTCCCGGTTCTCGTGTAAGAAGCTTCCAGGCGTGTCTGGGGTCTACGACTACGCAGGATCGCGCTGGGACTCGCGATAGCGTCCCAACCCGTATAGCCTTCCGCTGAAACGAGGGCGTCGGCATCCTGATTGCAGTTTTTCGAAGCTCAATACCCAGCCCACCTGTACCCCTGTCTTTTGCTTCACTGTGCCCCTCGCGGATCACAGCGCCAGACTCGGGGCCGAGCGGATCGCTACTCCTTTCTCGTAAGGCTCTTGCATCCTCTGCTTCTTACCGGTTTATCCCGGCGCACCGCTTCCCACTTCTCCACACCCCCGACGGGGCCTACTTGAACTTAAAAGCAGCTGCGCTACACTAACTCATCCAACGGCACAAAGATCGGGCACTCCACTTGGTGCTGCTAAACATACCTATCCCTTCCGAAATGAGAGGAACATCCGGAGCCCTCTGTGCCTGCAGTGAGGATGAACTGTTAGTCCCGCAACCAGAGCGCTCCACAACGGGAAGGGGACGAACGATCGATAAGCCTTCAGGAGTTTTCGCATAAGGAGGTTGAGATCACCAATGCCTCTTACCTTAGCCAGTCTCGAAAACCAATGTGTCTGGCCAATGTTCTGCGACAGTCAATGCTCTGTCGCCGATCGAGCGAGCTTAATAAAGCGTTTGCTCAGACCTCTTATACGGCTCGCCAAACTTGTTCAGGTGATCGCGCGAGGGTTCGCTAGTGCGTCTGAATCGGATCGCGGGCAGGGTCAGAGTTTGCGCTTCGACATGAATCGCACGCTTGGATCCAGTCAATTCAGCAACCGAGACGTTCTGTGACCAAAAAGTCAACTCGTAGTCGCCTGGCGGTACGTGCGTGATCGTAATCTGGTCGTCATCGTCAGAGACCCCGTAATACGGCGTGCTTAGTGAGACAATCACGGCGCCCATCTCTGGATGAATATTGCAAAAGATATAGGAGACGCCCTCTTGGTCAAAACGTACAGAACGCCAGCTGCCTGCCTGATACAAACCCAGATCGAAGCGGCGGCCATTGTAAAGAGAAAATACATTATGGAAGAACGGGTCGAGATTCGGAAACTCAACGCTTGATCCCGTCGGAATCACGAGCATGTGCGGCGAGAAATGCTTGTTCTTCTGGGTGAGCGTGAAGGTGTGCGCTGGGGCGGCAGCAGGGTGCAAGCGGCTGTCTACGTCGCTCATCGGCTCAAGCCATGCGACGACCGCTTTCGTGTCCTCCGCCATCACCGAGTGCGGCTTGCGCTCGTTCGCCAGCGCGCCTGAAGCAATGCTCACGTGCAGCGAGACCGTTACACCTTGCGCGCCGCAGCGAGAAGACGAACTCGCCGCAGCGAGAAGCGAGACCAAAAAAAATGCGGAAATAATACGCATCAGAACTGGTATCCCAGGGACAACGTATAGAGATTCACAGTCGAGACCGGGCCCGTAATGCCCCAGTTCAACAAGCGCCGATATTCAGGCGAAAGGATCAGGTACGTCTTCGGCCGATAAAGTAGGTTCGCGACCATCATCTGTGCGCGCGCGTACTGTTCGAGCGAGTACACACTCTTACTCAGGTTCAGCTGGCGAAAGTCACTGGCAAAGGCGCCATCCTGTCCGTAGGCAAAGTTTGTTTCTGTGTTGCGGCCGAAGTGTGTCTTCAACTGCGCCCACCCACCCACTGCGTTCAGTCCAATCGTTTGATAGGCCCCCGTGTTTACGTTCACTCCCTGCAGCGCGTCCTTGTACGCTCCACCTCCCAGGCCGCCCAGACCCAGCCCGCGATAAATTTCGCCGCTCAGTTGAAAGCGCTGACTCAATGGGATTTGCCAGTCTCCGGTGATCGCCCAGTCGTCCACCTGCTGAGCCGTATAGGTCTCGCGTGCCACGTATCCGCCTACCCCGAACGAGAGCGGATGATCGTCCAAACCCGCATGCAGCGAGGCTCGACCCAGCAAGCCAGGCCGTCGCGAAAGCTCACCCATGCTCAGAATGCGCGAGGCGCTTGACGCGTTCGAGCCAACAACGGGAGGATCCCACAGGCCGCCTTCGAGTTCGAACGTGCGAGGTGCGTTTTTCGCATCGGCATTGAGCATCACCGCATGCTTATATTGAATCTCCGGAGCCCAGGTCCAGAGATTACCTGCCCACGCGAGTGACGGAATGGCCACGGTTGCAATCGAGGTAGGCGACAGGGGCGAGATGAGCGGAGCGTCGACCCCAAGCTGAAGGACATCGTGGTTCACCGCTGAGTTTGCGGCCGAACCCCACGCGAGCCGGATATCGCCGCGCCGCAGACGCAGGTTCCCGTTCGAGCTTGAATAGAAGTTATAGCTCGGGTCTCCGAAGAAATCGATGCTGACGTCACCGGACGTGCTGGCGCCGAAAACAGTTGGCCCGTTCCCGCTCAGGCCCAGCAATGTCTGGCGGAAGCTGCCGCCGACGCTACCGTGGCTCAGGCCTGGTGTGCGCGGAAGGGCAACCGATGGAAGATCCGCATTATCGACTACGCCAGCATTTGAAAAGGCGTTGAAGAGCAGCAGACCATAGACCCGCACCGGATACTTTGAAACACTTTCCACTTTGGTTTGATCGTGCTGTTTAATTTCTGCCGATTGGATCTCCTGCTCCTCCTGTTGCCGGGCCAGCTCTTCCCTGAGACCGGCCTCGGCAGAGGACGACGAGTTACTCGGTTGCGCACCAGCATCCGAGGCGCCAACGGCTGCAGCCCCGGCTGTCGTCATACCTGCGGCACCTGCGGCACCTGCGGCACCTGCGTGGCTGCGCAGTTCCTTCAACTCGGCACTGAGCGCACTCAGCTGCTGCTGCGTCTGCTGCAGTTGCAATTGCGTCTGCGCAAGCAGCTTCGATACCGCATCGAGTCGAGAGTCCGTCGTGCTTGCCGCCTGCCCGGGCTGTTCCGTACCGGCAGAAACAGTTTGCCCATAGGCACAGCCGCCCGACGAAGCGCCCAGGAGCGCTGCCGTCATCACGGCTTTGGCGGACAGCGTCTGCCGATGTTTCATCGTTTGGTCTCCTTGGCGAGTGTCTCGAGAATGGGTTCAGTCGATCGCAACAAAGTTTCCGGATTCAATCGTTCGAGCGCCTGCCGCACCAGCGTGAGGGTGAAGACGGTCTTGCCGGGTGCGGACTGCTCCAGCCGAACGCTCCCACCATGTTCCTGCGCGATATGCTGCGCGAGAGTAAGACCCAGGCCTGTTCCGGCTTCGCGGCCGCGGCTTACGAAGGGCTCAAACATGGTCGCAACCAGGGACGCCGGAACGCCAGGGCCGTTGTCTTCAATGCGGATGACGATCTCGCCGTCGCGTTCTTCAAGCTGGAGCGTCACGCAGGGCACGAGAGTCCCGCGATTCGAGGCTTGGCAAGCGTTCAACAATAAATTAAAAACTGCACGGATGAACTTGGTGGCGTCGACCCATGCTTCGATATCCGCCAGTTCGTCAAGTCGCACGTCGAGTGAGTATGCCTCAGGATGCGCGCGCAGCAGTCCAACGGCACGTTCAATCAGGTAAGGAATAGACTCATAGCTCGGCAGGAGCGCCTTGCCGGTGCGGGAAAATACAAGCAAAGAGTCCAGCAGATCCGTCATGCCGTTGACCGCCGTCTGCACCTCAAAGATAAGCTGCTCGCGTTCTGTTTGGGTCGTGCTTGCAAGAGAAAGAAACTCAGCGTTCGCGTACATGGCGGAAATGAAATGCCGTAAGTCGTGGGAGATTGAGCTTGCCATCCGACCGATAGTAGCCAGCCGCTCTGAATCCACCAGCGCGCGCTGCGAAGACTCGAGCTCCAGCCGCATGTGATCGAAGGCTTCTGCGAGCTCGCAAATCTCAGCAGTGCCCCCACGAGGATGCTGAAAGGTAAAGTCGCCGCGGCCGAGAGCGCGCGCGCCCTTGACCAGCATCTCAAGCGGGCGCGTCACCAAACGCGAGATCGACACAGCAATAGCTGTAGCCAGAACCAGCGCCAGCATGCCCAGCCCCAGCAGCCAGCGGTTGATCGTCGTAAGCAGGCGTGCCGCTTCCTCATACGAGCGCAGCACCACCAGTTCGACCCGGCCCGCCTGCATGCGTTCGGAGCCGCTTAGTGGCGTCGCCGTTGCAAGATAGCGCGTGCCGCCAAGCGTCACTTGCCGGGTTGCGCCAGGGGACAACGACAAGACCGCCTGCATCGCATTCTGGTCAGCAAACGGCGCTGTGGGCAGAGTGCTCACAGCCACCTTGCCATCCACCGTAAATGCGACCTCGGCGGCGGAGGCCTCGCCGACCTCCTGGGCCACATGCTGATTGATGGCGAAGCCAAGCACGACATACCCGAGCAGCGATTCATCCGCTCGTGCACCGAATGAGAGCGGCTGCGCAATCACCTCATACGGCAGGCCGCCGACCGACAAGATACGGGCCTCGCGCGGTTGCTCCACGGCTTCCCGCATCGTTGAGCCGACAACCTCGCCAAGATGCGCACCGCCCGCCGTCGAACCGGAGCCGTAGGCGGCCATCAGATGACCAGCGTCATCGTAAAGCTCAAACAGATCGCCACCGCTGATCTGCCAGAACCGAGCGCCTCCATCTTCAATCGTGCGCTGGTCCTGGGTCGTCATAAGCGCCTTCAGCGTGGGAAGATCGGCCAGCAGCGCAGTCTCCCGCGCAAGCATGTCTCTGCGCTGCTGTTCGAGATTACTGAAGGTGCGCATGGAATGTTCTAAATCTAGGCTGAGATCGCGTTGAATCTGCCGATGCAGGGTGTAACGCACTGCCAGCAGGCTGAGCGCGGTAAGCCCAAACGAAAGCGCCAGCAGCGAGACCAGCAGGATCGTGCGCATACGTGCCGCCCGTCTGCCAGCCCTGTGCGGGCCATTCGAGGGGGCGGTACCGGGCGATGCGATTATGGCTGCACCACGAACTTATAGCCGGTTCCGTGCACAGTTCGGAAGTGCACCGGCTTCGCGGGATCGCGTTCCAGCTTCTGCCGGAGTTTCAGTACCTGATTGTCGACTATGCGCGTCGTTGGTGGAAAGTTGTAACCCCAGACGTCCTGCAGCAACTCATCGCGGGTCAGCACGCGATCCACGTTGTTTAAGAAGTGCTTCAGTAGCTTGAACTCATGCGCAGTGAGCGTGACAGGCACGCCGGCGCGATACACCTCCATCTTAAGCAGATCCGTCGTCACCTCACCAAACTCGCGATGCGAGTTGGTTGAAGCCACGAGTACCGCTCCAAGGCGCGCTTCGGCAAAGCGCTCGGATCGCCGAACCGCTGCTTGAACTCTCGCTAATAATTCACGTGGGCTGAACGGCTTCGTAACATAATCATCTGCTCCGAGTTCGAGCAGCAGCACTTTGTCGACGACCTCACTAATTGCACTCAGGATGATCACCGGAAGGTTCGGCGACTCGGACTTGATCTGCCGGCAGATCTCACGGCCTGACATGCCGGGCAACATAAGATCGAGCACAACCGCAACAGGCTTTGTCGCGTGACACGTCGCCACAGCTTCAAGACCGTTGCTCACGAGCTGGACATCATACCCCTCAGACCCGAATTGCCGCCCCAACGCCTTCTGGATACGAAGGTCGTCTTCAATCACAAGGATCGTCTTCGTGGGTGAACGCACTTCACTTAACATTCTTTACCTGGCATCAAGTAAGACTAAACAGATTCATCAAATATCTACACCAGGGAACAGATGTTATGACAGAGGAAAGACAACAAAATGACAAATCGGGTTCTCTGTTGTACAACTCTCGTCGACAGCATTGTTGCACACTGGGTCTCAATGCTAGGCGTGCCGTTCACCGCTCAGAACGATACCTAAGTTTGTTGTGACATCTACTGACTGAATGTTTTGATGCATGCTCAAGAAGATTCTTTGTGGCAATCCACCCATGGAACTTTAAGGCCGTTATAAGAACGAACTTGTTGCCGCCTGTTCGTTGACCTTCCTTATAGCTGCCGCCTAAGATGCATTTTCCACGCTGCTCTACAATCATCTATTCGAGATCGATTGGACTACGATCGGGGAAAAAAGTGAAGTTCCCCTTAATGGTCTTCGTTTAGATCCGTTCTCGAGTTGCGCGCGTGTCGGTCCTTAGTCGCTCGGTCATTCAGGACCACTCGCAGTAGCAGGCGTGCAGACACGCCGTTGTATTGTTCTTTCGTCCTTGTTGCCTTCCGCTTCTCGGATAGGTGTCGTTGGCCTCCGTATGATCGCAGAACGCGACCAGTGGTGAATAAGAGACAATAAGCTCGTGCCGCAAATCTCGATCATCATCCCCGCCCTCAACGAAGCCGAGTCCATCGGCCAAGTCGTCCGCGAAATGCCTTGGCCCCTCATCCGCGAGTGCCTCGTAGTCGACAACGGCTCGACCGACCGCACCGCCGAGCTCGCCCGCGCCGCGGGAGCCCGCGTGATCCAGTCGCCTCGCGGCTACGGCGCCGCCTGCCTCGCCGGCTCGCTCGCCTCCGACCCCGCCTCCGACATCCTCGTCTACATGGATGGCGACGGCTCCGATCTTATCGCCGGCCTACCCGCGCTCGTCCAGCCCATCGCCGACAATCAGGCCGACTTCGTCCTCGGCTCGCGCATCCGCGGCCGTCGTGAGCCCGGCTCCATGCTCCCCAGCCAGGTCTTCGCCGGCCACCTCGTCGGCTTTCTCCTGCGCCTCTTCCAAGGCGTGCGTTACACCGACATGGGCCCCTTCCGCGCTATCCGCCGCTCCTCTCTTGTGCAGCTGCGCATGTCCGAGCTCACCTATGGCTGGAACCTCGAAATGCAGATCAAGGCTGCCCAGCACGGCCTCCGCATCCGCGAGATCACGGTCGACTATCGCTGCCGCATCGGTGGCGTCAGCAAGGTCTCCGGCGACTGGAAGGCCTCGCTCAAGGCGGCCTTCCGCATTCTCGAGGTCCTCTTCCGCGTCGGCCTCCAGCGCCGTTCTCCTCGAGCGCGCAACGTCCCCACCGAATCTCCCAATCCAACCCTTTGACCCTCCACCGGCAGGCCCGGTCCCAGCACCAGCTTCGGCTGTCAAGCCCCGAGGTCGTCATAAAACATGCGAAGTGATTCATTCGAAACTACTTAGGCCATCAAAATAGTTGGCACAAACACCCTGGCGCCTTGTCTACAATGGAGACAGTAGCTTTTCCTCAGCTGGCCCTTGCAAGGGGTAAGTTCTTTCTTTGCAAGACTTTGCCCGTAACTCTTGCGTAATGAATACTTTGCAGCTTCTGCTCAAGCTATCTAATACAACTAAAGAACTTAGAACCAATCCGCGGGGGGGGGTACAGCGTCGCGCAGGCTTGCTATCTCGTTCACTCGGCTCCCAAAGGAAGCCTGCAGAGTTAGACCGACTTTTGACTTACAACGTCATACGCCATCTTCCGCTTGTCGGGTCATGCAGGCATAAAAGGTGGCAGAGCATCCCCTTCGCGAGTTGCATGCACTTTCGCTGCGAAGGTGATTTCACAGCAGCGGTGACAGGCTGCATGCTTGTTTTACCGATGGTTCAACCTCAGGGTGACACGTATTCCTGAGTTCAAAACAGCACCTCGGATAGGAGAGTTGATATGCGAGCCATTGTTACTGGTTTCTCAGGTTGGATTCGGATGCAGGATGGACGGAGTGAGTCCGTCAAGGGCGTGGACACGGCCCTCACGGTTGTAGGAACCCTGCTCATAGCCACGACCTGGGCAATCCTGCGGTAGCTTCAGCGAACCCGCAACACGATCACCGTTTCATCGTCGAAGTGCTCGGTACCTGACTGAAATGTGGCGACAGCCTCCCCAACCGCAGCCACTGCCGCCTCGGAGCTGCTGGCCGCCAGGGGATGTTGTTGAAGCAACGTGCACAAACGGTCGCCGCCGAACTGCTCTCCACGGGAGTTCACCGCGTCCGTGATGCCATCGGAGAAGAAGACGACCAGGTCGGCCGAGGCCAACGGCACGGACATTTCGTCGTAGCTGACGCCCGGGAACATCCCCAGCGGGAATCCCGTGATGGAGATGGTTTGAGACTCGAGCGCGTTCGTCAGCGCCTTTTCGCCCTCCGAGGAGGGTCTGCGCGTCAGCAGAATCGGCTGTGCCGATCCCGCGTTGGCCATATGCAGGGTCCGCGTTGCGTCGTCCCACAACGCGATCAGCATAGTCACATATTGCGAGTCCAGCCGGCGCTCCTGCAACTGGTCGTTCAAGGCCGCGAGCAGGGCCGCGGGGGAGAGATGCTGCGGGGCGAGTGACCGCAGAATGCCCGAAACCAGCGCTCCATAGAGTGCCGCCGGAGCCGCTTTTCCGGAGACATCGCCCATCACGATCAAGGTGCGCGTAGGCGGCAGCAGCTTCTGCAGCACCTGCGACGACCTCTCGGCCAGCTGTGCCGGCGCTTCGGCCGCCGCAGACCTGGGTAGATTCCCGTCCAGACCCTCCAGAGGAGCCGGCCCGTAGTCCAGAAAGTCGTAGAGATCGCCGCCGATGGATCGCGCTGGCCGGAAGCTGCACGCGATCTCCGCGTTGGCCGGCGTGGGAGGCGCAGGCGGCAAGAGCCGCAGCTGCACCTGCCGGGCCATCTCCAGATCGCGCTCCATCCGTTGCTCTTCCTCGTGGATGCGCTGGTAGAGGTTGGCATTGGCAATCGAGATGGCGACCTGCGAAGCGAGCGTGGTCAGTGTTCGCTGGTGATCCTCGTTGTAGTAGTTGACCCTTGTGTGTTCAAGGTCGATGACGCCGATGACTTTGCCCTTGTAGATCAGCGGGACTGCCAGCTCGGCGCGCGTCTCCGGGTTTTCGACCAGGTACCGCGGCTCTCGACGCACATCTGGAGCCAGAACCGGTGAGCGCTCAAGCGCCGCCGAGCCAATCAGTCCCTCGCCCAGCGCCACGCTGCGCCTCCGCGTCACCCGCTCTCCATACCGGGTCGAAAATCGATGTTCAAAGCGATCGGTACGGCCGTTCCAAAGCAGGATCGTGAACATCTGGAAGTCGATCACCCGCTTCAGCAGGCTGCCGATCCGCTCCAGCAGATCGTCGGGATCGAGGATCGACGTGATCTCCCGCGAGATCTCATGCAGCACCGTCAGCGTCTGCGCCTGGCGCGAGACCCGTGTGTACAACCGCGCATTCTCAACCGCAATCGCCACCCGCGAAGCTGTCAGCTCAAGCAGCCGCTCATGGTCGAGCGTGAAGAAGGCCGGCAGCTCCGACTGCAGGTCGAGCACGCCGATCACCTTGTTTTTCACAATCAGCGGCACCGCCAGCTCCGACCGCACCGCGTCGTTGGCGTTAATGTAGTTCTCTACCTGGCGCACATCCTCGACCAGGATCGACCTGCGCTGCAGCGCCGCCTGCCCGGAGATGCCGCGCCCGAGCTTAACCCGGATTCGCTCGATATCCGGCGTGTGCCCGGTCTGGAAGCGCATCCACAGTTCGTGCGTACGGTCGTTGATCAGCAGAATGGCGAAAATGCGATAGTCAATGACGGCCCGCACCAGATTGGCCACGCGATGCAGCAGAGTGTTCAGGTCGAGCGTCGTGTTGAGCGCGTCGGCTAACCGCAGCAGGAAGTCCAGCTGCAACGGCTCGACCCGGATGTTCGGCTCGGCCGCATGCTGGTGGAGGAGGGAACGCGTCACTCGCTCCCGCGAAGGCGTGCGATCTTCCTCGTCCAGGCCGGGAGCTTCGCTCTCAACCTCCGGCTTGGGCAAAGACGGCATTGGATGCGATGATACTCCCGTCGTCCTCAGTAGCCGCTGGCAGGCGCAGCACCGCTGCTACCGCCTGAGAGCTCGGCGACGAAGCGCACGCTCGCACTCGCACCGATGCGCGTCGCTCCCGCGTACAACATGGCGGTTGCATCGGCCAGCGAACGAATGCCGCCTGAGGCCTTGACGCCGGCGCGGCTCCCGGCCACGCTCCGCAGCAGGGCAACATCATCCACCGTCGCTCCTCCGGACGAGAAGCCGGTCGAGGTTTTGAGAAAATCTGCTCCCGCGCTGAGGGCGATCTCGGACGCCCGCAGCTTCTCCTCAAAGCTGAGCAGGCAGGTTTCGAGAATGACTTTGACGATAGCTCCGGCCGCGTGGGCCAACTCGACCACACCGCGGATGTCCAGCCGCACGGCGTCAAAGTCTTCCTTGCTCCCGGACTTCAGCAGCCCGACGTTCAGCACCATGTCTACGTCGTGGACGCCGTAACGTAGCACGCGAGCCGTCTCGTCGCGCTTGGAGGCAGATAAGGTTGCGCCCAGCGGGAACCCGATGACCACGCCCACCGGCACGCCTGTTCCGGCAAGCACCTCGGCCGCCGTCGCCACCCAGGCCGGGTTGACCATCGCGCAGGCAAACCGGTACTGTGCGGCCTCTTGGCAGAGCTGAATCACCTGGCTGCGCGTGGCCTCTGGCTTCAGCAGGGTGTGATCGAGCACCGCGGCCAGACTTGCCGGAGATGAAAGCGTTTGTTCGGTAAATTGCATCGCGTCGAGGGTGGAAATTTCTGTCTCCATGTTGCTCCTGCCGGGCCGCTCTTCGAGCCTCCAGCTTTCTATCACAGCCGTGTTAGGACTGGCTCGCTTGCCAGGCGCGCGCCATGTCATCGGCCAGGAAGGTCTGCAGCTGCACGCGGCTCGGCTCATCGCGCGCACGCAGCACGGCGCTCGGATGGATGGTCGCAAAGACTCGGTCCGCAAAGGGTGTGGAGAGCTGCTTGCCGTGATCTTTCATCAAGGCAAACGTGCCACCGAGCAGCGACTTTGAGGCACTCGCGCCCAGGCAAAGCACGACGTTTGGCTTGACCGCGTCGATCTCCGCCAAAAGCCACGGACGACAGGCCATGATCTCGCTCATCCGCGGATTCTGGTGCAGCCGCAGCTTGCCGCGCTGGACGAACTTAAAATGCTTGACGGCGTTGGTGACATAAAGCTGGGCTCGCGGGATCCTGAGCTCGTCGAGAACGCGATCGAGCACTGCACCGGCCGGACCGACGAACGGCTCGCCTTTACGGTCTTCCTGGTCGCCGGGCTGCTCGCCGACGAGCATCAGAGCGGCTTGGCTGTGACCGCGCCCCGGAACCACCTGCGTCGCATGACAATAAAGTTCACACCCCTTACAGGCGGGCAGGGAAGCGGTGAGCGCTTCGATCGTGTGGTCGTCCGGAACAAAGGGCTGGGCTGTGGGTTGCGACTGCTGACGGCTAACCATAGAGTCCACACGTGTTTTCGATTGAGTGATCAGCGTAGGCAGCAGCTGCACTTCGGGCAGGTTCTTCCAGTAACGCACCGGCATCTCGGAGCGCATGGCGCTCTCGTTGAGCCGCGCCGGGTTATAGATGCTCGCATAGTAGCTGCGCCAGAGTGATTCAAGCTCATCCTCGGCGGGCGCGGACTCGCGAGGCAGGCCCGGGGCGAAGCTAAGCTGCTTGGCGGCTGGGTCCCAGGAGACGCTGGCGTCCGGCGTAAGGATCGTCCAGCGCATGATGGCGAAGCGCTCCGCAAAGAAGGGTGCGGCCAGCGGAAGGATGCGGTGGTCCGGCTGATACCACGCGATAAAGTGCTCGCAGTCGGGCTCCGCCGTCGGTTCGGCCGGCGCGCAGGACTCAATCTCGGTACGCAGATTGCCGAACGGCGTCGGCGTCTCGAGCATAAGGTGGTGCGTCTCCGGATCAGCCGCCACCAACACGGGTTCATCGACAACCACCGGCCGTTCCGCCGGGTTTCCCGGCTCCAGTACCTTGCGAAAGCGAACAAATGCGTGCATCTTGTGCAGATCGCGCCGCACCTGGGCCTCAAAGCGCAGCATCTGCGCCACATCGTCATCCGTCTCAAGCTTGAGCAGGTCACGCTCGGTCTGCAGGCGGTAGAGAATCCGGTAAAGCAGGTTCCAGCGCTGCGCGTCACGATGTACGGCCACGACCTGTGCGGCTTCTAGAAATGCTTTGGAGGTATTTGGCTTGGGATGTGCCGTGCCGGTCGGACCGTTCTCTGCCTCAAGCTTTAAGGACAAGGTTGCCGGCGCGGTCGCATCTTCGAGGTCGAGCTCGTCTGGTCGGTAGCCAGTGCGCAGAGCCTCCCGCGCAGCCGCACGCCAAGCATCGAAATTGGGTTCGAGCGGAACATGTCTCATACGCGGTTTAGACGCTTCCCGTAAGCGCACTGACGGGCGCAAACAGGTCCATTTGTGACGCGGCGGGAACCGGTGCAGGTATCGCTGGACCAGGCAGATGATCGACCGCAACTAGGTACGGCAGCGCCAGCTTCACGCGCACGTGCAGCTTGCGAAGGTCATCCACAAGCAGCGCGTGATACTTGCGGATGTTCAGGATGCGGTCGACATTGCGATAGCCAATGCCCGGCACCCGCAGGAGCGACTCCCGCGGAGCCCGGTTCACATCCACGGGGAAGAACTCCGGATGGGTGCGCGCCCAGGTCGTCTTCGGATCTTCGGTCAACGAAAGCGAGGGTTGCTCGTCGGTGGTCAGCTCGCTTGCCTCAAAGCCGTAGAAGCGCATCAGCCAGTCACTTTGGTAGAGCCGATGCTCGCGCATCATGGGGGCGGCCTGCAGAGGCAGTCGCGCGTCGGCCTCCGGATAAGGCGAGAAGCCGGTGTAATAAATTCGCCGCAGCTTGTACTGTCCGTAGAGGTGGGTCGCGGTAGATAGAATCTGGCGATCGTTGGCGGGCGTCGCACCCACAATCATCTGCGTCGACTGGCCGGCCGCCGCGAACTTCGGTGCGAGCGACGATCGCTTGCGCTCTTCATCCGCCTCATCCTTGCGAACTGCAATCTGGGCCATGGTGGATTCAATGACCGCCGACTTCTTTTCGGGCGCGAGCTGCACCAGATCGCCCTGCGTCGGCAGCTCGATGTTGGCCGAGAGTCGGTCGGCAAAGAGTCCGGCCTCTTCCATCAACAGCTGCGACGCGCCCGGAATCGCCTTCAGGTGGATGTACCCGCCAAACTTATGCACCTGCCGAAGCTGCTTCGCCACCGAGATCAGCTGCTCCATGGTGTAATCCGGCGACTGGATGATCCCGGACGAAAGAAACAGGCCCTCAATATAGTTACGCTTGTAGAAGTCGATGGTCAGGTTCGCGACTTCTTCCGGCGTAAAGCGCGCGCGGCGAATGTCCGACGAGACGCGGTTCACGCAGAACACGCAATCGTACGTGCACATGTTGGTCAGCAGGATCTTGAGCAGCGACACGCACCGGCCATCAGGCGTGTAGGAGTGACAGATGCCCATGCCGTCCGAGTGCCCGATGCCTTCGCCGTTGCCGCTGCGCTTGGCTCCGCTCGAGGCGCAGGAGGCGTCGTACTTGGCCGCGTCGGCCAGGATCTCGAGTTTCTGCTGGGTGTTCATCGCCGTTGCATGAGTAAGATGCTGACTCCGAGTATAGCGAAGAGAGAGCGAATCTTAGTGTCCGGCCGCCAGCTCCTCGGGGAAGAGCCGGATATCTGCCAGGTTGCGATAGACTTCGGCGTAATCCATGCCGTAGCCGATGACGAAGCGGTTGGGGATCGAGAAGGCGACGTAGTCCGCCTCGATCGGCACCAGCCGACGCTCCGGCTTGTCCAGGCAGGTGGCGATCTTGAGCGAAGCTGGCCGGTGCTGCAGCATTAGGCCGCGCAGATAGCTCAAGGTGAGTCCCGTGTCGAGAATGTCTTCGACGATGATCACGTGCTTGCCCTCAATCGGGTTGTCGATGTCCTTGATGAGCTTGACCGCGCCCGAGGAGACGCGCGCCCGCCCGTAACTCGAGACAGCCACGAAGTCAAAGGTGTTGTCGACCGTGATCGCGCGGGCCAGATCGGCGAGGAAGATGGCTGCGCCCTTCAGCACGCCGATCAGGACGATCGACTCGCCCGCGTACTCCTCCGAGATTTGCGCGCCGATCTCCCGGACGCGTTCAGCGATCTGGGTCTGGGTGAAGAGCACCTCCATCGAGGCGGCGGAAGGAAAGGTGAGGCTGGGCGCGGCGGTCTTGACCATGACAGATAGGTTAGCGTGTTTCGAAACGGCTGCCTACCGCCGGACGGTATACTTACCTCAGTCGACATGTACCCGTTCCTCACCATTGGCTCCTTCCATCTCGGCACCTTCGGCCTGTTTCTGTGGCTGGCGGCCGTGCTGGCCGGGGTGGTGCTGCACCTGAACTTCAGCCGCAGCGGCGTGGACGCGGACGCGCTCAACATTGTCTGCTTGGTGGTGCTGGGCGGCGTGCTGGGGGCGAAGACCTGGCACGAGCTGCAGAACCCGGCGGAGCTCGCATTGACGATGCGCCAGATCCTTCACTCCGGGCATGCCTTCCGGGAGTTTTTGGAGTGGATGCGCAGCGGAATCGCCTGGTTTGGCGGGCTGCTGGCCGGCATCGCCATCCTGTTCTGGCAGGGTACGGTTGCGCGGCCGAACGGGCTGCGCGGCACGCAAGCTGGCGTACGCATGCTGGACCTGGCTGCACCGGCCGCGCCGATCGGCTACGGAATTGGGCGCATCGGCTGCATGACGTCGGGCGATGGCGACTACGGGCGCGAGACCGTTTCCTGGCTCGGCGTGCATCTGCGCGACGATGCGCTGGTGCCGACACTGCATCATGGGGCAAAGGTTCTGCCTACGCCCTTGTTCGAGTGCGCGCTGGCGTTTCTCATCGCGTGGATCGTGTGGCAGCTGGGCACCCGGATGCGTCCGCTGGGATGGCTGACCGGGGCGTACCTGGCGATGAGCGGCGTGGCTCGGTTTGGGATCGAGTTCTACCGAATCAACCCGAAACTTTACTTCGGCCACCTTTTCAGCAATGCGCAGGTCGCGGCGTTGGGGAGTGTACTGGTCGGCGTCGCGATCGTTCTCCTGGTGAAGTCAGCGCCCGTGGTAGGTGGAGCGGCTTCCATGCCGCTGCGGACCGAGCGCTCCACCGTCTGACCAGTACGCCCCCTCCCCCCCCCTCGTAAAGTCTTAAAGTATTCAGAACAGGAGACTTAGGTCTGGACTTCGAGGTAGACCTTGACATGCAAGACAGGTTGCGCCCTTACGAAAGTCGGTTTGTTGATCTCTACTTCTATTGTAAGGAAGTGAGAGGGGGCATTGTGCCACTTTTCTTTGGTGTGTAAGTGTAGTGAATTGAACACTTGGACTGTAAAGGGAAGGCGCAGGGGCTTGACACGAGAAAGAGCGGGCTAGGAGAGAATCCTCTGGGAATGGCGACTCACAGGGGTCAGATCCGCTTCAGGTACTCCTTGGCCTCGGCTAGCTCCGGGAAGAGGCGTTCTTCGGCTTGAAATTCACGCGAGTGAACGCAGCGGCGGCCGGCTTTGACGCGGACTGGATGCTTGAGGTGGAGCATCTCGTGGTAGAGCAGATACTCGATGGCGTAGCGCGGCGTGTCCGGCTGGTCGAAGACGCGGGAGACGACGATCGTGTTGTGCGCGGCGTCGTAGTGGCCCAGCATGCGGCGGGCGGCGTGGGCCGACCAGGTGAGCGTAGGCCGGCCGAGCAGGCCGTGGAAGAAGCGGGTGTTCAGGGTCTCGAAGACCTCGTCCAGGTTATAGTGGCGGCCGATGTGGGTGGAGATACGCTTGCGTCCGCGGGTGAGCCGGATATGTTCGGCGCCTTTGGCCACGGCTTCGGAGGAAACGTAGCGGCGATAGCGATCCGCGTGGGCTGGGGCGATGGGCTTGCGGTAGAGCTTGGCCAGCAGAATGTGCGCGATGGCGTGGTGAACCACCTCCGGCGAGGCTTCCAGAAGATCGGATAGCCGCACATGCAGCGTGCCTTCACGCAGGCGGATGGTGGTGTTGAGCGATGTGAAGCGGCGGAAACGGATGTCGAGGGCCGGGATGGGAGCGCGCGGCCGAAGCTCACGGTACTCCTCTGCGAAGATGTCGATCAGCGACACGTTCTGAGGTTAACATGTGCCAATTTCGCGGAGTGGTTGAGCTTTGCTGCAGACCCACTCATCGCGATGAGGCCGCGATGAATGGGGCACAGGGGAAGGGTGGCCGGGGCGAATAACATCTCTGAGGGGCTAGGAGTGTGGAGCTTTGCCGTCGTCCTTGGCGGGAGGATGCGCCAGGAACCAGGCCTTCTGAGATTCGATCAGTTCCATCGCGCTCTGGTGCACGTCGTTGAGCGACTCGAGCGCGAGCTTACGGGACAGCGTATAGGCGGGGTGCACGGGGGGAGATCGTAGCGCAGTTCCCCAGCGCTCGGTGGCCGCGACGAGCTTGGGCAGAACCTTGCGGAGATCGCGGTGGTGCTTGTCGTACTCGTCCAGATTGTCGTCGAGATCATCGGCGATCGAGGCGAACTGCTGCATCTGGTCGTCGATGTCCTCTTCGCGGCCAGGCCGCCGCGTTCCCGTGCCGAGACGGTCGATCTCCTTGGTGCGCTGGTCCAGAAGGGCTATAAAGGCAAGCACGCGCTCCGGCGGGTAGTACGCGGTGTCGCGCAGCTTCTCCACCTCGCCCTCGGAAAGTGCGGACTCGTGAGCTTGCGCGGCGAGGGATGGAACGAGGGGGAGCAGGATTCCCGCAACGATCGCGCGCAGCATGGTTCTACGGCTTGCTCGATCGCTACAAGCCGCGTCCGTACGCACCATCAGTGAGCGAACACCTGCGCTAGCAACTCTTCGTGCACCTTGTTGAGCTGCTTTATCGTGGCCTCGAAGACGACTCGATCTTCATCTGAAACGGCGTGCATGGCCTGCTCCAGGCGGTAGGTGGCCGCGTGGACGACCATCTCCGCCTCCTTCAGGCGTTTGCTGTCCTTGGCCATGCCGGCGTGGGCGCGGTCGGCGAAGGCCTGAACCCGCTTCATGCTTGCCTGGGCCTGCTCCGTTTCGCCGGCGGAGATCTGGTGGCCGGCAAGCTCGATGTAGGCCTGGACGAGTTCCGTGTAAAGGTAGCATTGCTCGCGAGCCGCGGCGTGCTCGGCGCGGACTTCAAGCTGGGCCAGACCGGCGGAGTCGAGCGCAAAGCCGCCGTTGGTGGCAGCGTAGGCGGGTGAAAACGAGACGATCAGGACGAGGGCGGCACGTGCGAGGGTAAGTCTCAAGGTGCACCTGCTAGTTGGAGCCGGTTGCGTCACTTCGAGTGTTCGAGAGCTACGAGGCGGTGCTGGGCCTCGAACTCCTCATCGGGGTTGCTGCCGTTCGATGCCGCCAAAAACTCCTTATAGGCCTGCTGCGCGAGCTTGCTGTGATGCAGCTTGTCGTGTGAGATGGCCGTCAGGAAGAGGATGGACACCGAAGTTGGGAGAACTGTAGCACGCACATCGATGGCATGCAACGCACCAGAGGGATCATTGTTCTGGGTGCAAACAAAGGCTAGTTCTCCGGCCATCTGGCCGAGGTCAGCGGGTGTGGGAAAGAGCGCGGGCTGGGCGACAAGCGGCGCGAGCACGGTCTGCGCTTCCGGAAAGCGCTTGAGGTGGATGAGAGCGCGGGCACGGTCCTCGGCAAGCGAGGTGTTCTTCGGGTCCTGAACGGCGAGGCGGGTGAGCAGAGGCTCGGCTTTGGCGTCGGCACCTGCGTCGAGGTAAAGCCCGGCGAGCAGATGGGTCACGTTGGCGTCCTGCGGCTGGGCCTGATGCAGCTGCTCCATGAGTGCGACGGCTTCGGGCGTCTTGCCTTGCGCGCGGTCCAGCGAGGCGAGTTGCGCGGTGAGGGAAGGGTCCCCGGGATGCGCGGCGAGGGCGGCGGCGAGAATGGGTTCGGCCTCCGCGGGGCGCTTTTGCGCGAGGAGCAAATGAGCCAGGGCGGCGGAGGCTGCGGGGTCGTCGGGCCGGGTGGCGAGCAGGTGCCGGTAGGCGGCCTCGGCGTCGGCGGCGTTGCCGGGCGTGGCCTGGGCGAGCTGGGCAGTGAGGAGGGTGTCGTCGGGGGTCTCGGGCGAAAGTTTGAGGGCTTCGAGGAGCTCGGCGCTGGCGTCGGCGGGACGGGATTTTGCGTCGAGGCGGGCCAGGGCTCGCCAGGCGCGGGCGCGGAGTGCGGCGTCGCTGTCGGTGAGTTTCGTGGCGGCCAGCAAGGCGGCGTGGGCATCGTCGAAGCGGCCGGCGCGGGCGAGGAGCAGGCCGAGGGCGACTTGTGGCTCGGCAAAGGTGGGGTCGTCTGCGGTGGCGATGCGGTAGCTGTGTTCGGCGGCGGAGGGTTGGTCGAGGGCGTCCTGGGCGGAGCCGAGATCGTAGAGGAGGCGAGCGTCTTTAGGACTGGCTTCGGCGAGCGGGGTGAGGAGCTTCAGGGCGCGTTCGAAGTCGTGGGCTTCGAGCGCGGCGTTGGCCTGCTGGCGTTGGGCGGTTTGGGGGGCGGGCTGGGTGTGGACGTCGGTGTTGAAATCCTGAGCAAAGAGTGAGGAAGCGGAGAGGGTAAGGGCGAGCAGGATGGATTTCACGCCGGGACCTCGACAGGTTGCGCGGTGGCGTGGAGGACGGGGGCGAGCCAGTGGCCGGTGTGGCTGGCGGGGTTGGCGGCGATGTCCTCCGGGGTGCCGAAGGCGACGACCTGGCCGCCGGCGTCTCCGCCTTCGGGGCCCATGTCGATGACCCAGTCGGCGGACTTGATGACGTCGAGATTGTGCTCGATAACGAGGAGCGAGCCGCCGCCCTCGATGAGCTTGTGGAAGGCGGCGAGGAGCTTGGCGACGTCGTCGAAGTGGAGGCCAGTGGTGGGCTCGTCGAGGATGTAGAGGGTGCGGCTGCGGGCGCGGGCAGCCGCATCGTTGGATGCGCCGCTGCGGTTGACGATGGAGCGGGCAGTGGCGAGGTGGGAGGCGAGCTTCACGCGCTGGGCCTCGCCGCCGGAGAGGGTGGTGGCGGACTGGCCGAGGCGGACGTAGGAAAGGCCGACTTCGTCTAGGACGTAGAGCTTGTCGACGATTTTCGGGTGTCCGGCGAAGTAGACGAGGGCTTCCTTGACGGTCATCGAGAGGACGTCGAAGATGTTGCGGTTCTTGTATTTGATATCGAGGATGGCGGCCTTGTAGCGGGTGCCGTTGCACTCTTCGCAGGGGAGCTCGATGTCGGCGAGGAACTGCATTTCGACGGTGACGGTGCCGTCGCCTTCGCAGACGTCGCAGCGGCCTCCGGGGACGTTGAAGGAGAAGGCGCCGGCGGCGAAGTTTTTGCGCTTGGCGTCGGGCTGCGCGGCGAAGAGGGCGCGGATGTCGTCGAAGGCCTTGATGTAGGTGACGGGGTTGGAGCGCGGGGTGCGGCCGATGGGGGACTGGTCGACGAGGATGACGTCGTTGAGGTGCTGGACGCCGGCGAGGCCGCGGAAGAGGGAGCTGGGGTCGCCGGTTTCGGTTTGGCCGAGGGCCTGCTGAAGGGCGCGGTAGAGGACCTGGTGGACGATGGTCGATTTGCCGGAGCCGGAGACGCCGGTGACGCAGCAGAGCAGGTTAAGGGGGATGTCGAGGTCGACGCCGCGGAGGTTGTGGATGCGGGCGCCGGTGAGCTTGAGGTGCTCGCGGCCGGGCTCGCGGCGGGCCTTGGGGACGGGGATGGAGAGGCGGCCGGAGAGGTATTTGCCGGTGATGGAGTCGGGATCCGCGGTGACCTGGGCGACGGTGCCGGCAGCGAGGAGCTGGCCGCCGAGCTCGCCGGCGCCGGGGCCGAGGTCGAGGAGGTAGTCGGCAGCGCGGATGACGTCGGGATCGTGCTCGACGACGAGGATGGTGTTGCCGAGGTCGCGGAGGTCTTCCATGATGCGGATGAGCTTGGCGGTGTCGCGGGTGTGGAGGCCGATGGAGGGCTCGTCGAGGACGTAGAGGGCGCCGACGAGGCGGGAACCGAGGGAGGTGGCGAGCTGGATGCGCTGCGATTCGCCGCCCGAGAGGGTGGAGGAGAGGCGGTCGAGCGTGAGGTATTCGAGGCCGACCTGCTCAAGGAAGTGGGTGCGTTGGCGGACTTCTTCGAGGACCTTGCCGGCGATCTCCATTTGGGACGGCGAGAGGGCGAGTCCATCGAAGAAGGCGGTGGCGGCGGTGATGGTGAGGGCGGTGACTTCGCTGATGTTTTTGGGGGCCGCGTCGCCGGATTTGATGTTGACGGCGCGGGCTTCGGCGCGGAGGCGGGTTCCGCGGCAGTCGGGGCAGGTGGCGTAGCCGCGGTACTTCGAGAGGAAGACGCGGACGTGGAGCTTGTATTTTTTCTGGTCGAGCTCGGCGAAGAAGCCGCGGATGCCGGAGAAGCTGCCGACGCCGTCCTCGATGACGCGCTGCTGGGCGGGAGTTAGGTCGTACCACGGGACGTTGGTGGGGACGCCGGCGGCCTTGGCGGCCTTCTTCATTTCGGCGTGCATGGGGCGGTATTTGCCGCTGGTCCAGGGGTGAATGGCGTTGTCGTCGAGGGTCTTCGACAAGTCGGGGATGATGAGCGCCGGGTCGAAGTCGATGGTGTTGCCGAAGCCCTGGCAGCGGGGGCAGGCGCCGAAAGGATTATTAAAGGAGAAGAGGCGCGGCTCGGGCTCGCGGTAGGCGCGGTGGCAGGAGGTGCACTCGAAGGCGGAGGAGAAGCGCTTCGCGCCGTTCTCGTTGTCGGGGCTGTTCAGGAGCTGGAATCGGATCTCACCGGCTTCGCGATAGCCGGTTTCGATGGCGTCGACTAGGCGCGAACGGACTTCGGGGGAGAGCGCGAGGCGGTCGACGAGGACGAAGATGGGTTGCGAGAAGTCGAGCTCTAGCAGCGACTCGGGGGTCGAAAACTCGACGATGGCGCCGTTCTGGAAGAGGCGATTGTAGCCGCGGCCCCGGAGCTCGATGAGGCGCGCTTTGAGAGCATCGGTCAGGGTTTCGGCGGCGATGTTGCCGGAGAGCTTGGAGTCGGACTTGCCGGCTTTCTTCGAGGCGCGCTTGACGGGCTTGGGCGCCTCCGGCTGTTCGGTGGAGGCGGGCTGCAGCGGTTCGAGCTTGATCTCGGCGCGGACGATAGGGAAGAGCGCGTAGATGCGGGTGGCTTCGGGCAGGGCAAGCATGGTGGCGACGACTTCGTCGACGGTGTCGCGCTGGACGGTGCCGCCGCAGTGAAGGCAGGTGACGGTGCCGCAGCGGGCGAAGAGCAGGCGGAGGTAGTCGTAGATCTCGGTGGCGGTGGCGACGGTGGAGCGGGGGTTGCGGGTCTGGTTTTTCTGCTTTATGGCGATGGCGGGGGCAAGGCCATCCATGTGGTCGACGTCGGGTTTCTCGATGCGCTCGAGGAACTGGCGGGCGTAGGCGGAGAGGGATTCGACGTAGCGGCGCTGGCCTTCGGCGTAGACGGTGTCGAAGGCGAGCGAACTTTTGCCGGAGCCGGAGACGCCGGAGACGACGGTGAGCGCGTTGTGCGGGATGTCGACGTCGATGCCCTTGAGGTTATGGGTGCGGGCGCCGCGAATGGTGATCTGGTCGGTTGTCGATGGGTGCGACAGAGCCGCTGTGTTCTGGTGGAGCTGTTCCGTCTGCAGGGTCATGGCCACTCTCTATTGTCGGATAGATGGGCTCGGATTGCTAATAGCGAGAGATGTGGTTGGGGTGACGGCGACTAGTTTTGGCTGGGTCGTTCCAGGTGATCGACAACGAGCACGGGGACGGGAGCTTTGGCGGGGGATAGTTTTAAGCCCAGTTGCTCCTGGAGGGCAGTGAAGAGGGAGGTGCCGGCGGTCGAGTCCGAGCTTTGATCCTCGGGAGTCCAGGTGAGGGTGAAGTCGTATTTGCCGGTGAGCCCGGTGCGATTTTCGACGGTGCGGCCGAGTGCCTGCGTGAGCTGGGTGACGAGCTGCGAGAGGACGGCCTGGCTCCCGGTGATTTTGCCTGAGCCGCTCATGACGAACATCGCTTTCGGGTCGTCGTTGGGTTTGGCGGGAGTCAGTTTCGGGCCATTCTTCGCAATCGAGAGGGCGTAGATGGGCTGGTCGCGCGTTTCGTGGTGCGCCTGAAGGTGACAGCGGTCGACGAGAAGGGCCTGCACCATCTTTGCCGATGGTCGAAGTCGAGCCTGGTAAAGGTGGGGAGATCGGCAGGGTCTACTTTAGCGTCTATGTTGACTTTTCTGATTTGGCCAGGCAGGGACGCCGATGAACTTGTCATCGAGGGAGTTGAACATGCCGTAGGCGGCACGGAGGATGAGGAGGAGGGAGGCGTTCTCGATGTGCACGCCGTCGGGGGTGAAGCGGAGATTGAACTGTTGCGTGGCGGAGTTGTTCGGATGGATGGAGGCCAGGGCGAAGACCGGGAGTTTGGGAGGGGTGTCGGGTGGGGCTTGTGCGGCGAGGGGGGAGCACAAGGCTGCTAAAAGGGTTGCGGGCGCAACGAAGCGGAACGACAGGAACATGGCTGTCTTCTTACTTGGGCGAGAATTGAAGTGACTCGATCGATGCTAACGCTTTGCAGCGTTTTACTGCACCCGGCGTATAGCCGATGGTCCGACTGACCAACACTCTGGTCGTAAAGGTTCATTTACACGAACCCACTTCCGAACAAGCCTGTCAAATCCCGGGCTCCGTGAGCAAGACGGTAGACAGTGATGCCGCGCTGAGTGGGGAGGTAGAACATGAGCCACCGCCCGAAGGGAAGGCTTACCGGGAAGCGTCGGATCAGTTTTCCTCTGGGCGCTGTGAAGTCGCACAGGATGCCCATTCCGGGCGTGGAGAGCAACAAGGTGGAGGTCTGCTCCACAGCCTCCAGGAATCTGTCTGCTGCAGAGCTGCCAGACACCGACAACAGATAGTGCCATTCGCGTTGAATGTCTCTCCGCGCCTTGGCACTGGTAGAGACGATCTGCGTCATCCTTCGATTCCGGCCTGCTTGTGCAACTCCGCCCTCAGCTCGCGCCAGCTCTGGGCGGTCATTTCGCATTCGTCTCCAGAATCAACGCCTTCGAGCACGTAGGCTTCGAGCTGCTCGTTGGCATGGCGTTTTTGATCTTGGCGAACAAGTCGCGTGAGATATTCCGTCGCATCGCGGTAGCTGTGCTCCCGGACTTCCGCTTCTACGATTGCCAGTATCTCATCGGGGATGACCACGGTAGCCATTGTGCACACTCCTGCTCCAGCATGAGACGAGATGGAACTGAATGCAACTAGGATTCCACGGGTTGGGTGCGGAAGATTTCGAGCAGGAGCAGGCAGGCACCGACGACGATGGCGGAGTCGGCTACGTTGAAGTCCGGCCAGTGGTAGTGGATGATCCGGACCTCGAGAAAGTCGATGACGTAGGAGAAGCGGATGCGGTCGTAGAGGTTGCCGAGCGCTCCACCGAGGATGAGGCCGAGGGCGACGGCGCTGGGGGTAAAGACGCGGCCCATCTGCCAGATCATGCCCAGGACGACCGCGACGGCAACGATCGAGAAGACGATGAGGCCGTTGCGGACGAGGACGGGGGAGAGCGATTCGGCGAAGAGGGAGAAGGCTGCGCCGGTGTTGAAGACGTGCGAGATGCGGAAGACGCCGGGGATGACGGTGAGGAAGTGGCCGCGATCGATGTGGTTCGAGACCCAGATCTTGGTGAGGCGGTCGAGCAGGATGATGACCGCGGCGATGAGAAGGATCCAGGGGCGGGCGTCGCGGGGGCGGGTAAGGGAAGTGCTCATGCTGCGTTCTCCCCGGGGTGGGCATAGGGAGGGTAGCCGATCGCTTCGAGGGCTTCGGCGCAGCGGAGGCAGACGGTGGGATAACGAGGGTCGGCGGCTACGTCGGGGACGTAGCGCCAGCAGCGCTCGCAGCGGGTCGAATCGGCGGACACGACACGGACCGCCCATAGCGGCTCCAAGTCGAAGCTCGGGTTAGAGTCTAAGTCATCCGGAATTCTTGGAGGACCTTTGATGTAGGCGTCTTTCTGGACTCGTGTTTGGAAATGGTGTTGCCTGAAAGCGAGTTCGACGATTGCTTCAGAATTCGCGGAATGAACCTCTACTACCGAAACGTTAAGAAGTTCCGGTAATGAGCCGACATACTTTTCCAGGCTCTTATTCCAGGTGTTGTTTACAGAAAGGATCACCTTCGCGTCTAGAGACTTACCTATCTCTTTCTTCTCACGCAACATTTCGAGTTCGAACATGACCTGCTCGCGGATGGAAAGTAGTTGCTGGAAGTCGGCTTCTAAGTTGGATTTGTTGCCGGGAACGATGTCGGCCAAGTCGGGGAAGAGGGCCAGGTGCACGCTGGGCTCGCGGCCTTCGACGTGCGGGAGCAGTGGCCAGACTTCGTCGGCGGTGAAGCTGAGGATGGGGGCGATCAGGCGGACGAGCGCTTCCGCGATGCGCCAGAGGGCGGTCTGGGCGGAGCGTCGGGCGGGGTGATTGGGGGCGAGGGTGTACAAGCGGTCCTTGAGGACGTCGAGGTAGAGGGCGCTGAGGTCGGTGTTTACGAACTCGTTGAGCGCGTGGTAGGCGCGGTGGAACTCGAAGTCGTCATAGGCCTTGCGGATGGAGGCGTCGAGCTCCGCGGTGCGCGCGAGGATGTACTGGTCAAGGGGCTGCATCGACGCGAAGGCGACGGCGTCGGTGGCCGGGGCGAAATCGTGCAGGTTGCCGAGCAGGAAGCGGAGGGTGTTGCGGAGCTTGCGGTAGTTATCGCCGACGCGCTGCATGAGGTGCTCGCTGGCGGCGACGTCTTCGCGGAAGTCGACGGAGGCGACCCAGAGGCGGATGATCTCGGCCCCGAGGCGCTTGGCGACGTCGACGGGGTCGACACCATTGCCGAGGGATTTCGAGAAGGCGCGGCCCTGCTCGTCGAGGGTCCAGCCGGAGGTGGCGACCATGCGGTAGGGTGCGATGCCGCGGAGGGCGACGCTGGTGAGGAGCGAGGAGTGGAACCAGCCGCGGTGCTGGTCGCCGCCCTCGGTGTAGAGGTCGGCAGGGAAGCCGAGTTCGGGTTCGACGTCGAGGACGGCGTGCCAGCTGGCGCCGGACTCGAACCAGACGTCGAGGATGTCCATCTCCTTGCGGAACTCGGAGGCGTCGGCGTTGCCGCAGGAGGCGCATTGGGTTCCGGCGGGTAGGAGTTCGGCGGGAGTTTTGGTGTACCAGGCGTCGGCGGAGTGCCGGCGGAAGAGCTCGACGATGCTGCGATTGACGGTTTCAGACTGGAGCGGGTGGTGGCAGCGGTTGCAGAGGAAGACGGCGATGGGGACGCCCCAGATGCGCTGGCGGGAGATGCACCAGTCGGGGCGGGTGGCGATCATGTTTGAGATACGCTCTTCGCCCCAGGCGGGATCCCAGGTGACGGTTTTGATCTCGTCGAGGGCGCGCTGGCGGAAGGTTGTCTGGGTTCCGTCAGGCATGGTCATCGGGGTTTCCATGCTGATGAACCACTGCTCGGTGGCACGGACGATGACGGGATTGTGGCAGCGCCAGCAGTGCGGGTAGCTGTGCTCGAAGAAGCTGGCGGAGAGCAGGGCGCCGCGTTCGCGGAGCAGTTCGGTGATGGCTTTGTTCGATTCGAAGACGGTCTGCGATTCGAAGGTCCATTGGCCGTCGGGAAGGTTGCGCTGACGGCCGGCGTTGTCGACGTATTGCAGCTCGGGGAGGTTGTAGCGCTTGCCGGTGTAGAAGTCGTCGACGCCGTGGGCGGGGGCGGTGTGGACGGCTCCGGTGCCCTGGTCGGCGGTGACGTAGTCGGCGGTGACGCCGAGGACGGTGCGATCGAAGAAGGGATGTTGGAACGTGGTTCCGTCGAGTGCTGTTCCTGCAAATCGGGAAATTTCGCTGGCTGCAGGCATGTCGCACGTCTGCTTGACATGTTCTGAGAGCGAAGCAGCGACGACGTAGATGTTGCTGTCTCCATTCTCGAGAGCTGCGTACTCCAACTCTGGATTGAACGCTATGGCCTGGCTGGCGGGAATGGTCCAGGGCGTGGTGGTCCAGATAATGGTGTAAACGTCTTGTCCGGCGAGGGCGGGGTCGATCAGCGCGGGGTCGCTGGTGAGCTTGTAGCGAACGTAAACGGAGGGGCTGGTGTGCTGCTCATACTCGACTTCGGCCTCGGCCAGGGCGGTCTGGTCGTGGATGCACCAGAAGACGGGCTTTAGGCCTTTATAGACGGAGCCTTGCTCGAAGAAAGCGTAAAAGGTCTCGAGGATGCTGGCCTCGTAGCCAAAGGACATGGTGAGGTAAGGATCATTCCAGCGGCCGAAGACGCCGAGGCGCTGGAACTGCTGGCGCTGCAGGTCGACGTACTTCTGGGCGTACTCGCGGCAGGCGCGGCGCACGCTGACAGCCGGCATGTCAAGCTTTTTGCGGCCGAGCTGCTCATCCACCTTGATCTCGATCGGCAGGCCGTGGCAGTCCCAGCCCGGGACGTAAGGGGCGTCGAAGCCGGCCATGGTCTTGGTTTTGACGACGAAATCCTTAATGCATTTATTGAGCGCGTGACCGAGATGGATCGCACCGTTGGCGTATGGCGGCCCATCGTGCAGAATGTACTTCGGCGCGCCGGCGCGAGCGGCCCGGATCTGTCCGTACAGATCGTCTTCTAACCACCCGGCCAGGCGTGCCGGCTCGTTCTGAGGCAGATTTGCCTTCATGGCAAAGGCCGTTTCGGGAAGGTTGAGAGTCGCCTTCAGCGGCTTGGGTGCCGGGCTTGCCGACTCTGGAATTTCACTGCGTACGTCAGACATGCATCCTCTCGTAACCACGCGGCCGCTAATCCAGCCAGAAACTCTGATTGTATCTGGGTCGTCGACGAGTCCTGTTGCGGTCGAGCAAAACGAGCGGGCACGTGGACGAGACCTCGTGGCCCCGATCTGCGTCCAATCTCAGGAGACCGGGCGCGCGTGCCCACTGTAAGATAAGCATTTGGCCGAGATCTCAAAGGCCGTACCATCAACCGGCAGTCAGACCGGAAACGATTCGAGAAAACGACAGGGCTAAGCGGGAACAATTCCCCACCCGGCTGAGGTGAACGGTTTTATGGCGAACAATATCCTATTGTCCCCGGAAGAGGATGGGGGCAGGCCGGGACAAAAACTGCAACCCCTTGAGTCGGTGCACCTAAGCGGGCATCTGGGCGAGGCCGAGCAGGGGGTATTCCAGTCTCTGGTAAGCAGCGTCCGTGATGTCTTTTTTCCGGCGAAGCTGCCTCCGCTTGAGCTCACCTCCACGCCCATCCCGGTAGTAGACCGGATGGCGGTAAAGCGCGATCCGACCTCCACCGTTATCTCGACCGTGATCAATATCGCGGTCATTGCCCTTCTGCTCTGGGTCGCGGCGAGAAAAACGGGACTTATCGCTCCTAAGAAGGTGCAGGAGATTACTCTGCTGGCTCCGCCGCCGCCTCCTCCCAAGGCTCCGCCGAAAGCAGTCGTGATGGGAGGAGGCGGTGGACAGAAGGGACCGGCTCCGGTGAGTAAGGGCAATCCTCCGAAGTTTGCGCCGGACCGGATCAACCCTCCCAAGGCTCCGCCGCTTGAAGCTCCCAAGATCAACATCCCTGTGACGGTCGATGTAGACCAAAACATCAAGATGGCCAAGGTGGATGTGCCAAATCTTGGCATGCCCAACTCCCCGAATGTGGGAACATCCCTAGGCAACGGCCGGGGTACCGGGATTGGCTCGGGAAGCGGCAGCGGCATTGGCCCGGGCAGCGGCGGGAACATGGGAGGCGGTCTCCGCAGGATTGGCGGCGGCGTCTCGGCGCCGGTGGTCCTCTTTGCGCCCGAACCGGAATTCTCCGAGGAGGCTCGTAAAGCCAAGGTGGCCGGCAATGTGCTGGTTTATCTGCAGGTGGACGCCAATGGCCGTCCGACCCACGTTCGGGTGCTGCGCGGGATTGGACTTGGCCTGGACGAAAAGGCCATGGAAGCAGTGCGCCAATATAAGTTCAAGCCTGCGATGGAAAACGGCCATGCTGTGCCGGTGGAGATGAACGTCGAGGTCAACTTCCAGATTTTCTAACGAACAGAACGCTTGCAAGCGATTACTTCTTCTTCAACGTGCATGTGTTTCAGGCCACGGCTACCTGAAAGCGGTCCACCTGCTTTTCCAATCGGACGACTGTCCCGCGCAGGCTATCGATGCCCGCCTTGGTCGTTGACATTTCCGCCAGGTTCTCGTTGGAGAGCGAGTGAATGGAATCGAGCGAGGCGCTGGATTGATCGGCGGCCGTTGCCTGCTGAGAGGCGGCTATCGCAATCTGAGTAATCATCCGGTCGACTCGTTCCGCCATACCGATGATCCGCTCGAGTGCCTCTCCTGCCTTGTTGGTGGTCACGACCCCTTCCTGCACAGTGCCAGTACCAGAAGCCATGCTGGCTATGGCGGTTCTCGTTCGGTCCTGGATTCCCTGAATCATGCTGGCGATTTCCCCTGTTGCCTGCGCGGTCGACTCGGCCAGGCGTCTCACCTCGCCGGCAACCACAGCGAAGCCGCGGCCCTGATCGCCGGCGCGAGCCGCTTCGATTGCCGCATTAAGCGCCAGGAGATTTGTCTTGCGAGCGATCTCATTGATGACGGTAACGATCTGCGAGATGCGCTTGGAGTCTTCGCCGAGCAGGCCTACTGTGCTGCTGGTCTCCGTAACCGCTGAGGCGATGGAGTGCATGGAGCCCAGCATCTGCTTGACGATGGTGCCTCCATCCCGTGCCGTCTGCGCCGCGCAGCGCGCGGTCTCGGCTGCGGATTGAGTGTGCCGGGAAACTTCGGCAATCGAAGCCGACATCTCCTGCATGGCGGTTGCTGCCTGCTGTGTCTGCTGCGCCTGCTGATCGATGCGCCGATGCATCTGGTCGGAAGCCGAGCGCATGGATACGGCGCTCGAAGAGAGTGTGCCGGCCGTGCTCGCCACAGTGCCGATGACGGACGCCAGTTCCATCTGCATGGACTGCATGCCTTCAGCGAGCGCTCCAATCTGGTCCGTTACAGAGATGTTGAGATCCTGGCCGGTGAGATCTCCCGACGCAATGGCCGCTGCACGATTTGCAATCAGACTGATTGCCTTCAGGCGCCGCGCTGACAACACGTGCCGATAAGTAATGAAGAGAGCATTCAGGATCACTGCGGCCCAAAGACACGCTACTGCCATGCGATCAATCTCGCCCAGACGCTCGATAGCGTTTTCCCTAAGCGCCATTTTGGTCTGGAGAATCGACTCTGACGTTTCTTCCACACCGAACAGCAGTGGAAGTACCTCCTGGACCAGCATTGTCTGTGCCTGCTGCCTACCTGCCCCACCCTCAGCCGCCAGCTTCGCAATCACGGGATTGAGCTGCGCAATCTTGCGAAACTGAAAAAGAACCTCAGACAGTCTGTGCTTCACAGGGCCTTCGTCCGCCTGATCGACGAGGTGCTGAAGCTCCGCGACATCCGTTTGGAGCCGCTCATACCCCTCTCCGCCGCTGTTGGACAGGTTCCGCGCTGCGGGTATGTTCGGAACTTCGAGAATGGACGACTCAAGCATGATCGTTTTCTCCGCGAAGTCTTTACGTACATGCTGAAGTTCGGCACTGTAGGTTCCGCCATTACTCGAAGATGCGAGTGAAAGCCGCATAGTCCTGGCCAGCCGCCATTGGGCCAGCCCTGCACTCAGGCTCAAGGTAAGCAGCATCAGTCCCGTGCCGACAGTCAATTTCATCTCAACCTTCATCGTTCCTCCAGTGACATCCAACCTTTGCCGCGCCCTTGAGGACTCTATCGGCGGTTTCTGGAGAAACATGAGGAATATTTTGTCGCTGCGGCGAGATTTGTTTCTATTCGCGGAACTTACAAGCTGACCAGGACCGGGGCAGCGACTTCATTGAAGGTCAGGTTTTCGGCAAGGCTGCCGGTCTCGGTGCGCCAGGCGAGGAACAGTTTGCCGTAGCTTTCGGTCAAGCAGTCGGAGGCGCTAACGCCAAGGTCAGCGAGTGCGCGGTCGATCCAGGCGGTAGGTCCTTCAAGTTCCGCAAAAGTGCCAATCGGTGTCTCGTCGAGCACCACGTGCGCGCCATCCTGGGAACGATGCGAGTATTCGCTGCGGTATTTTTCGTAGCGGAAGGCAGGACCATAGCCGAGGCGGCAGAAAATCTCCGCCAGGGCTGCTCCATCGGCCACCTCGGATTCGGTCTCGATGCGAACTTTGTAACGACTGGCTGGATCCTCATGTTCAGGATGGCGCTTGTGGGTGACGGTGGCGCGGCCGCCGTACTCGCGCACGCGAAGCAGTTCGCCTCTCGTTCGCAGCGCCCGGTCTGGTGTGTCATAGAGCGTGTTTTGCTCGAGTGTGCGGGCCGTGTCCAGATGGTAGCCGAGCTCGGCGAGCCGCCGTTCGAGAGTGGATTGGGAGTGGACACGGAACTTCAGCTCGATTTCGGCAGCCTGCATGTGAGGGAGTATACGGCGGTGCGCCGCCGCTTTCCGTTGGGTCGAGTGCTTTTTCCGCGGCATTTAGGATAGAGGTCTGTGGATTTGCCGCTCATAACCCAGCGCCTCGATGCCTCATGGCCCGGCGCCATTGCGCATGCGGCCCATATCCTCCGTGATGGGGGACGCGTCGCGTTTCCCACCGAGACGGTGTATGGGCTAGGAGCGCATGCGCTTTCTCTGTCCGCGGTGGAGGGCATCTTTCGCGCCAAGCAAAGGCCGTCCTGGGATCCGTTGATCGTGCACGTTTCAGATCGGGCGATGCTTGAGCGCGTGTGCCTGGTGCCGAGCACGGCGGAGGTACTGATGGAGCGTTTCTGGCCCGGTCCGCTGACCCTTCTTCTGCCGCGGACTGCCGCCATTCCGGATGCGGTCACGGCAGGGCGCGCGTTGGTTGGGGTGCGCATGCCCGCGCACCCGGTCGCCTTGGCGCTGATCCGGCAGGCAGGGGTGCCGATCGCGGCCCCGAGCGCGAACACGTTTGGGCATACCAGCCCGACTTGTGCCGAGCACGTTTTGGCAGATCTCGACGGCCGGATCGAGGCTGTGCTCGATGGCGGTCCAACGGGGGTCGGCGTCGAGTCTACGGTGGCCGAGATCACCAGCCAGGGCGTGCGCATCTACCGGCCCGGGGCTATCGATCGGCAGATGCTGGAGACGGTGGTCGACTATGCGGAACTCTTCGTGCCTGGAGAGCTCTCTCCTTCGTCGCCTGAAGGTCTTCCGTCCCCTGGCGTCGGCCTGCGGCACTACGCGCCCCGCGCCCGACTTGTGCTGGTGGAAGAAGATGCCGTCCGTTCGCTGCCGCTCGCGCTGGCACAGGCGATCGCTCGGGCATGGGACGGGATGGAGACGATTGGCGTGATGCTTCCGGATGGCTGGGACAGCTCCTGCGCGCAAAGGGTGTACCGCTGGGGGCCATGGCAGGAGCCGGAGCGGCTGGCGCAGCGGCTCTTTGCAGGCTTGCGTGAACTCGATGACGCGGGTGTGAGTACCGTCGTGTGTCCAGTTCCGGAGAAGTCCGGGATTGGTGAGGCGATCCGCGACAGGCTGCACAAAGCTGCCCGGCAAGGCTAGGTTTGCCTGATGCAGCTTAGCCTGCCAGGCTAACGGCGAACGCGTCGAGCGATACGTTGCGGAGCAGGTTGCGACGCATGCCGCTGGTGACCTGGTCGAGACCGCGGCTGGCGTTTTCTATCCAGGCAAAAGAGACCGCGGCGGCAAGGCGTTCGAGCTCGGGCCGAATATCAGTGTTGCGGACGAGCTCAGGGGTGCCGGCCTGGAGGAGGAGCAGGTCTTCCAAGACCAGGCCCAGGGTGCGGAGGAGGACGGAGGTTTTGAGCTGGCCCTCGGCGCCCGCGCGGTAGGTTTCGGTCATTTTGAACAGGGGGGTGTGGTCGGGGTCGGAGAGGGCGGAGCGGAGCAGGAGGAGGGCGTCGGCGCGGGCGGCTATGTATTCGGGGAGCTGGAAGCCCAGGGCGCGGCCGGCGGCGCCCTGGGCTAGGCGGGCGACCAGGGTGCGGTGGGTGGGTTGCCAGTCGGGGCGACGGTCGGCGAGCATCATCTCGAGGTCCTCAACCGGCAGGGCACCGAGGCGGACGAGGGCGCAGCGGGAGCGGATCGTGGGCAGAAGCTCGCCGGGGTTTTCGGCGCAGAGGATGAGGTGCGCGTAGGCGGGCGGCTCCTCGAGGATCTTGAGGAGCGAGTTGGCGGCTTCTTTCATGAAGCTGGCGGCGGTGAGCAGGAAAACTTTGCGGGGAGCCTCGGCGGGGAGGTACTGGGCGCTTGCGATGAGGGTGCGGACCTGGCCTAGTTTTATGAGAAGTTGTGGGGGGTCGGGGGGGAGGATGAGGACGTCGGGGTGGGGCTGGATGAGGACGCGGGTGTCTTTCTGGTCGGTGGTGGAGAGGGCTTCGCGGGCGGCGACGGCGGCGTCGACCTGGGCGGGCAGGTCGATGGCGGAGGCGATGCGGGTGCAATTGGAGCAGACTCCGCAATAGGAGGCGAGGGACTGGCCGGTGGACCAGAGCTCGCGGGGCTGGCGCTCACACTCGAGCGCGAGGGTGAGCATGAGGGCGAGGGTATATTTGCCGGCGCCCTGGGGTCCGGCGAGGATGAGCGAGTGCGGCAGGCGTCCGGAGGCGATGGCCATGCGGAGGCCTTCGACGGCCTGGCTGTTGCCAAGGAAGTCGTGGAAGGTGGCCGGGATGGAGGGCGGAAGGCTCACGAGTCCATGATACGGCGCGGGCTGCTCCGGGATGCGCGGGGAGATGTTGATGGAGTGCGGCGGAGGTACTCTGCCCACCCCGTACTTTCCGTGTCAAAGTCTTGCAGCGACAGGAGTTAGGGCTGGACCTGGGTATGGCCACGGTGTCCGGGGTGGAGGCCTGGAGAGTCGGGAGAGTGCCGGGCTGAGTGGCTTTCTGCCTTTGAACCTCCGGGTTCAGGTCGTCTTTGGCCCAGCGCTCGAGGAGGATGTCTTCTAGGGTTTTGTTGGCAGGGTCTTTTTGGAACTCGGCTTCCGGGGCGACGAGGCCGTGGGTGGGGTGAAGGACGATCTCTTCGACGTGCGGCTGGGGCTGCTTCTGAGCATGCTTTGAGCGGGCGGCCGGGGCGGAGGCGACGGGCGTGGGGAGGCTTTGGAGGGCGATCTGGAGGCCGTAAAGGAGGAGGCCGGCGCGGCGGGGGTCGAGCTGGTTTTGGGCGATGCGGGCGAGGACTTCGCCGATCGAGAGCTGGATGGCGGCGCGGTCCTCGGGCATGGGGAGGGCGAAGGCTCCCTGGCGGGCGCGGCGGCGGCTGAGCTGCGGGACGGGCTTGCGGGAGGTGTGGTGGTAGTAGCAGAAGTCTTCACCGCGGAGGCAGGGCGAGCCGCAGCGGCGGCCTTCGGTGAAGATGTGGCGGCACTGGAGACGTTTGGGCTGGGTGGTCGATTCGGTGGCTGGCATGATGGGTGGTCCCCCCACGGGACGGCTTTCTTTTGGTGCTGGATTTGAGTTCGGAGGGCAAGGAGGAGCCAGGCTTATAGCCGCGCGTCCTTCTTTTTTCTCTAACTTAATTGTAGCAAACGTGTCAAGGGGAGGGGGTTAGGTTTTGGATCGTTTCTCTTCCTCTTCGTCCTGAGCCACCTGTAGATTGAATCTGATCCGGAGACGCCGTGCCGTCATCTGCTCCGTGAGCACGCCCGCCTGGACGTAGGGCAGAACGAGTTGGTCCATGATGCCTCTGCTGGGTTTTAGTAACTCCTGGGTAAGCGTATTCAGAAATTCCTGTTTGTCGATTGCTTCCCAGGTGATGTGGAACCCGGCGCGCCTGGTAAGTTCTGCGAAGATCGTGAGAATTGTTCTTCCATTTCCTTCCAGGAATGGGTGCGAATGAGCTAAATCTCCGAACACCTCTCCGGGATGGGCGCGAAGGTGATTGAGATTTTGACCAAGTTTCAATGCATAGTCAGCGGCACGCCTGCACTGCGCTGGATGCGAGAAGAGGGTCGTATGCCCGCCCTTGGCGATCGCGATCGTTGGAGCATTGACAGACCGGTCTTGTCCCGCCCAAGGATAGAGGGAAAAGAATAGTTGACGGTGTGTTTCCAAGACGTGTTCGTACTGAAGAACGGGAACGCGACGGAGATATCTGATTGTGCCAAGTACCTCTTGCTGGAAGACACCTGTCTCAAGATGGCCAATGAGTTGCAGGTCCTGCACGCCATAGACGTTGCGCAGATAACCTGCTGTCTCGTAGTCCCCGAACGGGTCGAGAATTTGAAGTTCCATGATCCAGAGCCTGTTCCCCTTTGCTGGATTCCCGCGTCGGGCGTGCAGTGGCCCTTTTCCTTTGGAGAAACGCCTATAAAAATCTCAGTAACAACTGATATACAGGGGAAATGATCTAGCGCAGGTAGCGAACCTGAAGAAGGCCCCTTTGGAAGGCGCTGATTACCCCAGCTCTGCCAAGCTCTACGAGCAATTGTTCCACGGGATCAAGATCGACAACGCCGTCAGAAAGGCGCGAAACCGATTGGATAAATTGTTCATTCGGTCTTGGACGAACTCGGACTCCACGCTCCTTGGCGATGGTCAGGGTCCACTGAGCAATCGAGGCCGCGTCTTCCTTGGCGACGTTGTGAATCTGCTGGTCCGAAAAGACAGAATCTCGGGATGAGCCTTTTCTGGTTTTGTACGTGTTGGTTATGCCCATAACAGCCCCTGTCTTAATGTTAGCAATCTTCGACGAGAAACTACAGTGGTTTGTCGGCCTGAGCGATGCAAAGCAGGTCCGGTCATCTACGTTTGATTGAGCAGGTAGAAGACAACTGGCAGCGCATCTAGGCCGTTCCGCCCCTAATCTCTTCCGTATGGCTCGTTCATGGCGAGGGACTTTAGGTAAAGCAAATTTCCAGAGTACAAAAGCGAGCTCCTGGCATGGGTACCGGAAAAGAGGAGGCAGATTAAGCTGTATTCCATGCTCGACGTAACGGTGGTCTACGAGGCCCTGGGTCATCGAAGGGTTGAGAGGCGTATGCGGTCGAGGCACGTGTGAACGCGTGCCCTTCCGGGGTGATGGCAGGTGGGGACGGCTCTTGCTTCCCCAATCCTCAGACAATGGAACTCTTGGGATGGTGCGCCGCGACGGAAAGACAAACGCAGAACAAAGAGACAGAAGCCATTCTTTGCGCGAATGATGATCACGAGACAGAAATAGATTCCCCTCGGCAATAGCAGAAAAAGAGAGATTGCCAGGTGTGGGAACTCTGTTCAGGACGGGAGTGCGGTCGAGCTTGGCTCGATACCCCACTCTTCCGCAAAGGCGCGGAAGGATGGGGCACCCGGCACCCGGCACCCGGCACCCGGCACCTCGGCACCTCGGCAGGCAGAAGCAGATCCCTGCGGGATGTCACAAATAGAAGGGAGGCTACGCTTGCTCGGAGAGGGCTTCTTCCTGTTTGAGGATCTGGGCGGCCTGCTCGGCGTGGAGTCGTTCGATCAGCTCGAGGAGGCTCTTTGGGTCGAAGGATTCGACGCTGTGGTCGGCTCCATGACAGCCGTGTTTGCCTACGGCGATGACGGGAAGGTGGGGCTGCAGCTGTTTGAGCCGGTTTATGAGCTCACCGCAGGGTACGTCGGTGATGCCGACATCGAGGACCACTCCGTCGACGCGAGGGAATTTGGCCAGCGCTTGCAGGGCTTCGGTGCCGCTGTAGGCGGTGATGACGTTGAACTTCGCGGTCTCGATGACCAGCTTGCGGGTGGAGATGGAGCCGGAGTGTTCACGGTCGATGACGAGAAAACAGGGCCTGAGCATGCGTCGATGATCTTAGAGCATTCGCGGATGTTAGCGGGGTTCGGCTTGCATGAGGAGAGGGCCCTTAGGGCGGAGGGTGATCTTGGCTTGCGGCTCGGGCGGCGTGGCGGCGGCGTAGCGGAAGCGGAAACGGCTGGCGAGGGTGGCGATCGAGAAGACGCCTTCCATCCAGGCGAAGGATTCGCCGATGCACTGGCGGCTGCCTCCTCCGAAGGGGAAGTAGGTGTATTTATGGCGGGCGGCCTTGGCCTCGGGGGTGAAGCGGTCGGGGTCGAAGCGGAGGGGGTCGGGGAAGTACTCGGCGGTGCGAGCCATCATGTACTGGGAGAAGAAGAAGTGGGCTCCGGGAGGGATGCGGTAGGGGCCGAGGGTGACGGGGCGGGTGCTCATGCGGCCCATGGCCCAGGCGGGAGGGAAGAGACGCATGGATTCGGCGAAGACCTGCTCGGTGTAGCGGAGGTTGGGGTAGTCGGCGAGGGTGGGGGGGCGGGAGCCGGTGGGGGTGCCCAGGACGGCGTCGAGCTCGGCGTGGAGGCGGGCTTCGGCTTCGGGGTTTTGCGAGAGGAGGTACCAGGTCCAGGTGAGGCCGTTGGCGACGGTTTCGTAGCCGGCGAGGAAGATGGTGAGGACTTCATCACGCACCTGGGTGTCGGACATGGATTCGAACTGGCCGGTGGGCTGGCCTTCGGGGTCGAGGATTTCGGCCTGGGAGCTGAGGAGCATGGTGAGGAGGTCGCCGCGGTCCTCGAGGCCGGCGTCCATGGCGGCGCGCTTTTCGTGAATGAGGCGGTCGACGACTTGATCGAGCGAGGCCTTGGCGCGGCGGAAGCGGGTGATGCCGGGGATGGGGAGGTGGAGGAAGCGCTCGATGGCGGGGAAGGCGACGATGAAGTTGTAGAGGTCCATGATGGTGTTGACTTCGTCGTTGATGCGAAGGATGTCGGCGGTGACCTCGGTGTCGAAGAGGGTGCGGGCGACGATTTCGAGCGAGAGGCTCATGGAGGCGGCGGCGATGTCGAAGGGGGTGTTGGTGGGGATGTTGCGGGAGGCGGAGAGGGCGCTGGCGACGATCTGGTCGGCGTAGGCGGCGATGCGCTGGCGATGGAAGGCGGGGGCGGCGATGCGGCGCTGGCGCATGTGGAAGGGCTCGTCGGAGGTGATGAGGCCTTCGCCGAGGAGGATCTTCATGCGGCGGACGGTGCGCTCCTTGACGAAGGCGGAGGCCTGGGTGACGAGGATTTCGCGGATGTAGTCGGGGTCGTTGATGAAGACGATGGGGGTGCCGAGGAACTGGTAGTGGCTGATGTTGCCGTAGGTGCGGTGGAGGTGTTCGAAGAGGAGGATGGGGCTGCCGAGCTTGACCCAGGGCTTGAGGGCGTAGAAGGGAAGGCTGTGTTTGAGGCCGGGGGGGAGGACCCACTGGCCGCGGAGCCTGGGTGGGTGAGTGGGGGGCGCGGGGGTGAGGGTGGGGAGGGTGGTGGACATGGGTTATAGGCGGCAGGTGACCAGGGTGGCGATTTCGGCGGCGATCTCGGGGATGGAGGCGGAGCTGCGGAGGACGTGGATGCGGTGGGGGTCGCGGAGGGCGATGGCTTCGTAGCCGGCGGTGACGCGGTGGTAGAAGGCGTCGGGTTCGGCTTCGAAGCGGTCTGGAATGGGGGCTCGGATGCGGGCGCGGGCTAGGGCGGCGTCGGGCATGAGGAGCAGGGTGAGGTCGGGTTGGAGGTTGTGGCAGAGGGTTTGGTGGAGGGCGAGGATGGGGGCGGAGCCGAGCTGGCGGCCGAAACCCTGGTAGGCCTCGGAGGAGTCCGTGTAGCGGTCGCAGAGGACGATGGAGCCGGCGGCGAGCGCGGGCTCGATGACTTCGGCGATGGACTGGGCGCGGTCGGCGAACATGAGGGCTAGCTCGGCGAGGGGGGTGATGGGAGCTTCGGTGCGGGAGTCCAGGAGGAGGGTGCGGAGGCGGTCGCCGAGGGCGGTGCCGCCAGGCTGGCGGAGGGTGACGACGGGGCGGCCTTCGGCGCGGAGGTGGGCTTCCAGGAGGTGGAGCTGGGTGGTCTTGCCCGAGCCGTCGAGGCCCTCGAAGGTGAGGAAGAAACCGCGTGCCATGAGGGTAGTTTAGCGGCTTGGGTGGTTGGATTTCGGGGGGCTTGTTGGCGGGGTGAATGTGTAGGCGGATTCGGTTCTGTAGCAAATTGAGTCACGGCTGATGTTTCCGATCAGTATGCCGATAAGGGAGGGAGACGAGGATTGCCGGCATGAGGATCGAGCAGCGGTGGCTACGGGGTAGCGGTATCGCGAGGAGGATTGTGCTGCTCCTGTGCCGGTTTTTCGAGTGGCTGGCCGAGGGGGGCGGGAGAGCCGAAGTTTGGACGACCGAGCGCGTCCCAGGTAAAGCGCTGGATGCGCGGGGAGCGCAGGTTCGTGCAGCCCTCACCGGGAGCGGGATTGGCGTGGTAGATGATCCAGTCTTCGTGGCCGTCGGGGGATTGGAAGAAGCCGTTGTGGCCGGGGCCGAAGGCCTGGGCGGCGGGGTCGGTGGAAAGGAGGGGGTGATCGAGCTTGGTCCAGGACTTTTTGTTGAGAGGATCTGCGTTGAGCGGCGCTTCGAGGGCGCCGAGGGTGTAAGAGTCGGTCCAGCAGCCGGAGGCGGAAAATACGAGGAACATCTTATTGCCGTGGGCGAGGAACTCGGGGCCTTCGTTGACCTTGACGTGGCGATTGGGGAGGTTGCCGTGCGTCTCCCACGGGTACTTGGGTTTCGAGATTTCGATGCGCTTGGAGTCGATTGTCCAGGGATTGCTCATGTGGGCAATGTAGAGACGTTGCTCGCCGTCCCTGTCTTTCTTCCAGCCGGACCAGACGATGTAGTGCTGACCTCGGAGCTCGAAGGTGGTGGGATCGATGGCCCACTTGTTGCTTACGTCGGTGACCTGGCCTTTGAGGGTCCAGGTTCCTTCGAGGGGATCGTCACTTTCATTTTCGACGACGTAGAGGCGGTGAGAGGCGTTGTCGCCGGCATCGGCGGCGAAGTAGATGTACCACTTATCGTTCCAGCGGTGGAGCTCGGGCGCCCACAGTTCGTTCGACCAAGGATGGCCGGGCTCGGGGGTCCAGACGACTTTCTTCTCGGCGTGACGCAGGTCGGTGATGTCGATGGTTTTACGCAGCGTGAGATTGTTGGCGGAGGTGTTCGAGTAGAGGTAGAAGCCTTTCCACGAGACTACCCACGGGTCGGGGCCGCTTTGAAGGAGGGGGTCGGTAAAGGTACCAGAGGACGGGGCGCTTTCCGATGGGAGAGTCGGAGGAGTGAGCTGGGCTGGACTGCTGGAGCCTGGAGCGAGGGTTGCAAAAAAGAGGGCTGCGACGAAGATGCGAGCAATATGCGGGGACTTCATCGAGGCTTGGTCCTGGACAGATGGTTTGCAGATCGTGGCGATCGACACGTGTGCTTGGATGCTTCTGCGGAAGAGAGGACCTGGCAGGACAGGGTAGCCGGTAAAGCTGGAAGGGAAGGTGGGACAGTTGGGAGAGCACGCGACTACCGAGCACGACTAAGCCGGCTTGAACGACGCACAATTCGTTCTGGATTCGGGTGAGTGCGGCGGCGATCCTACAAAGACCAGCAAGGACCAACTACGGAGATTGTGGCTTCGGCAGAATGACGACCTGTTTGGTTGGGCTGCTTGGCGGGCTTGACACTTGCTTTGGTGCTTGCCCGGTCGGCAGCTTGCCCGTTCAGCACCTGCGTCGTTTGTCCATGGCGCTGCACGTAGGAGTCCGATTTGCGGGAGAGTCGCACAGCTTGCGTGTTCATGGAACTTCGTGCTCGCGGCTTGCGTAGACTTGTGGACAGCCTAAGGTGAGTACTTCTGCTGTCCGGAGGATTTCTTCATGTTCTGTCTGCAATGCGGCCACTCATCTACAGCTGAGGTCAACTTTTGCTCTTTTTGCGGCGTCGCTATCGAGAAGCCCACCGGCTTAAGCCAGAGACGGCTGCTCCGGCCGCGTCATCCGCGTGCAATTGCTGGGGTCTGCTCCGGCATTGCGCTCTTCTACGGCTGGGACGTTACCGTGGTGCGAATCCTGTTTGCGATCTTTACGTTCCTCACCACGGGAGTCGGTATTCTGGTGTACGTGGCGGCGTGGCTGCTGCTTCCGGAGGCACAGTACGCGCTTGCCCCTGGCAGCCGCACGGGCTCGCCGGTGTGACTGTCTTTGCCTGCCAAACGAATTTCCTGAGGAGTTCACCATCGCAGCAACTGCCGTCAACCCGCGCCCTTTTGCTTATCGGAAACGCCTACTGTGTTGCGATCAGAGTTCGCTGTCGGACCTGGCCGAGGAGTACGGGACGCCGTTGTACGTCTACTCACAAAGGCATATTTTGGGCCGGCTTGCGTTGTTTCAAGAGGCGCTCGCAGATGTGCCGCACACGCTCTGCTATGCGGTGAAGGCGAACTCCTCGCTCGCGCTGCTGAAGCTGCTGGCGGAGCAGGGTGCGGGCTTTGACATCGTCTCGGGCGGTGAGCTTGCGCGAGTGGTTCGCTCCGCCAAACGAGCCGTGGGCAAGACCGTTTTCGCTGGAGTTGGCAAGCAGATTGCGGAGATCGACGCTGCCCTGCGTGCCGGCATTTTGCTGTTCAACGTGGAATCCGAAGCGGAGCTTGGTTTGATTGCTGCGCGGGCGGAGTTGCTCCAGCTGCCCGCGCGATTTTCGCTGCGGGTCAATCCGGATGTATTTGCGGAGACTCACCCTTATATCTCTACAGGGCTGAGCGCGCATAAGTTTGGGGTGGCCATTCAATCGGCGCGCGCGATGTATCGCAAGGCGGCGCGCTCGAAGTGGCTGGTCCCGGCCGGGGTGAGCGTGCATATCGGGTCACAGATTCGGGCGGTCGATCCCTTTGGAGCGGCGCTCGACCGGGTCGCCAGCCTAGTGCGTGAACTGCAATCGGATGGGATGAGTCTCTCGTACATCGATGCGGGAGGTGGTTTGGGGATCGAGTACACGGACGGGCCGTTCGATCCTGCGGCTGCGGTAGCCGCCTATGCGAAACAGGTGATCTCGGCGACGGCGGGCCTCGGACTTCATCTGCTGCTTGAGCCTGGGCGATTTCTCGTGGCGCAGGCTGGCGCGCTTGTGACGACGGTATTGAACGCCAAAAGAAATGGCGAGAAGATGTTTGTGATTACGGATGCGGGCATGAACGATCTGATCCGCCCGGCGCTCTATCAGGCTCACCACGAGATTTTGCCGGTTCGCCAGGCCGGAGCGGCGCAGAGGCGAGCGGTCGACGTGGTGGGGCCGGTTTGCGAGTCTGGGGATTTCTTTGCGCGCGACCGGGAGCTGCCGCCGGTCAAGCCTGGCGATCTGCTGGCGATTCTGGATGCGGGAGCTTATGGCATGAGCCTGAGCTCGAACTACAACACGCGGCCGCGGCCGGCGGAGGTGCTGGTGGACGGCGCTTCGGCCCGGCTGATTCGGCGGCGCGAGACGGAGCGGGACCTGTTTGGGCCGGAGATTGTCTGATCGGCGCCGCGAGATTCGGTCGGCACACCGAATCGCTTGTACCTGCTAAAATCCGGAAGTCGCGTGAGCCTTGCCCCGCGCCATTTCTCGTCAGAGGTAGAACATGTCCGGCCACAGTAAATGGGCGACCATTAAACATAAGAAGGGTGCCGCCGATGCCAAGCGCGGTAAGGTTTTCACGCGCCTGATCAAGGAAATTACCATTGCCGCCAAGTCGGGCGGAGGGGACCCGGATGGCAATCCGCGGCTGCGCACGGCGATCCTGGCCGCCAAGGCGGAGAACATGCCGGCGGACAATATCAAGCGCGCGGTTCAGCGCGGGACCGGCGAGCTCGAAGGGCTTTCGTATGACGAGATCACGTATGAGGGGTACGGGCCGGGCGGCGTGGCGATCATCGTCGACGTGTTGACGGATAATAAGAACCGCGCGGTGAGCGAGATTCGGCACGCGTTTTCGAAGAACGGCGGCAACCTGGGTGCGGAAGGCGCCGTGTCGTGGATGTTCTCGAAAAAGGGCGTGTTTTCGATTGAGAAGGACGCGGCCGACGAAGACAAGCTGATGGAGATTGTGCTTGAGTCGGGCGCCGAAGACCTGAACGATGAGGGCGAGTACTGGGAGATTCTTAGCGACCCGAAGGACTTTGAGGCTGTTGGCGATGCTCTAAAGGCGGCCAAGATCAAGACCGAGACGGCCGAGGTGACGAAAATCGCCAGCACGTATACGAAGCTTGAGGGGTCGCAGGCCAATGCCATGATGCGTCTGCTCGAGACGATCGAAGACCTCGACGATACGCAGAACGTGTACTCGAACTTCGACTTCGATGAAGCCCAGATGGCCGGCTGACCCAGTGAAGATCTTCTTTGCTGTATCAGCATTTGTCTTGATGGTGGTGAGCGCGCCGGCGCAGCAGGGCGTTCTCGGGAATCCGCTGGAGTCAGCCTCTTTGCGGCAGCCGTGGGAGGTCGGGGCGGTTGTCCAGGGTGGCGTCGGGGTGACCGATGGCCGTGACGGGTTCAAGTTTCTCCAGGCCGGCGTCCATGCGGGCCGGGTGCTGACCAACAACTTCGGCGGCGGGCTTCTGCGCGGAAACTTCGAGTATGCGGTGGAGCTGTTCCCGTACTGGGAGTCGTTCACGCCGGTGTTTCCGCGGGTGAGCTGCCAGCAGGTGTCGGGGACGGCGGTGCTTTCGTGTTCGCAGCCGTACAACGTGGGCGGCACATTTCATGGCGTGACCGTAACGCCGATTATTCTGCGTTGGAATTTCGCGCGGCATGGACGGCTCACGCCGTGGGCCCAGGCTGCGGGCGGGCTGCTGTGGACGAACCACAAGTACCCTTCATACGGCAACACCGACACGACGAACTACACGGAGAATGGGCCGAACGGCGAGACCAGCGTGTGGAACTTTACCCCGCAGGGCGGCGTGGGCTTTCATTACTTTCTGAGGCCTGATCGCTCCATCGATTTCAGCGCGAACGGCGAACATATCTCGTCGGCCTCGCTGGGCGACCGGAACCCGGGTGTCAATGCCAGCTTGCAGTTTACGGTCGGCTATAGCTGGTGGAAGTAGAAACGTACTATGGCTTCTGAGCCTATTCTCGAGTGTGTTCCGAACTTTTCGGAGGGGATGAGTTCCGGGATTGTGCGCCAGATCGTCGCCTCGATGCGCGTTGAAGGGGTGCAACTGCTGGACTACTCGCTGGACGGCGACCATAATCGCTCGGTGGTGACGATCGCCGGCAACCCGGTGGCGGTGGTGGAGGCGGCTACGCTGGCTGCGGGCAAGGCGGCGCAGCTGATTGATCTGACGGCGCAGGCGGGGGTGCATCCGCGAATTGGGGCGGCGGACGTGATTCCGTTTGTGCCGGTGTCTGGGATTTCGCTGGCGGATGCGGCGACGCTTGCGCGGCAGGCGGGGTTGCAGATCTGGCGGCGATTCGGGGTGCCGGTGTACTTCTACGGCGCGGCGGCGGGAAGGCCGGACCGGGTGCTGCTTGAAGATGTGCGGCGGGGGCAGTTTGAGGGCCTGCGCGAGGCGGTGCTGAAGGATTCGTCGCGGCGTCCGGATGTGGGTGGGCCGGAGCTGCATGCTTCGGCTGGGGCGAGCGCGGTGGGGGCGCGGGAGTTCCTGATTGCGTACAACATCTACCTGGCGCCCTCAGCGGACATCTCGCATGCGCGGGCGATTGCGCGGGATTTGCGCGGGTCTTCTGGAGGGATGCAGGGAGGCGGGATGCCGGGGGTAAAGGCGCTTGGCGTGCTGGCCAACGGGCGACCGCAGGTGACGATGAACGTAACCAGTTTTCTGCGTACGCCGATGCCGGAGGTGCATGCAGCGGTGCGGCGGCTTGCGCAGGAACATGGCACGGTGATCGCGGACGGGGAGCTGATTGGGCTGATTCCGGAAGCGGCTTACGATCCGAAAGCGTTGTGGCTGCAGCAGATTCCGGGGTTTGACCCGGCCGAAAAGATCCTGGAGAGGCGGCTTGAGCAGCCGATGGATTGGCCGTCAGCGTATGCGTGAATTCTTCGTCGAGCTGGAGCGTGTGTCGGTGGTGCGCGGCGAGCGGGTGGTGCTAGAGGATGTTGACCTCACGATCTCGGCTGGGGAGCAGGTGGCTTTGCTGGGGCCGAACGGCTGCGGCAAGTCGACGCTGCTAAAGACGATGACGTGCGAGCTGTATCCGCTGGCGAAACCGGAGACCAGGGTGCGCCTGTTTGGCCGCGAGCGTTGGGATTTGACCGAGCTGAAGAAGCGGCTGGGCGTGGTCCAGAACGAGATTCCGGGCAGGCCGATGCTGAAAATTACGGGGCGCGAGGCGATCCTGACGGGTTTTTTTTCAAGCTCCACGCTGTGGCCGAACCTGGAGATCAGCTCCGAGATGCGGGATCGCGCGGAGGCGATGCTGACGGTGGTCGGCGGCGAGGCGCTGGCGGAGAAGCTGTTTGGCGAGATGTCGGCCGGGCAGCAGCGGCGGATCCTGATTGGGCGGGCGCTGGTAGCGTCTTCGGGGTGTCTGCTGCTCGATGAGCCGTCGAACGCGCTCGACTTGCAGGCGCAGCGAACACTGCGGGAGCTGCTGATGCAGCTGGCCGAAGCGGGGACGACGATGCTGCTGATCACGCATCAGGTGGCGGATATTATTCCGGCGATGGATCGCGTGCTGCTGATGCAGCAAGGGCGGGTCGTTGCGGATGGGAGCCGTTCAGAGCTGCTCACAACGGAGAGGCTCGGTGCGTTGTTTGAGACAGAGGTTCATATAGGAGAACAGAGCGGCTTCTATCACGCTTGGTAGAGTAGGACGGCAGTACCCCTCGATTTTCCGTCTGGGTGTCACCAAATGCTTTGGTCTTCATGCTATTTGCGAAGTTTGGATGACTTGGCTCTTCTAGAATGACGGCGTCTGGAGTGAAATAGCTAGTTAGGCCAAGTTAGCTTTTCTCCTACACTTACTTGGCAAGTTGTCGTTCTGGCAAACCAGAAACTCTGTCGTTGTTCGTGTTCAGACCATTCTCCTTCGCTGAAGCTGTGCTGAAACTCAAAAAGCAGATCCTTAACCTAAGGGCGAAGGATAACACCTGGTGTAGAACGAGCTATATCTCAAGAAAGATGGTTTCGCGGTTGCATAGATCCCGTAATTTCTTGTCACTTAGTCATTTTTACTTGAATTAGCAAGATCGGCTAAGCCTAGACGCACTCTCTCATCCAGCTCGCCATTATGCTGCGCTGATAAAGGTTGCGGGTCAAGGTAGCGAAGGGCAGCTTGGCAAGCGCCTGATGCTTTGCGGTACGCAGGCAAGGGCAACTATGGAGATTGTGGCTTTGTCAGAATGGCTTACGAATAAGAGCAAATCGCTGAGACCATTTTTCTACTGCTATAGCTGTCCTGAAACATAAAAGCAAACCCTCCGCCTCTTCTAGGGATGACAAATTGGGTAGAACGAGCTATCCATCAACGGAGAATCGTCTCATGCTGTGCAGTAGCAAAGGAGAATGAGTACGACATTCTATTGTCTAGAAGAAGGAACTACTCCTTAAAACTGCACGGGAAAGTAGTGCGCCTTAGTAAGGTCTGATCCACCTCTACGTTCCTATGCGGCATGAACAAGAGATGACAAGAACAAGCCATGCTCACGAGGAACACGACATGCTCAAAGAATCTTGGCCGGTGGGGACAGAACGGTGGTCTGCAGCTTGACGAGCTCGGGCTCGGGGAACTTGGTCGGGCCGAGCACGGCGATGCGGGGGAGCGGGCCGCGCACCATGGCGACCTCGTCGCAGGCATAGAGGCGCGGGCAGGTCTGGCAGTCCTTGTAGATCTTGTCGGGCAGCGCGGTGCGGTCGGAGACGCGGAAGCCGAAGTGGAAGAAGAAGTCCGGGATGCGGGTGAAGAGGCAGACGCTGGCGACGCCCTGGTAGTCGGCTTCTGTGAGCAGCGCGCGGAGGAGCTTGCCGCCGGCGCCCTGGCCCTTGGCTTCGGGCTTGACGACGATGGAGCGGACCTCGGCGAGGTGGGGGCCGTAGAGGTGGAGGGCGCCGCAGCCGAGAAAGATGCCGGCCTCGGATTCGGCGATGAGGAAGTCGCGGACGTTCTCGCAGATCTCGGCGTAGTTGCGGCGGAGCAGCGTGCCGTCGCCGGAGAGGGAGTTGACGAGCTCGAAGAGGTGAACGGCGTCCTGGAGTTTTGCCTGGCGGACGATGGCTCCGCCGACGCGGGGCCTCGAGGAGGAGGTCGAGGTTGAGTCGCTGATCTCTGGAACTACGCTGAACGTACTGGCCAAGACGATCTCCCTTCAGCTATTAAACGCCACTCTGGCGCGCGCCGCTAGTAGAGCTTCTGCCACTCTCGTGCGGGCGGTGCCGCCGACGACATCATGGCAGTCGAGGGTGGCTTCAAGCGTGATGGCGGCGTAGAAATCTGCCGCGAAATCGGGGCTGAGCTGCTGGAGTTCGGGCAGGGTGAGGGCGGCGAGTTCGCGGTTGGACTCAAGGCCGAGGCGGACCGCGTGGCCGATGATCTCGTGGGCTTTGCGGAAGGGAACGCCCTTATTCGAGAGATAGGTGGCGGCGGCCATCGCGTTGAGGTAGCCGGTCTCGGCGGCGGACTTCTGGACGGCGCTGCGGAAGCGGAGAGCGCGGGTGAAGTCGGGAAGGAGAGCGAGCATGCCGGTGGTGGTGTCGGCGGCGTCGAAGACGGGCTCCTGGCCTTCCTGGAGGTCCTTGTTGTAGGCGAGCGGGAGGCCTTTGATGAGGGTTGCGAGGGTGACGGCGCTTCCGAGCAGACGCCCGGATTTGCCGCGGATGAGCTCGGTGAGGTCGGGGTTTTTTTTCTGCGGCATGGCGGAGGAGCCGGTCGAGAAAGCTTCGGGGAGATCGAGGAAGCCGAATTCGGCGGTGGCGTGGAGGGTAAGCTCTTCGGCGAAGCGGGAGATGTGCAGGCCGAGGGTGGAGCAGGCCTGGGTGAAGTCGAGCATGAAATCGCGGTCGGAGGTCGCGTCGATGGAGTTGGGTGTGGGAGCGGTGAAGTTCAGGGCGCGGGCGGCGATGTGCCGGTCGAGCGCGAGGGTGGCTCCGGCGATAGCTCCGGAACCGAGTGGGCAGAAGTTCATGCGTTCGCGGGCGTCGGTGAAGCGGGAGAGGTCGCGGTCGAGCATGGCGACGTAGGCCAACAACCAGTGGGCGATCAGGACCGGCTCGGCGCGCTGGAGGTGGGTGTAGCTGGGCATGACGGCTTCGCCGGACTGCTCGGCCAAGTCGAGCAGGGCTTCGGACCAACTGCGGAGGCCGGCTAGGATCTGGTCGATGGCGTCACGCACGAAGAGGCGCATGTCGGTGGCGATCTGCTCGTTGCGGCTGCGGCCGGTGTGGAGCTTGAGGGCGAGGGGGCCGAGGAGCTTGGTGAGCTGGAGCTCGACGAAGTGGTGGATGTCCTCGGCGTGGGGGTTGAGGGCTACCATGGCGTCGGACGCGCTGATTTTGAAGCCGGTGCCGGGCATGTGCGTGCGGTAGGCTTCGGCGAGGAGGTCGGCGTTGGTGAGCTGGGCTCCCTCGCGGAGGGAGAGGGGGACGACGCCGTCGAGGCCTTCGAGCATCTGGGCGAGCTCGGCTGGAGTGAGAATGTTGGCGGCGGCGATGGCCTGAGCGTGGGCTTTCGAGGCGGCGATCTCGTGGGTGAGGAGACGGACGTCGAAGGGGAAGGACCGCTGCCAGGACTCGAAGGCTGGGTTGAGGGGCTCGCGGAAGCGGCCGGACCACATTTTGGTGGGTTGGGTGTTTGTCATAGGAGGTCAGCTCTTAAATTGTTTGGATTGCTAGGGGCCTGAGCGAGACGGAACTCGCCACGACGATCCCGCCAGCGTTCTATGCGGAGAAGCACGTATCCTAAGACTCCAAAGAAAAGTCCAAGAGCTCCGCAGGTGATGGGCACTGTCCAGAGTTGCCAGAACGATGAAATGCGGGCGTAGGCAGGATCTGACGACTGGTATAGAACGGTGACACTTTGACCTACCGAAAATTCAGGACTACTGGTCCTCGTTGTAGAAGTCACCTCAAAGTGTTTGCTGTTAGGAGCATCGAAGGCGACGACTGGCGCAAAAATGAGACCGTCCTCACCTTGGTCTTTTGGCATAAACCCGATTATCTTTCCTTCGGTACTTACACAGGTCTTTATGAACTGGCGCGTCGATAGAGTTGTTAGCGAGGACATGACTATCAAGCAGGGGCAAGCGAGCAGGCTTGTCCAACGCATGAGTCTTATCCAGAGGTCAAGCCTGGATAACGCGTGCTGCCGGAGGGCCAGAAAAAGACTGCTTGGAAGAAATGGAGAATGAGTAGACGACGCCTTAGGGATTTGATTCCGGGAATTGGGGCTGGTCGGCATCGTAGTCATGTACTGATAGAGCGTGTGTCCTTCGTCGAGGGTCCCTCGCGGGGAGGCAGCGAGGGACCCCCGCTCAGGATCGGGGTCGGGTCATGGGAAAGTGGTGGCACGGCTGAAGCCGTGCCCTTCCGGGTTTTGGATTGGCCTAAAGGCATTGCGGTGATTTAGGCGGGTGCTCATCTATTTCTTTTGTTGGCCAAGAGAGGGTTTAATCCTGGTCGGTGGTGCTGGTTAGTTTGGGCATTTGGGTGCCTTGGCTCAGGGTGAGTAGGCCGGTTTGGGCGTAGGTCATGAGTTTGGCTCGGGTGTCAGTGATATCGAGATTGCGCATGGTGAGCTGGCCGATGCGGTCTCGGGGGCTGAAGGTGGACTCGGTTTTCTCCATGGAGAGGCGGTCTGGATGGAAGGTTAGGTTGGGTGAGTCGGTAGCTAGGATGGTGTAGTCGTTGCCGCGGCGGAGCTCGACGGTGACGGTGCCGGTGACGGGCTTGGCGACCCAGCGCTGGGCGGCTTCGCGGAGCATGATGGCTTGCGGATCGAACCAGCGGCCCTGGTAGAGGAGGCGGCCTAGCTTGCGGCCGGAGTCGCGGTACTGCTCGAGGGTGTCCTCGTTGTGGATGCCGGTGAGGAGGCGCTCGTAGGCGAGGAAGAGGAGGGCGAGGCCGGGGGCCTCGTAGATGCCGCGGGACTTGGCTTCGATGATGCGGTTTTCGATCTGGTCGCTCATGCCGAGGCCGTGACGGCCGCCGAGGGTGTTGGCTGCAAGCAGGAGGGCTACGGGGTCGGGGTATTCAGTGCCGTTGAGGGCTACGGGAAAGCCTTCTTCAAAGCGGACGGTGACTTCTTCGGGTTGGACTTCGACGTCTGAGCGCCAGAAGGGGACGCCCATGATGGGGGCGACGATCTTCATGGAGGTCGAGAGGAGCTCGAGGTCCTTGGCTTCGTGGGTGGCGCCGAGGAGGTTGGAGTCGGTGGAGTAGGCCTTCTCGGTGGACATTTTGTAGTCGAAGCCGGAGCGGATGAGGAACTCGGACATCTCCTTGCGGCCGCCTAGTTCGTCGATGAACCGGGTGTCGAGCCAGGGCTTGTAGACCTTGAGCGCGGGGTTGACGAGGAGGCCGTAGCGGTAGAAGCGCTCGATGTCGTTGCCCTTGTAGGTGGAGCCGTCGCCCCAGATGTTGACGTCGTCTTCCTTCATCGCCGTGACGAGCATGGTCCCAGTGACGGCGCGGCCGATGGGGGTCGTGTTGAAGTAGGTGACGCCGGCGGTCGAGATGTGGAAGGCTCCGGACTGGAGCGCAGCGAGGCCTTCGCGGACGAGCTGCGGGCGGCAGTCGATGAGGCGGGCTTTTTCGGCGCCGTACTCGAGGGCCTTGCGGGGGATGGCTTCGTAGTCGGATTCGTCGGGCTGGCCTAGGTTGGCGGTGTAGGCGTAGGGGATCGCGCCCTTCTGCTTCATCCAGTGCAGGGCGGCGGAGGTGTCGAGGCCGCCGGAGAAGGCTATGCCCACGCGTTGTTGGAGGGGAAGGGATTCAAGGATGACGGACATTCTAGAGCAGGCCTCAGTATCGATTCGGGCTGATTGTACTTAGCAGGATGAGAAGGGTTCAGGAATGGACGCTGCGTGATTCATTTACTGCAGCCAAATTCTCGGTATTGCTTCCAAACATCAGGGTCATCCGTTACATAAAAGATTGGCTCCATCTTTCTATGTTCGATAATCTCGGTAACACCGTTGACAGTGATTGGTACAAAGCTTGGATAACCAGGCGGAAAACCCTGTGGAGGATGTTTCAACTGAAAACCCGGTTGACACTTTGTGTCGCCGTTTGCCTTTGCAAGCACCGAGTCCTTCTTGTCTCGCAAGGTGAACCTCGCGTAGCTCCGCGGGATAACGTAATAGTCCATCGTGACCAAAGCAGTGTCGCGTGTGAGTCTTGGAGGAAGTGTGATCCATTTAGGTAATCTTGAATGACTCGCTAAGGTGAACGACGACTCGGGAAAGTATTGACATGCATTCAGTAACAAAGCTGACAACAAGCTGCCAGCTAGCAGTGACCTCTTCGCGAACCGAGATGAGCGGATGATCGACATTTGCAGTTCGCTTGATTGCGGAAGCTTTGAAGACTAGACAGAACGGATAAAGAAGGAAGCGCAGAGGACGCGAAGGTTGCGCGAAGGTCGCAGAGGACAAACAGCGGAAGGCTAGACGCGGTGGCGGGCGGGAGTATCCGGGAGGCGCTTGGCTCCGCCGAGGAGGGTGAGGAGAATGGCTTTCTGGGCGTGGAGGCGGTTTTCGGCTTGCTCGAAAACCACTGATTGCGGGCCGTCGAGCACCGCATCCGTCACCTCCGCGTTGCGGTGGGCCGGCAGGCAGTGCATGAAGACGGCGTGCGGCTCGGCGTGGGACATCAGGGCTTCGTTGACCTGGTAGGGCTTGAAGATGGGGGCGCGGCGGGTGGCCTCGTGCTCAAAGCCCATGGAGGTGCAGACGTCGGTGTAGACGGCGTCGGCCCCGGTGACGGCCTTGATGGGGTCGGTGTGGAAGGCGATGCTGCCGCCGGTGTGCTCGGCGATCTCGATGGCCTTGTGGGTGATCTCGAGCTTGGGCGCGAAGGCTTTGGGGGTCGCGACCGAGCAGTGCGCGCCTAGCTGGGCGGCGGTGAGCATGAGCGAGTGGCAAACGTTGTTGCCGTCGCCGACATAGGTGAAGTGGAGGCCCTGCGCGGTGCCGAAGCGCTCCTCGAGGGTGAGGAAGTCGGCCAGGGCCTGGCAGGGGTGTTCGAGGTCGGAGAGCGCGTTGATGACGGGGACGCGCGAGCAGGCGGCCATCTCGGTGATGGTGTCGTGCGAGTAGGTGCGGAGGACCATGACGGACATCCAGCGCTCGACGTTGTGGGCCATGTCGGGGAGGGACTCGCGCTCGCCGAGCGGGGACTGGGTCTGGTCGACGAAGATGGCGTTGCCGCCGAGGGTGTTGATGGCGGCCTCGAAGGTGAGGCGGGTGCGGAGCGAGGCCTTCTCGAAGAAGAGCACCATCTGGCGGGCGTCGAGCGCGTGGCGGAAGCTGGCAGGGCTGGCCTTCACGGTGTGGCCGAGCTCCATGATGGCGGCCATCTCCTGGACGGTGAGGTCGGCGATGGAGCAGAGGTCGCGGCCCTGGAGCTCGCGGGTGGCAGCTTCAAAGGCGGAGTCGGACAGGGGGCCGAGGGTGGCGGCTTGCGAGGTGAGGACGGGATGGCTACTCATGGAATTCGGCTCCGGGGGCGGGCTGGCTGGCGATGTGGCCGGCGGGAACGGCGTTCAGGGTGAGGAGGTCGTCGAGCGCGGCGATGGCGGTGTCGACGTGCGAGCGCTCGAGGATGTAGGGCGGCAGGAAGCGCAGGACGGTGTCGCTGGTGCGGTTGAGGATGATCTGGCGGTCGAGCATCGCGGCGAGGATGGACTTGGCCAGGTCGGCGGAGTCGAGCTCGACGCCGATCATGAGGCCGAGGCCGCGCACTTCGCGGATGCAGGAGTGCTTCTGGGCGAGGGTGGTGAGTTGCTCGCGGAAGTAGGCGCCTACTTCCGCTACGTGTTCCAGGATGTGGCTGCGCTTCATCTCGTCGATGACGGCGATGGCGACGGCGCAGGCGAGGGGGCCGCCGCCGAAGGTGGTTCCGTGCATGCCGGGGGTGATGGCTGCCGCGGCGCGCTCTGTCGAGAGCATGGCGCCGATGGGCAGGCCTCCGGCGAGCGGCTTGGCGACGGTGATGACGTCGGGCTGCGCGTTAAAGTGCTGGAAGCCGAACCACTTGCCGGTGCGTCCGAAGCCGCACTGGATCTCGTCGGCGATGAGGAGGGCGCCGGTGGAGTCGCAGAGCTGGCGGGCGGCCAGGAAGAACTCGGGGGAGACGGGGTGGATGCCGCCCTCGCCCTGGATGGGCTCGATGAGGATGGCGCAGACGTCGGTTCCGGAGCCGGCGGTGAACTTGGCGCGGAGGTCGTCGACGTCGTTGAAGCGGACGAAGTCCACGTCTGGCATGACGGGCGCGAAGGGAGCGCGGTAGGCGAGCTTCTGGGTGGTGGCGACAGAGCCCATGGTGCGGCCGTGGAAGCTGTGCTCGAGGGCTAGGAAGCGGGTGCCGAGGGTGCCGCCGTGGGTGTGGGTGGAGGCGGCGTGGGCGCGGGCGAGCTTGAGTGCGGCCTCCCAGGCCTCGGTGCCGCTGTTGCAGAGGAAGACGCGGTCGAGGCCGCTGATTTCAGTGAGGCGCAGGGCGAGTTCGGCGGTGCGCTCGTGGAAGAAGAGGTTCGAGGTATGGAGGAGCTGGCGCGACTGGGCGACGAGGGCCTGCTCGATGACCGGGTGTCCGTAGCCGAGGGCCGAGACGCCGATGCCGCTGAGCAGGTCGAGGAAGTCGCGGCCCTGTTCGTCGGTGAGATAGACGCCGTGGCCTGAGACAAACAGGATGGGGTTGCGTTCGTAGGTATTCAGGAGTAGCTGTTTTTCGGCGGCCTGAATGGATTCCAGTTTCGTCATGCGACCATTACCTCCGTACCAAAGTTGACGCGGGTTGTGCAGAGATCGGGGAGCGACGCGGCGGCCTCGGCGGGCAGGATGCGCACGCGCTTGACGCCGTGGGTCAGGGCATCGCGGCAGGCGTTGAGCTTGGGCAGCATGCCGCCGGTGATGACGGCGGTCTTCTCGAGTTCGGCGACTTGGGCGAGCGAGAGCCAGCGCATGACTTCGCCGTCGGCGCCTTTGACTCCGGGGACGTCGGTGAGGAAGACGAGGGCGTCGGCGTGGGTGCAGATGGCGCAGGCGGAGGCCATCTCGTCGGCGTTGATGTTGTAGTACTCGCCGTCAAAGCCGAGGGCGATGGACGAGATGACGGGCACGGCACCCATCTTCCAGATGGCTTCGAGCCAGCGCGGGTCGGTCGCGGCGATCTCGCCGACAAAGCCGAGGTCGGGGTTGGTCTTCTTTTTGCGTGCGCGGAAGACGTGGCCGTCGCCGCCGGAAAGACCCATGGCGGACTGGCCGACCTGGCCGAGCGAGGCGACGAGCCCTTTGTTGACGCGGCCGGCGAGGACCATGAGGGCGGCGTCGCGGGTCTCAGCATCGGTGACGCGGAGGCCGGAGATGAATTCGCTTTTCTTGCCCATTTGGGCGAGGGTGCGGGTGAGCTGGACGCCGCCGCCGTGGACGACCGCAACCTGGTTGCCGTCCGAGACGAGGTCGAAGATGGCTTTGGCGCAGAGCTGGAGAAGCTTGGGCTCTTCAAGGGCTGCTCCGCCGAGTTTGACGACGAACTTCACTTAGAGGCCCTCCTCTTCGTTGAAACCGTACATGAGATTCATATTTTGGACCGCCTGGCCGGAGGCTCCTTTGAGCAGATTGTCGAGGCAGCTGACGAGGATCAGACGTTTGCGATCGGGGGCGAGTTGGAAGCCGATGTCGCAGAAGTTGGTGTGCGCGACGTGCTGGATCTGCGGGAGGTTCGGCGTGGGGTGGATGCGCACCATGGGGCTGGTGCGGTAGAAGTCGCGGAGAGCCTGCTCGATTGCCTCGGGCTGCTGTGGCGCGGTGAAGCGAAGGTAAATTGTGGACAGGATGCCGCGTGGGATAGGCAGCAGGTGCGGGGTGAACTGGATCTGGGCGGAGGTGAGTTGGAGCTGCTCGAGCAGCTCGCCGGTATGGCGATGACCGAAGACGGAGTAGGCGGAGAGATTGTCTGCGGCGTACATGAAGTGGGTCTTCTCGGTGGCTTTTTTGCCGGCGCCGCTGACGCCGCTTTTCGAGTCGCAGATGATGCCGTGGTCGACGTCGACGAGGCCGGCGCGGAGGAGCGGCGCGAGGGCGAGGATGATGGAGGTGGAGTAACAGCCGGGGTTGGCGACCAGGCGGGCTGTGGCGATCTGCTCGCGATGGAGCTCGGGCGCGCCAAAGACGGCCTCGGCCTGGAGCTGGTCGGCGAGCGCGGGGTCGGCGTCGGTGAGCTTGTAGACGGCGCGGTTGGTGGCGTCGTGGAGGCGCCAGGCACCGCTGAGGTCGATGACCTTGATGCCGCGGGCAAGCCAGGCTGGAGCCCACTCGCGCGAGGTTTCGTGCGGCAGGGCGAGAAAGACGACGTCGATGCCGGCGTCCTCGATGAGGTTCCAGCTGAAGGCGTGTACCGGGGGCAGGATTTGGCCGCGCCCAAGGGCGAGCTGGGGTTGAAGCTGCTCGAGCGGAACGCTGCCGGTCGAGGACTCATCGGCGACGCGGCCGAGGAAAAGGGGAGGAGCGTCCTGAAGGCGCGGGTGGGCCAACAGCAGGCGGGCGAGCTCGCCACCGGAGTATCCGCCGACGCCGGCGACAGCGGTGCGGACAGTGCGCGGGTCAGCCAAGGTAGCCCTCGATTCTAGCTTTCAGTACGCGGGCCTGCTTTTCATCCGGGCAGATGATGAGCACGGTATCGTCGCCGGCGATGGTGCCGACGACCTCCGGCCAGTCTTCGTAGTCGATGCCGGCGGCGACAAGCTGCGCGCTGCCGGTGGCGGTGATGAGGACGAGCTGGTTCATGGCCTGGCGGACCTCGAGCCCGAAGCTCGAGAGTACGTCGCGGATGCCGGGCAGACCGCTGTCTTCCTCTTCGGCGACCGCGACCGAGTAGCCCTGCGGGCCTTTGTAGAGGTGAAGCTCATGCACGTCGCGCGAGAGTGTCGCCTGGGTGACGTGGACGCCGCGCTGGGCAAGCTTGCGGCGCAGGTCGTCCTGGTTCGCCACCGGGGTGCGATCGAGGATGTCGCGGATTGTGGCGTGGCGTTGCTGCTTCATGCGGAAAGCTCAGGCGAATGCAATTGCATAAAAATACATCATTATGTATAAATATGCACATCGAGATTGTCAAGCGTTCTCTCCGTGCTTTCACGCGACAAACAGGATGGGCTTGCGGGCGGATGGGTTTGCAGATTTTACAAGGCCGTACGCGCACTCGAAATAGAGCGAAGTTATAGTGAATCATGGAAATCAATCCCTCCACTTCCCGTCGCGATGGTTTGTCAGCTTTGCACCCTGAGAGCGCGGGTCCGTCGCTGCTTGATGCACGCTTTGAGATCGACTCGTGCGGGGTCGGATTTGTGGCAACGGTCGCGGGCGGCGCGACGCACAGGATTGTCGAACTGGCGCTGACGGCGCTGGCCCGGCTGGCGCATCGCGGCGCGACGGCAGCCGATGGCAAGAGCTCGGACGGAGTGGGCGTGATGACCGCGGTGCCGCGGGAGCTGCTGCTAACGTCGGCGGGGGTGACGCTTGATCCGGAACGCCGGCTGGGGGTGGGCATGCTGTTTCTGCCGCAGGGTGAGACGCGGGCGGAGGCTGTGCTTGAAGGGTGCCTGCGAGCGCAGGGAATGGAGGTGCTGGGGTGGCGTGAGGTGCCGACACGGCCCGAGGCGCTGGGGGAGATTGCGTTGAGTGCCATGCCGCGCATCCGGCAGGTGCTGGTGGCCGACACCCAAGGCGACGCGAAGGACAAGCATAAAGGGTTGGAGCGGCGGCTTTACCTGGCGCGGAAGGACTTCGAGCGACGGCATGAGGCGGGTGAGGTGCAGGGGTATCTTTGCTCGCTCTCGACGCGCACGCTGGTGTACAAGGCCATGTGTTCGGGGACGCTGCTGAGCACGTTTTATCCGGACCTGGCGGAGGAGAGCTACGCGTCGAATTTTGCGATCTTTCATCAGCGCTATGCGACCAACACCGCTCCCTCGTGGAACCGTGCGCAGCCGGCGCGGACGCTGGCGCATAACGGTGAGATCAACACGGTGTGGGGCAACCGGGCGCGGATGGCGGCTCGGGATGCGACGCTGCCGGCGGAGTGCAAGCCGGTGATGACGGCGGGCGGCACGGATTCGACGTCGCTCGACGAGGCGGTGGAGCTGATCTCGAACAATGGGCGGTCGCTCTCGGAGGCGGTGCGGATGCTGCTGCCGCCGGCGGTGAGCGCGGACCGGGAGTCGACGTTTTTGCGCTATCACGCGGATTGCGTCGAGCCGTGGGATGGCCCGGCGGCGATTGCGTTTTCGGATGGCTGCGTGGTGGGCGCGGCGCTCGACCGCAATGGGCTGCGGCCAAGCCGGTTTGCGATTACCGATGGCGGGCTGGTGGTTGCGGGTTCGGAGGCTGGGTTGGTGGATCTTGATCCGGCGGAGATCACGCAGAGCGGGAGGCTGGGGCCGGGGCAGATGCTGGTGGTGGATTTGGTTGACCAGCGGATCTATCAGGATGAGGAACTGCTGAGCGTATTCGACACGGGCGCGACGTACGCGACGTTGATTGAGAAAATTTCTTTCGCTCCGGAGCTAAAGAATCAGGCGATCGCTGCCGATGAACTAAAAGAGGCGCAGCGCGGGTTTGGATACACGCGCGAAGACGTGAACATGATCTTGAAGCCGATGGCAGCGGAGGGCAAGGACGGGGTCTGGTCGATGGGCGATGATACGCCGCTGGCGTTTCTGGCGCGCGCGCCGCGGCCGGTGTATGCGTTCTTCCGGCAGCGGTTTGCGCAGGTGACCAACCCGGCGATCGATCCCTTGCGCGAGTCGTGCGTGGTGTCGTTGCATACGCGGCTGGGGCCGTGGCCGCATCTGCTCAATAAGAATGCGCCGCTCTCGGGCGTGTCGCTGGACTCGCCGTACCTTTCGCTGGCGCAGGTGGAGGCCCTACGGAGGGGCGAGCATCCGCATGCGGAGGAACTGCCGGTGGCGGAACTGGCCTGCGTGTTTCCAACGGCTGAGACGCTGCTTGCTGGATTGGATGCGGTGTGCGCGCGGGCGTGCGCACTGGTGCGCGGCGGGGCGAGAATTTTGCTGATGACGGACCGGGATGTGGCGGCGGGTTCTGTGCCGATTCCGATGGCGATGGCGGTTGGCACGGTGAACCAGGCGCTGGTGGAGTGCGGGTTGCGCGCCATGGTGGGGCTGGCGGTCGAGGCAGGGGATTGCCGTGATATCCACCATGCGGCGGTGCTGATCGGGTACGGGGCGGGTGCGGTGTGTCCGTGGCTGGCGCTTGAGACGGGGCGGTCACTGGGCGGGCTGGAGCCGGCGGTGGCGGAGCGGAAGATGCTCAAGTCGTTCGACGCTGGGTTGGCGAAGGTGATGTCGAAGATGGGGATTTCCGTGGTGGACAGCTATCGCGGGGCGCATTTGTTCGACATCCTGGGGCTGCACAAGACGGTGGTGGAGCGGTGCTTCCGGGGGACGCCGGCGCCGTTGTCGGGGATTGGCTTTGCGGAGCTGGAGCGCTCGGTGCGGGTTTGCTGGGAAGGTACTTCCGGTGAGGCGGTGGAGCTTCCGGATTATGGCTGGGTTCGGTTTCGTAAGGCGGACGTGAGCGAGCCGCATACGTGGCAGCCGGGCAATGTGAAGGCGCTGCAGACGACGGTGGGAAGCACACGGGCCGGGGTGGCGCCTCCGGATGCGGCGGCAGCATTTCAGATATTTACGCAGGATTTGATTGCGCGGGAGCCCTCATACCTGCGGGATTTGCTGGCGATTCGTCCTGCCGGTCCGGAGGTTTCGCTGGCAGACGTGGAGCCGGCGACCGGACTGATGAAGCGTTTCTGCGCGAGCGCGATGTCGCTTGGCTCGCTGAGCCCGGAGGCGCATACGTGCGTGACCATCGCGATGAACATGCTGGGGGCGCGGTCGAATACGGGCGAGGGCGGGGAGGATCGCGAAGTGTACAAGGTTGCGCCGCGGGTCGCGGCGCCCGTCTCAGGGGGTGGCTCCGCAGCCATGCAGAGCATGGGAGGTACGGCAGTGGCGGAGCTGGTGGAGGCTGCTCCGGAGAGGCCAATGATGCGGAATAACCGCGTGAAGCAGGTGGCATCGGGGCGATTTGGTGTGACGGCGGAGTACTTAGCGCATGCCGAAGAGATCGAGATCAAGGTGGCGCAGGGGGCGAAGCCGGGCGAGGGCGGGCAGCTGCCGGGGCACAAGGTTTCGGGGCTGATTGCGCGGTTGCGCCATGCGCAGCCGGGCGTGTCGTTGATTTCGCCGCCGCCGCATCATGACATTTACTCGATCGAGGACCTGGCGCAGCTGATCTACGACTTGAAGCGGGTGAATCCGCGGGCTGCCGTCGGCGTCAAGTTGGTGTCGAGTTGCGGCGTGGGAACGGTTGCGGCGGGCGTGGCAAAGGCCTATGCGGACTTTATCGTGATCGCGGGGAACACGGGCGGCACGGGCGCGGCGGCTCTGTCGAGCATCAAGTACGCGGGCAATCCGTGGGAGCTGGGGTTGGCCGAAGCGCAGCAGGTGCTGATTGCCAATGGCATGCGCGGGCGGGTGCGGCTGCGGACCGATGGAGGGCTGGCGACGGCGCAGGATGTGCTGATCGCGGCGCTGCTGGGCGCGGATGAGTATGCGTTTGGGACGTCGGTGCTGGTGGCGATTGGGTGCGATATGGCGCGGCAGTGTCATTTGAACACGTGTCCGACGGGGATTGCGACGCAGCGGCCGGAGCTGCGGGCGAAGTTCCGGGGCAAGCCGGAGCACATTGTGCGGTTGTTCGAGGAGCTGTCGGCGGACCTGCGGAGGCTGCTGGCGCAGTATGGGCTGCGGTCGATTGAAGAGGCGATTGGGCGGACAGATCTGCTGGCGCAGGTGCGGCACGACGGCGGATTGGATTTGGCGCCGATGCTGGCGGCTCCGACGACCGGGGTGCGGAGCTGGGAAGGCATTCGGAATACGCAGCCGCAGGAGCATCCGGCGCTCGATGAGGCCTGGACGGCGGAGGCGCTTGGGGCGGCGAAGGCGGGCGAACCGTTTGCGGTGCGCACCAAGATTACGAATGCGGATCGGGCGGTGGGCGCGCGGCTGGCGGGGGAGTTGTCTCTCTTGCGGGCGCAGGAGCCGATCGCGGCGGCGATTTCGCTGACCTTCGATGGAACGGCGGGGCAGTCTTTTGGGGCGTTTGCGGCCGAGGGAATGACGCTGATCCTGAACGGGCAGGCGAATGATTTTGTTGGAAAGGGGCTGTGCGGGGGCGAGCTGGTGATCCGGGCGCAGGGCCGTGCGGCGACCGACAGCGGACACCATGTGCTGCTGGGCAATGTTGCGCTCTACGGCGCGACGGCGGGGTCGCTGTTTGCGGCGGGCTGCGCGGGCGAGCGGTTTGCGGTGCGGAACTCGGGCGCGCTGGCGGTGGTCGAGGGGGTTGGCGACCATGGCTGCGAGTACATGACGGGCGGGACGGTGATAGTGCTGGGCAAGACGGGCATCAACTTCGCAGCCGGGATGACGGGGGGCCTCGCGTGGGTGTACGACGACGGCGGATTTGTCGAGCAGGGGCGTTTTCATCCGGACTTTGTCGAGGTGGAGGCGTTTGCGGGACTTGACGAAGAGGCACGGGGGTCGCTGCGCGGGCTGCTGGAGCGGCATGTGGAGGCGGCGCACAGCGTGCTGGCGGGGCGGATGTTGGCGGAGTGGGAGGTCTATGGGCCGCGCTTCGTGCGCTTGACGCCGAAGCCGCAGGTGTAGAGGCCGCCGGCAAACGGTTTGGTTAGCACAGTCAGCGCGAAGAAGATTAGGATACGAGGCGAATAGTGCGTGCTGGCCTGAGGGCGCGCGTGCAAGTCTGGTGAGAGGGAGGTGACACGCGCGATGTCCGATTTCGAGCTTAGAACCGTAAACGACGTGCTGGTGCGGGCGACCGGGTGGGGCGTCTCTCCGGTGATGCAGACGCAGGAAAAAGATCTGAGCTGGACTCCGATCAGCTCCGACCAGCTGTACGGCCGGGTGTGTACCTTGGCGGGGGTGTTTCTTGGCTGGGGGCTGGATAAGGGCGACCGGATTGTGCTCCTAAGCGAGAACCGCTGGGAGTGGGCGGTCACGGACTTTGCGGCGCTGGCGATCGGGGCGGTGGATGTGCCGCTGTATTCGACGCTGACCTCGGCACAGCTTGGCTATATGCTGCGTGACTCGGGGGCTCGGGTGGCCGTGGTGTCGAGCGAAGAACAATACGAGAAGCTGCGACAGGCGGGGGATTGTCCGGCACTCGAGCACGTGGTGGTGATGGATGCGGGGGAATTTGCCGGGGCGGAGAGCTTCGGCGCGCTAATCGGGGGCGCGGAAGGCAGTGCGGGGCGGGACGCGGCGTTTGATGCACGGGTGGCTGCGGCGGCGCCGGACGATCTGGCGACGATCATCTACACGTCGGGTACGACGGGCGAGCCGAAGGGGGTGCGGCTGACGCATGGCAACCTGGCCAGCAATGTGAATGTGTCGACGCGGCCGTTTGGGTTTACGCAGAAGGATAGCTGCATTTCGTTTCTGCCGCTGTCGCATGTGACGGCGCGGCATCTGGATTATGCGCTGATGTGTCATGGGACGCAGCTGGCTTACTGCCCGAAGTTCGACTTCCTGCCGGCGGCGATGAAGGCGGTGCAGCCGACGATCTTCGTCGGTGTGCCGCGGGTGTACGAGAAGATTCGGCAGGCGGTGGAGGGTAAGTCGGCGGCATCTCCGGTGAAGAGCCGGATTCTGAAGTGGGCGCTGGCGACAGGGAAGACGCATCGGCAGGAGACGCTGGACGGGAGGACGCCGGGCGGGTTGGGCTGGGCGCTCGCGAACAAGCTGGTGTACAGCAAGATCCGCGAGGCGTTTGGCGGGCGAGTGCGGACGTGGGTCTCGGGCGGCGCGCCACTGGGCATGGAGACGGCAGGGTGGTTTGCGGATGCGGGGATCCGGATTTTTGAGGGGTACGGGCTGACGGAGACGTCGCCAGTGATTGCGCTGAACTATCCGCGGGAGCACCGGATCGGCACGGTGGGCAAGCGGCTGGGGAACGTGGAGGTTCGCTTTGCGGCGGATGGCGAGCTCGAGGTAACGGGGCCGTCGATCTTCTCAGGCTACTGGAACAAGCCGGCAGAGACGGCGGAGGCGTTTACCGCGGACGGCTGGTTCAGGACGGGTGATATCGGGAACGTGGATGGGGAAGGTTACCTCTCAATTACCGACCGGAAGAAGGAGCTGCTGAAGACGAGCGGCGGGAAGATGATTGCGCCGCAGCCGATTGAAAACAAGCTGAAGGGCCATGTACTGGTGGCGCATGCGGCGGTCGTGGGGGACAAGCACAAGTATCTTTCGGTGCTGATCTCGCCGAATCTGCCGGCGCTTGAGGGTTGGGCGAAGAGCCATGGGGTGACGGCCGCGGGCGCAGAGGCGCTGGTCGCGGATGCGCGGGTGAAGGCGGAATATCAGCGGATCGTCGATGAGGTGAACCGCGAGCTGGCGAACTACGAGACGATGAAGCGCGTCTGCGTGGTGACGGAGGAGTGGACGGTTGAGGGCGGGGAGCTGACGCCGAGCATGAAGATGAAGCGGCGGGTGGTGGAGCAGAAGTATGCGAGCTCGATTGCGGCGTTTTATGCAGATGAGGCGCATGCGAGGGCGTGAGGTGGTCTGAAAGCAGCTATCTCTTTGAGCCTCTCGCTAATAAGGCCACACGCCGAGCATCTGCAGAGCGGGCTGCACCGGGCGGAGTGCTTGTTCCTTTTCAGTCTGAGTCAGCATGCTACCCGGCCTCTGTGTCACGTTCGCAAGCCAGACTGCCGCGAGAGCAGGCACTTTCGTGTTGAATCGGAGGGCAGAGGCGTCGACTGCCGGTAAGCAGTCCTGCGTGGAATGAGCGTCTCTGTTGTAATTGGGTGAATCCTGCAGTAAGCCGATGCCTGGGAGACCTGCAAAGGTGAAGGCAAATCCATCCGTAAACGTCAGGAAGCCGGAAGAGGTGCGGATGGATTTGAATCCGTCCTCGGTTTCGAAGAGATCTTTGAGCGGCTTCTCCATTTCAGGATGCCCGGCGAGCGGAAACCGGGTGATAGGGCCCGCGCCCCAATCCACAACAAGAGCGCAGACGAAGTGGGCAAGCTCTGCCCGGTGCTGTTCTACATAAGCCTTCGAACCCAACAGGCCCTGCTCCTCGCCGGTGAAGAGAACGAAGCGGATTGTTCTCTCGGGGCGAACACCCGAGTTATGGATCGCGTGGGCTGCCGCGAGGACGGCTGCTACGCCGGTCGCATCGTCGGTTGCGCCCGGGCTGAGATCCCAGGAGTCCAGGTCCGCTCCTATTAGGACGACCTGCTCCGGGTGGATGGCACCTTCGATCTCTCCCACCATGTTTTCTACCGTTACGGGTCCGTCGGTTAACGTATTCGCGACATCCAGCACTACCCTGGGTGCAGCACCCTGCCTGACGAGGTGTTCTAGTTGTTGCCGCTGCCTCTCCGGCATGTCCAGGATGGGCAGGGAAGACTCACGCCCCGGAAAGCCTATCGGGCCGGTGTGCAGCATGCCTCCTGGGCGAGCAATCCCATCGATCACTGCAAGGGCATGGGCCTTCTCTGCCCATTCTGCCAAAACGGGTGCGTCAGCGACTCCGCGGATGCCATCTTTCGAGAGTGGGGCAATGAGGACGACCTTGCCGGCCCATCCCTGCGTCGATTTGTCCGTAAGACTTGCGTTGCCATCTACCAAGACGACCTCGCCTGAAGCGGGTCCGTGCGTCGAACCGGACCATCCATAGGAGGCGACGGCTAGTTCGCTGGCATATGGCTTGATGAGGTGAGCGTACGCGTGCAGGCGTTTCCATCCTCGGTGCAAGGTCCAAGTTTCTGTGTGCACGTGGCTCAATCCCGTCCGTTTCATCTCATCCAGAGCCCAAGCGGCCGCTTCGCGTTCGTGATTTGAACCAGTTAGACGCGGACCGAGCTGCGTGAGGGACTGTACAAGCCGGATCGGCTCTGAACTGTCGTTCTGTTTATCAACTGCGTGGATTGCCTCGATGGCGGCCCTGTCCTGGGCTACCTGCGCCCTGAGTGCGGGCGAAACGAAAGCCAGCAGTGTGATTCCGAAGACAATCGGAAGCAGGCGCATGATATGTCCATCATGCCTTAGCCACCAGCGGTAGATCTTGCCACGAACAGCTTGGCGCCAAAGTTGAGCGTTCGTGGACGCTCCACACTACTGCTGGCGGTAGAGGCCTTCCTGGAAGAAGCGCAGCATTTTGCGTGCGTGGGTGGAGGATTGGTCCATGGCGCGGAGCATGTCGCGGTCGTCAAGGTACCCCTGGGGGCGGCTGAATCCTGGGGCCGAGGCGTCGAGGAAGCCCATGGACCAGGCTTCGAACTCGCGCTTCTGGATCGGGGCTCGGGAGAGGTAACGGAGTTTGTTGTGGCGAGGATCTTTCGTCACAGAGGACAGGATTCTATCCACCCTGTCTTCGGGACCTTCGAGCACCTGCAGGATGGAGCCGTCGAGGTAAAGCAGGACGCCGGAGATGTCGTAGAAAGTGTTGCGTGAGCGTGACTTGCTAAGCAGGGTGTGGAGTGCTTCCGGTGTGAAGGGCGTGGCTGCGGCACTGGCGTAGATGACCTGGATCAGCGGACTCAAGCGTATGTCTCCTAAGACACATATCGGCAAATTCGGTCAAAACTTCAGGCTGAGTGCATCTTATTTTTATGGCGTGTCTAGAACGGGCAGCAAAGATAGGACGTAAGTTTCAGAATCCGGTGCCGACCCAGTTAGGCGGTTTGAGTCTTGCGCTTAAGGTGCTTCCGATGTATTTCAGCAATCGCAATGAAAGGGAGCCGCGGGTTGCGCTGGGGCCGTTTCGAACGGATAGGACGGTGTATGAATCGGCTCCGGCGAGTGGGTTGCGGGTGACCTGGTTTGGGCATTCCTCAAGTTTGCTGGAGCTGGATGGGGTTCGGCTGCTGATCGATCCGGTGTGGGATGAGCGGGCGGCTCCGGTGCAGTGGTTTGGGCCGAAACGGTTTTTTGCGCCGACGCTTACGCTGGAGGCGCTGCCGGAGCTCGATGCAGTGCTGATCTCGCACGACCACTACGATCATCTCGGCAAGGGCACGGTGCGGGCCCTGGCGGCGCAGCGGCCGGAATTGCGCTGGGTGACGTCGTTGGGGGTTGGGGCGGAGCTCGAGCGGTTCGGGGTGGCGCGGGAGCGGATTACGGAGCTGGATTGGACGGAGAGCGTCCTGATCAAAGGGCAGGGCGGAAAGACGCTGAAGCTGACTTCGGTGCCAAGCCGGCACTTTTCGGGGCGGAGCGTTTCCAACCGGAACGAGACGCTGTGGGCGGCGTTTGTGCTGGCCGGGGAGCGGCACCGGGTGTATTACGGGGCGGACTCGGGGCTGTGGGATGGGTTTGCGGCGCTGGGGAAGGAGTATGGGCCGTTCGACCTGACGATGCTCGAGATTGGCGCGTATAACGAGCTTTGGCGGGACATTCACCTGGGGCCGGACGGGGCGATGGATGCGCTTCGGCAGCTGGGCGGCGGGCTGATGATGCCGGTTCACTGGGGGTTGTTTGACCTGGCGCTGCATGGGTGGCGGGAGCCGATCGAGCGGGTGGTGGAGTTGGCGGCGCAGCGTGGGGAGGCATTGTTTTCTCCGGAACCGGGGGTGCCGACGGAGGTGGTGAGCGGGGCCGAGGTGCGATCGGGGTGGTGGCGGCCGCGCAATGGTGCCTAGACGCGGGAAGACGTGCACAGAGGACGCGGAGGGTGCGCAGAGGTACCCAGAGCCGAGGTAATGAGTTGAGTGATGACCGGAAAAAAGAGGTTGTGCGGTGGTGGAAATGGAGGTACAAAGGGGGCGGAGGTAGATCATGTCCGGTGCGGTTCCGACGATCTTGCGCGAGGTGATGGATATACGGCAGGCGTCGGAGTACCTGGGGATCAGCGGCGATACGCTCTACCGATATGCGAGCGAAGGGTCCATTCCGGCGTTCAAGCTGGGGAACCGGTGGCGGTTCAAGCGCAGCCTGGTGGATGCGTGGATGCTCGAAAAGAGTGGGGTGCAGATGGAGAGCAATGTGGCAGTGATGCCCAAGCAGAAGAAGCCGGCGGCCCGGGCGCGGTAGGCCGTGGTGCTGTGCCTGGGTGCTGGAAGGCAGCCGCAGGGTTGCGTCCTGAAGGAAAACTAAGAACTTCAGCCAGTGACGAATGGGCGGAGAGTGCCGACCGTGATCTCCGGCGGGCAGTTGAAGCGGAAGGGGACGCCTACGGTGCCGATGCCGCGGTTGACGTAGAGCTGGGAGCTGCCGACGCGGTAGAGGCCGTGGGGGAATAGCTTGCCGAGGGGCGGCAGGGCGAGGGGACGCAGGCCGGGGATGCGGATCTGGCCGCCATGGGTGTGGCCGGAGAGGATGAGGTCGACGGCGTGGCCGCGCGGGTGAGAGGCGATGGCGGTGGCGTAGTCGGGCTCGTGCGCCATGAGCAGGACGGGGGCGTCGGGGTTCGGAGGGATCGCCAGGTTGAGGTCCGGGTGACCGAAGGAGATGTCGTCGACGCCGGCGAGAAAGATGTGGGCGTCGCCATGGTCGATGCGGACGTATTGGTTGACGAGCAGCGGCAAGCCGTTGGTCTCCATGTGGTCGCGGATAATGCGCGAGCCGATGATGGCGTCGTGGTTGCCAAGCACGCCGAAGCGGAGCGGGCAGGTGAGGGCGCTGAGCATTTCGGCGCAGCGGCCGGCGGCGGCGAAGGAGACATCGATGGGCATGGGGCCGCGGCTGGCGAAGTCTCCGGTGACGAGCAGGAGGTCTGGCTGAAGGGCGTTGACCTGATGGAGGACGTGGCGGAGAAAGAAGTCCTCGGTGTACTCCTCGAGGTGGATGTCGGAGATCTGGACGAAGCGGAAGCCGTTGAAGGCAGGGGGTAGGTTGGGCAGAAAGAAGGTGCGCTCGACTACCTGGACCTCATGCCGGGCCCACTGGTTGGCATAAAGGGCGGCGGCGGCGACGGAAGCGATTGAACCGGCGACGAAGGTGCGGCGGGAGAGCAGGGCCGGGGTTCGCGTCGGATCGAGCGGGGAAACCGTGGGCATAGATCATGATAGCGGGTTGGGTGCGCGGCTGCGGTGTCGGCTAAGATGATCGGATGGTCTATGGAGCGAGAAAGCGAAGAGTAGCCGCGGCGGTGAAGCGTGCGGGCGCGGAGGCGATGCTGGTGACGGAGCTTGCCGATGTGCGCTATCTGACTGGATTTACAGGGTCGAACGCGGCTCTGCTGCTGCGCGGCGGGCGGGCGGTGATGTTTACCGACGGGCGGTATACGACGCAGGCGGCGGCCGAGGTGGAGGGTGCGAAGGTCGTGATTGCGGAGAAGTCGGCTGTCGCGGCGGCGTGCGCGCTGGCGGTGGAGCAAAGCGTGATGCGGTGCGGGTTCGACGCAGCCCAGACGACGGTGGCGGGGCTCGCGGCGATGCGGGAGGCGCTGCCGGCAAAGCTGCGCAAGAGCTGGTTTGTGGCGACGACGGGTCTGGTGGCCGGTCTGCGCGAGGTGAAGGACGAGATCGAGCAGGACCGGATGCGGGAGGCGGCGGCGCTGGGCTGCCGGCTGTTCGACCAGGTACTGGAGCACGTGGTGCCGGGGGCGACCGAGATGGAGGTGGCGCTGGCACTCGAGTATATGGCGCGGCTGGAGGGCGCGGAGCGGATGTCGTTTGAGACGATTGTGGCGGGCGGGGAGCGATCGGCGTTGCCGCACGGGAGGGCGACGACGGCGAAGCTACCGAGGCGGGGGTTTGTAACGCTGGATTTCGGGGTGGTGCTGGGAGGGTACTGCTCGGACATGACGCGGACGGTGCATATGGGGGCGGCGCGACGTGGAGCGGCTGGCCAGCCGGGCGAGCGCGAGGTGTATGAGGCGGTGCTTGAGGCACAGGAGGCCGGGGTGCAGGCAGTGCGGGCCGGGGTGACGGCGGAGGCGGTGGATGAAGCGGCGCGCGGTGTGCTGCGGGCGCGGGGGCTCGATGAGTTCTTCACGCACTCTACCGGGCACGGCGTTGGGGTGGAGATTCATGAGGGGCCGCGGCTGGGCAAGAACCAGACGCAGGTTCTGAAGGCGGGAATGGTCGTTACAATTGAACCCGGCATCTATTTGCCGGGACGGTTCGGGGTTCGGATTGAAGATACGGTTCTGGTGACGGCGACGGGGTGCGAGGTGCTGACGCCCACCACCAAGGCCTGGATGGAACTGTAGACATTTGTGTGCCTGCGGGCACAGGAAGAGACGTGGATGGACGGAATTGATTTCCAGGAGTTGCGGGAGCTGCTTGAGTTTCTGAAGGCGAACGAGATCGCCGAGTTCAAGCTGGAAAAGGGAGACCTGAAGGTTGGGGTGAAGTTTGCGGGGCCTGCGGCTGCGGCGGGTACTCCGGCTGCGAGCTTTGATATGGGACGCATGGCGCAGATGCTGTCCGGACCACCTACCGCGGCGGTGGCCGCTCACGAACATCCCGCAGCGGAGGTACCCTTGGCAAGTGCTGCGGCGTCGGCTGCAGGGGAGACGCTGCATACGGTGAAGTCGCCGATTGTGGGAACGTTCTACGACGCGCCTTCGCCGGGCTCGCCGGCGTTTGTGAAGGTGGGCGATACGGTCGAGATCGGGCAGGTGCTGTGCATCGTGGAAGCGATGAAGCTGATGAACGAGATTGAGTCCGATGCCGCGGGCGAAGTGGTGGAGCGGATTGCGGCGAGTGGACAGCCGGTGGAGTACGGTCAGTCGCTGTTTACGATCCGGCCGCGCTGATATAGGGCGTGAATTGTGTTTGGGTCACGCGTAAACTCGGTGCTTAGGAGCGCTCTATGAGTCTGATCGATGCCTTTTTAGATGGCGTAACCGGAGCCGGTCTGTTTGCAAGGCTTCGCTGGCCGGGTGCGCCAACGGAATTGATTGACTCTCGTTCTCCGACGCAATTTGACGCAGCCAGTCGCGCCGCTGAACTTGCGAACAGGCACGGGGTGCAAAGTACAAAGACGTATGCCAGGCGTTCCGAGCAAGAGCTTCGCGTGCAGCAGGTTTTAGATGACTTGCACCCGGACGCAAAATGACCGAAGGCGCGGAGCCGAAGCGATCCGAGCAGGTCTCGCTTGTTCTTCATCCTGGTCAGCTGGCGGAGTTCGGAAAGATAGACCCGAAACTTCCCGCACTGATCGTAGAGGCGCGACGTGAGGAGCTTCGGCGTAACTTCCTTTACGCGGTACTCACGTTGCTTGCAGGTCTCCTGATTGCATGCGGCACCCTGGGGGGCTTCGTTTACCTGGTGATGCAAGGTCATGCGTCGGCCGGTGCGTTGTTGCTTGGCGGAGGGGTTTTGGGTCTGGGTTTGGGATTCGTGCGCAGCCGTCTGTAAGAACGGTGTGCGCCAAGAATTTGTAGCAGGGAAGGTTGAGCAATGTTTGGTAAGGTGTTGATTGCAAACAGGGGAGAGATTGCGCTGCGGGTGATCTCGGCCTGCAAGGAGATGGGGATTCGCACGGTCGCGGTGTATAGCGAGGCGGATCGGAATTCGCTGCATGTGCGGTTTGCGGATGAGGCGATCTGCATTGGGCCTCCGCGCTCGGCGGACAGTTACCTGAATGTGCCGGCCGTGATTTCGGCGGCGGAGATTGCGGATGTGGACGCGATCCATCCTGGGTATGGGCTGCTGAGTGAGAATGCGAACTTTGCCGAGGTGTGCCGGGCGTCCAACATTAAGTTCATCGGGCCGCCGCCCGAGGTGACGCGCATGATGGGTGAGAAGTCGACCGCGCGGCAGACGATGAAGCGGGCCAAGGTGCCGATCCTGCCGGGGTCGGATGGGGTGATTGAGAGCGAGGGTGCGGCGCTCGAGTGGGCAAGGAGCGTTGGGTATCCGGTGATTCTGAAGGCGGTGGCCGGGGGAGGCGGGCGTGGGATGCGGATTGTGCGGGGCGCGGAGGAGCTGCCGGGGATGTTTCAGCAGGCCTCGACCGAGGCGGCGAATGCGTTCGGCAATGGCGCGATGTATATGGAGAAGTTCATTGAGCGACCGCGGCACATTGAGTTCCAGGTGCTCGCGGATGAGCATGGGAATGTGATGAGTCTCGGGGAGCGCGAGTGCTCCATTCAGCGGCGACATCAGAAGCTGATTGAGGAAGCTCCGAGCTTGCAGGTAACGCCCAAGCAGCGCGAGGAGTTGGGTAAGGTGATCCAGAGATCGCTCAAGGAGATTGGCTACTGGAATGCTGGAACGATCGAGTTCCTGATGGATGAAGACGGCAAGATCTACTTCATCGAGATGAACACGCGCATCCAGGTGGAGCATTGCGTGACCGAGATGGTGACCGGCGTCGACCTCGTGAAAGCGCAGCTACGGATTGCGGCGGGCGAGAAGCTAGGCGACATTGTGCCGCGGGTGCCGGAGATTCGAGGGCATGCGATCGAGTGCCGGATTAATGCGGAGCATCCGGAGAAATTTACGCCGAGCGCGGGTCGAATTACGGCTTTCAACGTGCCTGGAGGAAACGGAGTGCGGGTAGATACGGCGCAGTATGCGGAGGGCGTGGTGCCTCCGTATTACGACTCGCTGATTGCGAAGCTGGTGTGTCATGGCAAGGATCGGGAGGAGGCCATGAACAAGATGCAGCGGGCGTTGAGCCAGTTTGTGGTGCAGGGAATCCATACGACGATTCCGCTGCACCAGAAGATTTTCGCGGATGAGGAGTTCCGGGCGGGCAAGTTCGATACGAAATTCATGGAGCGGTTCTTTGAGCGGCATGGGACGGCGTAGTAATGCAGCTGCCGCCTTTGTACGCGATTGTGGACGATGGGACGTTGCGGGTTCGGGGGGACTCGCTGCGGGCATTTGCGGAGGAGCTGCGAGCGGCGGGGGTGCTGCTGGTGCAGTGGCGGTGTAAGGATGGTAGCCCGCAGGAGGTACTAGCCGGGGCGGAGGTGCTCCGCGAGGTGTTTGCGGGGTCTGGGTGCCGGCTGATCATGAACGATCGGGCGGACCTGGCGGTGCTGGCGGGGTTCGATGGGGTGCATGTGGGGCAGGGAGATTTGGGAGTGGGGGAGGCTCGGCGGGTGGTGCAAGACAGGAACAAGGACGAGCACAGAGGACTCAGAGGAGGCACAGAGGAGACACAGAGGAGGTGGGTGGGGGTTTCGACACATACCGAGAAGCAGGTGCGGGAGGCGGATGGGACGGATGCGGATTATGTGGCGGTGGGACCAGTGTTTGCTACGGGGACCAAGGCGGATGCGGAGCCGGTGATTGGCTTGGAGGGTGTGCGGCGGGCGCGGGCGCTGACAGGGAAGCCGCTGGTGGCGATCGGGGGAATCACGCTGGGCAATGCGGCGAGCGTGTTGGCGGCGGGGGCGGATGCGGTGGCGGTGATCAGCGGGTTGTTTGTGGAGGGAAGGACGGTGGAGGCGGTGGCTCGGGAGTTCCTCTCGATGAGAGGAAACGGAGCTTCGGCTTAGCAAAACTCGATCAGGAAATTACCATAAACTGTGTCGCTGAGTAAGAACAATACGGAGGTTCTGGCTCTGCCAGATTACGACTTTTTACGTGCCTGCGTAGGACGACTTACTCACTGTGTGTGCTTCTGAGCGGCGGTTTGGAGACCATGCAACCTCGAATTTAGTTGATGGTCTCGGTTAAGTAGAAGATCAAGGAGCCACAGCAGGAAATATCCTGAGACTTCTTCAAAAATTCTAGATGGAACGCTTACGGATTACATTCAACATCCCGAGCACAGCGGTACCCAGGAAGCAGAGGCTGGAAGGTTCAGGAGTAACTGCAGCGGGGACGTAATTGAAGTTGAAGGTGTCGGTAATGATTCCGATCGAGGATACTGACCCGTTGTTGACTTCGAGGTCAAAGGGCTCAATTTCGTACTGCTGACCGAACTGGCCGCTGGACTCCTCTAACGTCGGGCCCGAGGTGACGGAGACGTCGATGAAGCCGCCACTTGTTTCCGTGATCAAGCTTCGGATCGGTGTGCTCTGTCCGTTCACGTTGAAGACGTAAGAGGCCGAGGCGGAGGACGGGATAAAGACGATCTGTCCGGAGAGCGTCTGGGTGACCGAGACCAGGGTTCCGAGGTCTGGGTTGAAGAGCGCGATGCCTCCCGTGTCTTCCTCGGTGGACTGGACGTTTTGATAAACCTGCTGGAGGGTTTGGGTCAGGGTGTTGGCGTGGGCAGAGATGCTGGCCCTCGATACCGCGGCGGCAGCCACAAAGAGACAAAAACGCATAAAAAGCTCCTGGTGAAGCGTTCCGAGCCTACGCTCTTGTTCGGTGTTCTTGCAGGATTTTTCTTCACAGTCGGCTATCGGCGGAAATGTAGTTTGATGTCTATGGGTACCGGATCCAATCTTCTTCGCGGATGGCTCACGTTTTCAAGGAGAGTCAATCTACGCACTTAGAGCAAATTACCCGATGCTGGATAGTAGCCATAAGAACAGATACGGAGATGCTGTCTTCGCCAGAATGACGACCTGGTAAGTAAGCTGCATCTCAAGAGGTAATTTGCTTTAATAACTGTGATTTGCTTATGCAACTTAGACTTGTACGAGTTAGAGCAAATTACCTGATGCTGGGTCGTAGCCATGAGAATAGATACGAAGAATCTGGCTTCGCCAGATTGACGACCTGGTAAGTAAGCTGCATCGCATGAGGTAATTCACTCTACTGCTTTCGTCCAGGTAGTTTGTTTGGAATGCCTGGCTTCACCATCACTCCGTCCGATAACTCCTGAACAGGAGATGGAGTCCCTCGGCTAGGACCGGATGCACGAAGATGCATTCCCTGAGCTGGGTGGCCGGCAGTTTGCCCAGCATGGCTAACTGCAGTTGTGTGGCGACTTCGCCTCCTCCAACGCCGAGGATGGCCGCGCCTAACAGCTGATCCGTGTCCCGGTCGACGATGGCTTTCATCATTCCGCGTGTCTCCGCCATCTCTGCCGCGCGCGCCACCTTGCGCATCGGCGCCACGGCGACACGGATGGATCTGCCGGCCTGGCGCGCCTGCTTTTCGGTCAGGCCTACACGACCCAGCTCCGGGTCGGTAAAGATGGCGTAGGGCACCAGCCGGTCCCGCGTGGACCGGGAGCCGCCTTCGAGAAGGTTGGCTCGGAGGATACGGAAGTCGTCGTAGGAGATGTGCGTGTAGGGCGGGCCGCCGGTGACATCGCCCAAGGCCCAGATGCCGGGAACAGAGGTCTCCAGGCGCTCGTTCACCTGGACGTAGCCCTTTTCTGTGAGGGCGACCCCTACGTGCTCCACATGGAGCGCCTCTGTGTTGGGCACGCGGCCGGTGGCAATCAGCAGGTGTGATCCGGCCACCGTGCCGGGCCCGTCGGCGCCCTCGAATGTGACCGAGACGGAGCCTTCGCGGCCGGAGACGCGGGTCGCCTTGGCGTTGAGCAGGATCCTGATGCCGTCCTCCCGGAGGATTTCTGCCAGGCATGCGGCGATGTCTTCATCCTCCTGGTCCATCAGTTGCGGGCCGTGCTGGAGGATGGTGACCTCCGAGCCGAAGCGGCGGAACATCTGGGCGAACTCGACCGCGATATAGCCGCCGCCGAGAAGGACAAGATGCTCTGGCACGGTGTCGAGCTGAAGGATGGAGGAGCTGTCGAGGTACGGCGTGTTGCCAAGTCCCTCGAGGGTCGGGAGTTGCGGCCGCTCGCCGGTATCGACGAAGACGCGGCTGGCGTCGAGCAATCTCACGGAGCCGTCGCGGCAGCGAACCTGAAGCGTGTGCGCGGAGCCCTGCGCCTGCTCCGGGGCGAAGCTGGCCTCGCCGTAGATGACTTCGAGGTTCTGCTGCCCGGCGAGCTTCTTCTCGAGCTGGTGTCGGCCGCCCACGGACAACGGCTCGACCCGCTGTTTCACTGTGTGCAGGTCGACGGAGATGTTTTCACAATGGACGCCGTACTCCTTGCCTCTGCGGGCCAGCGCTGCGACGCGGGCACTGGCGATCATGGTTTTGGTGGGCGTGCAGCCATCGTTGGTGCAGACCCCACCGAGATATCGGCGCTCGATGAGAGCCGTCTTCCAACCGTGCTCAGCGGCCGCCAGACTGAGCGGTGTGCCACCCTGGCCGGAACCGATGATGACCGCGTCGAAGTTTTCTTTTGCCACGCTTTCCTCTGGCTGAGTTGGATGCAGGGCAGAGGTGCTTTGCGGAGGGCAAGCGCGATGGCCTTGCGGGTGTGTCGAAAAGGTGGCGCCAGGCTTTCAGTCGATGCTCGAACTCAGGCGTTAGAGAGATAGAGGAAGCGCAGACCAAAGAGCAGCGCCAGGGTGTAGAGCATCCAGTGCGCGCGCTGGCCGCGGCCTGTGAGGAGCTCGAGCAGCGCGTAGCTGACCAGGCCGAAGCCCAGACCGGTGGCGATCGAGTAGGTGAGCGGGATGGTGAGGATGGTGAGGAAGGCGGGGACGGCGATGCGCGGCTCCTCCCAGTCGATGCGGCCGATGCCGCCGAGCATCAGCGCGCCGACCAGGATGAGCGCAGGCGAGGTGGCGAAGGCGGGGATGGCGCCGGCGAGCGGGGCGAGGAAGAGGGCGGCCAGGAAGAGCAGGCCGGTGACGATGGCGGTGACTCCGGTGCGGCCGCCGGCGGCGACTCCGGAGGCGGACTCTATGTAGCTGGTGACGGTGCTGGTGCCGGCGAGCGAGCCGAGGAGGGTGGAGGTGGCGTCGGCGAAGAAGATGCGGTTCAGGCGGGGGATAGTGGGTTCGGGGCGGCCGGGGGCGGGTGGCAGGATGAGGCCGGCGCGCTCGGTGACCGCGACGAGTGTGCCGAGATTGTCGAAGAGATCGATGAACAGGAAGACGAAGATGATCTCGAACGCGCCGATGCCTAGGGCGCCGCGCAGGTCGAGATGGAAGGCGGTGGCGCCAAGGTCGGTGAGGTGGAGCGGCGTGGGCGTCCAGTGGACCTGCCCGCAGAGGATGCCGAGGAGCATGGTGCCGAGGACACCGAGAAGCATGGCGGCCTGAATGCGCAGGGCCTGCAGTACGGCGATGAGCACGATGCCAAACAGGGCGAGCGCGGGGGCGGGGGCGCGCAGGTTGCCGAGGGTGACCGCTGTCGCAGAACTGGACACAATCAAGTTTGCGTTGCGCAGGCCGATAAAGGCTATGAAGAGGCCGATTCCGGCGGCGACTGCCGCGTGCAACTCATGCGGGATGGCGGCGAGCAGGCGCTGGCGGAGGCCGGTGAAGGTCAGGAGGAGAAAGAGGAGACCCGAGATAAAGACGGCTCCGAGGGCGGTCTGCCACGGGACGTGCATGCCGAGGACGACGGTGTAGGTGAAGTAGGCGTTGAGGCCCATGCCGGGGGCGAGCGCGAGCGGGTAGTTGGCCAGCGCGCCCATGAGAATGGAGCCGAGGCCGGCGCAGAGGCATGTGGCGATGGTGACGGCAGCGAGCGGCATGCCGGTCTGGTGCAGGATGGAGGGGTTGACGAAGATGATGTACGCCATGGTGACGAAGGTGGTGAGGCCGGCGAGGGCTTCGGTGCGCCAGGTAGTGCGGTGCTGGGCGAAGGCGAAGTATCGCTCGAGGTTTGCTCGGAGGCTGGGCATCATGGAGGGTTGGGGCAAGTGTACGGGAGGGTTGGCTGGTGCGGTAGGCTGATTTTATTCAAGAGACTTCAGGAGAGCTGGATGCGCGTGCTTCAAGGGATTGTCGTTCTGGTATGGGTGCTTGCGGGCGTGTGCGCGGCGCAGGCGAAGCCCTGGCCGGTGCGCGCGGTGATTGTGACGACGTTTGAGATCGGGGCGGACACAGGCGACACGGCGGGCGAGTTCCAGCTGTGGGTGGAGCGCGAGCACCTGACGGAGACGATCGAGTTTCCGGGTGGCGTGCATCCGCTGCGCGCGAACCCGGAGCATACGGTGATCGGGATGGTGAGCGGGACGACGCTGGTGAATGCGACGGCGTCGGTGATGGCGCTGGGGCTTGATCCGCGCTTCGACCTGACCAGGGCTTACTGGCTGATCAACGGCATTGCCGGGGTGGACCCGAACGATGCGTCGATTGGGTCTGCGGCGTGGGCGCGGTATGTGGTCGGGGATGTGACGCGGTATATCGACCCGCGCGAGGCTCCGGCGGACTGGCCGTACGGATTCTTTCCAGTGGGGTCGCATGAGCCCAACCCGGCGACGCTGCCGACGGGGACGCCTATGCGATCAGACTTGTATGCGCTGAACGCCAAATTGGCAGAGTGGGCGTTTGCGCAGACCAAAGACCTGAAGCTGGGCGACGATGCCAAGGTCGCGGCTTTTCGTGCTGGCTTTGCCGGGTACCCGAAGGCGCAGCTGCCGCCGTTTGTGCTGCTGGGGGACACGTACGCGGCGGATTTCTACTGGCATGGAGCGATCTCGACCGAGATGGCCAACGACTGGGTGAAGCTATGGTCCGGCGGCAAGGCGAACTTCGTGATGACGGAGATGGAGGACTCCGGTTTCCTCGAGGCGCTGACGCGGCTGGACCGGATGCATCGGGTGGAGGTGCAGCGGGTGATGGTGCTGCGAACGGGAAGTAACTACTCCATGCCGAGGCCGGGGCATACGGCGGTTGAGTCGGTGACGGCGCCGTATATCGGGACGCGGCTGGCGGTCGAGTCGGCGTGGCTATGCGGAAGTACCGTGCTGCGGTACCTGCTGGGCCACTGGGACGTTGTGGCGGGGACGGTGCCGGGAGGCTAACGTGCTTCTAGTTTTGCGTTGCGCAGCCTGAGCGCATTGCCGATCACGGAGACAGAGCTGAGGCTCATGGCGGCCGCGGCGATCATGGGATTTAGTAGCAGGCCGGTGAAGGGAAAGAGCACACCCGCGGCGAGCGGGATGCCGAGCGCGTTGTAGACGAAGGCGAAGAAGAGGTTCTGCCGGATGTTGCGCATGGTGGCCTGGCTGAGGCGGCGCGCCCGGACGAGCCCGCGCAGGTCGCCGCTGAGAAGAACCAGGCCGCCGGCTTCGATCGCGATGTCGGTTCCCGTCCCCATGGCAATGCCCACCTCGGCCTGGGCGAGGGCAGGAGCATCGTTGACTCCGTCCCCGGCCATGGCGACGATCGCGCCGTGCTGTTGATAGCGCTTGACGACGTCGGCCTTGCCTTGCGGGAGCACGCCGGCCTCAAAGGCGATGCCGAGCTGGCCGGCGATGGCCTGCGCCGTCGTGGCGTTGTCGCCGGTGACCATGACGATGCGCAACCCGGCGGCTTTGAGCTCGCGGACTGTGTCCGGTGTGGATGGCTTAAGAGCGTCCGAAACGCTGATCAGGCCGGCCGGCTGCTGGTCCACGGCGATGAGCATGACAGTCCTGCCCTGCTGGCGGAGAGCTTCTGCGTCGGCCAGCAGAGGCTCGGCATCGATGTTGAGCTCGCGGAAGAGTGCGGCGTTGCCGAGCGCGAGGTGCTTGCCGTCGACGACTCCGGTGACGCCCTTGCCAGTGGACGAGTGGAAGTCGGCGACCGGCGTGAGGCTGAGATGCTGGGCCTCGGCTCCTTTGACGATCGCGGCGGCGAGGGGGTGCTCGCTGGATCGCTCGAGGCTGGCGACGAGTTGCAGCAGTTTGTCCTGCTCGAAGCCGGGCTGTGTGTTGACGGTGTCGAGCGTGGGTTTGCCCTCCGTGAGGGTGCCGGTCTTGTCGACGAGCAGCGTGTTGACCTTGCCGAAGGTTTCAAGCGCCTCGGCGTTGCGGATCAGGATGCCGGCGGAGGCTCCGCGGCCGGTGCCGACCAGGATGGCCATGGGCGTGGCGAGGCCAAGCGCGCAGGGGCAGGCGATGATCAGCACGGCGACGGCGTTGACCAGGGCATGCGGCAGATGGGGTTCCGGGCCCACGAACGACCAGACCAGGAAGGTGACCGCCGCGGCCAAGAGCACGGCCGGAACGAAGTACGAGGCGACGCGGTCGGCGAGCCGCTGAATAGGCGCGCGCGACCGCTGGGCCTGGCTGACCATGGCGACAATCTGGGCGAGCAGGGTGTCGGCGCCGATGCGCTCGGCTCGCATGACGAAGGCTCCGGTGCCGTTGACGGTGCCGCCGGTGACCTTGGCGGAAGGATCTTTTTCGACGGGAATGGATTCGCCGCTGACCATGGATTCGTCGATGGCGCTGTGGCCTTCGAGGACGACGCCGTCGACGGGAACCTTCTCTCCTGGCCGTACGCGGAGGCGGTCGCCCACCTGCACCTCGGCAAGCGGCACGTCCGCTTCGCCGCCCTGCGCGTCGAGGCGGCGAGCGGTCTTGGGGGCCAGTTCGAGCAGCGCGCGCAAGGCGCTTCCGGTGGCGCGGCGGGCGCGCAACTCCAGCACCTGCCCGAGCAGGACGAGTGCGATGATGACCACGGCCGGCTCAAAGTAGAGCGCGGGCGCTCCGGCCGAGTCGCGGAAGGACGCGGGAAAGAGCTGCGGGGCGACCGTTGCGACGACGCTGTACCCGTAGGCCGCGCCCGTCCCCAGGGCGATAAGCGTGAACATGTTGAGGCTGCGGTTGATGATTGATTGCCAGCCGCGAACGAAGAACGGCCAGCCGCACCAGAGGACGACCGGCGTGGCCAGCGCAAACTCGATCCAGGGCAGGACCGGGCCGGAGCGCAGACGCGTGAGCGGCAGGAACATCAGGGCCAGCAGCGGGACGGCCAGCGCGACGCTGATCCACAGCCGCCGGACCATGCCGTCGAGCTCCGACGTGTCTTCTTCGCCCGTGCTTTCGCGCGGCTCGAGCGCCATGCCGCACTTGGGGCAGACACCGGGGCCGAGTTTGTGGACCTCGGGATCCATGGGGCAGATGTACTCGGCCTGCTGCTCGGCTTTGATCGGCGCGGCGGCGACGGCTGGTTTCGGAGCGAGAAACTTTTGCGGATCGGCCTGGAACTTTGCGCCGCAGCCTTTCCCGCAGAAGAAGTAGGACTCTCCTTCGTGTTCAACGACCGCGGCGGCTTTGGCGGGGTCGACCTTCATGCCGCAGACCGGATCGAGCTTAGTTTTGGTCATCCCATGGCCTCCTTCCAGCCGGCCTGGATCAGCAGCTTGTTCATGGGCGCGGCGGTCATGAAGCCGAGAATCATCGCTATCTGCATCATGAACCAGTAGGCCGGGTTGTTTGGATGCAGATGCGGCCTCGGGAAGAAGACGAAGAAGACCAGCGCCATCCAGCTATACATGTGGAGCTGGAAGGCGACGATGGAAAGCGTGTCGGCCTTGATGGCGGCCCAGATAGCCTGGAACGGAGGCAAATGGCGCATGGGCTGAATGCTGAAGTACTGGAAGACGATGCCGAGGGCCCAGGCGGCGATGAAGTCGAAGACGAAGCTGGCCCAGAGCGCGGAGCCAAAGAGGGTGACGGCGAAGGCGAAAAACGTGAACTCGACGATCACATCGGCGATGGTGCAGCCCGAGCCGCAGTGGCTGGCCGCGACGGCAATCTGCGGCCATGTGGGCTTTTGGGCTTCTGCTGCTCTGGCTGCTGCGGCTTGCTCTTTGGCTTTGCGTTCGGCGCATCTTCGGCCATGGGGCGCCCGAGATGCAAATAGCCCCATATCGCGAAGACGCTGAGATAGAGCGCGGTCACCGGCCAGACGATGTTCATGATGGCCATCTTTGCGGATGACGAAGGACGTCGATTGCGATGAAGAGCGCACAGGCGAAGGCTACGCCCAGAGATATCCAGGAGATCATTGCGAGCATCAGTTGCTTCCTCCCGGCGCCGTAGGAAGATTGATGCTGGTCGCGTCCGAGCCGACGCTCATGGGTTCGTCGAGCGCATTCATCAGCGTGTAGTTTTCGAGCGCGATGGCGGCCTGCCAGGCCTGGTTGAGCGCCTGCACGTAGCCAAGCTGAAGCGTAAAGAGGAGGCGCTGTGCGGCGAGCACGTGCGGGTACGTCTGCGCCATCTGCTGGTATTTGAGCACCTCCAGCTGGTAGGCGCGGCGCGCCCGGGGCAGCATCTCGGTGCGATATTTCTCGGCCGTATAGCGTGCGGTCTGGTATTGCTGGGCGAGCGGCTCGGCGCGGTTGCGCGTCAGCAGCTGGGTGCGGGTCACGTCCTGGCGCGCGCGCTCAAGCTCCACGCGCGCTGCTTCGATGTTGCCCTGGTTGCGATTCCAGAGCGGAAGCTGGACGCTGGCCTCGACGAAGCTCTCCGGGCCGGACTTGATGTTGGTCGCGCCAAGCACCTCACCCGAGTACCACTCGCCCGCCTTCAGGTTGAGGTTCGGCACCTTCTCCCGTTGGGCCGACTTCAGGCGCACCTCGGCTAGGGCGACGTTGGCCTGGGCCTGCCGGACCGTGGGGCTTTGCTTGGCGTCGGTGACGACGACCGCCTCGGCGTCGAGCTGCGGTGGGGAGACCAGCTCTCCGGTGAGGGGATGCGCATCGAGCGCCGCCTGGCCTGCGGAGGTCGCGAGCTGGGCGAAGGTGGCGAGGAACATGCGTTGCGCGTTGACGAAGTCGACCTTGGTCTGCTCCGCCGCGATCTCGGCCGTGAGGACATCGGAGGCGTCGGCCTGGCCCACACGCTCGAGCTCATGCGCATTGGTCTCGGCGTCGAGCGCTACCTTGAGCAGACGGTCTTGGACAATGACGGACTGTTGTGCGGAGAGTGCGTCGAAGAAGGCGCGGCCGACGTCGTTGTGCACGCGGGCGCGCTGGATCTCGACGGCTAGTTCGTTTGAGCGGCCCTCGGCCCGGTAGATGTCACGACGCAGCGCGAGCTTGCGGCCGAGGACGAAGTCCTGCGAGAAGAAGGCGCCCTCCTCGCCGCCGTGGTATTCGCCTCCGCGGATGTGGTCGCCGGAGTAACCGACGATGGGGTTGGGTGGAAGTCCGGCCTGGCGCGCCTGCTGCTGTGCGCGGTCCACGTTACGCTGGGCCTGGGCGAGCGTCGGGTTGGTCTTGTCGGCCAGCGCGAGAAAGCTCTCGACGGCCATCGGCGGGCGGCTGACGAGGGCGCGCAGAAGCTCAGGAGCGGGCAGGTCGGTGCCGGTTGCGAAGCCGATCGCTTCGGGCTCCTGCAGCTCCTGGATGGGTAGCTTGAGGGAGTCGGCGTCGCTCGCGGGTGCAGGCTTGCTGGCGGGCTGACCGGCTGGCTGCTGGACGGACTGCTGCTGGACGGCTTGCTCCATGCTGGTGGCTGCGGCTTTGGCCTTCGCGTTACCGGTGTCGTGGCCCATGCCTCTCATATCGGCGGGCATGGGGTCGGGCGGGTTGGGGGTGTGGTTCGGTTTGGGAGCCGGCGTGGCCTGCTGCGGTTTGGCGGGTGGCGGGTCCATCTTCATGCCGGGCATGTTGGGCATGGATTGCTGTGCGAGTAAGGGTGAAGCGGCGGCCAGGGTGAGGCTCAGGGCCAGGCCGTGCTTCGTGAGGGATTTGTGCCTGTGCGGGACAAATACGGGGATTCTGGCTTTGCCAGAATGACGACGGGGGGAGTGTAGATTGAGGTAGATTTTCATCGCGCCTCCTGCCGTGCGGCCTGCGCAAGATAGAGCGAGGCGTAGGGATCGGCCGGGCGCCTGGCATCACGCATGGCGGCGACCACCTGGTCATACTGCTCGGGCGGCAGCACGCGCACGAAGGTCATCATGCCCTGCATGAAGCGGCTCCAGTTGGGGCGCAGGCCTAGGTTTTCGGGCTTCTCGACTAGCCGCTCCATGTTCATCATGGGGCCTTCCATGTAGGCGTCCTGGGGGAAGTTGGGGACGTTGTTGGCGTTCGGCGAGGTCTCGCTCGCCTGGGCCATCATGCTTTGGTCGCCCATGTCGAAGGCGTCCAGATTGCGCTGCTGGAGCTGGCTGAGCTTCGGCTGTTTCTTCGTTTGCTCGCTGCGTATGCCCATCATGCCGGCGTCGAGCCCGGTGTTGGCGAGCGGCCCATCGGGCGCGGTGGCTTCCGTTCCGCCGCCGAGCGCGGGGGAGGGAATCGCCGGATCGGAGGCTGCGTTCGCCGGAGCCATGGACATCATCATGGGCTTGCCTCCGCCCATGTCCATGCTTTGCATGGCGTCGCCGTCCTGGCCGCGGGCTGTCATGCGGCCGTGGCTGTCGTCGCCGCGCAGGCCCTGGCCTCCGGGGAAGCCGGCCATGCGCGTCATGGGGCCGGCCTGCGACGACATCTGGTTCATCATGTGGTGGGGCAGGTGGCAGTGCAGCATCCAGTCGCCGGGATTGTCCGCGACGAACTCGACGGTGCGGCTCTGCGCTACGCCGACCAGCACCGTATTGCCGGGCCACCAGGCCGTCTCCGGGATGCGGCCGCCCTCGGTGCCGGTGACGTAGAAGGTGTGTCCGTGGAGGTGCATGGGGTGATGATCCATGCCGAGGTTGACGAAGCGGATGCGTACGCGCTCGCCCTGGCGCACGATCAGCGGCGTGGAGGACGGGCCGGCCTTGCCGTTCAACAGAAGCCAGTTGAACTCCATCATCTGGGTATTGGGTGTGGTGGCGTTGGGGAGCACGGCGTACTCCTGCAGGTGGACGACGAAGTCCTTCTCGCAGTGCGGGCGGTAGGGCGTGCGCGGATGCATGACGAAGGCGCCGAGCATGCCGGCGAGCTCCTGCATGGCCATGTGCGAGTGATAGAAGTACGTGCCTTCCTGGCGGATGACGAAGTTATAGGTGAAGCTCTCGCCGGGACGCACGGGCTCCTGGCTGATGCCAGGCATGCCGTCGGTGCCGATGGCGTCTTCGAAGCCGTGCCAGTGCATGGAGGTGGGCTCGGGCAGCTCGTTTTTGAGGATGACGCGGACCTTGTCGCCCTGCGTGACCTGGATGGTGGGGCCGGGCGCGGAGCCGTTGTAGCCCCAGACGTCGATGGTCTTGTTGGGCGCGATCTGGCGGCGGAAGACGTGCGCGGTGAGGCGAAAGACCTTGGTGTCGCCGTCCATCTCGAAGGGCAGGTCGCCGACGTCGGTGGTCACGACCGGCGTAGTTGCGACCGGGCCGGCGTGGGTGTCGACTTTCGAGAGCGAGCCGCTGCTGATGCCTTCGTAGCCTCCGCGGGCGGGAACCTGGGGCAGGGGATTGGCGGTGGAGGCAGCGGTGGCGTTGCGGGCCAGCAGAGCCGCGCTGAGGCCGAGGGTACTTTGCAGAAAGGAACGGCGATTCGCCATGAGACAGCTCCCGGGAGAGGCTTGCGCTAAGGGGAGTCGCGGGGGAGCGAGATTGCCGGAGGAAGAAACTCACGGCGGTCGGTCCGCCGGCGACAGAGAAGTGTCGACGGACGGGAAACGGACTAGACGCGGGTGAGGATGTGAAGGGAGACGGGTGAGGCCAGGCCAGTGCGCGGGGGGCCTCGCACGGCAGCTACCGAGGAATTTCCGGCGGGAGCGAGCAACGGAAGGGCATTCAGGACTGCGTCCTGACTGGGCGCGGGTTGCAACAGCGCAGGGCTACGATCCGCCACAAGCGCTGCAAGCGGCGCACACACCGAGTGTGGGCAGGAAGACGCTGTCGATAGAAGAGCCGTGTCTGAGGCGTTGACCCGCTGCTCCATGCCGGGCATCGCGGCCATGGCTCCCGGGGCCAACGAGCCTGGAACGCAACACGAGCTATCCGGGGCCAAGACGCATTCGAGCTCGCACGCGGAAGCAAGCGGCCAGAGCGACAGCAGGACTACGGCGAGCAAGCTCATCCATGTCGTTCGCAGACCCGTCGCACGTGATCGCATGACTACCACTTTACCTCTGGGTGGTGAGATGCTGGTCTCAAGAAGAAGGCTCGCATGCGTGCGATGCAATGTGCAGCCTCAAAACGAGACACGCGCGGCAAGCTGCAGTAGACGCGGCGGGCTGGAGCTTTGGATTTGCCCGAAGTTGGTGGCTGAGATGTTTCCGCTGACCGCCGCAGGACCGAAGAACTGTCCGTGGTTGAAGAGGTTGAAGGCCTCGAGGCGTAACTCGATGTTGGCCCAGTCGCGGACCGGCGTCGTTTTGCCGAGGGTCAGGTCGGTGTTGTCGGCGCCGGGGCCGTAGAAGAAGCGCCGCCGCGCGTTGCCGAGCGTTCCCAGCGTGGGGAGAGGGAACTGACTCGCGTCGAAGGCGGGTCCGGCTTCGGGCCGATGGTTCAGCCGCAGGCTGCCGCCGAGAAAGTCAGGCTCGTCTACGCCGTTGTTGTTGATGCCGTTCGGCTGCGTGCCGAGCAGGGAGGTGTCGTTGTTGTTCACGAGCGTGACCGGGAAGCCGGTGCTGAAGCGCGTGATGCCGGAGAGCTGCCAGCCCTCGGTCAGCGTCGAGGGCTGCCGGAGCAGGCGGGCGACGGGCAGCGTGTAGCGGTAGCTGGCCACGATGTTATGCGTGAGGTCAAAGGCGGAGAGGGCGCGGCTGGCGCCGGCGTTGCCCGGGTAGACCGCCTCGGCGAGCGAGGAGGACTGGTCGATCGACTTGCTCCAGGTGTAGGCGAGCTGGACGAAGAGCGGCCGGGTGGAGTGGCGCAGGCTGAGTTCGAGCGCGTTGTCGTGCGAGTTGGCGATGGTGCGTTGCAGGTTGACGCTGCCGAAAGCCGAGTTGAACGCGGTTCGTGTGCCCTGGATGGTCTGGCCGGCGGCGGTGACATAGGTGCTGCTCTCCCCGAAGGGGCCGCAGGTGGCCGAGCCGGGAGCTACGCTGGCCGGGGTGCTGAGCGCCAGGCAGGCGGCCGGATCGCCCGGGTTGACCTCCTGGATGGCCAGCAGATGATGGGCCTGGGTGCCCACGTAGCTCGCCGTGAAGACGGTCTTCGGGCCGAGCTGGCGGTCGAGGGTGAAGCTGAAGTTTTCGGTGTAGGGGGTGACGTCGTTCCTGTCGAAGGCTGGAATGCCGGTCAGCGGCTCAAAGTTGGCCCAGTCGACCGAGGTGTTCGGGTGCGTGGGCGAAGCTCCGAAGGCGACCGGCTGCAGAGGGAAGCGCTGGCCTACGCTGACCCCGGTTGCGGCGGTGACGAAGGGCTGGTCGAAGAGCGTTGGCGCGGCGCTGGTGTCGGTGAAGCCGTAGGGCGGGTTGCCACTGATGATGCCGGCCGAGAGCCCTTCGAACGCCGTGTAGTAGAGGCCGAAGCCGCCGCGCAGGACGGTCTGGCCGGAGCTGCCGAAGAGATGCCCGAGCGCTCCCGTGGAGGCGAATGACGGAGCCCAGGAGGCCGCAAACCGGGGCGCGAAGTTGCCGTAGCGGGTGGGGGCGAGCGTGTTCGGCACGCCTGGGTCGCCGGGGAAGAGGATGCCCTTGGGCGCGTTGGGGAAGACGACCGATTGCTCGTTCGGGTCGAGCGTCAGGAGCTGGTTGAACTTCTCCGACCACGGCGGCAGCACGTCCCAGCGCAGGCCGTAGTTCAGCGTCAGCTCGGGCGTCGCGCGCCAGCTATCCTGCGCGTACACCCCGGCGTAGTGGTTGCGGTTGTAGAAGTTCTGGCCCTGGCCCTGGGTGTAGCTGGAGTCGATGCCGATCAGGAAGTCGGCGAAGTCGGAGCCCGTTTCGCTGCCGGTGAAGGAGAAGCTGCCGTTGTCGTAGACGGTCGGGTGGGTGTTGATCTGGTCGGCGTGGAAGGTCGCACCGAAGGAGAGGGTATGCGTGCGCACGGTGCGGCTGAAGTCGTCAGCGATCTCGAAGGTGTTCTCCGCCTGGAAGAGGCTGGTGACGTCGGTGCCGAGCGTGAAGCTGTTGAAGATCACGTTCTCGACGCCCTCGATCTGCGGTAGCAGAGGCACGATGCCGGAGGTGTTCCCGCCGGTGACGAAGCCCTGCGAAGCCAGCGACACGCCGACGCCGTCGCGTGGCTGGCCGACCGAAGCGGCGTTGCGCAGATAGCTGACGTGCGCCTGGTTGATCGAGCTGGCTCCGAAGCTGGTGACCAGGTTGACCGTGTAGAGCTGCGCGCGGCCGTTATTCTGTGCGTTGAAGCCCGGGACGGTTGCGCCGCCCTGGCCCGTGGGGTAGGGGTTCAGCAGCGTGTAGTCGTCGAGGAAGTAGTAGCCGGTCAGGGTTCCGGCGGGAGTGGCGCGGTCGAGCCGGATGGCTCCTTTGTCGTCCCGCACCCGCTGGGCGTAGCTCGAGGTGGAGAAGGTTGCGGTGCCCTGGTTGGGCTGCGGAATGTAGGCAAGCAAAGCTCGCGCCGGGGCGGAAAGCCCGGCCTGCGGAATGACGCCGCCAGGGAAGACACACGTTGCGGTCGTGCAGCCGGCCGTGTAGTAGGGCTCACCCTGCTGGACGGCGTAGCCGAGACGGCTGCTGAGCAGATGCGCGAACGATCCTCCGCTGACTGTGCCCGTCAGCGAGGCGGCCTGATCGGACAGGTCGCCCGTGCGGTCGGCGAGCGACGGCACGGCGATCAGGCCGGTGTCGAGGCCCTGCGTCTGGCGCGTGCCCTGGTAGTCGGCAAAGAAGAACAGCTTCGCCACATGCGGAACGGGGCCGCCGAACGTGCCGCCAAACTGGTTCTGGTGAAACGGCGCGCGGACCCGCGAGAAGTAGTTGCGGGCGTCGAGCGCCGTGTTGCGGAAGTAATCATAGGCGCTGCCGTGCCGCTGCGCTCCGCCGCCGCGGGTCTGGACCTGGATCTGGCCTCCGCTCTGGTTGCCGAGTTTGGCGTCGAAGCTGCTCGTGAGGACCTCCAGATCCGCGACCGAGTCGAGCGTCGGTACGACGGCGATGCCCATGTTCACATCTTCCTGAACGTTCGAGCCGTTGACGCGGAAGGCGTTCGAGGTCTCGCGCTGCCCGCTCACCGAGAGCGCGCCGATGTCGAGATCGCCCGAGGGCGGGGTGCTCGCGACGCCGCTCATGACCACGGCGTTCGGCTGCGCGGAGCTGACCGGCACCACGCCCGGGCTGAGCGCGAGAAGATCGGTGAAGCTGCGGCCGTTGAGCGGAATGGCTGCCAGCTGCTGCTGGGCCAGGACGCCACCGAGCTGGGTCTCTGTGGGCTCCAGCGTGCTGCCGCCGGCTCCCTCGACGTCGACGCTCTCGACTTGTCCCGCCAGCCGCAACGCGATGTTCAAAGACTCAGGCAAGCTCTCCGCCGCGACGGGAATTGTGGCTGGTTCAAAGCCGGGTGCCTCGGCGGTCAGGCTGCACGGACAGCTCCTGGGCAGGGTTAGACGGAAGGAACCAGCCTCATCGGCCGCAAACGTCTCCAAGCGTCCGCCGGGAATGTTCAAGCGCAAACGCGCATGCGGCACGGCGGCACCGGAGGGATCGACCACTTTGCCTAGCTCGATGCGCGGGACGGGCTGCTGCGCGGAAGCCCCGGACAGGGCGGCTCCCAGAAGGGCGAAGAACCAACGTGAAGTGCGGGAAGGCATGGGACTCCGTGACAAGCCCGGTCCCCGGCTCTATCATGTCGAAGGAGCCCGCAACCGGTCTGGTTGTGTCTTCGCGGAAGCCCTTCTATCTCGGCCAAGAGGGGATGGGTTTCCGCCTCTCTGAATATACGACAAGTATGGTCCGAGTTGCGCTTTGCGCTCAACAAACCTTCATGTCCAGGTCCGTCCGCGTTCACGGCTGCGGCTGAAACAGCAGCGGCGCGAAGTGCACCAGGTTGTCCCGCCATACCATCCAGGCGTGCATACCCGGCGTTTCGACGGCCTTGGGCTGGATGCCCTGCTCGCGCAGCCAGGCAATGAACGCCCGGTTGGGTTCGAGCAGGCCGTCTTTGGTGCCGACAGAAATCCACAGCAGGCGCATCCCGGCGTTGATCTTCGCGACGGACTGCGGAGTGATCGCCGGGAACAGAGCAGGGAAGCCAGTCGAGCCGATGCCTCCTGCGCTGTAAGCGCCGATCCAGGCGAAGTCTTCCGTGTGGTTCAGCCCGACGAGCAGCGTCTCCGCACCGCCCATCGAAAGCCCGGCGATGGCATGGTCTTCGCGTTTCGGCAGGATGGGGTACTCGGCGTTCACGCGGGGCATGATCTCTTTGTAGAGAGCCTCGCCGAAGAGTTGGAAGTTGCGGACGACGAGGTCTTTATCCTGCCACGCAGCCCAGCCGCGGCGGATCATGTCCATGTCGCCGTAGCCGAGCGGCATGACGACTATCATCGGCTTCGCCTTGCCCTCGGCGATCAGGTTGTCGAGGATCAGGTTTGCCTTGGCCATCGAGGTCCAGGCGTCGTCTTCGTCGCTGTAGCCATGGAGCAGGTAGAGCACCGGATACTTCTTCTTTGCAGCCGGATCGAACCCCGGCGGCGTGTAGACGTAGTAGCTGCCGGTGCGCTTGACGATCGGCGACGTGTACTGGTGGTGGCTGACGACGCCGTGCGGCACGTCCGTCATCTCCCACGGCGCGGGAGGATGACCCGGCACCAGAAACAAGGACTGCACCCGGAAGGCGCTCGGCTTGAGCAAGACATTGTGCGGGTCGACAACGTTGGTGCCGTCGACCAGGAACGAGTAGCTGTAGTACTCCGGGGCGAGCGGCGGAACGGTGTAGGTCCAGTGGCCGGGCTCCGCCGAAGCGGAACTCTGCTCCATGACGAACGGCTTGGCGAAACCCTCGACCTGCAGTTCGACGTGCTCGGCGTGCGGCATGAGCAGGTCGAAGGTGACGCTCTTGTCGGGATGGACGACGGGGCTCGCGGCGGGCGCGGGAACCAGCGGCACGGGCGCCGGCGAGGGCCGCGGAGTTTGCGCCTCCACTTGGCCGGGACGGCTGAGAACAAGTACTATGAGCAGCAGCAAAAGGTTGAGGCGAAGAGCTACACGTTGAGTGCTGACCGAGATCACGTTTTGCCTCCGCTCGCAGTGTGTCATAGCGAGCTGGCGGTGTCACGGCCTGGGCCTGGCCTGGCTCGGCGCGCGCTCGACCTCCGATGTTGCGCCTGCCTGTAGTTCTGCGGCGTCCCCAGGACTTAGTTCTTCCGCGCGCGTACTGCTCAAAAACTTCCGGTCGCGACTGAGTCGATCTCGCGCGACCCTTGGCCCCCAGCCGGCGAACAGGTGTTCGCATCCGGTCGCCTTCTCGCAGGAAAGGAAATCATGCCCTCTGCCCGTCCCAAGCTCTTCTTTGCCGCGCTTGCCCTGCTTCCAGCCGCCGGCCTGCTTCACGCCCAATCCACTGGTAGCCTCCGCGGCAGCGTGGCGGACTCGACCGGAGCGTCGATCCCAAACGCGGCCGTGACTATCACCAGCCCAGCCACCGGACTGACCCGCACCCAACAATCCAATGATGCCGGCATCTTCGTCTTCCCCGACTTGCCGGCCGGCACCTACGCCCTCACCATCGGCAAGAGCGGCTTTGAGACGCAGAGGCGCGCCGCCACTGAACTGCTGACCGGCCAGACGATCGGCCTCGAGATCACGCTCTCGGCCGGCGGGCAGACCGAGACCGTCGAGGTAAGCGCCGACACGCAGGAGATCAAGACGGCTTCCTCCGAGGTCTCGACCACGGTCGACGAGAAGCAGGTGCAGGACCTGCCCATCAACAGCCGCAACCCGCTGCAGCTAACCACCCTCACGCCCGGCGCCGCGCTCACCACGGTTGGCACTGAGAGCGGCCAGCAGGACAATGTCGGGCTGACTGTGAACGGATTGCGGCCCACACAAAACAACTATCAGCTTGATGGCGCGCTCTACGTGAACCGCTTTTTTGACTCTGTGCCCATCCTTCCCGACCCCGATGCGCTGCGCGAATTCACCATCCAGGCGGCGAACTTCTCCGCCGAGTACGGCGGTGCTGGAGCGCTTGTGCAGCTGACCACGCGCTCCGGAACAAACGAGATTCACGGCGCGGCGTTCGAGTTTCTGCGCAACACCGTGCTCGACGCGCGCAGCTACTTCAACCGCGCGCCGCAGACGATCCTGCCTTTCAAGCAGAACCAGTTTGGGGGCACGGTCGGTGGACCGATCGTCATCCCGCACCTCTACAACGGCCGCGACAAGACGTTTTTCTTCTTCTCGGCAGAGGACGAGCAGCGCCGGTCTTCGCCTAACTCTTCCACCGTCGTGCTGCCCACGCAGGCCGAGTTGAACGGCGACTTCTCCGGCCTTTCCACCCTCATCCACAACCCCGTTACGCTCGTGAACTACCCCGGCAACAAGATCACCCAGGCCATCAACCCACTGTCGAACGCCGTGGCCAATGCCTTTATCACGCCGCTTTACACCAACCCGGGCTACAACCCCGTCACCGGCACCTACGTCACGCAGCCGAACGCCAACATCGACAACACCCAGTACCTCATCAAGATCGACCACCGCGTCACGGGCGGCAACCAGTTCAGCGGGCGTTACTTCTATAACCAGGACAACTTCCAGCGCGCGTTTGCGGCTCCGCTGGGCTTCTTCGCGGCAAATAACTTCCGCAACCAGAGCCTTACGCTGAGCGACACGCAGGTCTTCTCGAACACCCTGACCGGCACCTTCTTCGCGAGCGCCGGACGCTTTGCGCGCACCCAGGTTCCTGTCTCGCCTGGCCTCCAGAACCTGCAGACCCTCGGTGCGAACCTGCCCTTCGGGACGACCAACATTCCGGTGTTCACCGGCGTCCGCGCCAACATCTCCGGCTACGTCAACATCTTTTCGGGAGGCGCGCTCACCCAGGATCCCACCTCGTTCGAGTTCAAGGCGCAGGCCGTCAAGATTCTCGGCGCGCACTCGCTCAGCTTCGGCGCAACCTATGAGCGTACCCGCATCGACGCCACCGACTTCTCCTACACGCCGGGCGACAATACGTTCAACGGCCAGCGCACCGGCAATGCCGCCGCCGACTTCTATCTCGGGCTCGACTCCACCTTCTTCCAGGACAACGGCCGCAAGTTCTACCTGCGCGAGAACCGCGTCGGGCTTTACCTGCAGGATGACTGGAAACTGACCCGCGGCCTGACGGTAAACGCCGGCCTGCGATGGGACCCCTGGCTGCCGCCGGTCGATGCCAACCAGACCCTGGTCGGCTTTTCCGCCGGCCAGCAATCGAGGGTCGCTCCCGGCGCTCCGCTCGGCCTGCAGTTCAATGGCGACCCCGGCGTGTCGTCCTCGATCTTCCACAACGACTACAAGGACTTCGCCCCCCGCGTCGGCTTTGCGTATAACGTTGGGGGCACAGGCAAGACCGTTGTGCGCGGCGCGTACGGCCTCTTTTACGGCTTCCCCGAGGGCCTGCTCTACCAGCGGACCGACGCCTCGCAGCCCGTCGACCTCTACCTGCAGATCAACAATCCGCCGAGCTGGGACAACATCTACGCCGGCTACCCGGGCGGCGATCCGTTCCCGCGCGCCCACCTCACGTCCGCGCAGTTCTCCAACTACACCTTCCAGCTTCCGTTCGCGGGAGGCGTGCTTAACCCGGCCGCCAAAGTCGGCTACACGCAGGACTACAACTTCACCGTCGAACAGCTGTTGCCCGGCGGCCTGGCCATGTCGCTTGCCTACGTCGGCAATCACGGCGTTCACGTCATGAGTCTGCGTCAGCTGAACCCCGCGCTGCCGGTGGCGGGCGTCGTCTCGACCGTCGCCAATGAGAACGCGCGCCGCCTCTATGCCGGCCTCGGCCAGGTCACCGTCATCGACTCCTACGAGTACGCCATCAACAACGCGCTGCAGCTTAATGTCACGCGGCGCGTGGCCAAGGGTCTGACGCTGCTCTCGAACATCACCTGGTCGAAGTCGATCGACAACGGCTCGGACGCCACCGAACTCAACCCCGGACCACCGAACCCGCTCAACACCAACTCCTCCCGCGGTCCGTCCGATTACGACCAGAAGATTCGCTTCAACTCGGCGTTCAACTACATCACGCCGCGCTACACCGGCGGCCGCATTGCCTCGGCGCTGCTCAATGGCTACCAGGCTAACCTGATCTCGAACCTGTATAGCGGCTTCCCCTTTACCGTTCTTAGCGGCACGGACCGCTCGCTCTCGGGCGTCGGCAACGACTATGCGGACGTCGTGCCTGGCGTCAGTCCCACGCGTCCCGCCGGAGCCAACCGGCTCGCGGAGTTCTTCAACCCGGCGGCGTTTGCTCCCGCGGCTCTTGGCACCTACGGCAACTCAGGCCGCAACCGCCTTCGCGGCCCCGGCTATGAGGACGTGGACGCGTCCATCTTCAAGGACTTCTTCACCGAAAGCCGCATCCATGGCCAGTTCCGCGCCGAGGCCTTCAACCTCTTCAACCATCCCAACTTCGCCAACCCCAACGCAACCGTCTCGACCGCTGCGACCTTGGGCGTGATTAACAACGTCGTCAGCAACACCAGCGCCAACATCGGCCCGCGCGTCTTTCAGTTCGGCGCCAAGATTCTTTTCTAAACAGGGAAGAGGGTCGCGATGGAAGCGAACAACGTGGCATACACACTGTCTTCGCGGTAAAACACCGGCGGCGCTCCCAGCGGGGATTCGACCGTGACCTGCGCGCCGCTTTCGTATCGGGCTCCGGACCAAAGATGAATCCACCGCGCGCCTGAAGGCAGGTATACCGGCCAGGTCCGCGCCTCAGCCTTGATGACCGGAGCCACGACCAGATCGCGCCCATAGGCATACTGCGTCTCGATGTCCCAGCATCCCGCGTCCTGCTCATAGTCGAGCCACAAAGGACGCTGCAGCGGCAGGCCGGTTGTTACGGCCTCGTCGCACAGCGCGGCCACGTACGGAGCCAGCGCGGCGTGAATACGGCTCATCCGGACGAAATGCGCCAGCACCTCTGGGTCGCCATCGAGCTGCAGGTTCTCGTCCGGCCGATTGCCCTCATGGCTGCGCATCACGGGGCTGAACGTACATAGCTCGCACCAGCGCATCATCAGCTCCGGCGTGCGCACGTTGCCGAACAGACTTGTGTAGCCGCCCAGATCGCTGTGATGATACGCATTGCCGATCAGCCCCGACGAGAGCGCGGCGCGGATCACTGTGCCGATACCGTCGTGGCGCGAGAAGTCCACCGACTGGTCGCCGGCCCAGAGCAGCGAACAGAAGCGGCTCGCGCCCGTGAACCCGGCCCGCATGAAGAAGACCGCGTCCCCTGTGCGGCCGCGCGACGCTACCGCGCGTGCGTTCACCTCCGCCCACAGGGTCGGCCAGGCGTTGTGCGCCAGCATGCCGTCGCTCCCGTCGGCAAGCCGCACGTCGATCGGCAGATACTCGCCGAAGTCGGCCATCCACCCTGCCACGCCCAGGTCGAGCATCTCCTTCCCGATCACGCGTTCGGCAAACCATTCCGCCGCGGCCGGCAGCGTAAAATCCATGATCCCGGCTTCGAACTCGCCAAAGTCGACCAGGTACGGCTCAGCCGCATCCATGCGCTGGGCCAGGTACCCGGCCGCCGCCGCTTCGGCGAAGAGCGATCCATCGACCGCCAGGTACGGGTTGACGTAGGTGAGAAACCGTATGTCACGGGCTATAAGCTCAGCGATCTTCTCGCGCAGCCCCGGGTACCGCGCCTCATTCGCCGTCCAGTCCCAGAACAGCCGCTTGCCGAAACCCGTATGCCGGATTCCGGCCCAGTCTTCGCACCACAGCCCGGCAACGGCGGCTCCGGAGGCGACGATCGCTTCCATCCGGGCGAAGCTGTTCAGCCCATTCTTCAGGCCCAGGATCGCACCCGAAAACACCCAATCCGGCAGACGCGGAGGCCGGCCGAAGCGCGTCGAAAGCTCGGTCACCAGCCCGGCAAAGCGCTCCGCGGCAAACAGCTCAACGCGCGCCGGCACCTCCCACGTCTCGATCTCATGGAACTCCGGATCGCGGAAGTCGAAGCAGGCATACGCTGTCGTCTCGACATGCAGGGCATAGTGCCGCGAGGAGAGATAGGTCGGCTGCGGATAGCTTGTCGTCCAGTAGTCGCCGCCCGCATTGCCGAGCCGGTCCGCCTCCCACGTCAGCAGCGTCGACTTGTCGCGCCCGATCCCTGGCTCGGACGTCCAGAGCGGAAACCGCCGGCCGGCCAGGTGGACGTAGGACATCTGCTCGCCGCCTCCCCACAGATGCTCGCCTGGCTCGGCGATCACGCGCATCCAGAAGCGATTCAAGGCAGGACCGGCGCAGACCAGATGGAGCTGGTCGCCCTCAACCCGCAGCGTCAGCAGCACGGGCAGGCCAGCGGCAACGGAAAACTCAATCGATGTGGACGAAGCCCGCGCCTGCCGCAACGCGAGCCGCTCGTCCAGCCGGTCGGCAATGGCAAAGTTGCCGCGGTTCATCTGGATGTCCGGCCGGCCGGTCCCGAGAAAGAACGCCGGAGCCGCCGGGCGGTGACGTAGGATCCTCCTACTGCCCAGCCAGAGATCGAATCCGTCCTCGATTTCGTCGACGCGCAACCCGCTCAAGCAGGCGTCTTCCGGGTGATCGCGCGCGCGACCTGCCTGCCCACCAGCGCCAACTGTCCCGCCACCGCGGCGTCCGTGCAGCCGCCCTCCGCGTCGAACTTCGTCAGCGAGCTGTTTACCGCGGCAGCGTACGGAGTCGGCCAACCGCGCAGGGAGTGCACGATTGAGCGCAACGCGGCCACCGTGCTTCCCGTCGCCTGCCAGCCGTAGGCCGTGGCGATCAGCCCGACAGGCAGATCGTCGAGGTACGGCCGCGTATCTTTGGCCGTCTCCTCGATCAGGTCGATCGCATTCTTGACCAGGCCGGAGACGCTGCCATGGTAGCCGGGGCTGGCGAAGATGACGCCCGATGCCTCCCGCACTGCCGCCACAAAGTCGTGCTCCTCTAGCGTCCGGTCGTGCAGATGCGGCGTGTACAGGGGCAAGCGCGCCAGCATGTCGCCGCCGAAGAGGAGCGTGCGCAGGCCGGCCTCCGCAGCCGCCTTTAGCGCAATGCTCAATGCGCGTTCGGTCGATGAGCCCGCAACCGTCGTACCGCCAATCCCGACTACCAGCGGCGCGTTTGCGTCCGGCATACTTCCTCCTCAAAAGACGTCTATGCGCGGCTTAGCGGGCCATGCTCTAACTTCGGCAGCACATGGCGCGCGAAGAGGTCCGCCTCCGCGGCATGCGGGTACCCGGAAAGGATAAACGCGTCGATCCCCATCGCCTGGTAACTCTTCAGCTTCGCCAGCACCTGGTCGGGGTCGCCGACGATGGCCGCACCGCAGCCCGAGCGCGCTCGTCCCACGCCCGTCCACAGGTTGGCTTCGGCATAGCCGTCCTCCGCCGCGTTCTCGCGCAGGGCAGCCTGCGCGGCGACTCCGGCCGAGCTCGTGTCGAGCGACTTCGCCCGAATGGCCGCACCCTCGGCCGCATCAAGCTTCGAGAGCAGCCGATCCGCTGCAGCGCGCGCCTCTGCCTCCGTGTCCCGCACAATCACGTGCGCGCGATAGCCAAAGCGCAGCGTTCGCCCATGCCTGGCGGCGCGTTGCTTCATGTCGGCAATCAGCGCCTGCACGGCCTCGGCCTTGTCCGGCCACATCAGGAAGACATCGCACCCCTGGGCTGCGGCCTCCCGCGCATCCGGCGACAAGCCTCCGAAGTAGAACGGCGGCGCCTTGCGCGAGACCGTGCCGATCCGCGGCGGATCGAGCTTCAACTTCCAGAACTCGCCGTCGAAGTCGAGTGGTTCACCGTTCAGCAGCGTCTTGAGGATGCGCATTGCCTCAACGGTACGGCGGTAGCGGGGCGCAGAGGCGAGTGTCTCGCCCGGCATGTCCGACGAAATGATGTTGATCGTCAGCCGGCCGCCCAACATGCGGTCGATCGTGGCGATCTGCCGCGCGAGCTGTGGTGGCCAGGTCTCGCCGACTCGCACCGCCAGCAGCAGCTGCATGCGTTTCAACATGGGCGCGATGGCCGCCGCAAACGCCGTCGTGTCGATTCCCAGCGCGTAGCCGGACGGCAGGAGAATGTTGTCGAAGCCGCCCGTCTCGGCCTGGAGAGCGATGTCACGGCAGTGCTCCCAACTCGACTGGAGCTTCGGGTCAGGCACCCCGAGAAACTCGTAATCGTCGTCGCACAACGCTGCAAACCAGCTGACCTCGCACGCCTGAACACTCACGGTGTTCAGTATGCCACGGGGTCAACCACCCCTGTCTTCGCCAGCCGAATCGTCGGCACAATCCACTGCACCAGCAGGAGCGCCAAGCAGTAGGACACGCCGCAAATCACCAGGAGCGGCCCATAGCCAAAACCCTTATCGAGCGACCAGCCGGCCAGCTCGATCATCGCCATCCCGGACAGATTGCCGGCAAACGCTGCCAGGCTGACCGCTGTCCCCACCACGCGCGCTGGGAACATGTCCGCCGCCATGCCGAAGACGTTGGTCGAAAAGCCCTGGTGCGCGAACAGCGCCAGTCCCAGCAGCGCCGCCGCGCCCGCTACGCTGTGCGTGAACACCAGCAGAGGCAGGGGCAGGATCAGCAGCGCGTACACGAGCATCGATCCCTTACGCGCCCGGTCCGCGCCCACGCCGACCTTCAGCAGCCGCGTCGAAAGCCAGCCGCCCGACAACGAGCCTAGCGCGGCCATCGTATAGATAAAGGCCACCGGCGTGCCCAGCGCTGCCTGGTTCATGCCGAAGCGGCGATGGAACAGGTCCGGCGAAAAGAAGAGCAGGAACCACCACACCTCGTCTGAAAATGTTTTAGCCGCGACCAAGGCCCACTGCCGCCGGTCGCCAAGCATTGCCTTCCAGGGTACGCGCGTCGCTTCGGCCGCATCGCGCTGCGCTTCGCGGGGCGCAGGCACCAGCAGCCAGACGATAACCCACAGCAGTCCCAGCCCTCCCGTGATCAGAAACGCCGCCCGCCACCCCAGCGCCAGCGCCAGCGGAGGAACGGCCAGCGGCGCCACCACCGCGCCCAGATTTGCCGCCATGTTGCCGATGCCCAGCATCATCGACCGCTGCTCGGCAGGGAAGTAAGCGGCCGCAGTCTTCACCTGCGCAGGCGTGCCGATGGCCTCCGCCGCGCCCAGGGCGACGCGCGCCCCGACGAAGCCTGCGACGGTGGTGACCAGCGCATGCGCCATCCCCGCCGCGCTCCATGTGCCTACACCGATTGCGAAGCCTCGCCTGAGCCCGATGCGGTCGAGGAACCATCCCGCGCCCAGAAACGCCAGCGCCGCGGAAAACTGAAACGATGAAGCCATGTGGCTATATTCGCGATTCGTCCACCCGAACTCCACCTGCAGCGTCGGCTTTAGGAGAGCAAGGATCTGCCGGTCGACGTAGTTGAGCATGATCGCCGCAAACGCAAGCGCGACAATGGTCCAGCGCTTCGACTTGTCGGAGTCTGCCTGCATGCGCCTTCCGGCTTCGCTCTAAGAGACTCGCGGCCGCACTTTCTAGTGCACCGTCGCTTCGGCATGCAGGGGAAGATCTCGCGACGAGCCGCCCACCGAGACCGCATACCGGCCTGGCAGCCACTCCCAGGCATCCTTGCTCTCGTTGAAGCTCGCCCATGCAAGGCGCTCGATCGGCACCGTTACTACCTTGCTCTGGCCCGGCTCAAGCGCCACGCGCTGCCAGCCCGCTAGCCGCCGAAAGCGCTCGCCGCTTGAGGACGGTAGTTGCACGTATAACTCCGCAATCTCCGTGCCCGCACACTTGCCGCTGTTGGTCACCTTGAAGGTCGCCGACCCCAGCGCGCTGTCTACCGCAAGCTCGCTGTACGTGTAGTTCGTGTACGACAGCCCGTACCCGAACGGGAAAAGCGGCTGCTTGCCTTCGGAATCGAACCACTTGTACCCGAAGCGCACGCCTTCGGTGTAATCGGCAGGGAAGCTGACCTTCTTGTTCTCGGACACCCAGTGCTCCGGCAGCCCGCCATTGCCGGCCTGGTAGTCCATGCCGAAGATGCGCGCGTGCGGCAGGTCGGCGTCCGACTTCGCGAAGGTGATGGGCAGCTTGGCCGAGAAGTTGACTGTGCCGAACAGCAGATTCGCAATCGCCTGGCCTCCGCCGATGCCTGGGTACCATGCCTCGATCACGCCCGCCACTTGCTCCACCCACGGCATCGCGACCGGGTTGCCGGTCACCAGCACCACGACTGTACGCGGATTGGCCGCCGCCACCGCTCGAATGAGCGCGTTCTGCTGCCCGGGCAAGGCCAGCGTTGGCGCGTCGCCGCCCTCGCTCATGTACTGATCTGCGAAGACGATCGCCACATCCGAGGTCTTGGCCAGCGCCGCCGCCTGCGCGGGATCCGTGCCCGCGTCGAACCGCACCTGGGCCCCCGGTGCATGCTCGCGAATGTATTTGAGCGGCGCGGAAGGGAAGTAGACCGCCGATCCCCACTCGGTCGCCTGTCCGGGACTGACCGCGTTGCCGCCTGGAGCATCCACCTGTGCCGAGCCACCCCCGGACATCACGCCCACATCCGCATGCGCGCCAATGACCGCAATCGTGTGCACCGACGCGGGATTGAGCGGAAGCACGCCCTGGCTGTTCTTCAGCAGCACAATGCTTTCTTCGGCGATATGCTGCGCATCCTCGCGCCCCTTAAAGGGATCGACCACCGTCCGCGGCGTCGGCGGCTTGTCGATCACGCCTGCGGCAAACATGGACCGCAGCAGCCGGTGCACCATGTCGTCCAGCCGTGCCGGCGGCACTGTCCCCGCTTCGACCGCCTGCTGCAACGGCTTCCCGAAGTACTCCTCGCCCGGCATCTGGATGTCCAGGCCGGCCTTCGCTGCCTTCACCGTCGAGTGCGTCGCATTCCAGTCCGAGACGACAAACCCTGGATACTTCCACTGACCCTTCAGCACGTGGTTCAGCAGCCAGTCGTTCTCACACGTCCAGTCGCCCTCCAACTTGTTGTAACTGCACATCACCGACGCCGGATGTCCGATGCGGATGCCCAGTTCAAAGGCCAGCAAGTCGCTTTCGTGGGCTGCCTTATGCGAGAGATGCACGTCCACCACCGTGCGGCCGGTCTCCTGATCGTTCAGGGCGAAGTGCTTGATGTCGCCCAGGATGGCGTTGTCCTGCACGCCGCGGATAACGTTGCCAACGGTATACCCGGCCAGCACCGGATCCTCGCCGGGATACTCAAACAGCCGTCCGTTGCGCGGGTCGCGAGCCAGGTTGACCCCTCCGCCGATGGACTGGTTGTAGCCCTGCGCGCGCAGCTCGCGGCCGATCACGTCTCCATAGAGGTGCGCCGCCTGCGGGTCCCAGGAGGCCGCCGCGCCCAGCACCGACGGCAGCAGCGTCGCATAGCGGCTCTCTGGCGCGGCCATGCGAATGCCGACCGCGGAATCCGCCTCCTGCAGTGATGGGATGCCGAGCCTCGGGATTCCCAGAACCTCGCCCGCGCCGCCGTTATTGTCGGCCGGAGTGGCGGCCCCGGCACGCAACGGTCCCCAGCCTATCCCATGCACCAGCTGGATCTTTTCCGCCAGCGTCAGTTGCTTGACGACCAGATCCGCGCGCTGATCTGCGTCGAGCGCCGGATTCATCCAGGGACGAGGGGCAGCGGCAGGCTGCTGAGCGATCCCCGAAACGGAGAAGGACACGGACGCGAAGAAGACTGCAAAGAGTTTGATCAAGGGCCTGGTTCCTGGGTAAGTCGAGTTTCGCTCTTCTGGCAGAGATGAGTGTACGTTGACTCTTCCTTCGTCGTCATTCTGGCGAGGTGAGAATCTCCGCAGGTGTTTCTGTTATCCCACGCTTAAGCTTGACTGTACATAATATGTGTTATCAGACATAGCTTCTCTCCCGAACATCCGCGTCTTCTCCAGCCCTCTCGCGTCTTACCTCCCGTAGGCTCTTGCTCTCGATGATGTCCTTATCCTTTCTGCTCGCCATCTTCGCGGCTGTCTGGCTCCGCGCCTCTCAACGCAGGCGCCGGCTGCTCCCGCGCTTCGTCCCTTGGCTGCTCACGGCCGGGCTGTCCTTTGCAGGCCTGTCTGCCCAGACCTCGCCAGCACCCTCGACGCAAATCCACCTGGTCCGCGGCCAGGTAGTCAATGCTCTGGATGGGTCGCCGCTCCCGCGCGCCCTGGTGACCATCAACATGCGCAGCGCGCTCACCGACTACCAGGGCCGATTCGCGTTCGAAGGGTTTGCCGGCACCAACGCTTTCGCGACGGTCCGCAAGCCGGGCTTCAGCGGCCGCTCCGACGCCTTCACGCCCAACGTCACTCAGCCCCTCCCAGACCTCGATGCACCCATTCTGATCAAGCTTTACCCCGACGCTCTCGTCTTCGGAACCCTGACCAGCCGTGATGGCGCGCCACTCTCTCATGTCGCGGTCCGGCTGCTTCGCTCTCAGTACGATGGGGTTGTGCTTCGTTGGGTGCAGTCAGCCTTCGCCCAGACCAACGCCCGAGGTGAGTACCGGATCAGCACCCAGGCAGGCCGGTTCCGAGTTCTCTCCAGCTTCGTTCCGCACTCCTTCGAGACTGGAGAAACCGTTCTTCCTGCATCGTTTCCAGAAGCTTCTGAAAGCACTCCATCTACTTTGATCGAACTTCACAGCGGCGAGGAGAGACGTGTCGACCTCAACGCAAAAGTGGGGCCCGCCTTTCCGGTTACCCTTCGCATGGAGCCCGCCAACACGCCGCGCGCGAACCTGCTGGTCGCTGTGACCACGGCTGCCGGAGACGAGTTCATGACCGGCCTTTCCTCCGATCAGCACCTAGAGCTCCCTACCGGAACCTATGCGCTTAGGGTGAGGTTCAACACTCGCGAAGAATCGATGAGCGGCACCTCCCGGGTAACGGTTACAAGCCAGGGTCCTGTCTCGACCTCCGTTCATCTCACCTCGGACACGCAGCTTTCGGTCGAAGTAGCTGCCGGGACGTTGGCTCCCCTGGCGCAAACCTCTAACTCCAGCCGTAGCAGTAGCTTGCCTGAACTTCCTAATGTACAGATGTTCAACCTTTCGTTGCACAATCAGCTCGTAAGTGGTGAGAACCAGGACCAGGACATCCGGTTGCGCCAGGAAGCAGATAAGAGCACCAGCTTTCGCGTGCCGCCTGGACGATATCGCCTGACCGCGTCCGGCGGAGGACAGTGGCACCTTGAGTCAGCTTCAGTAGGGGCGACCGACCTGCTCCTGGACGAACTCGTTATCGGCCCAGGGAGCGCGGGCGGTGTTCTACGCATCGTGGTCAGCAATCAGACTGGCACCATACACGCCCGGACAAATCTTCCCATGGGAACCTCGGCCTGGATGTATCTTCTACCTCGTGGGCCCAGCCTGCTCCCAGTCCGCCCCATTGGAGTGATGAGCAGCGGCACCGTCAATGCAATTGCCTCCACGTCGGTTCCGCCAGGAGCGTACACCGCTTTCCTGCTCGAGACGCTGCTCCAGACCGACCCCCGCGACCCGGCGTTTCCAGCTTCCTTCGTCTCTGGCCCGACAAATATTGAAGTGCAGCCCAACGCGGACACCTCCTTCAGCCTCGACTTGGCAAAACGAAAAGAGGCGAACCAGTGAGTTACGCCGGCAAGAAGCGCTGGCTCCCGCTCGTGCTGCTCGTCGGCTTTTGGTCTTCTGCGTGTGCCGCCGCGCCTCCGAAGTACGAAATCCAGGGCGTGGTCGTCAGCAGCCGCGACGGCGCTCCAGTTCCCTTCTGTCGGCTGTCGGTCGAATCTGCCCCGAACAGCACGCCTGCCCAGGCAATCGCCGCTCCCAGAACGAACTCTAACGGACGTTTCGGCGGCCCCACCCGGCCCGGTCAGCGTTCCGGACCTCCTGGCGCTCGTTCCGCTCCCGGGCCGCCGCAGAGCACCAAGAATGAAGCCATCGCCGATGAAGCCGGACGCTTCACCCTGGAACTTCCGCAGGCTGGCAGCTGGCGACTTCTGGGTGTCGCGCGAGGCTTCCACAGCCAGATTTTCGAGGAGCACCAGGGGTTTTACAGCTCCATCGTCCTCACACCCGACGCGCCCGTCTTCCACACCACCTTTCGCATGTCGCCCGACGCGATGATTACGGGCGTCATCCTGGACGAAGCGGGCGAAGCCGTGCGCACCGTCCAGGTCTTCGCCGAACGTGTCTCCCCGGAGCTTCCCGGCGAATCGAACGTGGCGACCGGGGGCCCAACGCGCCAGATGGAGGCCGCGACGACCGACGATCGCGGCCACTACGAATTGGCTGGACTCGCACCGGGCAACTACCTGGTTCGCGTCCAGGCCCAGCCGTGGTATGCCTCTTCGTCAGGCAGCCTGCGCATCGGCGGCGGGGCCCTTCCCGCCACAGCGGCTAGCCCAACCACCGATCCCTCGCTCGACGTCGTCTACCCCGTCACCTGGTTCCCTGCCGCAGCCAGCGAAGCCGAGGCGCAGCCGCTGGTTCTGGTCGGAGGCGAGGAGCGCCAGGCCGACTTCCACCTCAACCCGATCTCCGCCGTCCATCTGCAGCTTCCTCGGCAGGACGCACCCGAGCCGGGACGACCCCGGCAGCCGCGCCCGGCCACCATCAACCGCATCTCGACCGATGGCTTCGGGATGTTTAATAACGTTACCTTCAGCAACGGCGGCGCGGACTGGGAGTTCGGCGGACTTATTCCGGGCCTCTATGAAGTTCATCTTCCTGGGCCGAATGGGCAGCCGGACGGCGAAACCCGCCAGATTCAGATTCGTCCGGGCGCTGCCGGAGTCATCACACTTGAGGGTTCCACGCCGCTGACCAAGGTTACGGTCCAGATCGACGGCGTCGCAGACAACGACATTTCTGCCGTGGAGTTTGTTGACACCGAAACCGGCCGGCGTATCGCGTCCATGCTTGTTCCCAATCGCCGGGGCCGCCGACGTGCCAACGAGGAGGAGGACGAGGGCGGGGACGAGGAGCCCAGCGCCGGACGCACCGCCCTGCTTGCGCCGCGCACCTACGATGTCACAGTAACCTCGCGCTCGGATGCCTATCTCTCCGCGTTGGACGCGACCGGCGCCAAGGTGACGGGAACCAGGGTTGCTATCTCGGGCGGCTCGCCGGTCCTACGCCTGCATGTCGCTCGCGGCCGAGGAACTGTTTCCGGCTTCGCGCTGTTGCCGGACCGTCCCGCCGAAGCAGCTTTGGTGCTGCTCGTGCCGATCACCCTGGGCGCGCCCGGAAATACGCTTCCCGTGCTTCGTGACCAGAGCAACTCCGACGGCAGCTTTCTGCTCACCGCCATCACCCCTGGCAAGTACATTCTGCTGGCGATCGACCATGGCTGGGACGTCCGCTGGAGAGATCCACAGAGCCTGGAACGCTACCTGCTCAAGGGCACTGCCATAGAGGTTCGCCCTTCCGGCAAACTCATCGAAACGATCGCTGCGCAGGCACCCTGACGCTCTCTCCTGTAGCGCCGCCTGGTGTGGTACAGTCAGAAGTCGACGCCGCGCACCGCGGAGAGATGGCCGAGTGGCTGAAGGCGCACGCTTGGAAAGCGTGTATACCGAAAGGTATCCAGGGTTCGAATCCCTGTCTCTCCGCCATACACCTGCGTCTGCTAACAAATTCAGCTAAGTCATTGAATATAAACGATTGGGAAGTCGGCTGTAGTCGCCTCAGTCGCCCTGATTAACTGCTGTTCCCCTGATTTGTATGACTATGGCGGAAATGTATGACTAAAGTGTTTTGCTCGGCAGCATTCGTGAATCGGTCATTCCAGAGTCATCATAGCCATCAACGAGTCGTGTCAGCCCCCCCCCCGAGACAAACTTTCCTGTGGATCGCTTGATGGCAGTCGTTGGATCATCTTTGAGCCTTCTTGACCGGTAAGAGAGCAGACAGCGAAGTATGGGGTTGAGGCTGCTCTCCCATGATACTGAGCAGGCTTGCCGCCGAAGTTTTCTGCCTTTGAGGCGGAGCGGCTATGCCTCTAAGGAGAGGGGAAACACTAGCTACAACACGCAACCCGTATCCGAATGAACCTGCCGCCGTCGTTACGAAGACACTGGCCGATCTATTGAGACGATGCTGAACGTTATTCCACGCCGTACGGATAGACTCAGCTGACGCACTATCGCCGAAGTAGCTGCCTCTTGGGAGGCGGTACTTTACCCCATCTATAAAACAGATTTGTCCCATGTTGATCGAGGTGAACTCCTCATGCACAACTGCATGATCAGCTTCTCCTATGAACTCATTTGGATATCTCTCGTGCAACTCAAAAATAGCTATTGACATGTGACCTCCGGAAAATTTATGCGCCTAGAGTACAGCGCTTTTCGGGGGAGCGTCAACAACATAAACACATCCTGTAGATGTTAGTGACTAGCTGACCACAATTTGATTCGCCTTATCTTCGCTATACTGGCCAGAGATGGTTGACCCCGACTCAAACCTGCCACGCATGAATAGAGGAACGGTCTACATCGGTGCCTGCCTCATCGCAGGCATACGGCTCGCCAGGGCGTCGCAGGTCAACGTTAGGGTGGTTCCGACAGGCAGAGCGATAGACGAGTCGGTGGAGCTTGCTCACGAGATTTACAATAAGTTTTTCGTAGTGTGCCTGCCAAGTTGCCAGATGCTTAGGTCTCAATTGCGATTTGGAGGCCAAAGCCTTCAAGCAGCCGAGAACAGTGGTAAAGTGGGCGGCATGATGAACCTTCACGGCATACTCTTGGTTCTTGGCATGCCCTACCCCTACAGCGTGGAGGTGTACGCGGCGCTCGTAGACAACGAAAGTAGAAAGACAGACTTTGGATTGGGTTTCCCACCTGAACCATGGGCCTCATGGAAAGAACGTCTGTTGCTCACGATGACAGCAGAAGACGTAAGTGCAGCCGAAGTGCTGCTGCAGCATACCCAAGAGCATTCCTTTGGCTTAAGGCATTTCGAAGTTCCAAACTACTTGGATCATAGGGATTGGGTCCCCCGGTTGGATCGCGCAACAAATCTTCGAAGGCAAATTCTAGTTTCCCAAGAGTGGATTGACGAAGCCGTAGAAGCTCAGATGACTGGCAGGCCTTACATCGACTCCGAGAAGAGGCAGGGCACTGTCGGGTCATGGAAAGCTCGTGAACTTGACATAATGCAATCCCAGACCTTGCTTAGGGAGCGCCTCGAAAGAGCAGAAACGGACGAGCGCGCGTCTTGAATCTTTTGGAGAGAACACTAACGTCCAGGTCGCCAACGCAGAAAAGCCCCCATCCTGCCTCAGTGAAGAGGTGAAGGATGGGGGCTTTGTTGTCGTTGTCTTTCCGAGTGAATCTAAATGCAAGCGATGCGCCTTCGAATCAGATTCCCTCATCTGTAACACACCGCTTCCTAGTCGATCCGGTCTCTAACCGGGATGTAGTCAGGATGCATTTTGCCTGTCTCTAGTAGATGCTTCATCCACTTGTAGTACGTTCCGACATACTCGTAAATCGGATATATCGTAGCTTTGCGCTCGCTCGCGACAGCCACTCGAATACGAACATCCATATCCGCTTGAGCCAGCATAACAGCCTCACTGAGTATGAGTTCTTGCCGACGGGAGTGGCGTTCCACCGACTGCCCAAACAGAGTGGCACAAGTCGAGACCAAAGCACCGACGGCAGCGGAACTCAGTAACAAGGGAAACACACTACTTTGCATCGTCGCTCTCGCGTGAAAAAAATATCCATCTATCTCGTAAGATCACGACGCATTTGAACAGTAGGGATCGGTGGAGTAAAAGGTAGCATGGCTGCAGCTAACGGCGGGGCTGTACACGAAAACTAATAAATAACTCGAACCTAAAACGACAGTAAACAGGTGACTACCACATAATATGACGATAGTTACGCAATGATCAACTCGGAGACTTATGCGGGTCATGCCAGAGCGTAGGATCATCCATCATTGACCGAAACTTGACCAAATCTGGGTGATAAAGTGTCTCAAGTACTTTGCCTGCAGGGATCACTATGGCTACATTAACGTTTAGCAGAGACTTTACTGGGTCTAAACTCTGATCTTCATAATGACCGTGAAGAAGGCCGAGGAAGTGTAGCGGACCCCCACCTTCAAGCTCGTATTGCTTACCATCCTTCGTGGACACCTTCATATGTAGGCTGCTCCTCACGAAAATAGGAGAACCACTCTGGTGCTGCATGGAGAAGCCCTCAACTAGATAGGCTTCGATGTCACCGTACCATCGACTCGGCACCTTATCAACCGGCATCATCGCTACCGTTCCTGTCCTCACCAAAGGTGTAAGGCGTGTTTTCCCTTTGAAGAAGCTGAACAGGCCCACCGCAACAGTCTCATTGCCCAATCCGATCTGGTACTCCTTGATCTTCTCCTTTGTAGCGAAAATGGTTTCGGGCACTCCATTCATTCGAAACCTCTGATCTGACAGCGGAAAGAGGAAGGTCACCGCAACGTCGACCGAATCAGACTCCGTCGGGTGATAATGCCACGTATTGACGGGAACGATAAAGCTGACTCGCTCGCCATCCACCGCAGTAAATGTAAAATGCGCATCCTCAGACGCTAGTTGTACAGCGACGTGTTTAGCCGTGACTAGATGAAAACGAGGTACTTCCGGTTGAGCCTTACTCCGCACATACACCACAAAAGCAGTCCCTAAGAACTTGTCAGGCTCAGTAGCCCTAGCTAAAAAACCCACGCTATGAAGCAGGTGATCCGGTACTCGCATGAGATTTCTTCACCTCAGATAGATGGCGTAGCGACAATGATCGAGTGCCCTTTAGAGTTCCAACGTGCCGGGGGATACTGGAGTGCCCGATCTTTTGTGCCGCTGGATGAGTTAGTGTAGCGCAGCTATTTC
>CAXTLR010000011.1:0-126301 GCA_964245195.1 uncultured Acidobacteriaceae bacterium | reverse complement strand
ACAGTAGCCCAGATGGGTCTGCACGCGCCCGCCGGTTCTACCCGTGTCGTCCAAACCCAGAAAAGCGGCTCTGTTGCATTAACCAGGTCTGGGCAGATTCGAGGCTAGGATTGCTTCCTGTTCAAGCGTCGTCGTTTCCCGGTGGAGATCATCCTGCTCTGCGTTCGTTGGTATTGCAAGTACGGGATCTCGTACCGGGACCTGGCCGAGAGAATGCAGGAGCGTGGTGTGGAAAGTGGATCCGACCACGATCCTGCGCTGGATTCATCGATACGCGCCTGAGCTCGAGAAGCGGGCGCGACGCTTTCAGAGGTACGGTTCCACCTCCTGGCGCGTCGACGAAACCTACATCAAGGTCGGCGGCCGATGGAAGTATCTCTTCCGGGCTGTCGACAAGCATGGCGCACTGATCGACTTCATGCTGCTGGAACGTCGGAACACACGTGCGGCATACCGTTTCCTTAGCAAAGCCCTGACAACCATGCGGGACTGGCCTGCTTCCTCAATCACCACGGACAAGCTTCGCTCCTATCCAGAAGCGATCGAACGGCTGAAACGGGAAGGCAAGCTCTCCACAACCGCAAAGCACCGAACGTCGAAGTACCTGAACAACATCATCGAAGCCGACCATGGCGCTCTCAAGCAAGTAATTCGCCCCACTCGAGGGTTCCAGACCATGAAGTCGGCCACCGCAAAGATCAAGGGCTTCGAGATCATGCGCATGATCCGGCGTGGTCACTGCCTTACCTGCAAGCACGGAGCAAACAACGAAGTACGCTTCATCAACTCACCGTTCGGCATCACCGCATAATCACGAAACGTGACTACAGCCCGAAAGAATCGTTGACCGCGACGGCAATCTCCTGCTCGGAGCCAAGGTATCGCTCAGTTGTCTGAATGGACGAGTGGCCCAACAAGAACTTGATCTGTTCGAGATCTCCGCCTGCCTTGCGGCACAACTTTGCGCAGGTTCGCCGCAGGTCATGTGCGCCGAAGCGCTCGATGCCGATTTCTTTGGCTGACTGCTCGACGATGGCCCATACAGCCCAGTCACCCAGGCTTTCCCCGATCTTCTTGCCACCCTTCTTTACCGACCGGAAAAGCCGGCCTTCTTCAATTCGTGCCGCCGTCAGCCAGATGTTAATCCCGTTCTTCACCCAGACGGGAACCGCGACGGTCCGGATGCGGCCGCCTTTGCCGCGGAGGTCGGCGATCACCCGACGGTTTTCGCGCAGCTCGATGTCCTCGACGTCGAGCCCAGCCAGTTCCCTTCGTCTCAGTCCGCAACCGACCAGAAGCGCCAGGATGGCATAGTCGCGCTTGCCCTTTAGGGTGTTGCGTGCAGGAACCATCAGCAGTTCCCCTGCCTGCTCCTTGGTGAGCCAGTTTCCCAGCCGCGTTCCTTGCTGCCGAAGGTATGCCGGCAAGCTGAACTTCTGTCTCTCGGCGGCCGACGATCTGATTCGTGTGCCACCCGATGGACCCACTCTGGGCCTTCTGCTCTGCGAAGGCAAGAACGGTGCGGTCGTCGAGCCCTTGTCTTCGTGTTCCCACTTGACATCATAAGAGCGGACTATGTTTGCACCCCAGCCGGAGTAGTCGGAGTGTCGGACGGTCGGAATGCGTTCAGCTGGTTCATCGACCCAGGTTATCCAGGCCCATCGACCTAATGTCGCGTGACCGACCACCTACGTGACGAGGGTTTGACTCCGACCGTGTGACCGTTCCGGCAATATGCGGCGTGAGCCATGGCTATTGCATATGCTCCCGGTCACGCTCAGTGGTCCATTCCTTGGAGTTTTTCAGCAGGAACGTTCAGCTTTCGTTCAGCGGTACGCCGATGGTTTCGCAGGCTTTCTGCTTGTCGGCTGGCAGCACCTTTGCTTCCCGCGTGTCGCTGATATGTTTGGCCGCAAAGCCGACGGAGAGGGTTCGGCCTGCGCAAATCCCGTCCGCGTTGGTGGCGACGATCCCGTTAGCGTCCCACTTGATTATCTGGAAGTAAGCCACGGCAATATGGGGATGGCCGAAGGAGTAATCCGCCGTCGCTTCGATGCGCTCCCCAGTTCCCTTTTCGCAGTCGATTTCGGTTTCAGTCTGATAGGCCGCGTGATCTTTCGGGTTACCGGCACCCACGTCCCTTCGGTCGAGAGCGCGGCGGTGTCCGCGAAAAAATACAGGTTAGGCTTGCCGTCTGAGCAGGCAGCGCCGCCACCGCCAGCAGGAGCATTGAGAGTGAACGACAGACCATAGGCTTTCAGGATGCCATAGGGGGGCCGTGATACTTTCCGAGGGCCGCTTGTCGCCTCTGAAACGTTCGTTCCAGCGTGCGGCAACACTGCTTGCGCTCTCTGAAACGTCCGTTTCAGTCCAAATCTCTGCTCAGAGTCCCAACTTGCTGGCGGGCGCATCGCGGAAGATCTGAGCATCTCGCACATACCGTGACACAGTGGTGATGGAGCGGTGCCCGGTCTGGCGCATGATGTCGAAGGCGCTGGCTCCATTGCGCGCGGCCTGGGTCGCAAATTCAGCCCTTAGCGAGTGCCCCGCAAAACCTATTGGATCAAATCCCGCCCGGGCAACGGCACGCTTCAGGATGCCCCCGACCGAATCCCGATGGATTCCACACTCTCCCACCTTGCCGTGCCGGTCGACTTCGCGGAAGAGCGCGCCGTCTGCGATCCCGGCTGCTTCGAGCCACTGACCGAGCGCGGTTACCGGGCAGGTAGTGGCATGAGCTCCCCTGGGGAGGGCGACTTTTCTTCCCTGCCCTGCCTGATCGGTCTTCGAACGCCGCAGGGTGAGCACCGCTCCTTCCGGAACCCAGGCAAGATCGTCGACCGTGAAGGCGGCGAACTCGGAGCGGCGTAACCCTCCGGTATAGCCGACCAGCAGAAGCGCCCGGTCGCGGATCCCGGCAAGCCCGGAGGGAAGATGGGCGAGCACCTGGATGAGATCCGCGGTCAGGAGCGGGGTCTTGCCCGGCTGGGCGGTGCCGAGCGTACGCCGGATCCCCTGAAGCGTTTCGGCAACGACCGCGTGCTGTGTGGTGGCTGGATTGGGGTGACCGCCGACAGCGTGTGCCTTGCTGATCGAGGTCAGCCGGCGGGTTAGGGTGGCGGGCCGGTGAGTCTCGGCGAGCGCGACCAGGTAGAGGGCCACGGTCTCGGGCGCGGCCGGCAGGGACAAAGACTGTCCTGCCATCGCACCAGCTGACGAAGTGCTGCCAGTCCGAGCGGTAGGCCCGGAGGGTGGAGGGAGCCTTCGAGGCCCGGAGAAAAGCCCGAGCCTGGGCATGCAGCCGTTCCTAGCCGAGAGCCGCATCCGGAACTGCCTGGGGAACAGCCAGCTCCTGACCTTCTACCGCTTCCTTAACACTTCCCTGCCCTGCCTCTTCGGTCATGTGTCTCTCTTCCCCTCCACCGGCGGCCTGAGGTCCGCTTTAGCTTCGCATTACAACGTCTGTCGCGTGACGTAATTTGTCATAAAAGTGCGTATTTATCTGGCATACTCTCGTCATGCAAGAACTCTCCTAGGTCTCGGAGGCGACACGAGGACTTGCTCTCTCCCGGCTTCGGCTGCTCAAACCTCACCTGGAGCATGGGCAGCCGCTGCTCACCGTGGCGCAGGAGGCAGGAGTTCCGGTTCGCACTGCCGGACGCTGGGTCGCACTTTATCGGAAACATGGACTTGTAGGGCTTGCGCGCAAGGCTCGCACGGATCGTGGCGGCCACCGCGTCGTCTCCCCGGACATGCGTCGCCTGGTTGAGGGTCTGGCTCTGGAGCGTCCTCGACTTCCCTGCCGGTCCATCCACCGTCAAATTCAGCAGTTCGCGGAGGCCAAAGGGGAACCGCTTCCGAGCTACTGGCTGGTCCGTACGATCGTACGGCAGCTCGCTCCCGGCCTGCTGCCGCTCGCACATGACGGCCCTAAGGCTTACAGCGAGACCTTCGACCTTGTGCATCGGCGGGAGGCATTGCGTCTGAACGCGATTTGGCAGGCCGATCACGCCCAACTGGACATCTTGGTCCTGCGCGACGACGGTTCGGCAGCTAAGCCTTGGCTCACGATTGTCATCGATGACTACAGCCGTGCGGTTGCCGGCTACGACCTTGCCTTCGAACCTCCGTCCGTCCTCCGCACCGCGCTCGCTCTACGCCAGGGGATCTGGCGCAAGGAGGATCCGCATTGGCCTGTGTGCGGCATCCCAGCGTTCTCTATACCGATCACGGCGCCGACTTCACTTCCCAGCACATTCGGCAAGCCACGGCAGACCTGAAGATGCAACTGATCTTTGCTACACCGGTCAGCCGCGCGGCCTCGGTCGCATCGAACGCTTCTTTCGCACCGTCAACGATGTTCCTCTGCGACCTGGATGGCTATCTGCAACGCTCGCGACGGAAGCCGACCCTCACTCTGGAGAGCTTGGAGAAGCAGTTCCGGACATTTCTGCTGGAGGTATACCATCGGCGGCCGAGTCAGGAAGGCGACGAAACACCTCTAGAGCGCTGGGAAAAAGGCGGGTTCCTGCCCCATATGCCAGACTCGCTCGAACAGCTCGACCTGCTGCTCATGCATGCCGTGCGCCCGCGCAAGGTGCGCCGCGACGGTGTCCACTTCGAACGCCTCCGATATCTTTCATCCGTGCTCGCCGCCTACGTCGGGGAAGAGGTCACCGTGCGTTTTGATCCCCGGGACATGGGAGAAGTTCGCATCTTCTACCGCGACCGCTTCCTCTGTCGTGCCATCTCCGCAGAGTTCGCCGGCGACCGTGTCGTTGCGCGAGATTGTGCGGGCTCGCAACGCGAGGCGGCGAGAGCTGAACAAGATTCTTCGCGACCGGCGCGAGGCTGTCGACAGCCTGTTGTAGCTGCGGCGCGGCCAAGTGGAGAAGACGACCCATGCCAAGCAGCCAGACGCAATCAATCCCCAGCAACCCCGCCTCAAGCGTTATTAGAACGAACGACTTCCGGAGTGAATTCTTTCCGACACTCGAGCACCGTCGCTTTACCGAGTTCTGCGAGACCTGCCGGCGCTATCGTTACGTCGGTCTCTGCTACGGAACTCCGGGAGTGGGCAAAACACTTTCGGCCCGTCATTTTCAGCCGCGCGGAGCTCGCGCGGACGCACGACGCCGCCAGACGCGAGCCGATCTATGGGCTTCCGATCGATACAGCGTTCTATACAGCCACCGTCATCAACTCACCGGCCCGTGTTGCGGCCGGGATCAACAGCGTACGTGATCGTCTCATCCTGCTCGCGCAAGGGCCGATCCGGCGTCAGGCTGAGATTGCGCTCGACACCATCAGGATACGCAACGAGAACTACCGTCAGGCGCATCCTGAGCTCGCAGGCCTGCCTCACCCGGAAGAGTTTCTGCCGCGACCCACATACTTCGAGGGACTGATGGAGTGGGAAACGAAGGCAAAGGCATCGGGGATCCGACCACCTTAATCCTGATCGACGAGGCCGACCGGCTACGGACCGACAGCCTCGAAGAGATTCGCTCCCTCTTCGACGATGGAGGCGTCGGCCTGGTCCTGATCGGAATGCCCGGGATCGAGAAGCGCATGGCACGGTATCCCCCAGCTCTACTCCCGCATCGGGTTCGTGCACGAATTCCAATCTCTGGATGCTGCTGAGACAAAGGCTCTGCTTCAATCGCACTGGACTCCCCGCAGCCTCACCTTGTCGGCTGAACCTGTCTCCGACGATGTGACCGCAACGATCTTCCGCATCATTGGCGGGAACTTCCGGCTCGTCAGCCGCATGCTGAAACAGGTCCAACGCATCCTCGAGATCAACGGGCTGAAGCAGCTTTCGAAGGAAGTTGTCGAAGCAGCACGCGAAAGCCTCGTCATCGGCTCCAGCTAGACGCACGACCTATGCCAAATATTACGTCACGCCTATGCCATAAAGCGCCCCACGTGACACAGCTTTACAGCAGAAACCCCGCATGAATACAGGAGAAAACACTCAAACACTTCAACGCCACCCGTGCCACTGAAGCCCCAGTCTCCAGCGTCTCCTTCACAATCCGCCGCTGCTCCACCGCACTGCGCCGACGTCGAGGACCCCCCACCAACCCATCGCTCACTTCAACATCAGCCATCCAACATCATCACAACTGAAGTAAGCCATGTATACGCGGCCAACACAGGACGCTTACACTATTTCAATGGAAACATGAGTCTTTGGGCTGAGGTCTGTACGTGCCCTGAAATCGCAGTTAGTAGTTATGTAGACGGAAGGGTGACGTGGTTCCGGGGGATATGCAGCAGTTCGCAGTTTCTGGAAGAATAAGAATAGTTACAACACTACGTGAGAGGCGAGCCCGTGCGCTCGTGCGTTTTTGAACGGCGTTATGTCAGGCACAATGCACGTACCTCCAACCATGCAGCCGGTTAAAACGGTTCGAACTTTTGAGCGTAAAGCAGCCTTTGTATATAGTGCTCTGTTTGTCTTTGTGCAGTGTATAGGAATCTCTTTGCCACTTTGGGTAGGCAGCACAGAATGGTTCTTGAAGCACAATGACTACCCAGTATTCCGCCTTTCTGGATACAGCTCACGAGTAAAAGGGCAGAATTGCCAGGTTCTGATTTCCGGCGACTCTGTCGCGTTGAGTGGGGTAGATCCGAGGGTCATTACAGCCAGAACGGGGCTTTCTGCCTGCGACCTGGGTGAGTTCATCAACGTCACGAATTTTGTGGGTGGTACGTATCCATTGGAGCAATATTTAGCGCACAATGCACGGCCGAAATACCTTGTCAATGTTATGTCCGCGACGTGGTTTGCACCGGACCGGCCAGAGCTGACCAAATTCTCGATGGAGGGCGTGATGTATGCCTTCCAATATCGGAAAGGGACCTGGATCTGGAGAGTCTTTGCAAGACACCCAAAGTGGATGTTCCAGTATTCAAATTTCGTAGTGCAGCAGCTACGTTTTGATCTGTTGGAATATCTGCAGAGGACGCATGCCGCCCGATGGAACATCGACGATCGCCGTCTTCGCGACAATCAAAAAGGCTTCTGGCCCTACCCGAATCCGCCGCAGACACGCTGCGAACGAGGCGTCGATTTTGCAGTGAGTACGCATGCCCTGAATAAGGCTAGCGTTCGCAGATTCCGCAGCCGTTATGGCATAGATGGAACATCCGTGCTGATCGATGTTAGCCCGGCGGCGGATTGCGACCAAAGCCTTGCAAGTTACCGAGACTACATCGCCGGGCTTACCGACAACACACTCACGACGTTGCCCATTCGCGACTTCAGCGTGGGTGATGTGCACTTTAGCCCTGAAGGCGAGCACTACTTTTCGGAAATTGTTGCCGACCAGATTTTTGAGCGTATGGCCAAGGATAAAGCGGCTGAACAGGAACCGCTTCCTTCGGCCCCGAAAGGCCTCTGATTCTAAATGCTCTTCAGTGATCCGCTGTTTGTCTTTATATTTCTGCCGATCAGCATTGCCGGATTCGCCTTCTTTGGGCGTTTTGGGCGCAACACCGCGATCGGCTTTCTTGCGTTCGTCTCATTGTTTTTTTACGCACAATGGTGCTTTACGATTTCTGCATGGGGCACGTTTCAGGTTTTGATCTGGTCCATTCTGTTCAACTACGGCGTGGCCCGAGCTATTGCTGCCTCCGCCAAACGGGTTCGTAGACAGTCAGCCATTCTTATCGGTGGAATTACGTGCAACCTGCTGATGCTCGGGTATTTTAAGTACCTGACAAGCACGCTAAATTACGCGCACTCCCTGGGCCTGACGCAAACCGAGTGGCCCGCAATTCTGCTTCCTCTGGGTATTTCTTTTTTCACGTTCACACAGATTGCATATCTGGTCGACTTGAAGCAAGGAGTGGCGAAACGGGAAAGCCTGCTGAGTTACTTCCTGTTTGTCACATACTTCCCGCACCTGATTGCGGGTCCGATCCTTCACCATAAAGAGATCATGCCGCAGTTTCGGGAGGAGCGCCGTTACGGGCTGGACGCGAACGACGTTGCGGTTGGATTGACGTGGTTTGCGATGGGCATGTTCAAGAAGGTGATGATCGCGGATCGCATTGCACCCTATGCTAATGTGCTGTTTATGTTCCCCCGCCAGGCTGCGTGGAACAGCTGGAGTGGTGCGCTAATGTACGCTATGCAGCTCTACTTCGACTTCTCCGGTTACTCGGATATGGCAGTCGGGCTGGCTCGAATCTTCTCTATCCGCTTTCCGCTGAATTTCGACTCCCCTTATAAATCGCAAAGTGTTATTGAGTATTGGCAGCGCTGGCACATGACTCTCACGCGCTACATCATGGCGTATCTGTACAGTCCTTTTCTGTTCTGGATAAGTGCGCGTCGGCAAGCGAAGGGCAAGAAGGTCTCAAAGAAGGCACAAGCGACGTTGGAGGGTTTTGCCTCGATGATTGCCGGGCCCACCTTCTTCACCATGTTTCTGGCGGGCGTGTGGCACGGCGCGGGAGCCCACTTTTTCGCGTTCGGTTTATTGCACGGACTCTATATAACCGGTATACACGCATGGCGTACGGCGTTATCGCCGACGAATCGGCTGAGGCAGTTTGTAAACGGGCCTGTCGCGGTGCTGATCACGTTTGCAGCCGTGCTTGCGGGCGACATCATGTTCCGGTCAGCGGGGCTGCACGATACGTTCACGATCTACAAGGGCATGCTGGGGTTTCACGGGAAAGGTGTGATGTGGCCGGCGTGGGAGTTCCTAGTGCTCGCGCTGCTATTCGCGATTGTGTGGCTAATGCCGAACACGCAGGAAATCTTTGGCGAGGAACAGCGCGACGACGACCCAAACTGGAGCCTTATCCACGTTTCCAGATGGCGGCCCAGCACAGCTTGGTGGCTGGTGACATCGGCCATTTTCCTGATAAGCATGGCCTTTTCCACACGCGGGTCGACGTTTCTCTACTTTCAATTTTGATGAATGCGTCTAAGTTAGACTGCGAGACCGGGTGCACACCTGTCAGCGTAGTCACGCCGTTCCACAAGCTCGACCGGCACAAGATCCTCGCCGATGAGCCAGCAGATGCGGCGCCCGGCGAAAGCCACCCCTGGCCGAGGCTCCGAGATAAGGCGCATGCCATTTGCCTCAAGAAAAGAGATTGTCGCCTCAAGAGGGCCGGCGGTGTAACAGAGGTGGTTCAGACCAGGCCGCCGTTTGGCGGCTGAAGCAAGCACGCTGTCCGGGCCATCCGGGGCCACAAACTCCAGGTAAGACGTGTCGTTGTCGATCTGCAGAAAGCAGACAAGGGCAGTCTGCACCGGGTCGTGAATCACATCCGATGCTGTCCGGTACTTGAATTTTACCGTGTACTCAGAGACTGAGGGTGCAATCTCTGCTGTAACATACCCGACATGATGCAGCCGCATGGGTTCTTCAAGGGTCATGACACCTCCACGGGTGGCTAGAGAGGTCAAGCTCTTAGTTCGCTGCGAGCTTTTCCTGGATGAGGTCAACCATGTCGCCAACGTTCTTGAGTTCCTGCAATTCGCCCAAGGCGAACTTAATCTTGAAACGCCGTTCAACGGCCGTTACCAGATTGATGTGGGCCAAGGAGTCCCAGTCTTCGACGTTGTTGGCGTTGGACTCGCGAGTGACATGGAGGTTCGGCTGATCGAGAATATCCTGAAAAAGCGACTGCAATTGTTCAAGAATGTCACTCATTAAGAACTCTTTTCTTTAAGGCGTATGTGAGACGTGAGCGGCTGATAATTAGCAATATCCAGTCCGTAGCCGACACTGCCGTCGCTATGGGTGACTATCCGAAGAGATCCCAGTTTATCGTAACGATCAGCGACCACGCCATTCTTCTTGGAAGGCAGGTAGCGCGCGACTAACGTGCTGACACCAGCCGCACGGCCTTTGGCTGCAAGTACATCGGGCATGGCCCATTGCATCTCGCTTGAGCACGCGGCAGCTCATAAGTCATAGATCAAGGTCGAGGCGGTCGTCTTTGCTTTCCGAGAACGACGGATACGAGTCCTTCACCCCAAACCGGTCGACAAGCCTGCCTTAGAGGCTCTGTTGCAACAATCTAGCCGGGCAGAAATAGCCGCGAGACGTTGCCCTGCCGCAGACGTCAAGCAGGCTGAACGATAAGCTTTTCACCAAAGACTTCGATGGCCTCCGTGAGCGCACTGAGACCGATGCCGAAGGCGCGTTCGACAATGCGCGCCTCGCCGCGAATGTCGTGGGTGAGGTTGAAGAGCGCCGCTTGACCCTTGCGTAATGCACGCATCACCTCAAATCCCATGATGGTCGCATAGGCTGTCTTCAGCGTCTTGAAGCCCCGCACGGGGCGGATTAGCTGCTTGAGCTTCCGTGATCGGCTTCAATGACGTTGTTCAAGTACTTGACCTGTCGATGCACCGTGTCCTGAGGACATTTGCCTTCGGCCTTCAGTTCTGAAATGGCGATAGCGTAAGTCGGCGTCTTGTCCGTGTTAATGACTTCCGGCGTTTCCCATGCTTTCAACCCGTTCAGTGCCTTGCCAAGGAAACGCCTGGCTGCTTTGGCGTTCCGTGTCGGCGAGAGATAAAAGTCGATGGTGTTTCCTAATCTATCGACAGCCCTGTACAAATAGGTCCACTTGCCCCGCACTTTTACGTAGGTCTCATCGACCCGCCAGCTCCTCGATTGCGGGCGACGCCACTGCCAACGCAGCCGCTTTTCGATCTCAGGCGCGTACTTCTGAACCCATCGGTAAATAGTGGAATGATCAACGGGCACGCCGCGTTCACCCATCATCTGCTCGAGATCGCAATCGCTGATGCCGTAGCGGCAGTACCATCGCACCGCCCAGAGAATAATCTTGCCTTCAAACGGACGCCACTTGAACTCTGACATGACCGGCTCCGCTCGTATTCAGCCCATCTTCACGCGGCCACCTAAACTTTGCAACAGAGCCGGCACGCATCACCTTAAACCCGCGGATCGTTGCATAGGCGGTCTTCAGCGTCTTGAAGCCCCGCACGGACGGATGAGCTGCTTCAGTTTGCCATGATCGCCTTCGACGACATCTTTCAAATACTTGACCTGTCGATGCACCGTTTTCCCAGGACATTTGCCCTCGACCTTCAGTTCTGTAATCGCGATGCCGTAGGTCGGCGCTTTGTCCGTATTGATGATCTCCGGCTTCTCCCAAGCCTTCAGGCCGTTCAGCGCCTTGCCAAGGAAGCGTTTCGCCGCTTTGGCGTTCCGTGTCGGCGAGACATAGAAATCGATTGTGTTTCCATGCTTGTCGACAGCTCGGTACAGGTACGTCCACTGACCACGAACCTTGATATAAGGTCTCGTCAACTCGCCAACTCGTTGATTGCGGACGGTGCCACTACCAGCGCAGCCGCTTCTCGATCTCCGGCGCATACCTCTGAACCCAGCGGTAGAGCGTGGAGTGATCGACGGGCACTCCGCGCTCACCCATCATTTGCTCGAGATCCCGATAGCTAATGCCATAGCGGCAGTACCACCGTACCTCCCAAGGGATGATCTCGCCTTCAACATAACGCGACTTCAACTCTGACAAGACCAGCTCCGCTCGTGTTCAGCTCATCTTCACGCGGCCACCGAAACTTTGCAATAGAGCCGCTTGAAGTACCTTCAGTTGTGCAAGCAAGCCGCTTTCCGGTTTCCTAGAGCTCCGGCTTTGCTGAAATCACGCGATCACCCTATCGAGCGAAAGCGGTAGTTGTCGTATTCGCTTGCCGGTGGCGTTGAAGACCGCATTGCTGATGGCGGCCGGAACGCCGTTGACTCCGCACTCCCCGACCCCGTGTGCGCCGAGCTCGCTAATATGCGGATCAGGAATTCCAAGACATTCGATCGTGATCTTCGGCGCATCCGCACAACTGGGCACGTGGTAATCGGCTAAATTTCGAATGATAGCCCTACCGTTGCGGGTATCGAACAGTGTCTGCTCCGTCAGGGTGGCTCCAAGAGCAAAGATGGCGCCGCCCATCAGTTGAGAGTGAGCCGTCTTAGGATTGATCAGGCGCCCAACATCGTACACTCCTACGATGCGAGGGACGCGCACTATTCCCGTGTCGATGTCGACGCGCACTTCGGCGAAGACAGCTCCGAAAGAGTAGAACTCATATTCCTTGCGCTCTTTCCCCGGAGTCGATTCACCCAGCATCTGAACGGACTCCCGACCGGCTTCCTGCAGGACTTCACTGTACGAGCGAATCACGGATGGGTCGCTTTTCAGATAGATCTCGCCTTCGTAAGCCGTGATGGCAGTTAACGGCTGTTTGTGAAACGGTGAATGCGGATCGTCGTGCGCTAATCTCTTCAGCGCCTCCACAGCATTGCGGCAGGCAGCGAGGACTGCCGGACCGATGCTCGCAGTGGTTTGCGAGCCGGCGGTAATGGGCGCTTTTGGAAAGCTTGAGTCGCCCAGAATGAAATCCACTCGGTCGAGCGGCATCGCCAAACCGTCCGCCGCGATTTGCCGGAACACTGTCCATGCGCCGTTCCCGAGCTCATGCGTTGCACTTCGTACGATGGCCGTGCCATCGGAATTAATCGATGCGCTGGCAGTCGCGGGACTCTGCATCGCAGGATGCATGTTGCAGGAAAATCCAAGCCCCACCCAGGAGTCGCCAACTCGCACCGAGCGCGGAATCGCGACTCGCTTATCCCAACCAAATAACTCTCGTCCACGATCGCAGCACTCCCGAAGGTGCTTGGAAGAGAACGGCAATCCGGATAGCGGAGCGACATGCGCATAGTTTTCCATGCGCACATCGATGGGGTCGCGGCCGACTTCGTAGGCGAGCTCATCCATCGCGCACTCAAGCGCCCACCCGCCAGTCATCTCGCCCGGTCCACGCATGGGCAAAGGAGTGGGTAGATTCAGGTGGCGCAGATCGTGCGAGATAGAGAGGTTCTCGATGTCGTACATCATGGACGTCATCCCGGTGCATGCCTCCGGAAAGCCGCTCACCATCGACGTGTGGGAGCATGCAACGTGCTCCAGCGAAACGAGTTTCCCTTGCTTCGAAGCGCCAAGGCGCACTGTCTGCCAGGTCGCTGGACGGTGCCCGGCCAACTCAAAAGTCTGCTGGCGGCTCCACTCCACCTTGACGGGACGACGTACCAGCTTCGAGGCGGAAGCAACTAGCATCGTCATGCCGAAGGTCCATGCCTTCGATCCAAAGGCTCCTCCCAGATACTTGCTGATGATCTGAATGTTCGCTTCAGGCATATCCAGACAATGAGAAAGCACTGCTAACAGCGTCTTGAGTACTCTCGTGGTGTCGTGGAGATAGAGAACCTCCTCGCCATCTTTCTCTTCCCACCGCGCAATCGTCGCCGGCAGTTCAATCGCATTGTGCGTATGAGCCGGAGCTTCGTAAGCCAGGTCCAGCTGCACCTCCGCTGCTTGACGAGCACGCTCTACATTCCCTTTTGAGAGCTGCAGCGGCTGAATGCCGCAATAGTTCTTGGGTGTGCTGCGTTGAGTCGACTCGTCAAATCTCAATTCCGGGGACTCGGCCCGGTAGCTTACCTTCAGGAGTGTGGCCGCGTATTGGGCTTGCTCCAGCGTTTCCGCGACGACGATCGCAATTGCCTGACCGGCGTAGTGGATGCGGTCATCCTGCATTGGGATCATCATCTCGATGAGACCGCCCTCGCCGCCGAAAGCGATACCGTCGACCTTGTCCGGGATCGCTCTGAGCTTTGGCATCTCCTCATGTGTGATGACCTGGAGGACACCGGGCAGGGCTGCCGCTTCGTCGCAGTTAATTGATAAGACCTTGCCCCGAGCGATTGTGCTGCCAACCACAATCCCGTGGGTCAGTTCTGCAATGGCGTGTTCCGCCGTGTACGTGGCAGCGCCAGTGACCTTGAGCACGCCGTCCACGCGGGAGATCGGCTGACCAATCGCGCGTAGCGCAAGCGTAGGATGAGCTTCTTCTTTATGAAAGATCATGGATGGCATGCCCTCCAACATTGGCTGCGAAGACCGTTCCCGCCGGTCCCTGGAGCGGCTTCAGGCCCGTGACTTCCAGCAGCGCCCGACGGATGAGCGCCTTTGCGAGTGGGACCTTGTACGCGTTCATGGCATACGTATGAGCCTCTTGAAGCGCCGCTTCCGCAACGGCTTCGAAGGTCTCGATGCACGGCTTCTCGCCCGCAAGCATCGCCTCGGCGGCAGGGAGTCTCCACGGCCGGTGCGCAACGCTGCCCAGAGCGATGCGCGCGCGCGTGATCTTGTCCCCGTCCCTCTCCACGGCAACGGCACAGGAGACGAGAGCGAAGGCATACGAGGCCCGGTCCCGTGCTTTAAGGTAGTGCGACGCGCCGGAGAATGGCGGTAACTCTACCGCGACGATAAGTTCCCCATGCGGCAGGTTCGAGTCGAGCTGGGGCTTTTCCCCCGGCAACCGCAGGATGTCGTCGAGCGCATATCGCTGCTCACCCGATGGCCCTTGCGTGACAAGCACCGCATCGAAAACGGAAAGAGCTGTGGTCATGTCCGAGGGATAAGTAGCGATGCAACTTGCGGCACCTCCGAAACCTTGGTCCGTCTGCCCAAAGATAGCGTGGTACCGGCTATAACCGTCAATCGCGGAGCAGCCTGTTCCGGGTTCTCGCTTGTTGCATGGCTGCGCCAAATCGCGAAGGTAAGGACAGCGAGTGCGCTGAAGAACGTTGCCGGCAACTGAGGCCATGTTCCGAATCTGCCGGGACGCTCCGGCCAGGATGGCCTCACAAACGCCGGTGTAGTTCGCCAACAGAGTGGCATCTCGCGCGGCATCGGCGTTCGACGCATTCGCACCGATGCGCAGACCGCCGTCGGGCATCGTCTGTATGCCGTCCAACCCCAGATGGGCAACATCGACAACCACCCCGGGACGGAAGACGTTCTCCTTCATGAGATCGACCAGAGTGGTTCCGCCCGCAATGAACACAGCATCGGGATCGCCGGTGACCGCTGCAACCGCCGACGCCACATCGGGAGGACTTACACAGCGAAATGGGTGCATAGTTACCTGGCTCTCTGAACGGCGCGGATCGCGGCGACGATGTTCGGGTATGCCGCGCAACGGCAGAGGTTTCCGCTCATGCCCTCGCGTATTTCAGCCGCACTTGCATCCGGATTTTCCTCCAGAAGCGCAGACGCGCTCATGATCTGACCGGGCGTGCAGTAGCCGCATTGAAACCCATCATGCTCAACGAACGCGGTCTGCAGAGGGTGGAGGCTGTCACCGCGTGACATCCCTTCTATCGTGGTGATCTCATGACCGTCGGCCCTGATCGCAAGAATCAGACAGGCCAGCACAGCACGCCCATCGAGGTGCACCGTGCAGGCTCCGCACTGACCGTGGTCACAGCCCTTCTTCGTGCCCGTGCGATGCAGTCTCTCTCGAAGCGCATCGAGCAGGGGTGTCCGCGGTTCTACCTCGATGGTCTGTGAAGTTCCGTTTAGGCGCAGGGTCACCGGAACAGCGGTTTGTTCTGCAGGCATGGTGCTTCTCCAGTCAGGTCAAGGCGCGTTGCGAAGGGGTGAGGCTTACCTCTCAAGCCAGTCCGCGTGCTGGGCACGCTGACCGGATTTCAACGACCGCTCGACCGCGGTCAGCACGCGGCTCAGCTTTACAGCATGATCGAAATCAGGAATCGTCCTGGTGTTCCCCGCGATATCATCGCGCAAGGCTGCGTACATGGCGCCCACGTTTGCCGCTGCTTCGGGCATGCCTGCAAGCTCGCCCTCATCCACCGCCTGCTGTTTGCCGTCTACCAGCAACACCAGCCGCCCTGCCTGGAAGCCAACAGCAGCACCACCCACGAGCGTCAGCGATTGGCGCTCGCCAGTGATATCAAAGCGGAACGTTGCGTCGGATGGTCGCCGGCCCCCATCCACTTCGATCCCGACGCCGGCCCCTGCATCCAGCAGCGCTTGGACGAGCAGGTGATCGGGAATCAAACGTTCTAATTCGCGCTTTCCCTTTTCAACATCGATGTGCTTGTACTGAATGGTCCCGAGCGCGTCCAGCGCATCCAGCCCACCCAGCAAAGCGACAACGGCATCCATCGCATGCCCGCCATGGATCGTTACGTGTGTCGCTCCATTCGCGGGATCCTCGAGGTACGAGTCGGATTCACTCATGGTCGGCCCGAACGCGACCGTGCCGGAATACATCCGGGCGCTCAAGATGCGGCCCAGCTCACCGGCATCGATCAACTGCTGCGCTTTTCGCAGAGCAGGGTTCATCCTAGTCTGCAGTCCTATCGCAACATGTACGCCCGCGGCCTTCGCCGCATCGCGAAGCTCTTCCGCTTCCTGGACGGTCCTGCCCAGGGGCCACTCGCAATACACATGCTTGCCGGCCTTCAAAGCCTTCAGCACCAATTCGCGATGCGCCGGAACCCGCACTGCGACCGTGATGACATCGATCGACGGATCAGCGATCATGCTGTCCACATCTTTGTAGCCTCGGGTCGCCCCAACAGCAGCAGCTGTTGCATCGGCGACCTCCTGGGTCTTGCCGCTCACTCCGGCCAGTTCTATATTACTGAGCGATCTAAGGGCCGGAACATGAGACTGGTTGGCCCATCCTCGTTCCAGGCTTGCTCCGATGACACCGACTCGCAATCCTTTTGACATACGTCTCTCCTGGCCCAATACATTCGCGACCGCGACGATGGATGAAGCAGTCTCAACCTCTCTCATTGTGGTATCGCAGGCGGCTTTGCGTCCAATAGCTGCGCAGCTTGACATTCATACGTCGGCAGCTATCGAATGGATAGCGGACCAAGGAGACAACTAAATGGAGTTGAGGCACCTACGGGCCTTTTGCGCAGTTGCTCAGGAGATGCATGTCACAAAAGCAGCGAAACGACTGAAGATGGCGCAACCCGCCCTGACCCAACAGATTCGTCTGTTGGAAAGAGACATGGGTCTTCAGCTGGTGCTTCCGAACGGCCGCGGTATCAAGCTGACGCAGGCGGGCAGCTTCTTCCATAAAGAGGCAGAGGCAATCCTGACGAATCTGCACAACGCCTGTCTGAAAACAAAGGAGCTTGCGAGAGGTGAGTCCGGCACCCTGCGCATCGGCGTAACGGAAGGAGCTTCCTTCAACCCCTCGCTCGCGGCAACTTTCACAGCCTACCGCGCGAGCTATCCCGGCGTTCAACTGACTTTCTCGCAGACCCATTCTCCTGAGCTCGCGGCGGACTTACGCCACAACCTCATCGATGTCGCGTTCATGTGCCCGCTTCCTGATCCGGAAGGAATAACAATGAGCCCCCTGTACAACGAAGAGATGATGCTGGCGTTTCCCATCAACCATCGCTTCAGCGGCCAGACGGTGATTTCGTTGAAACACCTGCAAGACGAGCCTCTGCTGCTGATCTCTCATGGAAACACCGTGCGTTCGTTGGAGTCAGAACTCACAGCGGCATGCGAGAAACTTCGGTTTTCGCCACGTATTGCGCAAACGGTTCCCGAGTTTATGCTCGCTCTAAACCTTGTAGCCTCAGGAGTTGGATTGGCTTTCGTTCCAACGTACATGACGAGCATCCACACAAAAAGAATCTGTTACAAACGACTGCGGCTAGCAGAGGGCATCACCATGGAGACAGTCGTCGCTCTTCGTGCAGATGAAACGGCAAACGCAGCACATAATCTTCATTTGCTGGCGTGTGAGCTTTTTAAGGAAAGAGCGATACCTCGCAGAGCGCAACCAGCAATTCAATAGGCGCTTCGTCAGACGCGCTCCTGAAAGAATCGCAGCAGCTCCTCCACTAAGCGTTCCGGCTGTCCCTCCGCAATGTAATGGGCGCAGTTCTCAATCATCCTGCTCGCAAGTTTTTCGCTGGGAGCTCGTTGAAATAGCTGGAGCTTACGTTGTGCGGATGGGGTTTGCGCGGATGTTGGCAGCAACGACTCTTGATTGACGGCGAGTTGATCCCTGAAGAGTGAGGTCGGGCACAACGCTCACTGCTCCACACTCAACATATTTCATCTGTAAGCTATCCGACATAAGAGAATTATTCAATATTGACATTGCTGATTGGCAACGCCGTCAGCAATCAATTGCATCAACAACAAAAAAGCGGACGGTTAGATTTGTTTTCTTTCCCAGGCAACTGAGCCGGTACAAAACCGCGCGTGAAAAGGCGGGAGTGTCTGGCCAGATTTTTATTTGAGGTGAACGACCATGCCCCAGCAGAGCCTACGCGATTCGATCGCCGACATGGAGAAGGCCGGCCTCATCACACGGTATACCGATGAAAAACGTGTCGATGAGCTGCCCCGACTCATGGAAGATAACCCCGATACAGCCATTTACGTGGAGCGGGTCAAGGATTGCCCCTTTCCTTTCTTTGCGAACGGTTATGGCGTTCGTCCGATGTATTCTTTGGCGCTCCAGGTGTCGATCCCAGACCTCGGCCTGGAGATCGCGAATCGCTTCTCCAACCCCATCGACCCCGTGATGGTCGACAGTGCTCCTTGTCAGGAGGTCGTCTACAAGGGCGATGATATCGACCTGACAAAGTTTCCCCTCTTTCATCATCATCCGAAGGATGGGCAAGCCTACCTGAACGACACCAATGTCGTGAGCCGCAACCCTGAGAACGGACTGATCGACCAGGGCATTTACCGATTTATGTACCGCTCCAAGAACGAGACCAATGTTGATATGCGCAACGCCACGCATCGGGCGCGCATTGCCGCGGAAGACTATGCGGCGAAAGGCAAGGACATGCCGATCACGGTGCTGATCGGCGGTCCAACGCTCGACAAAATTGCTTCCATGATGAGCAATCCCAACAGCGACGACTGGGCTGTGATGGGTGGCTTCTACAAAGAGCCATGTAAGTTAGTCAAGTGTTTGACCAACGATCTCACCATTCCGGCCAACGCTGAGATCGTTCTCGAAGGGCGGATCATCACGTCGGAAGGCTGGGTCCACGACGAAGGCCCTTATGGGGAATACACCGGCACCTACGGCGGCGGCCTGCCGCACAACAATCGCTTCGTGGTCGACTGCATTACGCATCGCAAGAACGCGATCTACCAATACGCGACGATCGGCGGCCTGCATCCAGGTAGAACCGATATGTCGGCCTTTCAGCCCGCGATTGAAGGCGATCTGCACGCGGCCCTCATCAAAGCGGGCGTGCTGGTGAAGAATGTCTATCTTCCACCGGCAGGATGCTCCAACATTGGCTACGTTCGTATCAAGACGCGTTCGGGCGGCGATGCGAAGCAGGCGCTGGCCATTATGCTCGCCGGCTCCAGGCAGTGGATGCCGAAGACCGCGTATGTCTTCGACGAAGATATCGACATCTATAACGACGAACGGGTGAAGTGGGCGCAGGCCTGGCGCTTCAATCCGCAGACGGGAATTACGCTGCTCGAAGGGCAGAACATGCTCCCGCTCGATCCCAGCCTCAATGCCGATCATCCGCCAAATGCGGTCACGAAGGTGGGTTTCGACTGCACGATTCCCCTTGTCGGGAAGGTAGATCCGTTCAGCTATGCGGCCGCAACCGTCTCCGATCCATTGAAGGTTGACAGCAGCGTAAAGGCAATGACCGAGGATGAGATCGTGAAGGAGATGGAGGCGATGATCCGCGAGAAGCCTCGCAACTGGCACGAGGTCATCGAGCATTTTGCCTCGCAGCCGTACCCGCTGGTGTATCGGGCCTTCGGTCAGCTTCGGCCCAAGCTCGCGCGCATCGCCGATCAGCGCCCCGACTACCCGTACACCTTCTCGAAGGATGGCACCAACTTCGTCTATCTAAACAAACCAGCCACACAGGAGTAGTGCGATGAGACTTGGCGCGTTTCTCATGCCGTCGCACCCACCTGAGCGGAGCATCTCGCAAGGGCAGGCCCTCGACCTGGAGGAGTTGGAACGACTCGACTCCTTCGGGTTTGAGGAGGCCTGGATTGGCGAACACTTCACGTCGCAGTGGGAGCCCTGCCCAGCACCCGATCTCCTGATCGCTCAAGCTCTTGGGCGGACGAAGAACCTTCGTCTTGGCTCGCTTGGACATCTCCTTCCCTATCACCATCCTGTTGAGCTTGCTCATCGCGTGGCCTATCTCGACCACATGGCTCAGGGCCGATATGCGGTCGGTGTCGGCATCAGCGCCTTGCCCACGGATCATCAGTTGTTCGGTCTCGACACCAGTGGAGGCCGCAATCGTCGCATGACGTTCGAGGCGCTCGACATCATGACCCGGTTGTGGACCGATGGAGCCACAGATTTCAAAGGTGAGTTCTGGAGCATGGGCCGGACAGCATCTTCCTTCGATACCCTGGGCTATCATCTTGCGCCTTTCCAGCAGCCACACCCGCCGATCGCAATCGCCGCTTTGACGCCCGGCTCGGAGAATCACAAGCTTGCAGGAGAAAAGGGTTACCTCCCGGTGAGTTTGAGCATCAGTCCCGACGCTTCGATCACTGCAAAGCACTGGGATGCGGTGGAGGCTGGGGCTGCACGGAGCGGCCGCGTCCCGGATCGCGCTGACTGGAGGATCATTCGTGATACGTATGTGGCTCCTACCGATCGCGAAGCGCGGGATTGTGCAATCAATGGCATGATGGGCCGCTGCTGGCGAGAGTTCCTGCTTCCGCTCTACCTCGGCCTTGGTCTGGGACCGATGCTGAAGAAGGACCCAGCTATGCCAGACGAGGCAATCACGTTGGAGTATCTCTGCAACGAGCTCTGGTTCGTGGGCTCGCCAGAAACCGTCGCCAGGCGCATGAGTGATCTCGATTGCAAGGTCGGTGGATTCGGTTCGCTCCTGATCGTCAGCTACGACGCAAGGGATGAACGTGCAGCGTGGGAGCGGAGTTTGCAGCTGTTGACGAGTGAGGTCATGCCAAGGTGTTCCTCGGATGCTTTCGCAGGAGCATGCGCATGAGCTACATCGCGTTCGCAACGAACCGCTTCGACGATGTGGCGGGATTCTACGGAGAGACGTTAGGGTTTGGCGTTGTCGAGCAATGGGATCGTCCACGCGGGCGAGGGCGGCGCTTCGACCTCGGCGGAGGGCTTCGACTGGAGATCCTCGACAATGCACGCGAACCGCACCCGGTAAAGCTGGAGACAAGCGCACGGGTACATGTCGTCGTCGAGACAGCGGATATCGATGCCACCTGGAGCACGCTCAAGGTGGCAGCTCCACCGCCTGCCGATACCTCGTGGGGCGCTCGGCTCTTTCAAATCCAGGACCCTGACGGGGTGCCCGTCACGTTCCTCCAATGGACGCAAGAAGGAGCGAAGGCCTCATGAAACGCATTGTTGTTGGAGTCTCCGGCGCCACCGGAGCGATCTATGGTATTCGCTTGCTGCAAATCCTGCGGACGGTACCCACCGTAGAGACCCATCTCGTTCTGAGCTCAGCGGCCAAGCGAACCATCGGCATGGAGACGAATTATTCGGTGGAACAGGTGGAAGCGCTGGCCGATCGCATCCATCAAACGAGTGACATCGCAGCGTCCATCTCCTCCGGCTCCTTCCGTGCAGTCGGCATGATCGTCGCTCCGTGTTCCATGAAAACCGTCTCCGGCATCGCTACCTCCTACTCCGACAACCTTCTTTTGCGGGCTGCCGATGTCATGCTCAAGGACCGCCGGCCGCTTGTGCTCCTGGTGCGCGAAACTCCCTTACATGTGGGCCACCTCCGCCTTCTTGTGCAAGTGGCTGAGATGGGCGCGATCGTCATGCCGCCCGTTCCGGCCTTTTACCACCGTCCCAGAACGCTGGAAGAGATCATCGACCAGACCGTAAACCGTTCTCTCGATCTTCTTGGGGTCGAACTCGAACAAGATCTGTTTCCGCGATGGGAGGGGCCCGCCAGGTGCAAAGAACATAAGTCGCACGAGGTAGGTCTAGGCGAACCGGTCCCTCTCATCGCGTAAAGACTTTTCCTGGCCAGGTCTCCTGGCCTCAACGACACGTACCTCAAACAAAAAGGAGTTTCCTCTATGGCAACGAGCGCGCACAAGATCACCATCGACGCCCCGAAAGAAGAAGTGTTTGAAGCTCTAACTACGTTGGATGGGTTGAAGGGCTGGTACTCGCCCGAGGTCTCTGGCCAAGGCGAACAAGGCGGCGAAGTCACCTTCTCCTTTACCGAAAAAGAAGGCCCTTTCAAGTGGAACGTAACCGAAGCAGAGCGCGGTTCACTTGTCCGCTGGAAATGCATTCAGGGGCCGGGCAAAGCCGCCGGAACGACGGCGACCTTTCATCTCTCCGGCTCCGGAGACAAGACCGTTGTGTCCCTTGACCACGAAGGTTTCCAGGAGTCGGACGAGAAGCTGAAGACCTGCAACACCCTGTGGGGCGCGTTGATGCACCACCTCAAGCAGTTCGTCGAGACGGAGCAGCCCAAGCCGGCATTCAAGTAGCTCCTGGTACAAGGACAATCCTCCCGTGGTTTCACACCGCGGGAGGATCAGCAAACGCCTTTGATCCGAAGGCATCTGTGAGAATCGCAACCTTACCGCCGAGAGAGACTCCAGATGTGGCATCCCCATCATCGCGACGCGCGGGTTACTCAGTCTAAGCTGCAACCAACGACCACGCCCGCGCTCTTGTCCCTCGAGTTGATCCCCGGTCTCACGATAACGAGTGTCCTCATCGTGGACAATCCTGGTAACAGCACCGCTGTCCTTTCTCTTCTGAAGCACGCTACCTGGAATGGGTTTACACCAGCCGATGGTGTGTTTCCAGCCTTCTTGTGCATGATCGGCACCCATACGCTTCTAGCTCACATCGATAAGGAGGGTGAGGGTCAATCACAATTGTCCCTCCTCCTATTGTCCTTGTGGCGTTTTGTTTATTTGATCGCCATCGGCCTAGGTCTCAACGCTCCCTATCTCCGTCCTTGGTCGACAATGCTGATCTTCGGCGTTCTGCAAAGGGTAGGACTGTGCCTGGCCTGCGGCAGCCTTCTGCTTGCAGCGACGCGGTCGCTTAGAAGCCGATGGATCGTGCTTCCAAGTGCACTACTCATATTGCTCGTTGTATATTGGCTTCTTCTTCGGTTCGTGCCGGTCCCCGGCTTCGGCATGCCGGGACGCGGTATCCCCTTCCTCGATCCAACGCGCAATCTAGCGTTCTGGCTGGACAGTAAACTTTTTGCCGGCCACCTTGTTCACGGATCGTCGGATCCAAATGGCCTGTTCAGCACAATCCTCGCGGTAGGCACCTTTCTTATCGGCATGATCCTCGGTCTGTGGCTGAAAAGCCCTTACTCGCTTTCACAGAAAGCTCAGGGCCTCGTTGGTGCAGGTAGTGCGTCCCTTGCAGCGGGCGGCTTGTGGAGCAGGAGCTTTCCGATCAACATGCAGTTGTGGACCAGCTCCTACGTTCTATGGTCCGCGGGATGGACTCTCCTCGTGCTGGCAGCGCTCTTTATTGTCGCGGATGTCCGACACAAGAGAGGAGCCTTCTTGTCTTTGGCACGAATGCAGAGGCGAGCTTCATCCTCGCCTCTGCCATCAGTACATGCTTCTCTTCGATTCGCGTGTACGGCAAAGATGCCGTATGCCTGCTTTATAGCAAGTATTTTGTTTCGATCAAGCCTCACATGCTTGGCTCACTGCTGTACAGTCTGCTATTCACGGCGGCTTGTTGGTTGCTGATGCGCGAGCTCTACCGAAGAAAGATCGTTCTGAACATCTAAGGAGTTCGCATGATGAGGATTGCTTTGCCATCCCTGCTGGTGTTGACCATTGTTATGGTGCCCTGCAGCGCGTCAGCTCAGGCGCAGAAATCTGGTGGCGCCGGGAACGATGCCTCATCCGCAAACGATCCAAGTGCTCCTCTAACCCAGATCCAGTTGCAGAACTGGTACCACCAGTCGTTGACGGTACTCTAGGACAAGGGAATGAGTTCTTGCTGCGTCGCATCATCCCGGCTGAAGCAAAAGGCGCACTTCGCTCGTCTCTGGCGCGGCTGGAGATCACGGTTATGAGTACGCCAGACGGAAGAACTGGGTTGGGAGATGTCCAGTTCATAGATTGGCTGTTTCCTGGATACCATGAGGGCGGAAAGCTCAAGATAGGGATCGGTCCGGTCATCGTGGCACCGTCCGCTACCAATCGCTACGCGGGTCAGGGCCAATGGCAGGTCGGCCCTTCTGCGATCGTCATCTACACAGGCATTCCGAAGCTCATTTTGGGTGCTGTTCAGGACAATCCGATCTCCGTGGGCGGTGAGCGTTCACGACCGGGCGTGAACGCAAGTACCTTGGAACCGTTGATTGTCAAGGAACTGCCGCACGACTCTTTCCTCCGGTTCGACCCTTACTGGGTATTCGACGCGGAACAACATGGCTCGGCGACCATTCCTTTGAACTTGGGTTTTGGAAAGCTGATCAACCTTCATGGCCAATTAGTTAACGCCTACATACAGCCAGAGTTTCTCGCTCGGCGTCCGCCGTACCCCGGCAACAATCCACCGAAGTTCACGCTCCGCATAGCCTTTCATCTGCTTTACCCGAAATCGTCCTAAACGCGAGAAGAGGGCACTCATGCAGACCGTGAGGCACAAACAACTCGCCGATCTTCGAAGTTGGTGGCAAAAGCAGAGATTTGGCCGGCAGGCACTCCTGGCGTTCAAGATGGGCCTTACGGCCTTGCTTTGCTTAACGCTTGGGCGTCTGCTCGACCTCAGACACAGTTGCTGGGCGGCGATTACAGCCATCGTCATCATGGGCGCTGACAACTCTACGACCGTGGCCGCAGGTCGCGATCGCCTAATCGGCACCCTCATAGGTGCCTTCTTGGGATGGGTGACTTGTTATGTGTGGCATGGCTACTTGTTCGCCTATGCTTAAGCTGTCGCGTTATGCATTCTCGTCTGTAATTCATTAAGCATCGAAAACGCCGGCCGTCTTGCAGCCGTCGCACTAACGATTATCGTGCTATTACGAGCCGGTGAAACTCCTTTTCGAGCCGCACTCGGCCGGTTTTTAGAAGTGAGCCTTGGGATTGTTCTTACACTTGCAATCAACTTTCTTCTTCCTGCACATCTACAGTCGACTCCGACAACTCAAAATAAGTGATATCGGCCTCCGCTCTTAGGAGCATCGAGCCTAGACGCCGATGTCTACGTTGTCAACGCTCTTAGAGCAAGAAGAGCAAGTCATCCTCTCCTGACTCCAGAGCGTCGATCTCCGCCGGATCAGAATCGCCAGAAGACATCCACCTGTAGTTCGACAAGTGCTTCCATGTGTTCGACGTTCGTGGCTGCATCCTTAGCAAGGCCGCGTTGAAGAACTGGAAGTTCATCGCAACCTTTCAACCGGAAGCAGTTGCAACGAGAGGGCAAGCTGTCGGCCGACGTGAAACACCGGCCTGTAAGTACCTGAACAACATCATCGAAGCCGATCATGGCGTACTCAAGCGAGTCATTCGTCCAACCCGAGGCTTCCAGACCATGAAGACGGCCTCGGCTACGATCAAGGACTTCGAAGTGATGCGGATGATCCGTCGCGGTCATTGCCTCACATGCAAACCGCACGCCAGGGACGAGGTGCGTTTCGTCAACAAGCTATTTGATGTCTACTCAAGCATCGCTTGATCGTCGCCACCCTCTCCGAACGGCGTCAACCAGAGTTAATGCAACAGAGCCGCCTACTGCGGATCCCAAGTGTCACTTCGACGCCCAAATACGCGGTAATCTATTGTTGTCCAGAGTTACCCAAGAACACCTTCCGCAATCGATGCTTGCGGGTAGCTTTAGTTAGCATTCCTGAAACCTATCCAGGTAGATGAAAGGTCCAAAACGGAGAATTATGTCTAAACAGAACGTCGCAGCAAAGCAAACTTCCACAGCTTCTCTATCCCAAATTCCCTCTGAAAAGCAAGTCATGCTCGCAGGAGCACCCGTTTCTGTGACACCCGAAGGTCAGGAGGTTGCACCTGGCGGAGAAATCCATCAGTTCGCCGGTGGAACTCACCCGCAGATGACAAATCAGCGCGGTACCGTTATCGCTGACGATGAAAACTCACTCAAGGCCAATCCACGCGGTCCGGTGCTCATCGAGGATTTTTTACTAATCGAGAAAACTCAGCACTTCGATCATGAACGCATTCCTGAGCGGATCGTCCATGCGCGTGGCTACGGTGCACACGGCTATTTTGAACTGACCGACTCCCTGAAGGGCATCAGCAAAGCCAAGGTTCTGACCACCGTGGGCCAGCAGACCCCGGTATTCGTGCGCTTTTCGACGGTCGGCGGGAATATGGGCTCGGCCGATCTGGCCCGTGATGTGCGCGGCTTTGCTGTAAAGATGTACACGCCTGAGGGCAATTGGGACCTTGTCGGCAACAACATTCCCGTGTTCTTCATCCAGGATGCGATCAAGTTTACCGATCTCATCCACGCTGCCAAGCAAGAGCCGGATCGCGGCTTTCCGCAGGCACAAACAGCGCACGACACCTTCTGGGACTGGGCATCGCTCACCCCGGAATCGACTCACATGCTGATGTGGATCATGTCCGACCGTGCGATTCCCCGCTCGTTCCGCATGATCGAAGGCTTCGGTGTTCACACGTTCCGCCTGCTCAACGAGGAAGGGAAATCCACCTACGTCAAATTTCACTGGCGCCCCAAGCTGGGCATGGCTTCGGTGATCTGGGACGAAGCGCTTAAGATCTCAGGAGCGGATCCAGACTTCCATCGGCGGGATCTTTGGAACGCCATCGAGGAAGGTCACCTACCCGAATGGGAGCTCGGCGTACAGCTCTTTGATGAAGATTTTGCAAATAAATTCGAGTTTGATGTTCTTGACGCTACCAAGCTCATTCCCGAAGAAATGCTTCCACTCCGGATCATCGGCAGGATGGTGCTTACAAGGAATGTGGACAACTACTTTGCAGAAACGGAGCAGGTTGCGTTCGCGACGACCGATGTGGTTCCGGGCATTGACTTCAGCAACGATCCGCTTCTGCAAGGCCGCAATCTTTCGTACATCGATACCCAGTTGAGCCGACTTGGCGGTCCGAACTACGAGCAAATTCCCATTAACGCGCCCCGTTGTCCGGTGATGAACATGCAGCGCGATGGCCACATGACCATGCGTGCCCAGAAGGGTCGAGTCTCATACAGCCCGAGCTCTCTGGAAACAGATACGCCGCGACCGGACCCGCAGAATGGTTTTTCTTCATCCAAGGCTCACGAAGAAGGAGACAAGCTTCGCGTTCGTCCGGAGTCTTTTAGCGACCATTTTTCGCAGGCACTGCTCTTCTTCAATTCGCAAACAGTGGCTGAGCAGAACCACATCATCTCCGCGTTCATCTTTGAGCTGAGCAAGGTAGATACGAAGGCCGTTCGTACCCGGATGGTAGGTCAGCTTGCCAATGTCGACATGAGCATTGCCAAGCGCGTTGCCCATGGACTCGGCATGAATGGTCCAATCACACCGGTTCCGACCAAAGTTGCAGCTCGCACAGATCTCAAGCCTTCCGATGCACTAAGCATCGTGAAGAAAATGAAGCCCGGTGTGGCAACGAAAGTCATTGGCTGTCTTGTGGCTGACGGTACCGATGCGACCGCGGTAATCGCACTCGAAACGGCGGCGCACAAACTTGGAGCTCATGTGAAGATAGTCGCTCCCAAGGTCGGTGGAGCTGTTGCCAAGGACGGCACGCAGATTGAAGCGGACTTCCAACTCGCGGGTGGCCCATCGGTTCTATTCGATGCCGTCTTCGTCGCGCTCTCTGACGAGGGGGCGAAGCTTCTCTCTACAGAAGCGGCTGCCGTGTCGTGGGTCCACGACGCCTTTGCTCACCTCAAGGTCATAGGCGCTACCTCAGCCTCGCAGCCTCTATTGACGGCTGCTGGCGTTGTCGCAGATGCCGGGGTACTATCGGCAGGTGATCCCGATACCTACCTCAACCTTGTCGCTCAGGGACGGATTTACGCGCGCGAGCCGAATGTTCGCACCATCTACTGAACGATATTTCAGTGCAGACAGCCCTTGTGGAGAGGAGGGCTGTCTGTTCGTTCTCCAGATGACGATCCACATTCATTTCGAACAGAGTGATTGGTCAGCGACGGGCTTACATTCCTTGTGGAGTGCCCAGTCACCGGGGATGTCCACGCGAGGGAGTTCGTCGACGATCTCGTTGACCTGCACGATGACGATCCCCTCGCGAAAGGCCGTCGCTTCGGCAATCGTGGGGGTATCCTCCGTATTCGGTCCCGTATACACATTTGCCTGCGTGTCCGCCCTGTCCGCGCAAACAAACGCCACGCGCGGCGGCAAGTCGATGAACATGCGCGCATAGAGTTCCACGTAGGTATGGATCGCCCCAACCTCCAGCTTCCCGTCCTCGAGCAGCTGCGCAAGACGCAGACTCTGTGGTCCCGCGAAAGCGAAGTCGATCCGGCGGGCAATGCCTCATTCAAAAAGCTGCAGGTGTTCAGGACGCGTAATGCTCGAGATGAGCAGGTAAAGATCGTGAATGTGGGTGGGGTCAAGTGCGGCCAGCGCAACAGAGAGGAAGCTGGTCTGCTTTGGTTGTCGCCTTCGAGCACAATGCGATCACCGCTCTGCAGAACGCCTTCGAGGATTGTTCCTATGTCTTCTGCCCGCGCGACCTTGCCCTGCAGTTTAGCGGAAATGGCGTCGAGACGGCGTTGCTTGTCGGCACGACGTCTCGTTCAGATTGCGCCTTCTGCATGGATGTCGTCGTGAACTCGCGTTGGCATGCAATAAAGTTCCTAAGGTCTTCGCACTCGTGTGGGTAAGTGTAGCGGCTCTGCTCCGCGACGCACAGCCGTGCCCTCCTGGCTGACAAAACGTTAGACAGACTCCCGCAGTTGTTTCTTGAGGACCTTCCCCAGCGTATTCCGGGCGAAGTCGGCCTCACGCAAGATTACCTGGTCGACACGCTGCACTTTGCCGAGACGCGCGTTTCCCCACTCCTTGAGTTCCGCCGGGTCCACGTTTTCTCCGAGGCGAGCAATGACAAGGGCGACGGGAGTCTCCACCCACTTGGGGTGCGGTCGCGCTACGACGGCCACGTCCGCGACGGCAGGATGTTGACGGAGACCTCCTCGATGTCGCTGGCGAATACGTTCACGCCCCCGGTGACGATCATGTCCTTTTTGCGATCGACGATGGAGAGAAAGCCGTCCGCGTCCATCACACCCATGTCGCCGGTTCGAATGAAGTCGCGTCCCGAAGCGTCGCGCCAGATAGCCTCGTTGGTTGCCTCGGGGCGATTGTGGTAGCCGACCATCAACCCAGGTCCACAGCCCACGATCTCTCCAATCTGGCCGGGAGGAAGCTCCGCGCCGTCATCCGCGACGATGCGTATCTCAGTGCCGGCGATTGGCGTTCCCACCGTCTCCCACTTTGCCTCGGGATCTTCAGGATGGAGCGTCGTCCCCGCGCCCTCGGTGAGTCCGTATAGCTCGAAGAGACGTCCGCCAAAGCGCTTGATCGCCTCGGCCTTCCAGCGGCTCGGGATCTTGGAGCCGGCTGAGAGAATGAATCTCAGGCTCGACAAGTCGAACTCCTCGAGGCGCTGACAATCGAGCAGCGCCCGGATCATCGTCGGCACTAGCAGAGCGTGAGTTACCCGTCGGCGCTGCACGGTCGCGAGGAACTCTTCAGGCACAAACCGGGCCATGCTCACCGTTTGTGCACCAGCCGACGTTGCTGGCAGCAGCATCGCCCACGTGGCATTGGTGAACAAAGGCGTTCCGAGCATGACCACCGCGCTCCGGTCGATCCGGAACTCAACCGCAAGCATGAGTGCCATCGTCGAGCGGGTTTCCCGATCATGCACGATCCCTTTAGGTACCCCGGTTGTGCCAGAGGAATAGATGATGGTGCACGGTGCTTTCCCGGAGACCTCGGACCATGCCCCGTGCGTTGACGCGGAACGCTCGCCGATGTCCCACAGGGTCACTTCCGGCATCAAGCTGGCTATATGAGCGGCCAAGGGCGCAGCTTTCTTCGAGGCGGTCACGATTCGTGCGCCGCTGTCCCGAATCATCGACGCGAGAGATTCAGTATTCATGAGCGGCGACAGCGGTACGCAAACGCCACCGGCGTGTAACACGGCAAAAGCGGCAATGATCGCTGCGGGATCGTTGCCCACAATCATGGCGACCGCACCTCCGGCCTTCAGCCCACAAGTGATCAGTGATGCCGCCGCCCGATCGATCGAGGAGCACACAGCGCCCCACGTAAGTTCCTCGGTGTCTTCCACAAAAGCGACACGGTTCGCTCTAAAGCGGCCGTGCGTCGCGATGACATCCGACAAGTCGTAGGACGAAGAATCCAACATTGCTAACCTCACGAGACTTAGATATCAGGGTGAACCGTCTACGAGGACGTTTGGATGGCCGTCCGAATTGCTGATGCTGTGGCTGAAGCGCCGCTCAGGTTCGGATGAAATTGTTCTCCCTGCACCGGTGCGGCGCCGTTCACCCAGGGAGTGACGGCACAGGCGTTATGGTCTGCCGACAGCTTCGCCAGATCGACGACCGTGACTGCCGCCTGTTCTGCGCTGGCACGCGTAACTTCAGCCAATCTGTCGCCGACCTGCCGCATGACGTTAGCCTCGGCATCGTCGATCCCCAGCCTGGGACAGGTCCCCGAAGGTGGCAGAATTGCTGGATAGGTGACGACGACGATACGGGCGTGGGGAGCACGGCGACGTATCTCAAACAGAGTGGCCAACATTTGGTCGTGCAACTTAGGAAGAGCTCGATCCTCGGCGGGCCTCAGCTTTTTCGGAAAGATGCGTAACACTGAACCGATCACGCCTGTGCGGGAACGCGCGGCCAGGTAGATAAGGTCGCCCACGTAAGAGACGTCATTGCCGCCCGTCGTAAGTGTTACCAGTTGCACATTTTCGCTCAAGGCATCGAGTTGCGGACCCTGGAAGTACTGGCCTCCTAGTAGTACATGCGTGTTCGTTGAGCCGGAGCAGGTCATGTCCTCGATCGAAAGACTCAGCATTTTCGCCAGCTGCTGCGGATAGCCGTTGCTGCTTTTCAGGCAAGCATAGGGACTGCCTTCAAGCCGAGGCCCCAGACCGAATCCAGCGGCAAAGGAGCTTCCCAAGGCCACGTACTGGGCGTTGCGGCTGGGCGGGTGCCTGCCTTGCACGACCAGTACGCTGAGACAGGCAATGCCGATTGCAACAGCTATGCCGAAAATCCCAATGGAAGCATTTTTTATCCGCGAGGCCATTTGTTTTTTCTCCAATATCCTCTGCGAGTAAACGGGAGTTACATCGCCTCAAGAATTCACCACCGAAGCGCGCGCTACTTCAATTGATGTCGCAAGTCAGAACTAGCGATGAGCACGCTAGACCCACATCGTCGCTCCTTTGGGTTTTCGCTGGTGCAGGAACCTCGAAGCATGCAGCGCGTCTCCTTCGCGCCACATGTCGGGTTGTTCCTGCAGCCCTTTCTTTCACCACAGATCCGCTAGAAGACGATTTTCGCACCAAGTTGAATCTGCCTGGACGTGGTGGCTGTTGAGGTAAGAATGCCGGCGTTGCCGATGGCCTGCGCATTGGTCTGTGCACCCGGCACAACCGTGGGGCGAGCGCCAAGAGTGAAGTTGTCGGTGGGCGAGTTGAAGTTGGAGTGGTTGAACACGTTGAAGGCTTCGGCTCGAAGTTGCAGGTTTAAGACCTCCGAGATGCGCGGAATGCGCGTGTTCTTGATGAGGGATATATCCGCGTTGACTAGGCGCGGGCCGGCAATAGAGTTGCGGCGCTCAGTGCCCTGGAAATTGGTGCAGACATAGCTTCCGTTCGCCAGCAGTCCGCTCGGCGCGCCTGCCGTCAAAACCTGAAACCCGCGGCAATATGGAAGCAGAGCCGAGGTCGGCGCAATTTTCGGGAAGGTGAAGCAACCGGAGTTGATGTACTGGTGGCCGTTCGTTTTTGAAATTGCTGTTGATCGGATTACAGCCCTGGGTCAAGTCCGGCAGCGACTGATAGGTGAGACCCTTTTGCTGGACTACGTCGCCGTTGTCGATGATCGTAAAGCGGCTACCAGTGGTGGCGCTCACGATGGTGCCGAGCTGTAATCCGCCCAGCGCCGACTTGAGGAAACCACGAGCCCCGAACGTCGGCATCTCGTAGATGCCGTTGGCGGAGAAGACCTGCGTCAGGTTGAAGTCGCAGGAGCCCTTGCGTTCCTGGAAGTCGGTTTCATAAAGCGCCGAGAGAGTCTGACTGTAGGTAACGGGATTCTGCACCGGACCGTAATCGATGCACTGCTGCCAGGTGTAAGTCGCCTGGAAGGTCAGGCCTTGATAGCCCGACACCTTCAGCTGGGTATTCAGCCCGTTATAGTGCGAACTGTTGTCCCACAGAGTGCCGAAAATGGTGCCATTGTTTGGATCTTGCGCGACGGCACCGGCAATCGGAAAGATGGTCCGTCCGCCAATGAACTGAACCTGACTGTTAGCGACGTGGTTCAGTTCTTGGCTCTGGAACGGAAGGTGGATGGAGTGCGAACCGACACACCCAATGGTCGCGGAAACCTGCTTCGAAAACTGCTGCTCGATGTTCAGATTGTAGTTGAGCGAGTAATCGCGCTTGGGATGGGGGTCGATGTAGTGACTGATGCGGTCATTGGGATTTGCCAGCTCCGCGGCGGCGATCCCGTTCGGAAAGGAGCCCGCGGGCAGCGTGCCGATCAGGACACGGTCCTGCGAGAACGGCGCGGAAACGGCCGCGTACGGGGCGAACAGGTATTGAATCGGCAGCAGATCGTAGATGCCATAGGCTCCGCGTAACGAGGTCTTGCCGTTGTCGAAGACGTCGTAGGCGAAGCCGACCCGCGGCTCGAAGTTATGCAGCGTGGGATCGTGCGAGAAGAAGTGGGCCACGGGCACCGTGCAGCCGGGAACAGAGGTCGGAGCGATGACCGTCGGGCAAGGACCGGAACCCACCGGAGCAGAGACCGTGTTGATGAGGCCTAACGCATTTTTGCGATCGTACGGCAGGGTAGAAATTTCATAGCGCAGGCCAAGGTTCAGCGAAAGCTGGCGAGAAAAGCGCCAGTCATCCTGCACGTAGCCGCCAATGATGCTGTTGGCTGACTCGACGGTCGAATCGGCGCCTGGGAACTGAGCGGCGTACGGAATGTCCTTGAGGAAGTTCGCGAAACTAAGGAACGCGACGTTGCCGTGAGGTAATGGAGCGTAGATGTCGCTGAGAATTCTCTCGGCCGCGAACCCGACCTTGATGTTGTGCTTGCCCTTGGTAAGGGCGAAATCTTCATTAAGCTGGTAGGAGTTGAAGTAAACCTCGCTTGGGCGCGGCGAGCCCAGACCCGAAAGACTGGCGAATCCGGGAATCGTGATCAGCGGCGGAGTAAAGCCGGGCTGATAACCCAGATTCGTGTTCCCCGCAACGGGGTTCGGAGCGGTGAGGGGGACGAAGCCGAGACTCACGTTGCGGTTGTAGCCAAGTCGCAGCACATTGATCAGATTGTTGCTGAACAGGTGCCGTTCCGTGACGGCTCCCAATTCGCGTTCATCGTGATTCAAGCTCACGATGTTCACAAGAATGTCGGGCAGGGTCTCCCCTGCCTCACCGACGTGATAGGTGAGCGACAAGCTGTCCTTGGGGGGAAAGGAGTTGTCGATGCGGGTCTGGCTGAAGTTCTCCCTGATCTGAATGGGCCCGGTCGTGTTGTAGGTGCCGGCGTCGCCATTGCTCAAGTTGGCGGTCTGCGGATCGGGATACAAGCCCAGGTAGGGCACGATCGAAGGGCTCACGGTCACCGTGCCGGTAGAGAGGAGGCCCAGCTTGGCGTATGGGAAGGCACGACCGACACAAGATTCAGGCTTTGGCCGGAATGATACGCTTCGTAGCTGGTGAAGAAGAATGTCTTGTCCTTGCGAATGGGCCGGCCCCCCGAGCCGCCGAACTGGGTACGGTGATAGCCGGGAATCGGCAGGGCGGCGTTGTCGAAGGGATTCTTGGCGTCGAAAATTTTGTCGCAATCGAAGAGGAATGCCGTGCCGTGAACGGTGTTCGTGCCGGACCGCGTGACCGCATTGATGACGCCGCCGGACGTGCGTCCATACTCGGCGGTGTAGGCGGTAGTGACGACGGAAAACTCTTGAATCGCATCCACGCCCAGGTTGACGCCGGCCGGTGAACCCGGCGAGCCGTTTGAGTAATCATTCTCGTTGATGCCGTCGATGCGGTAGGTGTTCTCATACGGCGAGTGGCCGTTGATTGTGAGTGCGTTGCCGTATCCGCGAACCGCGCGGTTGGAGTTGGTGGCCGTGGTTCCGGTCTGGTTACGGACGCTGTTCACACCCGGCTGCAGGGTCGCCAGCAGCGTCCAGTCGCGGCCGTTTAACGGCAGGTCGACAATGCGGCGTTGCCCCACGGTCGCGCTCACCACGGACGTATCGAGCTCCACGTCGCCCGCGACAGCAGACACTTCCACGTCCTCCGTGACAGCACCTACACCCAAGGTTATATCCAGGCTGCGCGTGAGTCCGACATTCAACTGCACGTTCTTCGCGGTGAACGTCGAGAAGCCCTGCTGAAATACCGTCACGGTGTACAGGCCCGGTTCGATATCGGACACGTTATAGAGCCCTGCACCATTAGCTTTGGCGGTCCGCGTCAAGCCGGTGCCGTTGTTCTTTATCAGGATCGTGGCGCCTGGGATGATGGCCTTACCCGGATCGGCAATAACGCCGGTCAACGTTGCGCCGGAAAGCTGAGCGCGGGCCGCCACAGCGCTGGTGCCGAGCGCAAGGACACACAAGATGAGTAAAGACTTGGAAGCACTCGCTAGGAAGTTGCGCATAAACATGAACTGCCTCACAAAGCTGGAAAGTTAGCCTGAAGCATAAGTGGTAAAAGAGGGCTGTAAGGTTCCCTCATAAGCCTGAGAGACCGCCGCCGCACACGACCACCTGACCGCTGATGTAGTTGGATTCCGGGATGCATAGCAGGTAGAGCGCGTCGGCAGCCTCCTCAGGCGTGCCGCCGCGTCCAAGCGGGATCGTCTGCTCGATCATGTTCAACATCTTTGGGCTGATCCCGACCTTGATCTCACGGTCATCGATCTTGATCGACGAAGACGCATCGGTGGTGGATTCGGTCAGGCGCGTCTTGATGAAGCCATAGGCGACACAGTTGACATTCACCTTCATGCGTCCCCATTCCTTGGCGAGAGCTTTGGTCAACCCGGTGACGCCCGCCTTGGCGGAGGAGTAGTTTGCCTGTCCCGCGTTTCCGCCGAGCCCGGAGATGGACGATATTGACGACCTTGCGGAAGACTTCCTGGCCCGCCGCTTCCTCCTGCTTACGGAGTGCGCGGATCACCGGCTGCGCCGCTCGCAGGATGCGAAAAGGTGCCGTCAAATGAACGTCGATCATCGCGTACCACTGCTCGTCGGTCATCTTCTGGATCACGTTATCCCAGGTATAACCAGCGTTGTTGACGATGATATCCAGACCATGGAAAGCGGTCGTGCCGGCTTTGATGAAGCGCTCGGCAAAGTCAGTTGCGGTAACGCTGCCGGGACACGAGATCGCTTTGCCCCCCGCTGCCTCGATCTCGTGCACGACCGCTTGCGCCCGCTCCGCATCGAGGTCGTTAACGACAACGCTTGCCCCTTCCGACGCGAGCTTGAGTGCAATCGAACGGCCGATGCCCTGACCGGAACCAGTGACGAACGCGACCTTACCGCTGAGTTTCGACATCGTATGTATCCTCCTTTTCGTGATGTTGATGAGTGGAACAAAGTCGCGACAAACGAACCAGGATGCCGCGGCGGAGTCGACGGCTATAGTGCAATCAGTGCTTCGCCCGAGACCTTCGTCTCCCCATATTGCGTAGTTGCTGTGAAATCGATGCGCAACAGCTTCTCGCCATCGCGTTCGAGCTTTTCGATCACCTTGCCGCGGCAGATGATGACGTTGCCCAAATGAGTGACGCCGAGGAAGCGGGCATACATCTCCCGAATCTGTTGCTGAGGCACAAAATTGGTGAGCAGACGCCCCAGCCATGCCATCGGCAGCATGCCATGAGCGAAAACATCCGGCAGACCAGCCTTGCGAGCGAAGTCCGTATCAATATGCACCGGGTTGTGATCGTTCGACGCGCCGGCAAACAGCGCAAGTATCGTGCGGTTCACTGGCGCCAACGTGAGTTCCGGCAATTCGAGCCCGACCTCTATGTCGTCGTATGTGGGAAGCTTACGTGTTGAGACCTTAGCCATTTCGGATCACCAGAAGAGAATTCAGCTCAGCGACATGCTATGCATCCTGATTGGTTACCCTGGTCTTGCGTTGTATGAACTGCAGGGCGCCGTTCTTCTTCTCGTAGATGTCCGCAACGTGATGGTCGAAAGTCAGCACGTCGCCCGCGCAAACTTCTTGTAAATACTGAAAGGTCTGCTCGCCATGCAACATGCGCATCTTGTCGACCTTGATGTCGTCCATCCATTGAAAGCCATCAGGCCGCGCCAGATCGATAGCAAACAAGTACGTCGGGGGTGCCGGCAAAGAGCGGTATCCTGCTTCGCGAGCCGCCGATTCGTCGTTGTAAATCGGATCGGTTTCACCAATCGCCCTGGCGAAGAGGCGTAACGCGCCTTTCTCGACTTCAACCGTGAACAACGGAAAGTGTCTGCCGATGTTTATCTTGTCGACCATGAGGTGTGTCCTTTCGAAAGCGCTTTCGGAAAGTTTGCTGGAGGCCGCTACGACGATTGGTACAAAGTCACCACGCAGGCACCGCCCAGGCCGAGGTTGTGCTGAAGCCCGACCCTGGCTCCTTCAACCTGGCGCTTGTCGGCCGTTCCGCGCAGCTGATGAGTCAACTCATAGCATTGCGCCAGACCGGTAGCTCCGAGGGGATGACCTTTCGACAGCAAACCACCCGAAGGGTTCGTGACGTACTTACCCTCGTACGTGTTGTCGCCATCGTTGATAAACTTTTCCGCACCGCCTTCCTCGCAGAGCCCAAGCGCCTCATACGTGATCAGCTCATTCTGGGCGAAGCAGTCGTGCAGTTCGATCACATCCAGATCTTCCGGGCCGATGCCGGCTTCTTCATAGACACGACGCGCGCCTTCCTTGGCCATGCTGTAACCAACAACTTCCATCATGTCGCCTGAGTCGAAGGTCTTGGGTCCATCCGTCGTCATGGCCTGGGCGGCGATGAACACGTCCGTGCGCAGCCCGTGAGCCTTGGCAAACTCTTCCGACACCAGGATGGCCGCGGCACCGCCGCAGGTCGGAGGGCACGCCATCAACCGCGTCAGTACGCCGGGCCACATCACCGGCGACTTCATCACGTCCTCGACGGACACTTCTTTATTGAACACGGCCAAGGGATTGTTCACCGCGTGGCGACTGGCTTTGGCGCGAACCTTGGCGAACGACTCCAAAGGCGTGCCGTACTTGTTCATGTGGCTTAGTCCCGCGCCACCAAAGTAACGTAGCGCGATAGGAATTTCAGGTACGTCGATGAGGGTAGCCGCCACCTCTTCGAAGCGGCTAAAGGCGTTGGGACGATCATCGTAGCCGCTCCCGATTGCGCCCGCCTCATTTGTTCGAAGCCCAGCGCCAATACACAATCCGCCGCACCACTCGAAATCGCCTGACGAGCCAGAAACAAAGCGGTCGAGCCGGTCGAACAATTGTTGTTGACATTGACGACGGGGATCCCCGTCATGCCCACCTCATACAACGCTCTCTGTCCGCTGGTTGAATCACCATAAACATAGCCGACATAAGCCTGCTGCACGTCAGCGTACTTGAGACCGGCGTCTGTCAACGCTTTGCGAGTGGCGGTTGCACCCAGTTCGTCGTAACTAACGCCGGCACTGGGCTTGCTGAACTGGGTCATTCCGACCCCTGCGATGTAGGCTTTGCGGCTCATAGATTTGTCTCTTCCTGCGATCGAGTTCTGGTTATCTTCAGTCGGCCAACAGCTTGCGGCCGATAATCTCTTTCATGATTTCTGACGTGCCGGCGTAGATGCGTTGCACGCGGGCATTGGCAGACATCCGGCAAATAGGGTATTTCCACATGTAGCCGTAACCGCCGTGCAGTTGCACGCCCTCATCGGCGACGTTGTCGAACAACTCGCTGGCGAGCAGCTTCGCCGCCGCGGCTTCTTCGGGCGTTAGGCGCTTTAGGTTGTGGTTGCGTACACACAAATCGATATAAGACTGTATAGCGTCTATCTGCGCACGCATCTCAGCAAGCTTGAATCGCGTATTTTGGAAATCGCCGATACGCTGACCGAACGCTTTGCGTTCCTTGACGTAGTCCAACGTAAGGCGGAAGGCTGCCTCGGCGCTGGCAGTGGCAGAAACGGCACAAATGAGCCGCTCTTGGGCAAGCCCGTGCATCATGTACTTGAAACCGCCTTTAGGATCTCCAAGCACATTGGCTGCCGGTATACGCACGTTGTCGAAGAACAGCTCGGCGGTGTCCTGACTCCGCATGCCCAACTTTTCGAGCTTGCGACCGCGATCAAAACCCTTCATGCCGCGCTCGACCAGGAAGAGGCCGATGCCTCCGCGTTTCTCCGGATCGGTCTTGGCCGCCACGATAACTACGTCAGCATTGATACCATTCGAGATGAAGGTCTTGGCGCCGTTCAGAATCCAATCATCACCGTCCTGCACTGCGGTGGTGCGGAGGGAAGCCAGATCCGAACCAGTGCCCGGCTCGGTAAGCGCTAGGGCCAGAATGCAGGTGCCAGCGGCTGCCTTCGGGAGGAAGCGGCGCTTTTGCTCTTCGTTACCGTGCTCAGCAATGTAAGGCGCGATGATTGCCGAGTGCAGGCTCGAATTGAGGCCAGCCTCCCCAATGTAGCCCAAACCCTCGGCAACGATCTGCTCATATCTGAAATCAGTCAGCCCCGGGCCGCCGTACGCCTCGTCCAGCCACGGTAGTAAGTAGCCTTGCTCACCAAGTCCAGACCAGGCTTCACGCGGTGTGATCCCTGCGTCTTCCCACTCCTTTTGGTGCGGAGCTACCTCTTTGGTCATGTAGTTGCGAACAGCTTCGCGGAAAAGTTCGTGTTCGGGTTCGTAGTGTTGGCGATCCATGGCCCGCTCTCGCGTTTCAGATATCCGGGTACACGGCGGATGTCTCTGCCACTCCCGAAGCATGCCAACGATAGGAGCGAGCAGACGCAGTGGTCAATGATGGCAAGGCTCAAAATCAGTGTTCAAAAACATCAGTAGAGTCTATGTCCCAAAGTGGCTATAGTGTCAGCTTCTGTATACCCGGGGCTGCGAAACTACGCAGGGCAATGGCCTCGCAGGAGTGCACACCGCCTGCAAGACTCGACCCGTGGCAGCCTGACTGAAGGCGAATGGTTACGTCATTGAAGTACATTCATTGCGGGCATCTCAGCGGTCTTTCGCTTAGCCCCTTGCGCTTCGCATACATCCAAACACCCTGAACGGAGGGGACTCTCCCTACTGACTATGCTCAACAAGATCTCCACGCACCGTACCGTCGCCTCCCATTTCGTCCGTGCCGCGTCGCGAGGAGCGGAGCGACGCGGCGAGGACGTTGAAGCTCTGCTTCAACGTGTGGGCATTCCCGTCTCCATTCTCAACGAGCCGCTGGCCCGCGTCAGTTCTGATCAGTTTGCAAGCTTCGTTCACCTTCTCTGGCGCCAGCTTGACGATGAGTTGCTGGGCTTCGGACATCAGCCTGTGCGCTTTGGTTTCTTCTTCCTGATGGGCAGAAGCGTGGTTCAAAGCGCCACGCTGAACAGCGCACTGCACCGCGCCGCGCGCACCTACGCTCTGATCCAGGACGGACGTCCCCCATTTGCTATAGATCGTGTGGATGGCACCGTTCGTATCATATTCGACGACAGTCAACTAGACGATCCAGACCACTTCGCCACTGAAATGTTGATTGTGGCTTGGCATCGCTTCAGCAGTTGGCTCATCAAACGGCGCATTTCGTTGCTCGAGGTGTCTTTCAACTATTCCGCGCCTAGACACAGGAAAGAGTACGATCTGATGTTTTCCGCCCCATTTCGCTTCGACGCTGGTCAAACCGCATTCACCTTTGATGCCTTGTATTTGAGTGCGCCAGTGCTACAAACTTCCGGCAGCCTACGTCACTTTATTCAGAATTATTCTGAATTATTATGGCGGAGGGAGTATGGCGACCTCCTAAGCAGTCGGATTCGACGAATGTTCGCGCAGAGTAAAGAAGGTCCTACTCTCCCCTTTGAAAGTGTCGCAGCCCAGCTGGGCATGACTCGACAAACGCTGCGCAGGCACCTGCTGCTTCAAGAGGGCGTTGGGTTTCAGACGATCAAAGATCAGTGGCGGCGCGACGTGTCCATCAGCTTGCTAACCGAATCCACGTTGTCGATTGCTGAAATCGCACGTCAGACGGGATTCTCTGAAACCAGCGCGTTTCACCATGCATTTAAGAAGTGGACGGGACTGACAGCGAGCGCTTACCGAAGCTAGTGCCTCTTGAGCATCGACAGCAGAGTCACGAACCGACGAAGTCCATCTGGCTGTTGCGCATGGTGTACGGCTCAATCGGCGCCTCTGCGGTCACGGTCGCCTGTTGACTGCAATCGTCCTGGAGACCACAAAACACATCAGCCACTTCGAATAAAGCCAATTTCGCCCCTCCCAAGCCGGAGCGAGGGACTCCATGCCGCGCTTTGTAGGGCGCTTGGCAAGTAGAGTCGATCGGTCCGATCCTCTAGAGGCTGTGTTAGCTGACGTACAGGTCGACATATTCATGCACGGGCATGCTTTCAAGCGTGCTCTGATCAAGGGAGGCGTAAAATATCTTTTCCTGCTCAGGTGCTGCGAACTGCCGCGCAAGATTCTTGCGGAACTTCTCTTCCAGCAGAGGGATGCCGTCCTGTCGACGTCGTCGGTGACCGATCGGGTACTCGACAGTCTCCGTGAGGAGAGTGCCGTCGAGCAGCTCGATGACCAGGCTGTTCGCGATGGACCGTTTGTCAGGATCGTGATAATCGCGAGTGAATTGCGGGACCTCTTCAGTTCGCATCTTCGCCCGCAGGGCGTCGATGCGTGGATCAGACGCAACGGTATCTTCGTAATCCGCAGCCGTAAGTCCGCCAGACAGGAGCGGAACTGCAATCATGTACTGAATGCAGTGGTCGCGGTCCGCTGGATTCTTAAGCGGTCCACTCTTGTCGATGATGCGCAGGCAGGCTTCGTGCGTGCGGATTGTAAGGGTCTTCACGTCAGCAGCCGACTTGCCCATCGCCTGCAGCTTCCCATGAAGCGTCACAGCCGCTTCGACGGCGGTTTGCGAGTGAAACTCCGCCGGGAAGCTGATCTTGAACAGAACATTCTCCATGACGTACGAGCCATAGGGCCGCTGGAATTCAAAGGCCTTGCCCTTGAACGACACGTCGTAGAAACCCCATATCTTCGCCGTCAATACGAAGGGATAGCCCATTTCGCCGGCTTTCGCCATCATCGCCAGGCGCACGCCACGGCTTGTCGCATCACCGGCAGCCCAGCTCTTCCGCGAGCCCGTGTTGGGCGAGTGGCGATAGGTCCGCAGACTCTGCCCATCGACCCAAGCCAGCGACAACGCAGCCAGACTCTGTTCGCGCGTTAGCCCAAGCAGCTCCGATACAACCGCGGTAGTTGCGACCTTCACCAGCAGGACATGATCGAGCCCCACCTCGTTGAAAGAATTTTCGAGCGCGATGACGCCTTGAATTTCATGCGCTTTGATCATGGCGGTAAGCACCTGGCGCATGAGCAGCGGTGGCTTGCCCGCAGCTACCGCGCTGCGTGAAAGCCAGTCGGCAACTGCGAGGATGCCTCCGAGGTTATCGGACGGATGCCCCCACTCCGCGGCAAGCCACGTGTCGTTAAAATCCAGCCAACGTATGATCGCGCCCAGGTTGAAGGCGGCCAGCACTGGTCAAGCTGAAACTTGGTCCCGGGTACCTTCGCCCCCTGCGGCACGATCGTCTCTGGAACGACTGGTCCCAGCAGCTTGGTACAGGCTGGATACTCGAGCGCTTCCAGGCCGCAGCCAAGCGTATCGATCAGGCAATGGCGCGCCGTGGTATAGGCCAGATCGCTGCTGACCTTGTAGTCGCGCACATAGTCAACGATGTCGACAAGGACCTCGTCATACTCCTGCACTTCACTGCTGAGTGATGCTGACACGATGCCTCCGCTGCTGTTGCTGAAAGGTGTGATCTACCGGCGTTCCGCGAGAGGCACGAACGTACGTTTTTCTGGTCCAATGTAGGTGGCTGTAGGACGAATAATTTTGCCTTCGATGCGTTGTTCGATTACGTGAGCGCTCCAACCCGACGTGCGGGCAATCACGAACAGCGGCATGAACATGGCAGTGGGCACGCCCATCACGTGGTAGCTGACGGCAGAGAACCAGTCGAGGTTTGGAAACATATTCTTGGTTTCCCACATCACTGACTCGATCCGCGTGGCAATGTCGTAGAGCTTCATACTGCCCGCTGCCTCTGAGAGAGAGTGTGCGAATTTCTTGATGACCTGATTGCGCGGATCGGAAATGGTGTAGACCGGATGCCCGAAGCCGATGATGACCTCACGTGCCGTGACACGCCGGCGAATATCCGCTTCCGCTTCGTCCGCCGAATCATAGCGTTTTAAAATGTCCAGCGCGACCTCATTGGCGCCCCCGTGTTTCGGGCCGCGTAGTGCGCCAATCGCTCCGGCGATGCAGGAGAACATGTCCGAACCTGTGCCCGCGATGACTCGACCGGCAAATGTCGAAGCATTGAACTCGTGCTCCGCGTACAAGATCAGGCTGGTATGCATGGCCCGCGTCCAGGCCGCCTTCGGGGCTTCTCCATGGAGAAGCTGCAGGAAATGGGCGCCGATGGAATCCTGGTCATTTTCAACACCGATACGCCGCCCATGCGTCCCAAAATGGAACCAGTACAGCATCATCGACCCAAGCGACGCCAACAGACGGTCTGCGATGTCGACTGCGCCCGCCTGGCTGTGATCGTCTTTTTCCGGTAGCACGCAGCCGAGTACGGAACCCCGGTTCGCAACACATCCATCGGATGTGCGGCCGCCGGCAGCGCTTCAAGAGTCGATTTTACCGCGTGCGGTAATCCGCGCAGAGCTTTCAATTTGCTCTTGTAGGCGCTCAGTTCCGCGATCGTCGGCAACCGGCCGTGAACCAGCAGATGAGCGATCTCCTCGAACTCCGCATTGGTGGCGAGGTCAAGAATGTCATACCCGCGATAATGCAGGTCGTTGCCATTCTGCCCAACCGTACAAAGAGCAGTATTGCCCGCAGAGGTGCCGGAAAGCGCTACCGACTTCTTCGCTTTGAATGCGATTGGTTCAACAGTGGGAATTGAACTCACTTGTGTCTCCTGTGTCTATAAATCAGAACGGTTTGTTTTGAAAAGCCGGTTTAGAGTTTGCTCATACGCGTGGTAACCGAGAAAGTCGTAAAGCTCGGCGCGCGTTTGCATGGTACTCAGCACACCCTGCTGGGTGCCCTCTTCGCGGATGGCCTGGTACACCTTTAAGGCCGCCGCATTCATTGCGCGGTATGCCGAGCAGCAAAACAGAACGATATCCACGCCTGCATTTCCCAGTTCTGCGCAGGTGTAGAGCGGAGTATGTCCAAACTCCGTGATGTTCGCGAGGATGGGCACTTGTACGGCGGCTTTGAATCGGGGGTACAGCGCCAAATCCGTTATCGCCTCAGGAAAAATCATCTCGGCACCTGCCTCCACATAGGCGAGACAACGTTCGATGGCGGAGTCCTCGCCCTCACCTGCCAGGGCGTCGGTGCGTGCCATGATGACAAAATTCGGGTTAACCCTTGCATCAACGGCAGCCTTAATGCGATCGACCATCTCCTCTTGGGAAACGAGCTCTTTGCCGGGGCGATGTCCGCAACGTTTGGTTCCCACCTGATCTTCTATGTGCACGGCCGCCACGCCCGCCTGCTCCATGGAACGGATCGTGCGTGCAATGTTAAAGGCACCGCCCCAGCCGGTATCGACATCGACCAGCAAAGGCAACGTCGAGGCGTTCGTGATGCGACGCGCATCTATCAGAACATCTTCCATCGTGCTGATGCCCAGGTCGGGCAGACCAAGCGAGTTCGCCGCGACTCCACCACCCGATAGATAAAAGTGCTCTAAAGCCACTTGCCTCTGCCATCCGCGCCGCATAGGCGGTGATAGCACCGACTACCTGAAGCGGACGCTCGTTCCGAATCGCGTCACGAAACTTCGCTCCCGGGCTTCGTCTTTCACCGATCCTGTCTACCGTCACCACTACCTCCGTAGTTACATCATGTCCCCAGCTCATGGAATTCACTTAGCTGGCCATGCGCATGTCAGACATGGTCAGTAGGACAGGTTCGCGGACTTCATGTACGTTGTGCCCCGGCTCGTTCAAACTGACGCCCTTCACGAGCCGCTCTCGCTGCTTGGCACCACAGAAGTCATTTCGTGGACGTGCGGCGAATCCGCTAACAACCCGACTCTTCGATTGGATAATCGAAGTCCCGTCCCTCCAGAAGCCATAACCCGTTCCGCCTCTCGATATCTCCGCATCCTTCATAGCTGGGCTCAGTTTCGTGGTTATCTTCATGCCCTTGAGTTATCAGTTAGTGCTTATCCGACTGAAAATGCAAACTTAGCAGAACTTCGCATCCAGAGAAATGACCGAGAGTAACAGAATCACTGTCGAAATGTTTCACGGCGAATGTGTTGGCAAAACTCTCTTAGTCGTGTGAGGGATGCAGTGGATACGGCTGACCTCTTCGATAAGCTACGAGAGGAGGAGGAGGTTTCCGAGCGGCGCCTCCGCTCTCTTGTACGGGCGCGACCTTGATCCGGTTTTCGTCGTTTCCCGCCCGATTTCACAACCCTGAGAGCTGTTTAAGAACTGTGGATGGGTTTGATCAGGACGGTGGCGGCTGCAAAGAATAGGAAGCATTTTGCTGAGTGTGGGTAGAGCTTGTAGTCTTTGCTGAGTCGCCGATTCCACCCAGCCAGGCCAGAGTTCGCTCGACGACCCACCGTTTGGGAGCACCTGAACGCCCTCGGGCAGGGTCCGTTTGATGATGCTGAGGCTGATCCCGAGCGTCTTCGTGGTCCAGTCCAGCAGCTTTTCCCGGTCGCCTCGGTCAGCATAGACGATCCGCACGGAGGGGTGGCGGGCGGCCACCAGCGGCAGCAGCAGACGCGCTTCGGCACTGTCCTGAGACCTTGCCGAGTGCACCACGGCGGCTAGGAGGTGGCCGTCGTGTTCGTCCGCGATACGGCGCTTGCGGTCATCGATCCGCTTGCCCGCGTCGTACCGCGCTTCCACTTTTAGCCCACTTTGGCGCTTTTGCGAGTCGATGATGGCTGCTGTAGGAGTGACCTCGCGGCCCTGCCGGTGACGGCTCTGCCGCACCGATTAGGCGTTGATGCGCTCCCAAAAGCCGCTGTCGCGCCAGGCGCGGAACTGCTGATGACAACTCAGCCAAGGCGAAAGTTCACCGGCAGCAAGTGAGCCGAAACCGAACGCGTCTTCTTGTGGTTCATGCACTGACATGCTTGACGCTCCTCTCAGCAGGCAACGTTGTGATGAGTTCGACAGAGGATGTCCTGCCGATCCCAACCTTTGATAGTGCGGCGCGCTGTCAAAGGTTCGCCTCAATCAAAGGGGTTTACAGCGGCCGAGCTTCTCAATGGGACATCCCGCGCACACTCTATGAACGACCCAACGTTCGTGGGCTGGGAGTTGACACCATCCTCAATGAAAACGGGCCTAATATTGCGACTGGAAAAGACCGCAAACTCCTGATAGCGCCCGATAAAAAAGGTTTTCTGAAATCCGCATCTGGAGCGGGTGGGAAGGGCCACCCTTGGGAAGTCCGCCCAACGGTCGCCGGGCAGTTTACACCATTTATTCTCCTAAGCATGCACCAAATAGGGCGGGCATGAGCATCCTGGGCCGCTCGTTCAGTAAACCGAAGCTGTTCCGTCTGGCGTATGCGTATGAGCAAGCGACTAAGCATCGCCGCCCACCTCCTACATTCGGTCTAATTCCATAGAGGCCGCTCGAGTCATAGAATGGCCTATCTTCACGGATGTCGGCGAGCACCACAGCTACACGGAAGAATAAAATACATTGTGATCGGAGACCTGCTGCAAAAGCTCAGGACTAACAAGAATCTTAAGGCGACCTGGAGAGCTCAGTACTGGCCGTAGCGACCCTTTGCAGAGTTGAGGAGCTTCTGCGAATCGTAGCCTACGCCGTCTTTGAAGACGAGTTCGGTGTTCTCAATATCGGCGATGCTCTGGGCTGGGTTGCCGCGAACAACGACCAGGTCGGCTTGCTTGCCTGGGGCGAGGGTGCCGATGCTGGCGGCGAGGTTGAGATAGGTGGCTCCGTTCAAGGTAGCGATGCGGATCGCCTCCTCGGGAGAGAAGCCCGCCTCGACCAGCAGTTCTACCTCTCGCTGGTCGCCGAAGCCGGGAAGAACGCCGCCGTCGCCGGTGGGGTCCGGACCAGCAAGCAAAAGACCGCCGGCAGCCACGAAGGCGCGTTCGAGGTCCATCTCGCGACGCAGAAGCCTCGTTCGTTCTGAGCCGTCCGGAAGACGAGGCGCCGTACGGCTCAACTCGAGCTGACGAGTCATGAGGTAGGCTTCGCGGCTCGGCGGACTCATCGTGTCGAGCGTGCGTGGTTCCACATGGAGGTGACGCGGGTCTGAGGACTCAAAGACCGGCAAGGTGCTGGTGAGGGCTACGTGATGCGCAACCAGCAGTGCAATGAGGTCGCGTGCGGCGGGGGAGTCCGGCGTCATGGCAGCCAGGGTCGGGGCGCCAACCGTCGCGGGGCAGAGGTCAGGCTGTTTGCCTGGGTCAAGCTGGGTGTTGACCCAAAACCCGTGCTCCAGGTTGTCGATACCGGCAGCGACGGCTTCAGGGTAAGTGACGGCGCAGAGATGGCCGGTAATCTTCAGGCCCAGCTTGTGAGCCTCGTCGGCGGCCGCGGCAAGCTCGGCACGTGTGATGTTCATATAGGCCTTGAAACTAGTGACGCCCTGCGCGGCCCAGAAGCGGACCGTGACGCGGGCGTCCTCCGGACCGGAAAGCTGGTGCATCTGCAGAAAGGGCGAGTGCGCGCCTTCAAGATAAGGTCCAGTGACGTCCATGTGCGGTCCGGGAATGTGCCCGGCATCGATCTCGCGACGGAGATTGAGGTCAGTGTAAGGCTCAACCGAGCCGGTCGTGCGGAGAGTGGTGACTCCAGCGCCGAGGTACAAATGTGGAGAGGAGAACGGCATCTGCGGGACGATGAGCGGCGGCTCGGAGTGGCCGTCGGCGTCGAGGTTCGGACGCGCAATGTAGTACATGTGATCGTGCATTCCAACCAGGCCCGGGAACGCGGTGCGGCCGGTAAGGTCAAGAACAGTGGCGCCGGTCGGGACGTGCTGATCAGATCCGCTCGGGCCGATGGAGACGATTTTGTCGCGGTCGAGAATGATGGTCTGGTCCTCGCGGGCGGGCGCGCCGGTACCGTCGATCACGCGGACATGCTGCAGCACAAGCACGCCAGCAGGAACCCGAGTATAGCGGGCCACGGAGTCGGGTTGTGGCGCGGGGAGCGAGGCCGGCTTGTGGAGGTCTTGTGCGCGAATGGTGGCGACGGCCAAAAGGGAAAAGAGTAAAAAGCGTTTCTGCATGCGGGTCCCTGGCCTTGAATATGGGTTGATATTAGCGTGGAAATAAATGAGGCTTACTTCCGTGTCCCTACGGCACCACTGAAAACCCGACGCGCGCCGCGGATCAACATCCTGGATAACAAAAGTTCGAGAGCTACTTCAACGAATTAGAACTGATACTTCAGGGCAAATTGAATGAGTCGTGGAGAGCCGGCCGAGCTGGTGATCTGGCTGTAGGTCGTCGCATTGACGGCGCTCGCAGGCAGGGAAATATTCCGGGTGATTCCATACGTTGAAGAACTCCGTACGGAAGTCCAGCGTCGCACTCTCGCGAAGGCCCCCGACTCGGGTGGACTTGACGATTGCCAAGTCCCAGTTATCGTTGCCAGGACCTCGGACCGCCCCAATCGGGCTGTTTCCAAAGTCGTAGGCATTTACCGACCCATTGAGCGCGGCATATGGCACCGGAGGCGCAAGTCCGAACACACTGGATGCGGGATTAAAGTATGAGTTGGTTTTGATCCGGTTAAGCAGCGTTCCGCCATTCCGGTTCAAGATGCTGCTGTTGCTCTTACCCGGAAGGAACTGGGCGCGGCTCGCCGTGGTTCCATAGCCGGTGCCATTTCTGGTGTCGGTGAACGTGATCGGCTTGCCGGTCTGTAGCGTCGTGGTTCCGTTCAGCCCCCAGCCGTTCGTAGCGACGCGGCCAAAAGCATTACCACCCCTCAAGCCCGGGAACTGGTAGGCATAGGCAGCGACGAAACGATTTGTTCGGTCGAAGCCAGCGAGTCCGTAGCGGGCATAACGATTATCAGGATCGTTGCTGTTGCCGCTGCCTCCGGCAAAGACACCGTTGGTTCCGTCCCCGGCATAGACGGTCGTGAGAGAACGACTCCACGTGTAGGCTGCCTGCACATAGAAGCCGTGACTTACCTGCTTCTTCAACGTCGCCTGCAGGCTGTTGTAGTTGGAGAAGCCGTAGGTCTCGATCTCCGACACACCCGTCGGGCTAAAGCCCTGATAGGGTACGCGGGCCTGCACATTGGCGGACAAGGTGCTGTTCGAGGTGACGCCGTTGATCGGATTTGTTGGACTCGCGAGGAAGGCCCGGTTGATGTTGCGGCTCTCTGCCAGCCTGGTGCCGCGTGTGCCGACATAGCCCACTTCAAGGACCATCTTTGCGGCCAGCTGCTGCTCGACCTCGAGGTTGTACTGGACAGTCAGCGGAGAATCCTCATTTTCGGCCACGGCCGTAACGGTCCTCGGCGTCGCGGGAGTGGGCAGGAGGGGCTGCCAGACTCCTGGGGTGAGCGTGGCCGTGAAGGGAGTCTGGAAGGTCGAGGTCTGGTCGGTGGAGTTCGATAGCGTGACGGAGCTTACGAACGGCTGCCCGCCCAGAGTCTGCAGAACGGAGTTGCCATTCGGCAGGGTATAGAACATGCCAGCGCCCCCACGCAAAACCGTTGTTGCTGCGGTGCCGTACGGCTGCCAGGCAAAACCAATGCGCGGACCAAAGTTATGCAGTGGGATGTCATCCTGCGTCAGGCTACGACTGCCGATCTTTGTGACGCCTGCCGGCAGAGCCGCTGAGTAATTATTCGGGACGATGAAGCCAGTGTAGGAACCACCCGCGGGGATCGGTTGAAATCGGGTCACCAGTGAAGGCCAGAAGCTGCTCTCTTCTCCATGCCCGAAGCTGACGTTGCTGTTCAGCTCCCAGCGAAGGCCAAAGTTGACCGTGAGATTCGGCAGCAGCTTTACGTCATCCTGCAGGAACATGGCAAGGTCGGTGCCACGATAACCCTTGTAGTAACTGCCCTGCTGACTTCCGGCGGTGTTCACGTTGCTATAGGGCGTGCCATTTTGCGCTGCGCTTTCGCCGAGCAAAAAGTCCTGGAAGGTCGAAAAGGTTAGGCTGCCGCGCTTTTGCTCAGGGTCGTTGAAGTCGAACTGATTCTTCTCCCCGATGAAGCCAAAGCGAATGCTCTGCTTGCCGTGCGTCCAGGAGACCTGGTCCTCGATCTCAAAGGTGTTGACGACCGAAGAAGACTCGTCGTTGCCGCCGCCGCCTAATGAAAAGTACCCAGTCACGGAAGTCACGGGGTAGAGCGGATAAGTCGGGTCACTGGGAGCGGTCATGCCAATTTGTTGCGCGGTAAGGGTCGACTCTGTCTGCAGGCGTCCACTGCTGCGGACAAAGCCGATCAGTCCCTCGTTGAGGAGATGTGGTGTCAGGCTCGAAGTGAGCTTAAGTAGGGATAGCTCGCTTGTAAACGCCGTCGATACACCATTGCCCGGGGTGTCTCCGGCGGTGCCGAGCGGCTGATCCTCCGGATAGGTCGCGTAGAAGAAGCGCTCCGACAACGTATGCTTTGGTGACAGAATGTAGTCTGTGTTCAACAAATATTGCGATTCGAAATAAGTGGAAGGAATACTGAAGGTCGACTGGCCGATCGGATTTCCGTTGGCATCGGTAGTAAGGCGCTGTGGAGTGGGAACCAGGTACGTGCCGTTGGCAATCTTTTGATTTAACAAATTCAGTGCCACAGGATTGATGTTCGATCCGTTACAGGCCACGTTTACTCCACCTGCATAAGAGCCTTGAACATAGGGGTGCCAGGTCTTCATCGCGAGCGCCGAGGAACCACTTCCGCTGGGGCAGGCGATCGCGCCGATCGCGGCCGCGCTGCGGTCATTGGTGATCGGGAACAGGCTGATCGTCTGCAGCGAGGTGGAGCTAAGACCGTTGATCTGGCGCGTGTCCTGGTAGCTGCCAAAGAAGAAGACCTTGTCCTTGAGGATTGGTCCACCGATGGTTCCACCGAACTGGTTCTGCTTCATGTCGGGTCGCCGCTGCCCGTTGAGCTTGAGGAAGGTGTCATTCGCGTTCAGCACATCATTGCGTAGGAACTCCCAGAGCGAACCATGGATGTCGTTCGAGCCCGTCTTAGTTACGACGTCGACGTTGGCTCCTGCATCGCGGCCAAAGCCTGCGTCGTAGTTGGAGGTCTGGATCTTGAATTCCTGCAGCGCATCCGGATTGGGAATCGGAATGCCGGCCTGTTGCACGAAGTCACCTGCGCGGCCCGAGCCAAAATTGTTGATGTCCGCGCCGTCCATATGAAAGTTGTTGCTGATGCTGCTGGCGCCATTCACATAGACGTCCGGCGTGCCTTTCCCAAGATTGGCGGCGTTGTTCAGGTCGCCCGAAACGCCTGCCGAAAGTGTCAGAACCTGCGTGTAGTTGCGATTAGTCAGAGGCAGTTCCTGGATCGTCGAACCATCGACAACCGTTCCCAGGGTGGCGTTCTCCACTTGTAGCGCCGGTGCCAGCGAAGTCACGTCTACCGTGTCGCTCTCGCTGCCGATGACCAGTTGTGCGTCAACGCGTGCCGTCTCAGTGATGACCACAGTGATTGAGCCTGGGTTCTCGGTCTTAAAGCCTGGAGCCGTAATTGTCACCGTGTAGAGTCCCGGCGGCAATAGGCCGACAGTGTACTGTCCACCCTTGTCCGTCTTTGTTGTGCGCACCGCCTCCGTACTTTGCGAGGTCACCGTGACAACACCGGTCCCGATCACCGCGCCTTGGGGATCCGTGAGCGTGCCGCGAATGGCTCCCGTCGTGGAGGTCTGGCACAGGGCAAGATGCGCCAGCGCGAACGGGACAGCGGACACGCAGACGGCGCGGCGTCTGCGCTTGGGGAGGGCATTCCAGGTCATAGCAAACCTCTTTGGATTGCCACTAGTATGCACCACAGTCTGGATAAGAATATTTGCTGAAGTTATGCGAAGGATCGGTTTACCACATGTGTGGGCCACCCTACGTTTGCTCACGAATAGGAGAAGGCCTTCTATCTTGGAGAACCTTATCCAGGGACTACGAATTCCAAATTTCCCGAACGCACCAGGGGCGAAGTTCAGCACTCTTCACGAACTCCCGCACGAAACCCAAGATGGGAAGAGTTAAGCTGGAGTATCTGGATAAGTTGTTGTTCTAACTCGAGGCGCGCGGTCACAGAACCTAGAACGTCAGCTTCGCAGCGATCTGGACGACGCGAGGGTTGTTTACTGTGGAAGTCACGGCCCCAAAGCCGGGCTGATTGATGTCGCTTGCGGGCGAGCCGTATTGCGGGTGATTGAAAAGATTGAAGAACTCAAAGCGGAGATTAAGGCCCATCTCCCTGCGCGGCAGGGCAAACTGCTTGATTAGCGAAAAGTCGCTATTCCAGAAATCTGGACCGACGACCGGGACACGTGCAGCGTTGCCTAGCTCGCCGGGCGCGGAAGCCTGGAAGCACGTTGCATTGATCCATTGGTGTAGGGAGTGGTTTGCGTTGTAGGGGTTGCAGGCGGCGACCTGATTTGGCCGGTTGTAATTGTTTCCATTGCCGCCGTTCTGGAACGAGACGCCGGATTCGTTATTGCTGTTGATCAGCGGAACAGGAAAGCCCGAAGTCACGTGCTCGATGAGAGTCACCTGGAAGCCGCCAAGCACGCTGTTTGTGAGCGGGGTCCAGTTGGAGCCTAACGCCCGGCCACGGCCGAAAGGCAGATCGTAGATTACGCTCGCGGTAAAGTTGTTGTTCAGATTGATCTGCGAGAGCGACCAGTCCAGAGACTGCCAGTTAGGAAGAGGAAAATACGGAGCGCTCAGCTCGGAACCGAGACCGTCGGACAAACCGTTGTCATAGGTACGGGAGTAGGTGTAAGCGATGAGCGCGTAAAGACCGTGCCTGGACGTTCTGGTTTCCGCCTTGACCTGCAGAGAGTCGTAGTTGGTCTGGCCTACGTCGTTGAAGGGGAAGATTGCGTTGGTCGTTGGATAGGACGGGATATAGGGCGTGCCGTTCGGTTCGCAACCAATGGTATAGCTGGCGATGGTTCCGCAGCCCGTCGGACTAGCCACGTTGAGATCGTTGCCGCTGATCAGAATGTGTGAGCCGCGAGAGCCAGCGTAACCAGCAGTGAGCAGCAGATTGTCGACCAACTGACGTTCCACGTTGACATTGAACTGCTGCACGCGGCCTTGCTTGAAGTTATGCGGCTGCGTGTAGAACGAACCAGTAAAGGAGGCCGCAGTGGGCGGTGTGTTCAGCGTCCGGAAGCCGGTGGCAATGGTAGTCGACGCTGGCGTTTCCTTGAGAACCGTGGCGCAGTAGGAGGTGGAGAACGCGCAACCGGCCGGCTGGAAGGCGTCCGTTTCCCCCAGGAACGGCGGGTTCTGCCAGAGTCCCTGGGCTCCTTGGCTCCATGCGGAGTCATGGTAGAGAGAATAGCCGGCACGGAGCACAGTCTTATCGCTGCCGAGCACCTTCCACGACGCACCCACACGGGGCTCGAGCGTGGTCCAATCCATGTTGACGTTAGCTGAGGAGCTGACGCCGTTCTGATTCACGACTTCGAGCACGCCGGTCGTCAGATTGTAGTTCGCGAGACGTCCGTGTTCTTCGGTCATCGGTGTCGTCAAGGCGTAGGCCAGGCCGAGGTTGAGGGTAAGCGACGGGGTCACACGCCAGTCGTCCTGAACGAAGGGCCGGATGATCTTCCAGCGACGTCCGGTTACGGAGCCATCAAAGGTTTGATCGTGTTCCGCCAGACCCGTGAAGCCCGTCAGGACGTCCGCTTCGGCGTCGCCTCCCGTGACACCGGCGCCGCTGAAGTATCCGCCTGCTCCGATGACCCAGAAGCCATCCTGGAAGGCTTCCGTACCAACGTTCATCTGGTTGGCCCGAAGGTCTATGCCGAATCTCAACTCATGCTTGTGCAAAATAAAGTCAAATGCGTCCTTGTAGGTGAAGACGTTGGTGCCGCCCTGAAATGGGGAATAACCGCGATCTCCAAGGCTCCAGTAACCGCCTGTGAGCAGGGTGGACGTCAATCCGCAGCTGTAGGCGCCAGGAAGGCAAGTGGCATGGGACGACGCGCCAGAGCAGCCGAGGTTGGCACCTGGTATGCCGCCGGAAACGAGATTGGAAGAAGCGCAGGTACCGTTGCCCTGAGAGGCGATGTAGTCGAAGATGCGGTTGTACCCGAAGGTAAACTGATTGATCTTGGTCGAAGAGAAGATGTGGGTCTCGCTCAAAGCGAGGTTGCGGGCGTGGTTTCTGATGTTCTCGTTGCTGCCGAATGCGTTGGCTTCGGCCAGGCCCGGAGCGCCACCCGGTACGAACGAAAAGGCCTGATCGTAGCTGAAGCGAGCAAACGCAATGTCGTTGCTTGAGAAGCTGTGATCAAGCCGGACATCAAACTTCGACTCGTTCAAACTGCGGACGGGCTGAGCAACGTAGTTATAGCCAGCGCTCGTGTTTCCCGCGTTGACGTTCGGAGCGGGATAAATATTCAGGAGGGCCTGGCCGATGTTGTTGATCTGGCTTGCCGGGATCTTGTTACACGGGGTTCCATTGGCCTGAGTTCCGTTGGCGAAGGTTGGCAGCGGATTGCCTGCGCTATCACACTGCCAGTAGGCACTCGGAGAGCCCGCTGTCGTTGGCACTCCGTAAACATTTGGATTTGCGATGACGAGACTTTGATTTGGAACACCGAACGGGTTCGCAGAGAAGTCGCCGGTCCGCATCGCGAGCGACGGGACGAGGCCGGTGAACACGATACCGTGACGCTGATCTTTCTGTTCGCCATCCACGAAGAAGAAGGTCTTGTTCTTGAAGATCGGGCCGCCGATGGTGCCGCCGAACTGGTTCAGGTTGAACTTTTCCCGAGCGCTGGCCAGTGCGCTTTTGGCGTCAAGATTAGTGTTGCGGAAGAACTCGAAGAGCGAGCCGTGGAACTGGTTCGTGCCGGACTTTGTGGTGACCAGGACAGTCGGACCCGCGCGGGTGCCGAACTCGGCCGAGTAGGTGTAGGTGAGGACCTTGAACTCCTGGATATCATCGATGGACGAGAAGACGCCGATGCCGCCGCCGGTGAGCTCATTGTTGTCTACGCCGTCCAGCAGCCAGTCGGTGGCGTTTGGGCGGGAACCACCAACTGAAAGCGAGAAGGAGCCGCGAGCCGCGACTTCACTGTCGCTGCCGGAGGTGAAGAAGCTGTTGGTGTTCGTTTCGGCGGTAGCACCGGCAGTCAACGTGGCGAGCTGCACAAAGTCGCGGCCGTTGAGCGGCAGTTGCGATACTTGCTGCGAGGTAATGACCTGGCCGAGCGAGGGACTCGCAGTGTCGATGGAGACGGCGTCGCCGGTGACGAGCACCGATTGCTCGACTGTGGCCGGCGAGAGCGAAAAGTTGATTTCACGGGCTTCGTCAATCTGCAGTCGCTGATCGTTGGAAGCGGCACTCTGGAAGCCAGAGTCGTCCACGCGGACGGTGTACATGCCGACGGGCAGCAGCGGAATGAGATAGTGTCCGGTATTGTCGGTCTTGATCTCGCGCTTGAAGCCGGTTGCGGTCGCCGTGACCTTCACGTTGGCTCCCACCAGAGCCGAGCCGGACTTGTCCGTGACATTTCCGGAGAAGCTTGCCGTGGCCTGACCATACGAGGCTTGAGCAACTGAAACAGTAGTGGAGAGCAGGAAGAGTCGGAGAAGAACCCGACGAAACTTTGTAGAAAGAATGATCTCTACCGAATGGATACACTTTGCCGATGACATGAACGTTGCCATGCGTCAACCTCCTGAAGGAATCTCCAAAGCAGAACAGTTGTGTCGACCAGTGATGGGGGTGAAGCCTTGACTGTAAAAACATAGTTGCGGAAAGTCAACTGTGCCCGGCAGACCGGGGCGTTGGGTCAAGGGCATTCCTCTTGGCTGACTCGCCGTGCGTCCTTCCCGGGCAGGCGCGGTGGGCTTCGCTGCGAGTCCTGGCAAGTGGTTCAGGGGTGAGGTTGCGCCGTTTGTTCTCGGCATCGGCGACCCGACCCCGTCGGGTAGGTTTTCTAAGTATTTCGAGGATGGTCTGCATTACGCCACCTCGGCGAGAGCTGTGCGTGGGGTGGCTGCGGTGCGTGTGGAGATTGCCGTCTACTTGGTTCTCTCGGCGGCTGCCTGCTCCTTCACGTTTGCGGAGAGGATCAGACGTTGGATACTTTCAAGGCTCTCGGTCAGCAGTGCCGCGCTGCCGTGGTAGAGGTAAATGTAGTCGGCAGACGCTCGGCCAGCATCGAGGCCGAGGGCTTGCGACACCACAAAGGCGATCGCCTCGGCTTTGGTCTCACGTACGTCCTGGTGGTCGCGGTTCTACGCTCGGCCTTGTGAAGCATTTCGTGCGCGAGTTCGTGCACCAGAATGCTGAACTTCTCGGCCGGTTGCTGGCCGGGTAATAAAGCAATGCGGCTACCGAAGCTCATCCCCAAAGCAGGTGCAATCGAGTCCTTGAACTCAAGCGTGAGGGTGAAGTCGGTGAGGCGTTGCCGGTACTCTCCAACTTCGCCCCCGGTGAGTTAGGGTATTCGATTGCGCGCCGTCGAAGACGTACACGGCGCGGAAGCCGACGCTCTCTACCATCCATCTAAGGTTCTGTTGCATTAACCTGAGCTTGAAAGGCGCCTATGCTCCGAGGCTATAGGATGGCTCATGTTCAAGCGTCGTCGCTTCAACGTCGTGCCAAGGTCGGGGCCTCGCCCCAGACTACAAACGGCTCGACATACCGTAAAAGGCTTCACCACATCGCCTTCGCCGTCCTCATGACAAACAAACTGATCAACCTTGCCTTCTAAGTATCTAACAGGCTCTGCGCAAACGAGCATCGGGTAAACAAGAGCAGCGAAAACCCGATAAGATGAAGAACTCAGCGAGGTGCCTTTCTCCAACAGACACGCGGCTTCCGCTGCATAATTCACCCACATCGAGCACATTTGCATGAACGCCCAAAGATCCGACCCGACCAGTGTGCTGCGATCGCCTTTGCATCTGCTGCGGCCTGCACAGCGCGTGCGTGTGCTGTCACTGGTGCTGGAACGGGTCATGCTGGGCGTTTGCGATCTGCTGCTGGCAGGAGCCATGTATCTACTGTTTGTGCAGCTGCAGGGTGGGGCCCCGCAGCACCTCCGGACGCTGCTGCCGGCAAGCACGCTGGCGACCACATACTGGACGATAGCCCTGGTGATTGCGCGGCTCGTCCTGGACCTGTCGGCTGCCCACGGCGTCACGCGCTTCACGCAAAACCTTTATGCAGAGTTTTCTCAGCGTCTGGTAAGTGGCTACAGCGAGTTGCAGTGGAACGTCTTTGTGCAGCGCAACCGCACCGAAATGGTGAAGCATGCCATGACGACCGCGCAGGACGCCGCCTATTCATACCAGATCTACATTGAAATCGTGAGCGGGACAGTCGTGATCGCAATCATGGCCGCATCGCTGCTTTATCAAAGTCTCGCCATCGCCGCCGGATTGGTGCTTCTGGTGGGTGTGCTGTACGTGCTGCATCGGGTGGTGTTGCAGACGCGCATACGGGAGGCCGCCGCAGTGCGTGAGCATTCGCAGCGCCTGCTGCAGCGGCTGTTGACGGAAATGTTTGCGTCCGTTCGGGAAATTCGCGTGTATCGGAACCAGGGCTTCTTTTCGCGCCGCGTGCAGGATCGCATGGAAAGTCTCGGCAGGAGCAACACAAAGCTGGCGCTGCTGCCACAGCTGTCGCGCGCGTTCGCAGAGCAGGGTGTAGTGCTGTTGTTTCTCGGCATCATCGTTTGGGTGTTGATGCGTGGCGGCAGTGTGCAGCACATCCTCTCGTTGCTGCTGTTTTATTTTGTTGTGTCTCGCCGCATGTTGCCACTTATCAGCCAGATGGCGCTGCTCCATGGGCAGATGCAAGGGGCGTCAGCGAATCTGCAGATGATCGCAGCGGAGATCAGCGACTGCGAAGCGCATCGCTCGCATCCCGTCCCCGAGCTGTTGCCCGAGCCAGGGGACGCCTTGATGCTGCACGATGTGTCGTATGCCTTCGGTGACGGCGAGCCTGTTCTGCGCGGGCTTTCCTTGCTAATTCGGCAAGGCGAAACAGTGCTGCTGCGCGGGGCTTCAGGAAGCGGCAAAACATCGTTGCTGAACCTCATCGCCGGTGTTTCGCAGGCGACCGAGGGGACAGTGTGTGTGGATCGAGCGAGCACAGCGTATGTGCCCCAGGAGATCGTCCTGCTTGACGATACGGTCGAGAACAACCTGCTGTTTGGACTGGACCCCGCACCGGCCACGGAGTTGCTGGCAGCGCTGGAACTCGCCAATCTCCGGAGCTTTGTGGAAGCTTTGCCGGAGGGTCTGGCGACGCGCACGGGCGACAACGGTGTGCTGTTTTCCGGCGGCCAGCGACAGAGACTCGGCATCGCACGAGCTGTTTTACGGAAGTCTAAACTTCTGTTGCTGGATGAGGCGACCTCCGCACTCGACGCGGAAAACGAGCGGGAGATCCTCGAACGGCTCGTCCGGAGCGACCGCGCGGTGCTGCTGGTGACGCATCGCGAGCATGGCGAAGACACCGCCGACCGCACGCTGGTGCTTGACGGAGGTACGTTGCGGCCATCCGCGGCGCGGACTTTCACGCCCTGCTAAGTGTATTCAAACGGATCGGCGTCCAGCAGCTGACGAGCGGCCGTCTCGGCCATCGCGGCTGCACTTGCCGGATCGTGCAACAGTGCAAGGCAGGCGTTTGCGAAGTTTGCCGCGTTCTCGGCGGCCAGGTAATCCACACCGGCCCGCAGACCGAGGCCACGCATCGCCTGCGGAAACGCGACAATCGAGCGGCGATGGGCGATCGCTTCGAGCGCCTTCAGCTTGGTGCCGCCGCCGCAGCGAATCGGCACCAACGCGATGTGCGCTTCCTTGTACAGCGGCGCGACGTGCTCAACCTCACCGCGGAAATCAATCTCAGGCACCCGCATCAACTCCGCCCGCAGACGTTCTGATGCGCCCCGCCCGGCGATGACGATGCGGAACTGCGCGCCATACAACCGCCGCAGCCTCGGCGCCAGGGTCGTTGCCAGCAAGAGGGCCGCGTCTTCATTGGGGAAATAGCTGAGCGTCCCAACAAACAGCAGGGTTGCCGTCCGGGCGGTGGACGCCGTCGTTGTTGCGACCGGAAGCGCCGGGCGGTTCGGCATGCAAAAGACGTTGACCCCGGGAGCAAACCGGGTGCGATCCTCAGGCGCGGCTACGAAGATCTTCGAGTAGAGGCGTGGCAAGTATCGTTCCTGAACGAAGTCGCTCGCTGCGCTCCGCAGGCTGCGGACGGCGAGCCGCAGACGCCCTCGCCGCGCCGCACGCCACGCGATGGTCGCAAGCGTTCCCGACTCGATATCGTCGAGGTCCAGCCAGGCTTCGCGTATCTCGCAGCCATCGCGCAGAGCCTGAGCGACTGCGTGCAGGCGCAGCCGAAAAACAAGGCAAACATCGAAGCCGGCACTGTAGCGCGGAAGATCTAATCCGCTTGCAAAGTCGACTTGCCGGGTGAGGCTTGGTAAATTGCAGGGCTGCCTGGCCTTCATGGGGAATGGGTTCCAGACCAGAACTGTGACCGCGTGTTCCTTTGCCAGCCGCGCCACCCACTCGAAAGCCCGTTGCTGCAGGCCGGAGCCAGAGGGGGAAGGCACTTCTGGCGTCAGGAGCAACGCTGTGCGGCGGCTCACGATTTCCGCCGAGCAGCGCGGGCAGCGACAGATCGCAGCCGGGCTGCCGAACGAAGCAGACCGTCGCCGGCTGCCTGCATGTACTGCGTTGCGCGCCATGCGACCGAACCTTTGGTCGGCAGGTCGTCCAGCAGCCATGGGCGGGCGTGATGCGCATAGGTCGTGTCGGCGTATCGGATGTAGTCGGCGGTCAAACGCCCCTCATGAAACCGCGTGACATCGGTGCGCTTGCGATCCGTCCATAAATGCGCCCACAGGTGCAGGCTATAGGCATGTGCGGGCAGGCGCACGTTGCGTTGAAACAGATCGCGGAGGCCTTCAGGCGTCCAGTCCAGGTGGAAGAAGGAAGTAACCGGCTCCACGTGAATCGTCTGTGGGTGTCGCTGGCTGAGTTCAAACGGCAGAAAGGTGGAGTGGCGACTCCAGTGACCATCAAACGCTCCATCCATTTCGCGCCTCCAGGCGGTGGCAAACTCCGCCCCAGGCGCACAGAAAAAAAGCGCGTTGCACAGCGACCCGCCGCCATGCACATAGGTGACGTGCGGATCTACAGTTTCGTGACCCATGACAAAGTCATGTTCGTACAGCTCGTCGGGATACGGCGCAAGAAAGAGCGTGTCCATATCGGCATACACGCCACCTTCCCGTTCCAGGATTTCGACTCTTAGAAAGTCCGAGCTGTGCGCGTAACGGAAAGCTTCCGATGCGGTACGGTCCCCATAGCTGTACCCCGAAAGTGGTATTGCCTGCGGAAGACGACGAAGCTCAAGATCGGGTTGAATATGCTCCCACAAAGGACCCCAGGGCAGGTGTCGGTAATGCATATGCAGGCTTTGCGGCCGGTTCACCTCAAGACATGATCGCAGCGCAAGATAGTGCATCAACGAGAACGGTTCAACCTGCTTTTTCAGGCCAAAGACAAAGTGAAAGACTTTTGGCACCGCCGCCATGCACACACTATAACTGAACACCGAAACTACTTTGCAGAAGCATGACAAGCGACTTTGCCACTGTACGTAAGAACTCTGCGGCTCCACAGCTTACGCTGGTTGTGGCCACCCTGGGCCGTACCGAGGAAGTAACAGCGTTGCTCCACAGCATCCCTCAAGCTGCCCGTGCGCTGGTTGAAGTCGTTGTGGTTGACGGCAATGCAACGCCGTTGACGAACGTGCTCGAGCCGTTTCAGCAGACGCTTGCGCTCGTGCATGTGCGCACGTGTCTTCACAACGCCAGTGCTGCGCGCAACCTGGGAGCCGCGACCGCCAAGGCTGCCTGGCTGATGTTTCCCGACGACGACGCACGCTTTGCCAGTGGCGCGCTTGAATCGCTGCTCGATACGATTAAGACCGACACCCTAGACCTTGTGAGCGGTAGCATCGTCGACGACGGAGGAAGGCCGCATCTCCTCTCCTGGCCCGCAACACCGACCCCCATCACAAGCAAGACGCTGGATTGCACGCTCGTGGAGAGCTCGTTTGCGATCCGCAAGACTGTCTTCGATGCTGTTGGTGGATTTGATCCGAACTTCGGTCCCGGGGGCTGTTTTCACTCGGCAGAAGGTGCTGACCTGGTGCGGCGGCTATGGCAGGTACTGCCCGTCCGCGCGCTCTACACGCCCACGATTCGGTTGCACCATCCATTGAAAGAACACGATGCATCTCCTGCGGGTTTCGCGCGAATATTTCGTTTTGCGATCGGCGAAGGCGCGTTCACGGCGCGTCATCACCGACAACTCCGACGGCTCACCATCGGCCGCAAACTCCTGTTTCGCGCGGCCGGCGTTTTCATCTGCAGTGGAGGACGCCGACAACGCAAAATCGCATTTCTCAAAGGCTTCTGCGAAGGCGTGCTTTCCTATCGCAGGTTCCACACACCCTAGCGCTAGCCCATCCTTTCCCTATACCGAGTAAGAGAATGAACCCTGTGCTTTCGCTTGTCATTGCCACCCTCGATCGCGTCGCGCAGTTGGAACGCTGCCTCGCCAGCCTGCCTCAGCACTGCGACGGAATCGAAGTTGTGGTGGTCGACCAGAGCGCGACCCACTCCGCCTGGGACGTCGTGCAGCGCTTTCACGGCAAGCTGCAGATCTCCTATCAGTACCAGAAGGTACCCGCCGCTTCTTCGGCGCGGAACCTGGGTGTGGCGTACGCCCGCGGCGAGTGGGTGGGTTTTCCGGACGATGACGCTTATTTCTGCGAGGACACGATCGCCGCATTGAGGGACAAGATCGAAAGCAACAGGTGGGACGTCGTCAGCGGGATGACCTGCGACGAAGCCGGCGCTCCGACGGTGGTTTCCTGGCGTAGACAGTCGACGCGTATTACGCGGCGCTCGTTACGCGATACCGTGGCGGAGTCGACGTTATTTCTTCGCCGGTCGATCTTTCTGGAGTGCGGCGGATTTGACCCATTTTTCGGGCCCGGTGGCTCGTTTGGCGCGGAAGAAGCAATCGACCTGCTGCGACGTATGCAGCTGCGGCAGCCCGGGCTTCGCATGCAATACTTCCCGCAGATCAGGCTGGTTCACGCGGACTCGTCGCCCTATGGCGATGCCGACGCCCTGCGCAAAGCGCACTGTTATGCGCGAGCCAGGGGAGCGTGTTTTGCCCGTCACTGGAAACAGGCTTCCAAGCGCCGGATCACCAGCGAAGTGTGTCGCCATGTCATCGGCTCTTTGGTGTTTCGCGGTCTGCGACGGCAAAGCCGCATCGACTGCCTGCGTGGATACGTTGCGGGATTTCGCGAGTACCGGCGAATGCATGCGACGGCTCAACCTCACCCGCAGCTAGGCTTGAAAATCATGGCGGCTGAACCTATTTGCGAGCCGTAAACTACATCGCGCCGCAGGACCAGACAGGCTACGCCTGCGCAGCGGCAGGGTATATGCGCCTGCTGCGCAGCAACGCCGTCGATGTGCGGCATGTCGCTTTAGAGCCGGGCGCCCGGTTTGGTCTCTGGTACGACTGCGGCAGCGACGCAGGTGAACTTGCGCCGGACGCGCCGACGATTCTGCATTGTGTTCCGGAATATCTGCCGCCCCTGATGCGTTGGTTGCGCGAAAGAGGTGTGCACGGACCCGCGATTGCCATGACAGTCTGGGAAACCAGCCGGCTGCCGCCGCACTGGGCCGGTCTGCTGAACCGGGCCGATGCCTTGATTGTTCCATCCGCGTGGAATCGCAGCGTCTTTCTCGAAAGCGGCGTGCGAGTGCCTGTATACGTTCTACCGCATGTGTCCGAGTTTGACGGCGAACCCGCAAACCCGCTCGCTATTGAACGATTCCGTTCCAGCCTTCCCGCCGGTTTCGAACGCCGCTTTCATTTCTACAGCATCGGCGCGTGGAACTGGCGTAAAGGCAACGATCTGCTGGTGCGTGCCTTTGAGCGCGCTTTCGCCGGTCGCGAGGATGTTGGCCTCTTGCTGAAAACCACGGCGAGCAGCCAGGATTGCGGCGGCTCGCGCATAGGGCGTGCTGCCAGCAGGCTGGCGGGCGCGGAACGACTGCGCCGACGTGTGATGGCCGGTCAAATCCGCGGCGTGGCGGCTCTGACCGGCAGCTGGAGTGCAGACGCAATGCGAGCGCTGCATACGGCGGCCGACAGCTACGCCACGCTGACACGCGGCGAAGGCTGGGGCATGGGACTGTACGAGAGCGCGCTTCTTGGCAAGCCATGGGTCGCTCCGCGCGAAGGCGGCCATCGTGCCTACCTTACCGATGAGGCCTGGCCCGGACTTATCCGCGGGCGGAGTGTGCCCGTACGAGTGCCGGGCAATCGCTCGTACCTGCGCGAGCAGCGCTGGTTTTATGCCGACATCGACGACGCTGCACGCCGCATGCGGGATGTAGTGAGCCGTTACGACGAGCTCAAGGCGCAGGCAGGGCAAGCCGCCAGGGCGCTGCGTGAATTGCATAGTGAGAACCGCCTGATGCAGCAGCTGCTGCTGTACCTTGATCTGGTCGAACGGGCTGGCACAAAGTCTATGGCTGCGTCACCAGAAAGCGAGGGCTGCCAACCTGCGGCTGCGGGTTCCACCGGACCCTTTCCGTCACATACGACTCCATTGGGAAGCCCGGGTATGCCACCTGCCATTCACGCTGCAGAGCGGCCGTAAGCTGGGCGCGGTAGGGGCTGTCTTTGCGCACAGCGACACCGAAATTGAGTGCATGCGCGTAGAGCGTGTATCTCTCTAAAAGAGAAGGCTCGGCGGACAGATCGCCGAAATCCCGTGTGTAGTCGGGGTGGATCATCCAGATCAGGTCCGGTTGCGCGTCGATGACCTGCTTGGCACTGAATCCATGCTGAGCAATGATGGGGTCGTTGAGGCCGGAGGTGTCAAGGATGCGCAGGTCCGGACGCGCGGCGCCCAGCAAACCCACCTCCGACGAGCTGACCAGAGCGCCCGGCGGCAGCACCCCAGCGATGCGTGCAAACGCCGCGCAGGACGGCCACCATTCCACCTCGGGCAGAGGTTGTGTCGCCTGCGTTTGGAACTCGGGTTCGCGAAACACGACCCGATGACGCGTGATCACCCGCGCCACGAGCTCAGACAGCGGCTTACTTTCCTGCAGGTTCAGCGTGAATCCTACAACACACAAAGCAGCCAGCCGGCGCGGCGTAAGCGCAGGCCATCTGGGTGTTGCTGCTGCCAGTACCTGCAACGCCGGGACGAACAGGAGCGGGAGGTAGGGCACATAGTAGCGTCCGCCCCAGCCCACAGCAGCGTGGAGGCCAGCAGACCGGCAAGGACCGCAAGCATCCCGATGAGGCGTCGCGTACCCTGCCTGCGCTGGACGAGGGCCCACCAGCACACAGGAAAGGCAACCACGCAAAGCAGCGCCTCAGGCCGCGTGAGGATGATGAGCCAGCCAAGCACGGCGACCGCCACCGCTCGCGTGATTCGCGGCGCTGCCAGCGCTTTTTGCACGGCCAGCACAAAGACGGAAAGCAGCAGGAAGGCCAGCATCGTCTCCATGCCGTTCGTCAGAGACACGACGAAGTCAGCATGCAGCATCAGCGGCAAAGCAATCAACGGAAAGAGAACGGCAGGCGAAACGCTGTTGCGCTGCATCGCGCGCGGAGCAAACGCCAGCACCATGCAGGCCGCCAGCCCAAGCAGGCACGAGCCACTGACCAGCTTCGCCACCGCGTTGCCCGGCAGAAAGGATATAAGCCAGGTAACACCGAACCACGAAAGGCTGGTGAGCCCAAACGTGTGCGGGCCGCCGGGATTCCAGGAAAGGCCGTAGCCGCTGCGCACATGATCCGTATAGCGAACAAACATCAGCGCATCATCGAACTTGAAGTTTGCGATGCCGGTGCGCACCACGCGCGCGAAGTAAAGCAGGGTAGCCACGTTTCCCAGTACCGCCAGCACGCTGAAAGGGGAATACAACGAGAGCAAACGCTTGCTGTTGGCTCGGGTTTGCTCCGGTACCCATGAAGTTTGAATCATGCGAAGCTTCAGCTTGACGCATGCCCGCCCGGCATGTCCAGTTGCGAACGCGCAATCGTGCGCCCCGCACTTCCAGTTTGGAGCAGCGTCCCTACACGCCACAGCATGCCGCGCCACAACAGCGCTGATGCCCCCCTCGGAACGAGTGGTCTATTTTAGGAGAGGGGAGGGCGTGCGCGTGCGTGTCCTGGTCGAGCCTGCAATCTTCAGCTACGGTCCGTGCGGCATGACCCGCTACTACGCATCTGTCTGTCGGGGACTCGAGGCGCAAGGCGTTTCCATTGACGTTCCGCTGCTTTCGAGTAATTGCGACTTCGCCCCCGGACTGGCGGGCTACACTCGCGGGCTGCGCCGTTACAAATTCGGTGCGGTCATGGACGTCGTCGCGCAGGAATGGTTTAAGCGCCGCGTCGCTAAGGGACGCTACGACTGCGTGCTGGTCACCTCACCTGGCTTCGATTCCGCCTTTTTGAACCGTCGACCCGATACGCCTTTCGTGATGGTCGTTCACGACCTGATGACCTGTGTGACTTCCCCGGATGGCTTGTATGACGCGGCTGGTCCTGGCCTGCTCAAGCTGCTTGCGCTTGCATCGCGCGCTGCCCGCGTGATCTGCATCTCTGACGCGACCAGGCAGGCTCTTCTGCAACACGGCATGGTCGAGGAGTCGCGGGTCACGGTCATAAGAACCGGCAATCTGCTAATGCAAAGAACGTTGCGCGCGTCGGAGGTTAGCCTTCCCGAGCGCTATCTCCTCTTTGTTGGCGAGCGCTCAGGACGCAAAGGCTTCTACCCGATGATTCGCACGCTGGCTGCGATCTTCGCGCAGGACAGATCGCTTCACCTCATCTGCACGGGCCGACTCACAAGGGAAGAGCTCGGTTTTCTTGCGCATCACGGCATGCTCGACCGAGTGCGGGCAATCCCGGCCGACGATGACATCCTCAGCCTGCTCTACAAAAACGCTCTGTGTCTCGTTTACCCTTCGCTCTACGAAGGCTTCGGTCTGCCTGTGATCGAAGCCATGCACTACAGTTGTCCTGTCGTCACAACCACACGCGGAGCGCTGGCCGAGGTGGCCGGCGACGCCGCACTCTTGTTTAATCCAGACTGCCCCGAAGAACTTCGAGACGTCCTTCTCAAGGTGCTCTATCAGCCATCGGAAGCGAAACGCCTGGCTGAACTGGGCAAAGCGCATGCTGGCCAGTTCTCGGTGGATAAAATGATGCTGCAGTTTCGTGAGGAACTCGAATCTGTCGTGCAGCGCCTATGACGGGGGATCGTTCCGCGGGTGCTGTGGCAAACGTCTGCTGCGGCATAGCAATCTGCGGCTTCAAGGTGAGGCAATGGCCTCAGCGGATCATTCGCATAACTTCGAAACCTTGATGGCTGAGTGGAAGCGAGAACGGGACAATATTCTGTCGGTCGAATGAGGGTAGAGGATCGCGGAAGAATAACTTGCAGAGATCGCTTGGTTCTGAACAGCATTTTGCACACCGCATAGAGGGGTGTTCTCGGCCGTATAGATTTCTAATACGCCTTGGGGCCAAGATGAAAGGCATAGACAAGCCCGATCGTGCCGGTCTGAGAGTAGAGGTGACCGGATACGGTGACTGGGCTCGAGTAGCGTTGTGCCTGGTAGTCGATCTTGAGGGCAAGGTGATGCACGGCCAGAATATCCATGCCACCGCCTAGCGAGAAGACGTTGGACGAGGACTGCGTATAGAAGATGATCTTGTCCGGCACCTCGTAGCCGCCGTTTGCATACGTGGTCTCGCCACGTCCACCAAGGAGATCGAGGTAGGGCTGCAGACGACCGTACGAGGTGAAGAGCTTGAGCCCACCGAGGCTGCTGCGCAGGCTGTCGACTCTCCCTTTATCGAGAGCGTACATGCCTCTGTATTCAAGCGCGGGATGGATTCTACTGGCCGGGCGGAAGGCAAGATCAACACCCACGGTCAGGCTGAGATTTCTGCCGGAGCCGAGACCGGTATATACGCCAGTCGCGCCCAGGAAGACAGAAGGTGTGATCCGCTGCTCCGCTGTGGCAGTCGCTTGCCCCGCGGCTGATGTGAGCCCAACCGTAAAGGCGCAAAAGGCGAGAAGACAAGACCGTGCGGCGGGGGCCAACTTTGCTCCTTACGTACTGGTGAACTACTGGTTCACGATGACCGTCAGCATGGCTGTGTGACTGGTGTGATTGATGTCGGTGGCCGTGACTGGAAGCTGATACGTCCCGGGGGCTACGGTATTTCCGATGTAAAAGGCGTTGGTGCAGCCGGCTATTACATGCAGCGTAATCCCAAGAAGCGCAACGAAGAGCAGACGTGAGAGTTTGCTGCGCCGGGTCCACTTCGATGGAAGAAAAACCAGCAGCAGAGCCGCGAAAGCAACAGGTAATCTCGTTCGCACGGACTGAGGACGAACGGCGTTTGCAGTTTTGAGCAGAGTGTTGAGCGTGAGCATGGACGAACCTGTGCCGCCCCCGGTGAGTGGCACGGAGGGTTGACTGAGGGAGGCGGTCGCATAGGTTGGCAGGGCGCCGTATGTGAGCGCGAGCGGGCCGGCGAAGCTGCCGAGGCTTTTGAGTTGGATGGCGACTGTTCCCGTTGCACCCGGCGAAAGCGTGATGGTGGCGGGCGAGAGCGCAATGCTGAAGTCGCTAAGCGAGACCACCGGAGGTGCGGTCACCGTCACATCGACGGAGTTGGATTGAGCAGAGGAAAAGCATGGATCGCCGGGGTAAGAGACCGAGAGCATGTGGGTGCCAACGGCGAGGGAAGAAAGCGTGAAGCTGGACTGCGAGACTGGCTGCTGGGCTATGGCGACGCCGTTGTCGTAGAGCGTCAGGAGACCGGGGAGCTGGTAGCCGGCCTGGTTGAGAGCGACGGCCGGGGTTCAGGTGGCAGAGGCGTTGACCGTGCCGCAGACGACGAGCGAGACCGGGGTGGCAGAGAGGGTGATGTTGAGGGGCAGGAAACTGACGGTGTGGGAACCGGTAAGCGTGACGGCCGGGTAGGTCGAGTTGCCGGGCCAGGTGGCGGAGAGCGTATGGATTCCGGCGGGGATGCTGGTAGCGGAGAGGGTGAACGAGGCGGCGTTGCCAGTGAGAGCGGCGCTGCCGACAACGGTGCCATCGAGCGAGAAAGTGACGGTGCCGGTGAGAGTGTCGGCGGCGTTTGAGGGGATGAGGGTGGCGTCAGGGTGAATGGGTAGGTGACGTTCGACGGCTCCGGCGCGGCCGTGATGGAGCCGGTGACGCTGGTGGGTGGCTCATTGAGTAGGACGGCGATGGAGCTGGTTGGTCCGTTGAGTTGCAAACCGTTGGCGACAATGAGATCGTTACGGCCATCGTGGTTGATGTCGGTGATCCAGAGGGGCGAGAGACCGTAGCCTCCGGTGTAGTCCGTTTCGGGTCCCCAGGTGCGATTAGGCAAGGCGTGCACGACGAGGAGGCCATTGTCGTAGTAAGAGTCGAAGGACGTGAGGACAAGATCGGAGAGACCGTCGCCGTCAAGATCACCGGCGGTCAGAGTTTCCGCGGTGCCATTGAAGGTGCCGGCGAGGACGGCGGAAGAGAAAGTGCCGTCGCCCTTGCCGTAGAAACCCAGACGGCGGAGGATGACGAGCTGACGCTGTATGTGCCGGTGCCGTACTGGACCAGCACGGCGAGGTCTGGGTTGCCGTCGTGATCAAAGTCTCCAGCGGCAACATCCCTGGCTGCGACCTTGGTGAGGCCGGGTAGATCGGGGAGAGCCAGAGGACTGACGCTGGCGTTGAAGGTGCCGTCGCCGTGGCCTGGTAGCACGTAGGCATGGTTGTAAGAGGCGGTAGCCACGTCAAGGTGGTCGGAGTGGCCGAAGTCCGCGAGGGCCGGGCCAGCGGAAGCGAAGGCGAAGGCGCCATACACGATCTCGGCAGGAAGATTGGTGGACACGGTGGTGAAGGTTCCGTCGCCGCGGGACAGGCTGGCGATCAGGAGATTTGCGGAGCTGGCGTTGTTCTGAATGGAAATGACATCGCTTCGGCCGTCGTTGTTCAGGTCGGCGATCTTACCGAGCGAGACGGGGGTGGGCTTCGGGGCGTCGAAGGTGCCGTCTCCGTGGCCGAAGAGGATGTAGGCCTGGCTGGTGTAAGCCGCAACACTGCCGGTTGCGAGCAGATCCTGCTTTCCATCGCCGTTGAAATCGCCGCTAAGGATGCTCGGAGCGATGTAGTTGACGCGTCCGAAGTTATCGGTCGAGGTGATGGGCTGGGGTGCGCTGAAGGTGCCATCGCCGCGCCCGAGGCTCAGCTTGAGAGCGGTGTCGCCGGCGGAGACGACGTCGAGGTTGCCATCGCCATTGACGTCGATGAGGGTGGCCGAGGTGGAGACCTGGCCGCCCTCCGGGGCGGGCGCGGAGCTGAGCGTTCTGTCGCTTTGAGCGTAGGTGAGATAGAGGCCGTTCGGACCGATGGCGACGATGTCCGGGAGGCCGTCGCTGTTCATGTCGGCGAGGGAGATGCCGTAGTAGCCGGAGAGTTCTTCCTGGGCTTGGAAAGAAGCTGTGACGAACTGCTGGGGTGGGCCCTTCCACGTGATGTTGGCGCCTCCAAGCAGGACGCAGTAGCCGTCGCCGGAGCGAGAGACGATGTCGGCCAAGCCGTCGCCGTTGAGGTCAGCGATGAGGACGGGGGCGAGGATGGTCGATGTGCCGTCGTAGTCGTTTTCGCCGTTGCCGAAGGTGCGGTTAGATAAGGGAGTTGGATTGAAAGAGCCGTCGCTGTTGCCGTGGAGCACAATGAAGTGAATGTATCCATCGGCGTCGCCGTTGTCGTACCAGGTGCAGGCGGCATCAAGGTGGCCGTCGTGATCGACGTCTCCGAAAGCGCAATTGGAAGCGAATCCGGGATCGTAGTGGACCGGGAGAGAGAAGGTGCCATCGCCATTGCCGAGATTGACGCGCGGTCCGGTGGGCCAGAGGACGTCGAGCTTCCCGTCGCCGTTGAGGTCAGTAATGGTCGGAACGGAGTAGTTGAAGCTGCCGGGAAAGAAGGCCGTGGCCGTAAAGCCGCCATGGCTGTCGGAGAGGTAGGGCAGAATGCCGGAGCTATAGGCATTCATGAGCAGGATGTCGGGGATGCCGTCGCCGCTAAGATCGCCGACTCTTGCGAGTATGGGGACGAACCCTGTCTGGGTAAGCGCCCTCATCTGCACGGGGGAGGCAAAGGTGCCATCACCTTTGCCGGGGTACGTGATGAGCGAAAGGTCGGTGTAGTTGCTGGCCACGCTGGCGCAGACCAGGTCGAGGTGCTGGTCGCCTGTGACGTCTTCAAGGATGCAGTGGATGGCTGTGGGGTGGAACGGCAGCGTGAGGTCGGGAGCAGAAAGGTACTGTCCGTTGGCATTCGCAAGCAGGACGTGTACCAGGTTGCTGGAGGAAGAGATCGGGGATTCGGTCCAGGCGATGTCGTTGCGCCCGTCTCCGTTGAGGTCGCCGGTAGCTAAGCCGTAGGGATCGACTGACAAAGGGATACGGCGAGGATTTCGGAAGGTTTCGGCGTGTGTCGGCACGACTGCGGAGGAAGCTAGAAACGTTGCTAGAAGGCACAAAGACAGTAGTAACTTCAAGCGCGGCAGCATGTAGATCCTTAGGCAGACATGGAGAGGCCGCGACGACTATAACTTAGCCTGAGTAGGGAGCTGGGGCCGAAGCTGCCTACCCCCAGTACCTCGGTTTAGCGTGAGGCGGTAACGAGGTGGCCCAGCTCGAGACGGCAACCCGTTCGGTCGATGCGGCGACATACAGCTTCACTGACGGGAGCTTGCAGCAATTTGGCTGCGCTCGCCTGTTGCGTCCGCGTCTAACCGGGAACGTGAACAGTCGCAATCTTTCATCGATAAACAAATTTCTGACGGCAGCAGCCCGCCTCCTCATCTTTTTTGGACGGCATCAACTTAGAACCCAAATCGTGCGGAGGTGAAGTTGGTCTGCTTGTGCCCGCGTTAATCTGCTTTTTGCAAACGGTAAGACCGACGGTCGATTTCTCGCCATCGGTCTTCAGGGATTGGCCGAAGTAGTTACCGTACATCTACATCTGGCCGAGGTCTTGGTGGTCAGTTTTCCAACCTTGAGATCAATCACGACGAGCAGCGCAGGAGGCAGTTATAACGCACTAGATCGATGAAGAATGTGTATGTCAAATTCGGCCTCGCCAAAAAGCCTGATTCGTCGCAGAACCAGCTTCTCGCGCTCAGATCGAATGGACAACTTTCTGACACCTCACTTCTAGATCTGCTGAAGCCAGAAGCGTTCTGCTTTACGCAAAGCTGCCGCGGTCTCCAATTGATCCAACCCTGGAAGATCGTTCTTAGGACTTCGCCCGAGGTATTTCAGAGTGACTGTAAAAAGGCGGTATGACGGGCGATAGCTAGCGAGCTCAGCCTCATCTAAGGCTATTCGCTGGTTTGGATTACAGGGCTGGAGAAAATCGCCTTTGTAAAGTGCCCGGAGACCTGCGATCAGCCAACGACCATCTAGCTTTTGTGCTCGCCATAGCAGACGAACGTAGCCCGTGCTCTTTACGTCAACCCCGTCGCGATTACAAAACCCGTGAAACGTGCACGGCATTTCTGCGACTGCTCGATTTCTATCAAGTGTGACTACAGCGGCACCCAATTCATGAAATTAATGTTCCCATCCGACCTCCACTTTTTGCTGGTTGCGCTCACAATTCGGCCCCGCTACCTTCAAACCACGCAACCGCGATCATCGAGTCCGGATGGTAGTAGCTTGCCATCTCCTCCCATGCGGCGGAATCACGCGCCGCACGTTCGCGCTAATGAGGTCGGCGACGGCTACCCGATCAAGGACCTCACCCATACAGGTGCTTTAACTCGGAATCATTTTCATTCGTAGACATTTTGTCCAAAACCCCGGTGTCAATTAGGTGAGACTAGTACCCATTGTGTTCACTCCCACCAAGGTCTCAGCGGGAAGCTCAGGTGCACAGCCTCTACATTTTCGTCAAGGTGCTGCATCGAGGAAGTGCCTGGAATGAGCAGCATGTTGGGTGAGCGTTGCAACGGCCATGCGAGTGCAATCTGCATCGGAGTGCAGCTCAAGGCACAGATTGCTCAATCAACCGGCGGGCGGCAGGGCTAATTTCCCGCCTTTAGCACTGATGACGCTGCCTCGCGGCCTATATCAGTGTCGGGCTGAATGTGAGGTTGTCGGCGGAGACCGTGCCAGTTGAGTAGTACTGCCGCCGCTGTCGCAGGTTGAGATCACGGATGTTAGGGCGCATCAGATTGCGTCGCCGCGGGAGGGAACATGCGGGTCCGCGGCGTGCCGGTCTACTTGTGCATGATGCTTGATACCGGGGAAAGCCAACCACAGGCATCAGTTTTCCCAAATCGTGGCATCAACGGATCCGAATTTACACATTTATTCGATCTACGGCGACGATTCTCGGTGAAACTGGTCAAAGACTACCCTGATGCGCTTGTTGAAAACGTCAGCAGCATAGCTTTTAACCTCTTACTGTGCAGACCAGCTATCGTGAGTTGAAAGAGACGGCTCTCCGTTTGCTCCTTGTAGCCAAGATGATCGGGCCGCCAAACGCTTTCCACGAACGAGCCCATGGCGTTTTGACCCCAGTCTCCTGTAGCTCATTACCCAAGCGCGGATTTGAGCAACGTATACCGCTTTCTGCTGGGCCCATTTCTGGCAGGCCAGTCAATGCAAGAAGTGGTGACGCAGAGCATTTGATAGGGCAGACCGGGTCGAAAAGATCCCCGGCGCAACCAAATAACGAGGGCAGGTCGCTTCAAGCGGCGGCCTTCGATATTTTAAGAAATCTTTCGACATTCTTCGGCCACCATTTCACGTTGCTCCATAGATGAAAAGCTGCGCAAACGAACATCGATTATCACCTTAGCTAATCTGTCTTTTGCTGACCTTTCATCAATAAACGAGCAGCGTTTTGCTCTGCTTAGTCATCCCTTTAGTTGTGTGAACCGATGATTCGAGTACGCGTGCCTGACGAGAGTTTGGGATTCGCCACTGGCCCACAGTACAAAGGGATAACACCGATGAACAAAGCCGGTTAGACCAGTGATGGTCAAGGGCAACACCGATGCGGCTCTGGGTTACGGCATACTGCGCCTAAGCCTCGGATTGGACTGGATCTTCCACTCAGCAAGTCGCTGGCCTCATGTCGAACAATTTGGCCAACGAACGATAAGCCAGTCATCGCGATTCCTTTGCCGTCCTGGAGTGTGCGGTGATATTCCCTTGCCATCCTCATCTGGAAACCCGTCGTCGGGTTGTTGCTTATCATCCGTTTTCGAACTCGAGCCGCGCTCGTTGCTGGCGGGCTCCTTACCGCCTCTTTAGTGTTCGGAACAGCGTTACGTGGCGACTTCTCTGTGCTCTCAGAACAACTCGTCTACGCCCTCATCTTCTTCGTGCTCCTGCTCTTCCGACAGGAGAACGACCGCTGGAGCGTCGACCACATCCTTTCGCGGCGATTCAAAGGAGCAAGGGCATGAGGGAGTATGTTCAGCACAACTAATGCGAAAGGTATTCCGATTTCCACCAACGTGGATCACCTCGGTGTCACGGTCCCCTACCTGCAACAAGCGGTCGTCTTCTTCACGGAAGTGCTAGGAGCAGAGTTTCTCTTCGCTTTGAAGAGGGTCCCAGCACAAAACAATCCAGCGGACCTGAACAAGACATTTGGGTTACCAAACGATAGAAGCTGAAGATTGCGATGCTTCGTCTTGGGCCCACCCTCAATCTCGAAATGATGCAACACGAAACTTCCGATCAGCGACAGGTGAGGCCAAGGAATCGTGACTTCGACGCACCGCGTATTGCTTTCTTCGTGAGCGACATGGAGAAGCCGCAGATTACCTGACCGAGCATGGGTGCAAGCTCTTCGGCGGACCGCTAGTAGTAAGGAAGGGCCAAAAGCTGGTCAGGCAATCCGCTATTTTCAGACGCCCTGGGGTATGTTTCTGTAAATCCTGTCGCGACCCAAGTACATGCCCTATGAGGAAAAGACTCAATCTCGTTTATTCGGACCTGTAACAAACAATAGCGGTCCAAGAGGGTAACTGCTCCGCGGCTCGACGTACAGCGACGATCCTGCCTACCCGCTTGATACTCTCGCAAGAATTAGCTCAGCGCGAGGGTGGCGAGAGGGATAAGCGCAATGTTCTGTGAGGAATGTGATGGCTTCGGAACCTTTCCTCGCATGAGGAACTCTATCCTCTGTGAGCTGCATTGGAATCAGCATGAGGAACTCTATACTCTGTGAGCTGCATTGGAATCAGCAGCCAACATGCGAAGATGACGAATATAGCAAGCAAAACTCCGGAAGCGCCCCCTGCTGCCGTTCCCGCCAGGTAGATGACTACCAGTCGACAGCCAAGGCGGATGTACACTCCTTTCCATGAGCGGTCCGAAGTCGTTCCTCGTGCTCGCTTGTCTTCTAATCCTCCTTGGTCGGCGCATCCATAAACGCCTGCACCAATACAGACAGCCCGGCTCCGACCACGGGTTTGGATCAACGTTCGCGACACCAAAGTTGGAAAGGATGGCCGTAGCAGCCGCAAAGACTGGGATCAGAGTGATCAGATAAGCTATGTCATGTTTGATAGTCTCCACCCATTGGGAATGTCTGGCAGTCCGTAATGTGTGTCAGGCGTGGTGCGAAAAATGAGATGAAAGTTCTTCTGGTTGAAGATGAGATACGGCTTGCGGAAAACATCGCGGACGCGCTTCGTGAAGGCCCAGGGTACGCTGTGGACACTGCACACAACGGCGAAGACGCAATCCACCTCTGCTGCACGGCAAGCTACGACCTGATCGTACTCGACTTGATGCTTCCGCGTCTGAGTGGCAAGGAGGTTGTTGCGCAGCTTCGTGCCGCACGGAATATAACGCCGGTTCTGATATTGACCGCTGTGAGTGGAAGTCGTAAGACCATTGAATTGCTCGACCTGGGCGCAGACGACTATATGACCAAGCCGTTCGACCTTGGCGAGTTGATCTCACGTGCACGCGCGCTCATTCGCCGCGGCAAGGGCGCCGGTGAACCGATCCTTCAGTTCGGCAACCTGAGGTTACATACCGGGGAGCAGAGCGTGTCCCATGGAGCGGTGACCGTAGAACTTTCTCCGACCGAGTACAGAATCCTCGAATACCTGATGTTTCGGCCCCGTGTCATTGTTTCCAAGCGCGAATTGCTGGAACACCTTTACGATTTCACCTGGGAGCACCACTCGAATGTGGTTGAAGCGCATGTCTCAAACCTGCGGAAGAAGCTTCGTGCCGTGACGGAGTCAGAGGTGTTAGAGACTTTGCGCGGCCGCGGCTACCGGCTTGCGAGTGTGGTATGAGAACGCATCCAAGTCGTTCCCTGATCCGCGAAACGATTGGAATCGTGGTGGCGGCACAATTGCTGTGTGCGGCAGTGCTTTCCGGCAGCGCATTGCTGTATGAGCGGCACATACGTCTTCATGCACTGGACATCAGCCTTCAGGGACGGTCCGATTCCCTGCTCGGGGCTATCCAGGACGCCGAGGACCCGGACGACAACGTGATGATTGATCCGGCGGAGCTGGACCTGCCGAGCGACGACGTGTATGCGGTCTACAATCAGGGCGGCCGACTGCTGGGCACCTCCCGCGCCGCTCCGGCTGCGCTGGTCACCAGACACGCGGATGAACTGCGCAATGCCCGGGTAGGCCGGACCAAGTATCGCGTTCTGCAGCGCGAAGCAATGCGGGTGATCGATCGAGCTGAGAACAAGGGTATCGGCCTCAAACGTCCCGTGACCATTGTGTATGCGTCTTCCGAAAGCCATCTTTGGCATGAAATTTTCGAAGCTGTCCGCTTTTACCTCGTCGGCATAGTGCTTGCAACTGCATTGACCGTCATTCTTGTGGCTCTGCTGCTTAGGAAGGCACTGTATCCGCTCACCGAACTTGCGCAGTCCGCAGAGCGGCTTTCAGCACCTGCCCTTGTCTTTACCGCGCCCCCATCTGTAATGAGAGTGCGAGAGCTTAGGCCTCTGGCCGAGGTTCTGACCGACAGCGTCGGTCGACTTCGTGAAGCCTTTGTCAGAGAACAACAATTTGTTGGGGATGCGGCACATGAACTGAAGACCTCGGTCGCGGTGGTGCACTCGTCCGTGCAGCTGATGATGCTAAGGCGTCGCACGGTGGAGGAGTACGCCGCCGGGCTTCAAAGGGTGCTTGAAGATAATCGCAGGGTGGAAGCGCTGGTAGCCCAAATGCTGCAACTCGCCAGCCTGGAAGAGGCTTCGAGCGACGACGCTCCAGCGACGGATCTGGGCAAGCTGATCGCGGAAACTCTTGAACACCTCCGGTCCTTTGCCGAAGAACGTGGCGTTTCGTTGCACTTCGCGCCTTCGCCGGGAATGCAGGTGCGGCTTTCTCCAGAGAGAGGAAACATTCTGATTTCCAATCTGATTATGAACGCAATTCAACATAGCCCGTCTGGCCGGGAAGTGGAGGTTTCCCTTTTCATGGAGAAGCCGGGTGAGGTCATGCTCAAGGTTGCGGACGATGGCTACGGAATTTCCGACGATGCTTTACCCCATATTTTCAAGCGTTTTTACCGGGAAGACCGCTCACGATCTCGTGATACCGGGGGAACAGGCCTGGGGTTGTCCATCTGTCAATCCATCGTACATGCCGCTGGGGGGCGCATTGCCGTGGCGAGTTCACCGGGAAAAGGGACAGACGTGAATGTGATCTTCATGGTCGCTTAAGCTATGTCATTGAAACTCTGGGTGTGCTCCGAGGAGTACGAGGAGATTTCCATGCGTTCAGGTGTTCTTCGCTCCCTAATCACGCTGGCCGCTTGTACGCTAACGTCTGGTATTTACGCTCAGCAGCCCTATCAGATCCTGGACCACTGGAAGATCGGCGGAACCGGTGGTTGGGATTACCTGCTTGCCGACCCAGCCGCCCACCGGCTGTATGTCACTCACGGCTCAAGGGTGGAGGTGCTGGACACAGACACCGGCCAGTCTACGGGCGCAATCACCGGGCTGAAAGGCACTCATGGCGTTGCGCTCGACGAGGAGAGCAAGTTCGGGTACATCAGCGATGGCGGAGCGAATGCCGTCGTCGTCTTTGACCGTAAGACCCTGGCTACGGTCGCCAATATCCCTGCTGGTACCAATCCGGACGGAATCGTGTTTGAGCCGACGACGAAAACCGTTTGGGCCTTTAACGGGCGCAGCAAGAATGTGACGGTGATCGACACTTTGAGTCGTACCGTTGTGGCAACGATCGCATTGCCGGGTAAACCCGAGTTTCCGCAGGTCGATGGCAAGGGCCAGGTGTTCGACAATATCGAAGACAAGAACAGCATTGTGCGCCTCGATGCATCCAGCAAGACGCTGACCAACACCTGGCTGCTGGCAGGCTGCGAATCACCTTCCGGCATGGCGATCGATCGGGAACACAACCGGCTTTTCTCTGTCTGTGACGGCAAGAAGATGGCAGTGGTTGATGCCGGCAGCGGCAAGGTTCTTTCGCTGGCTGACATTGGCGATGGACCGGACGCGGCCGGGTACGACGACAAGAAGCAGCTTGCGTTTAGTTCAAACGGCGACGGTACACTGTCCGTCGTGGATGCGAAGTCCGGCTATAAGACTGTTGAGCAACTGCCCACGATGAAGGGTGGTCGTACGATGGCTTACGACTCCGGGAAGGACCGGCTCTACGTCGTGGCAGCAGAGCTTGGCGACCGTCCAGCCCCGTCCGCGGCCAACCCGCGGCCTCGTCCGTCGATCGTGCCGGACACCTTCCAGGTGATTGTGATTGGGCGCAAGTAAATTGATCCGTGACACGCGCAGGAGGCCTGCCCTTTCGGCGGGCTTCCTGCTTATGCAGTCACGTTTTCCGGTGCATGATCGCGAGTAAGCAGGTAATAGATCACGGGCGTGACCACAAGACTGAGCAGCATGGAGATCGTCACTCCGCCGATCACCGCAATGGCAAGTGGCTGCAGCATCTGTGAGCCCGCACCGAGCGCAAGCGCGAGTGGAAGCATGCCGGAGACAGCCGCCATCGCTGTCATCAGGATGGGCCGAAGTCTTCGCTGGGCGGCCATGACCATGGCCTCGCGGGCGTTCAGGCCTTCGGAACGGAAGCGCTCATCGGCGTCGAGCAACAGGATACCGTTCTTCGCCACGATGCCGATGACCATAATCAGACCCATGAACGACGCCACATTGAACGTCATGCCAGTAATGAGCAAACCCACTACGACTCCGCCGATCGATAGGACCGAAGAGGTCAGAATGGCAATGGGAGCCGCAAAATTGCGGAACTCCGTCAACAGCACCACGAAGACCAGGACCAATGCGAGCAGAAGCACGCGAAGCAGCTCTGCGAAGGACCTCTGCTGCTCCTGATAGGTTCCGCCGTATTCTACGCGGACGCTCGCCGGCAAATGCATGGCCTGAACATGAGCCTGCACCTGCTTGACCGCAGTCCCCAGATCTGTTCCTTCCAGGCGTGCGGTTACGACGACCAGGCGTTGCAGGTTCTCGCGACGAATCTCATTTTGCGGCGGCAGTTGGGTGATATCCGTAATGGATCCGAGCGATGCAGTATGACCTGTGGTCGAGTTGAAAACCGTGTTGCGGATGGTGTCCAAATCCTGCCGGGTATCCGGACCTAGCCGCACGCGGATCATATAGGGTCTGCCGTTTGCAATCAGAGGATTGGTAACCGCGACACCGTCCAGGATCGAAGTAGCATCCTCGGCCACCTCGCTCGGGGTAAAACCGAGCCGAGCCGCAAGCTGCGGATCGACCTCGAAGCTTGTTGCCGGCCCGCTGATCGTGTTGTCGACGCCGTTCTCCACGTCCACAACACCGTTCACCTTCTTGATCTCCGTTGCGACCCGTGGGCCCAACTCGGTCAACAAGGTAGCATCTTCTGAAAACAGCTTGATCTGCACGGGTTCCGGAGCATTCGACAGGTCACCGATATTGTCCTGCAGCACCTGCGTAAACTCGACATCGAGCTCCGGCTCTGTACTCTTGATTTCGCTCCGGATGTCTGCCATCACCTCGTCGATGCAGCGGCTGCGCTTGTCCTTCAGCTTCACCGTGATGTCGCCGTAGTTGGCTTCGGTCACGGCGGCAAATCCCATTTGCAGGCCTGTCCGGCGACTGGTCGTTTCCACCTCGGGTGTTTTCATCAGGATCTGGTGAATGTGCTCGAGCACGCGGTCTGTCGAAGCTAGCGACGAGCCCGCCGGCATCACGTAATCCAAGACGAAACCGCCTTCGTCCATCTCTGGCAGCAGGTCGGACCCTAGTGACCGATAGCCGAGATAGGTTCCGGCAACGAGCAGCACGCAGAAGATTCCAAGCCACACAGGACGCGAAAGCGACCAGTCGAGTGTGCGTTTATGCCAGCCCAGCACGCGTCCGAGCAGCCCGGTTGCGTGCGCCTCCTCGGCGTGCACGGGTTCTCCCTCGCGTTCGCCCAGGAGGAGGATTGCAAGACCCGGGGTAAAGCTCACGGCCAGCGCCAGTGAGGTGAGCAATGCTACGGCCATGGTGATGGCGAGCGCGCGGAAGAAGCTGCCGGTGACCCCGGTGACTGCGATCAGCGGCAGGAACACGACCACCGGAGTGATGGTGGAACCGATGAGCGGCCGGGCAATCTCGTACAGTGCCTTGCGTACCGCTTCCACGCGCGGCTCACCCGCATCCCGATGCGAGACGATGTTTTCTACAACTACGATGGCGTCGTCGATGACCAATCCGATGGCGGCGGCCAGACCGCCCAGCGTCATCAGGTTGAAGCTCTGGCCGATGATCCAGAGCGCCAGAACCGTGATGGCGACCGTAACGGGGATGACCAGGCCTGCGATCAGCGACGAACGCCAGTCGCGCAGGAAAAGGAACAGGATCAGGCAGGCCAGGGCGAGACCGATCAGAATTGCGTCGCGCACGCTCTTGATGCTCTCGCGCACGATCTGCGACTGGTCGTAGAACGGCTCGATCTTCACACCTGGCGGCAACTTGGCGCGCAGCCGGGCCACCTCCGCGGCTACATTGTCCGCGACTGAAACGGTGTTGCTGCTGGGCTGCCTTGCGATATTGAGCAGGACGGCGGGCTGGTTGTTGGCTCGAACTTCGGTATAGACCGGCATCACGCCTGGTTCAACGGCGGCCACATCGCCGACCCGCACCGGGGCTCCACTGGAGGTGGTCTTGACGGCGAGTTGCTTCAGATCATCGACGTCATGCGCCTGTGCGCCCACTAGGGCTAGGACCAGTTGATGGTCCTGCTCGTAGAGGCCCGGCGAGTCGACGATGTTGGCGGTCTGGATTGAGTTGGTTAGGTCGAGAATGGTGACGGCAGCAGCCTGCATCCGGGCCATGTTCGGGATTACATGGAACTCCGGGACGCCGCCGCCCTGGATCATCACCGTGCTTACGCCGACCACGCGGTTGATAGGCGGCTTGAGGGTGTAGGTCGCAAGCTCCCAAAGCTGACTTTGTGAGAGTGTGCTCGAAGTAAGACCGTAGCCAAGAATGGGAAATGTCGCGAAGGTAAGCCGGTTCGTGGTGATCTTTGCCGTGGTGGGCAGTGTCTGCTGGGCCTGACTGAGGGCAGCATCGACCAGTTGCAGGGTGCGGAACATGTCGACGGACCAATCAAAGAAGAGGCTCACATCGGCCGAGCCCCGGCTGGTGGTCGAACGCACAGTGAGCAGGCCAGGGACGCTGTTGACCGCGTCTTCAATGGGCTTGGTCACCGTCACCTGCATCTGCTCGACGGGCATTACGCCATTGTCGACACCGATGACAATGCGGGGAAAATTCGTCTCCGGAAAGACTGCGATGGGCGTGCGGAAGAAGGCATAGATGCCCGCCGCCATGAGCGCGAAGGCGAGGAAGAGGATGGTTTGGACTGACCGGGCAAGCCAGTACGGCTGCGTCCTGCTGGGTTCCGGGGTGGAGGCCATCAGTCCCTCTCCTCCGTTGCCGCACCAGGTTTGCCCATGGTCACCTTGGTTCCGTTATCCAGCCCATAGCCGCCCTGGATCACGACATTGTCTCCGGGCGAGAGTCCGGAGACGATCTGCACCGCATCCGGCGTGCGGATGCCGAGCTTGACTGGCTGCTTCTTGGTGGTGCCGTCCGCGGCAACGACGACCACGTTGATGCCGCCATCTTCGCCCGGCACGATTGCAGTGGCCGGGAGTTGCATGGCATTGGATACGGTCATACCCTGCATCACGACGTGGACCGGAGTGCCCACCTTCAGCCGGCCAGTGCTGTTCGGCAGCTTGAGCCAAACCTCAACCGTGGTCGATCCAGGGTCGAGGGCGGGGCTGATAAAGGAGACGGTCGCGTCCACCGGATCTTCCATGCCGGCGATGGTGATCTTCGCGGGATGGCCGAGCCTGAGCTTCTGCGCCGAGGCTTGAGCGAGATGCAGCTTTGCCAAAAGGGACGAGGTATCCATCACGGTGACGACCGGGGTTCCGGCTGCGGCGGTTTCCCCCGGGAACAGAGGCCGGTCGGTCACGACCCCATCTATGGGGCTGCGCAGGTTGGCAAAGCTCACCTGCGCCTGCGCGTTTTCAAGCTTGCCCTGGGCGGAGGTGAGTTGCCCCTGCGCAGCCTGCTTGTCGGTTAAGCGCGTCGTCTGCTGGAGCAGTGCGGCGTGGTGGCGAGCGGCGTCATACGCTGCCTGGGCCTGCACCTCCGCTGCATACGCAGCGTCGGCATCGCGACCGGAGAGCGCACCTTGCTTATAAAGTGCCTGCCGTTCCCGAGCCGTGCGGGATGCGACATCCAGGTTGGCCTTGGCCTGGGTGATGTCGAGTTCTGCCTTCTTGACCTCCTCCGGTATTGTCGTCTGAGTGGTAGCCGTGTAATTGGCTTGCGCGCTGACAACCGCACCGCTGCTGTCCATTGCATTGCCCTTGAGGTCGCGGTCATCCAGCGAGACCAGCAGCTGTCCCCGCCGCACACGCACGCCTCGCTGAACGTACTCCTCCCGGATGGGCGCACTGATACGAGGCGAGATGGCGGCGAGCGAAATCGGCGCAAGAATCGCGTCCGCCGCGATCTGCTCTGAGATAGAACCCTGCGCCGGGTGAGCAGCCTGTACGGTTACCGAGACCTCTGGGGCTTCTTGCGGCTTCTTTCTGCAGCCGATCGTCAGTGGAAAGATGAGGCTAAGTGAGAGCAGGAGCGAAGCAGGTCGCCAGCGCTGAAAAGATGCATTCATATCAGAGTTTTCCTGTTAGGGTTTGCAGGCTTGAAAGTGCCAGTTGATACCGGGTACGTCCATCGATTTCAGCGTTCTCGGCAGACGTCAACGCGCCTTCCGCATCGACTACCTCAAGCGCCGTGCTTTCTCCGTCGACGTAACGCAGATTGGTGAGCCGAAGAGATTCGCGCGCCGTAACGACGCTGGCGCTGAGCGAGGCAAGCTGCTGGCTGGCGGCGTTGGCCTCGGCATAGTACTCGGAAAGATTTGCCACGAGACGACGTTGCGTTGCTGTCAACGCTATCTGAGCCGCCCCCTCCCGCAGCTTTGCCTGCTTGACCCTGCGCTCGGTAGCCAGCCAGTCCCACACCGGGATGTCAAGCTGCGCACTCATCGAGTAGCCCAGGTTGCGAATGCCATCGGGGCCATTCACTCCGAAATTGGTCGCGTCAATACCGTAGGTGAAGTTGAGCGCAAGTTCCGGCAGCAGCGCGGTGCGCGCCGTATAGGTCTCGGCCTGGCTGATCTGTACGGAGGCGAGTGCGCTTCGGAGTTCCGGATTATTTTGCCCGGCAAGGCTCTGAATAGCTGCCCTGTCCGGTAGCGCAGCAGGTGTTTCCTGCTGGGCCAGGCTGAACGTGGTCGCGGGATCAGGGTAGAGCAGGACCGCCAGCTCGATGTGATCCTTTTCAGCGGTCACCTGCGCATCGAGCAGGTCGCGTCGCCGTTGCTGCTGCTGTAACTGCGCCTTCAGCACGTCGGCGTGGGCAGCCTCGCGCGCGGCCTCACGCTTCTGGGTAAGGTCAAGAAAGTGATTGGCTTCGTCCATCGCTTCCTGGGCGATCTTCACCTTACCGCTGCCTGCTCGCGCGCCATAAAAGAGCGAAACGATCGTGCTCACGAGACCACGGCGTGCGATCTCAAGCTCGGCCTGGGCGCGAGCCGCGTTCGCGTCGGCTGAGCGGATTGCTCCAACCTGCCCCAGCCCGAGCGTTTCATTGAAGACGCCCTCGCTCGCATATTCACGCACAGCATTGTTTGCAATAAAGACCGGCGACGGAGCATCGGTTGTCTGACCGATGCGGCTGGCAGGTACGCCGTTCGGTTCCGTGTAGATGGCCTGATTGTGGTAAATAGCGGTCGGAAGGAGGGCGGTTCTCGCGATCTTGCGTTCCAGTGCCGTAGCCTTCTGTTCCGCGGCGGCGGCGGCGAATGCAGGTTCATTGGCGGCAACACGTGCGATGGCCTGCTCTAACGTCAACGTTTCGGGCGCGCTGCCCTGCCCTTCATGCCTAAGCTGCGCCTCGCTCCGCTTGGCACACGGAAGCATCATGATGGTCGCCATGCCGGCACAGGTGACTAACCTTGAGAACCTCATAGAGGTAAGGTATGTCGCAAGGCTTAACTGAAGCTGAAGTCTGCCGCCGAATGCGCAACACGCTTCTGGGGAACACTTCTCGATCCGTGCATCGGACACGCTGAGTTAGGAGCGCCATAAGGCCACACGTTTCGAGTACCCCGGCACTCCAGAGCCGAAGTGCCGGCGCACATGGTAAAAGAGCATTATGTTGAAAACGTCGCGTTGGATTTCTTGTGTGGCGACTGGGTTCGCTGTCGGTGTCTGCTTGCAAGTGCCACGCGCAGCAAAGGCCCAGGCTGCCCCGGGGCCGAGTCTCTTCCCCATACCTCTGCAGACAGACGTACCGCGGCAACCGGCCAAGCAGCAGGCGAGCATGGATCAAGACCTGCTGGAGGTCTCGGTACGTCAGCTGCAAGCCTTGTATGCGCAGCATCGCTACACGGTAGAACAAGTCACGCGTTGGAGCCTGGATCGTATCGCAAGGTACAACGGCGTGTACCGGTCGGTGCAGACCGTCGATGTTGAAGGTGCGCTTGCGACGGCTCGTCAGCTGGACACTGAGCAAAATGCTCCACATGGAGATCTGTGGGGCGTACCCATCGTGATCAAGGCCAATACCGCTGTCAAGGGCAAGCCGGATACGGATGGTTGGGAGGGCTTTGCCATTCCTGGCCATGCCTTCCTCGCGCCGAAAGATGCAACGGTGGTAAGCCGTCTTCGAGCTGCTGGTGCTGTCATTGTAGGGATCACGAACATGCCGGACTTTGCCGCGAGCGATACAAACCGCTCGACCGCCTTCGGGCGCACAGGAAACGCATACGATGTGCGCTTTTCTCCCGGCGGTTCTTCCGGCGGCACGGTCACTGCAATTACCTCGAACGAGGCGGTACTTGGCACCGGCACGGATACTGGCAACAGCATCCGCATGGTTGCCGGGACCAGCGCCGTCGTCGGTCTGTTTCCAACCCGCGGCCTGGTCTCGATCGCCGGCATTGCTCCACTGGACTGGCTGCTGGACAACACGGGTCCGATCGCGCGCACTGTGACCGATGTAGCCATTGCACTGGACGTGATGGCTGGCGAAGATGTACAGGACTTCAAGACGGCCGGATCGGCGCAAAAGGCGCAGCCGGGCCCATACACAAAGTATCTGCAAGCAGATGCACTCAAAGGGAAGCGCTTCGGGGTACCGGCCTTCATCTTTCAGAGCAAACGAACGCCCTTGCAAGCTGAGACGAAAGCGATGCTGCTGCTGACCATCGACCTGCTGCGGAAGGCAGGCGCCGAGGTAGTGGTCGAGGATGATTTGCTGCCGCTCTCGTTTCTCGAAGCCGAGAAGATGGTCGACACCGGACCCTACCGGCGAGATGGCGCCATGCAATGGTTGCATAGCTTTGGACCGGCAGAATACAAAGACGACGTGCAATACAAGGCAGCCACCGGGCGGAGTCTGCCTCCGGTCTTTACCGGAGTAAGTGGCTCGCTCGATGACCTGGTCGACGCTGCGAGTGAGCCTTCGAGCACACCACCCGTGCCCCCTGCCGGAGCACGGCGCGGCTCGGATCGCTTCCGCAAGCAGCCGCCACAGGTTGTCCTGAAGGAGGATCCGGATGCTCAGAAGAACTATTTCGGGCCTCGTAAAGCAATGCTGCAGCAGTATCTCGACGCGCTGGACCGCTTTCATCTGGATGGTCTGCTCTACCCGACGGCTCAGATGCCGCCCCCGGATGAAACCATGCCGCAGGACGGCAAGCTCTCCGGCGGCCCGCACTCCGAGACCGGATGGGTCAACAAAATCGGTGTGCCGGCGATCGCCTTGCCTGCCGGCTTTTATCCAAACGGATTGCCCTTTGGCCTCGAGATCAGCGCGCGGCCCTGGCGGGATGGGGACCTGCTGGGATGGGCGTATGGCTTTGAACAAGCGACGAAACTCCGACGGCCCCCGGCGCTTGTAGAGAGGGGTTTGACTACGGCTGGCCCGTACAAGCAGTAAGCAAAGGCTTCTCAGCCGTTTACTCCCGCGCGAAGACGGGTGTTCTCTCAGAGTAAGCTGTATAGCATCGCGCTAAACAGAGTGAAAGAGGAGATTAGGGATGACGAGTACTTGCTCGGTCCGATTTTGGGGGCTGGTTTTTGCCAGCACGATGGCGTTAGGCATCGGCTCATCGGCGCAGGTTGATCCAAGTCTCTACGCCGGCCTGAAGTGGCGTAACGTCGGACCGTTCCACGGTGGTCGCATCTCCTCGGTTACGGGTGTCATCGGCCAGAGCGGTACGTTCTATGCGGGCACTCCTCTCGGCGGCATCTGGAAGACGACCAGCGGTGGCGTGACCTGGTTTCCTCTGTCGGATGGAGAGAGCAGCTTCGATAGTATCGGCGCCATCCAGGTTGCGCCCTCGAACCCGGATATCGTCTATGCCGGCACGGGCGATCCGATCAGCGGTAGCCTGGGCAATGGCATCTGGAAGTCCACCGACGCCGGTGCCACATGGAAGCACATTGGTCTCGAAGATACCGTGAAAATCAGTAGCATTGTGATCGATCCAACCAATCCTGACCTGGTGCTCGCGTCCGCGTTGGGAGACACCACGCGTCACGGCGGAGGTTTGTATCGCTCGACCAACGGCGGCCAAAGCTGGACCAGCGTGCTGAAAACTCCGGACTACGATGGGGTGCGCGATCTGCAGTCGGCCTACGACCAACCCAACGTCATGCTGGCGGCCACACAGGGCACCGGCGGCGGTCGCCCCGGAGCGGGCACCGGGGGTGGCGCTCCAGCCAAAACCAAGCCGCCGCTGACCTTCAAATCTACCGACGAAGGTCTGACGTGGACCCAGATTACGATTCCACCGTTTGAGGGCCGCGTTGCCGTAGCGGTCGCCATGCACACCAAGGGCGAGCGGATGTACATCGTCGGCAACAACATCGAGAACGGCTCGGGACTCTATCGCTCCGACAACGGCGGCGCAACCTGGCTGCACATGGCCGGCAAGGATACCCGCATCAGCAACGGCCAGGGAGCGTATTCAAGCGGTGTTTTTGTCGACTCGCAAAACCCCGACATTGTGTACACCATGAGCACTGCGATGTACCGCTCGACCGATGGCGGCAAGACCTTTCAGCCCTTCAAGGGCGCGCCCGGCGGCGAGGATTACCACAAGCTCTGGATCGATCCGACCGATGGCCACCGCATGTTGGTGGGCTCTGACCAGGGAGCCAGTGTTACCGTCGACGACGGCCGCACCTGGAGTCTCTGGTACAACCAGACCATCTCGCAGGTGTACCACGTCGCGACGGATAGCCAATACCCTTACTGGATCATGGCGGCTCAGCAGGATACCGGCGCGGTGATGATTCGCAGCCGCGGTGCCTTCGGCCAGGTAAACTTCACCGACTGGAGCCCGCTTCCCTCCTCCGAGTTCGGCATCGTTACACCCGATCCCAAGAATCCGCACATCATCTATGGCGTGGGCTACGGACCGGGCGGCGGCGGAAGCGGTTTGATCAAGATCGACATGACGACCGGTCAGTGGCAGAACGTCGCGCCAAACTTCGGCGCCGATGCTTTGAAGTATCACGCTGGACGCGACTTCCAGAAGCAGTTCGACCTCGCGTTCGACCCCGGTGCGCTTTATGTTGCGTATCAGTGTCTGCTCGTCTCGCACGATGGCGCCCACACGTTCAAGGCCTCGAGCCCCGACCTGACTACGGCGAAGGACGCACCGCAGCAGGCCTGCGGTGCTGCTCCGCTCGTGCCGCCAACCGTTCCTGCCCCGCAACCGGCGCCTCCCGGCACAGGGGCAAATACCCCAGCGACGCCGTCCGGTACGTTCACACCGGAGCCGGAGATGGATCTGGGGCAGCGCGGGATCGGGGGCGAGGCGACCGTCGTCGACTTCTCCATCTCCAAGGCGAAGCGCGGCGTGCTTTGGACCGTGAGCAGCAACGGCCAGATCTTCAACACCATGGACCAGGGCAAGACCTGGAAGAATGTGTCGAATCTTCCTGCGGTGCCGGCGCGCACTCTTTTCAGCACCATCGTAGCCGGGGATGACGTGAACACGGCATACGTTGTCGGCCGTATCGCCGCAGGACCTGCCGCCGCCGTGAACGCGTCGTCCGCCGCCAACGCCGCACCTACTGCGCTCGACGTGGACGTGCCGCTGATCTGGCGCACCACCGACGGGGGTAAGAGCTGGACCAGCATCGTGAACGGTTTGCCCCAGGATGAGCGCACAGGAAGCTGGGTGAACAGTTTGCGCGCCGACCCGGAGCAGCCCGGCTTGCTGTTCGCCGGCACCGAGACCACCGTTTATGTCAGCTTCGACAACGGCGATCACTGGCAAACGCTGCGACAGAACTTGCCCAGTACCTCCATCCGCGATCTCACCGTCCACGCCGATCCCTATACGAACGACCTCGTCATCGGCACCTATGGTCGCGGGTTCTGGGTGCTTGACGACATCGCACCGCTGCGTCAGATTGCGGCTCATGCTCAGGCGATCAGTTCCTCCTCGACCTACCTGTTTCCGCCTCAGACAGCGGTCCGCACCCGCAACAACAGCAACTGGGATCAGCCCTTCTCCATCGAAGTACCGCATGCGACCAACGTGCCTTACGGCGTCATTGTGGACTATTACCTGAGCCATGAGCCCAAGGCACCGATCCAGTTACAGATCCTCGACGCGAAGGGCAATGCTGTTCGCTCCATCAGCAGCCGTTTGCCGCCGCCCATCACCGGCGAAGAATATCCGCGCTACTGGCTGGCGTCGCCTGAATCACGCGCGCTGAGTACGCACGTCGGCGAGAACCGTATCAACTGGGACCTCTACTACGACGACCCGCCCGCAGTGCGGCACGATCTTGAGAATGAGATGAACATGACGCCAGGCTCGACCACCCCTGGACCTCACGGGCCACAGGTGATTCCGGGCGTGTATACGCTCAAGCTCCTGGTCGACGGTCAAACCTATACGCGCACGGTCACCATCGTAAACGATCCACGCGTTGGCCAGAGTCCGGAGTTGATGGCAGCCCTACGAGCACAGAATCAGCTCACATTGCTTTCTTACCACGGCATGCAGCAGAGCTTTCAGGGCCACGATGAAGTTGAGGCCGTCCGGGCTCAGCTGGCGTCCCTGATGCAGGGTACCCTGCCTGAGAATGTTGCCGCGGAGGCTAAGCTGCTCGATGCCGCTCTCAAGAAGATCGGGGGAGAACTGCCGGCCGGCGGAGGCTTTCGCCGCGTCGCCGCCGAACCCGGCGCGCTGCAATCGTTTTTCGACATGAATAACGAATACAGCACCATGGTCAGCATGATGCAGGTGGGCCTGGACATGGCTCCTACTCCCACGCAGATCGCGACCTGGGAGTTTGACTGCTCCAACCTCAATCGCACCAGGGACGCTTGGCGCACGATGCAGAAACAGGTCGCCGACTTCAACACGCTACTGACCGCAAGCCATCTGCAGCCGCTGAACGTAACCACGACCCAGCTTGCCGATTCACCATGCATCCTCAAAGGCGACTCAAACTAGACGAAGCTCCTTGGGTTGTAGCTGTCTCTAACTTGAATAGTAGATCTTCCGCCTACGGCGAAGCATGACAACTGGTACAGGGCGAGCTCAACCAAGACAAGCGAAAGTGCGATCTGCCCAAGGCAGTCATACACGCAAGTACATCATCGCGTTCTAATCAGCACGAAGGGCCTCCGTGGGTTCTACGTGCGACGCGCGACGGCAGGGCAGGTAGGTTGCCAACAATGTGACTAAGAGCAGCAGGCAGAGAATGCCGAGCGAGCTGGAAGGGTCAATGCGAGGCACGCCAGTCAACAGCGAGTGCAGGACGCGGGCAAGTGCCAGGCTCAGGAGTAATCCTCCAAGAAGTCCGCCGGCGATCGGTGCGAGCACTTCGGTCAACGTGATCCAGAAGACGTTGCCGCGCGTCGCGCCCAGCGCCATGCGGATGCCAAACTCCTTGGTCCGCCGGCCGATCGAGTAGTTAAGCGTGCCGTAAATGCCGACAAGCGCGAGTAGAAGTGTGGCGCCGGCGAACACGGCGAGCAAGGTGGTCTGCAGGCGCTCGGGAGCGAGAGTGTCCGCCAGCGTCGCTTCAAGCGGGCCAACCTCGGCGAGCGTCACGCTGGGGTTGTAGCTCCAGATCGCCTGGCGGACGGCGGGGGCGAGCAGTGCCGGATCCTGACTGCCATGGACAAGGAAAAAGACGCGTGAGGGCGGATTGTCCCAGAAGGGCAGGAAAACCATGCTGGCGGGCAACTCGCGCGGCGAGTTGGTGCGTGCGTCCGCGGCCACGCCCACGACCATGTACATGCGACCGTGCCAGGTGAAGGTTCGATTAAGTGGGTCCTGTTGCGGCCAGATGGCCTGCGCCGCGGTTTCTGAGAGCACTGCCGCAGCCGGCCGGCCTGGCGGCCCGGTAACTCCGTCCTCAAGGACAGGGGTGCGATCGCCGTCCTGCAAAGCCCTGCCCGCGACGATGCGCTGGCCCACGGTAGAAAAATACCCCGGGCTGATCCAGCGAAATTGGGCTAGTTGCGGCTTCTGGTTGGACATGCCGGAGACCTTGACGCCGTCGACCCACATCGATCCCTGCGAGAGGATGGAACTGACGAGGGCAACGGAGGTGACACCGGGCAAAGGACGCAGCCGGTCGAGTACGCCCTGGTCGAAGGACGCGATAGCCGCGTTGCTTAAGGCTTTGCCCTGCAGGCGGGCATTGACGAGTACGGTGCCTCCAGTGGAAAAGCCGTTCGCTCCGTGGAGCAGTTCGAGCAGGTTGCGCGCGAAAAGTGTGGTGAGCAAAAGCAGGGCGGTACAGGCCAGCATCTGCGCGCAGATCAGCATGCGGCGGAGGGTGGTGCCTCCGGTAGAGTTGGTGGCTCGTTCAGCGCTGCCGAGGACCGCTTGCGGACGCACATGCAGGAAGCGCAGCGCTGGCAGCGCACCGAAGAGGACCGTTGCCGCAATCGTGCAGGCGGTTGAGACCGCGAGCACTGTCGGGTTGAGCGAGATATTCCCTGAACGGGGAATCGCGACATGCACGACTTCGGCAAAACGCCGCAGGGCAACGTGCGCGAGCAGGACCCCGAGACCGCCGCCCACCCCTGCCAACAGAAGCGATTCCAGCAGCGAGCCCTGCACCAGGTGCCAGGGAGATGCGCCGAGCGCCGTACGCAGCGCGGCCTCTTTGTCTCGCGCCATGACGCGGGCGAGCTGCGCCTTTGCGAGATTGATGCAGGCGATGAGCAGCATACTTCCCACTGCGGCCAGCAGCAGCCAAAGCCCGGTGGTCGAGCGGCCGACGATAGCTTGCTTGAGCGGTTCCACCACGGTGGTGACCGCTCCCGATGGGCCTGGCTCGAAGGTACCCGCGGGTGCCTGCCGCGCGAAGTTCGCGGTGATTGTGTCCAGTTGCTGCCTGGCGGCGGCCGGCGTGACGCCCGGCTTCAGGCGGCCGATCACCTCGTAATTGCCGTAGTCGCCGTTCCAGCTTCCGTCGTTGACGTCAATCCGGTTCGGCAGCAGGATATCCATCGCAGGCGATTGCTGGGCGCTGGGAGCGTAGGTCAGTTCATTGGCCTTAGGAAAGTAAAAACCCTTAGGGAGCACGCCGATCACCAGCATGGGTGTGTCTCCCACCAGCAGCGTCCTGCCGAGTACCTCGCGGCTGCCGGCGAACAGATCCTTCCACAGCGGCCAGCTGATGATGACGCGGTCAGCGTGGCCTTTGCTTCCTTCTTCGGGCAGGAAGTCCCGGCCCAGCGCAGGCTGCACGCCGAGGAGAGAAAGCAGGTTTGGCTCGGCCAAGACGCGGCCCACATAACGCGGATGGTCGCCGGCCAGCGCAACGCCGGTCGTTCCTTCGTTCACGATCGACAGATCCGTGAAGCTCGTCTGCGCCTCTCGCCAGAGCACGGCATGACGTGGGTTTGGCCCGGTTATGGGGATTATTCTTTCAAGAAAAGGAACGTGTTCCCAGATGGCCGCGAGACGGCCACTTTCCGGATAAGCCAGCGGCTGCAGCAGAACGCCATCGATAAAGCTGAAGATGGCCGTGGTCGCGCCGATCGCGACTGCCAGGGTCAGGATAGTGGTCAGCGCAAAGCCGGGGGCCCTCCGGATTTGTCGCAGGGCATGGCGAAGATCCTGCTGCAGGTGCGTCATGGAATCCTCCTTCCAATATGCGCGGTCACTGCTCGTCCTGCACGTTCGGAGCCATTCGTGCTGCGGCTGGATGCGGTTCATTCTGCCATGCTCGGGCTTCGCCGGCACCAGGTGGGTGTCCACTTCAGGACAGTGCCTGCGACTTCCGGACACCTGCAGTGAAACGTTCAGGACGCTTTGCCTGTTCTGCGCTCAGCTCAGAAGGACCTGCTTCTTGCTCCCTTACAACCGCGAGAAGTACGGCTCTCGCTCCGGATCTATGTGAAACAGCGCTTTTGCTTTTGGTCCTAGGCGTGCATCTGGAAGGAGCATCTTCCGCTGCAAGGAGCCCTGCCGATGCGTACCCTGCTCGACGACCTTCGCCTCACGCTTCGCCAACTGCGGCGTTCACCCGGCTTCCTGCTCACCGCGGTCCTGACGCTGACGCTTGCCATTACGGGGAATGGAGTGGTCGCCGGTATCGCCAACGGGCTGCTGTTTCACCCGTTGCCGGTGCCTGAACCGCAGCAACTCGTACAGATCCAAAATCCGGGCTTTATGGGCATCAGCTTCTCCTACCCGAACTATCGCGACCTGCGCGATCGCAGCATGGGAACCTTTTCAGCCGTCGCGCTTTCCCGCCTCACACGCCTGTCCATCGGCGTGGATGGCGCCGCTCAGCCCGTCTGGGGGTATGTGGTGAGCGGCAATTTCTTTGGAATGCTTGGCCTCGAACCGCAGCTGGGCCGCCTGTTCACCCCGGCAGACGATGTTTCCCGCAACGGCAGTGGCACCATGGTTCTGAGCAACACCTGCTGGCGCCTGCGGTTTCACGCCGATCCCGCCATCGTGGGGCGAACGGTGCTGGTCGGCACGCACCCGTTCACCGTCATCGGCGTCACGCCGCCGGGTTTTCACGGAACCGAACAATTCTTCCAGCCAGAGGTCTGGTTTCCGTATCACGACGGCGAAATGGTCGATGGAGCCAGTGGTCTGGAGCATCGCAGCAGCGCCAATGCATTCGTCTTCGGCCGCATGCGTCCCGGGGTTAGCCGTGCCGAGGCCGACGCGGACCTGCACCGCATCTCCGGGCAGATGGCTCAGGAATACCCCGCGGAAGACAAGGGCACCCAATGGCACACGGCACCGGTCGGACTCATGGGTGAATCACTCGGGAAACCCATTCACGCCTTTCTCTCCGGCGTCGGAGTGATGTCGCTGCTGGTGCTGTTCGCCGCGTGCGCCAACCTGGGCATGCTCTTCAGCAGCCGCACGCTCGATCGCAGCCGCGAGCTTGGTATACGGCTGGCGATCGGTTCAAGCCGCGGCCGTATTCTGCGTCAGCTCGCCATCGAGTCGCTGCTGATCGCGCTTACCGGGGGCATGGCCGCCTCCGTTTTGAGTGCATTCGTGCTGCATGCCTTATCGTCGTGGCGGCCGCCGACCGATCTTCCGGTTCAGATGCTGGTCGATGCCGACGGACATGTCTACCTGGTCGCGGTTGCGCTTGCGGCTGCGACGGGCCTGCTTTTCGCGTTGCTGCCGGCGCGGCAGATCTGGCGAACAGACCCCAACCGCACGATGCGCTCGGCCGGGAATAGCAATGCAACCTCCGACCAGTCGCTATTCCGCTCCGGGCTATTGATTGTGCAGATCACCCTGTGCTGCCTGCTGGTCACGGGAGCCGCTACGGCGTTTCGCGGGCTCGAGCGCACCCTGATTCTGCCGCTTGGTTTTCAGCCGGAGGGGGTTACGTTTGCCGTTGCCGATGTGGCGCTTGCCGGCCACCACGGACCTGACCGGGACGCGATCCAGCAGCGCCTGCTGGCTGCCGTGCAGGTCATTCCCGGAGTCACAATGGCCGGCTACTCGAACAATCAGCCGCTCTCGCTCAACAACAACACCGACGACGTTTACGCCCCCGGAACCACCGCCTTTGACAAGGTCCACGTGGTTGCAAATGCAAATGTATACAGTGTTTCGCCTACGTACTTCGCCACCGTAGGCACGCCGCTGCTTGCCGGCCGCGCCTTCACCGCGTCCGACACCAAGGACAACCGGGCGGTCGCGGTTATCAACCAGGTGCTCGCGCACAAGCTCTTCGGCAAAGTTGATCCCATCGGTCAGTCTTATCCGGTGGGCGAAGGCAAGCAAGTGCAGGTGGTCGGCCTTGTCGGCGACGGCAAGTACACAGCACTCACGGAAACTCCAGGTGCGGCCGTTTTCCGCCCCATCCTGCAGCGGCCAGACGGCACCACTGTCCTGCTGGTGCGCTCCGGCCGTCCTGCCGCAGAGATGACGGTCGCGCTGCGGAAGGCGATCGCCTCGGTGGACAGTGCCATCCCCATCTTCAGCGTGTCGGCCTGGCCGGATGCGCTCGGCATCGTCACTTTGCCGGCTCGTGCGGCAACGGCGGCGCTCGGAACCATGGGCCTGCTCGCCGCCATGCTGGCGTTGACGGGAATTTTCGGCGTGGCCAATTACACGGTGACGCGGCGCATGCGCGAATTGGGCATCCGCATGGCACTCGGCGCGCAAACCCGCAATGTGCTGCGGGCAGCGCTTGGTCGCACGCTGACGTTGCTTGCGATCGGCTCTGCCGCCGGACTCCTGCTCGGCGTGGCGGCAACGCGGCTGCTGGCAAGCGTGGTCTACCAGGCCGCGGCGGCGGACCCAGTCGTGCTGCTTGCCGTCCTGGCTACCATGGCAGTGCTCGGGACGGCGTCTACTCTGCTGCCGGCACGCCGGGCACTCCAGGCGGAACCCGCGATGCTGTTGCGCGACCAGTAGCGTGGCCGCCTGCGGACAGAACGTTCAGGGAGCCAGCGGTAGTATGATTTCTGCGACGCAGCCCGCAGCCCCGTTCTGCCGCCTGCACAGGTGCAGAGAGCCGCGATGCGCGGCGGCGATCTGTCGTGACAAGGTCAGGCCGATGCCTGCTCCGTCCGGCTTCGTCGTATAGAAAGGCACGAAGAGGTTATCCGGATTTGTGAGGCCTGGGCCGTTGTCCTCAATCCTGAGCGTGAGCTGTCCGGCGGCTGCGGTCCACTGCAGCGTGATGTGGGGTGAACGATGGCCTGCATCCGGGTCGAGGGCTGCATCTGCAGCGTTCTTGATCAGGTTGATCAGCATCTGCTCTAACTGATCGGGGTCGGCCAGCAGCCTGGCATCCTCTGCCGACAATACGTGTACGAGAACACGACGCTCAAGCGGCACGACGCGATCGATGAGCGTGCGCAGCATCAGGCTCTGCATGCTCGGCTGCGGAAGACGGGACAACTGCTGATAGGCCTGCAGAAAGCGGTTGAGCGAATCGGCTCGATCTTCAATCAGCGAAAGGCCGCGTCGCACGTCGGCCAAGTCCTGCGCGGTATGGTGCCCGCCATCCAGGTAGAGCGGACGTGTGCGCAGCATGCTGGCAATGGATTTGATGGGAGTCAGTGAGTTGTTGATCTCGTGCCCCAGCACGCGGATGATGCGTTGCCAGGCGATGCGTTCTTCTTCCTGTAGTGCGGCGGCCACATCGGACAGAACGAAGAGCGTATGGGGCACGCCGTACAGGCGAAAGGCAGCCCGCCGGATCGACCAGCTGGTCTGGCCCGCGGCACGAGATACATCACTCGGGTGAAGGTAGAGCGCCTCGTCCTTTTGTTGCAGGAGCGCGCCCAAACCAAGATCGGCGGCCGTGTGACGCAAGACGCGCGCGCGTTGCAGGCTGAACGCGCGCTCCGCCGCCGTGTTCAGCAGACGCAGGCGGTCCGAGGAATCAAACGCAATGACCGGCGACTGCATGGAAGTCATGACGCGATCAGCAAGCGCGAGTGCATCCATGGCGGAGCTGCGCTGCTGCTGCAAGGTGCTGGCCAGCGCATTGATCTCAAGCGCAAGATCGCCAAGCGCATCGCCGCGTCGCGCACCGCGAGCTCGAAAGCTGAAGTCATTCTCGCGCAGGGACGCCACAATGTTCGAAAGCGTTTGCAGCGGACGGACGACGCTTTCAAAGAAATACGAAGCGGCCATCCACCACAGCAGCGCAGTGCCGGCGAGCACCATTCCCGTGTTAAGCAAGGACATCTGCTGCAATCGGCAGTTCCACGCTAAAACTGCAAGCAGCGGCCAGGATGCGGCAACAATCCATACTCGAAGCCGCCACTCAAAGCTGAGGCGACGGCGTGTGCGGCCAAGCGAAAGCCGTCGGCGAACCACGGTAGGCACATCTTCAGACGGGATGCGGTCCTGGCTAAAGGCCATGCTTTTCCATGCGCCGGTAGAGCGCGCCGCGGCTCAGTCCGAGCGCTTCGGCGGCGTGGCTCACATTGCCACCGGCACGCGCCAGGGCCTTGCGAACCAGCACCGCCTCCACCGCTTCAAGGCTCATCTCGTCGAGCGTCGGGGCTGCATTGGAGCGTTGCGGCTGCAAGCCAAGATCAACGGCGGCGATCCGCTTGCCCCGTGCCATCAGCACCGCGCGTTCCATGGTATGGTCCAGCTCGCGTACGTTTCCGGGCCATGGATAGAGGAGCATCTGCTGCAGAGCTGGAGTCTCGAATCCCTCGATCACACGCCGGTATCGTGTGCTGTACTGCGAAAGAAAGTGCGCGGCTAAGGCAGGAATGTCTTCGCGCCGTTCCCGCAGGCGGGGCAGGTGAATCTCAACCGTATTAAGGCGAAAGAACAGGTCTGCGCGAAAGCGACCTTGGGCAGCCTCCTCGCGCAGGTCGGCATTGGTGGCGGAGATCATGCGCACATCGACACGCCTCGTTGCGGAGGAGCCCACACGCTCCATCTCTCCTGTCTCAAGCACACGCAACAGCTTGCTTTGCTGGCGCAAGGGAATATTCGCGATCTCGTCAAGAAAGAGCGTGCCTCCACTCGCCATTTCGAAGCGCCCAACACGATCGGCACGCGCATCGGTGAAAGCCCCTCGTACGTGACCGAACAGCTCACTCTCAAACGTGCCTTCGGGCAGCGCGCCCGTGTTGACGGCGACCAGCGCACGGCTGGCACGATGGCTGAGTCGATGCAGCGTCTGCGCGACCACCTCTTTGCCGGTGCCATGTTCGCCGGTCAACAGTACGTTCGCGTCTGAAGGTCCGATGCGCTCCATCAGTTCCAGCACGGGCCGCATCGCCGGCGCGGTCGCGATAAAGTGTACGCCGGTGCTGTCTGCGCGCAGCAGGCGGTTCTCCGCCTCCAGCAGCTGGGTGCGCCGATGTGCGTGATAGAGCTCAATCTGCGTGCGCACGACGGAGAGCAGGCGCGCATTTTCCCATGGCTTCTGCAGAAAATCGCTCGCGCCGTGCCGCATGACGTCCACGGCCAGGTCGACGTTAGCCCATGCTGTCATCACGATGACCGGCAGCAACCCATAGCGTTCACGGATTCGGTCGAGCAGATGCAGCCCCTCAATGCCGCTGGTGGTGTCGCGCGTATAGTTCAGGTCGAGGAGCAGCGCGTCGTACTCATGGTGCTCCAGGCATTCCAGCACGGCAGCGGGTGAGCGCGCCGTCTCGACGACGTAACCCTCCGGCCGCAACAGGAGCGATAACGCTTCCAAGATAGACGGCTGATCATCCGCGACGAGCAGCCGGCAGTGCCGCACTTCGGCTTGCGGCGCGGATGCCGGAAGCGAGCGGTCGACTTTGAATTGTGTGGTCATCACTCTTGGCCGATCGTGTTACGGTGCGGCACTCGAGGCCTGGGCTGTCTGTGCGCCGGTACGCGCTAATTCTACTGAAATGCCGTAAACCGTCAGCGTGGTACCGAGGGCGCGTTGCAACTCAACGCGCGATTTTTGATAGGCCGTGCGAGCCGCCACCAGGGCGGACTCCGCCGTTGCCAGGTCCTGGCGCGCGGTCAGTGTCTCGAACGCGGAGCCCGCGCCAAGCTGTTGCTCCTTGCCAGTGATGTCGAACGTCTTTGCCGCCAGATCACGTGCCTTCGTGGCCGCCGCGACGCGGGCCTGGCTCTGCCGCTCTGCGTACTGCGCGTTCCTTACTTCGATGCGAATCTGCTTGCGCTGCTGCTGCAGCAGGATTTCGGCCTGCCGTGTCTCCAACTCCGACCGGTATTGATCGCTTTTCGCCTGCCGGTTGCGAATGGGAATCGCTACGTTCAGACCCACAAAGTAGTTTGGTGCGGAGTTGTTAAAAGCATTTTGAAACGACCCGCCATAGCTTTCCGGAACCGTCGAAGTGACACCCGCAGCCGGGTTCGAAATGCCCGCAAGGCCGACTCCACCGTAGTTTCCGACCAGGTTTACCGACGGAAGCAGCGCATTGTTGACGGCCACGCGGCTGATGTCGCGGTTCTTCAAGTTGGTCATGGAAATTTTAAGTTCCAGGCGGCGGCCCAGTGCGTCCGCGATGATGTCCTCCGTAGGCGCCTCAACTTCCATCCCGCCATCGCCGATGACACTGCTTAGATCGGTCGGTCGCACCGGTATCGCTTCGAGCAGCGGATCATCCAGGTTCTTTGTCAGCGCATTCTTGACCAGCAACTCCTGAAACTGCAAGGCGGATTTCACAATAGTTAGGTCCTGCTCCGCGCGCGCGACTTCGCCTTCGTCTTTCGTGACATCGAGCGCGGGAATGGCCTGCAGCGCAAGCTGTTTGCGGCCAGAGTCGAGCGTATCGTTCGCGAACTGGAGCGACCGCGTCCTAACCTGCTCATCTTCGTACGCCGCGACCAGATCCCAATACAGGTTGGCAATCTGCGTCACCGTCGTTACCACTTGTAGCTCAAAGGCCTCGTCTGAGATCTTCTTGGTGTTCTGGGCTACACGCAGGTAGCGCAGGTTGGGTCCGAAGCCAAAGCCTGCAAGCAGCGGCTGGCTCACCTGGAAGATAAATTGCGAATTGAGCGTGGGGTTGAGAAAGCTGAACGTGCTGTTGGTGGTCTGCCGATTCCCGCTGTAAGTGAGGGCGATGCTGGTGCCTGTGCCGAACGCCTGCTGATAGCCGATATTGCCGCTGATGCTGTTATCGCGCAACGTGGGCACACCGTAGATCGACAGGTTCGACAACGGCGAGGTACTGTGCTGCACGCCAAGCTCGCCTGTGATCAGCGGATCGTAGGAGTTGACCACGGTGCCTCCGCCGAGCGTCGATTGCACAAGGCCGGACGCACCCGCGCCCGCACCTCCGGCGCCTCCGCTGGTTCCGCCCGCGCCGGCCCCGGCCGCGCTGCTGCCAAACCCGCCCACGCCGCCACCCGGAGTATTCTGCACCACGCCGGTGTTTACCCCTCGATTAAACCCGCCTGCCCTGGTCCGCAGGATGTCCGCGTCGGCAATGGGGATGTTATAGCGTGCGATGGCGAGGTCAAGGTTATTTTCTAGCGCGAGCTCGATCGCGTCCTTAAGGGAAAGCTCCAGCACACCGTCGCGGATGTGTGTATCGAGCGATGGCGAGTTGCTGAGATTGGCCGGCGCAACCGACGTAGGCCAATAGGCTTTCAAAGGATTGTTTGAGTGAGGGATGTCGAGCCGTACAGCAGGCTCTGCCTTTACCGTCCGCACAGCCGCCGGGTTCAGCGCGAGTTGAGGCTGTGGAGCGTTGGCCTGCGTCAACACCGGCTGGACCGCTGTTTGGGCCGCCGCCCTTTGTTCAATAGGCAGGGCGGCGCTCATCAAAAGCAGGGCTGTCTTGCCCAGGAAGATGGAAGGGTATCTCATTGCGTCTTGTAGCTCCCCTGGGTTGCTGCTGCAGTGGCTTGCGCGGAATCATGGCTCAGCCAGCCATCGCGCAGCTCCAGCGTGCGCGTACCGTAGGCGGCGTTCGCTTCCGCATGGGTGACCTGCACAATGGTTGTCCCTTGCGCGTTCAGCTCGCGAAACAGATGCATCATCTCAGCGGCCTGCGCTGAGTGCAGATTGCCGGTCGGCTCGTCAGCCAGCAAGAGCAACGGCCGATGAATGACCGCTCGCGCGATCCCCACCAGCTGCTGCTGGCCTCCGGAAAGCTGCGACGGATACAGGTCCTTCTTGCCCACAATCTGAAAACGGTCCAGTGCATCCGCGACCAGGGATTGCCGCTCGGAACGAGGAATGTTCTTGTAGGAAAGGGGTAGGTCGATATTCTCGGCCACCGTGAGATCGTCCAGCAGGTGATAGCTCTGGAAGACCATGCCGATACGTTGTCGCGCCAGCTCTGCGCGTTGTTTGCGTTGCAGGCTGTGGATGGGCGTGCCGTCGAAGAAGAACTCGCCGCGCCACCCATCGTCCAGCATCGCCAGCGTGTTGAGCAGCGATGATTTACCAGCGCCGCTTGGACCCATGACGGTGACGAACTCGCCGGCTGCGATGGTGAGTGTGATGCGACGCAGGACAAAGGTCTGCGCCGGTCCGTTCTGGTAGCTGCGCTCCAGATTGTGCAGTTCAAGCATGAAGGAACTCCTCGAGCTATTCGGAGCGCAACGCCAGCATGGGTTCGATTGTGGCGGCACGTCGCGCCGGAAGGAGACTGGCGACCAGTGCACTCAGGGCAAGCACACCACAGGCGGTGGCCAGGGCAACGGCATCGTGGCCTTTGACGCCGAAGAGCTGCGACTCCAGGAAATGGCCCGCGATGAGTGCGACGGGCAGGCCGATGGCAAGGCCGATCAAGGTCTGTGTCATGGCTCCGCGCAGAACAAGCCCGACAATGTTGGCACGGTCCGCGCCCAACGCCATGCGCAGGCCTATCTCCGGGACTCGCCGCTGCACACCATACGCGGTCACTCCGTACAGGCCGATGGAAGCAAGCAGGAGCGCGAGCGCGCCGAAGATCGCCGTGAGCCGAACAACCAGTTGCTGTTGCGTGAAGGCGTTACTCACCTGATCGGAGTAGGTCAGCAGGCGGAGGATCGGAATGTTTGGGTCGATGCTGTGCAGCGTGGCGCGCATGGTGTTGGCCATAGTCGCGGAGTCCCCCTGGTAGCGCACGATGAGGTTCGAAGCGAAATGTTCAAACTGTTCGTTTTGCGCAGCCTGCTGCTTGATCGCAGCGGTCGCGTCAATCTTTTCGTAGGTCGTGAGCTGTGTCAGCGGTGTAAAGAACATGGGACGTGTGGCCTCCGCGGGATCGCCGTACTTGGTGTCATCGACGACGCCCACGATTTCATACTCACCGGTCATGGCTCTGTCGGTGCCAAAGTGCTGGCCGATGGGTGGCTTTCCAATCAGGTATTTATCAGCGAACCTTTTGTTCACAACGGCTACATGAGTGCTGGTCAAGCTATCCTGTTCCGTCACGCCGCGGCCGAGCAGCACGCGCGTTCCCACCGACTGAAAGAACTGTGGACTGATCGCCAGGTAGCTCGCGGATTTGCGTGCGGTGGGATCGTCACCCGGGAACGAAACACCGGTGCCCCAGTTATTGTCGGCCATCGGACCATACGTGGCGTACGCGAAGTTCTGAACGCCGGGCCGACCGGCAAAGCTCTGCTCGAGCCGTCGATACAAGCTGGCGAGCTGCTCGTAGTGGTACCCCGCGGCTTGCAGGTCGATGAACGCAATCAAGCGGCCCTGCGGCTCAAAGTGAAAGTCCTGGTGCTCCAGCTTGCGCAGACTGCTGATGAGCAGACCAGCCATGCTGAGCAGCGTCACCGAGAGCGCCGCCTGAAAGATCACAAGGATTCGCTGCGGAAGGCTGCTGCTGTCGCCGGTGCTGCGACTGGCTCCGCGCAAGGCATCCGCCGGGTTGGCGCGGGAGGCAATCCACGCGGGTGCCGCGCCAAACAACATGCCGGTGACCAGCGAAACGCCCAAGGCAAACAGCAGCACAGGCCAGGACGGCGTCGCGCTCAGCGGATCGACTTCGACTCCCTTCATGGCCAGCGCAAGCATGGCGCGCACCCCGGCAAAAGCTACGGCAATGGCCAGGGCTCCGCCGATGACCGCAATCAAGACGGCTTCAATCAGCGTGTTACGAATCAACAGCCAGCGTGGCGCGCCAAGTGCTGTGCGCACGCTGATCTCCTGTGCGCGTGCGACCGCGCGCACCAGCATGAGGTTCGCCAGGTTGGCGCAGCAGACCAATAGCACGGCACCGGCGATGAGCAAGAGCAGCTTCAAGCTTTTTTCATATTCGCCGCGCAGGTTATTGATGCCGCCGCTGGCTGGCGCCAGCTCGGTAGTCTGGCGCGCTAGTTCGGCAGGAGTGGCGTTGTCGCCCGGGCTCTTGTTCGCACGAATCCACTGCAGGAGCTGAGTCTGGATAGATTGCTGAATCGCGGGCACACGATCGGAATGCTGAATGCGGACAAGAATGTCGAGCCAGTTTGCGTTCGGATAATGCATCAGGCTTCGCTCCGGCTCGAGCGTGGGTTCCTGCGCCAGCGTCATCCACACGCCCGCCGGATCACCGGTATTGCGCTCACCAAGAAAGCCCTCCGCGCTGATCCCGGCAACCGTAACCGGGTGTCCTGTGAAAAGCAGCGTGGAACCGACCAGGTGCGGATCACTGTGAAATTTAGTTACCCAAACGGAGTGGCTAAGAACGGCAACAGGAGCCGCACCTTCCCGGTCGTCCTCAGGACGAAGCAGCCTGCCTTGAAACGATTTCACGCCTAGAAGATCGAAGTAGTTGCCAGAAACGAACCGCACTTCAAGTGGTTGGACGCTGGCTTCTCCGTCGGCACGCGCGCTCACCATCGTCGCACCGGCACCGACCGCAGCCATGCCGTCCACTCCTTGCGTGTGATCGCGCATTTGCTTGTAAAGCTCATAAGAAAAGATCCGCCAGTCGTCTTGCAAACCCCCTTCAACGCAGCACTCAATCTCTTTGCCAACCTTGTAGAGTTGTTCGGGGTGTGACACCGGCAGAGACCGCAGGATCACCTGATAGGTGAGCGTGAAGATCGCCGTAGTTGCACCGATGCCGAGTGCCAGCGTCAACACTGCGGTGGCAGCAAACCCGGGAGACCGCCGAAGCTGGCGCAAGGCATAGCGCACATCTTGCAGAAGAATAGAAAAGGAAAAAGTCATTGCTGTGGCCTCATTTCAGAACAGCGTGCCAGCGGCTGTGCCGAGGCAGGTAAAACGGCTGCTAGCGTGCGGCGCCATGCCCGGCGCGGTACTCTTCTTCCGCGACGGCGAGCAGATGCTGTAACTCGCCTTCCGCAACAATCTTGCCGTCGAACAGGTGCACCTGGCGGTCGGCATGCGCGGCGAATCGAGGATCGTGCGTCACCATGCAGATAGTGGAGCCTTCTTCGTGTAGCTCTTTCAGCAGGCGCATCACGGCCTCGCCGTTCTTGCTGTCGAGATTGCCGGTCGGTTCATCCGCCAGCAGAATGCTGGGCGAACCCGCAAGCGCTCGCGCCACCGCTACGCGCTGTTGCTGGCCCCCGCTCAGTTGCGCGGGGTAATGCCGGAGGCGATGCGCCATGTTGACGCGCTCGAGCGCCCGGACTACGCGCTCCTTGCGCTCCCCAGCCGCCATGCCGCTCCGATACGTGAGCGGCAACTCGACGTTCTCATAGACCGACAGGTCGCCAATCAGGTTGAAGCTTTGAAAGATGAAACCAATCTCCTGGTTGCGAATGCGCGAGCGCTCCGCGAAATTGAGGTTAGCGACCGCCTTGCCGTTCAGGGTGTAGCTTCCACCCGTTGGTGTGTCCAGCAATCCAAGAATCGACAACAGGGTCGACTTGCCGCAACCTGATGGTCCGCTCATGGCGACATACTCGCCGCGTGCCAGGGATAGGTGTATGCCGGAAAGAGCGTGCGTCTCAATCTCGTCGGTGTAGAAAACCTTCGTCAGGCCTTCAATGTGGATAAGGTTTTCTGTTGCGTCCGTCATGTATTCTCTCCTCGCTCTCTGGAATGAGCTGCCTTCAGAATTGTTTCTGGCTGATCGATTTGACCAGGTTCGGTTTGCATGAAATTTTGTTTCCTCACTGATCCACACGCAGGCGATCCACGTTATCCCACTTCGACATATCGGACAGGACGACTGTGTCTCCCTGCTTTAGGCCGTCCAGGATTTGAATATTGTTGACGGACGCGCGGCCGACACGAACGGATACACGAATGGCGGTTTTCCCATCTGGCGCAAGGCGGAAGAGGCTGAGCGTGCTGTTCTCATTGCCGGAAGCGGGACGGCCTACATACAGGATGTCGTTCAGCCGGTCCAGATCGATGGTGCCGTCGACGCTCAGGTCGGGACGCGCGCCCTGCGGCAGCGGACCGTCCAGCGCGACATCGACTGTGACTGTACCGTTCTGCACGGCGGGATCGATGCGCTGTACATGCCCGGCGATGACGCCGTTGTGCGTGTCGATAGAGGCGGGCTGGCCAATCTGGAGATCGCGTGCCTGGGTCTCGGCGATCTTCAACGCGGCCTTGAGTTGATCGAGTTGCACCACCTTGGCCAGCGTTGCACCTACAGCGACGTGTTCGCCCACCTGGTGAGGCAGGTCAGCGAGCACGCCTTCAATGCCGGCGCGCACCTTCAAAGCATCCTCCTGCCTCTGCTTGAGCGCCAACAGTGCCTGCGCTTGCTGTACCTTCGCCTGCTGCACGGCAACCTGCGTTGCGATCGCTTGCTGGTTCAAGGTCAGGCGCTCTCTTTCAATATCGTTCCGAATGCCAAGCTCGTCGGCTCTACCGCGCGATTCGTTATACTTCAGGCCGCTGATGACGCCCAAGTCCAGCAGGCTCTTGTCCGTCTGTGCCTGTAACTGGGCCTGCTTCTGATCCGCATTTACGGTGGCCGCGCCGGCGCGCTGGGTCATCAGATCACTTTGCAGTTTAGCCCGGGTATTCTGCAGGTCGGCCTGCGCGGATTTGAGTTGCAGCTGCGCATCCAGCATCTGCTGCTGCGTCGCGGGGTCGACCAGATCCATCAACACGGTGTCTGGGTGTACCTGCGCGCCTGGCAGCACGCGAATATGCACGACAGTCGCCTCGGTTTGTGCGGGAACCAGCAGGATCTTGTCCTCGCGGGGGACCAACGTTCCTGGGCCGCGTACCTGGCGCAAGAGGGTTCCACGCCTGACAACGTCGGTATACAGCGGACCGGTCACGGTAGGAGCGGCCGGCTTGAGCCGCAACAAGGAAAAGATGGCGGCGGCAAGAGCCATCACCACGGCGACGCCAACTGCAAGGGTACGACGTCGTTTCTTCTGTTTTAGATCAGGTCGAACGATATCCATGCGCTCATGCCCAGTGCACACGGCATGCCAAACAGGCTCCTAACAGCTAGCAAAAACACGGCAGCATTCGGTTCTTACGCTGAGAGATTCGCTTGAAGACTCCCGGCGCTGTCCGCAATCAGCATGCGTTGTCCGATAATGGACAAGAGCGCAGTTTGTGGGCATTGCGCTGTCAAAGCCTTACGTCCAGCTGCTTCGGGCGAGCCGGCATCGGCTGAAGCAGCTCCTCAATCCGCCCGGCGCAATCCCCTGCCCAGCGCCTCCAGGTCCCGCTCCGCATGGCTCTGCCGCACATACAGGTCAAGCTCCGCATACCGCCGCTGAAACGCCTCGTCCATCGCCAAGGGAACCGGCCCCAGCGCTCGCGGCAGCCGTCGCAGCACATCCGTACACGCCTGCTCGACCAGATGCCGCACTGTGAGCGCCCTCACCCGCGCCTCTGCCTCGCTGCCTGCCCCTGCATCGATCTCTTGCCCTGCCGAATCCAGATATGCCTGCATCGCCCAAACATCGGCATGCATCGCTCCCAGGTGGGCCAGCGTGTGGGTGTCCTGCCGCGACGTCCGCATGGCCATCTCTACTAGCCCCGCCGCACCTCCCGCCCAGCACGCCGCCGGACCACACGCTCCGTGCCAGAACCCCGGCCGACCGGTATACCACCCCGGTACGCCAATGACCCCATCCGCCGCGACCGGCACGGAGTCGAACTCGCCCACAGCGGTCCGCGTCTCGCGAAACGCCTCTGTTCTCCACCCCGAAGCATCGAAACGGATCCGGTCCGCATGCGCCCGCAAGTCAATCTCCACCAGCCGCGACTCCGGTTGTCCCGCCGTCACCAGCGCGCGGTCGACCAGCCCGGCCCCGCTCAGCCAAGCCTTTTCTCCACTCAGCAGAAATCCACCTGGCGGATGAGCCTCCAGCCGGAGCGCTTGGCCAGGCTTTTCCGCCGCCCAAACGCCATAAAGCGCACCCGGAACTGCCCGCCGGCCGGCCTCCGCCAGAATCGCCACCGCATCCCAATGCGCCTCTGCTAGCCGCGCCAACGAAAGGTCCTCGCGCCCGATCTCCATCAATCGCCGGTGCCGCTTCTCCGTATCGCCTGCCCCCGGCAGTGGTAAAGTCTCGTCCGCCAGGATGCGCATCCGGCCCAGCAGCTGCTCGCCCGTCAAGCCACGGCCTCGTTGTGGGCCGCCAGCGCCTCCGCGAACCCCCGCGGCGCACGTCCCACGCGCCGGCCGCTCGTCATAACCTTCAGCCGGCCCATGGTCATCCTCTGGCACCTCAACGCGCCGAGTCGGTTCCAGAGGTCGTGATCTTCCGCCGTCGTCAGCTGCTTCCATCCTCCCGCGCGGAGGTATGCGTCTGCGCGCACGCCCAGATTCGCTCCATGCACATGTGGGTGTGTGCCGTCCTCGTGAATCACGTAGCTCTCTCGGAAGCGTCGCTCGACGCCAGAGTCATGCTCACTAAAATGATCGACGTCGATGATCCCGGTTACCGCTTCGACGCCCGCGCCGGCCAGCGCCAGTTGATCGAGCAGCCAGTCCGCAGGCACCACGCAGTCCGCATCCGTGTTCGCCAGCCAGCACCGATGCAGCTCGCTTTTACAGAAGGTCAGGGCAGCGGACGCGGCCGCCGCGCGGGCCATGCCCACGCATCCCGCATCGAGCTCGACCACTCTCCCCCGTCCGCGCAGCAGCCGCTTCGCGAGTCGGGCCGTTCCGTCCCAGGATCGATCCACAGCCACAACGATCTCCGCCGTCACCGCCTCCGGCAGGCCGGAACACGCGCGCAAAACAGAACGCAGACAGCGCGGAAGCAGCTCCTGCTCGTTGCACGCCGGGATCAACACGCAAACGTGCCACTTTTCACTTGTCACAGTCGTGTCCACCGATCCAGCCGGAACCCGATGTGCCGCTCCGAGTGCTCCAGCTTCAGTCCGTCGAGAGATCCCAAGACGTCGTGCACCTGGTCCCCACTAAGCCGGTGATCCTGCGATTGGCCCAGCCAATGGACTCCCAGCAGCCATCCGCCTGGCACCAACTTCTTCACCAGTGCTTTGCCGCAGCGCTCCAGTTCTTCCACCTCCAGGTAGTAGCCGATCTCACTCAGCACCACCAGGTCGACTTCCGACTGAGGCAACGCATCGGCCAACGATCCGGTCCGCACATGCACACCGTGGAGCTCGGCACACCGTGTTTTTGCCGCCAGCACGGCTGTTGCTGAAAGGTCGACCGCATCCACCCGTTCACAAATCTGCGCCAGCTGCGCCGTCAGCACGCCTACCGAGCATCCAGGCTCGAACGCAGACCGAAACTGCCGGCCCGCGAGCGCACGCATGGTCCGGTCGTACCGCCCAAGTTCATAAGCTGAGCCGCCGAAGTTCCACGGGTCTGCGTTCTCCTGGTACTTGCGCTCAAAGAACTCCGCGCTCGACGGATCGATAATGGATGGCTCGATCATCGTCATATCAGGAACACCTCAAACGCTCGCCGTGCCGGCCCCAGCAGCTCCGGAGGCAACACCGGCCCGCCGCCAACCCGCTCCAGCTGCGAGCGATGACAGGCCAGCGCCTCCGTCTTCGCCTGCAGCAACTCGTCATCCAGCGGGAACATCGCCAGGTTCAATCCGGCGAGCGTCTCCGGCGTGCCGCGATGCCAGGTCCAGAAAAAGTACGAGATAAGCCGCGCGCCGGTTCGTCCAGCGGCTTCGGCCGCCGCTCGGCCGCAGGCCTCGTGATCCGGATGAAAGTCGCCCTCCCACGGCGCCACGATGCAGCTCTCCGGCGTTACCCGCTCGATCAGGCGTTCCACCAGCTCCGCCTCCCGCGCGCCAACGCTGCTGTCGGTCAGCCCCAGCCGCAGCACGCTTTCGCCACTCACCCCTAGCCGCGCCAGCGCCCGATCCTGCTCTTCGCGTCGAGTCGCCGCCAATGCTTCCCCGCCCTCTTCGCCCGGATACGCGTGCTCTCCATCGGTTACCGCGACCACCATCACCTGCGCGCCGCGCCTGCGCTCGGCAGCAATTAACCCACCACACCCCAGCGTCTCATCATCCGGGTGCGGGGAAACCACCAGTAGCGGCGTCGCAGGCGCGCTCCACACCGGCAGCCCATGCAACGTCCGCTCCCATTCGGTCTCGCTTACGCCGGAGAAATCCATCTCAGCGTCAGATGCAGAAAGCGCTCCTATGTCACTCATACAACTTTGACAACTCGAACAACTCAGGCCCGGATTGCAGGAGCAACCTGCTCCCCCAGCAACCGGATGGCCGAGAGCAGCTGCGCATGGCTGAGCGACGCCACACTCATCTGGAAGTCCAGCCGCGCGATTCCGCCCAGCACCTCGTCGTAGTGCTTCACCTTCGCGATCACTGCCTCCGGCCCGCCCACAATCAGCGCCCCGGTCCTGCCCAGCAGCGCGTCGAACTGCCTCCGCGTCACCGCCGGCCAGCCTCTCTCCTTTCCAATCTGTGTAAACGCCTGCGCGTAGCCCGGAAAAAAATCATCCGCCGCCTGTTTATCTGTATCGGCAACATAGCCCAAAGCATGAACACCAATTTTCAGCGACTCCGCCGCATGCCCTGCCCGCCGCCCCGCCTCGCGATACAGATCGATAAGCGGCCGAAATCGGTGCGGCTCCCCGCCGATGATTGCTACCATGAGTGGCAGTCCCAGCATGCCCGCGCGCGCAAACGACTCCGGAGTTCCGCCCACCCCCAGCCAGATCGGCAGCTTCTCCTGCACCGGCCGCGGATAGACACCCTGCCCCGTCAGCGGCGCGCGAAACTTGCCCGACCAGTGCACCTCAGTCTTCTCGCGAAGCTCGAGCAGCAGGTCGAGTTTCTCCACAAACAGCGCGTCATAATCCTTCAGTTCCAGCCCAAACAGCGGAAACGACTCGACGAACGACCCTCGTCCCACCACAATCTCCGCCCGCCCCGCACTCAGCAGGTCCAGCGTGGCGAACTCCTGAAACACGCGCACCGGGTCGGCCGCGCTTAGCACCGTCACCGCACTCGCCAGCCGAATCTTGCTGGTCCGCGAAGCCGCAGCCGCCAGAATCATCCCCGGAGCCGAATCCAGGTACTCCTTGCGATGATGCTCGCCCACTCCGAAGCTATCGAGCCCGACCTGGTCGGCCAACTCGATCTCCTCAATGATCCCGGTCATACGCTCCAGCGCCGGAATCTCCCGCCCGGTGAGCGGATGTGTCCCCGCTGCCACAAAGCTGTCACACCCAATCTCCATCGCTCTCCTCCGCCGCTGCATCTCGCCCTCTACCCTCGTCATTCTGGCGAAGCCAGAATGACCCGCAGTTGCTTTCACTAGGAAAGCTGGATGAGTCCGTCCACCATTCGATTCTCTCTCACCGCTATCCGGGTGATATGGTTTTCCTCAAACACCCTACCCGAGGTCTCATGCGCCGTCTCTACCGAGCCGCCTTCCCCCTGCTCCTCGTTTCCACTCTCGCCGCCGCCCAGAAGCGACCCATCACCGACCGCGACCTCTTTGCCTTCCACTGGATCGGCGACGAGCAGGTCTCGCCTTCCGGCACCTCCGTCGTCTTCGTCGAGGCATCCGTCACGCCCGACCACTCCGGCTACCAGACCAGCCTTTACCTGCTCGACCTCACCCAGCCCGGCGCCGCTCCCCAGCAGCTTACCCCCGGCACCCACGACCAGTCCCCCCGCTGGTCGCCCGATGGCTCGCACATAGCCTTCGTTCGCTCCCCCGACCGTCCCGCCGCCGCCACCGGCCAGCCCTCGCCTCCGCAGGTCTACCTCATGCCCGCCAAGGTAGACGGCCCGGTCATCAAGCTCACCGACCTTCCCAAAGGCGCCGGCGCGCCGCTCTGGACCGCTGACGGCAAAGCCCTGGTCGTGACCTCCTCCACCCCGCAGGATCAGCCCAGGGCCAAAACCGAAGCCGCCCGCCTCGCCCGCTCCACCGGCGATGAAGCCCACGTCTCCGACATCCGCATCATCAACCGCGCCAGCTACCGCTTCAACGGCGAGGGCTACCTCGACGCCTCTTTCGTTCCGCAGCTCTATATGGTCTACCTGCCCGATGCCGCCGGCACCCAGGCCCCAACGTGGCAGCTCACCGGCGGACGCTTCGGCGCGCAGGACGCCTTCCTTGCCCCCAACGGCTGGCTCTTCTACACCTCCTCGCACGTCGACGAGCCCGTCTACGAAGAGTTCCCGCACAACACTCTTTTCGGCATGCCCGTGACCTCCGCCGCAAGCCATCCGAAAGACATGCCCACCCCGGCGTTCACGCAGGACCTTCACCACGAAGCCCGCGGTCTGGCCCTCTCCCCCGACACCAAGCACATCGCCTTCCATTCCCAGGCCGAAGGCGCGCACGCCATCTCCCACCAGCAGACCGACCTCTGGGTGCTCGACCTCAACTGGTCCGGCTCCACGCCCACCGCACCCGCCGAGGCCCGCAACCTTACCGGCGGCCTCGCCTACGAGATGGGCTCGGGCGTTGGCGGAGACAATGCCGCACCCCGCGGCGGCGGACGCGACGCCCTCGCCTGGTCCGCCGACTCCACCCACATCCTCGACATCGCCGGCCACCGCGGCTCTGCCCTGCTCGTCTCGGTCGACGCCACCAAGCCCAACTCCGTAGCCGAGCTCACCGCTCCCAAGCAAGCCGTCCTCGGCTTCAGCTCTGCCTCGGACGGCCAGCACCTCACCGCCCTCATCTCGAACCCCATCGTCATCGGCGACCTTTACACCATCGCCGGCCCGCAGCAGCAGACCCAGCTCACCCACACTAACGAGAAGCTCTTCTCGCAGCTCGACCTCAAGATGCCACTCGACGTCCAGGTAAAGCCGACCGTCCACGCCGCCGACCTGAAAGGCGAGACGATCGACACCTTTATCCAGCTCCCGCCCAACTACCAGCAAGGCACCAAACTCCCGACCATCCTCAACATCCACGGCGGCCCGCACTCCGCCTACGGCTGGGTCTTCGACCACGAGATGCTCCTGATGGCTGCCCGCGGCTACGCCGTCATCTACCCCAACCCCCGCGGTAGCACCACCTACGGCCAGAACTTCGCCAACATCATCATGAACAACTACCCTGGCGACGACTTCCATGACCTGATGGACACCGTCGACGCCGCCATCAAAGCCGGCTACGCCGACCCCAACAAGTTAGGCGTCACCGGAGGCTCCGGCGGCGGCCTGCTCACCGACTGGGTCGTCACCCAGACCAATCGCTTCAAAGCCGCCGTCGCCCAGCGCGACATCACCGACTGGGCCAACTGGTGGTACACCGCCGACGCTGCCGGCTTCCACCAAAGCTTCTACCCCAAGTCGCCGCCCTTCGACAACGTCGAGCTCTACCGTGCGCACTCCCCCATCACCTTCGTCAACAACATCAAAACGCCCATGATGTTCATCCTCGGCGAGGCCGATTTCCGTACCCCGCCCACCGCCGGCGGCGAAGACTTCTTCCGCGCGCTCAAGTACAAGCACATCCCCACTGTCATGGTCCGCTTCCCCCGCGAATCGCACGAGCTCTCCCGCTCCGGCGAGCCCTGGCACCGCATCGAGCGTCTCGACAACATCATGAGTTGGTTCGACGGGTTCCTTCTGGGCAAATGTGAACCGCAGTACGATGTCGCCCCTACCTGCGAGACGCGCACCGCCTCTACTCAATAGCACGCAGAGCGTGGGCGGCGCACCAGCGCCGCCCAGCCCAACCCCTCACGCAAACGCCGTCGCCGGAACCACAACCGGCGTCGCCGGCACCAGCGTCGCCACCGACACATGCGGCCACGAGAGTCCATTGAAATTCAGCACCACAGTCTGCGTGTATTGAATCTGCTTTGAAGTCACCTTGATCGGCAGAGGCACGGTAATTGCCTTGGGCGGCGTCACGGAAAACGTCGGCACCGCCAGCCCCGGCACGATCTCTGCCGCCTTGATCACCAGCGGCTGTCCGGCTTTCGAGACCGGAACCGTAATCGTATGCTGCACCGTCTCGATCCAGAACGTCGCCGACATCTGGAAACCCACGGCGTTCTTCGTCAGAAACGCGATGTTGTCCGTTCCCCCACCTACCAGAGGAGGCGCCGGGCTCGTCGAAATGGAGATCTGCGTCGTCGAGACAATCGTCTGCCCCTTCAGATGATTCTGCAAGACCACGTTTGGATTATCGAGAATCGCCTGCGTAATTGTCCCCGCGGCAATAAACGTCGACAAATCCTGCGGCGTCCGAGGCGTGTCGTTGTTCGCCGCCTTCTGACTCGGAAACGGAATTGGCGTCCCTCCCCCAATCGGCTGCGGCGTGATATCCAAGGACGGAAACACCGGCGGCCCGGCGATCACCTTCGACGTCCCCTGCGCCTCGATCGTCGTCCCATGCGGAATCGAGCCCATGCGCACCACCGTCGGCCCCTCCGCGGGATTGGTCGTCGGTTCCACAATCATCCAAAGCCCCGGTTCGGCGTGGATGCCCACCGGGTGCGCCGGATCAGTAACATCGTTGATCGCCTGCAGGTACGGCACGCCATTGAGATGGATGTCCTGCTGTTGGCTCAGCCCCCGGTTCGGCACCGAACCCAAGCTCGGGGAGAAAGTCAGCGTCTCCGTGGTCAGGTTCAGCTCAAGTATGTTGTCGCCCGGAGCCAGCGGCTTGGGCAGCGACTCCGAGCTTTTCGAAATTGTGTTATCCGGCCGAAAAATGGTGTTGAACCCGTTGCCCACCCAACTGCCGGTGAAGTCGGCCAGCGGGCCAAGACTCGGGGTGGGTGCAACCGCCGTTGCCGTTGCGCCAAGCGAACGGATTGATGCAGAGGGAAGCTTCTCCCCGAAGACGAAGCCCTCAGGAAGGGAAATCGACGCTATGTTGCGGACTGGATCGCTCATCGTGCACTCTCCTTGAAGTGAAATCTGGTTATCAAGAATGCGAAAACCAAGCCCGAGGAGGGACGGACCAGGATTTTCGGACGCGGCGATACACAATCTCCAGGTTTCCCAATGCCAGTCGTCGTTCTGTCAACGCCCGATTCTCCGCAGGCACTCCGCAGGACCAGCGCTCTAAAATCTGAGACTGACCCCCGAAGAAAACACCAGCGGCGTCAATCCCCGCGGTGGAAACGACGACCATTTCTGGTACTCGCCATCGCCGACCCGCACATTGAAGCGCTTGGACAGGTGATAGTCAATCCCGCCGCCATACTCCTGCACGAAGTAGGTGTGGGCGTTCGCTGCTATGTTTGCCGGGTCTCCGCTGAAGTGACCTCCGCCGAACGATGCCTTCGTGTACACCACCAGCCGTCTGCCGTTCAGCAGGTTGAAACGCGGACCTGCCACCACCGTGTTCTCGCGCTCTCCCGTGCGGGCGATGGCGGTATATCGTCCATTCGCCTCGACACCAAAGCGATTTGCCGTGTAAAGCAGGAAGACTCCGGTCTGAATGTTGACGCTGTGACCGTAATCCGGGTTCACATAGGACGCGTCGACGCCCACATCGAACTCCCGAATCTTGACTCCCGCAGGCCGTGCGAAGCCGCGTCCTTTTACCCTCGGCACCGGCTCACCCGGAGTAAACGGAAGGTACACCGTCTGTTCGGGTCCTCCGTCGGCGGGCTTATAGGTCAGCGGAAAACAGCCATCAGGCACCTTGGCTCCTGCCGGCACCAAACATGGATTGCCGGTGGATTGAGCGGCAGCCGAGCCGCCCGCCAGAACTGCGGAGAGTAGAAGTTTTTTCATCGTGTCCTTTTCCTTGGGATTTAGCCCACATGGGTCTCTGGATGGACTTTTGCTTTTTGTGTGAGAGTGCGTGAAACGCTGTCGGGATGGTCGTCGCCGGCAGATACAGCGACTCCTGCTAAACTCCCGCAAGGCTGCGATCTAGACCACAGAGCTCCTCGCCGCCTTCATCCTCGGGGCAAGCGTTCTCTCTCTCCAGAGTGGCGCTTCCAGCCAGGGTTGAGATCGCGTCCTTCCCACAGTGCAAACCCACGGGCGTCGAGGACTCGAAGCGAGGCGTCGGCGTCGGCTGCATCAGCCCCTACGGGACCAACAGAGCCTTCTCCCAGAACCTCCCCCATCCCCCGACACCGCTGCTAAACTAAGAACTCCGGGCAGGATCGCCTGCCCATGCCGCCCAGGAGACCCTTATGCCAGACCACACCACCAACGGCAACAAGAGCTTCACCTCGCCCGGCCTCCGCATCAAGACCGGCCTCGCCGAGATGCTCAAAGGCGGCGTCATCATGGATGTCATGGACGTCGACCAGGCCGTCATCGCCGAGCAGGCCGGCGCCATCGCCGTCATGGCGCTTGAGCGCGTCCCCGCCATGATCCGCGCCCAGGGCGGCGTCGCGCGCATGTCCCACCCCGGCATGATCAAGGCCATCCAGAAGGCCGTGTCGATCCCCGTCATGGCCAAGGTCCGCATCGGCCACTTCGTCGAAGCTCAAATTCTCGAGCAGCTCGCCGTCGACTTCATCGACGAATCCGAGGTCCTCACCCCCGCCGACGAGCTCCACCACATTGACAAGCACGCCTTTAAAACTCCCTTCGTCTGCGGCGCCAAGGACCTCGGCGAAGCCCTCCGCCGCATCGCCGAAGGAGCCGCCATGATCCGCACCAAGGGCGAGCCTGGAACCGGCGACGTCATCCACGCCGTTAAGCACATGCGCCAGATCACCTCCGAGATCAAGGCGCTGACCGTGCTTTCCGAGCAGGAACTTTACGCCGCCGCCAAGAATCTGCGCGCCCCCTACGAGCTCGTCGTCGGCGTCGCCAAAACCGGCCAGCTTCCCGTGCCCAACTTCTCCGCCGGCGGCATCGCCACCCCGGCCGACGCCGCGCTCATGATGCAGCTCGGTGCGCAGACCGTCTTCGTCGGCTCCGGCATCTTCATGAAAGAAGGCAACTTCCGTCTTGAAGTCGGCCTCGACCCGAGCGGCCATCCGCTCTCACCCGACGAGCGCGCTGAAGCCGAGTCCCGCGCCAAAGCCATCGTCCGCGCCGCCACCCACTTCGACAACCCGGCCATCCTTGCCGAAGCCAGCGAAGAGTGTCTCGGCGCCATGAAGGGTCTTGCGGTAGGCAACATCGCCGAAGCCGACATGATGCAGACTCGCGGCTGGTAAATCGTGCCGTTCGCTCATCTGGCTACAAACAAGACACCCACCGGCAGCGTCTTCACCGGGTAGCACGCCGCCCGGTCACAGGCCTGGTACTTCAGCGCACCATGCAGCGCGTGGCTTCCGGCGGTCGCAACTACCGGAAGCCTGACTGCAAATTCACCGCTGTAGGTATCCAGCTTTTCGCTTGGATCGAAAGCTGGAGTGTAGAATTTCCCTGCAGGATACTGAGCCGCCAAGAGTTGCACACCAGCTTCTGGAGCCAGCTCCACGACTGTGGGAATTTCCAGCTCCGAGCTCGGATGGTGCGAGTTGACGTGAAATCCATCCTGCACTCGAAAGCGAAGCTCCAGCACCGCTGGCTTTCCAGCCGTTACCACCTGCGACTCTGCCACATAGACGACAAACTGCTTCGTCTTCGGCCGCGGCGCATCCAGATCGCCGATCCGACCTCCAAGCTGGGCCGCGCCGGCCAGCCACAACCCGAGGCACCAGGCCGGGAGCATCAATCCGCTCCCACGGCAATCAGCCGTTTAATGTTGGCCTCGATCTGATCCTTGCCGCCTTGCCCGCCATCGCTGATCCCGGCCGTCGCCAGCATTACCTTGCCGCTGCGGTCGACGTAAAACGACTCGGGAATGTAGTCCGCGCCGCCGTAAGCGTCCTCGATCTTGTCATCTTTCAGCAGAATCGGGTACGTGACGCCCAGTTTTTTCGCCGTACTCGCAATCACCGTCTTACCCGCATCGTCCGCCGCCACACCCAGAATTACCAGTCCCTGGCCCGCGTACTTTTGGCTAAACTCCTGAAACCACGGCATCTCCAGCTTGCACGGACCGCACCACGTTGCCCACAGATTCACCAGCACCGGTTTGCCCTTGAAATCCGAGAGCGACACCTTCTTGCCTTCGAGATCGACCAGCGTAAATGCGGGCGCAGGCTTGCCCTGCAGCTTGGGTGCCGGGTTTGAGCCATCGTCCGCGGCGGCAGCTCCGCCCTTATCGGGGACGAGCACCAACCGCGCATCGTCCTGTTCCTGCTGCTGCCGGCGGCGTTCGCGCGCGTTGTGCACGCCCGCCCAGATCATCAGCGTAATCGCCACCACCATCAAGCCAGCCACTGCAATCCTGCGTGTCAACCCTGAATCCACGTCGCCCTCATCGATGTTTCGCCTATTATTAAGTCTACTGCCAGACGGTGCCGCGAACACTCCCCTCGCTCCGTGGACCCGGAGCCGGCCCAAAGGTCATTTTGCAAGACGCATGCTCGAGTCTCTCTCCAAGACGTCAGACTTTGTGCGCACCGAAGCCCAGGCTCTGACGCGCCTCGCCGATCGCCTCGACACCCACATGCGCCCTGCGCTGGACTACACGCTGGCTCTACTCGCCGCCCGCACCGGGGCCGGCCATCGCACCGCTGTTACCGGGGTTGGCAAATCCGGCATCATCGCCCGCAAGATCGCCGCCACGCTCAACTCAACCGGCACCGGAGCCTACTTTCTCCATCCCGTCGAAGCCATGCACGGCGATATCGGCATGCTCTGCCGAGGCGATGCCGTCCTGGTTCTCTCCTATTCCGGCGAGACCGAGGAGATTCTCCGCCTGCTGCCCACCTTCGCGCGTCTCGAGCTCTCGATCGTCAGCTTCACCGGCTGCCGCAGTTCGACGCTTGCCTCGGTCTCAACCATCACGCTCGATGTCAGTGTCGACGAAGAAGCCTGCGACCTGAACCTCGCCCCCACCGCCTCAACCACCGTTATGCTGGCGCTTGGTGACGCAATCGCGCTTGAACTCAGCCGCCGCGCTGGATTTCAGCCTCAGAACTTCGCCGACCTGCACCCCGGGGGCCTGCTCGGGCGCAAACTGGCGCGGGTGCGGGACATCATGCACGCGGGCGAGACGCTGCCGCAGGTGTCGCCGGCGACGTGCCTGCCGCAGGTGATGCATGAGATGTCCCACAAAAAGCTCGGCATGACCACCGTGGTTACCTCGGTACCTGGAAGCGAGAGCCCGCGCGACTTGCGGCTGGCCGGCATCATCTCCGATGGCGATCTGCGCCGGCTCATGGAGCGAATGGGGCCGCTGGCCTTTCATCGCACGGCCGGCGACATCATGAACCGGACGCCGCAAACGATTGCTCCCAGCGCCTTCGCCTCCGAAGCCCTTGCGCGCATGGAAGCCAGGAAGATCACCTCGCTGGTCGTCGTCGAAGAGCAGTCCGTGCTCGGAGTGGTTCACCTGCACGATCTCTGGCAGCCGGCCGACGAAGACCAGGCCCACGGCAGCTAAAATAAGCAGATCGCATCCGCACGCCACGCTCAACCGACAGGGCCGAAAGGCACGAACATACCCATGCATCGCTGGTCGAAATTATTTATTCCAACCCTGCGCGAAGCTCCGGCCGACGCCGAAGTCGCCAGCCACAAGCTGCTTTTGCGCGCGGGCTATGTGCGCCAGCTTGGCGCGGGCATCTACTCGTATTTATTTCTGGGCAACAGGTCCATCAACAAGATCGTCGCCATCATCCGCCAAGAGATGGACACCATCGGCCAGGAGTTCCTGCTGCCCACACTCCACCCGCGCGAGCTCTGGGAGGAGTCCGGACGCTGGACGGGCATGGGCGAAAACATGTTCCGCCTCAAGGACCGCAAGGGCGCGGAGCTCTGCCTCGGCATGACGCACGAAGAGGTGATGACCTCGATTGCGCGCAACGAGCTGCGCAGCTACAAGCAGCTTCCGCAAATCTGGTACCAGATCCAGACCAAGTTCCGCGACGAGCCGAGGCCGAAGTCCGGCCTGCTGCGCGTACGCCAGTTCCTGATGAAGGACGCCTACTCCTTCGACCTCGACGAAGCCGGCCTCGACGCCAGCTACCAGGCGCACGATCGCGTTTACCGGCAGATCTTCACCCGCTGCGGCCTGGAGTTCGTCGCGGTCGAGGCTGACTCCGGAGCCATGGGCGGCTCGCAGTCGCAGGAGTTCATGGTCTACACCGAAGCCGGCGAAGACCTCATCGCCAGCTCGGCTTCAGGCTATGCTGCCAACCTCGAGAAGGCTAGCAGCACCCTTGCGCCGGTCGCGGATCTCGAAGCTACGGGCGACGGTTTGCCGGAGCTGGTGCACACGCCGGGTAAGGCCGCCATCGTCGACGTCACCGCTTTCTTCGGAATCGAGGCTTCGCAGGACATCAAGTGCGTGGCATTCATGGGTCTTCCGACCCTCGGCGTGCCTCGCCCGGTCGTCGCCTTTCTGCGCGGCGATCACCAGGTGAACGAGACCAAGCTCGCCGCCGTGTCGGGTGTCGCTGAACTGCGTCCGATGCTGCCGACGGAACTTGAACTGCACATTGGCGGACCGGCCGGTTATCTTGGCCCGGTCGGCATTCCTGAAATTATGACCCAGGGCTCGCTCAATGGGCTGAACTCAGGCAAGCCGCTCGACAAACTGAAAGGTGTCTCACGCGAGAACCCAGGCGAAGGCCTGAAGACCATCGTCGTGATGGACCGCGGTCTCGAAGGCCGCAAGAACCTGGTCGCCGGGGCCAACCAACTCGACTACCACTACCGTAACGTCACGCCGGGCCGCGACTTCACTCCGACCCTGACAGCCGACATTCGCAATGTAGTCGAGGGCGAGCTGGACCCCATCGGCCAGCAGCCTTTGCGCCTCGGCAAAGCCGTCGAGATTGGCCACATCTTCAAGCTTGGCTACAAGTACTCGAAGTCCATGGGCGCGACCGTGCTCGGCCGTGACGGCAAGGAAGTCACGCCCATCATGGGCAGCTACGGCATCGGCGTCGAGCGCATCCTTACCGCCGCCATTGAGACCAGCGCCGCCCGCCACAACGGCGAGGCATACGCGCTGCCCGCCGCCATCGCCCCGTTCGAGGTCGTCGTGACCATCACCAACGTCAACGAACCGGCGCTGCTCGAAGCCGGAGAGAAGATTGCCGCGGAGCTCGAAACAGCAGGCTTCGACGTGCTGCTCGACGATCGCGACGAGCGGGCCGGAGTCAAATTTAAGGACGCCGACCTTACCGGCATCCCGTTCCGCATCGCCGTCGGAAAGAAGCTGGCCGACGGTCACGTTGAACTGCTCGATCGCCTGCGAGGCCAAAGCACGGACGTGCCCCTCTCACAAACCAGCCAAGCCCTGCGCGAGGCGCTCACGTCTAAGCTCTAACCGGGCTTCTAACCTGCGGACACATCCATGCCAGTCAAAGTAAAACTCGGTCCCAGCAAGGCCAAAGCCGGTTTCGTCTCGAGCGTTCTCCGGCTCCTCATGGTGCTTGTTCTATTCGCCGTCGTCGCCGGGACGTGCGTCTTTTTCTACTTCTATCGCGAGTACCAGGAAGTCGTGGATCAGCGGCTCGCGGCCGGCCCCATGTTCGCCTCTGTCGCGCAGATCTACGCGGCTCCGCAGGAGATTCGCGTCGGCCAGCAACGCACCATCGCATCGATCGCCGCCGACCTCCGCTCCGCCGGATACAACACCAACTCCGAGCTTGGCACCTTCGACCAGCGTCCTGACTCGATCCTCATCAAGCCCGGCCCGCAGTCGTTCCACACCACCGACGGCGCCACCATCGCCACCGATGGCGAACAAGTCATCAGCATCACGGCCGACAACGGCGCGCCGCTCAAAGCCTATGAGCTCGAGCCACAGCTAATCGCCGCGCTCTCTGAAGACAAGAACCGCACCAAGCGCCGGCTGGTCACCTTCAGGGAGATCCCGCCGCGCATGGTCGAGGCCGTCGTCGCCATCGAGGACCGCCGCTTCTTCGAGCATGGCGGCGTCAACTATCTGCGCACCGCGAAATGCGCCTACCAGGATTTGATGTCGCGCCAAAAGGAGTGCGGCGGCTCCACCATCACGCAACAACTCGCGCGCGGCTTTTTTCTTACGCCAGAGAAAAAATACTCCCGCAAGCTGCGCGAGATCATGATCACGTACCAGCTCGAATCGCGCTTCAACAAGCAGCAGATCTTTGAGATGTACGCCAACTATGTTCCGCTCGGCCAGCGCGGTTCCTTCGCGATCAACGGCTTCGGCGAGGCAGCGCAGGCCTTCTTCGGCAAGGATCTCGGCCGGCTCGATGTTGCCGAAAGCGCCCTGCTCGCCGGGACCATCCAATCACCCAGCCGACTCAACCCGTACCGCCACCCGGATCGCGCCATGGAGCGCCGCAACGTCGTGCTGGACTCGATGGTCGAAACCGGCGCGCTGACCGAAGCGCAGGCGACCCGCGCAAAGGCCGAGCCGCTTCGGCTGGCGCCACCCAACGTGGACGCCAGCGAAGCTCCCTACTTCGTCGACCTCGTTCATGAACAGCTGGTCCAGCGGCTCGGCGATGACCTGAGCCGGCAGTCTTTGCGCATCTACACCTCGCTCGACCCACAGCTGCAGCGCGTCGCATCGGAAGCGGTCGAGATCGGCATGCACAACGTCGACGAACAGGTACGCAGACTACACGGCAAGCAGTCCGGCCCCATCACCTATCCGCAGGTTGCGCTTCTCGCGCTGAATCCGCACACCGGGCAGGTTCTGGCGCTCGTCGGCGGGCGCAATTACGGCACCTCGCAGCTCAATCACGCCGTCGCGCAACGCCCTACTGGCTCCATCTTCAAACCGTTCGTCTACGCGACAGCTTTCAACACATCGATCAACGGCACGAACCTCGATGGCGAAGGCCCCTTCACCGCCGTGACCCGCATCAACGACGACCCGCAGGACTTCGGCACCAACGGTCAATCGTATGTTCCGGGCAACTTCGAAAGGGGCGAATACCCTGGCATGGTCACCGCCGCCGACGCTCTCGCACACTCGCTTAACATCGCCACCATCGCTCTTGCCCGGCAGGTCGGTTATGAAAACGTGGCCCAGCTCGCGCGCGCCTCCGGCATCACGCAAGCCAAGCCGACTCCGTCGATGGCTATCGGAACCTATAATGCGACCCCCATCGATATGGCCGGCGCCTACACGGTTTTTGCAAACAATGGCGTCCATCTGACGCCGTGGATGCTGGCCAGCGTTCGCAATAACAGCGGCGATGTCGTTGCCGACTTCGCTCCCGTCGCCACGCAGGTTCTCGACTCCCGCGTCGCGTACCTCACCCAATCGCTGCTGCAGGGCGTGATGGCGCGCGGCACAGCGTCTACCGTGCGCGCCCGCGGCTTCAAGGCTCCGGCAGCGGGCAAGACCGGCACCTCGCACGACGCGTGGTTCGCCGGCTACACCTCGAACCTCATCTGCATCGTCTGGATCGGCAACGATGACTACACCGACGTCAAGCTGCAGGGCGCGCTCGCCGCCGCTCCTCTCTGGGCGGAGTTCATGAACCGAGCCATCAAATTGCCGCAGTACTCCGACGTCCATGACTTCACGAGGCCCGATGGCGTCACAGACGTTCGTCTCGACCGGGTCTCGAGTCTACCTGCGGATGAGACTTGCCCGAACGACTACACGGCAGCGTTCCTCACCGGCACCGTCCCTCCCGGCTCCTGCTCACGCATGGGCCAGTCTAGTCAATCGATCGTGGACCAGATGCTCAACGGCGGCTCTTCCGATTCGACCGAGCCTTCCGATCCGAATTCACCTCCGAAGCGGAACTTTTTCAAACGTCTCTTTGGCGGAGGCTCTCAGCCCACACCCGCACCGAAGCCTCCGCAGTAAGTTCATAAGTTGAGGTTAACGAGCGTTGCTTGCCTGCTGCCTGGCGGTGAGAAAGACGGCGGCTACCTTGTCTTCATAGGCCAATTGAAAGCGCGGGTCGAGACGTAGAACCTGGACGAGCGGCGCCTTCACCGGCCCAATCACAAGGCCTGCCGCCATCAGATCCTGGTCCGTCTTCCAGGTGGGCTCGGCGCTCCACGTTGCGATATAACGATCCAGCCGCTCATCCCCTGCAAGCGCCGCGCGGCCGTCGAGACTGACAGGCAGGCGCAGGCTCCACATCAGGTATCCTCCCCAGGAATAGTCATTGTAGAGCGGGCCGGCGTATCCTCTGGAACGCACCGCTTCGACCGCACGGACCGGCATCTCCTTCGCAAGATCGTCTGCAAGGCGGCTGTTGTTGAGATGAAGCGCACGAAAGCCAACCCACAGAATCAGGGCCGGTCCGATGCAGGTCAGCGCAGCAAGAACGGGCGAGGCCGGCGAAGTTGAAGCAGAAGCAGGTTGACGAAGCCGCTGACTGACACGCGACGCAATCACCGCACTGGCGACCACAGTAAGGATCCACACGTCGCGTTGCGAACGGAACGCAAGCCAGCACGCCAACCCGAAGCTCGCGCCCTCAAACAAGCTCACGCGCCGCTCCCAGCCAAGAACGACCGCTGCTCCTAGTGCCAGTAAGAGCACCCCGTAATCGGGCATACCGCGAAACGGAATGGCCTGCAGCTCGCTGACATGGTTTAGCACGCCTGGTTGCGCGGCCAGATCGTATGCGGCTCGATACAAATGCCATCCATATGGATTGACGCAGGTTGCCAGCACAGACCCGACCAAAGCTCCCAGCAAGGGAGCCGCGCGCGCGGGCTGAGCAGACCGGGCCGTCCAACGGCTCGCCACTGCTTCGACACTCGCCGCAGCCAGCAGGAGAAGACCGTCGACAAACTGAATGTGAAGGTTCGCCCAGAGAGCAAACAGCACGGGAAGCCACGCCAAGACGGCCACTTGTCTTTCGCGACGAACGCGATAGAGGATCTGCAATTCCAGAATGAGAAAAAGGATGGAGAAGTGCCAGGGACGCGGCGTATATAGACGCCCGAGACTGAGGGTCGCGGCCAGCGTAAGCAGCACCGTAACGCTAAAGTCCGGACAGAGACGCCGCACCAAGCAATAGAGGGCGCAGGTAATTGCAGCCAGCATCGCTGTTGAATACACCACGATCCCCAGCAGACCGAATCGCGTAAACAGTTGCAGGATCAAAAGCTCAAAGAGCCAGCTATAGGCTGCCCAGGGTTTGCCTGCGGCGAAGCTTGTGAACGGATCGGCGCGCGGAATGGCACGGTGCTCCACGATCCACTGCGCGCTGCGAAGATGCCACCAGACGTCCGGGTCCGTGACGCAGGCCGCGTGGGCGCAGACCAGCGCCGGCACAGCATAGAGCAGCATGACAATGCATGCCTCTGCCATCCGCTCCCTGCCCCGCGGTCGCGTGGCATCCCGGGCGGCAGTGCCCGATCGTCTTTGTGCCTGTTCAAGTTCCGCAACGGCGCTCACGGCTCTCAGATTAGCGTTGCACCTTGCTGCCGCCTATCCCACAAACGTGGCTGTTGGCCGTTACTTGAGCCGCTTTGTTTGCCGTGCCATACTAAGGAAACGTTCGCAGCGGTCAGGCTGTCCTACAGTCGGATGGTTCGCCGGACGCGAAGCGCCGGGATGGCGGAACTGGCAGACGCAGCGGACTCAAAATCCGCCGACCGCAAGGTCGTGGGGGTTCGACCCCCCCTCCCGGCACCAAGATAAGCTTAACAAAATGAATAGGTTACGAAGACCAAAGCCTCTCAGCCCGAGAGGCTTTTTCATGTCCGAAAAGTGCTGGTGCCGGTTTTGGTGCCGGTTTGTACCTAATTTGCTAATTTGGATTAGGAGGTGTCGGAGATGCCCAGGAGATCAACCAAGAAGGAGCGCGGCGTCTTCGAGAAAGACCCAGGATCTGACATCTGGTGGATTCGCTACACCATCGATGGGCGTGAGCGGCGCGAGAAGGTTGGTCGCAAGAAGGACGCCAGCGACCTGTACAAGATTCGCAAGGCCGATGCCCTGCGCGGCGTGAAGCTGCCGAACAACATGAAGAGCAAGGGAGTGAAGTTCGAGGCGCTCGGCAAGCACGCGCTTGAGTGGTACATCGAGCATGGCCGGAAGGACATCAAGAACTTCCGCATCCGGATGAACATCATCCTCAAAGATTTCGGTGATCGCGTCGCGGATGAAATCAAGCCCTCGGAGATTGACGCCTGGTTGAAGGGACATGACTGGTCTCCGGCGACCAAGAACCGCTATAAGAACGTCTTCGGAAAAACGTTCAAGATCGCGTACGCTGACGGAAAAGTTTCAAGCAATCCCGCCCGGTTGGTTGAGCAACGCCCTGAGAAGAATGCGCGCCTTCGCTTCTTGTCAGCCGACGAGGAAGTGAGACTTCGCGACGCGATCTCGAAGCGCTGTCCGCAACACATGCAGGAGTTGGACATCGGGCTGAATACTGGCATGCGTAAGGGCGAGCAATACAGCCTTGAATGGGCCCAGGTATCTTTCCGGCGCAAGCGCATTCTGCTCGAAGAGACGAAGAACGGTAGCAGCCGTGAGATACCGATGAACAAGTCGTGTATCGCCGCGATGGAAGCGCTCTTTGAGAACCGGCCTCACGAAGGTCGAGTGTGCCAGTCGAAGTACGGAAAAGACCTGAACGACTCCCGTTCTTGGTTTGACCTTTGCATCAAGGACGCGGGAATTCAAAACTTCACGTGGCATTGTCTTCGGCACACGTTTATTAGTCGCCTCGTCATGGCCGGAGTCGATTTGAGAACAGCCCAGGAACTAGCAGGACATAAGACAATCTCAATGACGGTTCGGTACGCCCACCTGGCTCCTGAACACAATCAGGCGGCAATCGAGAAGCTCGATTTATTGAAACACTGAGAGCAAAAAATGAAGAGGGGCGCGCTCGTATCCGGATGTTGGAGAAACCGCTCGCGGCCTAACCGGCAAGACGTTCAGGATGATCTCCGCGAGAGAAACGTCGAAGGTCGGAGGTCGGAATCAGGACCCGTGCTCCAATCCGCCGTGTCGTTAGCTGCTTATTTGCGACCAAATAGTCCAAGGCTCTGCAACTGATTGACAGCATTGACGCCGCTTCTTCTCTGCCGACGAGCAGCTTTTCCTCAGGCGGAAGGGTGACTCTTCCGGGTCGCTTTCTCTCGGTGACGTTGATGTCATTCATGGCTGTACTCCGGGGACAGGGCGATCTCGGTACGCCTGCCCATTCAGGTTCCGATACGAGCCCTCGGGATGTCTAATGCCAAATCCGTATGTCTTCATACGTCAGGCGTATGGAATAAAGCCTAAATTTCAACAACGCGCGAAGGGTTGCTTCGGAAAACAGCTTGGGAATCTACTTAGATAACGCCTCCGATTGACAACGCATCCTAAGACTTACGCATCAGCTGACCGCGCACGCTACGGCCCGCCGAGTATAGCCAAAAAGGTTGGTGCAATCATGTATGAGGGTCCTGAGTTCCGCCATCTCACTCACTTCATCGCTCTGGCCGAGGAATGCAACTTCGGCAGAGCGGCGACAAAAATACACACCACACAGCCAAACCTCACTCGTTCCATCAATCAACTTGAAGATGGAATGGGCGTCTCGTTATTCAATCGAAGCAACGCAGGATCGGGGCTCACCGCTGCCGGACGTGCATTGCTGCCATTTGCGAGAAATCTCTTGAGTCTGCGTACTCAAGCGGTCAAGGCGACATCGACAAAGCATTCTGGTGTCGAACTTCCGCTCCGCTTCGGCTATTCACCGTTCATCAATCATGATCTTGTGTCTACCGCCATGGATGCCTTTTGTGAGCTGGTTCCGGAGGGTAAGATCGATCCCACGAGCGAATGCTCTGGCGATTTGCTTCCTATGATCTTGGGAGGTGAACTTGAAGCCGCTTTGGTGAGCCTCCCCATCGACGAGGAGGGCCTGTTTGTTCAGAGGATTCGCTCTGAGAACATTCTCGTTTGCCTTCGAGCGGATGACCCACTCGCTCAGGAGGAGACTGTCCCGCGATCGGCTCTCAACAACCGGCTGAGTATCATCTTCGCGCGGGCACATCATCCGCTGTTCTACGACAAGCTCTTGAAGAAGCTTACGAAGGCGGGGATCACTCTAAAGCCGTCATCGTTTGTGTCGGCTCCATCTGAGCTGCAATATCTGGTCGAAACGCGCAAGGGACTCGGGCTCATACGCGACAGCACACCACTTTCCAAGCACCTTGTGACGCGCCCCATTGCAGATCTTTCGCTTCGCGTAACCACGGCCTTCGTTTGCAAACTGGCCCAACAGCGGCCAGTGCTGCAATTGCTTGCCTACAACCTGGCTCAGCGCTATGCGGATGCAGTGCGGCCGGAAGTGCCCAAGAAACCGAGCGGGCGAGTGACGGAATCGCCAGCCCAAAGTGGGCGAAGCGCAGCCTGAATGCAGACATACGCGAGACGTATGTTTGCATTCGGAATAAGCATTAGACAGTGAGGTTTCCGCGACCTAAAGTCACGACATATCACGACTGAAACCCAGTCGATGGAGATGCCGATGACTAGCAGGAACCGCGCTGTAAACCGTCTCAATCGCCTCGGCAGGCGCAATGCCTCGCCGTTCTCAAAGCCATCACTCGTGCACGCTGCGCCAGTGATGGCTCCAACCCTGATTGCTCTCACCTTTGCGACCGCAGCCCACGCTCAAGGCACGATGGACTTTTCCGGGGCGACCACGCTCATGGGTGGAGTGCCCGATCTTTTGTGCCGCTGGATGAGTTAGTGTAGCGCAGCTATTTC